>JAPLSH010000011.1 GCA_026398735.1 Pseudomonadota bacterium | reverse complement strand
GCCGCGGCCGCCGCGACTTTTGCCACTGAGTCGCGGTTGCAGGTTGCCCATGCGCCCTTCGGCGAACTCGCCGCGTTACTGCAGGAGCACTTCCCCGGTCGTCCGGTCCGTGGCGTGTTGTTCGACCTCGGTGTCTCGTCGGCACAGATCGATCAGCCTCAGCGCGGCTTTAGTTTTCAGACGGAAGGTCCGCTCGACATGCGCATGGACCCCACGCGCGGTCGCAGTGCTGCGCAGTGGTTGGCCACTGCAGATCACGCTGAGATCCGCGACGTGATCTCGCGCCTCGGAGAAGAACGCTTTGCCAGTCGTGTAGCCAGTGCGATCGTGGCGGCCCGTGATGTGGAGCCCTTGCAGACCACCGCGCAGTTGTCGCGTCTAGTGGCCGGTGCAGTGCGCACCCGCGAACCGGGCAAGAATCCTGCGACACGCAGCTTTCAGGCCATCCGCATGCACATCAATGATGAGCTGGGCGAGATTGAGCGTGGCTTGGCTGGGGCATTGCGGGTGCTCGCGCCGGGCGGACGGCTGGTAGTGATCAGCTTCCATTCGCTGGAAGACCGCTTGGTCAAACAGTTCATGCGCCGCGAGTCGCAGCCGGATCCGCAGCTGGCCAAGTTGCCCATGTTGCCGCCGGGTTATGCGCCGCGCTTGGACTTGGTGGGTCGTAAGCACAAGGCTGGTGACGACGAGCTGCGAGCCAATCCGCGCTCACGCAGTGCCATCTTGCGCGTGGCCGTTCGCACGGAGGCCGCATGACGCTCAGCGGTCCGCGCAGCGTGGTGCTGCTGGGAGTGCTGTGGCTGGCGGCATTGGGCAGTGCTGCGGGTGTGGTGTGGGCCAAGCATCGCTCGCGAGAGCTCTTTATTGAATTGCAAAAGCTGCAGGTGCAACGCGACACGCTTGAAATCGAAGCCGGTCAGTTGCTGCTGGAGCAGAGCGCTTGGTCGGCTCATGCCTTTGTTGAGCAGATTGCCACGCAGCGGTTACACATGGTCACGCCGCCGCAGCGAGCGATTGACATGGTGCACCCATGAGGCCGACCCGTGGTGGGCCGAACCCGTCGTTCAAGGCGCGTGTGTACGTTGCCTTTGGAATGCTGGCGTTTGCGGCAAGTGCGCTGGTGGCCCGTGCGATTGAGTTGCAGCTGGTGCAAAACGATTTTCTAATTTCGCAGGGTCATCAGCGCCAGCTGCGCGAAGTGACTGTGCCCGCACATCGCGGCGTCATCTTTGACCGCAACGGCGAGCCGTTGGCGGTCAGCACGCCGGTGGAGTCGGTGTCGGTACGACCGGCTCAGTTGGGCACCGATCCGGATCAGTGGTCACAGCTGGCTGTTGCGCTGAATCGACCAGAAAACGTCATGCACCAGCAACTCTCGGCACTGCAGGGACGCACTTATGCGTATCTGGGTCGCCATATGAATCCAGCTGACACACGCGCTGTACGCGAGTTGGATCTGCCTGGTATTGAAGTCAATCGCGAGTTCCGTCGTTACTACCCGTCGGGCGAGGTCGCAGGTCATCTGCTGGGCTTCAACAACATTGATGACATCGGCCAGGAAGGCATCGAGCTCAATTACGATCATTGGCTTGCTGGCGACGACGGCCGCAAGCGTGTGTTGCAGGACAACAAGGGCCGTCACATCGAGGATGTCGACAGCTTGTTGCCGGCAGTGCCGGGTCGGGATCTGACGCTCAGCATTGATATGCGCATCCAGTATCTGGCCTATCGCGAATTAAAAGCGGCGATCCGCGATCACCAGGCTGCCTCCGGTTCGATGGTAGTACTGGACGTCACGACTGGCGAAGTGTTGGCGATGGTCAATCAGCCGGGCTTCAATCCCAATGACCGCAGTCAGATGCAACCCAATGCCTATCGCAATCTGGCTGCGGTAGACATGCTGGAGCCGGGATCGAGCATCAAGCCGTTTGTGATGGCTGCTGCATTGGAGTCGGGCAAATACAACGAGAATAGCCAGGTCGATATTCACGAAGGCTATGTGAAAGTCGGTACTAAAGTGATCACAGACGAGCATCCGCTGGGTATTGCGTCGCTGTCGACCATACTCTCCAGATCTTCCAACGTGGGCATGAGCAAAATCGGCCTCTCGCTGGAGCCGCGTCAGTTGTACGGCATCATGCGTGGGCTTGGCTTTGGCCAGACTACCGGCAGTGGTTTTCCCGGTGAGTCGCAGGGCAAGCTCACCAAAGTTGAGGACTGGCGCCCGATGGCTATCGCCTCTTTATCTTATGGCTATGGTCTGTCGGTGACGCCGCTGCAGTTGGCTCATGCCTATGCAACAGTCGGTGCAGGCGGGCTATCACGACCGATTTCGTTGCTGCGCGTCGATCATCCAGTGCAGGGCACTCGTATCGTCAGTGACAACACGGCGCGCAAGCTGATCGGCTTGCTCGAGACCGTTATCACCCCGGCGGGAACCGGCAAACAAGCAGCCATCGCGGGCTATCGCGTTGCAGGCAAGACCGGCACGGCGCGACGTGTAGTCAATGGTGTGTATGCCGATCATCACTATGTCGGTGTGTTCGGTGGCATGGCGCCGGCCACCAATCCGCGTTTGGCTGCCGTCGTAGTGATCACCGATCCGCGCGCCGGCCAGTACCACGGTGGCGAAGTGTCGGCACCGGTGTTTTCGGCAGTGATGGGTGGCGCGCTGCGTCTGATGGGCATTGCGCCGGACGACGCCACTGCAAAAGATTCCGCCACGCCCGCTCAGACGCTGGTCAGCCGTTGAAACTGTCTGACTTACTGCGCGGTATCGCGCCGGTCACGCGTGACGTCGAATTGCGTGACCTGTCCCTCGACACTCGTACGCTGCAGGCTGGTGACGTGTTTCTCGCCTGCGCTGGCACCGAGCGGCACGGACTTGATTTTCTCTCCGTCGCGCTAGCGCGTGACGTAGTGGCGGTGTTGTGGGAGCCGGCAGCAGGTATCGCCGCACCGCAGTTGCCCGCCCAAGTCGTGGGAATCGCGGTGCCGGGCTTGCATACCTTGGCGAGCGAATTGGCTGCGCGATTGCACGGTGACGCGGCGCGTCAGTTGGCAGTGATCGGTATTACTGGCACCAACGGCAAGACCACGACGGCTTGGCTGCTTGCGCAGGCACTGACTGCTTGCCAAAGACCCGCTGCGTATCTGGGTACCTTGGGCGCATCTTTTGCTGGCAATTTGCACGCAGGCGAGCTCACCACGCCCGATGCGGTGACCTTGCAGCGCCAATTGACAGAGTTTGTCGAACACGGCGCCACGGCAGTAGCTCTGGAAGTGTCGTCACATGCTTTGGTTCAGTCACGCGTGAACGCAGTGACGTTTACCGCCGCGGTGTTCACCAACCTGAGCCGCGACCACCTGGACTATCACGGCACTATGCAGGCTTATGCCGCTGCCAAGACGCGCCTGTTTGAGCGTCCGGAGTTGCAGTTGCGCGTTGTTAACGCTGACGACGCACACGGCGCTGTGTTGTTGGCGCGCGCTGATGCAGGACGCGCCATCGCCACCACGCGCAATCCAGACTTTGTTGCGCCACCGGGCAGCGATTGGTTGCAGGCAGTAGAGCTGCGCAGCGAGGGGCAGGGCGTGACGTTTACGCTGCGCTCGAGTTTTGGTACTGCTCAAGTACACACCGCGCTGCTGGGTGACTTCAATATCGATAACTTGCTGGCGGTGCTGGCTGTGCTGCTCGGTAGTGGCGTACCAATGGCGCAGGCAGTGGCAGCAGCCGCCAGTCTGCAGCCGCCGCCGGGCCGCTTGCAGCGATTTGGCGGTAGCGACCAGCCCTTGGTTGTTGTCGACTACGCCCATACGCCGGATGCGCTTCACAAGGCGCTGCAAGTCCTGCGCGCGCACTGCAGTGGGCAGTTGTGGTGTGTGTTTGGCTGTGGTGGTGAGCGTGATGTGGGTAAGCGCTCACAGATGGGTCGCGTTGCCGCCGCTGTGGCAGATCGCTTGATCCTCACGGATGACAATCCTCGCGGCGAATCGCCGTCGGCCATCACCGAGCACATTCTTTCCGGCATTGACGCTGTGACGGCCAGTGCTCGGGGCCTGCGCGTGATCCATGACCGCAGCACAGCCATTACCCGTGCTGTTCAGGACTGTGCGGTCGGCGATACGGTATTGGTGGCTGGCAAAGGTCACGAGGACTATCAGCTGATTGGCGGACGGCGTCTGGCGTTTAGCGATATCCGTTGTGTTGAGGATGCGCTGGCTGTGCGGAGAGCCGCATGAATCGTGATGTGGCCGGCTTCGCACGGTTGTGTGGCGGTCGCTATAACGGTCCGTCGCTGGCGTGGAGCTCGGTCTGCACTGATACGCGCAGCTTGCAGCCCGGCCAGTTGTATCTGGCGTTGCGCGGTCCGCGCTTTGATGGCAACGCCTTTGTCGAGCAGGCCGCTGCGGCAGGCGCAGTTGCCGCAGTAGTGGATCGACCTGGGCTGACTGCCGATCTGCCGTTGGTGCAGGTTGACGATGTGCAGCTGGCGCTGACGCGTGCTGCCTCAGGCTGGCGCGCACAGTATCCGGGTGTGGTGCTGGGTATCGCCGGCAGCAATGGCAAAACCACTACCAAAGAAATGACCGCGGCCATTCTTGCGCGTAGCGGGCAATGTTTGGCCACACGCGGCAACCTCAACAATCACATCGGTGTGCCGCTGACGCTGTTGCGTCTGGAGATGGCCGATCACTATGCGGTTATTGAGATGGGCGCCAACCGTGCCGGTGATGTTGCTGAGCTGGTAGCTCTGGCGAAACCTCACATCGGGGTCATCACCAATGCCGGCGCAGAACATCTAGAAGGATTCGGTGATTTGCAGGGTGTGGCTCAAGCCGAGGGCGAGATGGTTGCGGGTTTGCCTGTTGAAGGCACTGCGATCATCAATGCAGATGATGACTACGCGTCGCTGTGGCGCTCAATGACCTCTGCCTGCGTGGTCACTTTTGGCCTGTCTGCTGCGGCAGACTTTCATGCAACGGACCTCATCGAGGCGTTGGAGCCGCAAGGCTTTGCCCAACGCTTTACATTGCATACGCCACTGGGCACCGCGCCAGTGCGGCTCAATGTCGGCGGCCGCCATAACGTATCCAATGCACTGGCTGCTGCTGCTGCTGCCGTCAGTGCTGGCGCTACCTTGCAGGATGTGGTCGACGGCCTGGCATCGTTGCAGCCAGTACAAGGTCGTCTGCAGCCGCGTCTTAGCCATCACGGCGCAACACTCATCGATGACACCTATAACGCCAACCCGGATTCGGTACGCGCCGGAATCGACGTGGTAACGGGCTTGGGCAGTCAGGCTTGGCTGGTGCTTGCCGATATGGGCGAGCTGGGCGAGCACGCGCGCGACAGTCACTTGCAGGTAGGTAGCTACGCCCGAGCCGCCGGAATCACGCGGTTGTTTGCCAGCGGCGAATTGAGTCGGCTGGCTGTCGATGCCTTTGGCAGCGGCGCCACCTGGTATCCGGACGTGCCTGCGATGGGCGCTGCCGTTGATGCCCAACTGCACGCGGATGTTTGTGTGCTGGTTAAGGGCTCGCGTTTCAACCGGCTGGAGCGCGTGGTAGCCACGCTGACCGGCACGCCCGCACCGACGGAGCATTGACAGATGCTGTACTGGCTCGCCAAGCATTTCGCATCGCAATACAGCGTGCTCAACGTGTTTTCCTATCTCACGTTGCGCGGCATTCTCTCAGTGGTGTCGGCATTGCTGATCTCGCTGGCTGTTGGACCGGCAATGATTCGTCGCTTATCGCGCGACCAGATTGGGCAGATTGTCCGTGATGACGGGCCGCAGTCGCATCTGTCAAAGAAGGGCACCCCCACCATGGGCGGTGGACTCATCTTGGTAGCCATCTGCGTTGCGACGCTGTTGTGGGCTGATCTGTCCAACCGTTTTGTATGGCTGATTCTGGCAACTACGTTGGCCTGTGCCGCCATTGGTTTTCTGGATGACTACCTTAAGTTGGTGGTCAAGAGTCCGCGCGGTCTGCCGGCACGCTGGAAGTATCTGCTGCAGTCGATAGTGGGGCTCGCTGCAGCTTTGGTGTTGTGGTACACGGCCCGCGTACCGGGCGATACAACGTTGTTCCTGCCGTTTCTGAAAGGATTTGCGCTGCCGCTGGGTGGTGTTGGCTTTGTAGTGCTTTCTTATTTGATGATCGTCGGCATGAGCAATGCGGTGAACCTCACCGATGGTCTCGATGGTCTTGCCATCATGCCTGCTGCAATGGTGGCGGGCGCGCTCGGCATCTTCGCCTATGCCAGCGGTAACGCGATCTTCGCCAGCTATCTGTCCATTCCGGCGATTCCGGGTGCAGGTGAAGTGCTCATCGTCAGTGGTGCGATCGTCGGCGCTGGCTTGGGCTTTCTATGGTTCAACGCGTATCCGGCCCAGGTGTTCATGGGCGACATCGGTGCACTGGCACTGGGCGGCGCGCTGGGCTTGATGGCGGTCATCGTGCGTCAGGAACTGGTGGCGCTGGTGATGGGTGGTGTGTTTGTGATGGAAACCGCCTCGGTCATCTTGCAGGTCGCCTCATACAAGCTGCGCGGCAAGCGACTGTTTCGCATGGCGCCCATACACCATCACTTTGAGCTCAAGGGCTGGGCTGAGCCCAAGGTCATCGTGCGCTTCTGGATCATCAGCCTGTTGCTGGTGCTGGCCGGCCTTGCCACCTTGAAGGTGCGTTGATGGGCCAAATCGCCGTCATTGCAGGTCTCGGTGCTACTGGTTTGTCGGTAGTGCGACATCTGTTGGCGCGCGGCTGGCAAGTGCGGGTCACAGATACACGCCACACGCCGCCAGGCCTTGCGGATTTGCGTGCGTTGCAGCCTGATGTGATTGCCTCGCTGGGCGCGTTGGATCAGTCGCTACTCGACGGCGCAGATTGCCTGGTGGTCTCACCTGGTATTGCTGCCAGCGGCGCATTCTTTGAGCATGCGCGTGTGCTGGGCATTCCGGTGCTGGGTGATATCGAACTGTTTGCGCGTGCCCATAGCGGCCGGGTTGCAGCGATAACCGGTACCAATGGCAAGAGCACCGTCACATCACTGCTGGCCCATATGGCCGCAGTGGCTGGCATACGAGTGCGCTGCGGCGGCAACTTGGGCCCGCCCGCGTTGCAGTTGCTCGAAGGCGAAGCAGCTGACTTGTATGTACTGGAGCTGTCCAGCTATCAACTGGAGACCACGGAGTCGTTGCAGGTAGCGGCGGCCACTGTGCTCAACGTAACGCCCGATCACATGGATCGCTACGTCGATTTGCAAGCCTATGCCGATGCCAAGGCGCGCATCTTTGCGCACTGTGATGTGGCTGTGGTGAATCTGGATGATGCCCGTACTGTTGCGATGCCGCTTGCCGGTCAACGTGTCACTGGATTTAGTGTGAAGCAGGCCACTGCCGATTGGGGCCTGCAACAGCAGGGTGGGCAGCTCTGGCTCGCGCGCCGCGGCGCGGCGCTGCTTGCATTACAGGATCTGCGTATCGGCGGTTTGCACAATGCCGCCAATGCGTTGGCAGCGCTGGCGCTGGGCGATGCGCTGGGTTTGCCGATGCCCGCAATGCTCGAAGCACTGCGCAGCTTCGCGGGTCTGCCGCACCGTGCTGCATGGGTGGCTGATGTACGTGGTGTGCGCTACATCAACGATTCTAAGGGTACCAATGTCGGCGCGACGTTGGCTGCAGTGGCCGGCTATACCGGTCCGCTGCTGTTGATTCTAGGTGGCGATGGCAAGCAGCAGGACTTTGCACCCTTGCGCCAGGCGCTGGCCGGCAAATTACGCCTGGCCCTGTTGATTGGGCGCGATGCAGCGCTCATTGCACAGGCGTTGCAGGACGCGTGCCCGCTGCAGCATTGCGATTCACTCGAACAGGCGGTGCAGGCCGCAGCGCAAGCAGCCCAGCCGGGTGACACCGTGTTGTTGTCGCCGGCCTGCGCCAGTCTCGACATGTTCAGAGATTACAGCCACCGCGGCAGTGTGTTTGCTGCTGAAGTGGCAAGGCTCGCCGCATGAATAGCGCTACCTCCACCTCGGCAGTGCCTTTGATCCGGTTGCGACTGGATGTTCCAACCATTCTCTTGGTGGCTGCCATTGTGTTGCTCGGGCTGATCATGGTCGGTTCGGCGTCAGTGAGCCTGTCTACACAAGAGTCCGGCAACCCCTTCGCGTATCTCACGCGCCAGTTGGTCACGGCGCTGGTCGGTGCAGTGCTGTGCGCGGCAATGCTCAACGTACCGTTGTCCTTCTGGCAGCGATATTCCGTACCGATGCTAATTTTTGCAGTCGTGTTGTTGCTTGCAGTGCTCATCCCTGGCATCGGTCACAAGGCAAAGGGTGCGCGACGCTGGCTGGACTTGGGCCCGTTTGCGTTTCAGGTGTCTGAGGCCACGCGCGTGATGGTGCTGTTGTACTTGGCCGATTACATCGTGCGCCAACGCGAGGCACTCAAGCAGCAAGCTGGCCCGCTGCTTAAGGGGCTTGGGCTGCTTCTGGTCTATGCGGCGCTACTACTGGCGCAGAAAGACTTCGGGGCCGGTGCTGTGGTGGTGGTCACCGGCCTAGGATTGTTGTTTGTTGCTGGTGCGCAGCTGCGTTGGGTGGCTGTGCTGATGGGCCTTGTTGGCGCCGGAGCCGGTATCGTTGTGTGGCTGACGCCTTGGCGCTTGCGCCGCGTCATCAGCTTTATGGATCCTTGGGCTGATCCACTGGATGGTGGTTTTCAGCTCACGCAGTCGTTGATTGCCATCGGCAGCGGCGATTGGTTGGGCGTCGGTTTAGGCGGCAGTGTTCAAAAGCTGTTTTATCTGCCTGAAGCACACACCGACTTCCTGTTTGCGGTGCTCGCCGAGGAACTGGGTCTGGCCGGCGTTGCCTTGACTCTGGTGCTGTTTACGCTGCTGGTGTGGCGTGTACTGCGCATTGCACGTATTGCTCATGAAGCCGGCATGGACTTTCATGCCTATGTGGCTGCGGGCTTTGGCTTGTGGCTCGGCTTGCAGGCTTTCATCAATATCGGCGTCAACATGGGTGTGCTGCCCACCAAGGGCTTAACCCTGCCGCTGATGAGTTACGGACGTAGCAGCCTGCTGATGTCTCTGGTGTGGATCGGCATTGTGTTGCGCGTCTATCACGAGGTCACAGGTGACCCGCGCGCCGCAGGTGTGGGTGCGCGTCGTCGCAACACCGCCTTGGCAGGTTCTGCATGAGCCGCGCGCCGGTACTCATCATGGCGGGCGGCACCGGCGGCCATGTGTTTCCCGCCTTGGCGTTGGCTCGGCTGCTGCGTGCGCAAGGGCGCGCTGTGGTGTGGTTGGGTACACGCCGTGGCATAGAGGCGCGGCTGGTTCCTGCTGAAGGCATCGCAATCGAATGGCTGGGCATCGGCGGCTTGCGCGGCAAGGGGCTGCTGACCTTGCTTGCGGCGCCAGTGCGACTGGCCTTTGCATTGTGGCAAGCGGTCGCAATATTGCGACGTAATGAGCCTGCGGTAGTGGTGGGACTGGGCGGATTTGTTACCGGTCCTGGTGGACTTGCGGCTTGGCTGTGCCGCCGCCCCCTCATTATTCATGAACAGAACGCGGTGGCTGGCGTGACCAACCGCCTGTTGGCGCGTTTTGCCGATCAAGTGCTCACGGCGTTTCCGGGCGCGTTTTCGCCTTCTACGAAGGTGCGTGAGATAGGCAATCCCGTACGTCGCGAGATCGCGCAATTGCCGCCGCCTGCACAACGTTGGGAAGGCCGTACCGGACGCCTGCGTTTGTTGGTGGTGGGCGGCAGCTTGGGCGCGGCACGTCTTAACACTGCCGTGCCTGCTGCACTGGAGATGCTGCAGCGTGATGGGCTGCGGTATGAAGTGCGCCATCAATCCGGTGAACGCGGTTTTGATGCAGCGCGCAAAGCCTATGCCGACTCTGGGATTGGCGCGCAGATCAGCGCGTTCATCGATGATATGGCCGAGGCCTATGCTTGGGCTGATCTGGTGATCTGCCGCGCCGGTGCATTGACTGTGTCTGAGCTGGCCGCTGCAGGTCTGGGCGCCATTCTTGTG
>JAPLSH010000018.1 GCA_026398735.1 Pseudomonadota bacterium | reverse complement strand
CTGGCTTCGACTGCCTTTGCTCAGGCTGGCCGTGATTACATCTCGATCGTCGGATCCTCAACGGTTTATCCCTTTACCACCACCGTAGCCGAGCAGTTCGGCAAGGGCGGAAAGTTCAAGACCCCCAAGGTCGAGAGCACCGGCACCGGCGGCGGCATCAAGTTGTTCTGTGAGGGCGTCGGCGCGCAGTACCCGGACGTTGCCAACGCCTCGCGTGCCATTAAGACCTCCGAGATCGACAGCTGCCGCAAGGCGGGTGTGAAGGACATTCTCGAGGTGCAGATCGGCTACGACGGCATCGTGCTGGCCAACTCCAAGAAGGGGCAGGCTTTTAAGGTTTCACGTCGGGACGTGTATCTGGCACTGGCCAAGACAGTGCCGGATCCGGACAACAACCAGAATCTGATCGCCAATCCTTACAAGACCTGGAACCAGATCAACAAGTCGCTCCCAGCCGACAAGATTGAAGTGCTGGGTCCGCCGCCCACCTCTGGCACGCGTGATGCCTTTGTTGAGTTGGTGATGGAGGCCGGTTGCTCCACCTTCGGCTGGGTCAAGTCGCTCAAGGATGTGGACGAAGCGCGCTTCAAGAAGGTGTGCGACACGGTGCGTGAAGACGGCACCTATATCGAGGCCGGCGAGAACGACAACCTGATCGTGCAGAAGCTGGTGGCCAACCCTAAGGTGCTGGGCATCTTCGGGTACAGCTTCCTTGAAGAGAACGCCTCCCAAGTGCAGGGCTCGTCGGTAGATGGTGTGTCACCGAGCTTCGAGAACATCTCGTCCAGCAAGTACACGGTGTCGCGTCCGCTGTTCATCTACGTCAAGAAAGCGCACATCGGCGTGATCCCCGGCATCACAGAGTTCCTCACCGAATTCGTCAGCCCGCGTTCGATGGGCTCTGAAGGCTATCTGGCCGGCAAGGGCCTGGTGCCTTTGAGTGCTTCTGAGTTTGCCAAGGTGCGCAAGACGGTGGGTGCCAAGTAAGGCACCGCCGTATCTGCATACATTCGCTAGTTATAGATTGGAGATTTAATTGACGAAAACGTTCGTGACCGCCACTGCCCTGGCCAGCTTGCTGGCGCTGAACAGTGCGCCGGCCCGCGCTGATGAAATCAGCGAACTCAAAGCGGCGCTGCAAGCTTTGCAAAAGCGCATTGATCAACTCGAGACCAAAGCGCAGGAAGTGGAGGACACGAACGATCGTCAGACTGATCAGATCGCCAAGGTCCGCAGCAATGTTGGCGCATGGGTAGGTAATTTCACCTGGAAGGGTGACCTGCGCTATCGCAACGAAAACATAGACCAAGCGTATGTGGTTGGCCGTAACCGTGATCGCATCCGGGTGCGGACTGGCTTTGTGGCCAAGGCCAACGACACGCTGCGGGTCGAGGTGCAACTGGCGACGTCTGAAGGCAGTGATCCGCGATCATCCAATCAGACGTTGACCGGCTCCAACTCGCGCAAGCCGGTCTACATTGATCTGGCCTATGGTGAATGGAAGCCCACCAATGAGCTGACATTGACCTTCGGCAAGATGAAGTATCCGTGGGTGCGGCCGGGTTCTAGTGTGTTGTTTGATGGTGACGTGAACCCAGAGGGCATTGCGTTGGGCTATAACGACGGCGCGCTGTTTGGCAGCACGTTCTATACCCAGCTCAAAGAGAACGCGACGAGCGCAGAGAGCTCCATGGGTGGCGGTCAGGTGGGCTACAGATTCAACATCAATGCATCCAGCAAGCTGATGTTGGCGGCCGGTTATTTCAGCCACAACAAAGTTCGCTACCAGTCGCCGTTCTATGACGGCACGTCAAACTTCGGCAACACGCTGCTCAACAACACTGTCGGCGACCTGTGCTACTCGACGCAGTACAGCGCCACCACGCCCAAGCTGTGCTGGGGCTACCAGGTGGCAGAGGGTATTGCGGAGTACTCGACCTTGGTCGACAACCGGCCGTTGTCGGTCTATGGCGACTACACACACAACTCTGCGGCCAAAAACGGTCTGGATACGGCCTACAGCCTGGGCTTTATGTATGGCCGCGCCAGCGACCCGCAGACCTGGGAAATTGGCTATTACTGGCAGCGAGTCCAAAAGGACGCGCTGTTTGCCCAGTACATTGACTCCGATTTTGGCGGGGGCAACTCGGATGCGCAGGGCGGGGTGATTAAGGCTGCCTATGCACCGGCCCGCAACTGGACCCTGAACCTCACGTATTTCATGAACGAGACCAACCTGGCAGCGCCGGTGTCGGTTACCGGCGTGGGTTCGGTTTACAATCGCCAGTACAAGCGCTTGCAGCTGGACGCCAACGTCAAGTTCTGACCGCCGCTCTGGGGCACAATGCCGGGCCGGTGGCAGAAGTGTCACCGGCCCGTCACGTTCTTGCGACACAGTATTGCGCTTAGTTGTCCTGAAACCTCTGCACCGCATTGCGACACATGACCCATTCCGTGCTTTTGGTGGCGCTGGCCGTTCTGGTGGTGATCGCGTTCTGGGTCGGTAAGTCCCGTGCGCTGTCGCTGGCCGGTGGCAGCAGCAGAAATTTGCATTCCCTACCGGGCTATTACGGTTTGTTGACGGCCTTGTGGTGCGCCATCCCGGCCTTGATTGTCATGGCCGTCTGGTTGCTGGGCCAGGATGCGATCCTTACCCATCTGGTGACCACCTCGATGCCCAGCACGCTGCTGCCTGTCGAGGGCGGTAGCCACGATTTGCTCCTGAACGAAATTCGCAATGTGGTGGCCGGTAACGTGCCTGCCGAGCTGGCCCGCCCTGAGGTGGTCGCAGCCGCCACCGAATATTCCAGATTGCGTGGCATCGCCGACTTGTCCCTTACAGGACTGGTTCTGGTGGTGGCTTTGTTCGGTTTGCTTATCGTGCGTGCCCGTGTGACACCCACGCTACGGGCACGCAACGCTGTAGAGCGCATTGTCGAGTTGCTGTTGCTGGCCTGTTCCACCATTGCCGTGTTCGTCACGCTGGGCATCGTGCTGTCGGTGGTGTACGAGTCACTGCGGTTTTTCCACGCAGTGCCGGTCCACGAGTTTCTGTTGGGCCTCGATTGGAGCCCGCAGACTGCGATGCGAGCCGATCAAGTGGGCTCCTCTGGTGCGTTTGGTGCCGTGCCCTTGTTCCTGGGTACGCTGATGATCTCTGGCATTGCCATGTTGGTAGCAGTACCCGTCGGTCTGTTCTCGGCCATCTATTTGGCCGAATACGCCGACCGGCGGCTGCGCTCCATCATCAAGCCGGTGCTTGAGGTGCTGGCCGGTATTCCCACGGTGGTCTATGGCTTCTTCGCTGCGCTGACAGTCGGGCCCTTGCTACGAGGCCTTGGAGAGAGCGTCGGCTTGGAGGTGTCCTCCGAGAGTGCGCTGTCGGCGGGCCTGGTCATGGGCATCATGATCATTCCGTTCATCTCGTCGCTGGCCGATGACATGATTTCGGCGGTGCCGCAGTCGCTGCGCGATGGCGCCTATGCGCTGGGCGCGACACATTCCGAGACCATCCGCCAGGTGGTGTTGCTGGCCGCACTGCCGGGCATCGTCGGTGGTGTGTTGCTGGCCATTTCGCGCGCTATCGGCGAGACCATGATTGTGGTGATGGCGGCAGGCCTGTCGGCCAAGATGACGGCCAATCCGCTGGAGGCAGTCACGACCGTCACCGTGCAGATAGTCACCTTGCTTACCGGTGATCAGGAATTTGACAGCCCCAAGACTTTGGCCGCGTTTGCGCTGGGGCTGGTGCTGTTTGTGGTAACGCTGGTGCTTAACGTCATCGCGCTCAAGGTCGTACGCAAGTACCGGGAACAGTATGAGTAAGACGGTCGCAGAGACACGTGCACAGGTCGAAAAGAGCCTGCGTCGCCGGCGCTTGGCAGAATTGCGCTTTCAGGCCTATGGCATTGCGGCGGTCAGCATCGGCGTGCTGTTTGTCATCTTGCTGTTCGGGTCGATCATCGCCAAGGGCGCACCGGCGTTCCGCCAGGCCTATGTCACGCTGGACGTGTTCATCGATCCTGCTGTCCTGTACCCCGACGGCATCGTTGACACAGAGTTGTTGGCTACGGCCGATTACGTGGCCTTGGTCCGCGGCAGTCTCAAGCAGCGCTTTGCCGAGGTGGAAGGGCGTGCTGCCACGCGTCAGTTGGTCGAGTTGGTCAGTGGTTCTGCGGTTCAGAATCTACAGGCCTTGGTGCAGGCAGACCCTAAGCGCATCGGAACGAACCAGACGCTCACTTTTCTCGCCGACGACAAGGTGGATCAGTATCTAAAGGGCAATATCACTCGCAGTACGCCTGAGGCCGATCGCAGTCTCTCCGATCAGCAATTGGACTGGGTCGATGCGCTGCAAGCCGCCAAGGCTCTGGAGTTGCGCTTCAACAAAGGCTTCTTTACGCATGGTGATTCGCGCGAGCCCGAGCAGGCTGGCGTGTGGGGCGCGGTGGTGGGCAGCCTATATACGCTCGGTGTGACGCTGCTGCTGTCTTTCCCGGTAGCAGTTGCGACGGCTATTTATCTAGAAGAATTTGCGCGCCGTAACCGCTGGACTGATCTCATCGAGGTCAACATCAACAACCTGGCGGCTGTGCCGTCTATTGTGTATGGCCTGCTGGGTTTGGCTATGTTCCTCAACGTCTTTGGTATGCCGCGCTCTGCGCCGTTGGTGGGTGGTTTGGTGTTGGCACTGCTGACACTGCCCACCATCATCATCGCTTCGCGCGCTGCACTCAAAGGCGTGCCTCCTTCGATTCGAGAAGCGGCAATCGGCATGGGCGCTTCGCCCATTCAGACCGTCTTGCACCACGTGTTGCCCCTGGCCATGCCGGGCATGCTCACCGGGACCATTATCGGTATGGCACGTGCGTTGGGCGAAACAGCGCCGCTGCTGATGATCGGTATGGTGGCCTTCATCGTCGATGTGCCCAGCACTTTGTCGTCGCCTGCGACCGTCTTGCCGGTGCAGGTGTTTTTGTGGGCTGACAGCCCCGAGCGCGCTTTTGTTGAGCGCACGTCAGGCGCCATTCTGGTGCTGTTGGCGTTTCTGGTGCTGATGAACGCTACTGCTGTGATTCTGCGCAACCGTTTTGAGCGTCGCTGGTAGGCGATGCGCTTTTATACTCCGAGGCCTTACCTCCATGACTGACATTGCCCATTCGACGGTTCCGCCAGTGCCCCCCGAGTGCAAGACCACGGGCGTGGTCACGGTGCCGCAGCCGCTCATCACAGCGCGTGGCGTTAACGTTTTTTATGGCGACAAGCGTGCGCTCAAAGACGTGAGCATCGATATTGCCAACAATCAGGTGCTGGCGATGATCGGTCCGTCGGGCTGTGGCAAGTCGACTTTCCTGCGCTGCTTCAATCGCATGAACGACACCATCGACGGTGCGCGCGTCACGGGCTTATTGCAGCTGGAAGGTCAGGACATCTACGAAAAGCGTCAGGACGTGGTGCAACTGCGCGCCCGCATTGGCATGGTGTTTCAGAAGCCCAACCCGTTTCCCAAGTCCATCTATGACAACGTGGCTTACGGGCCTCGCATTCATGGCTTGGCCGCCGATCGCATCGAGTTGGATGAGATTGTGCAGACCAGCCTCAAGCGCGCCGGCTTGTGGGAAGAGGTCAAGGATCGTCTGGCCGCGCCGGGTACCAGCCTGTCGGGCGGTCAGCAGCAGCGCTTGTGCATTGCGCGCACTATTGCGGTGAACCCCGAAGTCATTTTGATGGACGAGCCCTGTTCAGCGCTCGACCCCATTGCCACCGCACGCATCGAAGATTTGATTGATGAGCTGCGCGCCAGCTACGCGATCATCATTGTGACCCACTCGATGCAGCAGGCAGCGCGCGTGTCGCAGCGCACCGCTTACTTTCATTTGGGTGATTTGATTGAGGTCGGTGAGACCGACCGCATCTTCACCAATCCCCGGCACAAGCTGACCGAGGATTACATTACGGGCCGATTCGGCTGATCAGTCGATCATCCGCAGCAGCTCGTTGATCGAGGTCTTGCTGCGGGTTTTCTCGTCGACCTTCTTGACGATGACAGCGCAGGCCAGGCTGTAACGGCCGTCGGCAGAGGGCAGGCTGCCCGGCACTACCACCGAACCCGGCGGCACACGGCCGTAGCTGATCTGGCCGGTCTCGCGATCATAGATACGCGTGCTTTGGCTGATGAATACGCCCATCGCCAGCACCGAGCCGCGACCGATGATGACGCCTTCGACGACTTCTGAACGTGCGCCGATGAAGCAGTCGTCTTCGATGATGGTAGGGGAAGCCTGCAGCGGCTCCAGCACGCCACCGATGCCCACACCGCCAGATAGATGCACGTTGCGACCGATCTGCGCACAGGCCCAGGTGTCCACCATGGTGCCGCTGTCGACATAGGCGCCGATATTGACGTAGGAGGGCATCAGCACCACGTTGGGCGCGATGTAAGCGCCGCGGCGCGCAGTGGCCGCCGGCACGACACGTACACCGCCGGCACGCAGTTGCACCGCATCCTGATCGGCAAATTTGAGAGGCACCTTGTCGTACCACCGCACGCCGCCGGAATCGATGATCTGGTTTTCATTGATGCGGAAGTACAGCAGCACCGATTTCTTGAGCCACTCGTTGACCTGCCAGCTGTCGCCGACCTGCTGCGCGATGCGCGCGCGGCCGCTGTCCAGCATGCCGATGCACTCTTCGATTGCCGCACGTGTGGCGGCATCGGCAGTGGCGGGCGTGATCTCGGCGCGACGCTCGAAAGCGGCTTCAATTGTTTTTTGCAGTGTGTCGGTCATGGGGTGCAGCCGGTTGTCAGGGGAAGATGCGCATCCTGCGGTCAAGCCTGCCCCATGGCAAGCCATGCCGCAGGTCCACAGGAGGGCCTATAAATTGCGCCGCAGCGCTGCCAGCAGTTTTTGTCGCAGTGCCTCAGCCGCTGGGCCGGGAAGAGGTTGTTGCGCCGTATCGGTGACATAAAACACGTCTTCGGCGCGCTCGCCCACGGTACTGACGCGCGCACCGAGCAAATCGACGCGCTCTTCCCAGAGCACTTTGCCGACATCGCACAGCAGACCGGGCCGGTCGCCTGCCACCAGCTCGACCACCGAGCGGTTGTTGTTTTCGTCGGTGCTGACGGTGATGGTGGTGGGCGTGTTGAACATGCGCACTTGACGTGGTGCGCGACGCGACACTGCCAATGGCGACTCTTCGGGACGCTGCAACGACACCAACAGCCGTTCGTTGATCTCGTTGATGCGTTCCGGGTCCGAGATGGGTGAACCTTGTTCCTCGAGCACGTGATAGATGTCGAGACTGCGACCATCTTCAGTGGGCGTGATGCGTGCATCGACAATGGTTAGACCCAGTTGGTCGAGCACGGCTGTAGCACGCGCAAAGCTATGGCGGCGGTGCGGTGCATAGATCAGCACTGCAGTGGTGCCGCGCTCACTCTGTGGATCAACTGCTACCAGGGGCTCGTCGCTGGCGGTGTCGCGGCTGATCAGCAGTTGCGTATGCCAAGCGATTTCCTCGGGCGTATGGCGCAGGAAATAGGCGGCATTGAAGCGTCCCCAGACGCTGTCGATAGTCTCGTTGGAAATGCTTTGCGCTGCCAGTAACGCACGCGCAGCGTCCTGCTGTTCGCGCAGTAGTTGGTCCTGATCGATGGGGCTTTCAAGCCCTCTTCGCAGGGCGGCACGCACGCGCTCGTAGAACTCCTGGAACAGCGAAGCCTTCCACGAATTCCACAGCCTGGGATTGGTGCCTCGCACATCGGAGCAGGTCAGCACGTACAAATAGTCCAGATGGGTTTCGTCGCCGACCATGGCGGCGAAGGCGTTGACGACCTGCGGGTCGCTGATGTCTTTCTTTTGGGCAGTTAGGGATAACTGCAAATGATTGCGCACTAACCAAGCCACTAGTCTTGCGTCATAGCGAGACAGGCCTTGTTCGAGGCAGAAGGCCTCTGCGTCTACCGAGCCCAGGTCCGAATGATCACCGCCGCGGCCCTTGGCGATGTCGTGGAACAGCGCGGCCAGATAGGCGATCTCGGGGCGGGGCAGGTTCTGCATTAAACCTGACAGTTGCGGCAACTCGTGGTCGTACTTGGGCATAGCCAAGCGGCGCAAGTTGCTCAGCACAAACAGCGTATGCGCGTCGACTGTGTAGGCATGGAACAGGTCGTATTGCATACGGCCAACGATGCGACCGAAGGCCGGGATGTAACGACCCAGCACGCCGTAGGTGTTCATGCGCCGCAGTTCATGCGTGACGCCCACCGGTGCGCGCAAAATCTCGAGGAACAAGCGGTGATGGCGCGGGTTCTGCCGGAACTCTTCGTCGATCAACCACAGGTTGCGGGCCACAGCGCGCATGGTCGAGGCGCGCACGCCACTGATTTGCGGGTTTTGCTGTAACAGCACGAACAGTTCGAGCAGCACTGACGGTGAGCGTGCGAAAATTTCCGGGCCGACTGCATCAAGGTAGCCGTTGCGGATTTGAAAGCGCGGGTTCAGCGGCTGCGGCGGGCTGTTGTCCGACAAAATCGCATCGCGAAACAGTTGCAGCAGCAGCTCGTTTAGAAAGCTGACGTCGAGCACAGTGCGGTAATAGCGCTGCATGAGCTGTTCGACGGCCAATGTGTACGAGGCGTCTTCGTAGCCGAACATCTGTGCCAGCCGGATCTGATGATCAAACAGCAGCCGGTCTTCGTGGCGACCGGTGAGCACATGCAGGCCGAAGCGCACCTTCCACAGGAACGATTGTGCTGCCTTGAGTTTGCGCAGTTCGCCCTGCGTCAGATAGCCATGGGTAACCAGTTCATCTAGCGATTGCGCACCGAAGTGGCGCTTGGCGACCCAGGCAATGGTCTGCAAATCGCGCAGCCCGCCGGGGCCGGTTTTGACGTTGGGCTCGAGGTTGTAGGCAGTGTCGTTGGCCTTGGCGTGGCGCTCTTGCTGTTCACGCACCTTGGCGGTGAAAAAGTCCCGCGCTGACCAGACGTGCTCCGGTGCCAGTGCCGCTTGCATTTGCAGCAGCAGTTGCGCATCGCCAGCCAGCAATCGCGCTTCGATGAGCGTGGTCATCACCGTGACATCAGCCACGCTTTCTTCAGCGCATTGGTCCGGTGTGCGGACGCTGTGACCAGGTTCCAAACCGATGTCCCACAGGAACGCGACCAGCCGTTCTATTTGGGCGCGTTGTGTTTCGGGCAGTGGCTCAGAGTCGGGCACCAGTACCAGCAGGTCGACGTCTGAAGCCGGGTGCAGTTCGCCGCGGCCGTAGCCGCCCACTGCCGCCAGCGTCAAGCGTGAGCCTAAGTCTGCATCGAGGTGTTGCTGCCAAGCTTGCTGCAACAGCAAGTCCAAAAATCGGGCACGCGCCCGCACCAACGCATCAACCGAATACTCGGCAGTAAAAAATTCGTGCAGTTCGCGCTGCGACTGCTGCACAGCTGCGCGGAAGGCATCGGGTGTGTAGCCCTGATCTGCCAGCGTGGCAGCCAGGCCATCAAGCAGCGGCCAGTCGAGGTGTGCGGCCGGCTCGGCGCCTTCCTCGTCATCCAGCGCGGCCTGCTTCATCGACACCATGTGTACACCCGGTCCTGCGTCAGTTGCGTTCGAGTCTCCCCAAGGTCATGACCTCAAAACCGTCAGCGGTCACCAGCACCGTGTGCTCCCATTGTGCGGATAGCGAATGGTCCTTGGTGACCACCGTCCAGCCGTCCGGCAGCAGCCGCACATGGCGGCGACCAGCGTTGATCATCGGCTCGATGGTGAAGGTCATGCCAGCCTGCAAGGTGATGCCCGTGCCGGGCTCGCCATAGTGCAGTACCTGCGGGTCCTCATGATAAACCCTGCCGATGCCGTGGCCGCAGTATTCGCGCACCACCGAAAAGTTGTTCGACTCAACCAATGTTTGGATGGCATTGCCAATGTCGCCGAGTCGGATGCCGGGCCGCACCGTGCGGATACCGGCCCACATCGCCTCAAAACAGGTGTTGACCAGCCGTTCTGCCTGGACCGGCGGCTTGCCGACGAAATACATGCGGCTGGTATCGCCGTGAAAGCCGTCGTGAATCACTGTCACGTCGATGTTGATGATGTCGCCGGATTTGAGGCGTTTGTCGTTGGGGATGCCGTGGCAGACCACGTGATTGACGGAGGAGCAGACCGTCTTGGGAAAACCGCGATAGCCCAGATTGGCCGGGATGGCCTGTTGGGTGTGGACGATGAAGTCGTGGCAGAGGCGGTCGAGTTCCTCGGTGGTGACCCCCGGCACGACGTGCGCTGTGATCATGTCGAGCACGTCGGCGGCTAGCCGGCCGGCAACGCGCATCTGCTGCTGCTCTTGGACCGACTTGATGGTTATTTGCATGGGATCCTGATGGGGGTGGTCGCGCGGCGTCTAAGACATTGTTTGCGCGGGCTGTTCATGGTATAAAGCGCCGCCTTTTTTGGCAAACCAATCCAAGCGCGCATCGTCACTGGTGGCCGGGTGTTTCGACAGGGTTTAACAACCCCCTGCAGAAATTGCCGCCAGGGATGCGCGTCAGGCCCCAACCCGAATAGCAGGAGACACGATCATGGCAATTTCCATGCGCCAGATGTTGGAAGCAGGCGTCCACTTCGGACACCAAACACGCTTCTGGAACCCCAAGATGGCCCAGTACATCTTCGGCGAGCGCAACAAGATACACATCATCAACCTCGAAAAGTCACAGCCGATGTTCGTTGAGGCAGCTGCCTTCGCGCGACATGTCGCTGCCGATGGCGGCACTGTGCTTTTCGTGGGCACAAAGCGTTCGGCCCGCGAGGCCGTGCAGAAGGAAGCCGTGCGTTGCGGTATGCCCTTCGTGAACCAGCGTTGGCCGGGCGGCATGCTCACCAACTTCAAGACCATCCGCCAGTCAATCAAGCGGCTGATGGAGCTCTCGGATCTGGACAGCACCGGTGCTCTGGACAAGCGTTCCAAGAAAGAAGCGCTGCAGATGCGCCGTGAGATGGGCAAGCTCGAGAAGAGCCTCGGCGGCATTAAGCACATGGGTTCACTGCCCGACGTGCTGTTTGTCATCGACGTGGGCCACGAAAAGATCGCGCTGCAAGAGGCTGCCCGTCTGGGTATCCCGGTCGTGGCTGTGGTCGACACCAACTGCTCGCCTGATGGCGTCGATTACGTGATTCCTGGCAACGATGACGCGATGCGCGCCATCCACCTGTACGCCTCTGGCGTGGCCGATTCGATTCTCGAGGGCAAGTCCTCGGTGCCGCAGGCCGCCGCCTCGGAAGACGATTTTGTTGAACTCGACGAGGCGGGCAATCCGCGTCGCCGCGCTCCTGGCGGTGGTGGCGGTCGTGGCCGTGCCCGCCCGCAGGCCACTGTGCGTCACAAGGGCGTCGTGTCCGACGTCAGCGAGACCCCGGAGCCGGGTGCACCGGCGCTGGTCACTGATGCAGAGCTCGATGAGCCGGGCGCCGACGTCAAGGCGCCGGCTGCCAAGGATGCCGGTGCGCTGCGTCGTCGTCCTGTCGCGCCCACCGGCGCACCGCGTCGCGGAGGTCGTTGATCATGAGCGTTACTGCCGAATCCGTCCGCCAGCTGCGCGAGCGCACTGGCGCCGGCATGATGGAGTGCAAGCGCGCGTTGGTTGAAACCAACGGCGATCTGGACGCTGCCGCTGAGCTGATGCGCAAGCAGGGTCTGGCCAAGGCAGATAAGAAGGCCTCGCGTGTGGCCGCCGAAGGCGTCATTGCCACGGCGGTGTCGGCCGATGGCAAGACGGCGGTCATGGTCGAAGTCAATTGCGAGACCGACTTCGTCGCTCGCGGTGATGACTTCACCGGGTTTGCCGCTGCGGTGGCCGCTGCCGCTCTGGCGGGCAACCCCGCCGATGTCGAGGCGTTGTTGGCGTTGGCCGGTACTGCCGGTCAGGCCATCGACGAGCTGCGTCGTGTGTTGATCGCCAAGATTGGCGAGAACATCAGCGTGCGTCGCTTCGTGCGCGTTGAGTCGGCCGGTTCGCTGGGCAGCTATCTGCACGGTACCCGTATCGGCACGTTGGTTGCGATCGAGGGTGGCGATGCAGCACTGGCCCGCGATCTGGCCATGCATGTGGCAGCCAGCAGCCCGCGTTATTTGTCGGCCGCACAGGTCCCGGCAGAAGACGTGGCCAAAGAGCGCGCCATCCGCATCGAGATCTCGCAGAACGACGAAAAGAACAAGGGCAAGCCTGAGGCTGTTCTAGTCAAGATCGTCGAGGGTGGACTCAACAAGTGGTTCAATGAGATCACGCTGATGGGTCAGCCCTTCGTCAAGGACGACAAGCTGTCGATTGAAAAGCTGTTGGCTGCGGCTTCGGCCAAGGTCACGCGTTTCGAGCGTCTTGAGGTCGGTGCCGGCATCGAGAAAAAGCAGGAAGACTTCGTTGCAGAAGTTATGGCACAGGCAAAAGGCAGCGGCCATTAAGGCCGGTTATGCCAACAAAACCCCGCACTTTGCGGGGTTTTTTTTAGGAGCAGACAAACATGGGTGAATCCGGATACAAGCGCATCCTTGTGAAGTTGTCGGGTGAGGCGCTGCTCGGCGAGGCCGAGTACGGCATCGATCCTTTGATGCTCAAGCGCGTCGCGACTGAGTTGCAGGAAGTGTGCGCAATGGGCGTGCAAGTGGCCGTGGTCATCGGCGGTGGCAACATCTTCCGCGGTGCAGGCCTGGCACGTGCCGGTATGGATCGCGTGACGGCCGATCAGATGGGCATGCTGGCCACCGTGATGAACGCCTTGGCTATGCAAGACGCGCTGGAGTCCATTGGCACCCATGCGCGCGTGATGTCTGCCATCCGTATCAACGAAGTGGCCGAGGACTTCATTCGCCGTCGCGCTGTGCGCCATCTTGAAAAGGGTCGCGTGGTTATTTTTGCGGCAGGCACCGGCAATCCGTTCTTCACCACCGATACCGCAGCCAGTCTGCGTGCCATCGAGATCGGTGCGGAACTGCTGATCAAGGCCACCAAGGTCAATGGTGTCTATTCCGATGACCCGGTGCGCAATCCGTCAGCCAGTCGCTATGAGCGCTTAAGCTTTGACCGCGTGCTGGACGATCGGCTGTCTGTCATGGATGCTACGGCGATCGTGATGTGCCGTGACAATCGCCTGCCACTGCGGGTGTTTAATCTCGGCAACACCGGTGATTTGCCACGCATGGTGCGTGGCGAGGATATCGGTACGCTGGTTACCTTCGACTGACACGTTCCGGAGCCCCGAACATGCTCGATGACATCAAGAAAGACGCACTGGCTCGCATGCAAAAGTGCATCCAGTCCTTTCAGGCAGACCTTAAAAAGCTGCGCACCGGCCGCGCCCATCCCAGCTTGGTGGAAGGCCTCAAGGTAGACTTTTACGGCAGCGAGACGCCGCTTTCACAGGTGGCCAATATCGCCATCGAAGATGCGCGCACCATCGTGATCACGCCGTGGGACAAGAACGTGGTTGGCGCTGTCGAAAAGGCCATCCACAAGTCCGACTTGCACCTCACACCCATGACTGCAGGCGCAGTCATCCGCGTGCCACTGCCGCCGCTGACCGAGGAGCGTCGTCGCGACATCCTCAAAGTGGTGCGCCAGGACGCCGAGAACGCCAAGGTTGCGGTGCGCAACGTGCGTCGTGATGTGCTGGCCGATGTCAAAGAGGCCCTCAAGGCCAAGTTGATTTCGCAGGACGATGAGCGCCGCGCGCAGGACGACATCCAGAAACTCACCGACCGCTTCACGGGTGAGGTTGATCAGCACGTGGCTGGCAAGGAAAAAGAGATCCTGCAGGTCTGACGCGTATGGCGCTGCCGCGGCATGTCGCGATCATCATGGATGGCAATGGCCGCTGGGCGCGCAAGCGCCTGCTGCCGCGCGTGGCCGGTCATCGTGCGGGCGTTACGCCAGTACGTGTTTGCATCGAACAGTGTGTGCGGCAGGACATCGCTGCGCTGACACTCTTTGCCTTCAGCAGCGAAAACTGGGCGCGCCCCCCTGAAGAGGTTGGCAGCCTGATGGGTCTGTTTCTCGATGCATTGGATCGCGAGATCGACGAGTTGCAGAGCAACGGCGTGCGACTGCGATTTATCGGCGAGCGTCACAACCTGTCCCAGGTGCTGCAGCAGCGAATTAGCTCAGCCGAGTCGCGTACCGCTGGCAACAGCCGTCTGGCATTGCAGATTGCGGTCAGCTATGGCGGCCGGTGGGATCTGGTTGAGGCAGCGCGTCTGCTGGCGCAGCGCTGCGCAGCGGGCACGCTGTTGCCGCAAGACATCGACGAGTCGCTGCTGTCATCCACTTTGTCGGTTTCAGACTTGCCCGATCCAGATCTGTTCATCCGCACCGGCGGTGAGCAGCGCATCAGCAATTTCCTGCTGTGGAATCTGGCTTACACAGAACTGTATTTCACCGATCAGCTATGGCCCGATTTTGATGCGGCAAGTTTTCAGATTGCGCTGGACTGGTTTGCCAGTCGCAACCGTCGTTTCGGGCTGACGGGCGAACAGGCAGGGGCGGGTAGCTGATGCTGCAGCGCTTGCTCACCGGGGTCATTGCTGCCGTGGCGTTGCTGGCGGTGCTGCTGCTGGGGCCACCCTGGGCCACAGTGCTGTTGCTGGGTGCGGCGGTGGGATTGGGTGCCTGGGAGTGGTCAGCCTTCGTCCTGCCGCCGGCGCGACTGCTGCGTGCGGTGTACGTATTGCTCACGTTGGGCTTGCTGGTGGACTTCTGGCTCGTCACCCAAGCCCCTGCCGCCCTGCGTGTGCTGTTGGTGGTGGCGGCGCTGTGGTGGGTGCTGGCGCTGGCGTGGGTGGTGCTGGCGCCGCAGCGCCGGGCAGGGCCCTTGATTGGCGCCTTGGTCGGCTGGCTGGTGCTGGTGCCGTCAGGCGTGGCACTGCTGCATCTGCGCTTGTCCTTGCCGCAGGGCTTGCATTGGCTGCTGCTGGCGCTGTTCATCGTGTGGGTAGCCGATAGTGGCGCTTATTTTGCCGGCCGGGCGATAGGCCGCCACAAGCTGGCCCCGCAAGTCTCCCCGGGCAAGACCTGGGAGGGTGCGGCCGGTGGCTTGCTGCTGGTGGCGGTGCTGGCTTGGTTTGCCGCGCCGGTACTGGGCCAGCAGCCGGCGACGCTGCTGGCACTGTGCGTGCCCGTGGCGGTGTTTTCGGTGGTCGGGGATCTGGCCGAGAGCCTGTTCAAACGCCATGCCGGCCTTAAAGACAGTGGTCAGCTGTTGCCCGGTCATGGCGGCATCCTCGACCGGCTAGACAGTCTGTTTGCGGTGGCGCCGCTGTTGTTGATGGGTCTGCTGCTGCAGGGGGCTGCATGATCGGCGTCGCGGTGCTGGGATCGACCGGCAGCATTGGCGAGAGCACGCTGGACGTGCTGTCACGCCACCCCGACCAGTTTCGGGTCACGGCGCTGGCAGCCGGTCGCAATGTCGACAAACTCGAGGCGCAGTGCCTGCGCTGGCAGCCCGATTACGCCGCTTTGGGCGATGCAGACGCTGCCGCTGAGCTGGCCGGGCGGCTACGGGCGGCCGGGCTGCACACGCAGGTCAGCGGCGGCCCTGCCGCCATTGAGGCGCTGGCCACGCTATCTGAAGTGCAGTATGTGATGGCGGCGATTGTCGGTGCTGCCGGCCTGGCCTCGACCTTGGCGGCAGCGCGTGCCGGCAAACGGCTACTGCTGGCCAACAAAGAAGCCTTGGTGATGTCCGGTCACCTGCTGCTCGATGCGGTGCGCACTGGCGGCGCCACGCTGATCCCCATCGACAGCGAGCACAACGCCATCTTCCAGTGCCTGCCGCAGGGCAGCGAAGTCGGGCGCGCACCGGCGGGCGTGCGCCGCCTGATGCTGACAGCCTCGGGTGGCCCGTTTCGTGATTTTGCGGGGGATCTGTCCGCCGTTACTCCCGAGCAGGCCTGCGCCCATCCCAATTGGGTGATGGGCCGCAAAATTTCCGTCGATTCGGCCACCCTGATGAACAAGGGTCTGGAGCTGGCAGAGGCCTGCCTGCTGTTTGGCCTGCCGCCCTCCCAGGTGGAGGTGGTGATACATCCGCAGAGCGTCATCCACTCCATGGTCGAATATCTCGACGGCTCGGTGCTGGCGCAATTGGGTTCGCCAGATATGCGCACCCCCATTGCCCATGCGCTGGCCTGGCCGCAGCGCTTTGAGGCCGGTGTACACTGGCTCGATTTTATCAAGCTGGGTCGTCTCGATTTTCGCAGCCCCGATCTGCAGCGCTTCCCTTGCCTGCGGTTGGCAGGAGAGGCGATAGCGGCCGGGGGCACTTCCACGGCTCTGCTCAATGCGGCCAACGAGGTCGCAGTAGAGGCCTTTCTCGACAGGCGGCTGAACTTTTTGGACATTGCAGTGGTCATTGAATCGGTACTGGCAAATGTTGCGGCGGTTCCCGCCGACACGCTCCGTGCTGTGTTGTCCGCTGATGAGGCGGCCCGAGTTGCGGCACGCGAGTATGTCGCGCGCTGTGCGTCCACCACTGCTGGAGGTTCACGATGATGCTCTCCTGGCAGCACCTGCTGGCCTTCCTGGTGGCTATCGCCTTGCTGGTGGCTGTGCATGAGTTCGGTCACTACTGGGTGGCGCGCCGGCTCGGCTTCAAAGTGCTGCGTTTCTCGATTGGTTTTGGTCCGCCGCTAATCACGCGTGTGGCCGGGGCCGATCGCACCGAGTACATGCTCTCGGCCATACCGCTGGGCGGCTACGTCAAGCTGCTCGATGAGCGCGAGGGTGAGGTCGCATCGCACGAGGTACACCGGGCTTTTACGCGCCGGCCGCATTGGCAGCGCATTTTGGTGTTGCTGGCAGGCCCGGCTTTCAATTTTATTTTTGCCATCCTGCTGCTGGCAGGCATGTACTTCGTCAGTGGCATTACCGAGCTTCGCCCGGTCATCGGCCCGGTACGCATCGACTCTCCTGCTTATCTGGCAGGCCTGCGCAACGGCGATACGGTGATACGGCTCGATGGCCAGCCTGTGCAGGCGCAGTCGGCTGTGATGTTGGGACTGCTTGACCGGCTCACCGGCGCCGGCCGCGCCACGCTGACGCTGACCGATGACAGTGGCCGTCAGCGCGAAGTCGTCATGCAAGTAAACGATGCGAAGACGCGTCGTGAGCTCACAGAGCCTGACCGGCTGATGAGCGGATTGGGATTCTCGTTCTGGCAGCCGCCGATTGCTCCGGTGTTGGGCACGGTAGTGGCTGGCGGACCTGCTGCAGCGGCCGGGCTGCAGGCCGGCGACAGGGTGCTCAGCGTGGACGGCGAGCCCATTACAGACTTCCTGCAGCTGCGCCAAAAAATCGAGCCTATGGGCGGCCGCAGCGCGGTCATCGGCTATCTGCGCGCAGGCACAGAGGTCACTGCCCGCATCGATATTCCGGCCGAGAAGGTCGGCGAGCGGACGATCGGTCGTATTCACGTCACCCCTGCGCCCGGGACCCGCTATCCGGACAGCATGCTGCACCATCAGTCGCTGGGGCCGCTGCAGGCGCTGGGCGCCGGCGTTGCCGAAGCTTGGAACATGACGGCGCTGCAGGCGCGCATGTTCTGGCGCATGTTGCGTGGCCAAGTGTCGATCAAAAACCTCAGTGGGCCGCTCACGATCGCCGAATATGCGGGCGATTCGGCAGCGGCCGGAGCAGGGGCCTTTTTGGGCTTCCTGGTGCTCATCAGCTTGAGTCTGGGCTTTCTCAATCTGCTGCCCATACCAATGCTCGATGGCGGCCAGGTGGTCTATCAGGCCATCGAGTGGCTGCGGGGGGCGCCACTGCCCGAAAGGGCACAAGCAATCGGACAGCAATTTGGCATAGCATTGCTGGTTTTATTAATGGGCGTCGCGATGTTCAACGACATCGCGCGACAGTTCGGCTGAAGCCCCTTCACTCCACGGCGGTTATGCAATGAAGTCCGGAGCGATCCTCGCATCGCTGGTGTTGTGTACGTACCTGCCCTGCGCCCGTTCGCAGGTCACGCAGGGCGACGATTCGCGGTTCACCGTCGGCGACATCCGGCTGGAAGGCCTGCAGCGTGTGTCCGAGGGAACCGTATTCAACTACCTGCCTGTCAACATCGGTGATGACTTGGGGCCGACGCGTGTGCGCGAGGCCCTCAAAGCGCTGTATGCCACTGGCTTCTTTCGCGATGTAGAGCTGCGCCGTGACGGCAGCACTTTGGTCATCGCCGTGCGTGAGCGTCCGTCCATCGAGTCCTTCGAGCTCAAGGGCAACAAGGACATCAAGACCGAAGAGCTCTCCAAGTCGCTGCGCAACGTGGGTCTGGCCACCGGCAAGACCTTCGACCGGTCGGTGCTCGAGGACGTCAAGCAATACCTAACCGATCAGTACTACAGCCGCGGCAAATATGGCGTGCGTATCAACGCCACGGTCGAGGACCAGCCCGACAATCGGGTGCGTGTAAAGATCGACATCAAAGAAGGTCAGCGCGCCAAGATTCGTCAGATCAGCGTGGTGGGTAACACCAAGTTCAAGGAAAAAGACATCCTCGAAACGCTGGAGCTCAAGACCCCGCGCTGGAACTCCTGGTACAAGCAGAACGACCGCTATTCGCGCGAATCTCTGCAGGGTGACCTCGAGAAGGTTAAGTCCTGGTACCAGGATCGCGGCTACGCCAACTTCCAGATCGAGTCGGCCCAGGTTGCTATCGCGCCTGAGAAAGACGACATGTTCATCACGGTGAACATCAACGAGGGCACGGTCTACAAGATTGCTGACGCCAAACTGGCCGGCAACACCATCGTCCCGGAAGATCAGATGCGCGCGCTGATCCTGCTGCGTCCCGGTCAGGTCTATTCGCAGCGGATGATCGCCGCGACGCAGGAGCTGATGCAGAACCGCTTGGGCGAGGAGGGCTTTGCCTTCGCCAAGGTTGATCCGGTGCCGCATCTGGATGAAGAAAAGCAGGAAGTGTCGATGACCTTCCTGGTGGATCCGGGTAAGCGTGTGTACGTGCGGCACGTGGAGTTTGCCGGCACCACCCGCACCAATGATCTGGTGATGCGTCGTGAGATGCGCCAGCTTGAGGGTGCCTGGTTGTCCAACATTGCGCTCGAGCGCTCCAAGCAGCGTCTGCAACAGCTGAGCTATTTTGAGAAGGTGGAGTTCGACAAGACTAAGGTCGACGGATCCGACGACTTGGTGGACGTTAAATACACCATCAAGGAAGGCCCCAGCGCGCAGTTGCAGGGCAGCATCGGTTACTCGGCGTCCTATTCGTTCATGCTCAGTGGCAGCTATGCCGATGCCAACTTCCTCGGCACAGGCAAGCGCTTTGCACTGGATCTGAGCACCGGCCGCTACAGCAAGATGGCGAGCTTCTCGTACACCAACCCGTACCTGAGCATCGACAACCTGTCGCGCACCCTGAGCCTGCGTTACAGCGACGTCACGCAGTTCGTGTCAGCGTCGTCAGATTTCTCGTCCAAGACCATTGCAGCGGGTATGGAGTTTGGCTACCCGATCACGGAGTTCCAAGGCATCCGTTTCGGCGGCACGCTGCAAAGCGCGCAGCTGCTGACCACCTCGTCGGGCAGTGCGTTGCAGGCTCGTGAGTGGGTGCAGAACAACGGCAAGGCGTTCTCCAGCAGTGCGGTCGATACCCAGGGCGGTATCTTCGAGTTCTATGGCACCAAGTTCCTCACTGCAGAAGTGACGGCGGGCTGGTTCATCAACTCGCTCAACCGCGGCCTGTTCCCGGATCGCGGTATGCGTCAGTCGGTGTCGGCGTCCACGACGATGCCGGGCAGCTCAGTCAAGTACTGGGTGGCCAACTATGATCTGGTGCAGTACGTGCCGATCTGGCGGCGCTTCACCGGTTCGGTCACGCTACGCGGCGCCTATGGCGACAGCTACGGCGGCACTACCTCGTTGCCGCCGTTCCGCCAGTTCTATGGCGGCGGCCCCGATTCGGTGCGCGGCTTTCGCGAGAGCCGTCTGGGACCCAAGGACAACTTCGGCAATCCCTATGGCGGCAACCTGTTGGTGTCCGGCCGTGCCGAAGTCATCCTGCCCATGCCCGAGAAGTGGCAGACCAGCGCCCGCGTCAGTCTGTTCTATGACATCGGCAATGTGTTTTCGACCAATAAGAACCTAAAGTTCTATGGCATGGATGGGGTGACCCCGGTCACCTACGATTTCAAATATGCTAACCTGCGCCGCTCCACCGGCATCGCGGTGCAGTGGCTCGCGCCGCTGGGTATTTTCCGGTTCAGTTACGCGCTGCCCCTGAACGCGTCTGAAGGCGACACCGTCCGGTTTAAGGACGAGAAGGAACAGTTCCAGTTTTCGGTCGGTCAGGCGTTCTGACGCCTGCATCGGGTTCAACGGAGGATGTTTAGCGTGAATTTCAAGCTCAAGTCTGTGATGACCGCTGCTGTGCTTTGCGGTTCCTTGCTGTCGGTCCCTGCGCTGGCAGAGATCAAGGTCGGTGTGGTCAATTACCAGCGCCTGATGGCCGAATCTCCCCAGGCCAAGGTGGCTACCGATGCCATCCGCAACGAGTTCACGCCGCGTGAGAATGAGCTGCAGCGTACGCAGACCTCCCTCAAGACCAAGGAAGAGAAGCTGGTCAAAGACGGCGCCACCATGAGCGAAGATCAGCGCGCGCGCGCTGAAAAAGACCTGCGTGACGGGGCCCGCGATCTGCAGCGCCGTCAGCAGGAGCTGCAAGACGACTTCAATGCCCGCCGCAACGAAGAAATGGGCCGGCTGCAGAAGTCACTGGTAGACGAGGTGCAGGCCTATTCCAAGGCACAGGGTTTTGACCTGGTGCTGGCTGAGGGCGTCATCTATGTCACCAATGGTCTGGATATCACACCGGCCATCATCACTAGCTTGCAGAATCGCAAGGCCGCACCGGCCGCTAAGCCGGCTGGCAAGTAAGGCGCAGGCTGCGCGGGCGTTCCCGCAGCCTTCACCATGGCTCTGACGCTAGGTCAGCTCGCGGTCCGCTTTGGCTGCGAGCTGCACGGCAACCCCTCCATCCTTGTCGACTGTGTCGGCACTCTCGACGCTGAGGGTCCGGTGCTGGGCTTTGTTGCTAGCAAGGTGTATCTGCCCCAACTGCTGGCTACCCGCGTCGCCGCTGTAGTGGTCGACGCCAAGCTGGCACCGAGTTCGCCGGTACCGGCACTGGTCAGTGCTAACCCTCACGCTACTTTTGCCCACATCGCCAGTCTGCTGCATCCGCAGTCGGTGGCAGTGCCCGGGGTTCATCCCACTGCGCTGGTGCATCCCGATGCGCAGGTGGATCCCACTGCAGAGGTGGGGCCTTGGTGCATGGTAGGTGCCGGTTCCAAAATCGGTGCCCGAGCGCTGCTGGGGCCACATTGCACAGTGGGTGCGCAAGTCACATTGGCCGATGACGTACGCTTGCTGGCGCGGGTTACGGTGTGTGATGGCGTCACCATCGGTGCGCGCAGCACGCTGCATCCGGGCTGCGTGGTCGGTTCCGATGGCTTTGGTTATGCGCGCGAAGGTCAGGGCTGGACCAAGGTGCCGCAGGTCGGCACGGTGCGGGTGGGTGAGGACGTAGAAATCGGCGCCAACACCACCATCGATCGCGGCGCGCTTGGCGACACGGTGATCTGTGACGGCGTCAAACTCGACAACCAGATTCAGATCGCCCACAACGTGGTCATCGGCGAGCACACAGCGGTGGCGGCTTGCGTCGGCATTGCGGGCAGCACCCGCATCGGCAAACGTTGCATGATTGGTGGCGGCACTGGCATGGCTGGCCATCTGGTGCTGGGCGACGATATTTTCATCACCGGCTTTGGCATGGTCACGCGTTCCATAGACAAGCCCGGTCTCTATTCCAGCGTCTTGCCGGTCGAAGAGGCGCGCAGTTGGCGGCGCATAGTCGGCCGCATCAAGCGTCTCGATTCAATGGCAGCGCGGCTTGCCGCGTTGGAGAAGGCCGCGGGTGTCGCGGCTGCACTGCAACAGGAAGACAGCGATGACTGAACCCACGTTCATGGATATTCAAGCAATCCTCAAATACCTGCCGCACCGCTATCCATTTTTGCTAGTGGATCGAGTGCTGGCATGCAACAAGGGTGTCGATATCCGCGCCCTCAAGAATGTCACCTTCAACGAGCCGCAGTTCACTGGACACTTCCCTGAAAGGCCGGTGATGCCGGGTGTATTGCAACTGGAGGCGTTGGCACAAACAGCCGGCATCCTCACCTATGCGACGATCGGCAAAGTACCCAACGCCACCACGCGCTTTTATTTTGTCGGTATCGACAAAGCGCGCTTTCGCCGTCCAGTACTGCCGGGTGATCAATTGATCCTCACCGCCAAGGTGGAGCGCAATATGAAAGGCATCTGGAAACTCTCCACTGCTGCCTATGTCGATGGTGAAGAGACGACTTCGGCAGAGATGATGCTGTTTCCCGATGCTGACAACGCCACGCCGTTTGAGACGGTCTGAGGCACGCACATGGCACGCATCGATTCCCGCGCAGTGGTGTCGTCCAGCGCCGAGTTGGCTGACGATGTGGAAGTGGGTCCCTTCGCCTATATCGGCGACAACGTGGTCATCGGGCCGCGCTGCTGGATCGGTCCGCATGCAGTGATCAACGGCCCTACGACCTTGGGTGCCGACAATCGCGTCTTTCAGTTCGCCTCGCTGGGCGACGCGCCGCAGGACAAAAAATATAACGGTGAGCCCACACGACTGGAAATCGGCGATCGCAATATTTTTCGCGAGTACTGCACCGTCAATCGCGGCACGGTCACCGGCAATGGTGTGACGCGTCTGGGTGACGACAACATGCTGCTGGCCTATACCCACGTGGGGCACGACTGCACCTTGGGTAACAAGATCGTGCTGTCGAATCTGGTGATGCTTGGCGGGCATGTCGAGTTGGGTGACTGGGTGATCATGAGCGGCTACGCCGGTGCCCATCAGTTCACCAAGATCGGCGCGCATGCCTTCATCGGCAACAACACGGCAGTGACGCGTGACGTGCCGCCCTATGTGTTGGCGTCGGGTCATCCGGCTGAGCCCATCACCATTAACTCCGAAGGGCTCAAGCGCCGCGGCTTTTCGGCCGAACAGATCCGCACTATCAAAAACGCTTATCGAGTGCTGTATCGCAGCGACCTTAAGCTGGAAGAGGCAGTCGAGAAGCTCACCGTGATGGCTGCAGAGCATGAAGAACTGCGAATCTTCGTCGACTTCATCGCCAACTCCACGCGCAGCTTGGTGCGCTGACCCGTGACGCAGCCACTGCGCGTTGCGCTGGTGGCGGGCGAAGCCTCCGGCGATCTGCTCGGCGCGGCATTTATGGCAGCGCTGCGCCAACTGCATCCTAACGTCACCTTCACCGGTGTGGCCGGGCCACGCATGATCGCGGCCGGTTGTACGGCACTGGCGCACAGTGAAGAGCTGGCGGTGATGGGCCTATTCGAAATTCTTCGACATCTGCCGCGCCTGCTGCGGCTGCGCCGGCGTATCCGTCGCGAGTTACTCGAGGTGCAACCGGATGTCTTTGTGGGCATCGATGCGCCAGAGTTCAATCTTGGGCTGGCGCGTCAACTGCACGATACAGGCCGCGTCACCGTGCAGTACGTCAGTCCGCAGGTCTGGGCTTGGCGTCAGGGTCGTGTGCGCAGCATCTGCGCAGCTGTGGATTTGGTGTTGTGCCTGCTGCCCTTTGAGACCGCGTTTTACGCACGTCACGCGGTGCGTGCAGAGTTCGTCGGGCACCCACTGGCTGATCAGATCCCGCTGCACAGTGACCGCAGCGCAGCGCGCGCTGCTTTGGGTTTGCCGCTGGATGCCACGGTCATTGCGTTGCTGCCTGGCAGCCGCATGGGTGAGGTCACGCGTCTGGGGGCAGACTTTGCAGCCACCGCTGCGCTGCTGGCTTCGCGTGCTGCGCCGGGTCAGGCGCCGTTGTTCATTGCGCCGATGGCCAGCGCCAAGGTGCGTGAGGTGTTCGCCGCACAGGTGACGGCCGCCGGGGCGCAGGTGACGCTGCTTGATGGAGAGTCGCGATTGGCACTGGCGTGCCGATGCCGTGTTGGTGGCGTCGGGCACGGCAACGCTTGAAACGTTGCTGACCAAACGTCCCATGGTGGCGGCCTATCGGCTTGCACCGCTGACAGCTTTTTTGGCGCAGCGACTCGGATTGGTCAAGGTGCAGTACTTCTCGCAGCCGAACCTGCTGGCAGGTGAGGCGCTGGTACCAGAGTTTCTGCAGTCGCAAGTCACGCCGCAGGCGCTGGCCGATGCGCTGACGCAGCAGCTGACCGACGCAGGCGCGCGTCCGCATCGCGAGGCTGCTTTTGAGGCCATCCATCTGCAACTGCGTCAGGACGGCGCCAGCAAAGCCGCTACGGCCGTGTTGGCGCTGTTGCATGACCGTGGCATCGGGGTCTGATGCACAGCCTGCTGGCCGGTGTGGATGAGGCAGGGCGAGGCCCGCTGTTGGGCCCGGTGTATGCCGCGGCCGTGATTTTGGATCCGCAGCGCCCCATCGTGGGCCTGCGCGATTCCAAGCAACTGTCCG
>JAPLSH010000016.1 GCA_026398735.1 Pseudomonadota bacterium | reverse complement strand
CGACGACAGCAGCGCGCGCTTAATAAACACGGGAAACCTCCGGGTTGAAATGCTCTGCCGAGCAGGTCAGAACGGCCTTGAAACTCGGTGCGCCGCAGTCTATGACAGGTTTATTACAGTTATGTTTCACTGTCCACAGGGTACCCAAAGGCGCGGCTAGTGGCCAGTTCACAGCCCTTGCGCTGTCGCCCCCCCCGCCCGTATAACCGCCTCGCACCCGGCGCTGCCGTTCAGGCACCATGCCGCCTTTCACCTCTACTTCGCGGAACACCACGTTGCAGACGCCAGACACTCTCGCCCTGACTCAGGAACTGATCGCCCGGCCGTCGGTTACACCGGCCGACAACGGCTGCCAGGACATCATGATTCGCCGCCTTGAGAAGGCCGGGTTTACGGTTGAGAAACTCAACTACGGCAACGTAGAGAACTTCTGGGCACGTCGAGGCACTGTGGCACCCGTACTGTGCTTTGCCGGCCATACCGATGTAGTGCCCACCGGCCCGCTGGAAGAGTGGCGAACCGATCCGTTCAAGCCGGTCATCATCGACGGCGTGCTGTACGGGCGTGGCGCTGCCGACATGAAAAGCGGTCTGGCTGCCATGGTTACCGCCTGCGAAGCCTTCGTCGCCGAGCATCCAGACCATGCCGGGTCGATCGCCTTTTTGATTACCAGCGACGAGGAGGGCCCGTCAGTCGACGGCACCAAACGTGTAGTCGAAACATTGCGTGAGCGCGGTGTAGGCATCGACTGGTGCATCGTCGGTGAACCGTCCAGCCAACACTGCGCAGGCGACACACTCAAGATCGGACGCCGCGGTTCTTTTAGCGGCCGGCTTACCGTGCATGGCATACAGGGCCACATTGCCTATCCGCACTTGGCACTAAACCCGGTGCACAGTTTTGCCCCAGCGCTGGCCGAGTTGACCAGCCGCACCTGGGATCACGGCAACGAGCATTTTCAGCCCACCAGCTTTCAGATCTCCAACATTACCGCCGGCACCGGTGCGCCCAACGTCATTCCCGGCGAGCTCAAAGCGCGTTTCAACTTGCGTTACAACACCACGCAGACACAGAAACAATTGCGGGAAACCGTCGAAGAGATCCTGACGCGACACGACGTGCGCCACAGCATCGACTGGTATGTATCGGGTGAGCCGTTTTATACGCCGCCCGGTCACTTGTCGGATGCAGTCAGCCTCGCAGTGACCAAAACCATCGGCAAAGTACCGGCCATGAGCACCGGCGGCGGCACGTCTGACGGGCGTTTCATTGCCACCCTGGGCACCAAGGTGATTGAGCTGGGCGTGACCAATGCGTCCATCCACAAGGTCAACGAGTGCGTGAAGGTGGAGGAGATTGAAACCCTGCACCACCTGTATGTGGAAGTTCTACGACAACTGCTGGGCAAGCAGGCCCCAACTGGCGGCTGAAACCGCCGCCAGTCAGCAATGTGTCAGCGGCTGCGCCGCGGCCAGCTGGCCAGTGTGCCCACAGCGCCCAACGCCGCGGCCCACAGCAGCACCCAACCAGGCATAGATAGACCCAGCAGTGTCCATGACACCTTGGCGCACTCACCCGACCCCGTGAGCACTTTGCGCAGCACATCGGCGAGTGGAAACACATCAATCATGTAGTCGAGGCTAGCCCCGCAGGCAGCCACTGAACCCGGCGGCAAACTTTGGATATACAGATGGCGTGCTGCCACGCCAATGGTGGCCAGCGCTGCTACTGCCACAAGTACCGCACCCACCATCCGGCACAGTCGCCACCCTGCAGGCGGCAGCGCGGCCAGCAGCAAGGCTATGCCCAGTGCCGCCATCGCGACGCGCTGGAAGATGCACAGTGGGCACGGCGGCAAACCCATGTAGAACTCGCTGTAGAGCGCAAAGGCTAACAGCAGCACACAGCACAGTGCCCCCAACAGGCACGCCTGTCTGCGATGAGCCTGCAACAGCACGGACAAGTCCATTAATCCGACTTCCCGCGGTGACCCCGCAACTCGCGCTCAATATCTTCAAGTCGCGTGTGGCGGACATCTTTGCCATGCACCATGTAGATCACGTATTCGCAGATGTTTTTGGCGTGGTCGCCAATACGCTCCAACGAGCGCACCACCCACATCACGTCGAGCACACGCCGGATAGTGCGCGGGTCCTCCATCATGAAGGTGATGCATTGACGGTGGATGGCTTCGTATTCTTCATCGACCACGCGGTCCATGTGTGCCACACGAAACGCGCTATCCGCATCCAGACGCGCAAGCGCATCGAGCGCTTCATGCACCATGGTAGACACGATGCGGCCGAGATGTTTGATCTCGCGATACTTGTTCTCTGGGCGTTCCATGGTGGCCAAGCGCGAGGCAATCAGGCCGATCTTTTCGCCCTCGTCACCAATGCGCTCCAGATCGGTAATGGTCTTGATGATCGCGATGACCACGCGCAGATCGCCGGCCGTCGGGGAGCGAGTGGCAAGGATGCGGCTGCATTCTTCGTCGATGGCCACTTCCATGCCATTGACCTTCAGGTCATCCAGCGCCACCGACTGCCCAAGACTGCTATCGCCCTCTAGCAGTGAGGTGATGGCCTTGGCCAACTGCGACTCGACGAAGCCACCCATGGCCATGACGCGGGCACGCAGTGCCTCAAGGTCTTCGTTGAAGCGACGCGAGATGTGATGGCTGAGATCAGAGGTGTCCATGGTCTGCCTTATCAGGTGCCCGCCGCGACGGCAGGCGTTGTGGTGTCGATACTACCTTCGAGCGAATCCGGCAGCACACGCCGCACTGGAAAATGACAAATGAAACGGCTGCCAACGCCTTCCTGACTCTCAATCAACAAACGCGCACCGTGATGCTCGAGCGCATGTTTGACGATAGCCAAGCCCAACCCGGTGCCGCCGGCGCTACGCGCACGGCCGGCATCCACCCTATAAAATCGCTCAGTCAAACGCGGCAGATGCTCAGCGGCAATGCCCGGCCCGGTGTCGGCCACACACAACTGCGCATCGCCATCGGAATCAGCCGACCAAATCACCGTAATACGGCCATCAGCCGGCGTGTATTTGGCGGCATTGTCGAGCAAATTAGCAAACACTGAATGCAGCTCAGTCTCGGTGCCCAGCAGGCCGGCATCAGACTGCAACTGCAGTTGCACCGTTGCGGTGTTGGGCCGCACGGCCAAATCACCGCACAGCGTCCGCAGCAGTCCGGGCACATCCACCGGATTAAAGTCAGCCTCGTCGGTTACCGCATCCAGACGCGACAACTCCAGCAAATCACGCACGATTTGATTCATGCGGTCGGATTGGCGGCGCATTTCATCCAGAGGGCCCAACAGCGCAGGATCCATTTGAGGATCGAGCACCAGTGTCTCTAGGTAGCCTGTGATAACTGTCAACGGCGAGCGCAGCTCGTGCGAGGCATTGGCGACAAAGTCCTGGCGCATCGACTCTAGCGCGACCTGCCGCGACACATCACGCACCAGCATCAAACACTGCTGCTTGCCATAGGGCACCAACTGGAATGATAACGACAAACCGTCGCGCGTCGCCTGTGGCACCTCCAGCGACGTATGAAAATCGCCAGCCTCAAGGTAGCGGACAAATCGCGGATCCCGCACCAGGTTGGTGATGCGCAAGCCCACATCGACCTTACGGCGCAGATTGAGCAGCCTCGTAGCCATGCGGTTGAACCAGAGGATTTCGTAGTTATCGTTGAGCACCACCACGCCATCGGGCATGGCCGCGGTGGAATGGCGCAACTCACGAAACACCGTAAGCATGCGTTGCTTATGAAAACGTTTGCGCCGGTGCAAACGCACCACGTTTGTTACGACTTCACCCCACAAACCACTCAAGTCAGGCGGCGCGCGCCGATTACGCGCCCGCAGCCAACCATCCAGACCGTAGAGATTAACCAGTTGCCAGCCCAAGCCGCAGCCCAGCGCCAACAACAGCCCGGCCGTGATATGGCCCAACAACAAGCCCAGCAGCAAGCCTGCAAGCAAAAATGCCAGCACGCGCGTCAACGCATAAATAAGTGCCTGCACCGCGCCTGTCACACTCGTCAGACTCCGCGTGCCGAGAAACGATAGCCCGCGCCACGCACGGTCTGTACCAACTGATCCATGCTGTGATCCTCAAGCGCTTTGCGCAGTCGCCGGATATGCACGTCGATCGTGCGCTCCTCGACATACACATTACCGCCCCATATGCGATCCAGCAGCTGCTCGCGACTGTAGACGCGATCCGGGTGCGCCATGAAAAACTCCAGCATTCGGTATTCGGTCGGCCCCAGCACCACCTGTGCATCACCGACCAATACGCGGTGACCAGGCTTGTCTAACACCAAACCGCCAATCTCGATTCGCTCTTCGGTCACAGCACCCGGGCTGCGGCGCAGCACGGCCTGGATGCGCGCCAGCAACTCGCGCGGCGAGAACGGCTTGGTGATGTAGTCATCGGCTCCGCCCTCCAAGCCTGCGACCTTGTCGGACTCGGCGGCACGGGCAGTCAACAGAATGACCGGGACGTCACGAGTCTCACGATCGCGTTTGATCTGACGCGTGAACTCCAGCCCGCTCAGATCGGGCAGCATCCAGTCCACCAACAGCAAATCGGGGCGATGGTCTGCAAGCATTTCGCGGGCACCGCGGCAGTCTTCTGCCTCGTGCACCAGATACCCGGCGCGCTTGAGCGAGAAGGCAATCATGTCGCGAATCGGCTTTTCATCTTCAACGACGAGTATCTGGCGGGCGCTCATGGTGATTGACCGGCTCAATGTATAGGCAGCCGTTTGCTGCCGCCGCCATTGGATGACAGCAATATTGCAGCTTGATTACTGCGCAGAAGGCCGTGCCACATCGTCGCGAAGATACACGGGAACCGCCGCTTCAGGGGGTTGCGCCTTACCGGCAGACCAATCAACCGCGCCCAGCAGAGCAATCTCGCGGGCACTGGGCTCGGCGGCAGGTAGCAAAAGGGCCGGATTCAGCGGCGGCGCGGCCTCGCTGGCAAGCCATACGGCCAGGCCCATGCCGGCTCCGCGCCACTGCGCACTGCCTGCTGCGGCGACTCCCAAACGCTGCGTCAACTGCACCGGCGTGCACAACTGCTCGGCGGTATCGCTGACCCACTGACCCGCCAGCGGCGCTTCGTAAAGTGCCCAGTACAGCTCGTGCATTCGGGCATCCATACAGGCCAGCAACGGTGTGCCAACCGGCGCCAGCGCCGCCGCCTGCTGGGCCAGCGCACGCAAATCCGACACCGGCAACACCGGCAGACCTGCCCCAAAAGCCAAGCCCTGAGTCAGACCGGCCGCCACCCGCAGACCGGTAAACGACCCTGGACCGCGACCAAACGCGATGGCATCGAGCTGCACCATCGACCACTGCGCTTCGGCCAGCAACGACTGCACCATGGGCAGCACCAGTCGCGCGTGCTCGCGGGTGGTGGGGGTTTCACGCAGCATGACTTCGCCGTCCACATACAGCGCCGCCGAGCACAACCCGCTGGCCGTATCCAACGCCAATAGCTTCATGTGAGGCTCCCAGTAGACAAGGGCCGCAAGCGCTGCAGGAAGCGCTCGACCTCGGCGCGTTCGCGGGTGCGGCGCATCGGCGGCAAGCTGGCAACCAAAGTTCGGCCGTAACCACGGCTGGCCAGGCGCGGATCGCAGATCACCACCACACCTTCGTCATCCTCGCTGCGAATCAAGCGGCCAACGCCCTGCTGCAAAGCCAGTGCGGCCTCGGGCAACTGATGGTCGTTGAACGGATTGCCGCCCTGCGCGCGGATATGCTCGACGCGCGCGCGGGTCAGTGGATCATCGGGCGAGGCAAACGGCAGCTTATCGATGACCACCAAGCGCAATGCCTGGCCTTTGACATCGACGCCTTCCCAAAAGCTGGCAGTGCCCAACAACACACCACCGCCATCGGCACGAAAATCACGCAGCAACAGTTCGCGTGGCGATTCACCTTGCACCAGCAACTTGTACGTTGCGCGCTCGTCGCTGCCCCAGCGCTCACGCAGAGCGCGCGCCGCACGCTCAAGCGCGCGATGGCTGGTGAACAGCAAAAACGCCCCACCGCCTGAGGCCTCCACCAGCGTTGCCGCACACTCAATCACTGCATCCAGGTACTGCGGTGAAGAGGGATCGGGCATGCCCTGCGGCAGATACAACAAGGCCTGACGCGGATAGTCGAAGGGACTCTCGATGCGCAGCGAGGGCACCTCGGCATCGAGCCCAAGTCTGTTGGCAAAGTGACTGAAGTTGCCCGCGACGCCCAAGGTGGCAGAGGTAAATATCCATGCACAACGACGTGCATCAACCATGGCGCGAAAGCGTGGACCTACATCAAAGGGCAGCAGCTGCAACGAGAAGCCGCGATTGCCTTGCTCTAACGTGCGCGCGCCGTCCTGCGGTCCAGCAAGAGTGATGTGCTCGAGCGTATCGGCCAAGGCCTGCGCACGCGCCGCGCATTGCTGCACTGCATCGCCATCACCAAGCAATTGAAGGTGCTGGGCTAACTCGGCCAGCGCATCGCCCAACGCAGCGGAGGCAGCATCGAGACCATCGGACTGCTCGCCCCAGGCCATGCGCGACTGCGCACCGAGTAACACCGACACCTGTACTGCCAACGCTTGCAGCGCCGTTTGCACGCGATCTTGCTGCACTGCCACCCGGCGCGGACCATTGCCACTGGCGGTTAGCGACGAGCGCATGTCCTGCAACAGCAGATCGATCTGCCGGCTGCCAAAGCTATCGCCAAAAAATTGCGCGGCAAGATCGGGCAACTGATGCGCCTCATCTAGGATCACCGCATCAGCGCTGGGCAGCAGATCACCAAAGCCCTCTTCCTTCAGGGCAAGGTCTGCCAACAGCAGATGGTGATTGACCACCACCAAGTCAGACTCGGCAGCAATGCGTCGTGCCTCAAACACGTGACAGCGGGCAAACGCCGGGCATTTGTTGCCCGTACAGCTGTCGCGAGTGGACGTGATGCGCGCGCGCAGCGGATGACCGTCGGAGAGTTCGGGAATCTCGGCCAAGTCACCACTGCCAGTAGTGGTGGCCCACGCCTCGATGCGTGATAGCAGCCCACGCGATGACGGCATATCAAAACCCAACTCGCCCTGTTGGGTCGTCAGGCGCTCGATACACAAATAGTTGGCGCGACCCTTCAGAAGAGCAACCCGCAAACCACGACCCAACACCCGCGCCAGCAAGGGCACATCGCGGGCAAACAGTTGGTCTTGTAGCGTGCGGGTGCCGGTGGAAACCACCACCTGCCCTCCGCACAGCAGCGCCGGGACCAGATACGCAAAGGTTTTACCGGTGCCAGTGCCCGCCTCAACCAGCAACTGCCCGCGCTGGGACAAGCTGTCAGCGACCCGCTCGGCCATGTGCAGCTGCGACGTGCGCGGCACGAAACCGGGCATGGCACGCGACAGCGGGCCGTCGGCGCCAAAAAGTTCTGAGAGGTCTTGCATGGGATGGGGACGCTCCCGCGTCCGGCGGATCTAGTCAACGGTAATTATGGCAGTTCCTGCTTGTTATGTAGCGTTTGCAGCAGCAGGGAAAACAGCCTGTAAGACCCCTAAATGGAGTCACGAGCAGCTATACTGCCCGCTTCCTTTCCGCAGCCCGGCAGGTAGAGTTTCATGGCGTCAGCTTCCTCCGTTCCCAGCGCACTGGCTTCCGTTTCAGCCGAAGTGACCGCCTGGGTCAACAGCGTCGCGCAGCACACACTGCCGTCGCAAATCCACTGGTGTGATGGTTCCGAGGCCGAGATGGCCGCGCTGCGCGCGCAACTGCTCGAGCAGGGTGACCTGCAGGCACTGAATCCTGAGACCTTCCCCGATTGCTTCCTGGCCCGCTCCCATCCCAGCGATGTGGCCCGCGTCGAGCACCTCACCTTCATCTGCACACCGCAGCAAGTCGATGCCGGCCCCAACAACAACTGGATGGCGCCTGACGAGGCCCACGCCCAGATGGACGCGCTGTTTGCCGGTTGCATGCAGGGTCGTACCTTGTATGTGGTGCCCTATTGCATGGGCCCCATCGACTCGCCCTACTCACGGTGCGGCGTAGAGATCACCGACAGCGCCTATGTGGTGCTCAACATGGGCATCATGACGCGTATGGGTCGCGCGGCACTGGAGCGCATCGGCCGTGAAGGCAGCTTCGTGCGTGGTCTGCACTCCACCGGCGAACTCGATCCCAACCGCCGCTTCATCATGCATTTCCCCGAAGAACTGAGCATCAAGAGCTTCGGCTCCGGCTATGGCGGCAACGCACTGCTGGGCAAAAAATGCCATGCGCTGCGCATTGCCAGCTATCAGGCGCGCACCGAGGGTTGGCTGGCCGAGCACATGCTCATCGTCGGCCTGAAGAACCCGCAGGGCGAAACCCATTACATCGCCTGCGCCTTTCCCTCAGCCTGCGGCAAGTGCCGGGCTGGGAAGTGTTCACAGTCGGCGATGACATCGCCTGGCTGCATCCCGGCCCCGATGGGCGTCTTTGGGCCATCAACCCGGAGTCAGGCTATTTCGGCGTGGCACCGGGCACTGGCCCCAAGACCAACCGCAATGCCTTCGACATGATCCGCAAGGACACGTTGTTCACCAACGTGGCCCTGACTGCCAACAACGAGCCGTGGTGGGAAGGTATGGGCTCTGGTGAGCCGGCCATCGACTGGCTGGGTCGTCCGTTCGATAAGGCAAACGGTCCCTCCGCGCACCCCAACTCACGCTTTACGGTCAGTGCGGTGCACAACCCCAGCTACGCCACCGAAGCAGAAAGCCCGCGTGGCGTGCCGATCTCGGCGCTGGTGTTTGGTGGCCGTCGCCGCGAACTGGCACCGCTGGTCTATCAGGCCCGCGACTGGGCACATGGCGTGCTTGTCGGCGCCTCAGTCGCCTCAGAGACCACCGCTGCAGCCACTGGCGCAGTCGGCGTGGTGCGCCGTGACCCCATGGCCATGAAGCCGTTCTGCGGCTACAACTTCGGTGACTATTGGCAGCATTGGCTGTCGGTGGGCAGCAAGCTGAGCAAGCCGCCAGGCATCTTCCACGTCAACTGGTTCCGCCAGGATGCGGGTGGCAAGTTCCTGTGGCCGGGCTTCGGCGACAACCTGCGGGTCATCTCCTGGATCCTGGATCGCTGCGCGGGCAAGGCTGCCGCGCAAGAGACGCCCATCGGCTATTTGCCCAACCCGACAGACCTCGACACCAGCGGGCTGCACATCGATCCGGCCGTGCTGGCCGAGATCCTCAGTGTCAATCCAGATGCCTGGCGCAGTGAGGCCACGGCCATGGGTGAATATCTGGACGAGTTCGGCGATCGGGCGCCAGCCGCCTTGCGCCAACAGTTGCAGGCGCTGCAACAACGCTTGGGCTGATAACCCCGCACGCAAGCCCGGCTGATACGTATCAGTCGGGCTCTGCCTCGCAGGCGAAGCGTATCGTCTGCACCGAATCAAACTCGGGCACTCGCCCCAAGCCTATCAAGCCAGACCCGCGCAATTGCAGCGTGTCGCGGCGCACGAAGGCCTCCTCGCCGTCTGCCATGTGGACAAACGTCCCGTTGGTGCTCTGATCGATCAGCATGATCTTGTTGCGGCGAATTTCGATCCGCGAGTGCACTCGTGACACCAGCGTGCCGCGAATCACGATGTCGTTTTCATCCGCACGCCCAATGCTCATGTGTGGCCGTGTGGCATCGAGCAACAAATCGCGCTCTGCCAAAAACAGCCGCACGCGGCCGCGCCCCTGCTGCACGGGCGAGTAACTGGCCGGCACCATGCTGGTGACGTCCTCGGTTTGCCAAAGCGCTTCATACAACCCGATCTCGACGCCCTGCCCCTTGAGCAAGGCAATGTCGATTTGCCGAACCGCCGCGCGCCAGTCTGCCGACAAGTGCTCGCAAGTAGTCGCTGTCGTGACGATCTGACCGCCCTTGGCCTGACTGGTAAGGCGATTGGCGGTATGCACGGTGGCACCAAACACATCGCGGTTCTCTAGTACCACCGGACCGAAATGACAGCCGATGCGCAGCGCCACCGGCTGGCCGCGCACTTGCAAACTGCCATTGCCATCGGTAAGGCGGATATCGCGTTGCATCTGGGCTGCCGCATTGAGTGCGTCGTCTGCAGTGACGAAGGTGGACATCACCTCGTCGCCCATGGTCTTGATGACCGTGCCGCCGTGCTGCTCGGTGGCGGCGCGCATGATGTCGATGCAAGTGGCGACCATGGCGCGGGCGCGCTGGTCTCCCATTACCTCGTAGATGTGGGTAGAGCCGACAACGTCGGCAAACACCACAGCAAGTTCGACATCTTGGCCCATATCACACGGTTCACAACATAATCAGTCAGAGTGTCTGACGACAGGCGCGATTACAAGAGTGCCGCTGCCTGCTGTAACAATTCAACGCCGGTATCACGGCCGCGCGCGCCTTCAGACAGCAAGCGACGCCAATCACGCGCACCTGCGGTATGCGTTAGCAGACCCAACATGTGGCGCGTGATCGACGACAGACGTTCCCCCTGCTGCAACTGCTCTGCGGCATAGCCGGTCATCTGCTCGAGCACCTGCGTGGCCTGTGGGGCAACCACGAGGTCATCGGGGTAACAGCGCGCCTGCAACTCTGCAAGTAACCACGGCCGGTGATAGGCCTCACGGCCGATCATGACGCTATCGCACCACTGCAAAGCCTGCAGCGCCGTATCGACATCGCAGATGCCGCCGTTGACCGCAAACGGAATGTGCGCAAAACACTGCCGCAGGCGCTGCGCCACATCAAAGCGAAGCGGCGGCACACTGCGGTTATCGGCCGGTGAGAGGCCACCCAAGATGGCCTTGCGGGCATGCACGATCACACCCTGACAGCCCGCTGCGACGATGGCTGCAGTGAAAGCGTGCAAGGCTGCAAAATCCGCCTCATCAAATGTTTTCACTGCACCGCGTGCATCGATCGTCTTATCGCGATGCCGATTGATCACACCGATACGCATCTTGACCGTTACCGGCACACTGACCACAGCACGCATGGCTGCAACACAATCGGCCACAACCGCCGGCTGTTCCATCAGGCAGGCACCGAACGCGCCACTGCTGACGCGATCACTGGGACAACCGCAGTTGAGGTTGATTTCGGTGTAACCGACGTCTTGGCCGTAGCGCGCAGCCTCTGCCAACTGCTGCGGATCACTACCCCCGAGTTGCAAAGCGACCGGTTGTTCGACCGGCGAAAACCCCAGCAGGCGTGCGCGATTGCCGCGCACCACTGCGGCGGCTGTAACCATCTCGGTATAGAGCAGTGCGCGCGGCGAAAAACAGCGCAGGTACCGCCGGCAATGCCGGTCGGTCCAATCCATCATTGGAGCAACAGAGAACTTGGGCCACATGCCGGCTGTGTAACACGAGCCGGCAGCTTCACCAACGATCAAGGACGACAGACGAAGCTCGCTGCCGAATTGAGGTCACCACTGCCGCTGTAATGCGGCCATGCCGGATAGCGGCACACCGGACGCGTGCGACCTGCAGTGGCCTTGTTGGCATCGACGGCCAGCAGTTCGCCCGGGGCCTTGCCCTGCTCAACCCACGCTTCCAGTGCATCGAGGGATGCCATGCGTGCCGCAAAGGGCCCTGTGACATGACCGGTGCCAGGCAAGGTGTAGAAGCGCAAAAAGCCCTCAAGTGCCTTGGCGTCATAGCGCTTTTGCAGACGCTCGTAGTACTGCAATGAGCTGTAGGGCGTAATGAAGTCATCGGCCAAACCATGGAACCAGATGAGCTTGCCACCGCGCTTGCGATAACCATCGAGGTTGGTGTCGTTAGCACTCATGCTGTGCGCCAACTCGCGGATGCGCGCCTGATAGGCCTTGGGATCAAACGACTGGTACACATCCAGGTTCGCATCTTGGGCAATGGCCATACCCAAGGTTGCCGCACCAGGTGCGTATTGCAGCGCCTGCTTCGGACCAGTACCGCCAAGAATATCGCCACCGCCATCTTTGAAGGTGGAGCCGGCAAACGGCGTCCACTTGGGGAAGGCTGCTGATCCGACATCATCTGCAAAGATGGAAAAGCCCGGCTCGTAGGGCTTATCGATTGCGTTGAGCGCCTGCAACTGCGCATCGGACAAGCAGCTATCGCCAGTGTCTGCGCCGCCGGCACAGCGCAGCGGATTGCCCTGTTGCAACAGCTTGAGTTCAGCGTTGCGCGACTCGCAACCGGCGAGGTTGCTGATGATGCCGTCGGTAGCACCATCGAGTGCATCGCAGCGCGCATACACAGTGTCTACAACAAACTTAGCCTTGGCCGGGTTGATCCAGCTCTTGCCGTCATTGGCCTGCAAGGCCTTGGCATAGTTCCAAGCCGACAGATGCAGCATCACGACGTTGTGCGCCGGATAACCGGCGACCACACCGTCATAGTCCTGCGGATAGCGCTGCATCACATCAAAGCCTTCGTGGCCGCCCTGCGACGCGCCGATGAAGTAAGAGTGTGCTGCCTTGGCGCCGTAGCGTGCCTTGACCAGCTGCACCGCGACGTCGTGAGTCTTTTTGAGTTGCAGGTGGCCATAGTTGGCCAGCGCCTCGGCATTAAGATAGAAGCGGCCATCAAAGCCGATGGTGCTCTGGTGACCTGAATCGCTGCCCAGCGTGACGTAACCGCGTTTGATCGACGAGGCCTCGCCGCCGGGCTGGCGGCTATACGGCCCCAGACCCGTCACCACCGTACCGTTGAGGCCACCGCCGCCGTACTGCAGCAGCTTGCGGTTCCAATTGGTAGGCAGGTTCACCTGGAACAAGATATCCGGCGCTTTGGGATCAACCGGATGGATGGCGCCCTGCACTTTGCAGTACTCACCATGCACATTGCCGGCTGCATCAGCAGCGATCAGTTGGGCCGCCGTGACAACGGCACCCGTCGTGGGTTTACCGATGTCGCGCGCGGCAACCTTGAAGGATGCAAGCTGCTGGCAGGCAGCCGCAGCGTCGGGCACCGCAGCCATCGCGCCGGCCGCCGGCAACGCCAGCAACGCGGCAAGCCACAGCCGATTAAATCGGACCCATTCAAAACCAGTGCGCTGATGCATGCGATCCCCCGCTAAATGCTGTTGTGCCGGTACCGGCTGCTAGGCCAGCCCCGGCGAAGCTTCAGCGGCAAGGCCATTTTCGTCAATGTTTCATTGGTTCTGCTGACGCAGTGGATTGCCCTGTGCGACCTGCCTGTGTAGGGTCTGCGCCCTTACTTCCACCCTGAGCAGGAGCCTGCAGCCATGGCCGATCCCCGTCCGCGCGTTTTTTTTGATGTATCCATCGATGGCGAAGCAGCAGGCCGCATCGTGTTTGAACTGTACGACGACGTGGTGCCCAAGACCGCCGAGAACTTCCGTGCGCTGTGCACCGGCGAGCAGGACTTTGGCTACAAGGACTCCTCGTTCCATCGCGTGATCCCGCAATTCATGCTGCAGGGCGGCGACTTCACCAACCACAACGGCACTGGTGGCAAGTCGATTTACGGCGCCAAGTTCGCGGACGAGAACTTCGTCATGAAGCACAACCGCCCCGGCCTGCTGTCGATGGCCAACGCAGGCCCCAACACCAACGGCTCGCAGTTCTTCATCACTACGGTGGTGACCGAGTGGTTGGACGGCAAGCACGTGGTATTCGGCGAAGTGGTCGAAGGCATGGACATCGTGCAGAAGATCGAAACCTTTGGGTCGTCCAGCGGCCGCACCAAGGTAGAGATTCGCATCAGCGACAGCGGTCAGCTGTAAACAATCTCCACTGACCGATGCACGCCAGATTTAAGCAGATCTGGCGTGCTGGGTGAGCTGTAGAGGCCAAAGCACAGTGCCTCAGCAGAAAGCGGCCAATGCGAGTACACTGTCGCCCCGGCAATCGCCGTATGAGCTGCCTCCCCCCGCATGAATGCTTCCGAACCGGCGCAAGCCGTTGCTTTCGCCGATCTTGGCCTGTCTGAACAGGTCCTCGCGGCAGTAGCCGCCATCGGCTACGAATCTGCCTCCCCTATCCAAGCTGCCACCATCCCCGCCCTGCTCGAAGGCGCCGATGTTCTGGGGCAAGCTCAAACTGGTACCGGCAAGACCGCAGCCTTTGCGCTGCCCATCCTCTCGCGTATCGACGTCAGCAAAAAGGCGCCTCAGGCGCTGGTGCTGGTGCCCACTCGCGAACTGGCCATCCAGGTCGCCGAGGCCTTTCAGAAATACTCCACTGGCTTGAAGGGCTTTCATGTCCTGCCTATCTATGGCGGCCAGAGCTATACGCCGCAGCTCAATGCGTTGCGCCGCGGCACCCACGTCATTGTGGGCACCCCGGGTCGCGTCATGGATCACCTGGATCGCGGCACGCTGACGCTGGAAGGCATCACCACCGTAGTCCTGGACGAAGCCGACGAAATGCTCGCCATGGGCTTTGCCGATGCGATGGAGTCCATCCTCGGCAAGCTGCCTGCGGAACGGCAGGTTGCGCTGTTCTCCGCCACCATGGCACCGAACATCAAGCGCATCGCGCAGCGGCATTTGCGCAATCCGCGCGAAGTTATCATCCGCAGCCGTACCACCACCGGCGCCAACATCCGTCAGCGTTTCTGGATGGTCAGCGGCGTACACAAGCTCGATGCGCTGACGCGCATCCTGGAAGTAGAGCCCTTCGACGCCATGCTGGTGTTTGCCCGCACCAAACAAGGCACTGCAGAACTTGCTGAAAAACTGCAGGCTCGCGGCTTCTCTGCCGTGGCACTCAACGGTGATGTGCCGCAAGCACTGCGCGAGCGTATCGTCAGCCAACTCAAGGCCGGCAAGATCGACATTCTGGTAGCCACCGATGTGGCCGCCCGCGGCCTTGATGTCGAGCGCATCAGCCATGTGGTCAACTTTGATGTGCCCTATGACACCGAGTCGTATGTACATCGAATCGGCCGCACTGGCCGTGCCGGTCGCAGCGGTGATGCGATCCTGTTCATCGCACCGCGCGAGCGCAACATGCTGCGGCTGATCGAACGCGCCACACGACAGCCCATCGAACAGATGAATCTGCCCGGCGTCGAAGCAGTGCATGCCCGTCGCTATGAACGCTTCAAGGAGCGCGTGGTTGCAGCCCTTGCCGCGCCCGCTGCCCAGCAACTGCGCGCCACCATCACGCAACTGGCCGATGAGACCGGCAGCGACGCGCTGGACCTAGCAGTGGCATTGGCGTCGATGCTCGATGCCGGTGTGCCGATACTCGGTGGGTCGTCGTCCGCAGGCCCGCATGCCTCTGGTGGCAACGACAACTTCTCCGCCGATAGCCCTGCGCAGCAACGTGACCACTCGCCTCGCGAGTTCGCGCCGCGTGGTGAGGCACTGCCACCTCTGGAGTTCGAGAATCCGGACGCCCAGGAACACTGGCGTTTGGCGGTCGGACGCCGGCACGGCGTCGAACCGGGCCAAATCGTCGGCGCGCTGTGCCACGAGGGGCGCCTGGAAGGTCGTCAGGTCAATGGCATCGACATCCGTGCCGACCACAGCTTCGTGCGACTGCCGGCTGGCATGCCTCCCGAGATCATCGCCCATCTGTCCACCGTCAAGGTGCGCGGTCAGGCGCTGGCGATGGAACGCGCCGATCCGGGTCACCCGCCACGTCGGGGTCCTGCCGGTGAAGGCCAGGGAGCGCCGCCTTGGCAGCGCCCCAACGGTCCTCCTGGCGAAGGCTCCCGTGTTGCAACTTGGCAACGCCCCAAAAAGCATTTTCACCGCGGAAAGGGTTGACCTTCGTTGTATTTTCCATGAACCTCGCCCGCGTCCCTGCAGCCTTGTTGCCGGGACGCGAACGACAACTTCTGGGGGATACATGCAATCGATCAAATCGCGCGTCGCCTTTGCGGTCGCGCTGGCCGTAGCGGCCGCCGCCACTCCTTATTCACGCGCCATGGCGCAAGCCACCGCGCTCGAAGAGATCGTGGTGACTGCCGAGCGTCGCGAGACCTCGCTGCAGAACACACCGCTGTCTCTGGCTGCACTGTCTGCTGATGCCATGGAGCGCAAGGGCGTTGCCAGCGTCGCCGACATCGCACTGTTCACCCCCAACCTGGCCATCAACGGCTCGCGCGGCTCGGGCAATAACAGCCCGTCCTTTGCCATCCGCGGTATCTCCGGCGGCGGCGGCGCCACCAGCGAGCGCGGCGTCGCGCTGTACATCGACGATATCTTCGTGCCGCGTACTGCCGGCTCGGTCTTCAAGGTCTTCGATCTGGATCGCGTAGAAGTGCTGCGTGGCCCGCAGGGCACCTTGTTCGGCCGCAACAGCCAAGGCGGCGCGGTGCGCTTGATCACCCGCCAGCCGACCCGCGACTTCGACGCCTATGTGCGCACCAACATCGGCAACTTCAATCACTTTGACTTGGTCGGCATGGTCAACCTACCGCTCGACGACCAGTTCTTCCTGCGCCTGCAAGCCGGTCATCTGCAAGAAGATGGCTATGTCACTCGCGGCACCCAGAAGATGGGCGGTGAAACCACCAACTTGGCCCGTGCCCAGTTGCTGTTCACGCCCAACGCAGATTTGAAAATCACCCTCAGCGGCATGTACAGCGATGCCAAGTCCGAAGGCTCGCCCAACGTCATGCGTGCCTGGGATATGAAGTCGGGCATCACCGGCGTGCTGGAAGGCAACTACGCCGACTGGATCTCGGACTGGCTGGCCAGCTCCGGCCAGTCGCGACTGGCTACTGTGAATGATTCGCGCCTGGTCAAGAGCGATCCCTATGCGGCGCCGGATCTTTGCTTCCTCGACAATGCCAACCCGGACTTCGGTAAGGCCTGCGAGCAGCGCAACGACAGCCGCTACTACCAGTTCGATGCCAAGGTGAACTATCACCTCGGCGATCTGGCGGACATCACTTGGACCAATGGCTATGCAGCCATGGACCACCAAGGCATCACCGACTGGCAGTTCCTGGGCACCGAAATCCGCCCGGACGTGGTCAAGTCTGTGGTCTACAACCAGGAAGTGCTGATCAACTGGCACCTGTTCAACAACAAGGTTGACCTGGTAACAGGTCTGAACTTCTTCCAGGAAAGCTCGTCGACCGACTCTTATGTCGTCAATGCCAAGGGCACCAGCGTGTACAACGCCACACCGGTTGCCGGCTCGGGCGTCGCCTGGGCTGGCGTACCCAATGGCAACGGCTATGCCGGCCTGTACATTTCGGGTAACGGCGGCGTGGGCCAGTTCACCCGTTCATGGGGCCAGTTCAACAGCCTGACCTGGCATGCCACCAGCAAGCTCAACCTGACGGCCGGCGCACGCGTGTCGATCGACACCAAGGACTATTCGGCAACCCGCCGTTCGGGTTCTGGCCCGACACCGATCTGCACCACCATCACCGGCAAGGCCTATTGCACAGGCGCTGCCAACGACTTCGTGCCCACCTATGCGGGCTATCTGGGTGGCGGTTCGACTTCGGTCAACAACAGCCACAGCTGGACCGAGGTCGACTGGCGCGGCACGGTGGATTACCACCTCACCGACGACATCATGGGCTATGCCACTGCCTCCAAGGCGTTCAAGGACGGCCAGTACAGCTACAGCATCACGGCCGCAGCGTCGGGTCCGGCGCAAAGCGCTGTCATCCAGCCCATTTCGCCTGAGCGCGTGATGAACCTGGAAGCCGGTGTCCGCAGCACTTGGCTCGATGGCCGCCTGCGCATCAACCCGACAGCCTACCGTATGGCCTGGACCAACCGTCAGTCGTCTCAGCAAAGCCTCTGCACCTTGGCCACCGATCCGACCTGCCCCTCCACGGGCTTTAGGATCCTGACAGTCAACTCGGGCGACGTGGATGTGTACGGCGTGGAAGTCGATGCCCAATGGGCCATCACCTCTAGCCTGACGGTAGACGGTGCGTTCGGCACCACCAAATACGATGTGAAGGACCCGGTGGCCAACAAGGGACCGTATCTGTTCCCCGACCAGCCGACCCCGACCTACAACATCGGTTTGACCTACAGCATCCCGGGTACTGCACTGGGCAATGTGACGGCTAACCTCAACTACGCCTATCAGGGTCCGCAGCAGACCTATCCGGGTTCAGACACCTATCCGGTCAACACCATCGACTCAACCTATGAGTTGCCCAGCTATGGTCTGATCAACGCCCGCTTGCAGTTCACCACCACAGACCGCAAGAACGTTGTCAGCCTGTATGCCAACAACGTAGCCAACAAGGTCTATGCGCCCTATGCCACCCGCGTCGGTGGCGGCTATTGGGATGCCGGTGGAGGCACTGCAGCGACACCGCCTGCTGGCGTTGCTGCTGATCAGCGCTATGCGCTGCAGTGGGTGATGGGTCGTCCGCGCGAATTCGGCGTGATGATTCAGCACAACTTCTAAAGGTAATAACAGCGGCTGACCGGATTAACCCCGGTCAGCCGTATGTCGGCTAGAGCAGCGGCTGCACCCAAGCAGCAATCTGCTGCGCAGTCAGCGCACCGCTCTGGCGAGCCACTTCCTGGCCGCGGGCAAACAAGATCAAAGTCGGAATGCTGCGAATATCGTAGCGCGTAGCCAACTGCGGCTGAGCCTCGGCATCGACCTTGCCCAGTCGAATCTGCGGCTCAAGTTGGCGGGCAGCGGCTGCAAAGTGCGGCGCCATCATCTTGCAGGGGCCACACCACTGGGCCCAGAAATCCACCAACATCGGCAGATCGCCGCCTAAGGCCAGCGCAGCAAATCGGGCACTGTCGAGTTCTAGGGGCACTGCAGCAAACAACTGCGCGCGACACCTTCCGCACACCGGCTTGTCTGTCAGCCTCTGAGCTGGCAAGCGATTGATGGCCAGACACTGTGGGCAAGCCACAGTTAACGCATCCGTATTCATCCGCTGCCTCCCGTAAAGACGATGACGTATACATCGGGTATATCGTTGCATGCTGCAACACCCAAAGGAGAGACAGATGAGCCTGACTGCTATAGAGCTGGTGGCAGATGCCAAGACGCGCATCCGCGAGATATCCGTCAACGAGTTGGCAGAGACCACTGCAAGCCGCGTGCTGATTGATGTGCGTGAGCCTGCAGAATTTGCGACCGGTCATTTGCCCGGTGCCGTCAATATTCCGCGTGGTTTGCTGGAGTTTGAAATTGCCGCGCATCCGGCCGTAGCCAACGTCACCGAGCCTGCATTGGCAGATAAGCAGCGCGCGCTTGTGATCTACTGCGCGGCCGGCGGCAGGGCTGCCTTGGCAACCGACATATTGCAGAAGATGGGGTTCACCAACGTCGTATCGATACGTGGCGGGATCAGGGCCTGCATCGATGCCCATATGAGTCTGTCGACCCACAGTTAAACCGGCAATGCACCCCACTGCGTAGGCAATGGGTGGAACTTTTTATATCGGGCCCGGTCTTAGATCAATTACGAGCCGCTCACTGGACAATCTCATGGCCAAGAAAAAGACATCGGCTGCTGCACGTGCTCCGGGCAGGCCGCGCTCCGACGCATCGCGCGCCGCGATTCTCAAGGCGGCCTACCAACTACTGCGTGAAGGCGGCTTTGCACAATTCACCGTAGAAGGTGTGGCGGCACGCGCTGGTGCAGGCAAGGCCACTATTTACCGTTGGTGGACCAGCAAAGGCACGTTGGCCGTTGAAGCCTTTTTGGTTGCAGCAGCACCCAAGATGGATGCCATCAAAGATAGCGGCTCGCCCATCGAAGACCTGCGCCGTCAGGTCCAACAGGCCGCCACAATCTACCGCGGCCGCGCAGGTCAATTGATGCGCGAACTAATGGCACTCAAACAAGCCGACAGCGAAACCGACAAGCAATTGTTTGCGGACTTTTTCGAACCACGCCGCAAGGCAGCCATGGTTACCCTCAATCGCGCCAAAGCCAGCGGTGAACTGCGCCCTGGTACCGACTTGGAAGTGCTAGCCGATGCGCTGTGGGGCCCTATCTTCCATCGTTTGCTGGTCACGCAGGACGTACTGAGCAAGACCTTCATCGATAAGCTCGTAGACATGGTATTTCACGGTGCTGTGCAGCGTCCCACGGCGTAGTGCGCGTCAACTACGGTGTGCGTAAGAGGTTGCCCTTATGTCAGCCTCAATTATTGAACTATCAATGAAAGCTGATGCACTTGTTGCGCCAGGACAGTGGCCGCGCAGCAACGGGATGCCTATACTCTGCTCGCCAACGTAAAGGGCAGTGACCAGACAGGTCAGGACACCGGGGGATCAGCCATGTTCATCGTCGAGTTCAGCGACTGGCTTGCGAACACCGCAATCAGCCAGTATTTCCAGGTCACGCCGTGGGTTATTCCCGGCATGCAGACCATTCATATCCTGTGCCTCGCCTTGGTGCTGGCCGGTGCCGTCATGGTCGATTTGCGTGTTTTGGGCCGTGGGCTCAAGTCCGAGTCGATGGCAGCTGTTGCAGAACGCTTCCTACCGTCCATCACGCCACTAGTACTGGTGCTGCTGTTCACCGGAATCATTCTGATCATCGCTGAGCCGGGCCGTACGCTGGGCAATCCAGCGTTCTACGTGAAAATGGTCTGCCTGGTGCTGGCGTTGATCATCACCGCGCGCCTGCGCCGTTATGCAGCCACTGCCACCACCGGCGACCGCGCACCGGTATTGCTGGCGCTGCTCTCGATGCTGCTGTGGACGACGATCATCGTCGCCGGCCGCTTCATCGCCTACATAGAGCCGATCTGAGGAGCCGCCGACATGCTCGAATCATTTGCCGAATTCCTACAGACGCTGCCCGTGGCAGTGCTGGTCAGCGAAAACATCTTCCCCGAGGTTGAAGCAGCACACGTCGTGGCGCTGGCACTGTTCTTCGGAACACTGGCCATCGTCGACCTGAGACTGGTCGGTCTCACGTCGCGCCACATGCGCTTTACGCAGATCCATGATCAGGTACTGCCGATCAGCTGGTTTGCCTTCGTACTGGCTGCCATCACCGGCGGTCTGATGTTCGTAGCCAATGCCAGCAGCTACATTCACAACACGCCTTTAATAATCAAATTCGTGTTGCTGGCTCTGGCTGGCGTGAATATGGCGTACTTTCAGTTCGTCACGTTCCGCGGCGTTGCCGCTTGGGACAACGGCGAGCCGGCAGCAGCTGCAAAGCTGGGCGGCTATCTGTCGCTGGGTTTGTGGGTGGGCATCATCACCTGCGGGCGACTGGCCGGCTTCGTGTGACGGCACTGCGCCGCCGGGCCGATCATTGGCCCTGCGGTGCAGCCTCGACCAACACCGGCAACACAAACTGCGAGAGCCCGGCGCCACCGGTGCTCTCGGTCTTCACCGAAACCTTGATCTCGAAGATGCCGGCCTGATCGGCCTGCATCGTCACAGTGCGCTCGGGCAATCCTGAGGCAGCAGCACCCACCAGCCGGATCAGGTTGGGCGGCACCAGACGACGCACTCCTTCGCCATCGACCAGATCTGCCTGCAACAGGGTCAGCGTTTGCGTCGGTTGGAGCTGCAGTCGCAGATTGAAGGGCTTACCAGGCAGTGGTCTGTCCAGCACTTCAAAACGCAGTGCAGCGGCCGCTGTGGAGCCCTCAACTGCCACCGCAGCCACCAGAGCGTTGTCGATGGGCTTGGCCGCCACAGTGGTCGCAGCACCCGGCGCAGCAGCGCCATCGGTGCTGGCACTGTCACCGCCACAGGCAGCCAACAGCAACAGGCAACCTGCCGCCAACACACGGCCGGCATGCGCAACGGGCAGGTAAGCAACGCGGGATATCGAGACGCTCATGTCGGGATTGTGCAGGCCATGGTGTGGCAAACACTACCACGACCGCAGCAACGGTGGATCAGCCAACGCCTCGATCTGGTCTCGCAGGTCTGCCACATGCTGCTCCCACCAGCGCGGCTCGGCGAACCACGGAAAGGCCCGCGGGAAAGCCGGATCGCGCCACCGACTACCCACCCAAGCGGTGTGCTCGAGCATGCGCAGCGCCCGCAGCGGCTCGATCAAGGCCGTCTGTGCGTAGTCAAAGTCTGCAAACTGCGTATAGCCCTCGAGCAGCTGTGACCACTCCGCACGCTGCGTATCAGGACTGCCGCCGGAGAGGAACATCCACAAATCCTGAACCGCGGGACCCGCGCGACAATCGTCCAGATCAACAAACACCGGACCGGTAGCGCTCCACAAAATATTGCCCAGGTGGCAGTCCCCATGCAGTCGCAGCAGCCGCTCACCCTCGAAGGGCGCAAACGCTGCCGCGACAGCTTCAATCAATGCAGCACTGACCTGCGAATAGGCTTGGCGCTGCGCATCGGGCAATGCTTGCAAGCCCAGTACTATCGCGCGTGCTCTGGCGCCATGGCGCGCATCGCTAAGACGCTCGCGATACTCAAACACACGCCGACCGCCCACTGCATGCACACGCCCAAGCGTACGGCCCAGCAGTTCGCGCGCGCCCGGCGCATCGAGTTCGGGGGCGCCACCGCGACGACACTCGAACACAGCGAAACGATGGCCGCCATGGTGATGCAGGCAGCGTCCCTGCAAGCGCAGTGGCGCGGCGACGGGCAATCCTGCAGCCACCAGTTCGAGCGCGAACTCATGCTCTTCCCGCAGCTGCGCATCGCTCCAGCGACCGGGCCGGTAAAACTTCACTACGGCGGCATCGGCCAAGACACCAGGGTCCGGGTTGTCTGCCGGAATCGGATCGATGCCCAAACGGTAGACGCGATTCTCGTAACTGTTGAGCGCCATCAGGCGCCCATCGCAAGCCAGCCCAACGGACTCCACACTTTCCAGCACGGCATCCGGGGAGAGACCATCAAACGGCAAGGTATCGACTATCATGGCCGCATCATAAGCGGCCCCTCAGTCCGACAGGTGCATTCCATGACGCAAGCACAGCGCAACACCATTCTGGTGACCGGTGGCGCCGGTTACATCGGCAGTCATACCGTGCAGCAGCTGCGCGCACGCGGTGATCGCGTGGTGGTGCTCGACAATCTGGTCACGGGCTTTCGTCAGTCACTGGGCGACGCGCCGTTGGTCGTCGGCGATGTCGGCGACAGCGCGCTGGTCGAGCGGCTGCTCATCGAGGAAGGCGTAGATACGGTTGTGCACTTTGCTGCGCACACCATCGTCCCGGAGTCAGTTGCTGATCCGCTCAAGTACTACGGCAACAACACCTGCCAGACGCGCAGCCTGCTGGCCGCATGTCTTAAAGCCGGTGTGCACAACGTGGTATTTTCCTCCACGGCGGCGGTCTATGGCATTCCGGCAAGTGGCCTTGCCGCCGAGGATTCGCCGTTGGCACCCATCAATCCCTATGGCACCTCCAAGCTGATGTCGGAGTGGATGCTGCGTGATCTGTCTTTTGCCTCACCACTGCGTCACATAGCCCTGCGCTATTTCAACGTGGCCGGCTCAGACCCGCAGGGTCGCATCGGCCAATCCACCCGTAAGGCTACGTTGCTCATCAAGGTCGCGTGCGAGGCCAGTATCGGCAAGCGCAGTCATGTGTCGGTGTATGGCAGTGATTACGACACGCCCGATGGCACCGGCGTGCGCGACTACATCCATGTGGCAGATCTGGCACGCGCGCATCTGAACGCAGTGGATCATCTGCGCGCCGGCGGTGCATCACATGTGCTCAATTGCGGCTATGGCCACGGCTACAGCGTGCGCGAAGTGCTGCGCAGTGTGGAGCGCGTCAGTGGCCGTGCGCTGACAGTGCGTGAAGAACCCCGTCGTGCGGGTGATCCGCCGTCGCTGATTGCCAGCGCGGATCGCATCCGCCAAGTGCTGGGCTGGACACCACAACTAGACGATCTGGATGGCATCGTGACCAGCTCGCTGCGCTGGGAAGAACAGCTGGCGCGCAATCCCTGGTAGCGCGCTTCGCAACACCGCGTTGACATATCGTGTCAGCGCGTGAGGGTGCTATGTCACATCGCGCCCCCTGGCTGCAATCGACCCCCTAGCCTTCGTCCACAACTTGGCATACCCGTCGCGAGGCGGGGACGCAAAGCCTCCGGTCCAGGGATCGCAAGATCTTCCGATAGCGGGGTTGCCGGTATCTGACCCACCGCAAGGGTCCGCGGCGGCACCGCATCTGAAGCTATTTGCTTAACCCTGGTGGCATTACGCACTAGCAGGGCAGAGAGCGATGAAGCGTTGGACCGCACTACTCGATAGCAGCACATGGATTGCAGCCGCCAGCGCCACAGCCGCGTTGTGGGTTGCGATGGCATGGCTAGCGCCCGCCCAGGCGCAATCCCCCACATTGACGCATCTGATGCAGCAATTTCCGCTGCGTATCGATGGTCGCGCCTCAACCGTGGCGCAGGTCGGTATTGAATATCGCTTTACCCCGCAAGTGCTGCGCAAACTCGGCTCCGTGGCCTGGTCCATCGAAAACAAGCCCGTGTGGGCACGCTTTGATATCGCCACCGGCACGCTCAGCGGCAAGCCCAGCCAACGTCAGTTGGGCGTGACGCAAAACGTGCGTATCAGCGTCACCGATGGCGTCACCACCCAAACCTTGCCCGCCTTTACGTTGCGCGTGGTGCCTTTGGTACCAGGATCCAAGAGCGCGCCCGAAGCCAAAGCCGATTGCATTCCAAGACCAAGCCTGCAGTCGTTACCGCTGATCACCAGCAATCCACCTGCTCAGGTTGAAGCACTGCAGAACTATCAGTACGTACCGGCAGTGCACGGTGATGCAGTGGAAGGATTGACCTTTGCAGTGGTGGGCAAGCCGGATTGGGCGAGTTTTGATCCCCGCAACGGTGCGCTCAGTGGCCGTCCGGGTCGGTTGCAGGCAGGCGTTTACCCGAACATCCGTGTGTTGGTCAGCGACGGTGAACTGGTCTCCCAACTGCCGCCTTTTAGCATCACAGTGCAAGCAGGCAACCGCACAGCAGCAACTCGCGTCAGCGCAGTCGCGCCACCAACACGCCCACCACGCTGGCCAGGATGACAGTGGGCACCCACGCCAGCAGCATAGGCGGCAAGGCAAATGCCAACGTGCCGCTTTCGACCATCTGCTGCAGCAGGAAATAGCCCAGCCCCAAGATGAGCCCCAGCGTGACACGCGCACCAGCACCAGAGGCGCGCAATGAGCCGAACACGAAAGGCAGGGCGAGCAACATCGCAAAAAATACTGCCGTCACCCGCGCGGTGCGTGACCACAGCGCGAACTCATAGCCGTGCGAGGCCTGGCCGTTGCTGCGCAGGTAACCGACCAGTGCAGCCAGCGCGCGCACCGACATCTGCGTGCGATCGGCGGTGGCAAGCCCAAGGAAGCTGGCACTGATACGCGTGTCGAGCTGACGCTGCGGCTGCTGCACGAACTCGACACGCTCTGCCGCAAAGCGTGATTGCGCATAGTCCTGCAGCAGCCAATGTCCCTCGGACTGCTGGCTGGCACTGCCGGCGCGACCCACCGCGGCAAGGTCACCCTCGGCAGTCAGCTCAAACACGCGCAGCCCACCGAAGTCGCTGGCACCGGATTGTCGCTCGATCTGCAACAACAGATTGCCATCGCGCACCCAGGCACCGCCCTCGCCTGCAAAGCTGATGTCCGAGAATTTGGCGATGGCTTTTTGTTCACGCGACAGCCGCCCCAACTCGGGCGCGACGTATTCGCTCAAGGCGACGGCCAACACCACCAGCAGCAAGGCCGCTTGGGCCACGGCACCGCCGATGCGCAGCATCGACACGCCTGAGGCCCGCATCACTGTCAGCTCGCTGCTGCGCGCCAAGCTGCCAAGGCCAGTCAGCGAACCGATGATGGCGATGACCGGCAGATACTGAAACAGCTGGTCTGGCAGGTTCAGTAAGACGTAGCGCAGGGCCTTGAGCGTGGTGTAGGCACCGGTGCCCACCTCGCCCTGCTGGGCGATGAACATGAACAGGCCGACCAGCACCAGCACGACCAATGCCACCACGGCCACGGCGGCCAGCAGGGTCTTGACGATGTACCGATCCAGAACGCGCATTGGGCTAAACTCTAGCGCATCGAGAGGCCCGCAGGTGCGGGCTGGAGAGCCCCATGATGCATTTCGAGTCACTGCCGTCCTCACTGTCCCGTGTTCGGGCCGACTGCATCGCCATTGGCGTGCATGAAGACGAGGCGTTCTCGCCACTGGTGCTGGAACTGGACAAAGCTCTAGGCGGCAAGCTCAAGGCTCTCAAGACACGCGGCGATCTGCCCACGCGCGCCGGCGAGTCTCTGCTGCTGCTGGATCTGCCCGGTGCCCGGACGCCGCGCATCGTGGTTGTGGGCCTGGGTGCGGCCGCCAACTTCAGCCGCCGCGGCTGGCGCAAGGCCGTCAGCAGCGCGTTAGGCGTCGTGCTGCGCACGCGCAGCGCCCGGCTGGCTCTGGCCATCGAACCACCGGCCGAACTTGCCGAGCGCCCCTATTACCTGGGTCGTGCCATCGCCGAACTGACGCACAGCGCGCTGTATCGCACCAACGACCTCAAGACCGCCCGCAAGCCGCGCGCACCGGCGCTGGCTGCAGTGCTGGCAGGTTCGGCTGGCGCAGGGGTTGCGGCGCTGCGCCGCGGCTTCGATCACGGCAGTGCTGTAGCCGGCGGTATGGACTTGCTGCGCAATCTGGGCAACCTGCCCGGCAATATCTGCACACCGCGTTATCTGGCCGCACAGGCCAAGCAACTGGGCAGCACCTACCGCTCGCTCAAGGTCAAAGTGCTCGACGAAGCCGCTATTCGTCGCCAAGGCATGGGTTGCCTGTTGGCCGTGTCGGCCGGCAGTGCGCAGCCGCCGCGTTTCATCGCTATCGAACATCGCGGTGGCAAGGCCGGTGCAGCACCGGTGGTGTTGGTGGGCAAGGGTGTCACTTTCGATACCGGCGGCATCTCGCTCAAAGACCCTGGCGCGATGGACGAAATGAAATACGACATGTGCGGTGCAGGCAGTGTGCTGGCCGCCATGCAGGTGGTGGCCGAACTGCGCCTGCCGATCAACGTGGTGGGCCTGGTGGCCGCAGTAGAGAACATGCCCGGCAGCCGCGCCACGCGCCCCGGCGACATTGTCACCAGCGCCGCGGGCCTCAGTGTGGAGATTCTCAACACCGATGCCGAGGGTCGCCTGATCCTGTGCGATGCACTCCACTATGCACGCCGCTACAAGCCCGCTACCGTTATCGACATTGCCACGCTCACCGGTGCCTGCGTCATTGCGCTGGGCCATCACATCACCGGCATCATGGGTAACGATGACGCGCTGGCCCAAGAGCTGGTGCAAGCCGGTAATCGTGCAGACGATCGCGGCTGGCAGCTGCCGCTCACCGAAGAATATGCCGAACAGCTCAAGAGCAACTTTGCCGATATGGCCAACATCGGTGGCCGTGATGGTGGCGTCATCACCGCCGGCGCGTTTCTGGGCAAGTTCACCAAGGGGCTCAGCTGGGCGCACATGGACATCGCAGGCACCGCTTGGGTGTCGGGCGCGCAGAAGGGCGGCACCGGTCGTCCGCTGCCCTTGCTGGCAGACTTTCTGGCGCGAGATCGAGCAGCGGCTTTATCAGGAATGGGAATCACGCGGCTATTTCAAGCCCTCGGCTGATGCAAAGGCTGATGCCTACTGCATCATGATCCCGCCGCCCAACGTGACCGGTACGCTGCACATGGGGCACGCGTTCCAAGACACCATCATGGACACGCTGGTGCGCTATCACCGTATGCGTGGCAACGACACGCTGTGGCAAGTCGGCACCGACCACGCAGGCATTGCCACGCAGATGGTGGTCGAGCGCCAGCTCAATGCCCAAGGCCTGAGCCGTAACGATCTGGGCCGTGACAAGTTCATCGAGCGCGTGTGGGAATGGAAGGGCCAGTCCGGCGGCACTATCGCGCAGCAATTGCGTCGCATGGGCGCGTCGGTCGACTGGACGCGCGAGCGCTTTACCATGGACGAGTCGCTGTCGCGCTCGGTCACCGAAGTGTTCGTGCGCCTGCACGAAGAAGGCCTCATCTATCGCGGCAAGCGACTGGTCAACTGGGATCCGGTATTGCTGACAGCACTCAGTGATCTGGAAGTGCTGCCTACTGAAGAAGACGGCAGCCTGTGGCACCTGCGCTATCCGCTCGAGGATGGCAGCGGTCATCTGGTAGTGGCTACCACGCGCCCCGAAACCATGCTCGGTGACAGCGCCGTGGCTGTGCACCCGGAAGATGAACGCTATCGTCATCTCATCGGTAAGCAGGTGCGGCTGCCCATTACAGGCCGCCTGATCCCGGTCATCGGCGATGACTTTGTTGACCGCGAGTTCGGCTCCGGCTGCGTCAAGATCACGCCGGCTCACGACTTCACCGACTATGACGTGGGCCAGCGGCACAGCCTGCCGATGCTCAATATCCTCACCCCCGATGCGCGCCTCAATGACGATGTGCCAGCGCATCTGCGCGGCCTGGATCGTGTCGCAGCGCGCACGCAGGTGCTGGCCGAGCTCGAGGCGGCAGGTCTGCTCGACCACATCGACAAACACAAGCTGATGGTGCCGCGCGGTGATCGCAGCGGCGCCATTCTCGAGCCACTACTCACCGACCAATGGTATGTGCGCATCGAGCCGCTCGCCGGCCCAGCCATCAAAGCCGTAGAAGACGGGCGCGTCAAATTCGTGCCCGAGAACTGGTCCAAGACCTACTTCGAATGGATGCGCAACATCCGTGACTGGTGCATTAGCCGTCAGTTGTGGTGGGGGCATCGTGTGCCTGCCTGGTACGACGAAGCGGGCAATGTGTATGTGGCGCGCGATGCGGATACCGCGCAGGCTCAGGCACGCGCCAAGCTGGGTCATGATGTGGTCCTGACCCAGGACAGCGACGTGCTCGACACTTGGTTCTCATCAGCACTGTGGCCGTTCTCGACGCTGGGCTGGCCCGACCAAACCCCGGAGCTGGGCCGCTATTACCCGGGCAATGTGCTGGTCACGGGCTTTGACATCATCTTCTTCTGGGTTGCGCGCATGATGATGTTTGGCATCAAGTTCATGGGCGATGTGCCGTTCCGCGAAGTGTATGTGCATGGCTTGGTGCGCGATGGCGAAGGCCAGAAGATGTCCAAGTCCAAGGGCAATGTCCTGGATCCGCTGGATATCGTCGATGGCATCACGCTCGACGCGCTGCTGGCCAAGCGCACCACCGGATTAATGCAGCCGCATCTGGCGCCGGCCATCGACAAAGCCACGCGCAAGCAGTTCCCTGACGGCATCGAGCCGCACGGCACCGATGCGCTGCGCTTTACCTTTGCAGCACTGGCCACGCAAAGCCGCGACATCCGCTTTGATCTGGGTCGTGTCGGCGGCTATCGCAACTTCTGCAACAAGCTGTGGAATGCGGCGCGCTTTGCTTTGATGATGACCGAAGACAAGGACATCGCTGCGGCGGGCACTGCACCGGCCTCCATCATCGACCGCTGGATCGTCTCGCGCCTGGCACACACGTTGGGCCGGGTCGATGCCGGCATCACAGACTACCGTCTCGATTTTGTTGCCACGTCGCTCTATGAGTTCACCTGGCACGAGTTCTGCGATTGGTACCTGGAACTGGCCAAGCCGGTGTTGCAAGGCGACGACGCGGCTGCCGCAGCGGCCACGCGCCGCACGCTGCTCGATGTACTGGAAACACTGCTGCGTGCCCTGCATCCGGTCATGCCGTTCATCACCGAAGAGATCTGGCGCAAGGTCGCACCGTTGGCGGGCGTCACCGGCGAATCGCTGATGCTGGCACCTTGGCCGCAGGCTGCATCCCTTGCCAGCGATGCCGATGCAGAGCAGCAGGTACAGTGGCTGCAGGCCGTCATTCTTGGCGTGCGACAGGTCCGCGGCGAAATGGACATCAGCCCGGCGCGCAAACTGCCGCTGCTAGTAGCAGGCGGCACCGCCACGGATCATCAGCTGCTGCAACAGCATGCTGCATTGCTCGGTCGCCTTGCCGGCATCGAGCCGCCGCAACTGCTGGCAGCCGATGCCATTGCACCGCCCAGTGCCAGCGCCGTGGTGGGTGACATGACGCTGCTGGTGCCCATGGCAGGTCTTATCGACCCGGCGGCCGAGCTGGCGCGTCTGGGTAAGCGGCTCGACAAGAACCGCCAAGAGATCACCAAGGCCACTGCCAAGCTCAGTAATGCCAACTTCGTCGCAAATGCACCACCCGAGGTGGTCGCCACAGAGCGCGAACGCATCGCACAGTTCGAAAAGGTGAACGAGAGCCTCGCTCGGCAAATCGAGGTAGTGCAGGGTCTGCTGCAAACATCCTGACGGCATCGTGCCGGCGGAGGCACTGCATGGATCCGCTGGCACAGACCCTCTCAACCCTCGACACCATTCTGCTGGGCAAACCGCAGCAACTGCGGCTGTGCCTGGCCTGTTTGCTGGCCCGCGGCCATCTGCTGCTGGAAGATATGCCGGGGGTCGGCAAGACCACCCTCGCCCATGCACTGGCCCGGGTGCTGGGCCTGCAATGGCAACGCGTGCAGTTCACCAGCGACCTACTGCCGGCGGATCTGCTGGGCGTGTCGGTGTTCGAGCGCAACAGCCAGCAGTTTGAATTTCGCCCAGGTCCGCTGTTTACGCAGGTACTGGTGGCAGATGAAATCAATCGTGCCAGTCCGCGTACACAAAGCGCGCTGCTGGAAGCCATGGAAGAGCGCCAAGTCAGCATCGATGGCCAGCGCCACGGTCTTCCAGAGCCCTTCTTTGTTGTCGCAACACAAAACCCTCACGACCAGCGCGGCACCTTCCCGTTGCCTGAATCGCAGCTAGATCGTTTTCTGATGCGTGTGACGCTGGGCTATCCGCCTGCCTCGCAGGAACGCCTGCTGCTCGCAGGTCAAGACCCCCGCGCTGCACTGGCAGCGGTGCAACCGGTGATCTCTGCCGCACAGTTGCTGCAGCTGCAAGCGCAAGCCGCTGCCGTGCATGTTTCCGCGCCGCTGCTCGATTATGTACAGGCGCTGTTGGCCTGGACGCGTGACAGCGGACGCAGCGGCCGAGGCCTATCACCACGCGCCGGCGTGGGTCTACTGCGCGCTGCACGCGCTTGGGCCTTGGTGCAAGGTCGTGATGCCGTGTTGCCCGAGGACGTACAAGCCGTGCTGCCGGCCATCGCTGCACATCGTTTGCTGCCACAGGACGGCAGCAGCGATGTGCTGCTGATACAAACGCTGCTGGCCGCCGTGCCAGTGCCCGACTGAGACGCGACATGCGTGGTCTGCACGCAGCGGTGCAACGGCGGGTAAGCCTGCGCTTGGCCGCTTGGCTGCGTCAGCGCCAAGGACTCGATGCGCTGCCGCTGACACTGGCTGCGCGACGCATTTACATCGTGCCGACGCGAGCAGGCTTGGGCCTAGCGGCGCTGTTGCTGGCCATGCTGCTGGCTGGACTCAATTACCAAAATGGTTTGGCGCTGCTGCTGTGCTTTACGCTGAGCGGCCTGCTACTGGTGACCATGCTGCACTGTCATCAGCGACTGCAGGGGCTGCGACTGGACAGCCTTACCTTGCAACCTGCCTTCGCGGGTCAATCGGTGTATCCGAGCGCTGTGCTGCACCTGCCCGCGGATGACGATGCCGCAGACCTGCAAGCCAGCTTGCGCGGCGCTGACCCCACAGTCTTCGCAGCACACACCGTCGATGCGCGTCGCGCACAGCTGACGCTGTCTGCAGCGGTTATGCAGCGCGGCGTTTGGCATCTGCCCGCGCTGCGCCTACAAACCCAGGCACCCTTTGGCCTGTTTCGCACCTGGACCTGGATACACCTGCCACTGCACACACTGGTCTATCCGGCCGCAGTGGGCACGCTTGCGCTACCTGCTGGCCGCAGCGGTGGAACCGGTGACAGCGCCAGCGCTACTGCCGGCGCGGATGAATGGCTGGGACTGCGTGATCACCGCGAAGCCGATGGTCTGCGCCAAGTGGACTGGAAGCGCTGGGCGCGTGGCGGTTCGATGCAAGTGCGCCAGTTCAGCGGTGCCAGCGGTGGCGTGCGCGAACTGGATTTGGCGCAAGTGCCGTTGCCAAGCCTGGAAGCGCGCCTGTCGCAACTGACCGCCTGGCTGCTGCAGGCAGACGCACTGGGCGAGTCGTATCTGTTGCGCTTGCCAGGTTTGCAACTCGATGCAGCACAAGGCCCAGCCCACCTGCAGCGCTGTCTTGCTGCGCTGGCCGTGCATGGCCTGCCTGCAGATCTGGGCACGTGATGAGACTCGAGGCTCTGGCAGAGCAGGATCGGGCACTACAACTGGCGGCGATTGCCTACGGCGCTGCAGTGCTCCTGCATATCGACCGGCTGCCGCTTTGGTGCAGTGCTACAGCACTGCTAGCGCTGCTGTGGCGTGCCGCAGTGGCTTGGCAATGGCCCACAGAACTGCGTCCCGCCCTGCCAGGGCGGATGCTGCGCGTGCTGCTGGTAATAGGGCTGTTTGCCCTGACACTGGCGGCCTTTCGCACTGTTAATGGCATCGCCGCGGGCAGTGCGCTGCTGGCGGGTATGGGTGCGGCCAAGTTGCTGGAAACCCGCCGTCGTCGCGACGGCTTCTTTGTCGCCGCTGTAGCGCTGTTCCTGCTGACTTCCGCCTGCTTGGATCGCCAATCACTCGGACGGATGCCAGCCTATGTACTGACGCTGTGGCTGGCCTGTGCGGCGCTGGCTGCACTCGGTGGTCAGCATGAGGGTCGCGATATACGCAAGGCGCTGCGTACCGCGGGGCGCTCGCTGCTGTGGGCAGTGCCCTTTGCAGCGGTAGTCTTTCTGCTGTTTCCCCGTATTCCAGGCCCTCTGTGGGGCATGGGTGCCGGCAGTGCCGCCACCAGCGGACTGGGCGAGGAGATGACACCGGGCAGCATCAGCGAATTGTCGTTATCCGATGCCATCGTGTTCCGCGCGCAGATCGCTGGCCCACTACCGGCGTCAGAGCAACGCTATTGGCGCGGACCGGTATTGCATCACTTTGATGGCAGCACCTGGCGTCGTCTGCCCGGACAAGTGGCCATCACACAGGCGATTGATCAGCGCTCACTGCCAGTCACCCAACAGATCACTCTGGAACCCACCGGCATGCGCTGGTGGTTTGCGCTCGACACTGCTGGGGACAGCCCCGCGCCACAGGTGCAACTCACTTTTGATAAGCAATTGATCAGTGCACGGCCTGTCAGCGACGTGACCAACTATGAAGTGACCTCGTGGTTGCAAACTCGCCAGGAAGGCTCGCTGTCGGTCGTCGCGCAACGCATGGACTTGCGACTGCCCCCGCAGCGCAACCCGCGCAGCCTGGCGCTGGCGCAGCAACTGCGCAGCCAAAGCAGCAGCGATAGCGACTATGTCCAACGCACGCTGCAGTGGCTGCGCAGCGGTGGATTTACCTACACGTTATCGCCACCGCTACTGGGCGCCGATGCAGTCGATGAGCTGCTGTTCGACACCCGCGAGGGGTTTTGCGGTCACTATGCTTCGGCATTCACCAGTCTGATGCGCGCCGGTGGTGTACCGGCACGCGTGGTCACCGGCTATCAAGGCGGCGAATGGAATCCGATCGGTGGTTATCTGTTGCTGCGACAGTCCGATGCCCATGCATGGAGCGAGGTCTGGATCGAAGGCCAGGGCTGGACGCGCATTGACCCCACTGCAGTCGTCGCCCCGGAACGCTTACAACGCAGTCTGCGCGACTTGCTACCTGCCAGCGCCTCGATGGGTGTGCGCTTGGCACGCAGCAACTGGCTGGCGCCGCTGCTGCAACGTTGGGATGCCGCAGGACACTGGTGGCAGCACAGTGTTGTAGGCTTTGATTGGCGTACACAGCAATCAGTACTGGAGAGTTTGGGTTTGAACGCTGGCGATCTACTGCAGCAACTGTTGTGGCTAGGCGCCGCCGCAGCGCTGTGGTGGCTACTGATGTGGGCACTGCCCTGGCTGCGTCAGCGGCATCGGCAGCGGCCGTTGCCTTTGGCACAAGACTGGGCACAGCTGCGCCAGCAGCTGCAACGCTGCGGCGTACAGCACAGCGCCCAACTGGGTCCGTTGCAGTTAGCCCAAGCCGGCGCCGAACTGTTTCCCGATCTAGCAAGCCAGCTGCACGACAGTGCGCAGCGCTATGCCGCGCTGCGCTATGGCCCCACCATCAACGACGCAGACGGTCGAGCCGCTGCTACCACCCTGCGCACCCAGATTAAGCAGCTGCTGCGTCAGCTGCGGGCGCGCCAGCGCTTGCTGCAGCTGACGCCACTGCCACCCGATGCCCTGCAACAGCTGTGCTCGCAGTTGCCGCTTGCGCAGCGCATGCCTGTAGCCCTGCGGCTGCGCGCCTCAGCGCTGGCGCGGCAGTTATTGCAGCGCGTTAAATTCCTCGGCTGCAACGGCCTGCAGGTGACCGAGTCCATGCGCGAACTGGTGGCGTTTCAGGCCGCACTGCTGGTACTACACCGCGGTACAGGCGTGTACCGATCACTACACAGCGTCTTGCTGTACCCGGATGAGTTCGTGGTGCAGCAGCGCGATGAAGACGAGTCCGGCGTAGTCACCGAAAGTGAACAAGTGCTCTCCGGGCAAACTCTGGACACCGATTGCATCGTGCTGTCATGGGCAGATGTCGAGCAGGCGTGTCACCAGGATGGTGACTACAACGTGGTGCTCCACGAATTTGCGCATCTCATCGATCACGCCGTTAATGGCGAACTTTCGCAGCGCGACGGCCAGCGCAATGCCAGTTGGCACGATGTGATGGAAGCCGAATATCTACTGCTGTGTAAGCGAGTAGATGCCGAGCAAGCCTCACTGATTGATCCCTACGGCAGCGAAGCTCCGGCGGAGTTTTTTGCAGTGTGCACAGAAACCTTTTTTGGCCGACCCACTGAACTACGCCAACAGCACCCGCAGTTGTATGCAGTATTGGCAGACTTTTATGGCTTATCGCCCGCCGACTGGGACAACGGATCGCGCACGCGCTGAAGCAGCAGCGCGCCCACACCAAACAGCAACACCAAAGACAAGATAGAGCTGCGCGGATCACCGGTCAGCAGCGCCACTGTGCCCATCAAAATCGGACCGAGCACCGTGCCAAACTTGCCAACCATATTGAAGAAGCCAAAGAACTCGGCTGATCGGCCTTCGGGCACCAAGCGACCAAAAAAGGAGCGCGACAAGCTCTGCACGCCGCCTTGCACCAAGCCCACCGCCACGGCCACTGCAAAAAACTCGCCTGGTGTTTTGAGCACATAAGCCCAACAGGTCACGCCGGTATACACAGCAAGGCCAATGAGCACCCCCGCACGTGCGCCATGTCGCTCGCCGATCCGGCCAAACACTAATGCCGCCGGAAAGGCCACAAACTGCGTAAGCAACAAGGCCGCCAATAGTTGGTCTGTTTTGAAGCCCAATGCCATACCGTAATCGACCGCCATCTTGACGATGGTGTTGACACCATCGATGTACAACCAATAAGCGATCAGAAAGGTGAGCATCTGCCGATGAGACAGCACGAAACGCAGTGTGCTGCGCAACTGCGCAAAATTGGCGCGCAAGCCGCCCTCCCCGCCAGTGCCAGGCTGCTCTTTGACGTGCAAGGCCAACGGCAGCATGAACACCAGCCACCAGGCAGCGACCGTCAGAAATGACACCTGCACCGCCGCGGCTGCATTGGCCAGCCCAAACCAAGCAGGGTTGACCACCATCAACACATTAAGTGCGAACAGCAGGCCACCGCCCAAATAGCCAAAGGAATAGCCCATGGCCGACACGCGGTCGTACTCGGCGGGCTTGGCCACATCGACCAGCAAGGCGTCATAGAACACCACGCCACCATTGAAGCCCAAGGTGCCCAAGGTAAACAGCGCAGCAGCAAGCACCCACTGACCTTGCCCGACAAAATACAAGGCGGTGGTGGCTGCAATGCCCAGCAGGCTCCAGCCCACCACAAAGCGCACACGGTGCCCGCCGCGATCTGCAATAGCGCCCAGCAGCGGCGCCATCACTGCCATCAGAAAACCAGCCGCACCGTTGGCAAGGCCGAGCCTGAAGGTTGCTTCAGTCGGATCGGCACCCAGACTCCAGAACTGACGGAAAAAAGCCGGAAAGAACCCCGCCAGGACGGTGGTGGCAAAGGCTGAATTGGCCCAGTCGTAGAGGGCCCAGGCCACTTTGGGCCGCTTGGCCAACCAGCTGTTCATGCCATCACCTCATGGGGTCAGGACTGGATCTCGCGTGTTTCGCGAAACTCGATGTCGGGCCAACGCTCAAGTGTCAGCGCAAGATTGACACGCGACGGCGCCAGATAAACCAGCGCTCCGGAATGATCGAGCGCGAGGTTGTCATAGGCCTTTTCGCGAAACTCCTGCAGCTTGCGCTCGTCGTCGCAGGACACCCAGCGCGCAGTATGCACACCGATAGGTTCAAAGGCGCACTGCACTGCATATTCGTCAGCCAGACGAAATGCGACCACCTCAAACTGCAACTGACCCACAGCCCCCAGGATCATGTCGTTGTTGCGCAGCGGCCGGAACAACTGCGTGGCTCCCTCTTCGCACAACTGCCCCAGACCCTTGGACAAAGCCTTGGCCTTGAGCGGGTCTTTGAGCACCGCGCGGCGGAACATCTCGGGGGCAAAGCTGGGAATGCCAGTGAATCCCAGCACTTCGCCTTCGGTAAATGTGTCACCGATGTTGATGGTGCCGTGATTGTGCAAGCCGATGATGTCACCAGCCCAAGCTTCTTCGGCAGCAGAGCGATCCCCTGCCATGAAAGTAAGCGCATCGGCCACGCGCACTTCTTTGGCCAATCGCACATGGCGCAGACGAATGCCAGGCTGATAGCGACCGGAGCAGATGCGAAAGAACGCAATGCGATCGCGGTGACTGGGATCCATATTGGCCTGGATCTTGAACACAAAGCCGGTGAGCTTTGCTTCGTCGGGCAGCACTTTGCGCTGGCGTGTAGCACGCGGCAACGGCGGCGGAGCGTGCTGCGTAAAGCTGCGCAGTAGCTCTTCTACGCCGAAGTTGCTGATGGCAGAACCAAAGAACGTTGGCGTCTGCTTACCCGCCAGATACAGCTCCAGATCAAACTCGGGCGATGCCCCACGCACCAGTTCGACTTCATCATCAAACTGCGCTGCACGGTCACCGAGGAACTGACGGCCTTCGACACTGTGCAGTCCTTCGATGACGCGGTTGTCACCGACGCGGCCCTTCTCGCCGGCCTCATACACATAGATGCGATCTTCGATCAGGTGATAAGTGCCGCGCAGATCCCGACCCATGCCGATAGGCCAGGTAATGGGCGCAACACTCATGCCCAACACTTTTTCGATTTCATCAATCAGATCGATGGGCGCGCGGCCTTCCCGGTCGAGCTTGTTGATGAAGGTCATGATGGGCGTGGCGCGTAACCGGCACACCTCCATCAACCGGATGGTGCGCTGCTCCACGCCCTTGGCGCAGTCGATAACCATCAACGCGGAGTCCACTGCCGACAACGTGCGGTAGGTGTCTTCAGAGAAGTCCTCGTGACCCGGCGTGTCGAGCAGATTGACGATGCAGCCGTTGAATGGGAACTGCATCACCGATGAAGTGACCGAGATACCGCGCTGCTGCTCCAGTCGCATCCAGTCTGATGTGGCATGTCGCGCAGCCTTGCGACCCTTGACCGTGCCAGCCAACTGGATCGCGCCCCCGAACAGCAACAGCTTTTCGGTAAGCGTGGTCTTGCCCGCATCGGGATGGGAAATGATGGCAAAGGTACGCCGGCGTGCGACCTCATCTGACAGAGCGCTCATGGTCGGCGCCTGCGAAGTAACTTGTGCAGCACGATGGCATCCTCGCGGCCGTTGACGGCCTGGTAATAGCCCCGTCGCACGCCGATCTGCGAGAAGCCCAATGAACTGTAAAGACGGATGGCAGTGGTATTGGACACGCGCACCTCGAGGAACACCTCGCTCACCGACAGACTGTCGGCGAACTCCAGCAGATGGCCCAGCAACTGCCCGCCAATGCCGCGGCCGCGCCACGGCTCAGCCACACACACGTTGAGCACATGAGCCTCGCCTGCACCGCTGCTCATCACGCCATAGCCCATGATGATGTCATCAATCTCAACCACGCAGCAGATGTAGCCACTGCGCAGACAATCGCGAAAGATGCCTTCGCTCCAAGGAAACGGATAAGCCTCGCGCTCGATCCGGATGACATCAGGCACGTCATCGCGCGTCATGTCGCGAATCGCGAGCATGGGCATTGGGCGCGGTGAGTCTGGCATCGAGGCCATGATCAAGCGCTCCGATCTTGAGGTGTGTGGGCAAGGGCCAGCTTAAGATCATCCCAAGCCTTGCGCTTGAGCGACGCATCGCGCAGTAACTGCGCCGGGTGATAGCTGACCACCAGCGCAGTTCTACCATCTGCGCATAAACGCACGCTGCCGCGCAGCGCATCGAACGATTGACTGCTGCCAGTAAGGTGCTGCGCCGCCGCCTCACCCAGCGCCAGCACCAGTCGCGGTCGAGCGGTAGCCATCAACTGCGCCAAGGCATCACCGGGCTCTGCCAGCAGCACCTGCTGCGGGGTCAATTGCACCGCGCGCAACATCGCCACCATCAACTGTCCGCTCTCATTGGCAAAAGTCGCATCAAGTCGCGCAGCAGGATCTGTGGCCAGGCCATCCACCAACAGCCACTGGGGTCGCTCGGCAAGCGGCGCGGCAACAGCAGGCGCGCTAGCGGCAGGCGCTGCTGCAACAACAGACGGCGCAGGCGGTGTGCGTAACACCCACTGCGTCACGCCCAGCGCGTCCAGATAGGCGTCGCGTGACTGCATCGGCAACAACCGGGGACTAGCTGCGCGGCTGCGCGCGACGTAAACGCCGCCAGATGCCCTGCACGGCGCCGATGGCAGCGTAGCCACCAAACAGAGTAAGCAAGGCCACTGGCGGATACACCGCAATGCCAATGAACACCAGCAGCACCAGCAATGCACCGGCAAAGCGCATCGGCCCGACGAGGTTGAGTTGTTTGAAGCTGCTGTAGCTAAACGGGCTGACCATTAGCGCGCCAGCACAGGCCGTGACCGTGAAGGCCACCACCAAACCCGGCAGCCCCGGCTCACGCCATTCACTGCTGAGCCAGATAAACGCTGAGACTACTGCCGCTGCCGAGGGGCTGGGCAGCCCTTCGAAGTAACGCTTGTCGGCTGCTGCGCGCACATTGAATCGTGCCAACCGCAACGCCGCACAGGCTGCGTAGAAGAACGCGGCGAGCCAGCCGGCGCGTCCCCACACCTGGCCGTATTCGGAAATGCGCTCGACGCCCCACTGGTAGGTGACCAGCGCCGGTGCCAAACCAAACGACACCATGTCGGCGAGGCTGTCGTATTCCTTGCCAAAGGCACTCTCGGTGCTGGTCATGCGCGCCACACGCCCATCGAGCGTGTCGAAAATCATGGCGGCAAAGATGGCCATACCGGCGCGTTCAAAGTTGCCGTCGATCGCAGCGATGATGGCGTAGAAACCTGAGAACAGACTGCTGGTGGTCAGCAGGTTGGGCAACAGGTAAAGGCCGCGGCGGCGGGGCTTGGGAAGGTTTTCTGGGGTGCTCATGAGTTGCCCGCGATGATAGGCCCCCACCACGCGACCCACAACACGACCGCAGCGGGCCTTGCGGCATGCTCTGCTAGACTGCGGCACTTCCCAGACCACCCCCGGACCGCCATGCGCCTGTCCCAGTATCCGATCAACACTGTCAAAGAAACCCCCTCGGAAGCCGAGGTCATCAGCCATCAGCTGATGCTGCGCGCCGGGCTCATCCGCCGCCTCGCGGCAGGCATCTATACCTGGCTGCCTTTGGGGCTGCGTGTGCTGCGCAAAGTCGAGCGCATCATCCGCGAAGAAATGGATCGTGCCGGTGCGTTGGAAGTGCTGATGCCGGCCGTGCAACCAGCTGAGCTGTGGCAGGAGTCTGGCCGCTGGGACAAATACGGCCCCGAGCTGTTGCGCCTCAAAGACCGCCATGACCGCGCCTTTGTTATCGGCCCCACTCACGAAGAAGTGATCACCGATCTGGCGCGCCGCGAGCTCAAGAGCTATCGACAGCTGCCGGTCAATTTCTATCAGGTGCAGGCCAAGTTCCGCGACGAGATCCGCCCGCGCTTTGGCGTGATGCGTGGTCGCGAGTTCATCATGAAGGACGCCTATTCCTTCCACTTGGATGAAGCCTCATTGGCGCAGGGCTATGAGCGCATGCGCGAGGCCTATACCGCCATGTTCACCCGCATGGGACTGGTGTTCCGTGCTGTGCGCGCCGACACCGGCTCGATCGGTGGCAATGCGTCCGAAGAGTTTCAGGTGCTGGCCGATTCGGGCGAGGACGCTATCGCCGTGTCTGACGGTGACGGTTTTGCCGCCAACCTCGAACTGGCGGCGGCGCTGCCACCAACTGCACCGCGTCCGCCAGCCACTGCTGCGATGCAGCAGGTGTCTACACCGGGCACGCGTACCATCGCTGAAGTAGCAGCACTGCTGGCGGTCGCGCCGTCGCAGTGCGTCAAAACGCTGCTGGTGGAAGGCAGCGAGGGTGGCGTAGTCGCACTGCTGCTGCGCGGCGATCACGAACTCAACGCCATCAAAGCCCAGAAGCTGCCAGGCGTGGCTGACCCGCTGCGCATGGCCAGCCCCGAACAAGTACTGGCCGCTGCCGGTACGCCCCCGGGTTATATCGGCCCAGTGGGTCTTGCCTGCCCAATCATTGCCGACCACGCCGCACTGGTGCTGGCTGACTTTGTCTGCGGTGCCAATGTGGTCGATGCCCACCTGACCAGCGTCAATTGGGGTCGCGATCTGCCCGAACCGCAGGCTGCAGACCTGCGCAATGTGGTGGCCGGCGATCCCAGCCCCAGTGGTACCGGCACGCTGCGTGTGATGCGCGGCATCGAGGTCGGCCACATCTTTCAGCTGGGTCGCACCTACAGCCAGGCGCTGGGCGCCAGCGTGCTCGATCCCGACGGCAAGCCTGCCACCATGTACATGGGCTGCTACGGCATTGGCGTGACCCGCGTGGTAGCGGCCGCCATTGAACAGAATCACGACGAACGCGGCATTATCTGGCCCGATCCACTAGCCCCTTGGCAGGTGATGATCGTCACCATGAACCATGCCCGCTCCGAGGCGGTACGCACAGCGGCCGATGCGCTCTATGCGCAACTGCAAGCGGCCGGAATCGAGACGCTGTACGACGATCGGGATGCGCGACCCGGGGTCAAGTTCACAGACGCCGAGCTGCTGGGCATTCCACACTGCGTTGTTGTTGGAGAGCGTGGGCTCACCAGCGGCAAGCTGGAATACCGGCACCGTCGCAGCGGTGCCACCGAAGAGGTCGGCATCGATGAGTTGGTTGAGTTCCTGCGGGCCAAAATGCCCGCCTGACACAGCTGGGCAGCGCCGGTTCACACCGGTGCGGCGGGCGGCCGTCTGGGCCACCGCCCTCCTCACCAGCGCCGTCCTTGGCGGCCCACTACAGGCCCAACCGCTGGCCGCCGCACAGCGCGACCCCGAATTGCGTGCGGTGGTATCTGAAGCCATCCGCCGCGCCGACTGCTTCCCTGACAAATACGATTCCGCAGTTTGGTACACGCTGATGGAGCCGCGACTGCGCCGTATCGTGGCCGATCGCGACGAACGACTGCATATTCTGCAGACCGTCTGGTGCGAGGCACGCCGCCCCGGCGAGCAGCCTCTGCCACCGGGTTTGGTCCTGGCACTCATCGACGTCGAAAGTCGTTTCAACCGCTGGGCAGTGTCGTCAGCCGGTGCCGTGGGCCTGATGCAGGTGATGCCATTCTGGCCCGCGCAATTGGGCATGTATCGCCATCAACTGACTCAAGTCGATGCGAACCTGCGCATGGGCTGCGCCATCCTGCGCCATTACCTCGCGAAGGAACGCAACGACCTGCGTCGCGCGCTGGGCCGCTACAACGGCAGCCTCAAAAGCCGCCAATATCCCGACTTAGTGGTGCTGCGCTGGAGCCGTAACTGGAATGGCGCCGACGATCTGGGTGCCGCCAGCGTCGCCAGCCGGTAAAGTACCTGCCTTACTGGAGGCACCGGCATGAGCGAAATCCTCGTTGTTTATTATTCTCGCCACGGCAGCACTGCGGCCCTGGCGCGCCAAGTCTGTCGCGGCATCGAGTCGGTGCAGGGTGCCCGTGCCCGCTTGCGCAGCGTGCCACCCTTGAGTGCCGAAAATGAACGCCCTGTGGTGGCAGTGCCCGACGAGGGCGCTCCTTATGCGACGCTGGCAGATCTGCGCGCTGCCGATGGCGTGATCCTCGGCAGCCCCACGCGCTTTGGGAACATGGCCGCGCCGCTCAAATACTTCATCGATTCGACTTCGGGCCTGTGGCTCGATGGCAGCCTGACCGATAAACCCGCAGCGGTGTTCACCTCGACGCAGAGTCAGCACGGCGGGCAAGAGAGCACGCTGCTGTCGATGATGCTGCCGTTGCTGCATCACGGCATGTATCTGGTCGGCCTGCCCTATGGCGAAGCCGCACTGGGACGCACTCGCGAAGGCGGGTCACCCTATGGCGCAGGTCATGTTGGGGTCGGTAGCACAGCGGGCGAACTGTCTGCGGATGAGATCACCTTGGCCCGCGCGCTGGGACGGCGCGTGGCATTGCTGGCTACGCGCCTGGCGGCTGCCCCAGCACCTCGCGAATAAACGGCAAGGTGAGCCTTCGCTGTTGCGCCAGCGAGGCCACGTCCAGCGTATCGAGCAAGGCCAGCAAGGTGTCCATGTCGCGCGCAAAGCGCCGCTGCAACCACAGCGCGGTGTCATCGGGTAGTTCCAGACCGCGCAACTGCGCCCGCAGTCGCAGTGCCTCGCGCTGCTGATCTTCGTCCAGCGGTTGCAACACACAGGCCGTGGCGGCCGCCAGTCGCGAGGCCAGATCGCGCAATCCAAACGGCAGCAGCGTGGCCGGCGAATCTGCCGCCAGCAGCAAACGACCCCGCCGCGCATCTTGCTCGACATATAGGCGAAACAAGGCCGATTCCCAGGCCCGGTCGCCCGCCACCACCCCAACATCGTCTATGCACACACAGGCCAGCGATTCGCTGCCCTCCAGCACATCAGGGCCCAGCGCTGCCAATTCGCGTAGCGGGAAATAGCCGCTGCCAGGCACGCGCGCGCACACCGCCTGCAACAAATGCGACTTACCGCTACCGGCCGGCCCCTGCACCCAGCCGATACCACTGCCCTGCGGTTGCGCCAGAGACTGCAGCCAATCCACAGCCTGCCCGCTGCCGACAGCATGAAAGCTCTCGAAGACCGCGCGATCCTGCAAGCGGACACCCAGCGGCATCTGCTTCATGCGAGCGGACCCCGACGGGCCGGCCAGTGCTGACAGGCGCGCTGGGCGTAGGTGCGCACATAGTCGATGCCACTGGCTGTAGTACTAAGCAACACCACCCAGGCCAACGCGTCACGCACTTCCACGGGCGGAAAATCGAGCAGCAAGGTCAACACCACACACAAGAGGTACAGGAACTGCAGTGTGGTGTTGAGCTTGCTCAAGAACGTCGGTTCGCCGTTGATAGGGCCGATCCACAACCGATAGGCCGCGGCACCCAGCGCAATAAGCACATCCCGCAGCACGGCGGCTACTGCCAGCCACCATGGCACCAAACCCAGGCTGGCAGCGGTGATGAAGACCGCCACGAGCAGTAGTTTGTCTGCCACCGGATCGAGAAATTTGCCCAAAGTCGACTCCCAGCCGTAGTGCTTGGCCAGCCAGCCATCCAGCGCATCGGATGCAGCCGCCAGCGCCAGCAACAGCGCCAACTGCACATACAGACCGTCACGCAGCGCCAGCACCACCGGCAGCACCAGTGCGATACGCAGCAGACAAATGAGGTTGGGGATGTGGTGCATTAGAGGACAGCCGTCCGTCAGGGACACCGCCATCGCAGGCGATCCACGAGCGGCACCCTTGCGGTACTATAGCGGCTCGGCGCCCCGGCCGCCCTACTCGAGATAACAGCGCAGTTCATGGACAAGCCGCAGGGCCTTACCTATCGCGATGCAGGCGTCGATATCGATGCCGGTGACGAACTCGTCGAACGCATCAAACCGCTAGTGCGCCGCACCCATCGCCCAGAGGTGCTCGCCGGCATTGGTGGCTTTGGTGCGCTGGTCGGCCTGCCTACCAAATACCGCGAACCCATCTTGGTATCGGGTACCGATGGCGTCGGCACCAAGCTGCGCTTGGCCATAGATACCGGTCGTCACGACACCATTGGCATCGACCTGGTGGCCATGTGCGTCAACGACATCGCCGTGTCGGGCGCAGAGCCACTGTTCTTCCTGGACTACTACGCCACCGGCAAGCTGCAGGTTGAGGTCGCCCGTTCGGTGGTGGCCGGCATTGCCGAAGGCTGTGTTCAAGCCGGTTGTGCCTTGGTCGGCGGCGAGACCGCCGAAATGCCCGGCATGTATCACGGTGGCGACTACGACCTGGCAGGCTTTAGTGTCGGCGTAGTAGAGCGCTCGGCCATCATCGATGGCAGCAAAGTGGCCGCCGGCGACGTCATCCTCGGTCTGGCCTCATCGGGCGCACACTCCAACGGCTATTCACTGATACGCAAGCTGGTGTCACTGGCCGGTGCGGACGCCACCACACAGCTCGACGGCCAACTGCTGTTTGACCGTCTGCTGGCGCCCACGCGCATCTACGTCAAGTCGATGCTGGCGCTCAATGCGGCATTGCCCGTGCACGGCTATGCGCACATCACCGGCGGTGGCCTTACCGACAACATCCCGCGCGTGCTGACCGATGACCTCGAGGCAGTACTCTCGCGCGCCGGCTGGGCACCGAATCCCTTGTTCGATTGGCTGGCACGCACCGGCAACATCTCCGACCAAGAGATGTATCGCACCTTCAACTGCGGTATCGGCATGGTGGTCATCGTTGCCCCCGGTGATGCCGATGCAGCGCTGGCACTGCTGCGGGCGCAGGGCGAAACCGCCACGCGCATCGGCAGTATCGAGCGCGGCACACGCGGCGTCGTCATCACGCAATGACGGCAAGCGGCACGCCGCTGCGGCTGGCAGTGCTGGTTTCAGGCCGCGGCAGCAACCTTGCTGCCATTGCTGCGCGCTGTGCAGACGGCACTCTTGCGGCCACCATCGTGCAGGTACTGAGCGACCGCGAAGATGCCGGCGCCCTGCCTTGGTGTGCCAGTCAGGGCATTGCAGCACGCGCCATTGCCGCTGCCACCTTCCGTCAAGACGGGCAATTTGATCGCGATGGGTTTGAATCAGCGCTGATGCAGGTCATCGATGCCAGCGGTGCCCAACTGGTCGTGCTGGCCGGCTTCATGCGCGTGCTGTCTGCGCGCTTTGTCGCACACTACGCAGGTCGACTGCTAAACATCCATCCCTCGCTGCTACCACGGCACAAAGGCCTGCATACCCATGAGCGTGCCTTGGCCGCAGGCGACCTTGAGCATGGAGCCAGCGTGCATTACGTGACAGCCGAGCTCGATGGGGGCCCCGTCGTGCTGCAAGCGCACGTACCTGTGCTACCCAACGATACTGCCGACACCTTGGCAGCGCGCGTACTGAGCCAAGAGCATCAACTGTATTCGCAGGTCATCGGCTGGATCGCTACCGATCGTTTGCAGTGGCAAAACGGCAGGCCCCGCTTCGACGGCATAGCACTGAACGCGCCACTGCAAATAGGAGAGCTGACATGAAGCGCCTCGCACTGTGTTGTTTGTTGCTGGTGTTGCCATCCATGCACGCTGCCGGCGCCGACGAGCTGCAGCCTTTTACGGTGCGCTATGCCTGGACGCTCAAGGGCCTCGCTGCCGGCACCAGCACCGTCACACTCAAGCGCCTTGCCGGTGATCGCTGGTCCTATAGCTCGCGCAGTGTGGCGCGCGGCCTGTTCAGGCTGATCGCCTCCGGAGACATTACTCAGGACAGCACCATGCGGGTGATCGGTACGCAGGTACTGCCGGAACGCTATCGTGGCGATGACGGCACAGGATCGACGGGGCGTGACGTGCAACTGGACTTTGACTGGCAGACGCAGCGCGCACGCGGCATCTACGAAGACACGGCTGTCGACATCGCCATTGAGCCGGGCGTGCATGACGACATGTCGGTGCAGATCGCGCTGATTTTGGCGTTGAACAAAGGCACACCGCCGACCGGCTTCAAGCTGGTGGACCGCAACCTGTTCAAGGAATACACCTATTCCACCGCAGGTACTGCGGAGCTGGATACACCGCTGGGCCGTCAGCGGGCGGTGCTGTTCCGTAGCCAGCGCATTGGCTCCAAGAGCAGCACGCTGTACTGGTGCGCGCCGGCATTGGGCTTCCTGCCGATCAAGGTCGAGCGCCACGATGCGAACGACAAAGTGGAATGGGCCATGAACATGGAGGCGCTGACGCGCCCCTGAGCGTGGAGTGACGCTGCGGGCGACTTAAGCCTTGGGCAGAGTAACGCCGCGCTGACCCTGATACTTGCCGCCACGATCGGCATATGAGGTGTCGCACACCTCATCCGATTCAAAGAACAACATCTGTGCCACACCTTCATTGGCATAGATCTTGGCTGGCAACGGCGTGGTGTTGGAGAACTCCAGCGTCACGTGCCCTTCCCATTCAGGTTCGAGCGGCGTCACGTTCACGATGATCCCGCAGCGCGCATAGCTGGATTTGCCCAAGCACACCACCAGCACCGAACGCGGGATGCGGAAGTATTCAACCGTGCGCGCCAACGCAAATGAATTGGGCGGAATGATGCACACGTCCGCCTCGACATCCACAAAGCTCTGCGGGTCGAAACATTTGGGATCAACAATCGTGCTGTTGATGTTGGTAAAGATCTTGAACTCACGCGCGCAGCGCACGTCGTAACCATAGCTGGATGTGCCGTAAGACACGATGCGCTGGCCGCCAACCTCGCGTACCTGACCCGGCTCATAGGGCGAGATCATGCCCTGCTGCTCGGACATACGACGGATCCAATGGTCTGACTTGATGCTCATGCCCTGCCCTCAACGACAACCTGCGGAAACACACTGGCGCGCTCTTTAGGGCGCAGCGCCAACACACCGGCTACTTGCCGGGCCAACTCAGAAAACGCACGGCCTCGCACCGAATCCGGTGCGGCAACCAGCGTGGGACGCCCCGCCTCGGCTTCGGCACCGATGCGCGCATCAAGCGGCAATTGGCCCAGCAGCGGCACGCCGCATTCCAACGCCAAGCGCTCGCCGCCGCCACTGCCGAACACAGCCTCTTGATGGCCGCACTTGCTGCAGACATGCAGCGCCATGTTCTCGACGATGCCCAGCACCGGCACCGATACCTTCTCGTTGTTAAACATGCGCAGACCCCGACGCGCGTCGGCCAGCGCCACATCCTGCGGCGTGGTAACGATAATCGCGCCAGCTACCGGCACCTTCTGTGCCATCGACAACTGGATATCGCCAGTGCCCGGCGGCAGGTCGACCACCAAGTAGTCGAGCTCGCCCCAGTCGGTGTCGTTGAGCAGCGTGTTGAGCGCCTGCGTGATCATGGGACCGCGCCAGATCATCGGCTGATCCGGATCAATCAAAAAACCCATCGACATGGCCTTGATGCCATGCGCCTGCAACGGCTCGATGCGCTTGCCATCGGGTGACGGCGGTCGCTGGCCCGACAGTCCAAGCATGAGCGGCTGACTGGGTCCGTAGATGTCGGCATCGAGCAGACCAACGCGCGCGCCCGCTGCCGCCCAGGCCAGCGCCAGGTTGACGGCCACGGTGGACTTGCCCACACCGCCCTTGCCCGAGGCCACGGCAATGATGTTGCGGATGTTGGGCAGCGGCTTGAGCGGCGGCTGCACAGCACGGGCGCTGATATGGCTGGTCAGCGCCAGTCGCAGCGGCAGCTTGACCCCAGCAGCCCCTAATGCCGCCGTGAGCGCATCTTCGAGCAAGTCTCGGTAGCCGCCCACAGGCACTGGCAGCACCACGGCCGCGACCAGCACAGCCCCGTCGAGCCGCAGCTCGCGCAGCGCGCCCAGCTCACCCAGCGAACGGCCTATGAAAGGCTCCACCCACTGTTCCAGAGCTGCTCGGGCGGTGGTCAAGGTATCAGCATCAGTCATCAGGGCTCTTCGCGATCTATTCCGGGGTAGCGATGTTACCAGTCTTGTGCGCTGCGTCGCGTAGGTCGCTGGCTGCCGGTGGGATGATGAAATCTGCCCCCATCGCGTTCACGCCGAGCTCATGACCCTATTTTCCAACCTCCGAGCCAGTCGCTTGATCGCCCAGATCAAGGCAGCCGGCAGCCCGCAAGCAATGGGCCAACCTTTGGAAGGCCTGCGTGCGCTGGGAGATGCCGCCGTGCCGATGGCATTGGCGGCCTTGGACGAGTGCGAGGTCAATGCCGCAGCGGCGCTGGGTGAAGTGTTGATCTCGGCCGTCAACGAGCGAGTGTTTGACCTGTACCTGTCGGCACTGGCCAGCCCGAGCCCACGCTGTGTCGCTGCTGGCAAGCGCGCGCTATCGATGAGCCGTGCCTATCCGACGGCATTGCTGCTGCAGGCACTGTGCTCGCCGCAGGCGGCCAGTCAGGCGCTGCGCGAGATTCTGCAAGCCCAGCGTCAGCGCTTGGTGCCGCGCGAGCTGCTGGCAGTTGCCTACAAGCTGCAAGCCACGGACAAAGCCTTGGTTCTGCGTCTACTGGCCGACCTTGTCGGACCGGAACTGGTCCCGGATCTGATCAGCCGTCTGGTGGGCAAAGACGCCATGGTCCGCCTGCATCTGGTCAACATCCTGGCTCGCTTCAACTTGCCGCAGGTCAAGGACGCCTTGAGCGGACTGCTGCAGGACCCTAACAAGATGATCCGCGCTGCTGCGCTGTCGGGTATGGCGAAGCTCGACGGACCTATAGACCTTGCCGCTGTGTGTCAGGTGCTACGCGATACAGAGATCGACGTGCAGAACCACGCCATTGACGTGTTGGTCAAAGCCGGCGATCCAATGGTGGTGCGGCATTTGGTGGCCATACTCAAAGACGAGAGCGAATACGCACGCCGCGCAGCCGTCGAAGTGCTCAATGAGCTGGCTGATCCGCGACTAGTGAAGTTTCTGTTGGCCGCACTTAAAGATGCCGACTGGTGGGTACGCAGTCGGGCGGGTGACGCCTTGGGAAAGATAGGCGGCCCCCGCGTCATCCAAGCAGTACTGGAACTGGCACGCGATGACGATGCCGACATCCGCCGCTCAGCCATCGAGATTCTCAACCAGACTCGCGATGAAAGCGCCGTCAATCATTTGCTGGAAGCCACCCACGACACGGACTGGTGGGTGCGTGAGCGCGCAGTAGATGCACTGGCAGCGATAGGCAGTCCACGCGCCCTGCCCCGCCTGCTGCAGATGTTGCAAGGCAGTGAGGTGCGATCACTGCCAGTAGTGGTGCACGCGCTGTCCAAGCTGGGTGATGCGCGGTGTATCGATGCGCTGTTGCCGTTGCTCCACCATGCTGACCGGCAAGTGCGGCAGGACACCATCTTGTCGGTGACGCGACTGACTGACGAACGTCGTGTCGATGCAGTGCAGGTACAGCTGCAAGCCATGGCAATACATGTCGATCCGGCCACTGCCGATGCCGCCATCGCAGCACTCAATTCCCTGGAAGCGCGCTTTGGCGCAGGTACAGCCCGTATGGCTGCATCGGGCGCAGGCACGGCGTATTTTAAGCTGCGATCAGCAGAGACGCCGCGGCAAGCAGGCAACGCCGATAACGCCACCCAATTGCGCGCCCGCGTGTTGGAACAAGCAGGCCACGGCAAACTGGATTTGAGTCTGTTGCGTCCGGGCGATCTGATCGAAGGCCGTTACAAATACATGCAGCGCATCGGCAAGGGCGCGTTTGGCACCGTAGTGCTGGTCGAAGACACAGTAGTGGATGACCAGCTGATTCTAAAGTTTCTTAATCCCAGCGTCTGCGAAGACGAAGAAGTGCTCAAGCGCTTTGTGCACGAACTGCGCTATTCGCGCAAAATCACTCATCGCAACATCATCCGCATCTATGACTTCCTGCGCATCCAAGGCAACTACGCCATTTCGATGGAGTACTTCCCGTCGCATACGCTCACCAGCGAAGTCGAAGATGGCAACCCCTTGCCAGTCGACCGCTTGTTGCAATACGGCATCGACATCTGCACAGGCATGAATGTTGCGCACACGGCCGGCATCGTGCACCGCGACCTTAAGCCCGCCAACGTGCTGATCAATGGCGAGGGCTTACTCAAAATTGTGGACTTTGGTGTCGCTGCGGCACACCGCGAGGGCGACACACAGCTCACGCGTACCGGCTATGTCATAGGCTCTCCCAAGTACATGGCCCCTGAACAGATCATGGGCAGGCGCATCGACGAACGTGCCGACATCTATTCGACCGGCATCATGCTGTACGAGATGGCCACTGGCGCCCCGCCCTATGCCAACGGCGATCACATGGCAGTGATGTACCAGCACGTGCAAGGCAAGGCACGCCCGCCCCACGAGCTCAATGCGGCCCTACCAGAGAGCGTTAGCGCGGTAATCCTTAAGGCTATGGCCACCGACAAACTGGCGCGGTTCCAGACCATGCCGGAGCTGTGTTCAGCGCTGGAAAAGCTCGTCTGACGACAAGCTGTCTTCGCAACTGTGCGCCACGTCTTATTTAAAGGCCGCCGTCGTTGTTGATCAGGGGTTTAGCCGGTAAATCTACGCAGTCAATTTCGGCACTTTGGACTACTGCACCCTTGGCTCGCATCGATGCATTCCTAAAACTCGGCCTACAGCAGGGCTGCTCCGACATCCACCTTGCGGTGGGCGTGCCACCGCTGCTGCGTGTCCACGGCGAGTTACTGCCGATCAAGTTCCGCGACCTGCGTGACAGCGAGTTGCAGGGCTATCTGCAGGAAATCCTCACCCAGTCGCAGCGTGATTTACTGGCCCGTGGTGAAGACTTGGACTTTGCCTATGTGTCCGAGGACGGCGGCCGCTTTCGCGTCAACCTGTACCGTAAGGAAACCGGCGTCGGTGCGGCGTTTCGCACCATTCCCTTTGCTGTACCTACGCTGGAGAGGCTGGGACTGCCGGCAGTGGTGCGTCGCTTCTGCGACCACCAACAAGGACTGGTGCTGATCACTGGCTCCACCGGCAGCGGCAAATCAACCACGCTGGCAGCGATGATCAACGAGCTCAATCAAACGCGCCGTCTCAATATCATTAGTCTGGAAGACCCGATCGAGTTTGTGCACCGCAGCAATCAAAGTCAGGTGATCCAGCGCGAGCTGGGTACACATGTACCGTCCTTCTCTGCCGGGCTGCGCGCCGCCATGCGCGAAGACCCCGATGTGATTCTGGTCGGGGAACTGCGCGATGCGCAGACCCTGTCGATGGCCATGACGGCAGCAGAAACCGGACATCTGGTATTGGGCACCTTGCACACCACCAGCGCAGTCAAAACACTCGATCGCATCATCGATGCCCTTCCTGCCGAAGAACGCGAACAAGCCAAAAGCTTTTTAGCATCCAACCTGCTGGCCGTTGTGACTCAGGTACTGGTGCGCACGGCAAACGGCCAAGGCCGCAAGGCTATCTGCGAAGTCATGGTCATGACCCGCGCCATCGCACGCTTGATCCAAACAGACCAGATCCATTTGATACCCAGCCAACTGCAGACCGGTCGCGAACAGGGCATGCAAATGCTCGACCAGGCGCTACTGCAAGCAGTACAGGCCAAAGAAATTGACCCCGATGACGCCTACACGCTGGCCAACGACAAGCGCCCCTTCCAGCGCTTTGTCTTGGATGCAAGTCTGCTACCGCGCATGGATATAGCGGCCACGGGCAGTGCTGCCTGATGGCACGTCTGGACGAAATGTTGCAGGAGCTGCTACAGCGCAGTGGCTCTGATCTGCATCTAATGGCCGGCGAACCGCCGCGCATACGCGTACACGGCGACCTACTGCCGATGCGCGAAGCCTTGCTACAACCAGGCCCCGTGCAAGAGATGCTGTTCGAGATCATGCCGCGCCGTGCTATTGAGCAATTTGAGCAGCAGGACTGCGCAGATTTCGCCTATGACATCGCCGGTCAGGCGCGCTTTCGCGTCAATGTGCTGCGCCATCTTGGCGGGATGGGCGCAGTACTGCGGGCCATTCCTTCGCGTGCGCTGACACTGGCCGAACTGGACATGCCAGAGGCGGTGCAGCAACTGGCTCGCGCCACCCAGGGTTTGATCTTGGTCACCGGCAAGACCGGTTCAGGCAAATCAACCACGTTGGCGGCGATGGTCGACGACATCAACAGTCGTGTGCGAGGCCATATCCTCACCATTGAGGACCCTATCGAGTTCGTGCATCAACGCAAATCCTGCCTGATCAGCCAGCGGGAAATCGGTATGCATGCCGGGGATTTCGCCAACGCGCTGCGCTCGGCACTGCGTGAAGACCCCGATGTGGTGCTGGTCGGTGAACTGCGCGATCTGGAGACCATCTCCATTGCAGTGACGGCTGCAGAAATGGGCATTTTGGTGCTGGCTACACTGCACACCAACGGCGCAGCGCAAACGGTAGACCGCATGGTCAACAGCTTTCCGGCTGATAAGCAGGCGCATGTGCGCGCCATGCTGTCTACCTCGCTACGAGGCGTGATCTGCCAGCAGCTGCTGCCGCGTGCAGATGGCACGGGACGGGTCGCGGCACTGGAGATTCTGGTCAACACACCCGCCGTGGCCAATCTGGTACGCCAGGGTCGACTAGACCAGATTGAGAGTACGCTGCAGGCTGGCGCGCATGCCGGCATGCGCACCATGGACCAGTCAATCGGTCTGTTGCTGGAGCAGCAACGTATAACAAGGCACGAGGCACAGCTTCGGGCCACTAACAAAAACCGGTTTGAAGCGAACCGGGAACAGGCTTAACTCATGTCAGATTTGGCAGCCATGCAGCGGTTCATCCGTTCCTACGAAAACCTGGGCGCACGCTCACGCTCGGCGCTGGAAGTACGGATAGGTAACAGCGAGCAACCCTACAAAGTGCAACTGTTGGGCGTCATGAATCTGCGCGCGCCCTCGCTGATCATCACTGCACCCATGACGGTGAGCAAACAGCTGCTGGCGGTACAGCGCGGCACGCGCATGAACTGCAGCTGGGATGGACCCGGTTACAGATGCGATTTCATCGGCACCGTGTCGAATCTGGTGTTTGAACCAGCGCCTATCGTTTATTTGGGCGAGTTGCACGCGATCAAGCAGAGCCGGCCGCGTACGTATTCTCGCGCAGTGGTCTCGATGCCGGCCGCCGTCCGCGTGCCACGGCTCATGCCCGTGCTGGTCACCGACCTGTCGGTGGGTGGCGCCATGGTCGCCGCCAACGAGGTTTTTCGTTTGACAGTGGGCCAGCGCATTGAGATGAGCCTGCGCGTCAAACTGCTTGGGCGTGAATACACGCTGTCTATTCCCTGCAACGTGACGCAGCTACCGGGCGCCATCGACGCGGCGCATCCGCAGGTGGAGTTCATGTCGATCAAGTTTCTGGAGCTGGACGAACAGACTCAGCTGGTGCTCAACGGCTTCGTCAATGGTCGCCTGGCCGAAGAGGTGGACCTGCTCAGCCGCACGCTGGTGGCCCTGACCGCCAGCTGATCTGCTGGCGACCGGCGGCAGCGGCCGGGCAGTCCGTGCGATAATAGCGGCCCCTTGATGCCGGACTTGCTATGTCGCGCCAGATCCTCGTTACCCACGCCCTGCCCTACGCCAACGGGCCACTGCATTTCGGCCACATCATCGAGGCCGTGCAGACTGACGTCTGGGTGCGCTTCCAGAAGCTGCGCGGCCATCACTGCCTGTTCGTCTGTGCCGAAGACACCCACGGCACACCCATCATGATCCGCGCCCAGCAGGAAGGCATCACCCCCGAGCAGCTGATCGCCGCCTCGGCCACCGATCACGCCCGCGATTACGAGGGCTTCATGATCGGGTACGACCACTTCCACTCCACCCATTCGGCAGAGAACCGCGAACACACCTACGCGCTGTACACCACGCTGCGTGACAAAGGCCACATCACGCGCCGCTCGGTGCGCCAGGCTTATGACGAACAAGCTGGCATGTTCCTGCCAGACCGCTATGTGCGCGGCAACTGCCCGCGCTGCGATGCGGCAGATCAATATGGCGACAGCTGCGAAGTCTGCGGTGCCACCTATTCGCCGGCCGACCTCAAGAACGCAGTGTCCACGGTCACCGGCACCACCCCGGTGCTGCGCGATTCAGATCACCTGTTCTTCAAGCTCGGCGATTTCGAGACGATGCTGCGCCAGTGGCTGACCGACAGCCATCTGCAAGAGTCTGTGCAGGCCAAGCTTGCCGAATGGTTCGAGGCCGGACTCAAAGACTGGGATATCTCGCGCGATTCGCCGTACTTCGGCTTTGAGGTACCCGATGCACCCGGCAAGTACTTCTATGTCTGGTTCGATGCGCCCATCGGTTACATCGGTGCCTTTGCCGCGCTGTGCGCCAAGCGCGGCCTGGACTTTGACCACTGGTGGAAATCCGAGACGGCCACCGAGCTGCATCATTTCATTGGCAAGGACATCAGCTACTTTCATACGCTGTTCTGGCCCGCCGTGCTGCACGGTGGCGGCTTGCGTCGGCCCACTGCCGTTCACGTGCACGGCTTTCTGACGGTCGACGGCGCCAAGATGTCCAAGTCGCGTGGCACCTTCATCACTGCCAGCCGCTATCTGCAACTGCTGCCCGGCGAGCCGCTGCGCTACTACTTTGCGGCCAAGCTAACCGGTGGCATCGAAGACATCGACTTGAGCCTCGACGACTTCACTGCCCGCGTGAACTCCGACATCGTCGGCAAGCTGGTCAACATCGCCAGCCGCTGTGCGCCGTTCATCGAGCGGGCCGGCGGTCATCTGGCCGATACGCTGCCCGACTCTGCGCTGTACACGCGCTTCATCGAGGGCCGCGAGCATCTGGCCAGTCTGTACGAAGCGCGTGATACGGCCGCGCTGGTGCGCGAAGTCATGCACTTGGCAGACTTGGCAAACCAATACGTCGACCAGCAAAAGCCCTGGATCATGGCCAAAGATCCGGCACGCAGCGACGAGGCACGTGCCGTGGCGACGCAGGCCATCAACTTGTTCCGCGTACTGCTGGTGTATCTGTCGCCCATCCTGCCGCGCATTACGCAGACCGCAGCCGGTTGGCTGGGAGAGGATGCATTCGCCAGCTGGGACAGCGTCGAGACACCACTGACCAGTCGCGCCATCGGCAAATACCCGCAGCTGGCCACACGCCTGGATCCGGCTTTGGTCAAGCAACTGGTCGTGTCGCCGGCCACGCCTGCCGCGCCGCCTGCTCCCGCCAAGGCCACAGTCAAAGCCGCTGCCACACCAGCCGTTGGCACACCACCGGCCACCAAAGCCGCGCCGGTTGCAGCCACGCATCAGGAACCCGCCATGATCACTATCGATGACTTCGCCAAACTCGACCTGCGCGCCGCACGCGTGCTGGAGTGCAGCCGCGTCGAGGGTTCCGACAAACTGCTGTGCTTCAAACTCGACTTGGGCGATCACCAGCGTCAGGTGTTCTCAGGCATTGCCGCCAGTTACGCCCCTGAGCAATTGATTGGCCGCTTTGTAGTGATGGTCGCCAACCTGGCGCCGCGCAAGATGCGCTTTGGCATCTCGGAAGGCATGGTGCTGTGCGCCAGTGGCAAGGCCGAGGGCGGCCCCGACACCGTCTTCCTGCTGTCAGCCGACAGTGGCGTGCAGCCGGGCATGAAGATCAGCTGACACGCGCATGTCACTAGCGGCAGCGCGGCGTCTGGCGATCTGGGAGGGACTACGCGCCACCACGCCCAGCCCACGCACAGAACTCGAATACAGCACGCCCTACGAACTGGTGGTGGCCGTGACGCTGTCAGCGCAAGCCACCGATAAGAGCGTCAATCTCGCCACGCGCAAACTGTTCCCGGTAGCCAACACGCCGCACCAATTACTGGCTTTGGGTGTGGCGGGCCTGACGCCCTTTGTACGCAGCATCGGTCTGTACAACGCCAAGGCCGCCAACTTAGTTGCCGCCGCGCGCATCCTCATCGAACAGCATGACGGACAGGTGCCCCACGACCGTGCCGCACTGGAAGCACTGCCCGGTGTCGGTCGCAAAACCGCCAACGTGGTACTCAACGTGGCCTTCGGTGAGCCCACCATCGCCGTCGATACGCATGTGTTTCGCGTCGCCAATCGCACCGGCATCGCACCGGGCAAAACCGTGTTGGCTGTCGAGCGCAAACTCCTCAAGACCACGCCACCCCAGTACCTGCACGATGCGCACCATTGGCTCATCCTGCACGGGCGTCATGTGTGTATAGCGCGCAAGCCGCGCTGCGCTCAATGCGCCGTGGCACAGTGGTGCACCTTCAAAGGCAAAACTCGCGAGGATGCCGCCTGATGTTCTTTGCCAATGACAGTCGCGATGCGCTGCGGCAGCGCTGGTTTGATGCCTGGCAGCGACGCCTGCAATTGCTGCCGCTCGAACCGCTGGACGCAGCTATCGCTGATGTCATCGCGCTGCATCCCGAGTACCAGCCGCTGCTAGCCACACCCGATGCGCTGCACAGGCCCTACACCGTAGAGCAGGGGCAAACCAATCCCTTCCTGCATATGGGACTGCATCTGGGGCTGCGTGAGCAGTTGGCCACGCGTCGTCCCGCTGGTATCGAGGCTGTCCATGCGCGGCTGCTCAAACGCTGCGGTGACACGCACTCAGCCGAGCACCTCATGATTGAAGTGCTGGCCACCACCTTGTGGGATGCCCAGCGCTCAGGTCGCGCGCCGGACGAACAGGCCTATCTGGAGCGCCTGCGCAAACTATGACGTGTACTCAGGGCGCGCGCGCCTTGAGTACGTCGTTGAGTCGATCGGTCGTACCGGCAACGACTTCCAGGTGCGGGTAGTACAAGCCCCCGCGCCACTCCACACTGACGGTGCGATAGCGATCGCCGGTACGCACCAGCAGGTCGAGCGGGCCACCGTCTTTGGCCTTGACCACCGCGTCCTTGAGTACATCACCCGAGAAGGCGCGACCATTGACGGCCACAATGGTGGTGTTCGCCCCAGAGAGCCCCGCCTTGAATGCCGGGCTGTCCCATACCACTTCGCCGATCACGCCGGTGCCCGCCACTGACAGCCCCAAGCCATAGCTCAGGTCGGTGCGATTGCGCTCGCCATCCTTCACCGAGAGATTGGGCGTGTCGTTGTAGACCAGCTTGAGTCCTGCCTGCTGCAAACCCTGCAAGGGCTGCGCTACGCCACTGACACGTGCTTCCAGGAACGAACCCCAGTTGTTGGGTGCGACAGATTCGAGCGTGCGTACCACATCCTCAAAGCGATAAGTGGACACCACGCCCTTGTCCGCTGCGGCCGCAAAAAAGCGCTGCGAAAAGTCATCCAAGCTGCGCTGCCCGCCGGTCAGGCTGCGCAAACGCAGATCCACTTCCAGCCACAGCAGCGCGCCTTCGGAATAATAATCTTCGGTGCGTTGCCAACTGGTCCAAGCCAGCGGCCGACGCGCCGTAACGATGGGCTGATTGGTCGTATCGAGCATGGACCGCCACTGGCGGCCCGGACGCTTGCGCTCAAAGACCGCTGCATTCTCGGCGATGGAGTCGCGCGTGAACTCCAAGCTGGTCATTCCGGCACGTGCAGTGACCACCTCACCGTAATACTGCGTCATGCCCTCATAGACCCACAGCAAGCTGTCTTGCATGGGCACGTTGAAGTGCGGCGTCCACAGATCGGCCGGACGACGGCGCTTACCGTTCCAAGCATGCGTCATCTCGTGACCCAGCAACTCATGACGGCCCACGCCCTCATCCCACTTACGCAGATAAGCCGGGGCATGCGAGTTCTCACTGGAGCGACGATGCTCCAGCCCGATACCACCGAGTTGATCAGTGAGTGCCACCAGCAACTCGTAATGGTCAAAGCTAGGCTGACCCAGTGCTGCATACAACTCACGCACCAAATGCCGATGCATCTCAATCTGAGCCTCTGTAGGCACCAGATCGCTGGCCTGATCTGCAAACAGGTTCATCGCCACCGGGATCTTCTGCCCCGGTGCCAAATCGATACGCAGGTAGTTGGGGCCACTGAACACCGGAGAATCCACCCACTCTTCAAGCGAGGCCTGCTGAAAGCGATAGACGTTGCCATCACGCTGCGCGGGCAAGGCACTGGCGACCTGCCAGCCCTCCGGCAAGCGCAGAGAAGACGCCACTTGAATAGCACTGTTGTAATGTCCGGCCGGATACAGCACCACTTGGTTCCACTGCACATTAGTCAGTGCTGAAGTGATCACCACACGGCCCTGATCTGAGTTCAGCGGCGTGGCTACCTGAAAGGCTATGTTGAGTTGCGCAGCGCCCTTGGGCACGTCGACTTCGAAGGCATAGACATCCAACGGATCACGCTTCCAGGTCAGCGTCTGGCCATTGGCGCGGATCACCAAGCCTGCGATCTGATCGATTGGACCGCGCGGTGCATGGTTGCCGGGCAACCATTGCGGATATAGCAACGTGAGCTTGCCTGGCTTAACCGGCAGTGTTTCGTTGACCTGCAAGACGCGATGCGCCAGATCGGTGGCATCAACCTCAACTTGGATGACGCCCGCGTAAGGCACGTCGCGTGGCGGCGGCGCGGCCTGCGCCGCAACACCTGCCAGGCCAGCGCCCAGCAGCAGGAGTGAATATGCATGCTTCATGTGCTGGGCCTTCCCCCGCTTCGGCGGGGTGTTGTGTGCGCCTTGCCCTTACTTGGGCTTAGGCATGTACAGATCGGTGAGTGAGCCTTCGAGTGCTTCAGCTGCCATGCCCACCGTCTCAGACAACGTGGGATGCGGATGGATAGTGAGGCCCACATCGGCTGCGTCAGCACCCATCTCGATGGCCAGCCCAATCTCGGCGATCAACTCACCGGCGTTGGAGCCGACAATACCGCCACCGATCACCCGGTTACTGGCCGCGTCGACGATCAGCTTGGTGATGCCCTCATCACGACCGTTAGAGAGCGAGCGCCCGCTGGCAGCCCAAGGAAAAGCCGCCTTGCGGATGGCCAGACCCTGCGCCTTAGCTTGGTTTTCGGTAACGCCGACCCAAGCCACCTCGGGATCGGTGTAAGCCACCGACGGAATGACACGCGCATCAAAGAACGCCTTGTGCCCTGCTGCCACTTCGGCGGCAACCTTGGCCTCATGCGTGGCTTTATGCGCCAGCATCGGCTGACCGACGACATCACCAATGGCAAAGATGTGCGGCACGTTAGTGCGCATCTGCTTGTCGACCGGAATGAAGCCGCGCTCATTGACCTGCAGGCCTGCGGCAGCCGCATTGATAAGGCGACCATTGGGCACGCGACCCACTGCCACCAGCACGCGGTCATAGAGTTCGCTGCTGGCCTTACCGGCCGCATCGAAAGTGACCTTGATGCCTTCCGGCAGTGCTTCCACACCAGTGACCTTGGTGCCCAGCATGATCTTGTCGTAGCGCGCCTTGAGGCGCTTCTCCAGCGGCCGCACCAGATCGATGTCTGCACCGGGCATCAGCTGATCGGTGAGCTCGACCACGCTGACCTTGGCACCCAGCGCGTCATACACGCAGGCCATCTCAAGCCCAATGATGCCGCCGCCGATGACCAGCATGCGCGCCGGGATGCCAGCCAACTCAAGTGCACCGGTGCTATCGATGATGCGCGGATCATTGGGCACGAACGGCAGCTTGACCGGCTCGGAACCTGCCGCAACCACGCACTGCTTGAAGCCGATGCGCGTAGTGGCACCGTTGTCTGCGGTGACTTCGATGACGTGCGGGCTGACAAAGCGACCCACACCGTGCACCACTTCCACCTTGCGCTGCTTGGCCAGCCCCGTAAGGCCGCCCGTGAGCTTTTTGATGACGCTGTCTTTCCAGCCGCGCAGTTTGTCCAGGTCGATTTGCGGTGCGCCAAAACTGACGCCGTGAGCGGACATGTGCGCGCTCTCGTCGATAACCTTCGCGGCATGCAGCAAAGCCTTGGAGGGGATGCAGCCGACGTTGAGGCACACGCCGCCGAGGCTGTCCCAGCGCTCGATCATCGTGACTTTCAGGCCCAGATCTGCCGCACGGAACGCAGCGGTATAGCCGCCGGGACCGGCGCCCAGCACCAACAGCTCTACGGTGCGATCGGCTGGCTCGTCGCTGGCCGCCGCTGGCGCTGCAACGGGCGCCGCAGCAGCAACTGGTGCAGCAACTGGTGCAGCAGCAACCGGCGCAGCAGGCGCTGCCGCTACGGCCACTGCCGGTGCCGCTGCACCAGCGGCACCCGTCAGGCGAACAATAACTGTGCCCTTGCCGACTTTGTCGCCGGCCTTCACCAGCAACTCGGCGATGGTGCCCGCGGCACTCGACGGCACATCCATCGTGGCTTTTTCAGTTTCGAGCGTGATCAGTGGCGTGTCGATCTCGACGACGTCACCCACTTTGACCAGCACCTCAACTACCGCGACCGTATCGAAATTGCCCAGGTCCGGGACACTGATATCTGTCTGGCTCAAGGGATCGCCTCGGTCAGCATGCTGGGGTTGGCCAGCGCCTGCGCCAGCGCCGTAGAGAAGCGCGCGCCCGCGGCACCATCGATGATGCGATGGTCATACGAGAGCGACAGCGGCAACATCTGCCGCGGCACAAACGTACCGTCCTTCCACACCGGCTTGGTCTGCGTGCGCGACACACCCAGGATGGCGGCCTCAGGCGCGTTGATGATAGGCGTGAACGCCGTGCCACCGATGCCACCCAGACTCGACACCGTAAAGCAGCCGCCCTGCATCTGCGCACCGCTCAACTTGCCATCACGTGCCTTGGCAGACAGGTCGGCCAGTTCGAGGGCGATCTGGTAGATGTCCTTTTTGTCGGCATCGCGAATCACCGGCACCAACAAGCCATTGGGCGTATCGGCTGCAAAGCCGATGTGCATGTACTTCTTGAGCACAATGTTCTCGCCCGATGCATCGAGCGACGCATTGAACTGCGGATACTGCTGCAGTGCATGCACGCAGGCGCGGATGATGAACGCCAGTGGCGTGAGCTTAACGCCCTTGGCCGCTGCCGCGTCTTTGAGACGGTTGCGCGTTGCTTCCAGCTCAGTAACGTCGGCCTCATCAAACTGCGTCACATGCGGCAGGTTGACCCAGCTTGCATGCAGACGCGGACCGGAAATTTTCTGGATGCGATTAAGCGGCTTGAGCTCCACCGCACCAAAGGCCGCAAAGTCGACCTGCGGCACAGACGGGAGGGCAGCGCCACCGCCACCGCCACCGGCCAATGCCTGTTTGACCCAGGCTTTGACGTCATCGTGAGTGATGCGCGAGCGCGGACCACTGCCCTTGACGCGCCCCAGGTCCACACCCAGTTCGCGCGCCAGTTTGCGTACTGACGGACCGGCATGGGCCTTGGAGAACCCCGCCTCGCTGATCGGCGGCAATGCCGCAGGCGCAGCGTGAGCTGCGGCCTTGACTGGTGCTGCCACCGCTGCAGCCACAGCAACGGGCACTGCCGCAACCGGGGCAGCAGCCGGTACAACGGTACTGCGAATGGTGGCCACGAGACCGCCAGCAGACACCTTGCCACCCTTGCTGACATGCACCTGCTCGACCACACCGGCCACAGTGGACGGCACGTCCATGGTGGCCTTTTCGGTTTCGAGCGTGACCAGCGGTGTGTCGATCTCGATGGTGTCGCCTACTGCGACCAGCAACTCGACCACACCGACTTCGGCAAAGCTGCCCATATCCGGCACGGTGACGCCCACCGAAACCACCTGGGCCGCTGCGACAGCGGCAACCGGTGCAGCAGCCGCTACGGGCTCGGCTACAGCAGCAGAGTCGGCACGCAGCGTGACCACACGACCACCCGCGGAAATTTTGCCCCCTGCCACCACATGCACCGCCTCGACGATACCTGCAGTAGTAGATGGCACATCCATAGTGGCCTTCTCGGTTTCGAGCGTGACCAGCGGCGTGTCGAGCTCGACGCGATCGCCTGGCTTGACCAGCACCTCGACCACGCCGACCTCGGCAAAACTGCCCATATCGGGCACAACGACATCGATTGACTGCGACACGCGCTCGATCCTTTAACTGTTCAGCGGATTGGCCTTGGCCGGGTCGATCCCCAGTTTGCCAATAGCCTTTTCGACAACCGACCCTTCGAGCTTGCCGTCATCGGCCAGCGCCTTGAGCGCCGCCAGCACGATGAAGCGCCGGTCGACCTCGAAGTGACTGCGAAGCGCCGCACGACCATCACTGCGGCCGAAGCCATCAGTGCCCAGCGTGACGTAACGCGGCTCGATCCACTGACGGATCTGGTCGGGGACCAACCGCATGTTGTCGGTGGCAGCAATGACCGGCGCCGTGTGCTGGGCAAACAGCGTCTGCACGTAAGGCACTTGGGCCTTGCGACCCGGGTTGAGCAGGTTATCGCGCTCGACGTTGAGCGCCTCGCGGCGCAGTTCACTGAAGCTGGTAATGGAGAACACATCGGCGGCGACGTTGTAGTCGGCTTCGAGGATCTCGGCAGCAGCCAGCACTTCGCGCAGGATGGTGCCCGAACCCAGCAGCGTGGTTCGCAGCTTGCCCTTGGCACCCGGGCGCATCAGATAACCGCCCTTCAAAATGCCCTGCTCTGCGCCCGCCGGCATGGCCGGCTGCACATAGTGCGGTGGCGCCCATCAAAAAGCCGCGGGCCTGAATGTCGCCTGCTGCCCAGATGAAATCGCCCACGCGCTGAAAGCCGAACATCGAGTAGTAGATGTAGAACGGCACCATGCTGCGGCCGTGGTTGGCATAGGCCGTGCCGGCAGCGATCCATGAGCAGATGGCACCGGCTTCGTTGATGCCCTCTTCGAGCATCTGGCCTTTTTTGTCTTCTTTGTAAGACATGAGCTGTTCAGCGTCTTGCGGCGTGTACAGCTGACCCACAGACGAATAGATGCCGATCTGGCGGAACAGACCTTCCATACCGAAGGTGCGTGCTTCGTCAGGAACGATCGGCACGATGTTCGGGCCGATGCTCTTATCCTTGAGCAACGCAGTGAGCATGCGCACGAAGGCCATCGTGGTTGAGATTTCGCGATCGCCCGATCCTTCAAGCAACGCTTTGAAGGTTTCAAGCGGCGGCACCTGCAACGCAGGAACATCGGTAATGCGCTGCGGCAGATAGCCGCCCAGCGCTGCACGACGCGACTGCAGATACTGGATCTCTTCGCTGTCTGCTGCGGGCTTTACGAAGTTGAACTTGGCGATGTCCTCTTCGCTCAGCGGCAGACGGAACACTTCCTGGAAGCGGCGGATGGACTCTGCGTCCATCTTCTTCTGCTGGTGCGCCACCATCTGGCCTTCTGCAGCCTTGCCCAGACCATAGCCCTTGACGGTGTGCGCCAGGATGACAGTGGGCTGGCCCTTGTGCGCCACAGCTGCGGCATAGGCCGCATAGACCTTCTGCGCATCGTGGCCGCCACGGTTCAAACGCCAGATGTCGTCATCGGTCAGATGCGCCACCAGTGCCTTGAGTTCGGGATGCTTGCCGAAGAAATGTTCGCGCGTATAGGCGCCACCCTTGGCCTTAAACGTCTGGAACTCACCATCGACGGTGCTTTCCATGACGCTGCGCAGCACGCCATTGGTGTCCTTGGCCAGCAAGGGATCCCAGCGGTTGCCCCACAGCACCTTGATGACATTCCAGCCGGCACCGAGGAATGCCGCCTCGAGCTCTTGAATGATCTTGCCGTTACCACGCACCGGTCCGTCGAGACGCTGCAGGTTGCAGTTGACGACGAACACCAGGTTGTCTAGGCCTTCGCGCACCGGCATGGTGAGCGCGCCCATCGACTCGGGCTCGTCCATCTCGCCATCGCCGCAGAACGCCCAGACCTTGCGATCGGACGGTGCAGTCAGGCCGCGGTTTTCCATGTAGCGCAAAAAGCGCGCCTGGTAGATCGCCATCATCGGCCCCAGACCCATGGACACCGTCGGGAACTGCCAGAAGTCCGGCATCAACCACGGGTGCGGATAAGACGACAGACCACCGCCGCCGACTTCCTGGCGGAAGCGGCCCAGATGCTCTTCGCCCAAACGACCTTCCAGGAAGGCGCGAGCATAGACGCCGGGCGAACTGTGGCCCTGCATGAAGACCATGTCGCCGGTGTGCTTGTCGGTAGGGCCGCGCCAGAAGTGGTTAAAGCCCACTTCATAGAGCGTGGCAGAGGAGGCATAGCTGGCCAGGTGACCGCCGTATTCGGACGACACCTTGTTGGCCTGCGCGACCATGGCCACAGCGTTCCAGCGCATGTACGCCTCGAGGCGCTTTTCGATGGCACGGTCACCCGGATAAGACGGCTCTTGAGCCGTGGCAATCGTGTTGACGTAGGCCGTCTGAGGCTTGTACGGCAGATAGGCACCGGAGCGGCGCGCATGGTCGATGAGTCGCTCGAGCAGGAAGTGGGCACGGTCGGTTCCGCCGGCACGCAGCACAGAGTCAATAGACTCGAGCCATTCACGTGTTTCTTGCGGATCGGTATCGGAGGTATTGAGAGGGGCGGTCATGGGCGTGCCAGCAGGCTCCCTGTGAGAAAAAATCGAACAGCGACGCTATGCTAGGATGCAAAGAGTCGCTGCAATGGCGCGCGCGATGATCCGGCTTTCGACCAGCATGGTCAAGCAAGCGGGTCTCAGTGCCAGCCCCACAAACCATCTACGCTCGTGGCACCCATGATAAGCCTGTTGCCCCCCCACAGTGGCCCTCGTTTCCGGGCCCGTGAAACCGCACCCGCCATCACAGATCTGAACAATCTGGATGCACTTCTGTTGCTGCTGCCAATCAGCGGCAAACCCGACTCCCGTCTGCCCGACGCAGCGCGCTGGAAGTCGTTGCATGCTCAACGCAAGCCAGACCATGGCGCAGTGCGCTTGAGCACCTTGGGCGTCGAGGGCCAATGCGTTGCAGGCTTGGCGTACTGCCGCGAGGACGCCAATGCCTTTGAGGTGCTCGAGCTTGCCGGCAAGCTGATCAAACAGGCCTTGGCCCTGCGGCCCCGCGCAACGCGTATTGGCGTGCTGGCCCCGGGAGGCGGTGCGGCGCGCCGGCGGCTATGGCAAGAGGCCCTGTGTGCCGCAGCCAGCGCGCAGGCTTTTGCCCTGCCCAGTGCCAAGAGCATCGACAAAGACGCCCCTGCCCCGGCGCAACTGGATCAGGTGCTGCTGTTCCAAGCCGAAGCCACGCTCGATCTGCGCCGCTGTCAGGCAGCTGCCGATGCCGGCAACCTGGTACGCCACCTGACGGCCCTACCGCCCAATGTGCTGGACGTGGCCGGTTACCGGCGCGCACTGGGCACATTGGCACGTCGCCATGGCTTGCGCTTACGTTGGCATGACGAAGCCAAGCTGCGTCGTCTGGGTGCCGGCGCGTTCCTGGCGGTCAGCCAAGGCAATGCCGCGCGTACTGCAGGCATCGCGCAGCTGAGCTGGCGACCACGTGGCCGTGCTAAGGGCACGCCCGATGTCACCTTGGTGGGCAAGGGCATTTTATTTGATACCGGCGGCACCAATCTAAAGCCGCACCGCAGCATGCTCGACATGCACACCGATATGGCCGGCAGCGCCGTAGCAGTAGCGTCGCTAGTAGCGCTGGCCCAACTCAAAGCACCCGTCGCGGCCGATGCTTGGCTGGCTATCACCGAGAACAACATCGGCCCGCGTGCCTACCGTCCCCAAGACGTGGTGCGCGCAGCTAATGGCACTACCATTCAGGTCATTCATACCGATGCCGAAGGTCGCATGGTGTTGGCCGATACGCTGGCTCTAGCGGCTCGAGACAAACCGCGGCTCATCATCGACTACGCCACGCTCACCGGTGCCTGTGTGTATGCACTGACAGAACGCATGAGCGGCGTGTTCAGCAATCGCGAAGCATTGCTGCCGATACTCGGCGCTGCGGGCACCGCCAGTGGTGAACGCGTGTGGGGTTTCCCCTTGCCAGCAGACTTTGACAGCGACATCGACAGCACCATTGCCGATGTTGCGCAGTGCGCCGTCGATGGCAAGGGCGACCACATTCTGGCGGCGCGCTTTCTCAAGCGCTTTGTGCCCGATGCCACGCCGTGGGTACACGTCGATCTGTCATCGGCCACGCGACGCGGCGGCCTTGCGCACGTACCCACCGAGATCACCGGCTTTGGTGTGCGCTTCACTTTATCGCTGCTGCTCGATCACAAGGTGCAGGGATGACCACAGACACACTGCGACTACGCCGCCCCGACGACTGGCATCTGCATCTGCGTGATGGTGCAGCACTGGCCGCAGTACTGCCGCATACCGCACGGCAGTTTGCCCGCGCCATCGTCATGCCCAATCTCAAGCCACCGGTGACCACGACGGCAGCAGCAGCGGCCTATCGCGATCGCATCCTGGCCGCACGTCCTGCCGGCAGCAGCTTTATGCCGCTGATGACGCTGTACCTCACCGACAACACTGCGCCGGCAGAGATCGACACTGCCCGTAGCAGTGGCTTCGTGCACGGCTGCAAGCTGTATCCGGCCGGCGCCACCACCAACTCCGACTCGGGCGTCACCGACATCCGCAAGCTCGATGCGGTGCTCGAACGCATGGCAGCAGTAGGCATGCCGCTGCTGGTTCACGGCGAGGTCACCGACGCGAACGTCGATGTGTTCGACCGGGAAGCGCGCTTTATCGACGATATCTTGGCGCCGCTGCATCAGCGGCTGCCGCAGCTTCGTATCGTGTTCGAGCACATCACCACGCGCGCTGCCGTGGCTTTCGTGCGCAGTGCCGGCCCGGGCGTGGCGGCCACGCTCACCCCGCAGCACATACTCATGAATCGCAACGATCTGTTCAGCGGTGGTATTCGGCCACACCATTGGTGTCTGCCCGTACTCAAACGCGAGACCGACCGAGCAGCACTGCTGGAAGCGGCCACCAGCGGCAATTCACGATTCTTCCTCGGCACCGACAGCGCGCCACATGGCCGACTCACCAAAGAGGCTGCGTGCGGCTGTGCCGGCATTTATTCCGCGCATGCCGCCATCGAACTGTATGCCGAGGCCTTCGATGCGGCCGGCGCGCTGCATAACCTGGAAGCCTTCGCCTCGCTCAACGGTCCAGCGTTTTATGGCCTGCCGCCCAACGATGACACCATCACCCTGCAACGTCGCAGTTGGGCTGTGCCTGCGCACTACCCGTTTGCAGAGGGCGACACACTGGTGCCGCTGCGTGCCGGCGGCACCATCGCCTGGACGCAGCTGTGAGCCCACCGCCCATGGACGGCTACCCCGACTTCACCGCCAAGCGCTTTCGCGGGTTTTTGCCGGTGGTCATCGACGTAGAAACCGGTGGCTTCATTTCAGCAACGGATGGCCTGCTCGAAATCGCAGCCGTCATCATTGAGGTCGGTTCCGACGGGCGTGTCAGCCGGGGTGCCACCCACGCCTTCAACGTGCAGCCCTTCGAAGGCTCACGACTCGACCCCGTGTCGCTGGCTGTCACGGGTATCGACCCTTACAGCCCACTGCGTCTGGCACTGCCCGAACTCGATGCACTGCAAGGCCTGTTTCGTGAAGTACGCGCCGCCATTCGCAGTCACGGCTGCAAGCGTGCGGTGCTGGTCGGGCACAACGCAGCTTTCGATTTAGGGTTTTTGAACGCGGCCGTGGCGCGCACCGGCATCAAGCGCAACCCGTTTCATCCGTTCTCGTGTTTCGACACGGCAACGCTGGCGGGCGTGGCGCTGGGTCAAACCGTACTGGCGCGCGCGACTCAGGTACTGGGTATAGATTGGAACCAACGCGACGCTCACTCGGCTGCCTATGACGCAGAGCGCACCGCTGATGTGTTCTGCCGCATCTGCAACGACATGCATGGCAGTTTTTTGCGCGCCGAAGAACGTTCGCGCCAGTTAGGCTGGAACGAAGGCTCCGGTGCAGGTCTGGAACCGGGCGACGGCGACTGACTCGCGCGCCCGGCTCGGCCCACCTCAGTTTGAGGCTGTCGTGGCCTCATCGATAAGCTGCTTGAGCTCACCGTTTTGATACATCTGCATGGCGATGTCACAGCCACCGACCAACTCGCCGTTAACGTATAGCTGCGGATAGGTCGGCCAGTTCGAGTAACGCTTGAGTGCGTCACGCAGCTCCAGGTCCTCGAAGATGTTTACAGCGTGAAACGGCTTGCCCACTGCACGCAATGCCGCAACAGTCTGGGCAGAAAAGCCGCACTGCGGAAAGTCAGGCGTGCCCTTCATGAACAACACCACCGGCTGTGTGGTGAGCTGGCTCTTGATGCGATCGATGACGTCCATGGAATGCCTCGTCTGGGCCGCAGCGGAATAGCTGCAGTCTATTCGTTGAATTATGGGGGCTAGCGGTCTATTCTTCAAATCGCCTTTAACAGGCAGATTCAAGTCAAAACAGTAGCTTACGGAGACATCATGAATCCTCTAAACACCGTCAAGGGTGCGATCTCGGCAGGCGTCGTCCTCGCCATCCTAGTGACGCTGGTCGTCGGTCATGCCGTGGGCGGCGCTTTCAACATGCTTGGCTTGGCGCGCTGGCTGCACATCGTGGCAGGCGTCATGTGGATCGGCCTGCTCTATTACTTCAATGTCGTGCAGATGCCCGGCCTTGCCGCAGCCAATGCTGACAAGGGCGGCCCCGGTGGCGCCGGCATCAACAAGTACATCGCGCCGCGTGCGCTGCTGTGGTTCCGCTGGGCTGCGTTGGCTACCTGGCTGACCGGCGCCTGGTACCTGGGCGGCAACTTCGTCAATGCCTTCACGCTCGGTGGCTTCGGTGCCGATCGTTATGGCTTGGTGATCGGTATCGGCGCTTGGCTGGGCACCATCATGCTGTTTAACGTTTGGGCGGTGATCTGGCCCAACCAAAAGAAAGTGTTGGGCATCGTCGAAGCCACCGACGAAGAGAAGGCCACGGCCCGTCGCGTTGCCATGCTGGCTTCGCGTACCAACTTCATGCTGTCGATTCCGATGCTGCTGTGCATGGGCGGTGCCAGCCACGGTCTGCCCTTCTAAAGCAGCCCTGCGGGCCCGCATGAACACGCTGCCGCCAGATATTGCGGCGCAGATAGAGCGGGCCCTTGCCGAGGACGTGGGCGGCGGTGATGTCACTGCCGCCCTGATCCCCGCAACCACCAACGCCACCGCGACATTACTCAGCCGTGAAGCGGCTGTGCTGTGTGGCACCGCGTGGGTCGACGAGACCTTCCGGCAGCTTGATCCGTCCGTGCAGATCCTCTGGCACGCACAGGACGGAGACTTGGTTGCTGCAAATACTGTGTTGTGCGAACTGTCGGGCCCGGCGCGTGCGCTGCTGACCGGTGAACGGACCGCACTCAACTTTCTACAAACACTCTCCGGCACAGCCACGATCACCCGGCGGCATGTCGATGCCGTCGCAGGTACAGGCTGTCGCATCCTAGATACACGCAAGACCCTGCCCGGTCTGCGTCTGGCGCAAAAATATGCAGTGCGCTGCGGCGGCGGTCACAACCACCGCTTGGGCCTATACGACATGGTGCTACTCAAAGAGAACCACATCATGGCGGCAGGCTCCGTGGCAGCGGCACTGGCGGCTGCGCGCGCCAATGCGCCAGGCGTACCCATCGAGATTGAAGTCGAAACACTCGAAGAACTGCGCGCGGCGCTGGCCGCCGGCCCCGACATCATCATGCTCGATGAGTTCAACGATGCCTTAATGCGCGAGGCGGTTGCGCTGGTACATGCCACGACATATCGACCAAAACTCGAAGCATCCGGCGGTGTGGATCTGGACAGCCTGCGACGCATTGCCTCGACCGGTGTCGACTACATCTCGATCGGATCACTAACCAAGCATGTGCGCGCGCTGGACCTGTCGCTGCGCTTCAAACTGCTGCCGTCAAATTAGCTCTTGGCGGTTGACGCGGCTGGGCTGCGCCACCCCATAGCCCTGCGCATAGTCGACACCCATGTCGCGCAGCGCGTTGATGATCTCCGCGTTTTCCGCATATTCGGCAATAACCTTCTTGCCGGTCAGATGCCCGATTTCATTGATCGAACGCACCATCTCACGGTCGATGGGATCACTGAGGATGCCGCGCACAAAGCTGCCATCTATCTTCAGGTAATCAACCGGGAAGCTCTTGAGGTAACCGAACGACGACATACCCGTACCAAAGTCATCCAGTGAGAACTGACAACCGAGTTGTTTGAGTGCGCGGATGAAGCGGTTTGCCTGCGAAAAGCTGGCAATGGCCGACGTCTCGGTAATCTCAAAACAGATGCGCTTTGCATCAAGACCGCTGCGCTCCAGATGCTCGATGACAAACGGCAAAAACTTGGTATCTGCCAAGCTCTGGCCCGACAGGTTGATGGCCACCACGCCCAACGCATCACGCTCATCGTGATCTGACACCAACCAACGGAACACGTTCTCAACCACCCAGCGGTCGATGTTGGGCGTCAGGCCATAGCGGTCGGCCGCCGCCATGAACGTATCCGGCGACACCATGCGACCCGCCTCATCACGCAGGCGCAGCAACATTTCGTAGTGACGGCCGTGCTCTTCCTGCTGCAACGCCATGATGGGCATGCGATACAACTCGAAGCGCGACTCCTCAATTGCAGAGTTGATGCGCGTTGCCCACTGCATCTCGCGGCGCCGGCGCATCAGCTCGATGTCATTTTCGGCAAAGCTGTGTACGCGGTTGCGACCCTGCTCTTTGGCCGCTGCACAGGCGTTGTCGGCATCACTGATGACAGCCGCCACATCCTCATTTTCGGCAGTGATCGGCACCACACCAACGCTGGCTGTAATGCGAAAACTGCGCTCGTCATAATTGAACCGGTAGTCGCGCAGCGACTCGCGCAGCGCTTCCGCATTACGCATGGCTTCATCCAGCGACGTGCCCTCCAGCAGCACACCGAACTCATCGCCACCGAGTCGTGCCAGCGTGTCACGCCAGCGCACCTTGTTCTTGAACAAAGCGCCAACCTGCGCCAGCAGAATGTCGCCGGCGGCGTGACCACAACTGTCATTGATAATCTTGAACTGGTCCAAATCAATAAAGCATAGAGCGTAGTGATCTTCGCCGGCGCGAGCCGAGTGCAGCGCCCGCTCCAGTCGCAACTCAAATTCGCTGCGATTAACCAAGCCAGTAACAGCATCGTGACTGGCGTTATGAGTGAGTTTTCGATTGAGCTCACGGCTCTCGCTGACGTCCCGGAACACCAGCACCGCGCCAGTCACCAAGCCCAGGCCATCCCGAATGGGCGATGCGCTGGTCTGTATATGCAGTTCTTTGCCGTCGGTACGAATCATCAGCACCGGTTGGGGAGAACGGCCGCCGCGCACACGGCGGATCGCAGCCACCAACGGGTTTTCCAGCGGTTCGCAGGTTTGGTCGTGATACACCTTGAACAGGTCTTCGACATGCTTCCCAACGGAGTCGTCCAGCGACCAGCCCGTCAGCTGCTGCGCTACCGGATTGATGTAATCAATTAGCGCGTCAGCAGAGGTGGTGATCACGCCGTCGCCAATAGCCTGTAGCGTAATCTGCGCGGCTTCTTTCTCACGAAACAGCGCTTCTTCGTACAAGCGACGCTCTGTGATGTCGACCTCAACACCGAGCAAACGCACGGTGCGACCGCTTGCATCCATATGCGCTTTGCCACGGCTGCTGACCCAACGCCACTCGCCGCTGGCATGAAGCAGGCGATGCACGCTCTCGAAAATCTTGGTGCGGCCACCGATGTACTCACGCATGAGCAACTGCACCTGCGGCATGTCGTCCGGATGAACCAGGTCCTGCCATTCGGGCAGCGTGGTGCCCGGTTGGTCATAGCCCATCATCGCCTTCCATCGCGGCGAAAATTCGGTGTAGTTGCCGGTCATGTAGAAGTCCCACAGCGCATCGTTGCCAGCGGCTTCAATCAACGCAACGCGCTCACTGTCGAACACACCGGTATTGCGAGTTTGAACACGCTCCAGACCGCTGGAAATACTGCTGCCGAGCAGCTTGAGCAACAGCTGCAGATTCACATCCCAACCACCCAGCGGCAGACTCTGAGCCAAGCCCAACAGGCCAGCAGTGCCTCCATCGGGGATCTTGAAAGCCACCAGCAACACAGAGCCAACCTGCAGGGCCTGCAGGCGACGCGCGTCAGTCTTATGATCGGTGCACGGATTGACCGTGTCGCCGATCTCGCTCAAACGCAGATGATCGCAGCGGCTGGCAATCCACGGCAACTGGCTCAGCGCCACATTGCGCAACGAATCAAAGCGACAGGGGCTCAGCTCCTGACGGGCACTGCGCACCGTCTCGATATGGGTGCCCTCGTCATTCAGGAGGAGCAAAAACGCGGCATCGACATTTGTGGCATCACGCAGGTCAGTCAGGGCCGCAGCGATGACCTGGTCCTTGGTGTCCACACGCATGCCCAGTAGATCCACTGCAATCTTGGTGCAAGTGGCATCGATACCCGGAGCCGAACGACTCACCAGCTGAGTCCAGAAACCTGGCGCCAGCACGTCGGTATGAGCAAATTCTGGCAAGGCTGGCGACATTGAGGGCAGCGTCTGCGTCTTAAGGAAACACTTTAAGAGTTTCGGGCATAAGGGCCAAAACCAGCCGTGCCTGACTCACACTTTTGCAGGTCGTTGGACACTGTATGGCTGGCACGTCCGTTCAGGAAGGCTTGCGGGGATGGGCAAAAGACCAAAACGCATTGCCGGCAAAGTGCCAAAACATCACTAACCCGGTAGTCAGCACACGTGCCAGCAGATAGGGCAAAGCCCAGTGGGCGGTAAACCAATACATCAGCAGCAAGGTGATACCCAACCCACTGCCGATCACCAACAGAAAACGCAGCATCGCCGTGCCGTGCGGCGTGCTACTGCGAAAAGTGTAGTAACGGTTGAACAGGTAATTGGCCAGCGAGCCCACCGTAAAGCCCAGACCCGAGGCCAGCACCGAGCCTAAGCCCAGCCACTGCACGGCAGCGATCATCACCAGATAGTCCAGCGCGGTGACCCCAAAGCCCACCTTGAGAAAGCGACGGAACTGCGGCCCCAGCACTGCCAGGTCAAAACGGCTCATGTACGCATCTGCAGCTGTTTGCGGGCCAGTTGCGCCAACTGGTGCAACTGCGACTCCATGTCTGTCTGCAAGGACTCCAATGTGGTGCCCGCAGGTAATGCGCGCGGCACCGACACCGGCGGACCGATGGCAATCACGATGCGGGCAAAGGGCCAGGGCAGTACAAACTTGTCCCAGCTGATGAGCCAGGCCCGCGAGGCCGCATAGGCCATTGGCAGCAGCGGCCTGCCAGCAATCTGTGCCAGTAGCAGCGCACCAGGCTTGAACTTGAAGCGTGGCCCGCGCGGCCCATCGGGCGTGATAACCGGCGATACCTGATCGCGAACCAGCAGGTTGTAGTAGTCACGCAGTGCCCGTGCCCCGGTACGCGTCGAAGAGCCGCGAATGACCTGCGCTCCGAGTTGCCGGGCAATCATTGCAGGCAACTCCCCGTCAACCGACGGGCTGATGAGAAAGCCCAGCTTTAGGCCATGGGCCTGCTGCCCCAGCAGATAACGCGAGCAGAACAGCTCGTGCTGATGCCAGTAGCAGGGCAACAGCGACGGCGCCGCGGCCAAGGCAGCGCGCAGGTGCTGCTCACCCTCCACATGCACGATGCGGCAGGTGCCCCACCAGAAGCGCAGCACGGCCAGCGCCAGCGGCTGCAGCAAACGGTAAACCAAGCGGCGTTTCCAGGTGAGCTGGCGCCGTGGCGGCTCGTCGGACGCAGTCAGCGGCTCAGTCACGGCACACGGTCCTGCCGCGACGCGACGCTTGGGTTAAAATGACGCCAATGATGCAACCCGTTCGCATATGAGCGCGCCCAACCCCACGGCGTTGCCGCCGGAATCCGACCAGCAGTTTGATGTGGGCTCTACGCCCGACTCGCTGGATCGCATGCGTGCCATCTATGCGCAGCTGGGCGATGCCTACCGCGTGTATGCACCGGGCAGGCACTCGCACACCTGGGTGTTCAACCACCCCGACGACGTGCGACGCATCCTGATCTCGAACCATCGCAACTATTCCAAGGGTGTGGGTTTTGACCGCATCAAGATGCTATTGGGCAACGGCATCATAGTGAGCGAGGGAGCGTTCTGGAAGCGCCAGCGCCACATGATGCAGCCCTCCTTCCATCGCCGTGTGCTCACGCAGCTGTCGGGCATCATCACACGTGCCAACACCAGTTGTCTGGCCCGCTGGGACGAAAAAGCCGCGCGCGGCGAACCGGTCAACATCACCCAAGACATGAGCGCAATGACGCTGGAGATCATCCTGCGCATGATCTTTGGCACTGATCTCGACGACATGACTGCCGAGAGCGGCGAGAACCCGTTCTCCTGGCTCACCGAAGACGGCGATCGCGATATCCGTTTTGCTTACCGCTTCCGCAAACTCACCAACCTCATCACGCGCTACGTAGCACGACGTCGCGCCAGCGGCTGCGAGCCCACTGGCACCGATCCAGACTACCTAGCGATGCTGCTGCAGGCGCGTGACAAGGACACCGGCGAAGGCATGACCGATCGCGAGACCGTCGATGAGATCACCACGCTGCTGATCGCCGGTCACGAGACCACCGCCAGCATGCTCAACTGGACCTGGTTCCTGCTGGCCAACCACCCCGAGGTGGAAGCCAAGCTGCATGCGGAGATCGACGCACTAGAAGACCTGCCCGAACCCTCGCTGCAGCATGTCGAAACCCTGCACTATGCTCACAATGTGCTGCGTGAAGCACTGCGCCTGTACCCGCCAGTGTGGGTCATCTCGCGCCGCACCATAGAGGCGGACGTGCTGGGCGGCTATGAAGTACCGGCCAATACCGACGTCTTCATAAGCCCCTATTTTGTCCATCGTCATCCGCAGTACTGGGACGACGCCGAAGCCTTCAAGCCTGAACGCTTTGAAGGCGAGACCGAACATCGCAAGCTGGTTTATCTGCCTTTCTCTGCCGGTGCTCACCACTGTATCGGCGAGACACTGTCCATCTACGAAGGTCTGCTGCATCTGTCCAAGGCAGCACGGCGTTTCCGGCTGCACCGTGTCGATCCATCGCCGGTGACTTTCGAAGCACTCATCAATCTGCGCACGCAGCAACCTATTTTCATGCGGCTTGAGCCGCGTGTCTGAGTACACCATGCAAGCCCGTACCCTCACGCAATTGATGGCGCAGAACCGCGATGCGCCGCGCAGCATCACTTTCCACAACGGCGAGAACGATTCCCGCCAACTGAGCTTTGCGCAACTCAATGATCGCGCGCTGGGCCTGTTGCATCACCTGCAGCAGTTAGGTGCCAAGCCGGGCGACAAGATCATTCTGCTGCTAAACAGCAACGAGCAGTTCGTCGATGCCTTCTGGGCAGCGGTGCTGGGCGGTATCGTGCCGGTGCCGGTGGCCATCGGTATCAGCGACGAGCATCGCCACAAGCTGCTGCGCATCGCACGCAAGCTGGGCAACCCATTTCTGTATACCGACCGTCGCATGGTCGACCGGCTGGATGCATTCTCCGCTGCCAACGGCAATGCCGAAGACCAAGCCACTTTTGCCGCGCTGCGCGCGCGCAGCCTGTGCGCCGATGAAGTGCCCGACATCAGCATCAAGGCGCAGGCCTATGATGCCAAGCCCGAAGAAATCGCCTTCATTCAGTTTTCATCGGGCTCCACCAGTGAGCCCAAGGGTGTCGTGCTGACGCACGCCAACCTCATCGCCAACATCGACGGGTCCACTCAGGCCGCAGGCTTTAATGAAAACGACACCAGCCTGTCGTGGATGCCGCTGACGCACGACATGGGGCTAATCGGCTTTCATCTGGTGATGTTCGCCAATCGCGTGCATGCGCACCTGATGCCTACCGAGCTGTTCGTGCGCCGTCCGCTGTTGTGGCTGTCCATCGCCTCGCAGGTACGCGCCACCATTCTGTGCTCACCCAACTTCGGCTATCGCCACTACCTCAAGGTGCTGGGCGACCGTTCGCCGGGCAACCTCGACTTGTCGGCAGTGCGTCTCATCTTTAACGGTGCAGAGCCCATCTCTGTCGAGTTGTGCGAAGAGTTTCTGGCGCGCCTGTCCAGCCAATCTCTCGACCGCAATGCCATGTTCCCTGTCTATGGCTTGGCCGAGGCCTCGCTGGCGGTGAGCTTCCCGCCCGTCGGCCGCCCTTATCGTGCCGTGCAACTCAACCGCCACAAGCTGGCTGTGGGCACGCGCGCCGAAGTACTGCAACGCGCCAGCCGCGATGCACTCGGGCTGGTGAGCGTGGGCAAGGCCATACCGCTGTGTGAGCTGCGCATCGCCGCAGACGACGACACGCCGCTGGCGGACGGCCATATCGGTCATATTCATATCCGCGGTGGCAATGTCACCGGCGGCTATTTCAACGCCCCGGAGGTCAATGCCGAGACCTTCACAGCCGATGGCTGGCTGCGCACGGGTGATCTGGGTCTGGTGCTCGACGGCGAGACCTATATCACCGGTCGCTACAAAGAGATCCTGTTCGTCAACGGCCAGAACTACTACCCGCACGACCTCGAGGCTATTGCGCAGCGCGCGCCAGGCATGGAGTTGGGCAAGGTGGTGGTGGCCGGTGCGCGACCGCCTGGCGCCGAAACCGACCAGCTGGTGGTGTTCATGCTGCACCGGGGTGACTTGGCAGAATTCCTGCCGGTGGCCACCGAAGCCACACGCCTCATCAACGAACACACCGGCCTTGAAGTGGCCGATGTGGTGCCGGTCAATCGCATTCCAAAGACCACCAGCGGCAAAATTCAGCGCCATCTGCTCGAGTCGCAATATGCCGAAGGCGAGTTTGCTGCGGCCTTGGCAGAGCTGGCACAGCTGCGCGCTACGCGCAGTGCCTCCGTCGGTGCAGCCGGCGGCAGCGAAGGCCTTGAAGCCCAGCTGCTGCGCATCTGCAACAGCGTGCTGGTGGGTCGCACCATCACGCGCGATGACAATTTGTTTGAGATCGGCGCCAGCTCACTCAAGCTGATCGAGATACACGAGCAGATCGATCGTGATTACCCCGGCACTCTGGACATCACAGAGCTGTTTGACCATCCGACCGTGGGTGAGCTGGCCACGCATCTGGCCTCCAAGCTCAAGTAGGATCAGCGCGCAGGGGGCTTTAATACAGCCCTTTGCGCAGCTTCCAGCGGCGGTGTCCCCAGGTCCAATCCTGCGGCGCCGCCAATATCTCTGTTTCTACCAGCCGCGCATAGCGTTCGGTAAACACGCCTGTCTCCAGTCTTTCGCCATCGCCACACAGCAGCGCAAAGTCGATCTCGTAATAGCCACGACGCAAACGGCGCATCGCGACAAACAAGCCTGCATAGCGCGTGGCACGCACCATCTGCTCAGCACCCATGTAAAACGCTGTCTCGCGACCCAGAAAAGTCGTCCAGTGCTTCTGGCTGTCATGCAGCGGTTCCTGGTCACCCAACATGGCAATTCCGCGCACGATATTGCGTCGTTTGAGCATGTCGGCCAGCAGCTCCTTGGCCGGCACCAGATGCGCACCAAAGCGTGTGCGTATCGCATACATCATATTTTGCGCCCAGGGCGACTTGATCGGCTTATAGCCCACATCCAGCGGATGCCCTAGGTGCAGCGCCAACGCGTGCAGGATCCACTCCCAGTTGGCCTGATGCGCCGCCACCAGAATGATCGGCCTGCCCTGCGCCAACAGCTGCTGCGCAATGTGTGCGTTACGCACCGCTACCCGCGCCGAAAACTGCTCGGGCGTCATGTCCGCAGCCTTAAAGGCCTCGGCCACCACCTGCCCCACCTGATAGTAATGCGCGGCAACCAGCTGATTGATCTGCGCCGGCGTGCGATCGGTAAAACAGCTGCTCAACTGCGCTCGCACCGTGGACACGCGATAACGCAGCACCCGCAGCACTATGAACGCCAGCATCGCGGTGAAGCCGTACCACAGCCACATCGGCAGCTTGGCCACCGCGGTAAGCCACCAGGGCCGCAGGTCTTCAGAGGTGGCGCTGACAGGATCCGTTTGCATGGCGCAATGTTCCCATAATCGGCGCTTCTTGCGTTTACAACGACCCTTGCTGGTGATGCTATCCTCGCCGCACCGCAGCGCTGGCCACAGACCGGCGCGCGCAGATTTCGTCAACCAAAAAGCCGGAACCACCGCAATGAATCAAATCAAGCTGCTGATCAACGGTCAGGATGTCGACGCCAAGAGCGGCGCCACCTTCGAACGCAAGAGCCCCATCACCGGAGAAGTCGTCTCCACTGCCGCCGCTGCTGGCGTGGCCGATGTCAACGCGGCCATCGCCGCTGCACAGGCTGCGTTCCCGGCCTGGTCGGCCAAGAGCCCGCTCGAGCGCCGCGCGCTGCTCAATGCCGCTGCGGCCAAGCTGCGCGCCAAGAGCGGTGAGTTCTCGCGTCTGTGCGTCGAAGAGACCGGTGCCATTGGTGGCTGGGGCCACTTCAACACGGGCTTTGCCGCCACCATCATCGAAGAAGCAGCTGCCATGGCCACGCAGGTCATCGGCGAGACTATCCCCTCCGGTCACAGCGATACGCTGGCCTTAGGGCTGCGCGTGGCCACGGGCGTGTGCGTGGGCATGGCGCCGTGGAATGCGCCGGTGATTCTGGGCGTGCGCTCCATTGCTATGCCGCTGGCCTGCGGCAACACCGTGGTCATGAAAGCCTCAGAGCTGTCACCCGGTGTGCACCGCCTGATCGTCGACGCCTTTGTCGAGGCAGGTTTCCCGGCCGGCACCGTCAACTTCATCACCCATTCCGCTGCGGATGCGCCGGCTGTGGTCGAAGCGCTGATCGCCAACACCGCCGTGCGCCGCGTCAACTTCACCGGCTCCAGCCGCGTGGGTCGCATCGTCGGTGAGCTGTCGGGCAAGCACCTCAAGCCCTGCCTGCTCGAGCTGGGCGGCAAAGCCCCGCTGGTCATCCTCAAGGATGCCGATCTGGATGAAGCCGTCGCCGCTGCTGCCTTTGGTGCCTTCATGCACCAGGGCCAGATCTGCATGTCGACCGAGCGGATCATCGTCGAAGAGGCGATCGTGCCCGAGTTCCTCAAGCGCTTTGTCACCAAGGTGCAGTCGCTCAAGGTCGGCGATCCGACCAAGGGTCAGTTCCCCATCGGTGCCTGCGTCGATGCTAAGACCGTCGACCACGTCAAGGCACTCATTGCCGATGCCACGGCCAAGGGCGCCAAGATCGCCACCGGCGGCACGGGCACCGGCGGCGCGTTCTTCGATCCCACCGTCATCGACGGTGTGACCAAGGGCATGCGCATTTATGGTGAAGAGTCGTTCGGTCCGGTGGTCGGCGTGCTGCATGCCCGCGATGCAGACCATGCGGTCGAGTTGGCTAACGACAGCGAATATGGTCTGTCGGCTGCGGTGTTCAGCCAGAACATCAACAGCGCTTTGGATGTGGCCCGTCGTATCGATTCGGGTATCTGCCACATCAACAGCGCCACGGTGCAAGACGAAGCGCAGATGCCCTTTGGCGGCACCAAGGCCAGCGGCGTGGGCCGCTTCGGTGGTGCGGCCGGTGTGGCCGAGTTCACCGACCTGCGCTGGATCAGCATCGCCACCCACCACCGTCACTACCCCATCTGACGGCACCAGTGGCCAATGTGCAGGCGCAGGAGGCAACTCCTGCAGCTTGCTGTCAGAACTGCGGCTCGCCCCTGGCGGGCCGCTTCTGCCACGACTGCGGACAGCGGCACGACCCGCATCCGCATTCCCTGCGGCATTTCAGTCTCGAACTCTTCGAGGGCCTCAGCCACGCAGATTCGCGCTTCTGGCGCACGATCTGGACACTGCTGGCCAAGCCCGGCCAACTCACTCTCGATTTCTTTACCGGCCGTCGCGAACGCTATCTGCCACCGATCCGGTTATATCTGATCATCAGCCTGGTGCTGTTTGCGCTGGTGCCGCTGTTGCCCAGCGGTGACGTTGCGCAGTTCAACGCCGACGTTGCAACCGCAGTACAGAACGCCGACCCACAGACCGACGAGTGTGTGAACTTTGACTTCAAAGACGGCGATGCAGCGCCAGCTCCATGGCTCACGACCTTTGCCGAGCGACTAAAGCCCGCCTGCAATGACATCGTCAATAACGGTGGTCGCCGCATCGGTACCGCACTGCAGCACAACCTGCCTCGCATGTTGTTTGTGCTGCTGCCGCTGATCGCATTGTGTATGTCGCTGCTGTACTGGCACCCGCGCCGGTATTACGTCGAACACGTGCTGCTACTGGTACACAACCACGCCTTCGTGTTCAGCGCCCTGATCCTAAATGCACTGTTGGGCCTACTACCCTATGTGGGCGGTCTGGCCAGTGGCGGCTTTTTAATCTATGGCCTGTGGTACCTGTATGCCTCGATGCGCCGCTATTACGGCCAGAGCCGTCGCCGCACTATGGCCAAGATGGCGGCAATCCTGCTGTCTTATGGGCTGCTAGCCATCGTGCTGCTGACTGGCACTTTGTTGATTACCGCCATCACGCTATAGCGCTACGCCTGCGCCACCAAAGCAGCACTGCCATCACCGGCAGCGCTACCAGCACCTGCCCTGCCTCAATGCCCACGTTAAAGCCGGCGATGGTCGGCCACAGTCGTGGTCCAGCAAGACCCAGCTCCCGCACGGCCGCAGCAAAACCCAGCCCGTGAATCAAGGCGCAGCCCAACACCAGCAGTAAGCGCCAGCGCAGTGCCAGCACACGGCTACGACGGCGCATCCACCATTCCAGTGCGGCCATCACCACAATGGTGAGCGCGATAGCCGATTCGACCAGCACATCAGGCAGCACCAGCCAGCCCATGCTGCCCACTACCAAAGTAATGGCATGGCCCACCGTAAACGTAGTGAGTACGACGAGCACCTGTCGCCATCCCACTGCGCCAAACAACACCACCGCCAGAAACACCAAGTGGTCCAGCCCGCTCAAGATGTGCCGCACACCCAGCTCAATCGCATCGACAAACACCTGCCAGTGCGACGGGAACAGCCGCTGTGTGGCGTGCTGGGCATCCAGTATCAGCAGGCTGCGCTGATCGCCATTTATCACAGTGAGCTCTGTGCGCTGCTCCTCTTTGCCGGTGCCATACAGATTCAGTGACAGCTGCAGCGACTCCACGCCCTGTGGCACAGGCCCAGCCAAGGCAAAGCGCCCCAAGATCACCAACTGATGCACAGGCGATCCCGGCGTGTCGTCATCAGGACTGGGCGAGATCAACACGCCTTGCAAGGGCCGCGATCCCTGCGCATCGCGCAGGACCACACGCTGCAGCACCTGTTGCACAACCTGCGGTTCGCTGGTGTCTGCAAACGCAGAGACCGGCAAAGACAACACGAGAAAAGCGCCATCGCCCTGCAGGTTCAAAGTGCCCTTCTGCGCCACCATCAGGTGAGCAGCTGCGGGCGTACTGGCACACAACAACAGCGCCAATGCCAAACAACAACCCAGAACCTTCATCTCGGCTTACCGACTCCAGGCGGCGGACCCATCGGTGCGCCCTTGGGCCGACAGGCCAGCGGCCTGTTCGGCGGGGCAAAGCAGGTTCCTGATACTTTGCCGTCGCGCCCGTCAAACGAACAGGCTGCTTCGGCCTTCAAACTGCTGCAAGCTTTCAGGGCCTCGGGCGGCGGACCCATGCGCGCAGGACCTTCGCCCGGCCCTGGTTGGCGCGGCGCAACTTCGGCAGCTACTGCGGTCAACGCCAGCACACACAGCACTGCAGTTGCAGCAATCTTTCCTATCCTTGCATCGCGCATCACAATGTACCTCATGCTTTAAATTGACCTTGGCAGCCTGCTTAATACGGTGCAAGCATAATGTGGATGCAGTGGCTCTCACCACGCTGTGCATTGTCGCTATGGCCACTCTTGTAGCGTGGAACCTGCGCAATGGCTTCAGTGCATTTCTGGCCGAGCGTGACAAACAGGAACTGCAAGAGTTTGCCGAGCATGTCAGCGCCCGCGTCGAGGCCACCGGCAATGCCGATGCCCTAACCCAAGGTGATCTGCGTCTGTTGCCACTGCTGCGCGACTTTGCAGCGATCACCAATAGCCAAGACCGTGGTCCACCGCCACGACCACGACCGTCAACAGCGTTCGATCCACCGCCACCGCCACGGGGGCCACCGCCACGGGGGCCACCGCCGCCGCGCGGCATGGCAGATCGCCTCACGCTGCACGACACCGCGGGCAGGCTGCTGGCAGGCCGTCAGCCGCCACCGGATGCAGATCCACATGACGAAGTTGCGGTGCTTTTTCAGGGCAAGACTGTCGCCTTACTAAGGCTGCACCGCTCGCCCTCACCCGCTGGCGGCATTGACGAGCGGTTCCTGCGCTCTCAATACCAAACCATTGCGGTCTCAAGTGTCCTACTGCTGGCCTTGTCTGTCATGGCTGCCTATTGGCTGTCACGTCAGCTCACGCGCCCGTTGCTCGCAGTACAACAAGCCACCACGCGCATTGCCGCCGGCGAACGCGATGTACGCATTGATGACGACACCACCCGTAGCGACGAGATCGGCGATGTCATCCGCAACATCAACCAGATGTCGCTCACGCTGCAGCGCATGACCGATGCGCGTCGGCGTTGGATCGCGGATATCTCACATGAACTGCGTACGCCGCTGTCGGTGTTGCGCGGCGAGATCGAAGCACTGCTTGATGGCATCCGCCCTCTGACAACACACGCAATTGAGTCACTGCGCGAAGAAACCCTACGGCTCACTGACATCGTGAGCGAGTTACATCAATTGTCGCTGGCCGACATGGGCGCCCTGCCTTGCCATCCGCAGTGGCTCGATGGTGCAGCCTTGGTTCACCAAGTGGCAGAGCGCTTTGCACTACAGGCCCAGCAACGCGGCCTGTCATTGCAGGTTCAGCCCAATGCATCACCCGTTCCAGCCTGCTGGGACGTAAGACGCATGGACCAGTTACTGGGCAACTTGGTCAGCAATAGTCTGCGATACACCGATGCACCTGGCAGCATCGTGCTGCAGTTGGGTCAGGTCGACACAATGCTGCAATTGAGCATCGACGACAGCGCCCCGGGCGTGCCAGTGGCAGACCATCACCGGCTGTTTGATCCGTTGTTTCGCGGTGATACAGCACGTGACCGCGAACACGGCGGCAGCGGCTTAGGCTTGGCCATCTGCCAGGCTATAGCAGAAGCTCACCATGGCCATATCCACGCCATGACATCACCTTTGGGGGGGCTACGCGTCGTGGTCAGGTTGCCACTCAACACACCCAATTCATCCACGTGAACACCGCTTCAAACAGCATCCTGATCGTCGAAGACGATCCCAAGATCGCGAGCCTGCTAAAGGACTATCTGGTCGCAGCCGGCTACAGCGCCGACTGCCTGGGCAATGGGCTGCAAGCGCTGCGCCAGTTGCGCGCCGCACAGCCGGCGGCACTGATACTCGATGTCATGCTGCCGGGCATGGACGGCGTGGCGCTGTGTAAAGCAGAGCGCACGTTCAGCACTCTGCACGTTCAGCACTCTGCCCATCCTCATGCTCACCGCCAAAGTCGAAGAGGACGATCGGCTGCTGGGCTTGGATGGCGGTGCCGACGACTATGTCTGCAAGCCCTTCAGCCCACGCGAAGTGGTGGCCCGCGTACGCGCGCTGCTGCGCCGCAGCGAAGGCCTGCCGCCGGGCGCCAATCAGCACTGGCAAATCGATCAAGCAGGCCAGCGTATCGCCTGGCACGACCACTGGCTGCCGCTGACACCGGTGGAATATCGCCTGTTACATCAGCTGATCGAACAACCCGGCCGGGTGTTCACGCGCCAGCAATTGCTCGATGCGGCGCACGCCGACATCCGTGACGTCAGCGACCGGGTGGTCGACAGCCACATCAAAAACCTGCGTCGCAAGCTGCAAGATGTCGATCCGGGCTGCGAGTGTGTCGCCTCCGTCTACGGAGTGGGGTATCGTTTCGACCGTCCTGACTGACTCAACACTTGGGGGTACACATGAACAAGATCGCTGTCATTACCATCGCTGCCACTCTCGCCAGCCTGCAGGCTGCCTCCCAGGCGCCCGCACCGGCCGCCACCAACGACCTGCCGATTGCCGTGGCCACCGAGTGGGCCCAGGCCGCTATCGCTGCCTGCACCGCCAACGGCTATGCCGTCACGGCGCTTTACATGACCACTGACCTCACCTCCAAGGTGGTCCTGCGTGCCGATGGCGCCCGCAACATGACCGTCGATGTAGCGCGCCGCAAGGCCTACACCGTGCTCAAGACTGGCAAGACCTCGGGCGAGTTCGGCGCCTCAGTCGCACTGCCTGCTGGCACGCCCGCCCCGGCTGCCGTACCTGGCGCACTGCCCGGTCTGCCGCCCGGCAAGGATGTGGATCAGAACCTGATCATCTGGGAAGGCGGCCTGCCGGTGAACTTCGGCGGCAAGCTGGCCGGCGCACTCAGCGTCTCCGGTGCACCCGGTGGCGACAAGGACGCAGCCTGCGTCAACGCCGGCTTGGCCAAGGTGGCCAGCAAGCTCGGCGGTAAGTAAGGCGGGCTATACGCCAGCCACAAAAAAGCGGCCCTCAGGCCGCTTTTTTGCGTGATCGGGGCCCCGCATGGGGCCCTGTTCACATCAGGCGCCCGGCTTCTGCGCCCACACCGAGCACCAGCCCGCACCCTTGACCGACTTGCCGGCAAACAGGTTGCAGCCGCCCTCGGCGTCTGTGGCCTTGCCGACAAACTGCACGCAGTTACCGCAATGCTGTCCCGGCTTGTACATCGGACGGGCCTTGGTATCGACCTTCTTGGCATCGACAATGTAGCCCAGCGCCTTCGCGGTGGCATCGTTCGGGTCCAGGGCAGGCATCGCAGCTGCCTCAGCGCGCTGGGCAACGCTGATCGCTTGCACACTCACGGCACCCAGTACCGCGGCCTTCAGAAAACTGCGTCGCTGAATCTTGTCGCTCATCGTCAGAGTGCTCCGTAATTAGTTCGCTTCGACAACTGGCCGAAGCGACCCCATTTTAACCATCCCAAACGAATTTGAGCTAAACGAAACCCAAGTTTTTGGTGCTGTAGTTGCCGATGTTGGGAATGACTGTCAACAACTCGGAGGCAGACACCCCAAACCAAGTAGCCAACGTGGCCGCAAACTGGTCTACCGACGTTGTGGGTAGCAAACGCCCCTGCCCCACATCCTCGGTGCCGTTAACCGCCGGCGCCGGTGCCGTGCCATAAAAGCGCTGGCCATTGACGGCGCCACCGAGCACAAAGTGATGGCTGCCCCAGCCATGGTCCGAGCCGTCGCCGTTGGAGGCAAACGTACGGCCAAAGTCTGATGCAGTAAACGCCGTGACGCTGTTCTGAATACCCAACTCAACCGTCGTATTGTAAAACGCGGCCATCGCATTGGATATGTTGGTGAGCAAAGGCGGATGCTGACTGGGCAGATAGTCATGCAAGTCAAAGCCACCCAGCGACACAAAGAACACTTGGCGCTTCACGCCCAGCACATTGCGCGCGGCGATCATCTTGGCCACAACCTGCAACTGTGTGGCCAAGCTGTTGCCAGCAGGAAACGCCGTGGTAAACGGCGCGACACCGGTCAGCGCAGCGCTGACCGCACTCTCTGATGCAATTGAACGTTGAATGATGCGCGAGTATTCGTTCATCAACACATGACTGCTGGTCTGTGTTGACAGACTTTGTATCGCAGTCGATATAGCAGTTGAACCAAAGGCAGCGTTCTTGATGCCGGCGATAGGCACAGCACCTGCTGTACTGAGCTGGTATTGCAGCGCATTGCGACCGGCGACAAACACCGCATTGCCCGACACAGAGATGCAACTGAACGTGGCGCTGCCGTTGTTGGACATGGCCATATCGCCCAACCGTCCACCCCAGCCATTGACCGCACCTTCCGGTGATGAAGCCTGCCAAGTGGACTGCTGATCATTGTGCGAGAACAGCTTGGGCGGCAGCGGCACCGATTTGGCGTTGTACTGCGCCAGCGTTGTCGGCTGTATCAACGGACCCACGTTGAGCTGCACGGCCAGCTTGCCAGCGTCAAACAGCGACTTGAGCCCCGTCATCTCGGGAGCCAGCGCCAGCTGCTGGCCATTGGGCAGCGCGACAGTGGGTGTCAGTGCGGTGGCAGCAAGGCTGGCACGCGGTGTGGCAATGCCGGTGCGGATCGCCGCGTACTTGGCATAGTTGGTGGCGTCATAGGGCACCACCGTGTTGCCGTAGTCATTGCCGCCATACAAGAACACACATACCAGCGCCTTGTAGTCGCTAGCCGTAAACGCTGCAGCCTCACTCATCGAGGCCAAATTGATCGCCCAAGGTGCGGCAACACCTGCCACACCCAATTGTCCGGCGCGGCGCAGGAAGGCGCGGCGATCACTTGCTTTTGGATCGATGCTCATTTCTGCACCAGATATTCAGGGGTACACATGACAAGCCACACGGCGGCTGCCATGCGGTTGTCCTGACCGGTGGTGGTGGTGATAGCGATGGCGGCCAATGCCGTACGTATCGCAGCTGTGGTGGCAGCAGACAATTGATTGGCTGTCAGCAGCAGGTTCAATCGATCCACTAACGCAGTGGTGTCACTAAGCAGTGCGCGCTCGGTGGTGTAAGCCGGCACTGCATCAGCAAGGCCCGCTTTAACCACTGTCTGCATGTAGTTGATGTAACCGGCCACCGTTACTTCACTGGTGATCTGTAACTCTGGCGCCACCTGACCCGACGTAGCCAACGCAGTGTTGGGTGGCACAAAGCCGGGCCGGAAGAAATTGAACACCGAGGCCGCACGCAACGGACTCTGACCCAAACGCGTGGACTCGCTGCTGGTATCGGCAATGCGATACTGATCAGACGGTGATGTAACGTTAAACGTGCGCGCCCATTGCACCAGCCGCACCATCGGCTCACGGATGCGGCCAAAGTCGCTGCGCGTAAGCGTCGCATCGTTGCGTGCTTCATCATCTAGCAGCACGGCCTTAATGACAGCCTTCATGTCGCCGCGCACGCCTGCACCGTTGTTATTAAAGGAAGCTGCCACACGAGCCACATAAGCGGCCGTTGGGTTACTGGTCACCAAACGCTGTATCAGCTGCTTACCAATGAACGGACCCACATTGGCGTGATTGAACATTGCATCCAGTGCAATGCGCAGTGCCTCGACCGCCGTGGCTCCAGCCGGCACAGTCGTGCCCAGAAAAGTGGACACACCCGTTTCATGCAGCGCCGCGTTGTTGACCATCGACTGCTTGACGTTCAGCAGGTTGGTAGTCGTGGAGCCCGTATTGTTGACGTTCCAGCCCGTGAATACGCGCGCCAGATTGGTGATGTCAGTCTGCGCGTAGGTCTCGATAGGCTGGCCGTTACTACCCAGCTTGTTGCTGCCGTCGGGGTTGAGCTCGTACAGGCCAATCGTAAAGAGCTGTAGCACTTCTCGAGCGTAGTTCTCGTCGGGCACGCGACCGGTGGCTGCCACAGCCTTCTGGTTCCCCAGCGTATTGAGGTAATAGCCCATTGCAGGGTTCAGCGTGACCGCCTCTAGCAACGTGCGGAAGTTGCCAAAGGCATTGGCTGCCAGCGTGTCCCAGTAGGCCGCCATGGCAAAGCTGCGCCAGTTGACCGGCAGACCCAACACCGATACCACCATGATCTCCGACAGTGCCAGCGCAACACGCTTGCGCACCTGATCCGGAGTACCCATCAGCTGCTTCCAGATCATGTAGTCCATCGGCTGCGTCTGGCTGATGAAGCTGACGTCGTTGTAGCCATTGGCCATCAGCCAATCCCACCCCGTCTGCGCAGCCGGCGCGGCCAACTGGGTGTCGAGCCAGGCCGAGTAGCCCTGACTCTGTACGGCAGTGATGTCAGCATCGGTGGCGGCAAACTGCGCCTGCATCAGCATGCGCGCGGCTTGGGCGGCAGTGGTTTGAGCCACCGCGGGCGCAGGCGTCGTCGCGGGCGTGCCGGAAGTGTTAGACCCACCACCCGTTGCGCCGCCGCCACCGCAGGCGGCCAATGCCACCGCAGACAGTGCTGCTGCGCCTATCAGGCGCGCATCAGGTATCGATTCGTTGCGTTCCGATTCTGTGTCGGATTCGAGCATGGAGCCCCCTGCATAGCGTAAGGGCCGACTATAACCACGAATTGTTACGCCGTGTCACCCAGCAGACAAAATGTAGTGCTTGGTATTGCACTTAAGCAGCAGTTTCGATTTGCTCGGTAAAGAGCTGCAGTAGCTCATCGCTGACCACCACAAAGCGGATCTCCTGCAGGTGTTGCAGGCCAGCGGCCAGCGCCAGTGCCGTGCTCACCAGAATCGGTACCGCTTCGGCAGGCGGATAACCATAGACCCCCATCGAGAGCGCAGGCACCGCCAGACGCGTGAGGCCGTTATGGTCGGCAAGCAAGATGGTACTGCGCAGCGCCCTGGCCAGGTTGCCCGGCGGATCCGGGTCCTGGTGATAGCGCGGCCCACGCGTGTGAATAATCAATCGGCAGGGCAGGTTAAAGCCCGGCGTAACCACCGCCTCGCCCAACTGCAGCGGCGCAAGCAGCCGGCTTACAGGCTCGAGCCGCGGTCCGGCGGCCGCATAAATAGCACCGCATACACCACTGCCGGCGATGAGCTGCGGATTGGCCGAATTGACGATGCCATCGCAATTGGTTTGACGGACAAGGTTGCCTTTGCGGGCGGTGACAGTGGTTAGGGGCATTGAGTGGGGCGTGGCTGCACGGGTTACGGCACGACCAACCAACGCCGCAACACCTCTGGCATCTGAGCGCGCAGGGCGGCCTTGTAGCGCTCAGTGTCTTGGCGCCGATTGGCCATGAAGCAAGTCAGCACTTCTGGGCTTAGCTGGCGACGCACGACAGAGGCCGCAAACGCCGCTACAAAATCGGCGCGCGCCTCTAGGAAGATCACCCGCTCCACGTCATAGAGCAGCTTCTGGCTGTAGTTGAGCCAGTGATTGATGCGAATCTCGCTGTCGGGCTTGGACAGAAAGCGGTTGCGCAGCGCTCGCGTCCAGCCCCGCAAAGACAATTGGTGACTATCGAAGTAGTAGGCTTCTTGGCTCATGAGCGCTGCTCCACAGGATTGGCGATGAGCATGAGGGTGTGCAGGCTCAGGGTTTGAGCCTGGGGCGGCAGGGCTGCGACAAGATACGGCAGAGTGGCTATCCTGGGGTGATGCGCTACTGGTGGGTCAACCAGAATCAGACATACCGTCACGAGATAGCGGGCGGTTATCTTTGGTCACCCAAGCGGCATTCCAATGGCCGGCGCAATCCATTCTATGAGTTCATGCGAGAAGTGGCGCCGGGTGACATCGTCTTTTCGTTTCGCAACACGCTGATCCCAGCAATCGGCATTGTCAGCGGATATTGCCGCGAAAGCCCAAAGCCCACCGAGTTCGGCAACGCAGGCACCAACTGGAGTCAGATCGGCTGGAAAGTGGACGTACGCTGGCGCGAACTACAGCATCAGGTGCGACCCAAGGCTCACCTGCTAATGCTGCAGTCGGAAGTGGGCGCACTGTATTCACCGTTGAGTGCGAATGGCAACGGCAAGCAGGCCGTGTACCTCACCGCTGTACGCCCGACTTTGGCTGCCCTGCTGTTTTCTCTAATAGGCACAGAGACCAATCAGATGCGCGATACCGCAGAGGCAGTCAGCCACGTCGAAAGATCGACGCCGGCACCTGAGAAAGACATCGAAGAGTGGGAAAAGCGCGTGGAAATCCAGATAACGCAGGATACCCAACTGACAGACACAGACCGCCAGGCCCTAGTTATGGCACGACGCGGACAGGGACAGTTCCGCAGTAACGTAAGAGGAATAGAGAAGGCTTGCAGGATCACCAAGGTAGAGCGTGCGGAACATCTGGTGGCCAGCCACATGCAACCCTGGCGAGATAGCAGTCACGACCAGCGACTAGACGGCGAGAACGGCTTGATGCTTACCCCGACTGTCGATCATCTATTCGACAAGGGTTTTATTTCATTTGAAGACACTGGTCGGCTAATCGTCTCACCTGTTGCTGATAAGTCCTCGCTGGAGAAAATGGGCATTTCCTGTTCGACGCCGGTGAGCGTGGGCGGCTTCTCAGAGGGGCAGCGCAGGTATCTTGGGTACCATCGGGACAACGTGCTGCGAATGGCCAATACAAGCCAGCAAAAATCTTAGCATTTGAATCGTAAAGCTGTATTGCTGCGCATTCGCATCAGCAACACCGCCTGACCAAACGCCGGTCTGCGCTGATCCTTATGCAATGCCTACTGTGTTGCGCGAAGGCTCGCTGCGCTTCTTTGATTCTTTCTTTGAGAAAGCTGGTGACATTGCTGACGAGGCAAAGTTGCCATATCGTGGAAGAATTCATACCAAATCGGAACTTATCAATGCGAAAGACTATCTCTCCAGAGCTTTTGGCGAAAGCGCACGCGGCAGCGGAAGCGAGGGGCTTCAAGAGCCTTCCCCCGAACGATCCGATCTATTCAGAAGGACCGTCCATCATGTTCTTGCGCCATACGCACGGGCAGCATCATCAGAAGGGTTCCGCCTCTCACCAGAAAGACTCGCGGAAACATACGGGCTAACTGATGAGGATAGAGAGCATGTCCGCAATGCTCTTTATCCCAGCTCTCGATCAGATCAATCCGTCATCTTCTACAGCAACGAGGGCAGCGAACGCCCTCATGTACACGTGGAAGACTTAGCGCGCTCTATCACAGCCAAATTTTGGCTCGCCCCAGTGCGTCTGGTAGGCTCAAGCGGATATCGCTCGCGCCAATGGCGTCGAGCGCACTGGCTCGTCATTCAGCACAGACTCAATTTCCTGCAGGCTTGGCATGACCACTTCCCCACCCCCTGACCAACCCGCCGTACCTACCGCACAATCCGTCCGGGTGACGGACTCAGAGCTGGTGGTGTCATTAGCCGATGGACGCACCCTAACCGTGCCCACCCGTTGGTTTCCAAAGCTTGTCGCTGCATCGCCTACCGCGCGCGACCAGTGGCGCCTCATCGGCAGCGGTCAGGGCATTCACTGGCCAGCTTTGGACGAAGATCTCAGCGTGGCGGGGTTGCTGAGGGGTCAGAACTAAGTCGCAGCGCCTCAAAAATCACATAAGTCTTGCGGGTGCGCTCCAGCACCTCCCACACGCCCTCATAGCCGCGCGCAATCACAAACTCATCGCCCGGCCCCACCTCGGTCACGGTGCCATCAGTAGCAGTGAGGCGACTGCGGCCAGCGAGGATTCGGCAGTGCTCTTCTTCGGTGTAGCTCACACGCCAAGCACCCGGCTCGCTCTCCCACACTCCCGCAAAGAACTGTCCGCTGGCATCTGTGTACTGTGGCCACAGTCGCTGTTCCGGATTGCCTTGGACTAATTTCTCGGCGGCAATGAAATAGCGTTCAGGCTCGACGGTGGGTGCAGTGCTCAGGATGTGTATGTTCATGGTCCGATCATAGCGTCCGGTTGCAGGAACTTGGCCCTGCAAAGCCACAGCTCTCGCTTCCCGCTGTTACATAAACACAGGTGCCGCATGAGACAAGCCCAACGCGAAATCACCCTGTGGATAGCCGTACTGGCGCTGTTGCTGATAGCCGTTGGGCTGCCCGCGCTGCACCAACCCGCCAGCTACCATGCCTTTGCCGATGCGCGCAGCGTGTTCGGGGTGCCGCGCACTGCAGACACTCTATCCAACCTCCCCTTTGCAATATTTGGCTTGTGGGGGCTGTGGCAGTTACAGCGCACACCAGCGCTGCCGGCCGTACAGCGCAGTATGGCAACGCTGTTTTTTGTTGGCCTGTTAGCCACCGCAGCCGGATCCAGCTGGTATCACCTAGCACCCAATGACGCACGACTGGTGTGGGACCGCGCCGGGATGACGCCGGGGTTTGCCGGCATCATGGGATTGGCTGTGGCGCAGCGTGTCAGTGATCGTGCCGGCCTTACGCTGGCCATCGCTTCGCTGCTACTGGGCTGGCTAGCCATCGCAGTGTGGTCATACAACGCCAACCTCATCCCTTGGGCGGTGTTTCAAGGCGGCGGGTCATTTTAATTCTCGCTCTGCAGGCCCTGCCCCCTCGCCCAGGCACTCTGCGCATCCACTGGTCGTTCGTGCTCGCGGTGTATGCACTGGCGAAAGTAGCAGAGACTTTTGATACACAGATCTTCGAACTCACCGGTCTGTTCTCGGGCCACAGTCTCAAGCATCTGCTGGCCAGCCTTGCGGCGCTGCCGGTGATAGCAGCGCTGAGTAAACGTTAGGACAGCGCTCTGAAAAGCTACTGTCGCGCCACATATTCAGGCTGCTGCCAGTTCAATGACGCCTGACACTGCAGTCCCGCAGTTCACAGAGCCTGCTTATGGAACACCTTTACACGTTGTATGATGCGCTGGTCAGCATCAACGTCCCCAGCGGCACGGCTCGGCAAGTTGTCCAAGCCATGGAGCGCGACATGACCGGCGAACTGGCTACGAAATCCGAACTGCAGAACGTGCGCAACGATCTGCACAACTGCGTTGAGCGTTGCAGACTTGAACTGCATGCCGATATCGATCGTCTGCGCCAGGAGACCACGGCCGACATCGATCTATTACGCCAAGAAACCAAGGCAGATATCGATCTATTGCGCCAGGAAACCAAGGCAGATATCGATCGGCTGCGCCAGGAGACGCGGGCAGAATTCGTGCGGGTGAATCACGAGATGGGCGCAGGCTTTGCGTTGATACGTAGCGAAATACAGACGATGTCGAAAGACATGACTATAAAGCTAGGTTCAATGATGGTGGCAATGGCCGGTCTGGTTGTTACGATACAAAAGCTGCTCTGACGCACCCGGCCCCATCTGCGTTAGGCTCCGCAACGGGGCCACAACAATAAGACGCATATGTACGCATCCACTCGCTCGGTACGGCGCCGCCTACAGGCAGCTCTGGCAGCACTGCTGATCACTGCAGCAGGCACTGCTCTGGCAGCACAGCCGGCAGCACAACCTGCAGCACCCGTCGATGACGCCTACTCGCGCACCTGCGCGGCCTGCCATGGCGCAGAGCTGCGCGGCGGCGAAACCGGCCCCGCGCTGATTGGCGCGGCCTTCCAACAGAAGTGGGCCAGCGTGCCCGCTACCGTGCTCGAGGCCTACACGCGCGGCAGCATGCCGCCCACCAACCCGGGTGGTTTGGGCGCGGCCGACTATACCTCTGCAGTGGCGCGCATCCGCTCGGCTAACGGCTGGCAGGTTGCTGCCACTGCCTCGCAGCAAGTACCCACCTACACCGAGTGGCTACACAACCGCGCCGATGCCGGCAGCAGCAGCTATTCACCGCTGAACCAGATCAACGCGAGCAACGTCAACAAACTTAAAGTGGCTTGGCGTTGGAAGTCCGACAACTACGGCCCCACACCAGAGTTCTATTACCGCGTCACACCGCTGATGGCCGATGGCGTGCTGTACACCACCGCAGGTGTGCGTCGCACTGTGGTCGCACTGGATGCCACCACCGGCGAGACGTTGTGGATGTATCGCCTCGATGAAGGCGCGCGTGGCGCTGCGGCACCGCGTCGCAGCTCGGGCCGTGGCGTGGCCTATTGGCGCTCTCGCAATGCAGGCGAAGCCAGTCGCGTCTACACCATCAGCCCGGGCTTTCAGCTGATCGCACTGGATGCGCGTTCGGGCCTGCCTATCAACAGCTTTGGCACTGCAGGGGTCATCGACCTTAAGACCGATCTGCCACGCGTCAACGATCCGGGTATGGCACAGCCAGGCTCCAGTTCACCGCCGGTGGTGGTGGGCGACACCTTGGTGGTCGGCGTGGCCTTTGCTGCCGGCGGCGGACCCAAGACCAAAGAAGCCGTGCCCGGCTATGTACGTGGCTATGACGTGCGCACTGGCGCGCTGAAGTGGACCTTCCGCACGGTGCCGCAAAAGGGCGAGCCCGGCAGCGAGACGTGGCTGGAAGGCAGCGAGGCCTATACCGGCAACACCGGCCTATGGAGCACCTTCAGTGCCGATGCCGAGCGTGGCTTGGTTTATTTGCCCATCGAAGGTGCTACCGGTGATTTCTATGGTGGCCACCGGCCGGGCGACAACCTGTTTGCCGATGCGCTGGTGTGCGTTGAAGCGGCCACCGGCAAGCGTGTGTGGCACTACCAGATCATCCATCACGATATCTGGGACTACGACCTGCCGGCCGCGCCGGTGCTGGCCGATATCACTGTCGACGGCAAGCGCATCCCTGCTGTGGTGCAGGTCACCAAGACCGGCTATGCCTATGTGTTTGATCGCGTCACCGGCAAGCCGGTGTGGCCGATCAAAGAAACACCTTTTCCCAAGTCTGATGTGCCGGGCGAACGCAGCTCACCCACCCAGCCCATCCCCAGTAAGCCCGCACCGTTTGAGCCGCAGGGCTTACGCGTTGAAGATCTGATCGACTTCACTCCAGAGCTCAAGGCGCAGGCACAGCAGATCATCAGCCAATATCGCTATGGTCCGGCCTTCCTCCCGCCCAGCGTGGTGGTGCCCGGCAAGAATCTGGGCACGTTGATCCGCCCGAACCTGTCGGGGGGTGCCAACTGGGCCGGCGGCGCGCTCGATCCAGAGACCGGCCTGTTCTATGTCAGCTCCATCTCCACTGTGGGGCCCATAGGCCTCAAACAGGACAAGAGCGTCTCGAACATGGACTGGATCGGCACCTATGGCGAAGGCTTCCCTGGAGGCTCTCTGGGCGGACCTGCGGGCCTGCCCTTGGTCAAGCCACCGTGGGGTCGTATCACCGCCATCGACCTCAACAGCGGCCTGCACAAGTGGATGGTGCCCAACGCCGACACACCCGCTTGGGCGCGTGACAACCCGGCGTTGGCGGGCATCAAGCTGGAACGCACGGGTTCATTTGACCAAGTGGGGCTGCTGGTCACCAAGTCGTTGCTGTTCTCGGGTGAAGGCAGCGGTCTGTGGCGCGCCGGCGGTGGCGGCAACAAGCTACGCGCACACGACAAGGCCACTGGTGAAGTGCTGCACGAGTTCGTGCTGCCCGCCAATCAGTCGGGCATACCGATGACCTATGCGGTCAATGGCCGGCAGTTCGTCGTGGTTGCTGTCGGCGCTCGCGGCGCGGCGGGCGAACTGGTGGCGCTGACGGTCGACTAAACCACAGCGCTACAACAGGCTGGCGCTGATGTTGATCAGCAGCGCCAGCACGATGGTGTTGAACGCATAGGCCAGTACACAGTGCAGCGTGGCCAACCGGCGCATGGCCGGCGAGGCAAACGACACATCGGCCGTCTGCCCGGACGTGCCGATGATTGCGGCCACATAGAAAAAGTCGCCGTAATGGCGCGCTCCCTCATCAGGGAACACCAGCCCGGGTGAGCGCCCATGCTCCAGATCCAAGTAATAGTCATGCGCGTAATGCATGGCGAACATGGTCTGGATGAACGCCCAGGATGACGCCACAGTAAGACCAGCCAACGCAAAGCGCGCGATGCGCAGCCAACCCTGCGTGTCCTTGATGATGGACAGCTCGCCGGCAATGGCTGCAAGACTGGCTACCGATGTCACCACCACCAGAATCAGGATGAGCACCTTGCCATCGTCCTGCTGCTTGGCTCTGCGGCGCATCTGCTCACCGGAAGAACGCGTCATCATCATGGCCGCCAATGCCACATACAGGCAGGTGCCCACGTTCCAAGTGATGAGTGCACGCGTCAGAAAATGCAGCGCAGAAGACCGCGGCAACAGCACCCCTACGGCTACCGCCACTAGCGCCGCAATAATCAATCGGGGCCGCGCTCGAATAACGCGCAGCAGCCGGGTCACGGTGTGACCGCCACCACTGTCTGAGTAATCGGCGACCCCAACAACTCACGCAGCGGCTGTTCAAGCAGCGTCAGATTGTCATACAGCGCATCGACGTGACCGCCCAACTTGTCATCGCGCGTGGGTACAACGCTGAGAAACCGCTTGGGCTCATTGGCCGCTGCAAACAACTGCTGACCGTGCCGATAGCGAATGCGTCTATCAGAGGGGCTATGTGCAATCACCACCGGCACCTTCACCTGCGGCAAACGCTCACGCGAGTTCAATTGAATGGTGGCCAGCGTATGCACGGGCAACCACGGAAAATCATCGGAGCCCGCATCGGGCACTGACGTAAAGCCACCAAACACAACCAGCGCCGCAGCATCGCTCTGCTGCGTGGCCAACCATGTGGCAGGACCGGAACCTAGCGAATGACCCCAGATAATGATGCGATTAGCAGGCACGCCGCGATCACGCAGATAAGCCCAAGCATCTTGGCTGTCATCCAGCAGATTCTGTTCGCTAGCCTCGCCGGGGCTTTGTCCAAAGCCGCGATAGTCCAGCGCCAGCACACTGACACCCCAGGCAGACAGCTGCTGAAGGTGGCGTAATTCCCAAACAGAGAATGCACTGACCGAATTGCCATGCAGGTGCAGCACCCAGTAGCCGCTATCGCGCGCAGGCGCGGCAGCCAGAATGACCCCAGCCAGTTGCATACCGCTGCGGCTGGGGACCGACACCCGCTGCGCACCCTCGGGTAGCGCGCCGACTTCGCGGGTCTTGCTCATCTGGGCCAGGAAGACCAGATCTGGCTCGTGCAGCTTGACCCATACGCCCGCCCCCACCCACAGCGCCAACACCACAGCCGCCGTGACGGCCAGCGCTCGCTGCCAAAGGGGGCGACGCAGGGACATTAACGGTAGGTGTTATTGGACGTGTGATCGCCGCCCAGCCAGCGCTTGAGCTCGGCATGGGCCGAGGCACGGCGCACCTTGGCAATCTCGTCGGCCTTGGGATGGTCGTGCGTGAACTCGACCGTCATGCCGTTAGGGTCTTTGAGATAGATCGAGCGGCAGTAGCCGTGCTCCAGCACATAGAAGTCGGGCGCGGTCAGGCCGGCCGCGTTGGCGCGCTGCTCGATGCCCGCTTGGGTCTCGGCATCCACATTGAGCGCAATGTGATGGAACGGGCTCTCGGGCATCTTGGGGCCAAACAGCTCCTGATCTTCCGGGTTGGCAAAGCTGAAAAACGCCAGCGCGCTGCCATCGGCCAGACCGAAGAACAGGTGGCAGTACACACGCTCGGCGCCGAACAGCTCATCCACTTCGCACCAAGTAGCCACCAGCGGCAGCCCAATCACGTCCTCATAGAACTGACGGGTCTTTTCCAGGTCACGCGTCACATAGGCGGTGTGATGCAGACGGGACGGCAGCTTGGCAGTGGTGCTCATGAGGGTTCCTCCAGAATTTGAGACGCCATTGTGGGCCAGCCGGGCAAGAACTGACAACGCCCAGTGCTAGGCTTGGTCCCGGGAGAACAAGGCAGGGCCTGCAACATGAGCGATACCGACGCCATCACCGACTTTCCGGCCAACCGCTGGTGGGTCGCAGGCTTTGACTGGGAACTGACCGACAAGCCGCTGGCGCGTACCTTGCTGGGTCACCGGCTGGTGTTGTTTCGCACCAGCGATGGCGCCGTATCGGCGCTGGAAGACCGCTGCTGCCACAAGGAGCTGCCACTGTCGCTGGGCACACTGGAACAGCACGGCCTGCGCTGTGGCTATCACGGCCTGCTGTTTAATCACGGGGGCCAGTGCATCGAGGCACCGGGCCAAGCCCGCATCCCCGGTCGCGCTCGGGTGCGCGCCTTTGACCTGCGCGAGCGCAATCACATCCTGTGGATCTGGATCGGCGCTGAGGGCGTGCAGCCGGATATAGAGCCGCCTGCGTATGCGTTTCATGACGACCCCGCCTACAGCTATGGCGGCGACAGCTTTCATTACGACGCGCCATGGCACCTGATCCACGACAACCTGCTCGACTTAAGCCACTTGGGCTATGTGCACGTGAAGACTATTGGCGGCAATGCGGCGGTGCATATGAATGCACAGGTTCAGGTTAGTGCCGATGAGCGCAGCGTGCGCGTCGTGCGCTGGCTGCCCGACTCGGTGCCACCACCCACCTACACCGCTGCATGGCCCTTCAAGGCCAACGTAGATCGATGGCAAGAGATCGACTTCAAGATCTCGCATTGCGAGATCTGGACCGGCGGCATGGATGTGGGCACCCAAAGCCTTGATGACCCGGGGCGCCATGGCTTTCACATGCGCGGCTTTCATGGCGTCACACCCGAGACGCTGCACACCGCGCATTACTTTTGGACGGTGGCCACCAATCCGCATCCAGACAAGCAGAACATCACCGACCTGGTGGTCAGCCAGACAGCGGCCACGTTTCTAGAAGACAAAGTGATCATCGAAGCGCAGTGGCAAAACCAGCAGCGCTTCCCGAGTCGCAGTCAGGTGTATCTGAACATCGACGCCGGCCCCACACGGGCGCGGCGCATCATCGATCAGCTGTGCGGCTCGACTAGTCGCTTAACAGCGGAACCTGTTGAAGATCGTTCAACGATGTAAGCACCCAATCCGGGCGCTGTTTTACAGGCTGAGCAGCCCAAGCAGCCACATCGGTTACGCCAGTGGTCACACCCATGCCCACCGCACCACCGCGCACCGCCATTTGCATCTCGACCAATGGATCGTCGCCCACCACGCCCACTGCGGTGCGGGGCACACCCAGCTTGGCGGCCACAAAACGCAGTGCATGCAACGACGGCTTACCGGTGAGGATGACCGGTGCGCGGGTCATACGGCGGATAGCGCCGATAATGGCGTAGGAATAGCCCATCGAGCGGCCCTGCTTAGTGGCAAAGAACGGCACATCCGAGGCGGTGTAAAGCTTGGCGCCATTCCAGATGGCGTTGCACGCGGCCTCAATGTCTTTCATGTTGCAGTCCGGGTGCCAGCCCACATACACCGCCTGTACTGCGCTTGGATCTGCATCCGCATAGGTGCAGGTGGCAATACCTGCCTCGCGCAGCGCATGCCCCACACCCGGGCTACCCAGCACCAGTGCGCGCTGTACGCCATTGCGACGCATCACCTCTGCCGTGACGCTGGACGGCGTGAGCATCTGCGCATCGGTTACCGGCAACCCCAGTTTGCGCAACTTGGCCGCCTGCTCAGCGGGTGGATAAGCACTGCCGTTGGTCAGCACCACATAGGGCACTTGGCGCTTGGCTAACGTGGTGAGCATTTCAATAGCACCGGGCAACACTTCGTAGCCGCCCAGAGACCGATCGCTGAGCAGCAGCGTGCCGTCCAGATCAAACATGAAGCCGCGGATGCGCGACAGGGTGCGCAGCGGCGCAGTGGTGATCGGTCGACGTGCCATGAGTGTCTCGTGTTCAGCGCGCCCAGCGGCGCAGTTCAAGCTTGATGTCGCCCTTTTCTATCGCGACATGGTTGATGTCGCGGCGCGCCGTCAGCTGACGGACCAAGTCCAGCAGTGGGCGACTGTCTGGGTTGTAGTGGCGCACTGCAGGCCCTGCCGCCAGCATCGCATCGACCAGGTTGCCCGGCATGGTGGCGCGCAACAAGAACTCTTCGTCGCTAATGCCCTTGCCAAAACGCGCGCGCAGTTCAGACAACGGCGCCATATCCGGCTCGGCCCGCAGCTCACGCGTGCGCGGCAGCGCTTCAATGCGGTTCATCACCTGCGCATCAATCGGCACATTGGGACGACCAAAGCGACCCAGCGCATAGCGGATGATTTCATCGGGCACTGTGGCGTAGCGCTCTTTGCCGGTCACGTTGATAAAGGCTTGGGTTTGCAGCATCTGCGCAAACGGCGTCATCACGATCGGCCAGCCCAGCTCCTGACGCACACGGCCCATCTCTTCGATGACCGCAGCTTCAAGGTGTGGCAGGCGCGCTTCAGTCAATTGACGGCGCATGGTACCCACCATGCCGCCGGGCAACTGGTGATGCAGATAGGCTGCATCAAAGGCCATCGGCTTGCCCACGGCCAAACCTTCGGCAGCAGCCAGCTTGGTGAAGTAGGCCTGCACCTGTGCCAGCGCTTCCTCGTCGACCAGTACCGTGTGCCCCAGTGCCTTGAGGTTGGAAACCGCACGCGCCGATGAAGGGTTAGAGGTGCCCTCCGACGCAGCACCAGACGCCACTTGCAGTGCACTTACACCTAATGCAGGCGCATCGGCATAGACCATGTCGGCAAGACCAATGGTTCCGTGGGCGTGCAGCTCGAGCGGCTTGTTACCGATCACTGCCATAACCGCAGGTATCAGCGTGGCAGCACGCGACGGCGTGAGCAGACCACCCGGATCTTTGATGTACAGCGCATCCACATCCGGGCAAGCCGCCAGCGTGCGCGCGCAATCGACATAGTGCGCATCGTCATGAAACGGGCTGAGCGTAAACACCAATGCAGCGATTACATACTCACCGCCGACCTGCTTGGCCATCCGTGCGCAGGTTGCATTGGCCTGCGCATCGTTCATGGGATCGGCCAGACAAAACCGCCGGATGCCGTTGCGCACCAGCGTGGCAAAAGCCAGCGACATGAACTCTGGGCTGGCGGTTTCCCAGCTGATAAAGCGAAAGCCGGTCGACATGAACTGCAGCGGTGTATTGGGCGTAGCTGCCGCCATCAAGCGCAGTCGCTCCCACGGATCTTCTTTCTTGTAGCGCACCGCCACGCCCATGTGCGTCGAGGTGGTGAAGTCGATGGCTTTGAAACCCACACGATCCATCAGCGGCGCGATAGCCAGCGTGTTGGCGGTAGTGACGCCCAGCGCACCCCATAGGCTCTGGTTGCCATCGCGCAGTGAAGTCTCGACCAGTTGCACGTCTGCCATGTGTTGTCTTCCTTGAAGTGCGACTTAAGTCAGCGGACCCAGCCGTCCTACATATCCTGTATCGATACCACCGGCCTGAAACTCTGCATCGGCCAACACACGCTGGTGAAAGCGGATGTTGGTGGCCACACCGTCGATCTGGGTGTCCGCCAGTGCCTGCTGCAGCTGAGCGACAGCCGCTGCGCGATCGACACCGTGAGCGATGATCTTGCCCATCAGCGAGTCATAGAACGGCGGCACCATTGACCCGTCCTGGATATGCGTATCGACACGCAGTCCAACACCTTCTGGCCATTGGGCCCGACGCACGCGACCCGGACTGGGCGCGAAATCGCGCAGCGGATCTTCAGCGTTGATGCGGCACTCGATGGCGTGCCCATTGAACAGCACATCCTGTTGGCGCAACCGCAGGCCCTGCCCTTCAGCGATGGCAATCTGCTCTGCCACCAGATCCACACCCGTCACCGCTTCGGTCACCGGGTGCTCCACCTGGATGCGCGAGTTCATCTCCAAAAAATAGAAGCAGTCGCGTTCGATATCGACCAGAAACTCCACAGTGCCCGCGCCGCGATAGTTCAGCCGCTGTGCAAAGCGCACTCCCGCCTCGCGCAACTGAGCCAGCAACTGCGGCGACAAACCCACTGCGGGGGTTTCTTCAATGAGCTTCTGGTAGCGGCGCTGCACAGAGCAGTCGCGCTCACCCAAATGAATAACGCCGCCGCGACCATCACCCAGCACCTGCAACTCCACATGCCGACCCCGCGACACATAGCGCTCCAGATACACGCGCGCATCACCAAATGCAGCAGCGGCCTCGGCACTGGCCAGCTCTACAGCCTGCGCCACATCTGCCAACACATCGACCCGCTTCATGCCGCGTCCGCCACCGCCACCCACTGCCTTAACTAACAGCGGCGTACCAATGCGTGCTGCTGCATCGACGGCATCTTGTACGGTGTCGGCCGTAGCACCGGGCACTACCGGCACATCAGCTGCCACAGCCTCGCTGCGCGCCCGCAGCTTGTCGCCAACGGCGTCAATCTGCTCGGGCGTGGGGCCGATGAACACCAGTCCGGCCTGCTCACAGGCGCGGGCAAACGGCGCGCGCTCCGACAAAAATCCATAACCCGGATGGACTGCATCGCAGCCGGTGGCCAATGCGGCATGCACCAGCGTGTTGATCTGAAGGTAGCTGTCAGTGGAACGTGCAGGACCCACGCACACAGCACGGTCCGCCAGCCGCGCAGGGACGCTGTCGCGATCGGCAGCAGAGACTGCAAGCACGGTTTCAATGCCCAGCTCACCACAGGTACGGATGATGCGAGCCGCAATCTCGCCACGGTTGGCGACAAAGACCCTGCGGATGGCCAAGTCTATTTACTCCGCCACAGCCACGCGGATCAACGTCTCGCCGTATTCAACCAGCGCGCCATCGCGTGCGACCAACGCAGTGACCGTGCCGCGCACCCCGGCACGTACGGTGTTCATCAACTTCATCACTTCGACGATGCCAATGACAGTGTCGGCCTCAACGGCGGTGCCCACTTCGACAAACGCCGGCGCGCCCGGCTTTGGCGCCCGATAAAACGTGCCCAGCATGGGTGATTCAACTGCTGTGCCGTCGGCACTGCTGTGTGACTCAACCGGCGCGGAGGCTGCCACAGCCGCTGCAGGCTGCACAGGCGCAGCCATCGGTGCCACTACCGGCGCCGCAACCGCCACAGGCGCTGCAGCTACTGCCGCACCACGGCGCAACACCAGCTTGGTGCCGGCGGTTTCCAAAATCAGTTCGTCAAAGTCCGAGGCCTCAATGAGCCGCATGATTTCCTGGATGTCTGCTGCGGTCAGGCTCACTTAATTCCCCCAAATATCGACATGACATGCATACGCGGATCGGCCTTAGGCGTGACCACTGGCGCAGTGTCTTTGTTGGACCACACCGTCTCAGGACGGCTTTGCAGCAGCATTACGCGGCCGCTATGGCGATCGATGGCCCACTCGATGTCTTGCGCGCGACCATAGTGCCGCTCCACTTTACGACCCACAGCGCGCAACGCCAGCAGTTCGTCGTCTGACAAACATGCCGCCGTGCGCTGATCGGGCTCTACTTCAACATCGACAATGCCACCACCGGGCGCGGGCGCATGGCGAATCGCCTTGTCAGAAATATCCCGTACCGGAATCTCGCCGGTGATCTTGCCCACCACCCAGCGATCAGGCGTGACTTCGCCACCCACCACCGCCGAGCCCAAGCCCCAGGCACCTTCGATGGTAATGACTGACTTATCGCCGGTGGTCGGGCTGCGCGTAAACATCACACCGGCAGTGCGCGCGTCGACCATCACCTGCACCACAACCGCCATGGCCACACCGGCTTCAGGGAAGTTCTGCTTACGGCGGTAGCTGACCGACTCGACCGAATACAGGCTGGCCCAGCAACTGCGGATGCGAGCCAGCACGTCTTCGGGCTGCATCACCCACAGGAACGTGTCTTGTAAGCCTGCAAAGCTGGCATCAGCCGCATCTTCGGTGGTTGCAGACGATCGCACCGCGACAATGGGTGCAACGCCCGCGACTGCCAAACGCGCATGCGCCTGCAGGATCTCGCGTTGCAACTCATCGGGCATCGATTCGGCTTCAATGCGAGCGCGCAACTCTCGCGACACCACACCGATCGCATCAAGGTCCTGCGAGTCGAGCACCTCGATGCGCGAACGCACCGGTGCACGCTGCTCCAGCGCATCGATGAAGCGATCAAACGCCGCAGTGCACACCACAAAGCCCGGCGGCACCTCAATGCCGGCGCGCGTGAGTTCGCCCAGGCTACCGCCCTTGCCGCCCACGCGCGGGCGGTCCTCAAGGCCTATGTCAGCGAACCAACTGATCGACTCATTGGCAGTCATCGTCACAACCGTCACAGCAAGGTCACGACGCCACGGCCGCCATCGACCCGGATACGCTGACCATCTTTGATCTTGGAGGTGGCGTTACCCGTGCCCACCACCGCCGGCAGGCCGTATTCGCGCGCCACGATGGCCGCATGGCTCATCGATCCGCCGATATCCGATACCGCTGCACTGATGCGCTGGAAGATCGGCGCCCACGTGGGGTTAGTGACCTGGCATACCAAGATATCGCCACGCTGCAGACGCGAGATCTCGTCCACTGACTTAACGATGCGTGCCGTACCCTCGACCACACCCATGGATGCCGCAAAACCGCGCACCTCATGGCTGTTCTTTTCATCGCCGGAAGTGAGCCAGTTATCAAGGCTCTCGCGGGTGATTCCCCACAACATGACGATCGCCGGATCATCAATGACATCGGGGATGGGACCCAGTGCCGGCGGCGAATCATGCTTGGCCCATTCGGCAACAGCGGCTTTACGCTGCGCGACAATCGGCGGCCAATAAGACGGCCCGCGGGGCGGACTGCCGCTGGACCACGCGTTCATCAAGTCGATGATCGCGCTCTCGAGTTCATAGTGCGTCAGGTTGAACACGTCGGCTTCTTCCGGGAAGAAACCGGCCTTGGACAACAGCGCGCCGTACTCGCGGATCTTGTTGAAGAACAGGTTGGTGTACCAGTGCTCGCAATAGAACTTGTGACCCTCAACGTAGGGGAACACGCGATGCGCCAGCCCGATCATCTGGTCATAGGCTGCACGCTCTTCATCGCTGTTGAGCAACTCGCGATAGTCTGCGATGAGCTGCACGCGCTCTTCTTGCAGCTTGCCGATATCACGATGTAGCGACTTGCCATCGCGCACTTGCTGCATGTAATCGGGCAGCGCCGCAAAGGGCATCGACAGATCGTCGTTCCAGCCGCGGTGGTAATGATAGAACCCGTCGCCCACATTAATGTTGAACCACGGGTCACGCGCCTTAGCCAGCGAGTCCAACCACTGCTTGCCGGCCGGACCGCCTTCACTGAGCGAGGCCAGTACGGCATCGGCCGACACGCCTTCTTTAAAATGATGATCCACATTGAGCTCAACGGCGCGACGTGCCAAGCCACGCAGCTCTTCGTCGGGACGGAAAATTTCGGCCTCAATGCCCGCCACCATGCGCGCGATGGTCTGATCGGTAATCTCTGGGAAGGCTTTTTTGCAGAAGCCGAAGAACACCAGATAGGCGCCATAGCCCAGCAGCAGGAACTCGAAGTGGTGGTGCCACATCCGGAAGTAACCCTCGATGGTCTTCTGGTAGGTGACTAGCAAATCATGATTGGAGGCCACGCCCCGACCGGCGTGCACGTGCTCCAGGGGCTCAAATTCCGGCAGCGTCGGCGACGGCAGTGCGCGCGCATCGTCGATCAGCTTGAGCATCTTGACCTTCCACTGTGCGTAGAGGGTCTCCCAGTTCTCGTAGTAGTAAAACGCGCGCTTCTGAAACTCTACAGTGCGCCGCTCAATCTCGGCCGGATCGGTAACGCCATTGCCACCGATGTACACACGGCCGTTGATGATGCGATGGTCAATACCTAGCGTGGTGGGCAAGCAGTGCACACGCGTGTTGGCTGCGCCCAGCGCGCAATAAGCCGCCTCAGCCGTCACCATGTCAAAGGCATGCATGGGCTCGGGGAAATGCATCGAGTTATAGAACCAGAACTTCTGGTCGTCCTCGGGTGCGAACTGAATGTGATACGGGTAGGCAGCCTGTGCTGCCTCGGTGCCCGGCACCACCTTCACGGAACTGGGTAACGGAAAGCCCTTGGCCTTGTCCTGTGCACTCATCAAAACCCCCGCTGGCAGCTTATGGGTGCTGCCTGTGTTGCCGATGTTGGTTCCGAGTGTACGACACCGCCGCATCACTTCGCAGGCCGTCTTGGCAAGCGAAAAAACACCCCGATTTACCGGATTTGACACATCAACTCGCCCCTCCTAGGCTGTCGAATACCGCCGGCCTCACCGGGGCCCGCCACCTAGGAATACCCACTTGGATTCACGCACTCCCCCGCCCGATGCCGCAACCCTGGCGCGCACGCTCAAAGCCTTTGCCGGCATCGTCGGGGCAGACGCTGTCTTCAACACCGAGGAAGACCGCGACAGTTACAGCGACCGCTTTCCCATCGACCCGCGCAACCACCGGCCCGCCGCTGCGGTAGCCCCCACGACCACCGAGCAGGTGCAGGCGCTGGTGCGCGTGGCCGCCGCCAACAAAGTGCCCATCTGGACGGTAAGCCGCGGCAAGAACCTGGGTTATGGCACCTCGGCGCCGGTGCGTGCCGGCTCGATCATCATCGACCTCTCGCGCATGAAGAAGATCGAGATGGATGTCGAGAACGGCACAGTGCTGCTGGAGCCGGGCGTGGGTTTTTACGACCTCTACGACTACCTGCAGACCCACAAGATTCCACTGTGGCTGTCGGTACCCGGCAACAGCTGGGGCTCGGTGATCGGCAATGCACTGGACCGCGGCCTGGGCTACACCCCCTACGGCGAGCACACGCGCAACATCTGCGGCATGGAAGTGGTGCTGCCCGATGGCGACCTGGTCCGCACCGGCATGGGCGCAATGACCGGCGCGCCCAGCTGGGGCCTGCACAAGTACGGCTATGGCCCTGCTTTTGACCAACTGTTCGTGCAGTCCAACTACGGCATCGTGACCAAAGCCAACATCTGGCTGATGCCACAGCCCGAGGTAGTGCGCGGCTTCGATGTCGAAATGGACAAGATGGAGGACTTGGGTCCGCTGATCGATACGCTGGGCCCGCTGCGACGCGAAGGCGTGCTGCAACAGTCCCCGACCATCGGCAACTGGTTTCGCGCTGCCAACATTCTGACCACACGCAGTCAATGGACCGATCAGCCCGGCTCACTGTCCGATGACGTGGTGGCTGCGATACGCAAGCGCTTTGATCTGGGCTGGTGGGGCGTCAGCGTGCGCGTGTATGGCCGCGAGTCGGTCGTGCAGGCGAACATGGACATCCTCGAGAAGGAGCTCAAGGCCATCAAGCCGATGGCGCTCAAGCCCTTCAGCTGGAAACCCGGCGATGTTATTACACCCACAGCCGGCGGCTGGATGGGCGTACCGCTGACTTTCCCCATGCAAAGCGCCAATTGGTTCGGCGGCCGCGGTGGTCACATCGGCTTCTCGCCTGTGCTGACGCAGTCGGGCAAGCTGGCGATGGAGCAATTCAAACGCACCTATGCCCGCTACAAAGAATACGGCATGGACTATCAGGCCAGCTTCGCGTTTGGCGAACGGCACCTGCTCAACGTGAATGCGGTGCTGCTGAACCTGGACGATCCGGCCTTCATGAAGCGCGTGGATCCGTTCCTGCGCACCCTCATTGCCGATGCGCGTGAGCATGGCTATGGCGAATATCGTGCGCACATCGACTACATGGACCTGGTAGCCGATGGAAATGACTTTAATAACCATGCGCTGCGGCGCCTCAGCGAGCGCATTAAAGATGCGCTTGATCCTGCGGGAATACTCGCTCCCGGCAAGAGCGGTATCTGGCCCGGTCGGTCGAACGTGAAGGTACGAACATGAACCGTCAGACGCTGATCAAATCTTTGGTGATGGGCGTAGTGCCCCTATTGGCCACTGCTGCGCTTGCGCAGCAACCGGCCGCGCTCGATGGCAAAGCGCTGTTCACCGAAAAGTGTGCGATGTGCCACAACGCCAGCGGAATGGGCACCGGTCTGCTGGCCCGTCGTGTGGACCCCGCCGTAGCAGAGCTGGAAAAGCGCAGCGACCTGACTGCAGCCTATGTGGTGCGAGCAGCGCGCGTGGGCATACTCAACATGATGCCCATCACCCGCGCCGATGCCAGCGATGCGCAGCTGGCCGCCGTTGCCGGTTATCTGTCGAAGGGCAAACCCTGAGCCATACCGGGCAGCCGCGGGTTTAGCAGTCGTTCAACCAGGCACGCACCTGCGCGCCGTGCTCATCTAAGCGAGGCGGCGGCACATCCACTCCAGGGCCGTCACTGCCCATGCAGAAGCCGGCATTAACCACCGAAACCGATGTGCGCCCCTCGGGCAAACCCGGTATCTGCAACGGCAGGCGCAGGCCGCGCTCGGCCAGATGCGGCATGTCGACGGCCTCGCCCACCTCACGCACCATGCCACAGGGAATACCCGCAGCACTCATCAGTGCCTCCCACTCAGCAGCGGTGCGCAAGGCAAGCACTGCCGACAGCTCCGCTTGTATCTCTGCTGTGTGGGTTCGACGCAGGTCTGGCGAGGCGTAGCGCGCATCGGCAAGCCACTGGGGCTGACCCAGCACTTGGGCAAGCGTCTCGAATTGATGTTGCTGAACGACGCCCAGCGAAATCTGCCGGCCATCGCCTGCGCGAAACAGTGCCGAGGTCGGCTGTCCGCTGTAACCAGTGTTACCGGTTCGCGCCAGCGCTTTACCGGTCACGGTATAGGGGACGACGGCAGAGGCCATAAATGCGATAGAGGCATCAAGCATAGCCACGTCGATGTATTCACCCTTGCCAGTGGTGTGTCGGCGCAGCAGCGCGGCCAAAATGGCAAACGCAGCGGTATGCCCAGTCAGCGTATCCACTACCGGAAAACCAACACGGCTGGGAGGGTCATCAGGACCACCGCCCAAGCTCATCATGCCGCTGGTGGCCTGCACGATGTTATCGATGGCGGGCCAGTCTCGCAGCGGCCCGGATTGCCCGTAGCCCGACACGGAGCAATACACCAGCCGCGGATTAGCTGCCAATGCCGACTCGTACCCCAAGCCAAGCCGCTGCATAACGCCTGGCCGGAAGTTTTCTACCAGTACATCGGCATGCGCCACAATGCGTTGCGCGGTCTCGAGGTCCGCAGCGTTCTTAAGATCCAGTGCTATCGATTGCTTCCCGGCGTTGACAGCAATGAAAGCCGGCGCCATTCCGTCGTATCGACGATCAGTGCCGTAATTGCGCATCAGGTCGCCACGACCAGGCGCCTCAATCTTGATGACCTCTGCCCCAAGCAGACGCAACAGGTGCGTTGCATAAGGGCCTGCCATCACATGGGTAAAGTCAGCAACCACAATACCGGCAAGAGGCTGAGCCATGTCAGCTCCTGCCTGGGCAAGTGACAGTGCCATCTGCACGCAGACTGGCACGCGCGACTTCAAAGACGGCAAGACCATTAATGCCAAAGCGCTGCAAGCCTTCGGCGTTGCGCCTTGCATCGCGCAAATACAGCTGATCAAAGCGCTGCTGCTCTGACGCGTCGATGGGAGCCATCACAACACGGCCCTCCTGCGCCGCCTTGAAGCCATCTTCCTGACCGCGCTGTGCTTGGCGTGCGAGCGCCGTCTCCCAGACCGCGACGGCCTCATCAAGTACTGCACGTTGTGCGACCGTCAGCGACTCCCAGCGTATCTGGCTCATAGCTCTGGCAGGATAAGCACCACGCGGCACAGCCAGTGCCGTGTAGTAGCTGGCCACTTCAGCAAAGTGCATAGATTTGAAGGTATCAACTGGTGCAACAACGCCGTCGATTACACCTTTGGCCAAGGCTGAATACACCTCACCCATCGGCATGCTGACGGGATCAGCGCCGAGGTTTTGTAGCACGCTAAGCAACTCTGTCGGCGCGCGTAGTCGCAGGCCGCGCAGGTCCTCCAAGGTCGCGATAGGCTTGGTGCGGGTTATGACGCCCGGCAATACACCACCCTGCACTGCCAGCACATGCAGTCCCTGCAGTTCCTGCGCGTATTGCGAACTGGCCTCTTCCATGCAGCGATATAACGCCAGCTGTTTGGGCACAGTGTCTGCGCCGCTGTAAAAACCCGACTGTGTGCGGATCAGATGCACCCCGCCCTTCACATAGATGGGAGTAATCAGCCCGATGTCCGCCACGCCATGGCGTAGCTCAACCATAGAATGGTCCGCAGACAGCAGCGCGCCGGACCAACTGGGACGGATACGCAAGCTGCCGCCGCTGCGCTGCTCCACAAAGCTCATCCATTCCTTGTCTGCACGACTGAACGGATGATTGGGGCTGTACGGCGTGGCATACACCAGCTCGGTCACGCCTGGCGTCGTGGTACGTGCACACGCGGCCAGCACTAGCGCACCGGCCAGACAGGCCAACAGTTTCAGGCGACTCATGCCAAACCCCGGGACTTCAAGAAACTCTCCATGTGACCCACCATGGCATCGCGACTCCATTGCTTTGCATCCACCATGTCGGCATCGAGTTGCAGCACGGGAATGCCCGCCTCTTGCAACGCCAGACAGGTAAGTTGTGTTCCAGATTGCGACAGACGGCTGGCAGGCGGCACCAGCACTACCGCCGCATCAATTCCCCAGCGCATGGCCTCGTGCACCATCCAGCCATTCATCCACGGCGGCAAATGCAGCACCTCGTTCATAGAGCAGATGCGACTGGCCAATGCTTCGAAGGGCTTGCCCTGCACATCGCGGATGTACTGCGGTCCCGCAAACGGCATGTACATGGACCAGACAAACACCGCACCCAAGCGCTCCTCCAGCGATTGGTAGAAGCCTGTGTCGTGCCACAAACCGGCGCCGATCCACATCAACCTCAGTCGCTCGTTGGCGGCCACGCCAATACCGCGGTGCACACGCTCGCCCACTTCATCACGAAAACGCTTGGCATGCGCCACCGCCCAGTCAGAGCCGCGATGCCACTGCGGAATCATAGTGTTGGGCATCTGGTCGCCAATCGACACCGGACACGGACGGGCTTTAGCCACCATCTCCGTAGCCTCGGCTATATAACCCTCCTGCTCGTTGATGCGCTCCATCAAGTGCGCCAGGCGCTCCTCATCAAAGCGACGGCCAGTGCGAGCTTCAAGCAGCTCTACCAACTGATGCATCTCATCAACCATGAGTGCGATACGGCCAGGTTCATAGACCTTTTGCCATTGATCGCGTGAATGCAAAAACCAGTTGGGATCCTTGTGCTCCCATGCGGGCGCTTCCATCGCAAAAAACTCGGTACCTAGCGCCTTAGCCCACTGCGAGAACACTTGCTGCACACAGTCGCAAGTCAGTCTGGCAACTAAAACAGTGGGCTTTGGCAATCCGCCCCACGGCGCAGTAGAGGGATCGTTGGCCAAAGTGCAGGCCAGACCCAACGAGCAATAGCGGCAGCGGTTGGCTGGATAACCCAGCTCGTCCATGGTGGTGAAGTAGCGACCCGAGAGGCGCTTGGCCGAAATATAGGCAGACCACCATTGGTTGCTGACCAGCGGAATATCCATCGCATGAAACAACTCGTGCGGCGTATCGGCCTGTGCCACAGCAAAGGGCTCGCCGCGCTCCACCACCTGCTCGCGCAGTTGCGCACCGAAGGCCTTCTGGTAAGCGGTTGCATCAGCAGTGCACGCCAGATCCTTGCGCGATGCAGTGGGATTTACGGCGCTCACTTGAACACTCCTGCGGCGGTCAGCGCATCGACTCGACTATCGTCCAAGCCGGACAAGTGCTGCGCGATGAATTGGCTGTGCTCGCCCATATTGGGCGGCCTGAAGGGTGCAATGACATCTGCCGAAAAACTCATCGGCGAGCGCACATGGCCAAACACACCCAGACGCGCATGCTCGATCGGCACCAATGCACCGCGCGCCTGCAAGCCCGGATCATGTTCCATCAAGTCTTCGATGTCTTGCACTACGCCGGCAGCAATGCCCTGCGACTGCAACAGCGCAGCCAACTGCTGACCATCCTGCGTTGCGGTCCAGCCACCAAGATCCATGCCGCCTGCCAAGCCGCACAGCTGTTGATACTGAGCTTGGGTCTGAGCGCTGATGGCGATCCAGCGATCATCACCTGCCACCGGATACACGTCTTGATGAAAAATGGCAGGATCGGCGTTACCCATGCGCTGCGGCGTACTGCCACTCTGCTCTTGGAGCAACGCAGGCAGCATCTGCTGCACGCAGATCTCGTACATTGATGCGTCGATATGGCAGCCCTGTCCAGTCTGCCGGCGGTGCTGCAACGCAGCGGCCACACCAGCGGCCATGACATAGGGCACGATCACATCCCCATAGGGCACGGCCCCGGGGATGACCGGATCACGATCCGCCCAACCGGTCAGCAAAGTGCGACCGGACAGCGCAGCCCCTGTGCCATCGACACCCCACTCTTGGGCCAACGGACCGGTCTGGCCATAGACGCTGCCAGAGACCATCACCAGCGACGGATTGCGTTTGACCAGCTGCGCATAGTCGAGACCAAGCTTGGCCATAGTGCCGGGCGAGAAGTTTTCGACGACCACATCGGCCCACTCGATCAGCGGCTCCAAGACCTCGCGAGACTCGGGGCGCTTCATATCCAATGCGAGCGAACGCTTGGAGGTGTTCATATGCGCAAACCAAGGCTTGTCATCAAAGTCGCCAGGTTTGGACGCTTTGACCTGCACATCGATGCGCGATAGGCACGGCCGCGTACGCGTCTCGACCTTGATGACCTCTGCGCCCAGATCGCCGAGGATCTTGGTCGTTATAGAACCGACCAGTGCCCAGGCAAAATCCAACACACGCACACCGGCCAACGGGCCGCTGCGCGAACCAGCAGATGCTGCACGTGGCGCCTGACCTGCTGCTAAGGCTGCCGGCGTAAAACCGGTAAATCGAGAGGGCCACGTCCGTCCTTGGTGCTCCATCCAGAACTGCCTTGCCTGCAAGTGCGGATCTGCAAGGACATCACCCGGCGTGGCCACCGCGCAGGCATTGATGCCCCGGCGACGACCCTCGGTGCGGATGTGCTCACGCGTACGCGACCGGAAAAAAGCCTCTATGGCGCGCTCCCACACCACACGGATCGACGGATCCAGCGTCGAGCGGTTATAGGCCAACCAGTCCACACCGCGCAGCGGGTTATCTGCACCCACCTCGTCCATCCAATCCGACAAGGCCTGATTTGCCGGCGCGCCAAATCGTCCGGTCATTAACGAGTGGAAGCACCAGCCGTCGGCCAATGGCCAGATGCAACGTACCGTCGCCAGTCCGTAATTGAGAGCGCCACCGACGCGCTGCAATTTGCGCCGCTCAAACTGCCAGACCAGAATGCTGTTGACGCAGCGGCTGAACGCCACCTCTTGCACCGACACATCGACATGCTGTCCCACGCTGTGTGTGCCACGCGAATAGTGCGCGGCCATCGCTCCTGCCGCCGCAGCCATGTCAGCGTGGAAGGTGCACGCATCGCGCGCTTCCTTAACGGGTGCGCGATCCGGTGCGCCGGTCAGACGCAACACGCCACTCATGGCAGAGGCAACCAATTCACCGCCGCGCCAGCGCGCACGCGGACCAAAGCTACCAAAAGCCGTCACACTCACATGCACCAGCTGCGGGAACTGGGCTTCGATCTGCGTCCGACTCAAGCCAAGATCCTGCAGGCAGGCCAACCCCAAGTCCTCGATCAGAAAGTCGGCGCCGACGAGCGACTGCAGCAGTGATTCGGCGGCAACAACCTCTGCGCCGAGAGATGCCAGATAGCGAGCCAGTGGCCGCTCCGCCATTGCACCCCAGGCAATGACGCGCAATCCTTTCAACGGCTTCATGGACACAGCCCTCTAACAAAGTGCTCTATTTCAATCGGCGCGCCATCATTGCAGTCCCATTGGCGCGCAGTCATGAACAGCGCAGGCAACCCTGCAGCCTGCAATACCGCACGCTGTGCAGGAACATGCCAAGCAGTGCCTTCGTCGTCGGCACTGAGCCACACGATGACAGCATCGGCCTGC
>JAPLSH010000019.1:332614-362120 GCA_026398735.1 Pseudomonadota bacterium | reverse complement strand
AGTTGGCATGGTAGACCACGCCGCCGGCATCAGTGTCTTCGTAGTACACGCGCACCGGCCAATCAAAGTGGGTCATGGGCCAGCCTCTTCGAAGCCCTGACCGGGAACGCGCTCCGGCTCAGTCAATCCAAGATGCCGCCAGGCCAGCCGCGTGGCCACTCGCCCCCGCGAAGTGCGCATCAAAAAGCCCTGCTGAATGAGAAACGGCTCGACCACATCTTCGAGTGTGCCGCGCTCTTCGCCGATAGCCACGGACAGACTGTCGATGCCCACAGGGCCGCCATCGAATTTGTGCACCAGCGTTTCGAGCAAGCGACGATCGAGTTGATCAAGACCTTGCGGATCCACTTCCAAAAGGTTGAGTGCCTCAGCGGCTACCGCTGCGGTGATGACGCCGCCGGCGCGCACCTGCGCGTAATCACGCACGCGGCGCAGCAATCGATTGGCAATACGAGGGGTGCCCCGTGAACGCTGCGCAATAGATAGCGCCCCGCCCGACTCTATGGGAATACCGAAGATGCCGGCCGAGCGCGTGACAATGTGCTGCAACTGCTCATGGTTATAAAACTCCAAGCGCTGCACGATGCCAAAACGATCACGCAGCGGGGACGTAAGCAGACCGGCACGCGTGGTGGCGCCCACCAGCGTAAACGGCGGCAAACTCAATTTGATGGAGCGGGCAGCCGGGCCGTCACCAATGAGTATGTCCAGCTCATAGTCTTCCATCGCCGGATAGAGCACCTCTTCAACCACTGGGCTCAAACGATGGATCTCATCGATGAACAGCAGGTCGCGAGGCTGCAGGTTGGTGAGGATGGCGGCAAGGTCCCCGGGACGCTCCAGCACAGGACCTGAGGTTTGACGCAGGTTCACACCCAGCTCTGCCGCCAGAATGTGTGCCAAGGTGGTTTTACCCAGCCCTGGCGGGCCGAACACCAGCACATGATCCAGTGCTTCAGCGCGCGCACGCGCTGCCGACACATAGATGTCGAGCTGCGCTTTGACCGGCTCCTGCCCTACATAGTCAGCGAGCCGCTTGGGGCGTATCGCGCGGTCCTGCGAGTCCTCAGCCGGAGCCGCTTCTGCAGCGATGATGCGTTCGTCTGCCATAGCTGTCAGCCCCGCCCCGCGCTTTGCAAGGCACGGCGAATGATCTCTTCGGTGGTCTGCGCACCATCGCCTGCCAGCGACACCAACCGGGTAGCCTCAGCATCCTTGTAGCCCAACGCCAGCAAGGCTTGCAGCGCTTCAGCCGGCGCGCCGGCCGCAACAGCGCCCGCTACTGCCGCAGCGCCGTCCGCAGGCTTCACGCGGTCACGCAATTCCACCAGCAACCGTTCGGCGGTCTTACGACCCACGCCAGGTATGCGTGTCAAAGCGGCCACATCGTCGGCCTGCATTAACTGCGCAAAGGCATCGAGACTAATGCCCGACAGTATTGCCAGCGCAATGCGCGGCCCCACCCCCGACACTTTGAGCAGATGGCGAAACAGCACGCGTTCAGGCTCAGTGGCAAACCCGTAGAGCAGTAGCGCGTCTTCGCGTACCACCTGATGGATGAGCAAGCGCAACGCTGCGCCGGTGGCAGGCAACGCATAAAAAGTGGACATGGGCACTTCGACGTCATAGCCGACGCCTTGCACATCGATGAGGATGCGCGGGGGGGCTTTTTCAGCCAGCACGCCCGTCAAAGACCCAATCATGCGCCACCCACTGCGCCGATCAGCACAGCCATGCGGCGCGACTGCGCGTGACATAGCGCCAGTGCTAGCGCATCGGTGGCATCCAGACCCAGCACTTGGGTGATCCCAAGCATCGCCTTGACCATATGTGCCACCTGCAACTTCTCTGCACTGCCGCTGCCCACCACCGCCAGCTTGACGCTGCGTGGGGCGTACTCATGCAACTCGGCACCCTGACTGACCGCTGCGACCATGGCCACGCCGCGAGCTTGGCCGAGTTTGAGCGCGCTATCGGGATTGCGCGCCACAAACACCCGCTCGATAGCAACTTCGTCGGGACAGTGGGTGTCTACCAATGCAGCCAGCGTGCGATGGATGTAATGCAGGCGCTGGGCCTGTGACCCGGCCGGTGGGCGGATGCAACCGGCCTCGATGAAGCGCTGAGCAGAGCCGTCGCATTCCACCAAGCCATAACCGGTCCTCACCGAGCCCGGATCCAAACCCAGGATGCGACAGCGCACCGCTGCCCCGGCAGCCACCACGGCCGCGGTTTGGGCGGCAGGACGCTGTGCTTCCGGATCGAAGCCGCGCCAGGAACTTTTGCGGTATCTGGGCATTTGGTATCACCTGCTGCAGGCGCCGCGGCGCAGCGCCGTCCGGCATCCTAAGCAGCGCTGCAGGTCAGGGGTATGATACCCGCAACGCAGGTTCCCTTCATGCCCAAGACCCGACCCACAGCCTTCAATCCGCCGCCCGATGCATTGATCCAGCGGCTCGACGCGGAGCTGGCAACGCTCGACATCGCTGCCAGCCTGCGCGAGCAAGCACGCGAGATCGCGCAATTGGTGCTCGATCTGGCGGATGACCTGCCTTTGGCTGCCGGGGCGCAGCTACACGCTTGCCAATTGCCCGGCTCCACGCTGGCCGATAACACCGCGCTGCGTGCGCTGGCAGGCGCCGAAGCCGTGCGGCGCTGCGGTGAGCTGCAGCGGCTGGGTGAATTCAGTTTGGATGCAAGCTGGGCCGATCAGCAGGCGCTGGATTCCAGTCAGGCAGAGACCCTGCGCAAGATGTTGCTGGCCGTCGTCGGTGACCCGCGCTTGGTATTGGCACGCCTGGCGCAACAAATGGTGCGCGCCCGTCACGGTCGCGAGCTTGAGCCAGCTGAACGCCGGCGCGTGGCACTGGAAACCCGCGACCTGTATGCGCCGCTGGCCAATCGCTTGGGCATGGGCTCGCTTAAGTGGGAGCTTGAAGACCTGGCGTTTCGGGAATTGCAGCCCGATGACTATCGGCGCATCGCTGCCACTCTCAACGAGAAGCGCTTGGTGCGCGAAGCCTATATGACACGCACCTGTGCTTTGCTCGACACCGAGCTGCGTACAGCAGGCATCGAGGCCACGGTTCAAGGTCGGCCCAAACACATCTTCAGCATCTGGCGCAAAATGCAAAGCAAGCGGCTGGACTTCGAGCAGCTGTTTGATGTGCGTGCCGTGCGCATCATTACCGCCAACATCGCTGACTGCTATGCCGCACTAGGCCTGGTGCATGGTCTGTGGCCGTTTATTCCCGGCGAGTTCGATGACTACATTGCCACGCCCAAAGAGAACAACTACCGCTCTATCCACACCGCTGTGCATGGCCCGGATGGTCGTTCGCTCGAAATTCAGATCCGCACCCAAGAGATGCAAGATCAAGCAGAGCTAGGCGTGGCCGCGCACTGGGCCTATAAAGAAGGCGGTTCACAGGGCGCCGATTACGAGCTCAAGATACAAGCTGTGCGCGAACTGCTGCATCCAGGCAACGCACGTGCTCAGGAGTCAGACGCCTTTGCCCGTGCCACCGCGGGCCTGTTCGAAGATCGGGTCTATGCCATGACACCCAAGGGCGAAGTGGTTGATCTGCCGCAGGGTGCAACGCCGCTGGACTTCGCCTTTCATCTGCACAGTGATCTGGGGCAGCGCTGCGTTGGCGCCAAGGTCAACGGTCGCATCGCCAGCTTTGACCACAAACTGGCTAATGGTGATGTGGTCGAGATCCGCACTGCCAAGAACGCCGTGCCCAGTCGTGACTGGCTCTCGCCCCAACTCGGCTATCTGGTGTCGTCGCGCAGCCGCGGCAAGCTGCGCAACTACTTCCGCCGCGTAGACGAAGCCAGCGGTACGGCAGCAACTGCGCCACCTGTCGCAGCAGTTGCGACGCCGCCGCCAGATCCAGATATCGCGTTGTTGCAGCGCCAGCGCAAGCCGGTGGTCAGTGGCAAATCACCGGTAGAGATCGAAGGTGTGGGCGATCTGCCCATCACGTTGGCGCGGTGTTGCGCACCGATGCGCCCCCAACCCATCTCGGGCTATCTCACGCTTGGCCGGGGCGTCACCATCCATCGCAGCGGCTGCAATGGTCTGCTGCGCATGCTGCAAACCAAACCCGAACGCCAACTGCAGGTGGAATGGTCCAGCGGTTCGCAAGATCTGTTGCCTGCGCGTCTACTGATCGAGGCCTTCGACCGGCGTGGTTTGTTGCGCGACATCTCCGACAGCATTGCCGAAGAGAAGCTGTCGATTGAAGGCGTGAGCAGTGACACCGATCCGCAAGATCGCATCGCGCGATTTGTGGTGAGGCTGGCAGTGCCTAACGACGGCGCGTTGACCAAGCTGATCAAGCGATTGCTGCGCATCCCCAACGTGTTTAAGGTGCGCCGCGCCGACTGATACGGCGCAGCGCCCCGCCCGACCGCAGATCAGCGATTGGGCATATCGATGGCGCGCTTGTCAGCGGCCAATGCAGCTTCATGTACTGCTTCCGACAAGGTCGGATGCGCATGAATTGTGCGCTGCAGGTCTTCGCAGCTGGCGCCATATTCAAGTGCCAGCACAGCCTCAGCGATCAACTCACCGGCCATTGGCCCGATGATGTGTACGCCCAGGATGCGATCGGTAGCCGCATCGGCAACCACCTTGGCAAAACCACCAGAGGCTTCCATGGCCCGCGCACGACCACTGGCCACAAACGGGAACACGCCGAGCTTGACCGTAAAGCCAGCCGCACGGGCCTGCTCTTCGGTCTTACCGACCCAGCCAATTTCCGGTGCGGTGTAAATAACCGAGGGCACCCTATCAAGGTCGGTGTGGCCATAGTTGCCAGCGACCAGGTCACCCACCATCACGCCCTCTTCCTTGGCTTTGTGCGCCAGCATCGGGCCACGCACGCAGTCGCCAACGGCATATACGCCCTCGACACCGGTGTGACAGTGCGCATCCACTTCTATAAAGCCCCGCGCATCGACCCGCACGCCGGTGCCTTCAGCCAACAGCCCGTCAGTAAAAGGCTTGCGACCGATAGCCACAACCAACTTGTCGAACTGCGCCTTCTGCTCGCCTGCAGCATCGGTGTAGAGCACATCAACGCCGGCTTTGCCGACCTTGGCCGCAGAAACCTTGGCACCCAAACGCACGTCAAGCCCCTGCTTCGTGAACTGCTTGAGCGCTTCTTTGGATACCTGGCGATCGGCTATCGGCAGAAAATCAGCCGATGCCTCCAGCACTGTGACCTTGGCACCGAGCCGCGCCCACACACTGCCCAACTCCAGGCCGATGACACCTGCACCGATCACGCCAAGGCGTGCCGGCACCGCATCGAACTCGAGTGCGCCCCACGAATCGACGATCTGCTTGCCATCGACGGCTGCGGATTTGAGCGGCATGGGCACTGAACCACTGGCCAGCACCACATTCTTGGCCGACAGCTCGCGCGTACTGCCATCCGGCGCGGTGAACAGCACTTTGCGACCGGGCAACAACTGCCCATGGCCCTGCAGCGCAGTAACACCCGCCGCCTTGAGCAAACCGGCAATGCCGCCCGTCATGCCTTTGACGATGTCGGCCTTGCGTTTTTGCATGGCCGTGATGTCCATCTTCAGGGCAGACAGACTGATGCCGTGAGCCTTGAATTCATGACCGGCACGATGAAACAGCTCTGACGATTCGAGCAATGCCTTGGAAGGAATGCAGCCTGCGTTAAGGCAGGTACCGCCGAAGGCATAGCTGCCATCGTAATTCTTCCAGCCATCGATGCAGGCCACCGATAGCTTGTTCTGTGCGGCCCGCAACGCAGCCGGATAACCGCCCGGACCACCACCGATGACGATGACGTCAAACAAATCGGACATGGGTCAGACTCCCAGCAGCAAGCGGCCCGGATCTTCCAGCGCTTCCTTGATAGCAACCAGGAACTGCACACCTTCCTTGCCATCGATGATGCGATGGTCATAGGTCAGCGCCAGATACATCATCGGACGGATGACCACCTGACCGTTCACCGCTACCGGACGATCCTGAATCTTGTGCATGCCCAGAATTGCGCTTTGCGGCGCATTGACAATGGGCGTGGACAGCAGCGAACCGAACACACCACCGTTGGTGATACTGAAGGTGCCACCGGTCAGGTCATCAAGCGTCAACGCACCCTTGCGGGCGCGCGCAGCAAAATCGCTTACGCCACGCTCGATGTCTGCAAACGACAACGTATCGGCATCACGCAGCACCGGCACTACCAGACCGCGCTCGGTGGAGACGGCAACGCCGATATCAAAGTAGTCGTGATAGAGGATGTCAGTGCCATCCACCGAGGCGTTGATGACCGGGAACTTCTTGAGTGCCTCGAGCGTGGCGCGCACGAAGAACGAGGAGAAGCCCAGCTTGACGCCGTGTTGCTTCTCGAACTTGTCTTTGTAGCGCGTACGCAGTTCGTTGACAGCCGACAGATCCACCTCGTTGAAGGTGGTGAGCAGGGCCTGCGTCGACTGTGCCGAAATCAGGCGTTCTGCAATGCGCTGACGCAGGCGCGTCATCGGTACCCGCTGCTCGCCGCGGGCAGTGGGCGCGACCAGCGCAGCGGCTGCCACTGGTGCAGCAGCCTTGGGAGCAGCCACCGCTGCAGCCACGTCGGCTTTAGTTGCCCGGCCATCCTTGCCAGTACCTGCCACAGCAGACAGATCAACACCTGCCTCACTGGCAGCACGACGGGCAGCAGGACCAGCCTTGGCAGCCGCATCGCTAACCGGTGCAGCAGCAGCAACAGCCGCGGCAGCCGCAACAGGGGCCGCAGCAGCCGGCGCATCGCCGGCCTCAAATACCGCCAGCAACTGGCCACTGGTGACCGTCGTACCGGCGACCACTTTAATTTCCACCAAAGTGCCCGCGGCCGGTGCAGGCACCTCAAGCACGACTTTGTCGGTCTCGAGATCGGCCAGATTCTCGTCACGTGCTACGCGATCTCCGGGCTTCTTGTGCCAGGTGACCAGCGTGGCGTCAGCAACGGATTCCGGCAGCTTGGGGACAGTGATTTCAGTGCTCATGGGCTCTCTAGCAGTTGAGTGAATCAGGAGTTCTTGCGCTTGGCAGTCGCCGGCGCAGTGGCCGCCGGCGCACGCAGCGCCGCAGCCACCAGACCGGCCTGTTCGGCGTCGTGGATTTTGCCAATACCGGTAGCCGGTGCAGCGGCATGACGTCGCCCGGCATACATCAGCGGCTTGCCGGTGCCTTCCAGTGCAGCTTCAAGGCGATGACGGATCTGATACCAAGCGCCCTGGTTTTGCGGCTCTTCTTGGCACCACACCACTTCTTCGACGGCCTTGTACTTGCCCAAGATGGCTTCGTAAGCCTGAGCAGGGAACGGATACAGCTGCTCGATGCGCACGATGGCTACATTGGTGAGGCTCTCGGCGCGACGCGCCTTGAGCAGGTCAAAATAGACCTTGCCGCTGCACAGCACCAGACGCTTCACTTTGGCAGCAGGCACCGCATCGATCTCATCGATGACAGTGGCGAAGCTGCCGTTGGACAGATCAGTCAATGAAGACACCGACAGCTCGTGACGCAGCAGGCTCTTGGGCGTCATCACGATGAGCGGCTTGCGCAGATTGCGCAGCATCTGCCGACGAATCATGTGGAACATCTGCGCCGGTGTCGAAGGCATGCACACCTGCATGTTGTTCTCGGCGCACAGTTGCAAGAAGCGCTCTGGGCGTGCCGAGGAATGCTCGGGGCCCTGTCCTTCATAACCGTGCGGCAGGAACATCACCAGTCCGCTGAGCCGGCCCCACTTGGATTCACCCGAGCAGATGAACTGATCGATGACCACTTGGGCACCATTGACGAAGTCGCCGAACTGACCTTCCCAGATCACCAGCGCATGCGGGTCAGTAGTGGAGAAGCCATATTCGAAGCCGAGCACTGCCTCTTCCGACAACACCGAGTCGGTGACCGTGAAGGTGGGCTGCGAGGGCGCGATGTGCTGTAACGGGATGTAGCGCGCACCAGTCTCTTGCTGATGAAGCACGACATGACGATGGAAGAAGGTACCGCGCCCGGCATCCTGACCCGTCAGACGGATGGCATGACCCTCGTCAAGCAAACCGGCATAGGCCAGCGTTTCAGCACAGCCCCAGTCCAGCGGCATTTCGCCGGCCAGCATACGTCGGCGGTTGGCATAGACCTGATCAACGCGTGCATGCAGCGTGTGGCCAGCCGGCACATCCACCAGGCGCGCGCCCAGACGCTGTAGGCGCGCCGGCTCAATGGCCGTCACCACCAATTCGTTGAGATCCACGTCTTGGTGAGCAGTCCAGTCAACCGTGAACTGATTGCCAATCATGCCCAGTGAGGCACGCGCGGTGACCTTGCCTTCGTCCATGTCGCGACGGTATTGGTCGACCATCGCCGTGGCGTCTTCGTCTTTAATGACACCTGCTGCCACCAGCCTATCGGCGTAGATCTTGCGTGCAGTGGGATGCTGACGGATGACCTTGTACATGACCGGCTGCGTGGCAGCCGGCTCGTCAGCCTCGTTATGACCCAAGCGGCGATAGCACACCAGGTCGATAACCACATCTTTGTGAAAACGCATGCGATAGGCCAACGCCAGTCGCGTAACGAAGATGACCGCTTCCGGGTCGTCGGCGTTCACATGGAAAATGGGGGCCTCGAGCATCTTGGCGACGTCGCTGCAGTACATCGTCGAGCGCGCATCGCGCGGCTCGCTGGTGGTAAAGCCAACCTGGTTATTGATGACCAGATGAAGAGTACCGCCGGTGTAGAAGCCCGGTGCCTGTGAAAGCTGCAGGGTTTCCATGACCACGCCCTGACCGGCAAAGGCAGCATCGCCATGCACCAGCACCGGCACCACTCGTGCGCCGGTAGTGTCGCTGCGGAACTCCTGACGGGCACGCACAGAACCTTCGACCACGGGGTTTACGATCTCAAGGTGCGATGGATTGAAAGCCAGCGCCACGTGCACGTTGCCACCAGAGGTGCGCAAGTCAGCCGAATAGCCCTTGTGGTATTTGACGTCGCCCGAACCCTTGAGATGCGACAGGTCGTACTTGCCCTCAAACTCGGAGAACAGGTCTGCGGGCGATTTGCCCAGCACATTAACCAGCACGTTGAGGCGGCCGCGATGCGCCATGCCGATGATGAACTCATCGACTTTGGCCTCGCCACCGCGCTGCACCAGGTCATCGAGCATGGGAATCAGTGCATCGCCACCCTCGAGCGAAAAGCGTTTCTGACCCACATATTTGGTGTGCAGATAACGCTCGAGACCCTCAGCAGCGGTGAGCTGCCAAAGAATGTTTCGCCGCTCGTCGGCACTGAGACCCGACTGCAACCGCAGGCGCTGGAACTCATCCTGCAGCCACAGACGCTCTTCGGTGTCGGACACATGGGCGAACTCGGCGCCGATCGGACCGCAGTACACTTTTTGCATCAGATCGATGATCTGGCGCAGCGTGGCGCGGCGCGGAATGGCCTCGGTGCGACTGCCGGTGAAAAATTCGCTGTCCATGTCGGACGCAGACAGGCCTGCATAGTCGAGTTGCAGCACTCGCGGTATAGGACGCTGCATCAGACCCAGCGGGTCGAGCTTGGCGATGAGGTGCCCGCGATTGGTGTAGATCTGCACCAACCGCGATACAGCAGCCTGCTTCTCGCTATTGCTATCGGCGCCTGTGGCCACCGCTGCAGCGACGGCACGTCGCGGCGACTGTGCCCGCTGTTCAAGCTCACGAATGATGGGGCCGTGGGCGCGTTCTGCGCTGCCGGCACGCAGGCCATCGAAATAGGCCTGCCACTGGGAATCAACGGCCTCACCCGCGAGATATCGCTCGTAGAGGTCTTCGAGGTAGGGCGCATTGGCGCCAAACAGGGCCGATGTGGCGGTCTGGCTGGCAATCAGGCTGTGCTGATCGCTGGAACCCGGAATCTTGCTCATGATGTCTGAGGAAACCTGCACTTAGCTGGGGGCGGGAATGTGACTTAATCTGATGATTCTAAAGCAAGTGGAGAGTGTAAGGAACGGAACTGCTTCGCGTCGCCCTGCATAACGTGACGGGTATCACCTTACAACCCATGCGCTCTGGGGTGAGTGGCTACACTACGCGTCCCGTAAGACCTTCCCGGGATCCTGACGACACTATGCATCCGTTGACCCATCTACAGCGCCTCGAAGCCGAAAGCATCCACATCTTTAGAGAAGTGGTGGCCGAGTGCGAAAACCCGGTCATGCTCTATTCAATAGGCAAAGACAGCTCGGTCATGCTGCATCTGGCAGTTAAGGCCTTTTACCCTGCCCCGCTCCCATTCCGGTTGCTGCACGTGGACACCACTTGGAAGTTCCGCGAAATGATCAGTTTTCGGGATCAGCTCACCAAGCAGCTGGGTCTTGATCTGATCGTGCACATCAATCAGGAGGGCATTGCACAGGGCGTTGGGCCTTTCACGCATGGCTCCGCGGTCCATACAGACGTCATGAAGACGCAGGGCCTGCGCCAGGCATTGAACCATTATGGATTTGACGCCGCGTTTGGCGGCGCGCGCCGCGACGAAGAAAAGTCGCGTGCCAAGGAACGCATTATCTCGTTCCGCTCTGCGGCGCACCGCTGGGATCCCAAGCGCCAGCGCCCCGAGCTGTGGAGCTGCTACAACACCCGCAAGAACAAAGGCGAGAGCCTGCGCGTGTTCCCGCTGTCCAATTGGACCGAGTTGGACATCTGGCAGTACATCCACCAGCAGAACATCCCCATCGTGCCGCTGTATCTGGCTGCCAAGCGACCCGTGGTGCGTCGCAACGGCACGTTGATCATGGTGGACGACGAGCGCATGCCGCTGGAACCGGGCGAAACCCCCGAGATGCTCAACGTGAGGTTTCGTACCTTGGGTTGCTACCCGCTCACCGGTGCCGTTGAAAGCAACGCCGCCACCTTGCCAGAGGTCATCCAAGAGATGCTGCTGGCACGCAATTCGGAGCGCGAGGGCCGAGTCATCGACCACGACTCGTCAGGCTCCATGGAAAAGAAGAAGCAGGAAGGGTACTTCTGATGTCGCACAGTTCCGACCTTATCGGTAGTGACATTCTTGGCTACCTGCGCGCCCATGAGCACAAGAGTTTGCTGCGGTTCATCACCTGCGGCAGCGTCGATGATGGCAAGAGCACGCTCATCGGCCGCCTGCTATACGAATCAAAGCTGGTCTATGAGGATCAGTTGGCCGCGCTGGAAGCAGACTCCAAGAAGGTCGGCACCCAGGGCGACAACCTGGACTTCGCACTGCTAGTCGATGGTCTGGCCGCCGAGCGCGAGCAAGGCATCACCATCGACGTGGCCTACCGCTTCTTCTCCACCGAGCGGCGCAAGTTCATCGTGGCCGACACCCCAGGTCACGAGCAGTACACGCGCAACATGGTCACTGGCGCCTCGACGGCCGACCTTGCGGTGATCTTGCTCGATGCGCGCAAGGGGGTGCTGACGCAAACACGCCGTCACAGCTATATCGTGTCTCTGCTGGGCATCCGCCATGTAGTGGTTGCGGTTAACAAGATGGACATGGTCGAGTGGTCGCAAGAGCGCTTCGATCAGATCGTGGCCCAATACCACGCCTTTGCAGCACAGATCGGTCTGCACGGCATCACCTGCATTCCAATGTCGGCGCTGTGCGGCGAGAACATCACCAGCCACTCCGCTGTCATGCCTTGGTACACCGGGCCATCACTGATGGAACACCTGGAAACAGTGGTGGTCGAGCAAGACAACCAAGCAAAGCCGTTCCGGCTGCCGGTGCAATGGGTCAATCGTCCCAACCAGGATTTTCGTGGCTTTGCCGGCATGATCGCCAGCGGACGCATCGCGCCGGGAGACCGCCTGCGCGCCCTGCCCTCGGGTCACGAAGCCATCCTGTCGCGTATCGTCACTCACGATGGCGATCTGCCGCATGCAGTGGCTGGCCAGTCGGTCACGCTAACTCTGGATCGTGAGATCGATGTGAGCCGTGGCGACGTACTGGTGGCTGCTGCGCAACCGGCTAGCGTTGCAGACCAGTTTCAGGCAACGCTGATCTGGATGCATGAGCAACCGCTGCTGCCGGGTCGCCCTTATCTGCTTAAGGTAGGCGCGAGAACGGTCACTGCCACTCTCAGTGCACCGCGCCACAAGATCAATGTGAACACGTTGGAACAACAGCCAGCGCGTCAACTAGAGCTCAACGAGATTGGGGTCTGCAACCTCAACTTGGATCGCAGCATCGCGTTTGATCCGTATGTCGATAACCGTGAGACCGGCGGATTTATCCTGATCGACAGGTTGAGCAATGACACCGTCGGCGCCGGCCTGCTGCAGTTCGCGCTGCGTCGTGCCGACAACATCCATTGGCAAGCACTGGATGTAAACAAGCGTTCACGCTCCACCCTAAAGCACCAGCGCGCCTGCGTGCTGTGGTTCACCGGCCTGTCGGGTTCGGGCAAGTCGACCATTGCCAACTTGGTCGAAAAGCGTCTGCATGCCAATGGTCGCCACACCTATCTGCTCGACGGCGACAATGTGCGCCACGGCCTTAATAAAGACCTGGGCTTCACCGATGCCGATCGCGTCGAGAACATTCGTCGCGTGGCAGAAGTGTCGCGCTTGATGGTCGATGCGGGCCTGCTCACACTGGTGTCGTTCATCTCGCCGTTCCGCGCAGAGCGACAACTGGCCCGGGATTTACTCGGTGACGGCGAGTTCTTCGAAGTGTTTATCGACACACCGCTGGCCGAGGCAGAGCGCCGTGACCCCAAGGGGCTCTACCGCAAGGCACGTGCCGGAGAGCTCAAGCACTTTACGGGTATCGACTCACCCTACGAGGCTCCCGAGAATCCCGAGATCCGCATCGACACCACCGAGTTGTCGGCCGAGTTGGCCGCCGAACGGATCATCTCGATGCTGCACGACAAGGGTGTGTTTGACAGCGACGATGACAGCGCCCTTGCTGCCCTCTGAGTGGCTCGATGCGATCATCGACCTGTCACGCAAGGCAGGTCGAGAGATTCTTGAGGTGTATGGCACCGACTTTGCCGTTCAGGGTAAAGCCGATGCCTCACCCCTGACCCAAGCGGATCTGCGCGCTCATCGCGTCATCGTCGAGGGTCTGGCGCAGTTGTCCCCACAGCTGCCAGTGCTGTCTGAAGAGTCCGCGGACACCGACATCAGCACGCGTCGCGATTGGCAACGCTATTGGCTGGTCGATCCGCTGGATGGCACCAAAGAGTTCGTATCGCGCAATGGCGAGTTCACGGTAAACATAGCCTTGATAGATGCCCATCGGCCGATACTGGGCGTGGTGCATATACCGGTCAGCGATACCACTTACTCTGGTATTCCGGGTGTGGGCGCTTGGCGCGAGGCCAATGAGCGTGCGCGACTGCGCATTGGTGCGCGCACCATTGCTGCCAGCCCGCTGCGCGTTCTGGGCAGTCGCTCGCATGGCAATCCCGCGCTGGCTGCCACGCTGCAGGCTATGGGCCCGCACGAGCTTCGCGCAGTAGGCAGTTCCATCAAATTGTGTGTCGTCGCTGAGGGCAGCGCTGATCTGTATCCGCGCATGGGTCCGACCTCAGAGTGGGATATCGCAGCTGGGCAAGCTGTGCTGGAGGCGGCTGGCGGTCAGGTGGTAGACATGAAAACGGGCCTGCCGCTGCGTTACAACGACAAGCCCGATTTGTTAAACCCGGATTTTCTTGCCTATGGCGATCCGCAGTGCTTCAAGCGCTGGCAGCAAGCTCCATCGGCATGACCACGCCTGCGCCGCCCAGTGCAAACAAGGCGGCTTGATCCTCGGCAGTAATGCCCTCGGGACCGACCACCGCAAAACCTTCGCGAGTACCCAACTCGCAAATCAGCTTCACAAACACCCGACGGTGTGACTGACGCGCAAGACCAACGACGGCCCGCTGAGCAAGGCGCACATGGCGAACGCGTACCTGATCAAGTATCGCCAGTAGCTCAACCTGGGTGCCCAGTTCACCCAGCGCCAGGCTGCAGCCAAGCTCTGTGACCGCCTTGGCAAAGTTGGAGACGCTGCGTAGCGAGCGGCTGCTGGCGTCGTTCATTTGCACTTCCAGCACCAGCCGCGGTGCCACCACCGGATGCAAGGCCAACAGCGCTTGCAGGCGCCGCAGAAACACCGGGTGTTCCAGACACTGCGCCGCCACACCGACCGATAATGGTCCATCCAAATTGGCCAATGCACCCAATGCCAATTCAATGGCGCGCACACCGATATCTATGCTGCGACCACAGCGTATGGCTGCAGGCAGCAACTGCGCGGCAGTCACTTGGCGACCATCCAACGCGGTCAGCAGCGGCTGTGCCTCGTGGTGCAGTGCAGTACCGCGCGCGTTAACGACTTGCAGCATATTCAGGCTAACTCGACCGGCATCCAAAGCGCTTTCAATGACACTGCGCCACTGACCCACACCCAGATTGAGGCTCCGGTCCGGTGTTGCATCGACGATCTCAAACCTGCGCCCTGCAATGGCAATGCCCAGAGCGGAGTCGGCACGGGCCAGCACATCCGATAGAGATTCACCCTGACAATAGCGCGAAGCACCCAGGGCCGCCGGCTGCGCCATATCGGTCAGGCCATCCTCGGAAAGCACCTGCAAAGCTTCCTCGATGAGACGCACCTGTGTGGCGGCAGACTCTGGCACCAGTCCAGGCATCAGCACACCAAAGTCGGCGCCATTGAGGCGAGCCAGCACAAAGCCATCAGCACCCAGTGCCAGCATCAAGCGCGTGCGCAGTATGGTTGCCAGCGCGACAATAAAGTCATCGGTGCGGCGCCGCCCGAGACGCAAGTTAAGCCCCTCGATGTCATTGATATGAACCAGCAGTACTGCGCCATAGGCATCAAGCTTAAGCGAGTGCAGCAGCCCATCCACAAAGGCGGGACGTGTCGCTGCCTTGGTCAATGGGTCATGAGCCAGCTGATCGCGTATTTCGGCAACCTCCCGATCACCCTTGTCGAGCATGGCGCGCACGCGCACCACCATGACGTTAAGGGCGCGAGCCAGTGGCCGCAAATCCTCGATCTCAGGTTCTTGCAGCTCGATGTAATCCCGCTCGATGAGACCACGAGCCTGAGCTTCCATGGCCATCAATTTGGATTTCATCTGGTGCCAGAGGATTAGCAGGCCACCTATCAGCAAGCTGATGGACAACACAAACATCAGCAGCAAGCCCAGACCCACACGCTCTGCCAGCGCTTCGATGCCGGACGATGCCGCCACGACACCCAAACTACCGCCAGCCGTTGCGGCCCAAGCCGGATCAACGAGGCTGCCGCGTAACAACTTGCCGGGCAATGCAAGGTCATCGGCTACAGCACCGCCGCCAACCTTGGCCTGCGTGCCATCACGCAGTTCGTACCAAATCCAGTGTTCTACTGAGGCGCGCTTGGCAAGCCAAGCTGCCAGTTCCGGGCCCTGCGGTGCGTCTGACAGAGCCAGTTCGGCTGCCGCTGAGCGAGACGCTTGCTGGCTATCTGCACTCATTTGCACCTGCAGGTGCTCACGCAATGCTGGCAGCATCGTAAACAAGCCCACGCTCCAGCTGACCAGCAGGAACAGCGTGGCAAACCCCATCGCAATACGTGTAACTGAGGGATAGCTGTTCATGGTTTAGGACGCGTTACGCCGACCTTCAGCAGACCCACTATTCCCATCTTGATCGCTGTCATCGTCGTTCTGGAGCATGCGCTTGAGCTTGGCCTTGAGCACAGCACCCATGCCAGGCTTAAGGATCAATCCGCTCAGACGATCCTGTTCAGCAACAACCAGCGCACTCTCGAGGCGTGCACTAACTGCTCCTTGGTGCTTGATCTCAACATCCAACCCAGCAGTAAGTGACCTGGTCTGTTTGATGCTCTCGCCCAGCTCCTCGATAGCGTTGAGTGCCATGGCCAGATCGCCTCGGATGTTTTGCAAGTCTGGCATCTGGCGAATCACGTTCTCGACAGAAAACCGAGTCTGTGCCGTGTCGTTGAGCAGCGACGCCGAATGTGCCGCCAACTGCGACATCATCGGTATGACCGATGCAACGTGGCTGACCGCCTCAACTGTATGTGCCAGCTTTTGCTCATGCTCCTGCAGCTGCAGACCCATAGCCTCCTGCGTCTGTACAGCATGCTCAAAGCGCGGCGTGAACTCGGCAAGGCGATCCACTACGGCCCCCAGCACCTGACCACTCTGGCGATGCTGCTCCATCATGTCGGCCAACAGCGTCGCCAAAAAACGCTCTGTGATTTCTACGTTACCCGCGCCAACAGCCTTTTCTGCCAGCGACAACACCTGTTCGCGAACGTGATCCACTACATTGGTGCAGGTGCGCTTCACGATCACCATCTGGAAACCCAGCATGATCGAGCCTATCAGACCGAACATGGACGCCGAGAACGCGGTGCCCATCGCTGCCAGTGGTGCCTTGAGGCCGCCTACAATCTTGGCAAACTCGGACTCCATATTGCCGCCGCCACCGACGCTGTTGGCAATAGAACCAATCAGCTCACTGGTGGCAACCAACGTTTCCAGCAGACCGACAAAGGTACCCAACAGTCCCAGGCCGACCATCAAGCCGACCAGGAACTGCGACAGGTCCTGCTTCTGTTCAAAGTGGTGCTTCAGCGCCTCAATCTCGGGCTCTGTTACCTGGCTCTGCATCGAAATGTTATGGCCCAGGCCCAACTTCTCAAGCCGACCCAGCATCCCAGCGACAAAGGTGTGGCCGCCGAGCTTTGGGTTCGATTCGCTGCTCCATTCACCCTTGCGCAACCACTCCATGCCGGCTGCGAACACGCGATCTTCGCGATACGCGAGCCTCACATGGCCAATCATCGACGCAGCACCCCAACTGGCGACAGCCAAAATCAAGCCGTTGAGCACCGGGTTGGAGGTAAATGCGAAGTAAACAAAGTGCCACAGACCTGCCGCACCAGCCGCCACCGCAGCAAGCGGCGCCCAAACGAGCAGTGCAGACGATATTCCTAGGCCACCCTTGGGCTTGGTAGGAGATTCAGGTGAATCAGCGACAGTCAGGTCATCTGGGTTTTTCATTTTCGATCCCGGAATGCGGTCCCACCGAGACCGCGAATTGGTGAGAGCAGGTATTGGAGAATAGTGCGGCTGCCGGTCACAGCATCGGCGCTGACCGTAAGACCTGGTGTGATGTTCTGCCCGAATTGCTCAACGCTTTTCGGATCCACTGCCAAACTCATGCGGAAATAGCGTTCGCCTTTTTCGTCGGCGATGGTGTCAGGACTGATTTCAGTCACTCTCGCGTCAAGCGTGCCAAACACAGTGAAATCAAACGCAGCCACTTTGACAACAGCGCGCTGCCCTACCTGCAGTGACCCGCGTTCTTGCGGAGGCACACGAGCCTCAACCACTAAGGATTCTTCGTCCGGCGTCAGCTCCATCAGCACATCACCGGGTTTGACCACGCCGCCAACCGTGTTGAAGTTGACCTTGTTAATGTGCCCAGACATGGGAGCCGTCACGACGGTACGGCGAATTCGATCGTCGTCCGCATTGATTTCCTGCTGCAGCCGTTGCAGCTCCACGCGCGTATCAGCCAATGACGTGCGCGACTCGCTGCGAAACTGTGCTTGCGCCTCGGCACGGCGGGCTTCCAACTCCTGCTGCGCTGCCAGTAAACGCGGAACAGCTGCCTCGGATTCGCGGATCTGCGACTGCAGGCGCTCTACACGCGACCGGGAATCCAACAGTTCAAGCTGTGAGCCCGCCTTGCGCGCTACTAAGTTGGCGATCAACGTGGCCTGCTGCTGAGACGTCGCCAATTCGTCAGAAAGACCCCGACGGCGCACTTCCTGCTCTGCCATCTCCTGCTGTCTCTGGGCAAGCTGCTCGGTGATAACTCGCAGCGTCTGCGAGAGCCGCAGCTGGCGTGCAGCAAAGGCTGCGGCCTCGTTACGAACCTGCGGTTGGCTGGCGTCCACACCCTGCGGGACGGTGTAGCTGCCCGCACCGTCTGACTCCGCCTGCAATCGGGAAGCGCGTGCAGTCAAACCATTGAGGCGCGCCTGCTTTTCACCCCGAAGTGCACCGGCTTGCAGATCGGACACTGCAATGAGCGCCTGCCCGGCCCTAACCTGATCACCCTCACGCACGAACACCTTGGAGACAATGCCACCCTCGAGGTGCTGCAGCATCTGCTGCTTACCCGAGGGGATCACTCGCCCTTGAGTGTGAACAACCCGATCAACGTGGGCCACGGCCATCCACAACAAAATCAGTACGCTGATGGCCGCTACAGACGCCAGGATGGCACGCGGCAACCGTAGTCGCCTTTGCAGACCCAGTGACTGATCAAAGTGCTCGGTCAGCATGCTGTAAACAGCAGTACTCATGCTCCACCAACAAATGAAATGTTGACTACCGGACCGGCGGACTCCGCCTTGGTATCAATACGAAGATCCAGCTTGTCCGCCGAATAGCCCTGTTGGATAAGCACGTTGCGTACTGCCAACACGCGCAGGTATGCCGCGCGCTGGTTTGCGGTGAGCTGCATAGAAGGCCCAGTGGCCACAATGGCAACCTTGCCGCCCTGAGGACTGCCAGCCAATGCACCTTTAAGGGCCTTGGTGGCCGAATCATCGAGTGTGACGGCATCGGCTGCGAAATCTAACTGCAGCACATTGCGCGCAGGGCGGAGCGTGCCACCCTCCAGCGATGGCTGATCGGTCGGAGCTGCAACAGCAATGCGTGTGCGGCCGGGACGCAGCGACTCTGGCACAGCAGCTGATTCTGCGACTGTGCTAGCGGTGGCCGCAGCAGATTTAGCAAGGATATCTTCGGCCAGCTTTTTACCCATCATCTGTGCTGCAAACGACAGCGCGATGGCCAGCACCACCACCACGAAAATCATGGCAATAACCACGTTCGTCAGCGCGTCGACGAAGCCAGGCCAATATGAATTGCCGCCTTTACCGCCTTCCATGGAATGCTTACTCCGTCCGGATGCTGTCGGGAGCCATCATCGATGGCAGCAATCCGACCAGATGCGAAACCTTGATGTGGTTTTGCACTTCTGAAACCGCCAATTGGGTCAGATCGAGGCGGCTTTGATGCAGACGCTGGTAGGCATCAAGCACATCCAGCAAGGGCCGGGTGCCGCCCACCAGCTGTTCGCGGAAGGCCTCAACTACTGCCAAGTTTGAGGCCATCTCATCGCTGACAGCGTCAAAGCGCTCCTGCATGCCATCAAGCGTGGCGTAGGACACATCGAGTTCCTGCCCCAGCTTGCGAACCGAACTGGCGCGCGCCAACTCTGTGCTGCGACCCCGCAAGGTCGCTGCCCGCGCCTGCGAGTAGTCACTACCACCGTTGAGCAACGACCACGTGGCAGTCAACATGACGCGATTGTCACGCAGCATAGCCTCGCTCCCGCCGCTGTTGACATCGCGCCGATGTGTTCCTTGCAATTCAATACGCGGCAAATATTTGGACTTTTGACTGTTGGCTTCGTACTGAGCGGCCTTGATGTCCGCAGCTGCGGCACGCAGATCGAAGTTTTGTTGTTCAGCCATCGTCTTGGCTTCGCGTGCCGTGGCAGGTATGGCTAATGAACGTGGCACAGCCAAGGCCAAGGTTTGCGGCGCATCGCCCACCAGGCTTTCTAAATTGCGCAGCGCCGCACGCAGGTTGGCGCGGGAATCCGCAATGACGGCGCGGGCGTTAGCCACACGCGCTCTTACACGGGCGCTCTCTGCCTGACTGGTGCCACCGGCTTCAGCCCGGGCATCCACATAATTGAGCAACTCCTTTAGCCGCTGCTCATGCTCTTCGCTCAGCTCGATAACAATGCGCGCCTGCAAAGCCTGCAAATAGGCCGAGGCTGTCTCTAGGCCCGCCGATGAATCGGCGCTGCGGGCCTGATAACTGGCCGCTTCGGCCAACTTTCCCTGGCGCTTGAGCTCCTGGTAGGCCCCCATATCAAACACTGCCTGCCGGATAGTCAGGCTCGCCTCTTTGCGCGGCAGCTCGAGTATCGGATCCACACTCTCGAGACGGCCTTCACCATAGCCAGCCGATGCATCGAGACGCGGAAGCAAAGCACCCAGTGCCGCACGGTGCGTGTACTCGGCCGCCCGACGACGCGCATCAGCAGACTGTGCGTCAAGGTTTACATTCATGCCCTGGCGCATCGTTTCATGCAGAGCCATAGGTCGCGTCGGCGCTTCTGCTTCAACACCGGTAATGGTCAATTCGGCAGGCAGGTTTAGCAGATCAGACAAGCGGTTGATGCGCGCATGGCGCCACGGTGCCGCGCTGTCTGCATCCGCTGCTGGAGCAGTTGTTCCAGCAACTTGCGCATGAACCGGCAGGGCCGCCAATGCAATTGCAGTGGAAACAAGAATAGAAATTAGTTTGTTTGTCATGCTTTTTTTCCTCCCACGGCGCGCATCGGAACCTCAGCGGTCTTTTGTGCAGCACGTGCCATCTGGGGCATTAATTGTTGGGGCGGGGCATCTGCCAAGATGCGGCCGCGTTCTAGAACAATGACTCGATCTGCCTGGGCAATGACCTCGGCTGCATGGGTGGCAACCACCATGCAACGCCCTTCCCGCAGGGGCCTTAACGATTGCAGGACCCGCTCTTGTGCAGTGCGATCGAGACCCAAGGTGGGCTCGTCGAGCAGCAGCAGCGGACGCTTGGAATGAAACGCCGCGGCCAATGCCACCATCTGTCGCTGACCACCCGACAGTCCCACTCCATTGGTGCCAATCACGCTGTTGAGTGCCACCTCACCGCGATCCACCGCAGGACCAAGACCGGCTGATCGCAGGGCAAGGAGCACAGACTCGTCGCTGGCGGTCGCATCACCACCGCTGACGACATCTCGCAGGGTCCCACCCAAGAACGTGGACTCTTGAGTCTTACAAAGCGCCTGATGGTTGAGCCAGAACCGGGCAGCATCGTCCTCCACTAGGTGGCCGGCAAAGGCAATGCGACCTTGGGATGCCGGCATCTGACCAGCCAGGATGCGCAGCAAGGTCGACTTGCCCGCCCCCGACGAACCAATCAAGGCAACCAATTCACCGGGGCGCAAGTGCAAGGCCAAGTTGTCGAGTACCGGACGATTCTGGCCCGGGTACTTGAAGCTGATCTGCTCAAGGCGCAGTCCTTCGAGAAGCAGGGCATCCGTCTCTACTAGGCGCTGCCCATGACCGCGCTGCGCAGCGCGTAGATCCACCGTATCGGCAAGGCCGGCCAGTGCCTCGGTAAACTCTTTCCAACGGGTGCCAATGGGTGCCAGGCCACAGACCATGCCCAGCATGCGACCCACCAGCAGGTTCACCGAGATCACGCCACCGACCGACATGGCCTGTGCTTCGACCTGATAGACGCCGGCGACTAACACCGCTACAGATGAAAAGGAAATCAGCACTGGAATAAATTGCTGCGCGACCTGAGACCACCAGCGTGCGCGAGCCGATGCACGGGCTGCGGTCTGGGCCTGAGTGCGAAAGGCTTGTTCTGCAGCGGCAGCAAGCGGTTGACCGACGAGGCTGTCACGCGCCGCCAGAACATCGACAAGAGTGCGCAACTTGGCACTATTGGCGTCTCGCGCGCCCTTGTGGCGATTCTGACTGAGCCTGCTAGCGGCCCAGGTCAGCATCATGAGCATTGCGCCCAAAACCAACGGAATGGCGACCAACCAGCCACCAATCAACGCCACCACGCCCAAATACAGCAGCAGAAACGGTAGGTCCGCCAGCGGCAATAGAAACTGCGCACCAAGCACCTCGCGTGCGGATGACACTTCGCGAATCTTGTTGAGCAGATCGGCCACTGGGATTTGACGCGACAGCGGAGTGGTGAGCACCGCACGCATCAGCCGGTCGTCAAGAAAGGCATCCCATCGCGCGCCGGCGTGTTCAACCAACTGAACTCGCGACAGCCGCACTGCAACTTCCTGCGCGAGCAGCAGCCCCATGCCAATGCCCAGTGCCCACAGCGTGTCGTGCACCGCATTGCCCATCGCCTTGTCATAGACAAGCATCGAGAACAAGGGCACAGATAGCACGAACACATTGACCAGCACACTGGCACCCAGCAACCCCAGCAGGTGCCGTGCATTGGCGCGCAGAAAAAGACCCAGGGAAGGATGGAGCATGGCGTCACTGTAGCTGCCAGCCCCAACCCCAAACTTCGATCCATTTAACTATACAGTTTCGTCTTATGTGAACCGACTCACAAAGTCGAAAAGAACGTTAGCCAGCCAACGGCATCTGCCAGTGCACCTCAAGATAGCTGGCCGGCGTACCGGTTGCTGAGGCTCCGGTGTACAACGCGTACTGCGTCGTAATGGAGCCGTCGTCTGCCTCGACGCTGCTGATCTCGCGCGATGTGCCATCGATAGCCAGCGTGTCACCGTTATCCAGCAACACCACTAACCGGTGATTGCTGTCGGTGATGTTGGCTACAGACTTGGCACTGACCGTAAGTTCCGTGCTGGCCAACCCATCTTGCAGATCAAGCCTTTCGATACTCGACACCAGGCCATTAAGGTTGGCCAGATCCAGCGCAGACTCGGGTGTGGTCAGCTGCAAGGTGTCGCTACCGGTTCCACCATCTGCGCGGGCAATCTCGACCGACTCACCAAACACCAGTGTGTCGTTACCTGACCCACCAACGATCCAGTCAAAGCCACCACCACCATTGAGCACATTGGCACCGTCATTGCCGGTGATGATGTTGTCCAGCTCGTTACCTGTGCCATTGATCGCCGCAGAACCAGTCAGAGTCAGGTTTTCAACGTTATCCGTCAGTGTATAGCTGACCGAAGCACGAACGGTGTCGGTTCCGGCATTGGCGTTTTCTGTGACCAGATCCCCTGCATTGTCTACAACATAGGTGTCATTGCCTAAACCACCGGCAAAGAGGTCTGCACCCAGACCACCATCGAGCCAGTTGTTGCCACTGTTGCCCATCAAGGTATTGATCAGCTCATTACCCGTTGCAGAGATGTCTTCCGCACCCTGCAGCGTCAGGTTCTCTACGTTGACCGACAACGACCAGGAAACACTTGCGTAAACACTGTCTAAACCAGCATTGCCCGCCTCGGTAACGCTATCGCCAGCATTGTCGACGTAGTAGCTGTCATTGCCCAGTCCACCGGCCAGCGCGTCGGCACCCAGACCACCATCAAGGACGTTGTTACCCTCATTACCCTGCAGACTATTGGCCAACTCGTTACCCGTGGCATTGAGATTGGCCAAACCCTGCAACTGCAGGTTTTCAATGTTGGCGCCCAACAGCCAACTGACACTGGTGCGGACAGTATCCGTACCCTCGCCCACCTTTTCGGTCAGGCTCTCGCCAGCATTGTCGACGTAGTAGAGGTCGTTACCCGCACCGCCAATCAGTGTGTCGGCACCCGCTCCACCATCAAGAGTGTCGTTGCCCTCACGTCCAGTGAGCACATTGGCTGCGCCGTTACCGACGAGCAGATTGTCCAGCTCATTGCCTGTGCCAGAGAGCGATTCAGCGCCAGTCAAGCGCAGGTTTGCCAGCCCATCACCTAGGCTGTAGCTGATCAAGGCTTCGACAGAATCTGCGCCCTCACCCGCCAGCTCGACTACCACATCGCCGCTGCTGTCGACCACAAACGTGTCGTCACCGGCACCACCAGCCATGCTGTCAGCGCCCGCACCGCCATCCAGGCGGTTGTTGCCGGCATTGCCGGACAGCGTATTGGCTAGCGTATTGCCGGTAGCATCGATGTTAGCCGTGCCGGTCAGCAGCAGCTTTTCCACGTTTGCCGTCAGCGCATAGCTGATAGAGGCCTCCACGCTGTCAGTACCGGCTGCATCGCTCTCGGTTACCACATCGCCAACAGTGTCGACCACATAGGTATCGTCACCCAAACCGCCAGCCAAGGCATCGGCGCCGCCCTGGCCATCCAGTCGGTTGTTGCCGGTGTTGCCGGTCAGGGTATTGGACAGCGCGTTGCCCGTGGCATCAATGTCTGCCCGGCCCGTGAGCGTCAGGTTCTCGANNGGTTCTCGACGTTATCCCCTAACACGAAGCTTGCCGACGCCTGCACAGTGTCAGTGCCTTCGTTCAACGCCTCTGTTACGACATCGGCACTGCTGTCGACCACATACGTGTCGTCGCCCTTGCCGCCGGCCATGCTGTCGTTGCCAGCACCGCCATCCAGGACGTTCGCGTTGTCATTGCCCGTCAGCGTGTTGGCCAGCGCATTGCCGGTGGCGTTAATGTTGCCCACGCCGGTGAGCAGCAAATTCTCCACGTTGGCGGTCAGCGTGTAGCTGATCGAGGCCTCTACGCTATCGGTGCCAGCGGACTCAGCTTCGGTTACCACGTCGCCCGCATTGTCGACCACATAGGTGTCATCACCCAGACCGCCAGCCATAGCGTCTGCACCGGCCAGACCGTCAAGCCGGTTGTTACCGCTGTTGCCAGTCAGGGAGTTGGACAGCGCATTGCCGGACGCGTTGATATTGCCTGCGCCGGTAAGGGTCAGGTTTTCGACGTTGTCACCCAGCACAAAGCTGGCCGAGGCCTGCACGGTATCAGTGCCTTCGTTCAAGGCTTCGATAACCACATCGGCACTGCTGTCGACCACGTAGGTGTCGTCACCCAAGCCGCCGGCTATGGTGTCGTTACCGGCACCACCATCCAAGCGATTGTTGCCGCTGTTGCCCGTCAGCGTATTGGCCAGCACGTTACCCGTACCGTCAATGTTGGCAGAACCGGTCAGCAGCAGCTTTTCAACATTGGCCGTAAGTGTGTAGCTGATCGACGCCTCCACCCTATCGGTGCCGGCTGCATCGGCCTCGGTAACCACGTCGCCCACGTTGTCGACCACATAGGTGTCATCACCGAAGCCACCGTCCATGGCATCGGCACCCGCCTTGCCATCTAACCGGTTGTTGCCGCTGTTGCCAGTGAGGGCATTAGCCAGCGAATTGCCTGTGGCATTTAGGTTCCCGGAACCGGCAAGGACGAGATTCTCGACATTGTCGCTCAGCACAAAACTGGCCGAGGCCTGCACAGTGTCGGAGCCTTCATTCAACGCTTCGGTCACAACGTCGGCACTGCTATCGACAATGTACAAATCATTGTCGGCACCGCCGACCAAAGTGTCATTGCCAGCACCACCGTCGAGGGTGTCATTACCGCCGTCACCTTGCAGACGGTTGCCGGCGCTATTGCCCGTGATTGCGTTGGAGAGACTATTACCAGTGCCGTTAACAGCTGCCGCACCAGTTAAAAGCAGATTTTCAAAGTTGGCGCCGAGCGACCAAGTGACCGAAGACTGCACAGTGTCAGTGCCTTCGCTGCTTTGCTCCGTGATGCTATCGCCGGCATTGTCTACCACATAGGTATCGTCGCCCAGCCCGCCAGTCATCGTATCTGCGCCAGCGCCGCCATCCAGCACGTTGTTGCCACTGTTGCCGGTCAGGGTATTGGCCAGTGTATTACCGGTAGCATTAATGTTGCCGGTGCCAGTCAGGAACAGGTTCTCGACGTTGTCCCCCAGCACAAAGCTGTCCGAGGCCTGCACGCTGTCGATGCCCTCATTAAGTGCCTCCGTGACCACATCGGCACTACTGTCGACGATATACACGTCGTCGCTCTTGCCACCCGCCAGGGTGTCGTTGCCGGCGCCGCCATCCAGCCGATTGATGCCGTCATTGCCGGTCACTTGGTTACTGAGCGCATTACCGGTGCCATCAAGGTTGGCAAGCCCAGTGAGAACCAGATTCTCCAGATTGCCGCCAAGGGTATAGCTGAGGCTAGACTTCACGGTGTCTGAACCCGCAGCGCCAGCCTCATAGATCACATCAGCCGCCTCATCAACGACATAGGTGTCATCACCCAGGCCACCTGCCATCGTGTCTGCACCGGCACCACCATCCAGCACGTTGTTGCCACTGTTTCCAGTCAGCACATTGAGCAGACTATTGCCCATCGCGTTAATCGCAGCGGTCCCTATCAGAGTCAAGTTCTCGAGATTGAGTCCCAGCGCCCAAGTGATGTTGGACTCAACGGTATCTGTACCGGCAGAGGCCGCTTCCGTCACCACATCACCGGCGTTGTCGACCACATAGGTGTCGTCGCCCAGGCCACCGACCAAGGTGTCCGCACCGGTGCCGCCATCGAGGCGATTGTTGCCTTCGTTACCCGTAATCGAGTTTGAACCGGAATCGCCAGCACCATTGATAGATGCAGTGCCCATCAGCACCAGATTTTCAATGTTGCCCCCCAGCACGTAGCTGGCAGAGGTCTTAACGGTGTCGTTGCCGCCGCCGGCCAACTCGACCACCATATCGCTCGGATCATCGATCACATAGGTGTCATCGCCCTTACCGCCGATCATAGTGTCTGCGCCGGCACCAGCGTCGATGTAGTTGTTGCCGTCATTGCCTGTGATCGTATTGGACAGCACGTTGCCATAGCCGGCCAGGTTTGCCGATCCTGCTGCCAGCACGAGATTCTCAAGGTTGGTGCCCAGCGTCCAATCCAGGCTAACCACCACGGTGTCGGTGCCTTCATTGACCGCTTCGGTCACCACGTCTTCGGCAACGTCCGCATAGTAAGTGTCGTTGCCAGTACCGCCGATCAACGTGTCTGCGCCTGCGCCACCATCCAGCGTGTCGTTACCCGCCAAACCGACAAGCGTATTAGCGGCGCTATTACCCGTGATCGTGTTGTCCAGTTCATTGCCCGTGCCATTGATGGCGGCAGTACCCGTCAACACCAGCTTCTCTACGTTGGCAGCTAAGGTTGTCAGCGTGATCGAGGACTGGATGGTGTCTGTGCCAGCGCCGGCCGCCTCGGTTACCACATCGGTCAGCGACTCGACCACATAGATGTCGTTGCCTGCCCCGCCAGCCATGCTGTCGTTGCCTACGCCACCATCGAGCGTATCGTCACCGCGACCACCGGTCAGCGTGTCGTCACCGGCACCACCGGACAGCGAGCCACCTGCGCTCGCCCCAATCATGGGCGCCGACGTTGCATACGGATGACCAGAGGGCAGCAGCGCTTGCGTGCCCCACTTCCAGGCCAAATAGCCCTCGACCAGTTGTCTGTCGGTAATGCTTAGCGTGTTGGTCGTAAGCAATATCTCGTTGATGTCTCCAGCAAAGCTCCAGCTGCTGCCGCTGTAGCCGAGCGCACCGCCGATGTACAGTGCGCCGTTAAAATTGAACGGCTGGTTGATCGACTCTACGGTATGCGCAGTGCCGTTGAGCGCGGTGTATACGCTGGCACGTGTCGTCCAGTTGGCCAGCGCGCCGTCGCGGTAGAAGGATCCGACCTGGTGGCTGACACCAGTGCCCATTCCGGTGTAGCTACCTGCGATATCTTGGGTGCTATCACCATTATTGGCAATCAGCATCCAGCCGCCGCCGGTAACACCATTGTTGGTGCCCAAGGGCATGTAATTACCGTCGCTGGTGTTCTGGACCCAGAACAGGCTGTTGGTATTGCCAGTAAGTGACGACAAGGTTGTCGTAAGCCGATCGTTGAAGCCGTCAAAGCGCACCACTGGCAGGCCGTTCTGCGCATCCATCAGCAACAGGGGCCGCAGATCAGTCAGGGTCTGAATGGCGTCACGCCCTGTGTTACCGCTCTTGTCGACCCAGGTAGCCACCTGACCATTGACCAAACCGGCCTCGGCAGCGCCTTCTTGAATGCCATTGCCATTGAGGTCAGCGGCATCGAGCCAAAGTGCCTTACCGGTCAGTTCAGAGGGTGTCCACAGAATTTGTAGCGACAAATTGTCGTTGCCGTCGTCACCAAAGAGCGTGCTGCCGTTACCGCCAACCAACGTATCAGCGCCCGAGCCACCGCTGAGCGTGCTGTTGTTGCCGGCGATCAGGTTGTCGTTCCCTGCACCGCCAAGCAGCGAAGCGTTATTCGAGAGGCCACTGAGTGTGCCAGCGCGCAGCGTGTCGTTACCGTCGCCACCATCGAGCGTATCGTTACCGCCATTACCGCGGAGGACGTCGTCACCACCGCCGCCTGCTATCAGGTTGGCCGCCGAGTTGCCGAGGATCGTGTTGACTCCGTCGCCACTGGTAGCATTGATGGCCGACGAACCGGTCAGTGTGATGTTCTCGATGAAAGTACCGGTCAGGTCTACCGTCGAGGCTGACTGCAGGGTATCGGTGCCCTCACCCGCCAGTTCAATGATGGTATCGCCCTGGCCATAGGTATAGATGTCGTCGCCTGTACCGCCCACCAGCGTGTCGGCACCATCACCACCAACCAGCGTGTCGTTGCCAGCACCGCCCTCCAGACGATCGCCCACAGTGTCCGTGCCCGCTGCCGAACCGTAGCTCAAGGCATTGGCCGGTATAACCACAAAGCTGGCAGCACCAGGGGTTTGCCATTGCAGGGTTGCTGTGGCGTTGCCGCCACCCTCGTACATTTGATACCGGATGCTGTGCGTACCGGCTGACAGCGTCAGCGGCAGACTGGTGGCCGTGCCGGCTACCGAGACAATCTGCTGGCCATCTATCCACAGATAGCTCCAGTCATCCCCGCTGATCTTGAAACTGTAGGTGCCTGCTGTCGTAATAGTCAGGTTGCCGGTCCAAACTACAGAATAGTTGTCTGCGCTGACCAGCGGATCCGGCGCGGTGGTGCCCCAAGTGAAATTAACCTGAGAGTCCTGGCGAACCAGCGCAGGTAGGCCCGCATAACTGGTGTTATTGAAGTACTCGCCACGCAGACCGGTCACAACACCCGTACCTCCCGGTGCAATAGATTGCAGCCGGTCATTGCCATTCCCACCCTGCAGCGTGTCGGCGCCGCCACCACCATATAGCGTGTCGTTGCCGTCGCCGCCGCCCAGGGTGTCGTTGCCCGTATTGCCGGTGATGACGTTGTTATTGGTGTTACCAGATGTACTGTGAGCAATTCCGTTGGTAAAGCTCAGGTTCTCCAATGTGCTGCCCGCGACACTGAAGTTCGACCAGCTCGACAGCGTCGTCTCGACAATGTCCAAACCGCTGCCGCCGGTGACCGAATCCCCCGCGTCGTCGACCACAAAAGTATCGTTGCCGCCGTTGCCGGTCATGGTGTCAGCGCCGGCGCCACCGTCGATACGATTGCTGCCGCCGTTGCCGGCTATGGTGTTATTGAGCGAGTTGCCAAAACCATTGACCGTAGCCAGCAGCGTTAGATTCTCTACGTAGTCGGGCAAGCGGAAATCCACATAGCTTTGTACCGTGTCGGTGCCGCCGCCAGCGGCCTCCACCACGTTGGTGAGCATCATGTTCACCACATAGGTGTCATCGCCACCCAGACCGGTCAGTGTCTGCCAGTAGCCGTACGACAGTCGACCGCTGCCAATGAGCCTATCGTTGCCAGCTGTGCCCACACCGTTAACGTTGTAGGTGTTGGTCAGATCCAGAACTTCAACATTGCCCGGCAGCGTAATTGTAAGAACCGTACCCACGTTG
>JAPLSH010000019.1:312038-332590 GCA_026398735.1 Pseudomonadota bacterium | reverse complement strand
AGTCGCGCTGGAACCACAGCGTATCGGTACCCTCGCTGGCGTTTTCGGTCACGCTCCAAGTGGGGAACACACCCGTGGGGTAAAGGTCATAGAACCTATAGGTGTCGTCACCAGCTCCGCCAGATAGGGCAAAGCCCGCCCCTTCCCGGTTGGTCACAAACACGTTATTGCTAGCGTTGCCGACACCAGTAATCGTGCCTGTCGACCCGGTTCCCGAGAAGGTCAAGTTTTCAAGACCCGAGGCAACGGTAAGGATATATGAGGTATTGGCCACCACCGTGTCGTTACCTGAGGTATCGACAATGACATCGCTGGCGCTGTCGATGTAATAGGTGTCATCGCCAGTGCCACCGTTCATCGAATCGATGCCGGCGCCACCATCCAGGACGTCATTGCCGTCACCGCCCAGCAGCGTATCGTTACCCGCCAGACCTTGCAGATAGTTGTTACCCGCATTGCCGGTAATGACGTTGGCCAACTCGTTGCCAGTACCATTGTTACTGGCGCTGCCCGTCAACGTCAGGTTTTCTGTGTTGGTGGTAAGTCCATAGCTGATCGACGAATTGACAAGGTCCGTGCCCTGCGCCGCCAGCTCGATGACCTGGTCGTAAGCGGTATCAACGACGTAAGTGTCGTTGCCCTCACCGCCCGCCATCCAGTCGATGCCAGCGCCGCCGTTCAGACTATCGTCACCCTTGCCGCCATACAGGGCATCGAATCGGTCGCCACCATTCAAGGTGTCGTTGCCATCGCCGCCGAACAGCACGGAATCTACTTTGCTGCTGCCACGAACTGCTGCCGCGCCATAGTTGCTGTTGAGGGTGTCAGCAGTGCTGGTCCCGAACTGAATCTTGGCTTGGGTCCAAGTGCTGTCCCAGGCCACTGTGCCCAATCCAGAGGACGTCGTGACTGCCGCTGGCGCACCGTTAATACCCCACTTTGCACGCAGATAGGCCTCAACCGCAGTGCGCTCATCGTCGGTCAGCGCACGGTTGTAGACGATCAGCTCTGAAACCGTGCCCTTGCTCAGTTCAGTGAAACCGGAAGTGCCACCCAGATAGAGCACACCGGCGTTACTGCTGGAAGCATTGCCGCTATCAGACGGAATCAACACGCCATTGCTGTACAACGCACCCGTGATCAAGTTGCCGGTCGGCGTCGAGGTGACCGTGTTTTGGGCGGTGTAGAGTTTGGTCACACCAGCCACAACAGGCGTGCCGTAGTTGATCCAGTTGTTGTCGTAATAGCGGTCTTGCTGACCGCCATGCCAACCCATGATGAGCTGCCCTGTGCCGTTGACCAGCCGTCCGTTCTGGCTGCCGGTCATGGAGCCGACCGCGAAGATGGTGTAGTTGGCGCCGAAGGACAGAGAAGAACCCAACAGGTCATTGCCATCAAAGGTCACTGAGGCAAGACCGTTGACGGCGTTGACCTTGAGCGTAGGGTCCCAGGCAAGCGCATTCTGGGTAAACACGTTACCCGCACCGCTCTTGTCGACCCATACCGACAGGTTTGCCGTACCGGCGGCAACATTGTCTGTGCCTGCTACCAGCCCGCTTTCGCCCAAGCCTTCAACCACGCCATCGCCGTCGATGTCGGTGCCGTCTAGCCACGTCGACATGCCAACCAGTAGCGGCGGCGCAAGGCCTCCCGGATCCGCAACACGACCCCAAATATTGGTGAGGTTATCGGCATTGGGCAGGACCAGCGCGTTGTTGTCGATGGCAAGCCCGGGCTTGCTGGCATCTACTGCCGTATAGACCGTTGCTACCGAACCGCTACCGCCCAAGCTGACCGTTGCAGCCCCAGTCTGGTTTGCAACGTAATTGTATTGAGTCTGATCCAGCAAAATGACGTCACGGCCCGCAGCGCCAAGCACGCCAGTACTGCCATCTGCTGCAATCTCGAGGTAGTAGCCGCTAGTCGGGGTCGCAGACTTGCCTACAAAGCCTGCAGCATTTACATCCACTTTGCTGATGTTGAGGATCTCGGCGGATCCACCGCTGATGTCCAGCTGTTCCAAGCCCAGCGTCTTGCCTGAAATCTGCGACAGAGTGCTCAGTCCAAGGCCATTGGCCTTGAGGATGTCGAAGCCTGTGCCGCCATCCAGCGCGGCATACGACAAGTCTGGCGTTACGAATGTGTCATTTCCGCCTAGGCCCAATAGCGTATCCGCACCGCCCATGCCCGTGATGAGGTTATTGCCTTCGTTGCCAATAATAACGTTGGCACCGCTAGTGCCTGTTGCATCGATATTGGCAGTGCCAATCAGCGTAAGGTTCTCGAAGGTGGCGCCCAATGCCCAAGTGATCGACGAGCGCACCGTGTCGTTGCCACCACCGGTTTCTATCAGTAGGTCCCCAACACTATCGACCACATAGGTGTCATCGCCAGCACCACCAGTCAGCGTGTCATCGCCAGCACCGCCATCCAGCCAGTTGTTACCACTATTGCCATTGATGGTGTTGTTAAGGTCGTTACCTGTGCCGCTGATATTGCCGGCGCCGGTTAACTCTAGCTGCTCAATGTCGCCACTGAGCGCATAGTTGGCACTGGAGCGAACGATGTCGTAGCCGGCGTCAACCGCCTCGACCACCACATCCAAAGAAGAATCCACAATATAGATATCATCGCCACGGTAGCCGATCAGCGTGTCATTGCCAGCACCACCATCGAGAAGGTTGGCGCCTGTGGTTCCATAAATCCGGTTAGCCAGCTCGTTGCCAGTGCCCTTCAGATCACTCTCACCGGTCAGCGTCAGAGTCTCAACATTGGCCGTCAGTGCATAAGAGATACTGCTACGAACACTATCCATACCTTCGCTGGCAAGCTCCGTAACGACGTCCCCAACATTATCGACCACGTACTGGTCGTCGCCCTGTCCGCCGGTCATGGCATCAGCACCAGCGCCGCCATCGATGACGTTGTTGCCAGTGTTGCCGGTTATCGTGTTATCGAGGTCATTGCCGGTGGCGTCAATGTTGCCGCCAGCCTGCAGGTTGAGCACTTCCACATTGGCAGACATGACCCAGGTGGCTGTGGAGTTGACGGTGTCGCGCCCGGTGCCCTCGCCCGACAGCTCAACCACCTCATCTAGCGTGTCATCCACCTGATAGGTGTCATCGCCCGAGCCGCCAGTCAGCTTGTCGACCCCCGCACCACCGTCCAACAGGTTGCTGGCGCTATTACCACGAATGTCATTGCTCAGCGTATTGCCCGTGCCTGACACGTTGTCAGTCCCGGTCAACAGCAAGTGTTCTACGTTGGCGCCGAGCGCATAGCTGAGCTGGGTCTGCACGGTATCGGTCCCGGAATCCACACCCTCACTCACCGTGTCCAGCGCATTGTCAACAACGTACCAGTCATTGCCGGTACCACCAGCCATAGCATCGGCGCCGATGCCGCCATCCAAGCGGTTATCACCACTGTTGCCGGTGAGCTGATTGTCCAGCTCGTTACCAGTGGCGTTGATGTTGTCGATGCCCGTGAGGATTACATTTTCGACTTGTGCCGTTAGCGAATAGGACACAGAAGCCTTGACGGTATCTGCGGTGCCTTCCAACGCCAGTTCAACAACAACGTCACCCGCAGTGTCAACAACGTAGGTGTCGCTGCCGGCTCCGCCGTACATGCTGTCGGCACCCTCGAGACCGTCGAGAATATTGCTGCCCGCATTGCCCCGCAGAATGTTGTCCACATCGCTGCCAGTGCCGTTGATGCTGGACACGCCGGTCAGGGTCAGGTCCTCAATGTTTGGACCCACTTGGTAGCTGATGCTGGCCTTGACCACGTCACGGCCCTCGTTCAGGCCTTCAGACACGACATCATTGATGTCGTCTACGATGTAGCTGTCATTACCCAAGCCACCGGCCATCGTGTCGGCGCCCATGCCACCATCGAGTGTATTGTTGCTGTCGTTGCCAATCAGCTGGTTGGCCTCTTCGTTGCCGGTGCCGGATATGTTATCCGTACCCGTCAGCTCAAGGTTTTCGACGCCGGCCAAAATGGTATAGCTGACGCTGCTACGCACCACGTCGTTACCTTCGCCAGAGTTCTCCTGCACCACGACGCGGCTGTCGTTGACGATAAATGTATCGTTACCGTACCCACCAACGAGGGTATCTGCGCCCCCGCCGCCGCTTAGCAGGTTGTTGCCAGCAGTACCGACAACACGGTTGTCTTGAGCGTTGCCAGTACCAGAAACATTGCCGGTTCCCTGCAGTTCAAGGTTCTCAACATAGGAACCCAGCGTGTAGCTGACTTCAGAGCGCACCGTGTCTGTGCCGTCACCGTCCTGCTCTACAACCACATCACCGGTGTTATTGACGAAATAGATATCATCGCCGCCAAGGCCGCGCATGGTGTCGGCGCCGCCGCCGCCATCGATACGGTTGGCACCACTAGTGCCCGTAATAGTATTGCCGACCTCATTGCCGGTGGCGTTCAGATCACCAGTGCCAGTTAGTACCAGCTGCTCAACAGCAGCTCCCAACCGATAACTGACAGCACTGTAAACGGTATCGTTACCCTCGCCGTCCACCTCAGTCACTACGTCGTTGATATTATCAACGTAGTAGGTATCGTCACCGGCCGCGCCTTTCATCGTGTCAGCGCCACCACGACCATCCAATACGTTATTACCAGCGTTACCAGTCAAAGCATTGGCCACTGCACTTCCAGTGCCAGTTAGATCCTCAAGACCAGTCAACTCGAGGTTCTCGAAATGCTCAGCCAGAGTCCAACTCATATTGGTTCGTACGGTATCAATGCCGGCATCAGCGGCCTCGATCATTACGTCGCCAGGATTATCGATGACATAAGTGTCATTGCCCTGACCACCCTCGAGCGTGTCGCTGCCAGTGGCTCCGTCAAGGATGTTGTTTCCGTCGTTAGCTGTGATTCGGTTGGCAGAGGAGTTGCCTTTGCCATTGATATCAGCAGTGCCAGTCAGCACCAGCGATTCCAAGCCTTCGCTCAGAATTGTTGTCGCCACTGCCACGACAGTGTCGAATCCGCCACTCACCGAGGTGCTTTCAACGATGACATCGCCACTGTTGTCAACGTAATAGGTATCGTTTCCAGCACCACCGGTCATTGTGTCTGCGCCGACGCCGCCGTTAATGGCGTTGTCGCCACTGTTGCCAATCAACTGGTTGGCCAACTCGTTGCCAGCGATAGCCACATTGGCTGAACCAGTGACCAGCAGATTCTCGACGTTCTTGCCAAGCGTGTAGCTCAAGGCAGTAACCACTGTGTCGGTACCGGCACTGGCGTTCTCGGTAACCACATCACCGGAATCGTCTACGTAATACGTATCGTTGCCGGCGCCCCCGGCCATGGTGTCGGCGCCCAGGCCACCGTTGAGCACGTTGCGACCTGCGTTGCCTGTCAAAGCGTTGGCCAGTTCGTTACCCGTGGCATCGATATTGGCTGAACCCGTCAGCAACAGGCTTTCAAGGTTGTCACCCAGCGTATAGCTGATGGTGGAACGCACAGTATCGCGACCTTCGTTGCTGTTCTCTACAACGATGTCATTCAGGTTGTCTACAACGTAGGTGTCGTCGCCAGTACCACCGGTCATGGTGTCGGCCCCGGCACCGCCATCTATACGGTTGCTCCCGCTATTACCAGTAATCTGATTAGCTAGAGAATTCCCCGTAGCATTGATGTTGCTACCGCCGATTAGATTAAGGTTTTCAATGTTGCCAGCCAACGTGTAGGTGGCTTTTGAATATACGGTGTCGATACCGTTGCCGGAGGTCTCGGTTACGACATCAGCGGTGTTATCTACGTAATAGGTATCATCGCCCGCACCGCCTATCAGGGTGTCGATATCGGCGCCACCATCCAGCACGTTGTTACCGGCTGTTCCAGTGATGAGATTGCGGTCTGTGTTACCGGTGCCGCGCAGGTCTGTATCGCCGGTCAGCTCCAGATTCTCCAGGCCATCAGCCAGCGTGAAGTCAACGCTCGAACGTACCAGGTCCGCACCTTCATCAGGATTCTCTACAACACGGTCGCCCGTGTTATCAACCACATAGGTGTCGTTACCGGCTCCGCCAGTGAGTGTGTCGGCACCAAGACCACCATCAATTACGTTATCGCCAACATTGCCAGTAACCCGATTGGCCAGCACGTTGCCGGTTGCATTGGTGTTACCGGTGCCGGTCAGCTCCAGATTCTCAACATTGGAGGTCAGTACATAGCTGACCTTAGACTGGACCGTATCGTTACCTTCACCACCGGCCTCACGAACCACGTCGCCGGCGCTGTCAACCACATAGGTGTCATCGCCGGCGCCACCAGCCATGGTGTCGGATCCAGCGCCACCATCAAGAATATTGTTGCCTTCGTTGCCACTCAGGCTATTTGCAAGCTGATTTCCAGTGGCGTTGAGGTTGTCTGAGCCAGTCAGCTCGAGGTTCTCCACGTTATCAGTCAGCGTGTAACTGACCGACGCGCGCACTAGATCGGCGCCTTCGCCGAACGCCTCGACAACGCGATCACCCGCATTATCGACCACATATATATCGTCACCCAGACCGCCGCTGAGGGTGTCTGCACCAATGCCGCCATCTAACAAGTTGTTGCCAGCATTGCCGGTCAGTTGATTGGCCAGCGTATTGCCTGTTCCCCCGAGGTTCTCAGCGCCTATCAGCTCGAGATTCTCTACGTTTGCAGTCAAGCCATAGCTGATCGCAGAGCGCACAGAATCTATACCCGCTGCGACAGCCTCGGAAACAACGTCGCCTGCACTATCGATGACATAGATATCATCTCCACCACCGCCGGCCATGGTGTCGGCACCCAAGCCGCCATCAATGACGTTGACACCTTCATTGCCTATAAGAATGTTTGCGCCGCTGTTACCCGTGGCATTGATGTCTGCCCCACCTGTCAAGGTCAGGTTCTCGAGCGTACTGCTTAGGGCGAAGCTTACCGACGAGCGAACCAGGTCCGTGCCCTCTCCAGCCTGCTCTATGACCACATCAGCCGAGTTATCCACGCTGTAGGTGTCGTTTCCGGCACCGCCAATCAGCGTGTCCGCACCAAATCCACCATCGAGGACGTTGTTGCCCGAGTTGCCGGTTATGAGGTTTCCAAGGGTGTTGCCGGTGCCGCTGATATTGCCGTAGCTGGTCAATGTCAGGTTCTCGAGGTTACCGCCCAAGCTGTAGTCCACTGACGAATAAACGGTGTCAATGCCTGCACCGACGCCCTCGGTTACCGAGTCGCGCAGGTCATCAACGTAGTAACTGTCGTCGCCACCCCCACCGGCCATACTGTCGGCACCACTAGCGCCGTCCAACACGTTGTTGCCGGCGTTGCCTTCGATGACATTGGCCTGCTCATTGCCGGCGCCGTTAATGTTGCCGTTGCCTGTCAGCGCCAGGTTTTCAATGCTGGAGCCCAGCAGGTAGCTGATGGACGAGCGCACTGTGTCAGTGCCCTCGCCAAAGCTCTCTTGCACCAGATCGCCATTGCCATCGACGACATAGGTATCGTCACCAACGCCACCGATCAGGGTGTCTGCACCTTGGCCACCATCTAGTAGATTGTTACCGGTGTTGCCAACGATACGGTTGTTCAACTCGTTACCGGTTGCATCGATGTTGTCGAAACCGGTCAGTGTGATGTTCTCTATGTTTGCGCCCAGCGCAAAACTCACGCCAGACAACACGTTGTCTACACCGGAGTTAGACTGTTCAATCACGCGATCGCGTGCGTTGTCCACGTAATAGGTATCGTCGCCAGTCCCGCCCGCCATGGTGTCTGCACCGGCACGGCCGTCCAGCACGTTGTTGCCATCATTGCCCGTAAGGACGTTGTCAACACTGTTGCCGATAGCGTTAATATTATTGATGCCGGTGAGCGTCAAGTTCTCAAGATTTATGCCCAGCGTATAGTCGATAGACGTCAACACCAGATCGATGCCTTCATCACTTAGCTCTGTAATCTGGTCGCCCACGCTCTCCACGACGTAGCTGTCATCACCCTGCCCACCGGTCATGGTGTCGGCGCCGGCCCCACCGTCCATGGCGTTGTTGCCGCTGTTGCCGACGATGACGTTGGCGAGGATATTGCCGGTGCCACTGCTGTTGGCAGTGCCCGTCAGGTACAGGTTCTCGACATTCTGGCTCAGCACAAAGCTGACGCTGGACTGCGCTGTATCGAGGCCCTCTGCATTAGCCTCAATAACCCGGTCACCGAGGCTGTCGACGATATAGGTATCGTCGCCGGCAGTACCTGCCATCGTATCGGCACCAGCGCCGCCGTCGATCAGGTTGTCGCCAGTGTTTCCGGTGATCTGATTTGCCAGCTCGTTACCCGTGCCGGTCAGACTAGCCCCGCCTGTTAGAGTCAGGTTCTCAACGTTTGACGTTAGCTTGTAGCTGATCGACGCGATGACGCTATCTGTGCCGCTACCTTCATCTTCGATGACTAGGTCACCCGTAGACTCCACCCTATAGGTGTCATCACCGGCCCCACCGGCCATGGAGTCGGCCCCGCTCCCGCCATCGATGAGGTTGCTACCGGTGTTACCCTTGATGTTGTTGGCCAGCGCGTTGCCGGTTCCGCTGGTATCCCCGCTACCGGTCAACTCCAGATTCTCAACGTTGTCTGTCAGCGCATAGCTGATCGACGAGCGCACGCTGTCCGTGCCTTCCTCGAAGGCCTCTGTAACTTGATCGCCACTGTTATCGACCACATAAAGGTCGTCACCCAGCGAGCCGATGAGCGTGTCCGCACCCACACCACCATCGAGCGTATCGTCGCCCGCGCCTGCTTCGAAACGGTTGGCAACATTGGAGCCAACCAGCACGTCCGAATAGCCTGATCCAAGCAGATTCTCAACCTGATCCAGCGTGTCACCACTGGCATCACTGCCGACGCCCTTGCCTGTGCTCAAGTTGACCGATACCGCGCCCGCGGCAGCGGCATAGCTGACAGTGTCGATGCCATCGCCACCGATCAGCGCGTCGCCACCGGCGCCGCCTATAACAAAATCATTACCTGCACCACCATCAATAACGTTGTTACCCGCATCGCCGGTCAAGCGGTCATCAAAGGCTGAACCACTCAGGTTTTCAATGCTGTCATAGCGATCACCCGCTGCATCGCCGGTGTTATTGACAGGCACGGCAAGGCTTGCAACCACCGCGGAGCCAGCAGAGGCATAGCTTGCGGTATCACTGCCGCCGCCACCCACCAGAGTGTCGGCTCCCGCCATACCTTCCAGCGTGTCATCACCGTCGCCCGCAATGATGCGATTGGCACCGGCGTCACCGGTCAGCGCGTCGGCATAGGCCGAGCCCATCAGGTGTTCAAAGCCCAGCAGCACGTCGCCGGCTGCATCGCCCACGGTACCGCTGCCGGAAGTAAGACTTACGGCAACGCCACCGCCAGCATGTTCATAGGAAAGCGTATCGACACCGTCGCCACCGTCGAGCAGGTCACCGCCGGCGCGACCCTCGATGAGATCGTCGCCTTGGCCACCGATTAGAATATTGGCGGCAGCGCTGCCCATGAGCACGTCTGCGCCAACAGTTCCCTGCACGTTTTCGATGCTCGATAGCTTATCGCCTTCGGCATCGCCACCCAGTCCCAGACCCGCCGTCAGATCGACAGTCACAGCTTGCGCAGAGGTGCCATACAAGGCCCAGTCGCTACCCTCGCCACCGGCCAGGGTATCGGCGCCCACACCACCTGTGAGGCGATCGTTACCACCGCCACCCTGCAGGTTGTTATCGCCGGCGTCGCCAATTAACACGTCGTCAAAGGCCGAGCCGATCAGGTTCTCGATGCTGCTGTATTTATCCCCTGCGGCATCGCCGGTGTTGGCGGATTGATCAGCTAAGTTAGCCAACACGCCCGTCGCTGCACCGCGATAGGCTGCCGTGTCGTTGCCATCGCCGCCGAGCAGCTCATCGCCACCAGCGCCACCTTCCAAAAGGTCATCGCCCTTACCGCCCTCAAGACGGTTTACGGCCGCAGTGCCCACAAGGATGTCGCTACCGGACCCACCGATGACATTCTCGATGCCTGACAGCACGTCACCATGAGCCTCACCACCCACGCCAGTGCCGCGCGCAAGATCCACAATGATGCCAGCGGTATCTGCGGCATAGCTGGCAAGATCAACGCCTTCGCCACCGTCCAGCACGTCCGCACCGGTGCCACCAGTGAGCAGGTCATCGCCTGCACCGCCCATCACTGTGTCGTCACCGCCACCGCCAATCAGCGTGTCGTTGCCGGCATAGCCCAGTAGCTCGTTGGCATAGCTGTCGCCTATAAGCCTATCGTTGCCACTGCCGCCCCAAACACCTTCAATGCCTTCCATCGTGTCGCCGGTCGCTTCACCACCATCGGCAGTGCCCGCTTCCAAATTGACCGTGACACCCGTGACATCACCGACATAACTGAGCACGTCGAATCCGGTACCACCCAGTAGTTTGTCTGCGCCGCCGCCGCCAGACAGGGTGTCGTTGCCACGACCACCCTCGAGTACGTTGGCCGCGGCATCGCCACTGAGCGAGTCGGAATAGCGGCTGCCGAGCAAATTTTCGATGCCGCTATAGCGGTCACCGTCTGCATCGCCACGCGTACCACCGGTTTCGAGACTGGCGGTAACACCGACCACTGCATCGGAATAACTGACCAGATCTATGCCTTCACCACCATCGAGCTGATCGGCACCCACACCGCCGATCAGCGTATCGTCACCGGCACCACCGCTTAGGGTGTCATCGCCAGCATTGCCAATGAGTACGTTTGATTTTGAGTCGCCAAACAGCTTGTCGCCGTACTCCGACCCTTCCAGATTTTCGATGCTGGTATAGCTGTCGCCCTTGGCCTCTCCGGTATTGATCGTCGCATCAGTTAGGCTGGCCACCACGGCCGCACGAGCTTCGAGATAACTGGCCGTGTCAGTGCCATCGCCACCTATTAATGTGTCGGCACCGGCACCGCCCTCAAGCCAATCGTTACCGTCACCACCATCGAGGATATTGGCCAGCGAGTTACCGCTGATCTGGTCGTTGTATTTAGAACCGACCACATTTTCGATCTCGAAGAGCCGATCACCTTCGGCATCACCACCATGTGTCGGACTGCTGTCCAGACCGACATCAATGGCTGCTGCGGAGTCCGCATAAGACACCGTATCGATTCCATCGCCGCCATAGAGCGTATCGGCTCCCGCACCACCCACCAGCGTGTCGTCACCAGCTCCAGCGCGCAGAAGGTTGGCCTTGGTATCGCCAATCAGCTTGTCTGCAAAAGCGGAACCAATGAGCGACTCAATGCCGCTGAGCTTGTCGCCTTCGGCGTCGCCACCCACGCCATCGCCGGTTACAAGACTTGCGGTGACGCCGGCAGAAGACGCCGCATAGTCCGCCGTATCAAAGCCCTCGCCACCAATCAGCGTATCGGCACCGGCGCGTCCTTCAAGCAGGTCATCGCCAGCCTGGCCGTCCAGGACGTTGGCATCGACGCTACCCTGCAGCACATCGGCAAACTGCGACCCAACCAGGCTCTCTATTTCTTTTAGTTTGTCGCCCTCGGCGTCACCACCGGCAGCCGTGCCGGCGGTCAAGTCGATGCGCACACCAGCAGCAGAAGCCATGTAGGTAGCCACATCTTTGCCTGTGCCACCGATGAGTTCATCGGCACCAGCGCCACCATCCAATGTGTCGTTGCCGGCGCCACCATCGAGCTTATCGTTACCAGCTTCGCCGTAGATGCGGTCATGGCCGATGCCACCAGATACGGTGTCGTTACCGGCGCCGGCATAAATAACGTCGCCCAAACCATAGGCAGCAAACACCACACCAGTCTTGCCTCCAGAGGCATAGACCATGTCGCCCGGACCCTGCACATCGCGTACGACAGCCGGTATCGCCAGCACGCCGTTGATGCCGCCTTGGTCGGTCGACCCTTCAGCTTCGATCGACAGATCAAAGGTTTTATCACCCGTCCCGGCGCCATCTGCCAACACGGGATACTGCACAGTCAGCGTGACCTTGTTGGCCGCGATGATTTCCGGTGTCAGGTCCACTTTCCAATCACTGCCAACCTGCGTCGCACCGACGATCTTCCAATCACTTGGAATGCCCTTAATCAGCAACGATGTCAGTGTCAACTCATGGCTGGCACCCAGCTGCAGGGTGAGCACACGCGCAAAGCCGCTACCCAATGCAGCCGGGTCGTCACCCGTGATGACATCCACACCGGCGGTACCCGTAATGGTCTCAGGCTCGGATTGAGCCGCCGCAGACGTATCGGTAGCCGAGCGCGCACTGCCGCCCGTGCCCATGATTGTGGTTTTATCCGCACCCGCGTTCTGCGTCTGACCGGTGACGTTAGTCCACGCCACATTGATGCTGATGGTCTCGACCGGCGGAGGCGGCACCGGTGGCGCTGGCGTCGACGGTGTAGACGGTGACGCTGCCGCATCGATGCGCGGCGTCACAGTGACCGGAGGGGCATCGCTCTTGAAGTTGGTGCTAGCAGCAGCGGATTTCACCGACAGATCTGCCGTGACAATACCGGCCAAGGCCGGTGCAGCAGGCGGGGCTGCGGTGGCATCACTGGTCGCCAATGCATCGGCAGACACTTCGGCTGCTGACGCCTTGGTTTTGTTAAGCGGATCGCCGTCTCCTGTAGACACGGCAACCTCGGCCACCACCTTGGCAAGGCTGATGGGACCAGCCTGAGCCAGCAGGTCACTGACATCGGCCGAACCATCGGCAAATTGCACCCGCAGATCCGGGCGCGTCATGGCCTGCAAGCCCATGTCTTGCAGCACATGTTGCGAGCCGTCCTTCATCACCAGGACAAGATCGGTACCCACAACTGAAAGGCGACTAACGTCTGCTTTGCGAAACGCAAGTTTCAACAGGCCGGTGTCAGGTGTAGCCGATGCGTCTGTGCGAGCCATAGTTGTGCCATATCCAAGCTGCGGCGCAATGCCGGTAATAGCGTGGATGGTCGCTGTAGCGAGGCCCCGGCCGCCCCGAGCCAGTTCTCAGTTTTTTACAGTAAATGAGTGTCTAAACCCTCACCCTGTGCCCTGCAACAGCCTTAGAATGTAGGAGTTACGCAATGGAGGACATGTGAGCATTCTTCAGATCAACGCCAGCATTCGCGGCGCAGACTCCGCCTCATCGGCACTGGCCAGCGAAATTGTTGCCAGACTGCACGACGCAAACCCCACCTGCGCTATCCAGCTGCTGGACGTTGGCGCCAGCCCGCTGCCCCTTTTGGATAACGGGTTTTTAGGGGCCCACTTCGCGCCGGTTGGGCAACGCAGCAGCGCGCAGCAGGCACTGGTGGACCGCACTGACCAGGCCATCGCCCAGGTGCAGGCTGCGGATTTCGTGGTCATTGGCGTACCGATGTACAACTTCGCGGTACCTGCACAGCTTAAGGGTTGGTTTGATGCAGTTGCTCGCGCCGGCGTCACGTTTCAGTACACCGAAAACGGCCCGCAAGGTTTGCTCACCGGCAAGAAGGTGTACCTGGCTCTGGCGCGCGGCGGCATCTATGCCGCAAACGAGGATCCTCAACTGCCTTGGCTGATGCGCATGTTGGCATTCATTGGTCTGACTGATGTCACTGCGGTACGCGCCGAAGGGCTGGCCATGGGTCAAGCCGTTTCGATAGCGGCCATGCAAAGCGCCCGCGAGCAGATCAGTGCCCTCCAACTCTGAGACGACCCACGGCAGCCAACAAGTGCGCCGCGCTGCAACGCGCGGCCATGCCCAGCATGGCTGGCTGGAAAGCTGGCACAGCTTTTCGTTTGCGGGTTATCACGATCCGCAGCGGATGGGCTGGGGCAACCTGCGTGTCATCAACGAAGATCGGATCGCCCCAGGCATGGGCTTTGGCATGCACGGACATCGCGATATGGAGATCTTGAGCTATGTGCTGGACGGAGAACTGTCCCACACAGACAGCTTGGGTACTGTGTCGCTGATACCCCCTGATGACATTCAACGCATGAGCGCCGGCACTGGTGTGCGTCACAGCGAACACAACCACGCTCAAGGTCAGCTCACGCATTTTCTGCAGATCTGGATCGAACCTGCCCAACTGGGCATTGAGCCTGGCTACCAACAACAGCGCATAGCACGCGATACGATTCGCGGGCAGCTGGGCGTCATTGCTTCACCCCATGCTGCCGAGCAAGGTGTTCGTATCAACGCTGACGCCATCGTCTATGCCGGGCAGTTTGACGGTACCGAGCACGACACACTGCAGCTGGGCACGCACCGCAAAGGCTGGGTTCAAGTGTTGCGCGGTACATTATGTATAAACGGTGAACTGCTGCGCGCCGGCGACGCGCTGGCCACTGATGGTGTGACGCAGTTGCGATTTGAACAAGGCAACGGGGCCGAAGTGCTGGTGTTCGATCTGATGGCCTGACAGGCTGCGCGCCATGCGTATCCTGTGGCTATCGCACCTAGTGCCCTACCCGCCAAAAGGCGGTGTGCAACAGCGCTCCTATAATCTCATCCGAGAGTTGTCACGCCATCATCAGGTAGACGTCGTGGCCTTTCATCAGGCGGCGCATCATGCCGATACTGCCACTCTTCAACACGCGATAGAGCACATGAACGGCTTCTGCCGTCTGCGCACCGTACTACCACTGCCGGTGGATGGCGGTCGTTGGCGCAAGCCGCTGTTGGCACTGCGAGCCTTGGCGGGCCAGACCTATACCGTGCGCTGGACGCAATGCGAGCACTACGGCGCAGCGGTACAACAGGCACTAGCCGACACCCAATACGATGCCGTGCATTTCGACACGATCAGCTTGGCACCCTATGCCCAGCTGCCCGGGCCCATGCGCGCACTGCCTCGCCTGATGAACCACCACAACATCGAGTCGGCCATGCTGTTGAGGCGCGCAGAACTGGAACAGCAGCCACTGCGCGCCTGGTACTACCGGCAGGAAGGCCAGCGTCTGGCGCAGTATGAAAAACAAGTGGCGGAGCAATTCGCGGCACATCTGGTGTGCTCTGCGCTGGACGCCGAGCGATTACAAGCGCAATGCGGCAGCACGTTAAAAACAGAAGTGATCCCTAACGGCGTCGACACAGACTACTTTCGCCAGGATCCCGGCGCACCCGCAGCACCACCACAGTCGCTGGTGTTCGCAGGTCGTCTCGACTGGTATCCCAATGCCACAGCCATGCGCTGGTGCATCAACGAACTGTGGCCCCTCATCAAAGCGCAGCGACCGCAGGCACGCATAGCCATTGTCGGCAAGGCGCCGGGTGCTCAGTTGCTGCAAGCCGCAGCTAGCGACACAGCCGTTACAGTGCCGGGCTTTGTGGATGATGTGCGTACCTGGATACAAGGCGCACAGGTCTACTTCTGCCCAATCACCGATGGCGGCGGAACCAAGCTCAAGATATTGGATGCACTGGCGATGGGCTGCGCGATCGTGGCCCATCCGATTGCCTGCGAAGGCATCGATGTGACAGACGGCAAGAACGTCCTGCTAGCCGATACCTCAGAAGGGCTCGTGGCGCACTGCTTACGCTTGTTTGACGACGCAGCGCTGCGCACACAATTGTCTAACGCTGCTGTTGATCTAGCCGAATCGACCTATACCTTTCGCAGCATCGGCACCAAACTGGCCAGCATTTACAGCCGCTACTCAGGCTGACTGCAACCCTCTGCGACCGGCTTCCAGCACGAATGAGGCAGCTACGGTGGCCTTGCTGGTGGGTTCACGCACGCTATCCATCGCCACCATGTCTGCACGTACCTGCTTAGCATCGAGCTGCAGACGCAGATAGCCGCGCTTGGCATCGTCGGCATAGTGCACTTCAGGGCGCCCGCCGAGCGTGGCATCGATGACAGCCTTTCCCGGTCCTTCGGAACTGACCGACGTGGCCACCAGCTCGCTAGTCAGTAACGGCGTGCTGTTGTCGCCGGGGCGACGACGGATATCACTAGCAATAAAGGCATGGATGTCGCCACCGATGATCAGCGGATTAGGCGGGGCACGATTGGCGATACTATCCATTAAGCGCTGCCGCGCCGGCGCATAACCGTTCCAGCTATCAGTCCAGTAGCGCAGCTTGGAGCCAGGCTCTTCCTGAACATAGGCAGTTACCACGCCCTGCACCACCAGGTTCCAACGAGCCTTATCGCTAGCCAGTCGCGCGTCTATCCAAGCTTCCTGCTGCGCTCCGAGCATGGTGCGCGACGGATCGAGCAACTGCGGGCAGTCATCGACATACACACGATTGCCGCCGCGCCGGCCCGGTGCGGGACAGGCATGCGGCGAACGGTATTGGCGCTCATCCAACAGATGAATGCTGGCCAGATCGCCCAGCGCGCGACTGCTGTACAGGCGGATGTCCGGGCCCATGGGCACAGCCCGACGTGGCAGTGGCTGATTTTCGTAATACGCCTGATAGGCCAGGGCTCTGCGCGCTAGAAACAGCGACGGCAGGTCGTCGTCTTCAGAGATGTCATTGGCGTAGTCGTTATCTATTTCATGGTCGTCGGGAACCAACAGCCACGGACACGAGGCATGTGCGGCACGCAGTCCGGCATCGCTGCGATACAGCGCATAGCGCGCTCGGTAATCTTCCAGCGTGTAGCACTCTGCCGTACCGTGGTCGCGCACCCGATTGCGCCCGCGGTTGTTCTCGTAGATATAGTCGCCCACATGCAGGATGAGGTCTGGCGCATCACGCAGCATCTGCTGATAGGCCGTATAAAAGCCTGTTTCCCAATGCTGGCAGCACGCCACTGCAATCTGCAGGCTGTTGCGCGACTGACCAGTGGGTGTCGCTGTCCAGGTGCGTCCAACAGGGCTTACAGCGTTACCCACCCGAAACCTGTACCAGTAATCGCGACCAGCCTCTAAGCCTTCGGGCTCCACATGCACACTGTGACCTAGTGCAGGCTCAGCCCATGTAATGCCGCTGCGCCCCACTTTGGCAAAGCGCTCATCTGCTGCCAGTTCCCACTGAACAGGCACAACCACCGGATCCATGCCGCCACCGGGAGCCAGTGGCTGCGGTGCCAAACGTGTCCACAACACCATGCTATCTGGCGTGGGGAAACCAGAGGCCACACCCAAACTGAACGGATCTGCAGCAAAACGCGGCGACGCTCCCGTGGCTCCACGCGCCATGGGTGCCGCAAGCAGCAGTGAACTGGAGGCAACAAGAAACTGGCGGCGAGTGGACATCGGCATCCCTTAAATGGTGCCCCGGGCAGGAGTTGAACCTGCGACCCCTCGCTTAGGAGGCGAGTGCTCTATCCACTGAGCTACCGGGGCGGACGGGAAAGAAGTTTACGCGACGGCGCAGGGCCGTGATGATATCCGCACCATGAACCTCACTGCCTTTTTGACTGTATTTGTCGGCGCCGGGCTAGGTGCCTGTCTGCGCTATGCCCTGGGGCTAGGCCTTAACCCGCTGTTCCCGGCCGTGCCGCTGGGCACTTTGGCCTCAAATCTGGTGGGAGCGCTGCTGGCCGGTGCAATTGGCGCCTGGCTGCTGATGCGCACCGACCTGCCGTCCGCTTACCGGCTGTTTGCCATCACCGGCTTTCTAGGGGGCCTCACCACGTTTTCCAGCTATTCGCTGGAGGTGGTGGCGCTGCTGCAAGCGGGCCGCACGGCCTTGGCTTTGGGCGCCGCCAGCGCCCACCTGGTTGGGTCGCTGGCCTTGGTTTGGCTCGGTGGCTGGGCAGTGCGCTCGACCTTGACCCCCTGACGCCAGCTGCGTTTAGGGTTTGACTCCCACCACTACGCCCCATGGACTCTCGCCCACCGGCAGCCTCGCCGTGACCTTGAGCGTAGCTGCATCGATCACGCTGACATCGTTGGACGAGCCATTGGCCGTGTAGAGCGATCGGCCATCGGGACTGATGTCGATGCCCCAGGGACGACTGCCCGCTTCAACCTGCCCCACCACTTTGTCGGTTGTCAGGTCGATGGCCATGACCTGCTTGCCGCGACCCGTGGCCACATACAACTTCGAGCCATCAGCCGACACAACGGAGCCGACCGGACGCATGAGCAAACCTTCGAGCTTGATCTGATCGAGCACCACAAACTTACGCGCGTCGAGCACATAGAGCACGCCGACATCCTCGCAGCTGACGTAGGCACGGCTGCCATCGGCCGAGAACGAGGTAAAGCGCGGGCGAGCACCCACCACAACGCGCGCCACAACCTTCCGCGAGGCAACCTCAACTACAGAAATCTGATGGTCTGCCTCGGAGGTGACATACACGTAGCGACCATCAGGTGTGACACTGATGCCCTCAGGCTCGCCGCCCACTTTAAGCGCTGCTAAGCGCTTGCCGCTGGACACATCCAGCACCACCAACTGACCGGTGTCTTCACTGGCAACGAACAACTGCTTGCCATCGTGACTGAGCGCAAGCTGTTCTGGATCGGACACACCCCGTATGACGCGTACGCGTGTCAGCGTTGCCGCATCAAACACACCGATACCGTCAGCACTCTTGTCGGCCGGCGGCAACTTGCTCTCATCCACACCAGGCCCGGCAGCAGGTGAGCCGCTGAGTGCCACAAACAGCTGCTTGCCATCCGGGCTTATCTTGAGACCGCGCGGCCGCTTGCCCAGCGCAACAGTCGCCACCACCTGATTGCCCGGTCCCTCAATAACACTGAGCGTGCCAGACTTTTCGTTGGTCACATACACACGCCAAGCTGCGGCATCGGCAGCCGCGGCGTCTACTGTGAGGAACAGCGCCAAACCTAAGACCAAGACGCCGGCAAAGAATCTGTTAGAGATTTTCATGGGTATACGCTCCGCAATGACACGCGACTATCTTAGCGGCTCGCGCACACCGGATTCGAGCAATGGTGCCACCGCAGTGGCCACTGCCGCTGCGCTGGTCGCGGTAAACGCCAGTGCTGGGAAATGATCGCGGGACAAGTCGGCCGGCACGACTGCCAGCGCCTCCAGAAATTGCGGGTTAAGACTGTCCAGACGCGGCCGAATCTGTGCTGCCAGGTCCACCACGTTGTCGAACTTGCCCTGCCCCGACAGCCGCCACTGTTCAAACAGCTCTCGCTGTACCACCTTGGCCGCCTCGATCTGGGCCGCAAAGAACGCGGTCACCCGCGCAGCAGACAGACCCTGCTGCAGCGCCTGCTGACGGACCGAATCAAGCAACTGCTGCTCGCGGAGTGGATCCTCGATGGCGCCACCACTGTTCCATTTGTAACGCGCCACGTCGGGCATCATCGACAGACGCTCATTAATCAGCGTGGCAAGGCGCCGCACCGCCACGCTGTCAGGCCCTACCTGCTGCTGCCAGGGGTAATCAAGCCATTTGTCCAAGCTACGCGTGGCCGAACCACTGGCAAGTGAGGCGGCAAGCCAACGATCCACTCGCTGCTTAAGCTTCTTGTCACGCGGCATCCAATAGGCTTTGGCACTGCGGTCAAAGGGCTTGTCGGGATGCACGACACACAGCCCGGGGCGCATTTTCTGTTGCAACCTGCCTTCGATGGCATCGGTAACCATCACGTCCGCACGCTGCTCGAGCAACTCATCAAAGATGGCTGTGTTGTCACTGAATACCGTGAGGCTGGACTGCCACAACTTGGTCCGGGCAAAGCGTTCGTTGGTGCCACCGGGGTTAACGATGACGCGCACGGCAGGCTGATTGATCTGCTCCACCGTCTGATAGCGATCAACTTCTGCGCATCGCGCCACAGGGGTTTTGCCATCGCGCAAATAAGCGTTGGAAAAATGCCCGCGCTTACTGCGGTCCGGTGTGACTGATATGCCGCCCATGGCGATGTCGAATCGACCCGCATCATGATCGGCCTGCAGAGTGCTCCAACTGGTCGGTACAAACACCACACGCTTTTTTAATGCCGCGCCCAGCGACCGCGCCTGATCTATATCCGAACCCAAATAGTCGCCGGTTGCCGGATCGCGCCAAGAAAACGGCGGGTAGTCACCGGTGGTGCCCACTCGCAAAGTACCGGTGAGCTGTGAGTCCGCCTTGGACTTGGCTTTCGCCTTGGTCTTAGCTTTGGCTTTAGCCTTGGCCTTAGCCTTGGCCTTGGCCTTGGTGTTGGCCTTGGCCTTGGCCTTCGACGGCGACGATGTATCGCTGCCTTGCTGTTGTGCCGCCTCGAGCGGCACAGGCTGCATCAGCGCCAGGCCCAGCAGCGCCACCCAGACTGTCAGTCCACCCCGCCAAATACGCTGCACAACCATGGCACTGCCCCCTTGCTGACAATCTGCGGGCCACATCACAGGCGGGCACGGCAGGTCGGCCTACAGTCTAAATTAAGTACAACGCCCGAGTTGCGTCCACATGAAATTGCCCCTACCCGCAGCGACCTCGCAAACGGGTTTCTCACTGGTCGAGTTGCTGGTCACCATGGCCATCGTCGCCACATTGGCGGGCGTCGCTGTGCCCAGCTATATCGACTATATGCGACGCGGAGCAGTAGAAGAGGCTATTGCTGCACTGGCTAGCGGCAAGATTGCCGCCGAACAGTTTTACCTGGATAACCGCACCTACGCTGA
>JAPLSH010000019.1:301605-312020 GCA_026398735.1 Pseudomonadota bacterium | reverse complement strand
GCTGATTTGCCCTGCCCCGCCGCCACCAGCAAGTTCACATTCAGCTGTACCGGCGACACCGACAGCTATTCCCTCGTCGCTACCGGCAGCGGCAATGTCGCGGGCTTCAGTTACTCCCTGGACCAGGCTGACAACCGTTCCAGCAGCAGCGGCGACGAATGGGGCGTCGATGCCGCATGTTGGGTTTTGCGCAAAGGCCAGAGCTGCCCATGAAGCGCAGTCGCGGATTTTCTCTGCTGGAGTTGCTGGTCGTAATGTCCATCCTGGCCATTATGGCGGCGGCCAGTGCGCCCACGTTGCGCACCACCATGGCCAATGCACGCATACGTACCGCAGGTGAGTCCTGGCGCAGCGGCCTTGAGCTGGCGCGAAGCGCAGCCGTGCGCCTCAACACCTCGGTGGAGTTCGTCATTACCGACAGTGGCTGGCAAGTCACGCGCGCCGACGACACAGCAACCAAACTGCACCAAGGCACCGGCCGCGAAGGCAATGCAGACCTGACGATTACCCCAACACCTGTCGATGCAGACCGAATCACCTTCAGCAGTTTTGGTACAACTCTGGCCACCAACATCAATGGCGAAGGTCCGCCCCTAAGCCAAATTGACATCACTGCTGGCGGCGATGCAGTGATTGATGGATTGAAGGCTCGTCGCATACAACTGTCGGCCACTGGAGCTGCCCGCCTCTGCGATCCGGGCGCGGTATCTACAGCCGTTGGAGCCTGCCAGTGAGGCGCAGGCGCAAGGCCCAACAGCAGCGTGGTGCCCAACGCGGCTCGACACTGATCGAGGTGCTGGTCTCGATGGTGCTGTTTTCGATGGGAGTCATCGGCTTGCTGCGAACGCTAACGTTTGCGGTGCGCGACTCCGGCCAGGCCGAGTACCGCGTCGTGGCCATGAACGTTGCCGACCAACGCTTGGCACAGATCTGGGCGGATCTACCCCACTATGCAGACTATGCAGAGGTCGGTGCAGTAGTCGATGCACTGCCCAACGGTCGACGCACGGTCAGTTTTAATAATGCAGTAGTAACAGTGAGCGTGTCCTGGCAGGCACCAGCCAGTGATCCGCACACCTACAACAGCAACGCTACATTGCCTGTTACGCCAGCGCCAGTTCCATGAAACGTACGCGGCAACAAGGCTACTCACTAATTGAGTTGATGATAGCCACCTCGTTGGCAGTGATTACCGGACTTGTAGCCCTGCAGGTAGCATCAAGCTTTCAGCTGCGCCGCGTGACCACCGGTGGCAAGAACGACGCGGTAGTGTCTGCTGCAGTCGGGCTGTACACCATCGAGCGGGAGCTGCGCATGACCGGCGCAGGCCTGATTGGCAGTGACGGGCTTGTCTGCAAGACAGGTATCAATCTGCAACACGACGACATCGTGGTGCACGATCGCGACCCACTGCCGTTGGTGACTATCATTGATGGCGGCGCGGGCCCCGACATCATCCAATACATCCGCAGCGATGTGCAGGGCAGCAGCAGCGGCGCACCGACCAACATCATCGATACCATGGACAGCGCGGATGCAGCGCTGCATGTCGACAGGGTGGACGGGCTTAAAACCGGCGATCTGTATATTGCCGCCAGCAGCGATGGCAACAAGCTCTGCACTCTGTACCAGATGAGCAGCGATCCTATCCCCAACGTAAATACCTTCAAGCTGTTCCATGCCAGCGGAGACACGGGCCCCTACAACCCACAAAGCGCAGCAGTCTTTAGCAACCCGATGGCCTATGAAGTGGGTGACAAGGTCATCAACTTGGGCCGGCAACCCATCTCGGCATTCTCGATCGCCTGCAAGAGTGTAGTCGCAAGTGACGGCGATCCTGCGCCCGCAGCCGACAGCACACCGACAGGTTGCGAACTGCTGCGCTACGCCCCCATCGAAACGGCGCCTGTCATAGGCAAAGGCATGGCTGTTGCCAGTCAAATCATCAATCTGCAGGCCCAATATGGTGTGGCCGCAGTCGGTAGCCAGAGCATCAGCGAGTGGGTGGACGCCACGGGTGCCACGTGGCAAACACCCACCGTGGCTGACTTCAGTCGTATTAAGGCAGTGCGAGTGGCCCTCGTCGCCCGTGGCGAATATGACGCTGCCTTGGTAAGCCCAGAGAAGCTGACACTCTGGTCAGAGCCACCTACAGGGCAGGTTCTGGAGGCCAGCACACTCGAACTCACGCTGACAGCCGAGCAGCGCCACTACCGCTATACAGTGCTGACCACCGTTGTGCCTTTAATCAACATCATCCAGGCCGGTCTGTGAGTACCCGTCAGCAGCAAACCGGCATGTCGATGGTGATAGTGCTGCTTGCACTGCTACTGATGGCCTTAGCGTCAGTGGCCTTACTGCGCTCAACCGACACCGCCACACAGGTCATAGGCAATCTGGGCTTTCAGAAAACCGCGCTCGGTCAAGCCGATGGTGCGCTGAAGATGGCCGAAGATTGGATCAGCGCCAACAGCACTGGCGGCGCATTGTTCTCGGACGATGCGGCGAAAGGCTATTACGCCACGTCTGCAGACAACTGCGACATGACCGGCAACGCAACGCCTGCCATAAGCAGCGATAACGTTACCTGGGATGGAGGTAGCTCCCCCTCCGGTTGCACCATGGTGGCTCTGGCAGTCACACCTGACGGCCTTGCCACCGGCTACAGCGTCGCCTATGTCATCAATCGTTTGTGCAATGCACCGGGCGACCCGGCTGCGCCGCTGGCCGACGACGGCTTTACACCCATGACCTGCGCACATGCCAACACCGAAACGCTCAGTGGCAGCACGCGTGCCTCAGCTTCTTACGGCCAAACACCGCTGTCGGGTGGCACACAGTACTACTACCGAATCACCGCTCGGATCCTCGGGCCGCGCAGCAGTGTGCGCTACATCCAAACCCTGGTGATTTTATGAACCGATGCAGATGGCGAATCTGGCTGCTAGCGCCTTTTGTGTCACTGCCGGGTGCACTGCTGCTGGGTCAGCTTGCAGCGGCTGCGACGGTCGACATTTCCAGTTCACCGTTGAGCGCAGGTCTGTCGAAGATCGTGCCACCCAATATTTTTCTGCTGATGGATGACTCTGCCAACACCCTGGTTGATTACATGCCAGACGCGGTGGGCGACAACGTCAACAACAAGTGCTATCGCAATTGGGGCCACAACAAGCTCGCCTACAACCCTGCTATCACCTACTCGCCACCACCGGGATCTAGTGTGGGATCGCTCCTGCCTAATGCCGCCTACACCGAGGCTTGGATCAATGGATTCAACCATGATGCGGGCACAACCGACCTGTCTGTCCCAACAACCACCACTCAAGCTCGGCCCGAGGTAATGGGGGCAAATCCATTCAGTGTTGTCAAAAACAGCAAAACGGTGACTGTGACCCAACTCGCGCACGGCTATGCGACCGGCACCAATGTGACCTTTACAAATCTAAGGTCGTCAAACGGCACGCTGATCAGCAAAGTTGGCGATATTCCAATTGCGTCAACTTCAGGAAACTTTCGGTCATTTTCCATCACGGTTATTGACGCCAATAAATACAGCTTCGTCGGCAGCTCAAGAGCTGACTCAACCACCTCGGGCGGCGGCAGCGGGCCTATCGCGACCACCTACATAACTGTGACGATTCCGTCTTATTACAGCCAATACACCACAGCACCGAACGCACCGCCATCCACCTGCGAGCCAGACGCCAGTTACACCAATGTAGTGCCAACCACCAACGCCGAAAAAACCAACTTTGCAAATTGGTACGGCTATTACCGCACCCGTTCGTTGATGCTCAAAAGCACGATAGGCCGTGCGTTTGCACCGCTGGATGGCAACTATCGGGTCGGATTTTCAAAAGTTAGTTATACGGGCACCACAGACGGGTCCGGAAGATTCCGGCGGATTCGTCCGTTTACAAGTAGCAACAGGTCAACGTGGTACGAATATCTTTACGCAGTGACCCCTTCAGGAAACACCCCCCTGCGTGCGGCGCTCTCCAAAGCCGGGCGCATGTATGCCGGCGCTCTTTCGGAACTTACGGGCAGCACTGATCCGGTGCAGTACTCCTGCCAACAAAACTTCACGCTGATGGTCACCGATGGCTATTGGACCACCGGCGGTGAAACCGGCAGTTATGGTCCGTACAAAATGAACGGCACCACTGTGGTGGGAGATCAGGACAGTGACGCGACGAAATATCGTGCGCCCTACCTAGACACCAATCGGATTGCCAACACTTTGGCCGACGTAGCGTCCTACTACTACAACACGGATCTGCGCACTAGCGGCCAAACAGGCGCTCCCTCTGGAGCCACCGGTACGGGTCCGATATTAGACGTTTCGGCAAATAACGTGCCGCAGACCAATTCAGACAAAGCCACTTGGCAGCACATGAATACCTTTGCGCTGGCACTGGGAACCAACGGCGAACTGGCTTATAACGCCAATTACCTAAGTGGCGGATCGGCCGACTACAACGCCATTCTCGCGGGTACGAAAAGCTGGCCGAACCCCGACCCGACCAACGCAGCTGGCCAAATAACGCCCCGCATTGATGATCTATGGCATGCAGCAGTCAATGGTCATGGCCAATATTTCAGCGCAGCCAATCCCGATGCGGTCGTAGGCTCTCTGAAGGGAATGTTGGCGGCAATATCCCGCATCAACTCCTCTGCAGCGGCTGCCGCCACCAGCAGCCTTGAGCCGGTAACCGGCGATAACTATGCCTATGTCGCACAGTTCACGACGGGCACTTGGAGCGGCGACCTGACGGCGCGCACAATAGACTTGACTACCGGTGTGTTGGGATCCACTGCGGCGTGGTCGGCAGCGACACAGCTATCGGGCACTGTCGGAGCAACTAGCGACACCCGCGTCATTTACACCTATAGCGCAAGCGCCGCCAATAAATTAAAGCCCTTTACCGCTGGCAATCTAACCAGCGAGATCAGTGCCGGTTATTTCAAGTCGAGCGGCAGCAACCCCAACGGCAGACTGACGCAATACAACCTGCTTGCTGACCCAGCCCAGAGCAACCTCAACACCAGCGCAAATATGATCGCTTGGATTCGCGGTCAAAACGGCTTTGAGGACATCGAAGCCAACACTGCTGACAAGCGTGTCTATCGCGCCCGCACGTCGGTGCTCGGGGACATCGTCAACAGCGCACCAGTTTTCGTTAAAAAGCCTCCCTTCAATTATGTGGACGCCGGCTACTCCAGCTACAGTACGAATCAAGCCAACCGTCAAGCTGTGGTCTACGTAGGCTCCAACGATGGCATGTTGCACGCCTTCAACGCGGACACTGGCGCAGAGCTATGGGCTTACATCCCCTCGCAGGCCATCCCCTATCTGTACAAGCTTGCAGATAGCAATTACGCCAATCTGCACCGCTTTCTAGTGGATGGCGCCATCACTGTAGGGGACGTCTATGACACCAGCACAAGCAGCTGGAAAACAATTTTGGTTGGCATGCTGGGCGCTGGAGGCCGCGGCCTGTATGCGTTAGACATTACTGATCCCAATGCACCCGAGGCGTTGTGGGAATTTACCAATGCCAGCGACGGCGACTTGGGTTACACCTTGGGCAATGCAGTCATTACCAAACGCAATGCCGACGGAAAATGGATCGTGGCGTTTGCCTCGGGCTACAACAACAGCAACACCCTATCAAACAATTCAGCGCGACTGTTCGTGGTGGATGCGCTGACCGGCGTCAAATATGCCGGTACTGCTGGCGAGATCATCGCCACTGAAGAGACTACCGACCTCAACAGCACCGGTATCGCGCGCATCACTGCCTATGTGGCTTCCAGCCGCACCAATAACACAGCGCAATATGTGTATGGCGGTAGCCTTTCCGGCAGCTTATTCCGCTTTGACTTGGATGGCGGCGTAGCGCAGCGACTGGGTCGAACATCATCGATAGGCGGTGACCTACCCATTACGGCACGCCCGGAGGTCGCCACTGTTACCACCAGCACAGGAGTCAGCTACCGGGTGGTGTATATCGGCACCGGCCGCTATCTTGGCGCTACAGACCTGGCCACCACTGCGACCTCGGCGATCAAATCACAGGCTATCTTCGCCATCAAAGACACCGGCGCCGATCTGGGCGATCTGCAAGCAGCCGGTGCCAATCTGGTGGAGCAGACACTGGACTCCAGCACCAGCCCCAGCAAGATTCCCAACCCACAGCCAGTCGATTGGGCCAGCAAAACCGGCTGGTATGTAAAGCTACCGATTGGCGAACGCATCAACGTCGACTTGAAGTTGCAGGTGGGTTCATTGGTTGGCGTATCGAACACACCCATTGATGACTACTGCTACACCGGGGGCAGTAGCACGCAGTACGTGCTGGCCTATAAAGACGGCACTGCCATCAGCTCACAGGTTCAAAAGAACGTTGGTACGCCAGTAGGGTCCTCGTTGGCCACTGGTGTGGCGGTAATCAAGCTGCCCACCGGCAAAGTGGTGTCAATCATCACCGAGGCAGACACCACCGTAGCTGCTGCAGCGCTGCCGGTAGACGCCGCAATGGGTTTGTCACTGCGGCGCGTGAGCTGGAAAGAGCTGCTATAAACTTACGTTATTGCAGCACGCCAATACGCGCCGCGTTGCGTGTCAACAAATTGACGTGTACGGGCTTTAGGTTCCAAATTCCAGCAGCGTATTGCCCGATCGAGCGGTCGGAGGAGAACCCTCCACTGCGCGCAGTGTTGAGTATGGACATGCGCGTCCAACGCTCGACATCCAGGTAAGCGCTATCCACTACTGCCTGACACTCCAGATACGACTGAAAATCAGCAAACAGCATGTAAGGATCATGTTGCACCAAGCCCTCTACCAGCGGCACAAACAATTGCTTATCGCCATCACTGAAGTGCCCGCTGGCTATTAACTCGATGACATCCGCCAGTCGGCGGTTGGACTGCAAGTACTGCGCGGGCTCATAGCCCTTAGCCCACAGCGCAGCCACCTCGTCAACTGTCATCCCGAACAGAAAAAAGTTCTCTACTCCAACGGCATCGCGTATCTCTACGTTCGCACCGTCGAGAGTGCCTACCGTCAGCGCGCCGTTCATCGTGAACTTCATATTGCCTGTTCCGGACGCCTCCTTGCCGGCAGTGGAGATTTGCTCTGAAACATCAGCAGCCGGGTACACATCGTGACCACTGCTGACATTGAAGTTTGGTAGAAACACCACCTTGATCAAACCGCGCACGGCCGGGTCGTTGTTGACCACTGCCGCCACCGAGTTGATGAGCTTTATGATGAGTTTGGCAGCGCGATAACCCGGCGCCGCCTTACCACCGAATACAAAGGTGCGCGGCGCCACCTGCAAAGTAGGATCCGAACAGATACGCCGGTACAGGTCGACAATGTGTAGCACCGCCAGATGCTGGCGCTTGTACTCGTGGATACGTTTAACCTGGATATCGAACAGCGAAGCGGGATTTGTAGCGACGCCGGTACTACGCAGCAAACGCCCGGCCAACACGCGTTTGTTATGCAGTTTAATGGCATGCCAGCGCTCACGAAATGAAGCGTCCTCCACCAGCGGCTCGAGCCGCTGCAACTGATTCAGATCCTTGAGCCAACCCTCACCGATAGCCTCGGTAATCAGCGCAGTCATCTTGGGGTTGCTCAGCGCCACAAAGCGCCGCGGCGTAACACCATTGGTCATGTTGGTGAACTTGTCGGGCCACAGCGCAAAGAAATCTCGCAGCACATCCTGCTTGAGCAGCTTTGAGTGCAGTTCTGCTACGCCATTTATCGTGTGACTGCCCACGCACGCCAAGTGGGCCATGCGCACAAAGCGCTCACCACTTTCATCAATCAAAGACAATCGACCCAATAGACCCTCGTCATCGGGGAAGCGACGACGCACCAATTCGAGGAAATCGGCATTAATGAGATAGATGATCTCTAGGTGCCGCGGCAACAAACTGCCAAACAAGGGCAAAGGCCAGCGTTCCAAAGCCTCTGGCAACAGCGTGTGATTGGTATACGCAAACGTCTTACCGGTGATCTCCCAAGCCTTTTCCCACGACAGATCCTGCTCATCAACCAGCAAACGCATCAACTCGGCCACCGCAATGGCAGGGTGCGTATCGTTGAGCTGAACGGCGAACTTTTCGTGGAAAGTCGTCAACGGCAGACGCTGGGTACGCAGGATGCGCAACATGTCTTGAAGTGAAGCCGACACAAAGAAGAACTGCTGCTCCAGACGCAGCTGCTTACCCTGCCAAGTCTCATCGTTGGGATACAGGATCTTGGTAATGTTCTCGGACACCGTCTTGCGATTTACGGCACCGAAATAGTCGCCATGGTTAAAACGGTCCAGGTCAAAGGCCTCGGGGGCCTCGGCGCGCCACAGTCGCAAGGTATTACAGGTATTGGTGCGATAGCCGAGAATCGGCGTGTCGTAGGGTATGGCATTGACGATTCGATCTGGCACCCACCGCACGCGTTCGCACCCGTCATCACCCAGATAGCGCTCGGTGTGACCGCCCAAGTTGACCGTGGCGGCCCATTCAGGTCGCTGCAGTTCCCAGGGGTTGCCATTGCGCAGCCATCGATCAGTTTTTTCGACCTGCCAACCGTCCTGAATCTGCTGATGAAAGATGCCGTGCTCATAGCGAATGCCATAGCCCAAGGCCGGCAGCTCCAGGGTAGCCATAGAATCAATAAAGCAGGCCGCCAGGCGGCCTAGGCCACCGTTACCCAAGCCAGGCTCTTCTTCGGCAGCCAGTAACTCGTCCAGTGACAGGCCCAGTTCATCCAGCGCGCTGCGCAGCTCCTCCATGATGCCGAGGTTGATGAGGTTGTTACCCAAATGGGGTCCCATCAAAAACTCTGCTGAAAGATAGGCCACCGTACGAGCACCCTGCTCGGTGTAAGCGGCAGCTGTGCTGACCCAACGTTGCAGCAAGCGGTCGCGCACCATATGGGCTAAAGCCAGGTGGTAATCGGTCCGACTGGCCAGCGCGGGGAATTTGCCTTGGACATAGAACAGCGCATCTAAAAACGCCTGCTTAAGCGCCTCCTTGTCCAAACCAGTGCGAATTTCATGCGTTGCGTCTGCGCTGCTCGTCATGCTGACCTCTAAACCTGTAGCTGGCATTATCCAGCAAGAATTGAACCACACGGCAACCGCCAACCAGCGCCCATCAGCGCCCGCACCGCACCAGTTCGGGGCACCAGTTGGCACCGGTGCGTTATGGTGGCTCAATCATTGAGCCTGCAGAAGTAGATACTGTGTTCCTCACTACAGCGGAAGACACCCATGCCCCTCTCCATCCGCGCCCATTTAGTACCCCTGCTGCTCACAGTCGGCGCTCTGCTTAGCGCCTGCGGAGGCGGTAGCGGCTCAGCCGGTGGCACCTTGCCCTCTCCGCCCACTCCCACTAACACGGCACCCGTCGCGCGAATTGCGGCTACCACCAGCGTTCCAGCGGGAACCGTAGTCAGCTTTGATGGCAGCAGCAGTTCGGACGCCGAGGGCAGCGCCCTCACCCACGCATGGACCGTAGCCGCGCCTGCCGGCAGCACAGCGATCCTATCGGCCGCCACCACTTCGCGGCCCAGTCTCACACCCGATGTCGCCGGCACCTACACGCTGTCACTGGTGGTCAATGATGGCGCATTAAACAGCAGCCCTGCCACCGCAACACAGACTGTCACTGCAGCCACCCCGCCGGCCGTTATCGTAGACAAAGTTGAACCGCTGGAAGGCAGCGTGCAGCTGTCTCTGTCGGGCACCGTCAGCGGCAGCGTCACCTGGTATGTAGATCTGGTATTGCTGGGTAATGGCTCAAGTGCAACGGGCAATGGCATTACCTGGAACACCAGTGCTGTCTCCAATGCACAGCATCTGGTGGTGGCCCGCATCCAGACCGGCACCAATGCGTTTCAGGAAGTACGCCGCACGGTCACCGTTTCCAACTCCAACATTGCGTTGACCGCTGCAGTCAGTGGCACGACGGGCACTATCAATGTGGATGTACGCGCCAGCTCCACCTTCGGTATCACGCGAGTCAGCAGCACTCTGGATGGAGGCACCACGACGGTGCTCACCAGCCCCAACACCTGTTCACGCTTCTGCACCGGCGGCAATGATGTGTTCCGGTTTACCGTAGATGCTGCGGCCATTGGCTCTGGTGCGCACACGATGGTGCTGGTGGCCAATGATGGCTCCGGCAGCACCCGTCAACTGAGCGTGGCCGTGCCGGTGTCCAATGCACCGGCAATCACACTGTTGGGCCCAGCCGATGGCGTGTTCGCCTATGGCTCCATTGGTTTAGCCGGCACAGCCACCAGCGACAAGCCGGGTGTTGTGACAGTCACTGCACGCCTGGGTGATGTGCAGTTTCTCAACAGCAACCAAGGCAACTTTGTTGGATTCTTCGAT
>JAPLSH010000019.1:0-301521 GCA_026398735.1 Pseudomonadota bacterium | reverse complement strand
GTTGCGACCGACAGTACCGGTCTGGCCAGCACCTTGCAGCGCACCATCTACGTAGCCTCTACGGCAGCGCTGGCCTATTCACCACGCTTTGCGCTGCCCAGCGGCGCCACCCTGATTGCAGCAGAGGGCACCCAAGTGCTGTACAGCACCAGCGAGGGCACGCGCCTGCGAGACCTGCTGTCGGGTACCGAAGTCACGCTGGCGAACTCTGGCAGCATCGCCAGCGCCACCGACTGGCAACTCTCTGGTGGGCGCGCCTATGTGCAGGGCAAGGGCAGCGATTGCGCCATGACTTGCATCTACCAGTGGGAGAGCAACGGCAGCATCACCAATCTGTCCACGGCAAACTCAGCTTCTGCAAACCGCTATGACATGCACCCAGTCAGCCATGGCAACTATGTGCTGTGGTGCAACTACCAAGCCCCGGGCGGTGGCAGCTATACCCTGTATGACGTGAACACTCGCAGCTACCGGGTGATCACACCCACCACTGCCGTCGGCGCTCAGGGCGTGGGTAACAACAGCTACGATTTCGCTGTGGTGTCGGGCGTTGTGCACTTTTATTTCTGGACCACCACTGCGGGCAGCGGCACCACCTCTGCTTTCGATATCTTCAAGTGGCAGTCAGACACCAATGGCTTTACGCGCATCACCAACGACAACAAGCGCAACATCTATCCCAAGACTGATGGTGAACGCGTGGCCTGGGAGCAATCTCCTATCGGCGGAAGCTCCACGGGCAACATCACCTTGCTGACGCTAGGCCTTGCCGGTGGCAACCCTGCAACCGCATCGACTGTCGCTACCAGCAACTTCCAGCTGCAAGATAAGGTGCTGGCCTGGACCGAAACCTCAGTCAGCACTTCTATCCCGCAGTTAGTCACCACTAAAGCAGTCAAAGCCTCCACAGCCATTGCCACCGCCACGCTGTCTGCACTAACCAGCGGCAAGTTGTACGCCACGGGCAGCGGTCAGGTCATTTATGGCGAGCTGGGAAAGATCTATAGCTGGAACAGCGTGAGCGGCAGCACCGCACTGCGCATCGAATCCGCAGCGGGATCAATGTTCGTGACTGGTGGGGCCATGATCTTCAACATGGGCAGCTCGGTGTATCGAGTCACGCTCAACTAACACTCAGGAAACGCACCGGCGCTAAGCCCTTCGCACAGGCGTGGTTGAACACGCAGCGAGGTGACTTAAACTTGGCTCACAGTGCCGCATCGAGTTCGGTCAGAAGAACGCTCAGGGCCTTCGCGTTCTGCGCGTCGGTTGCGCTGTCCAACGCGTCCTGCAGCACATCGCGAATATGGTCGCTCGTAACAAGTTCCATGTCCCAGTCGGGGAACATGCGCTCACGGACCTCTTCCACCTCACTCAGCAGCACGATACTGTCATGGCGGCTGTCGCTGCGCAGCCGCGACATCAGCGCCGTGACGTTGTCGCGCGGGCCTTCGAGCCACTGGAAAAAGATCCCGCTGCCGAAGACCAATATGCCTGTCACGCCATACTCAGGGTTCCAGCGGCGCGCGGTGGCGACGATGCGCTGCACAGTGGCGTCGTCCACGCCGGGGGTGGCGCGACTGCAATAAACCAAGTTGTAAAGCGCTGGTAAGGCGAGGCCAAACCCTGGCTCGTCGCCATGAAGATCAAGAATTGCGGTCATGTCCCAACCCTTAGATGTAGTGTGCGGTGCAAATCAACCGCACGTCTTGCGCCTCGAGCTTGAGATCAAGACCAGACGACTGACCAAGCGAGTTACTAGCGTAGCAGTTCTCACCGAACGTGGCCGGTGGCGCCTGGAAAGCGCTGCAAACCGATAGCCTGCATTCCCGCGCCAACAGAGGGGGACGGGCAAAAAAACGCCCAACCGATGAAAGTTGGGCGCTTTGAGTAGTTGGTGGAGAGGAGGAGGATCGAACTCCCGACCTCCGCATTGCGAACGCGGCGCTCTCCCAGCTGAGCTACCCCCCCACACGGTGCGCCAAAGTATATAGCAGCGTTTGCGCGTCGCACTAACGAAAAAGGCGGCAGGTCTTGCAACCCGCCGCCCTATTCTCGTAACGCCGTAGCGCTATCAGTTGCCGTGCGGCTGTGCACCTGCCGGTGCAGCGGCCGCCTTGGCCGTAGCGCGAGCGTCAGCAGCCTGCTTGGCGATCGTGGCGCGGTTCACCAGATAGGCACGCACCGCCTCGGCATCCTCAGGCTTGATGGCCTTGGCAAACGACACCATGCCGTTCTTGGCCAGTGCACCGTCGATCACGATGGCCTTGAAGGCCTCTGCAGCCTGCAAAGAGCCAGACATGCGCAGATCCGGGAACATGCCGCGGCTCAGGCCATCACTACCATGACATGTGCTGCAGAAGCGGCCATACACCTCTTCGCCGTGGGCAATAACTTCGGGAGTACCAAAGGCTGCGGGTGGGTTGATCTCGGGTGCCACAAACGGCACCGCCTCGGGCAGCTTGGCGGTACCACCAAGCTTGTAGACCAGGATGCGCGAGTAGTTGGGCGCGTAGTAGTTGCCTGTCTGGCGGAAGCCCGACTGCACTGCCACGTACTGCTCGCCGTCCAACTCATAAGTGACGGGGCCAGCCATCGTGCCGGTCTGCACATCGGTGCTCCACAGCTTCTCACCGTTATCGGCGCGATAGGCAGCAAAGCCGTTCTCGCTGTTACCGGCAAACACCAACCCGCCCGCAGTGGCCAACGTGCCACCGCTGCGGCCACTGTTGGCCACTTCAGAGCGCCACACTTCCTTCTGATTAACCGGATCCCAGGCCAGCAGATAGCCCTTGCTGACCGGCTTGGGGTTGGTCTTGGCCGTCAGCTCAGCACTCTTGGCGAAGCTGATCGACAGCTTCTGCCCCATCGGATTGTCATCCTCACGACTGGCACCAAAGGCATAGCTGCTCTGGATCGCCGGGATATAGACCAATCCGGTTTTGGGGCTGAACGAGATCGGCTGCCACGTATGCGCACCGCCGTAAAACGGGCTGACAAAGGTGGTCTTGCCGGTCTTGGCGTAATCGGCTGCGGGATTGACGATCGGTCGGCCGGTCTTCTTGTCGACACCGCTGGCCCAGTTGACACCCGGCACATAGGGCTCGGCCGAAATCAGCTGGCCGTTGGCCGCATCGAGCACATAGAAGAAGCCGTTCTTAGGCGCTTGCATCACGACATGGCGCGTCTGGCCACCGATCGGCAGGTCCGCCGTCATGATCTGATTGGTGTTGTCGTAGTCCCAGCTCTCGCGAGGCGTCGTCTGGTAATGCCACACGTATTCGCCGGTATCGGGCTTGAGCGCAACGATGGACGACAAGTACAGATTATCGCCGCCGCCCGGTGAGCGGTACTCGGCCGGCCAGGGGGCGCCGTTGCCCGTGCCGATATAGATCAAGTCGGTCTTGGGGTCGTACACGATGGAATCCCACGGGGCGCCACCGCCGCCGGTTTTCCACCACTCCCCCTTCCAGGTCTTGGCAGCCAACTCCATCTGCTTGTTCTCGAAGCCGTCGGCCGGATTGCCGGGCACCACAAACCAGCGCCAATCCAGCTTGCCGGTCTCAGCGTCATAGGACGACAGATAACCGCGCTGCGCAAACTCGCTACCACCCTGGCCTATGAGCACTTTGCCTTTGACTACGCGCGGCGCGCCGGTGATGGCATAAGGCTGGCCTGGATCGATGGTCGAGATATCCCAAACCACGTTGCCGGTGGCAGCATCGAGCGCAATCAAACGCGCATCGATCGTGGCCAGATAGACCTTGCCTTTCCAGGCAGCCACGCCGCGATTAACAACATCGCAGCAGGCGTTGACGGCCCACTCGCCCGGCACTTTGGGATCGTAGGCCCAGAGCGCTTTGCCGCTCTTGGCATCAAAGGCGAACAGCTTGCTCCAAGCCGTGGTGACGTACAGCACGCCATCGATGACCAACGGCGTGGACTCCTGACCGCGACGCGTATCGAAATCCGCAAACCACGCCAAACCCAGTTGGCTGGCATTGTCGGTGTTGACCTTGGTCAAGGGGCTAAAGCGCTGCTCGCTGTAGTCACGGCCATGGGACATCCACTGGCCAATATTGGCGGCATCGTCGGCCGCCAACAGGCGCGCTGCATCAACCTGCGCCGCAGGCGCTGCAGGTTTGGCAGCCTTGTCGGCGGAGGGGCTGCAAGCAGTCAGCAGCAATACGACACAGGCCAAAGGCACACTTAGTTTGCGCATGAGATCCCCTCGCGGTTTTTCTGGTTGCCATTCTGCTGCGCGGCAGGTCAAAACACCATCGCCACAGGCTAGTATCAGCGCCATGTACTACGAACCCGGCATTACCCCTCACGGCCTGCCCTTCGACCCGTTCAAATCCTGTGTGGTGCCACGGCCCATCGGTTGGATTTCGACGCGCAGCGTGGCGGGCATCGACAACCTAGCCCCATACAGTCAGTTTCAGAATCTGGGTTTCAACCCGCCCATGGTGATGTTCAGCGCGAACCAAAACGAAAAGGGTCAGCGCAAAGACAGCGTCATCAACGCCGAGGCAACGGGTGAGTTTGTGTGGAACATGGCCACCTGGGACTTGCGCGAGGCGGTCAACAAAAGCTCGCAGTATTTACCCCCCGAAGTGGATGAATTCGAATTTGCCGGCTTGGCCAAGCTGCCCTCAACCAAGGTCCGTCCACCGCGCGTAGCAGGGTCTCCTGTCCAGTTTGAGTGTGCCTGGGTGCAGACGGTCAAGCTGCCAGGCAACGGTCCGATGGGCGGCATTGATGTGGTGTTCGGCCGCGTCCTGGCCGTGCACATCGACGATGCCGCGCTGACCGCAGATGGTCGCATCGACATACCGCGATTGCAGCCCCTGGCGCGCTGTGGTTATCACGATTACACCGTGGTTCGCGAGGTGTTTGCCATGCCGCCGGTTGGCAGCGCTGCACGCAAGGCTGGTCTTGAAGGTTCACCTGACAAAGTGACTGCTGCGCTGAACCGCGAACCGCTTTAATGCCAATTCGCAGACGGCTTACCGCTGCGTTGGTGTCAGCGATAGCGGTGTTGCTGGCTGCATGTGGCCCAGACCCTGTCAATACAGAAACCGCCAAACCCGTTGCCTGCGATCGGTTCTGCCTGCAAGCGCACATGGATCGATTCCTCGATGCCATGGTGCGACACGATCCATCGACACTGCCGCTAGCGCAAAACTTCCGTTACAGCGAAAACAATCAAGCCATCGCCTTAGGTGAAGGCAGCTGGCAAACGCTGCAGTCGCTAGGCGGGTACAAGCACTACTTTGCAGATCCGCAATCCGGCAGTGCGGCACTTATCACTCTGCAACGTGAAAACAATGAAGGGGGGTTGCTGACACTGCGCATTCATGTCGAGGGAAACAAACTCGATGAGGCAGAGATTATTCTGACTCATTCACAAGAGGCATTTGATGCCTATACCAAGTTGGGTAAACCTGCCGACAACTGGACGCAATCCGTGCCCGAGAACGAGCGCATGAGCCGTGAGCAACTGGCCGCCATGGCCAATAAGTACCTCGGCTCGCTGGAAAATAACGACGGCAAAGGTGATTACTCGTTCTTTGGCGACGACTGCAATCGTCTTGAAAATGGCGTGCAAACCACCAACGTGGCCCCGCAGGCCTATGATCACACCGACAACAAAGAGTTCGTTACGCGCGGCTGCCGGGGGCAGTTGGAAACCGGCTTGCTGGGATATATCACGCGCATACGCGACCGTCGCTTTGACGTCATCGACGTCGAACGCGGCGCCGTGTTTGCCATTGCCGTGCTCGACCATGACGGCACTGCGCGCAGCGTGCCACTCACCAACGGCGACAATCTCAAAGTGCCCTCTTATTACTCTGCTGCACGCAGTATCCAGGTGGGCCTTGCATTGCAATCCAGCGACGGTCACATCAACAGCATAGAGACCACCTCGCACGAGTTCCCTTATGGCCAGCGCACGGCATTTGGATCCACCTTCGAGCCCTCTTCTGCGGTGCCAGGCGGCAAACAAGCTGCCGCTGGCAAGGTCTGCGACCGCGCCTGTATCGCTGTTGGTGTGGATCAGTTGTTGGCTGCCATGGCATCGCAAGATCCGTTGAAAGCGCCGCTTGCGGGCTTGGTGCGCTACACCGAAAACGATCAGCAGATCGCTATCGGTGACGGCCTCTGGGGCACGCTGACGCAAGTTGGCAGCGCTCAGCTGCAGGTCATCGATGGATCGCAGGCTTGGGTGTTGGCGCGGGTCACCGAAACGAATTTACCCGGACTGCTTGCCCTGCGCCTGCGCTTTAAAGGCGATCGCATCACCGAGATCGAGGCGCAACTGGTGCGCGAAGAGCGCTCTGGCTCTGAAGAACAGTTCCGCGTGCGCTTGCCCGTTGATCCGCAGCCGACGCTGTTTACCAAGGTCGATCCGCTGTTCTCTCAAACGTTAGAGCTCTCTGCTGTGCAGTCACGGGACGCGCTGAGCGCGGTGGTAGAGCAGTGGTTTACAGCGGTGCAAGGCGGGCTTGGCAACAGCTCTCTGTTCGCCCCTGGCTGCATTCGTAGAGAGAACGCTGTGACAATCACCGGCAATCTCGAATTACCTCGCCCACCGGCGCGCAAACGTCCCGGTAACGAACTGCGCTTCACACTGGAAAACGGCAGCGAGTTCAAACCCTTTGCACTGGACTGCGGTGATCAGCTGGCCAGTGGCTACACCGCCTTTATCACCCGGGTGCGCGACCGGCGCATCTTGCTGATCGACGAGGCCCGCGGCGTTGTAGTGGCGCGGGCACTGTTTGATGTGCCGGGCACTGTGCATCAATTTATGAATGCTGACGGCAACGCGGTAAATCTGCCCTCAGGTCTCGGACGCCCCGCCAGCATCGTCGTGCAGGCCGCCTTCAAGATTCAAGACGACAAAATAGTGCTGATCGATGGACTCGCCAAGCCCCATGCCTACGGCAGGCGGCCGGCCTGGCACCCCACTCACTAGCGCAATAAGTCCACGTCGACGCCCAATGCGGCCAGACGCTGAGCAGTCAGCCCCTCTACTTCAACCAGCTTGCGACGGCTGCCCGGACCACTGACCAGCGATATCTGCCGCCGTGGCAGGTCTAGCCAATTCGAAAGAAAACGCAGCAACGCTTCGTTGGCAGCGCCCTCAACAGGTGGCGCTGTCAGGCGGATCTTCAGACACCCATCATGCAGCCCGACGAACTCGTCGCGGGCTGCACGCGGTTGCACATGAATGGGCAGGCGCAGGCGTCAGGCCAGCGCAGTGACCTGAATCTCGACCAGATACTCAGGGGAAGCAAGACGCGCCTCCACGGTCGCACGGGCGGGCTTGGCGGTGGCCGATACCCAGGCATCCCAGCCCTTGTTCATCAGCGCAAAGTCGTTGATGTCTGACTGCCCACTGCTGCCAGCAGGCGGTCGATCTCAGCCAGCACCTGATGCGTTTGGTCTGTGACGTCGGCACCGGGATTCGGGGCCACCTGGCCGGCGAGGAACACAAAACCGTTGGCCACTACGGCCTGGGACATACGCGCGCCGGACTCTATTCTCTGGATGCTCATGGATGCTTTATGCCTATAGGTTCAACAATCAGCGCGGATCCGGACGCCGCGTCCAGGGAGCCCGCATGTAGTAGGGAGCTTGTACAAATGTGGCCTGCACGCCAGCAATCATGTCGTTGCGAATCTTGAAGCTTTCAAGAAACGCCCAAGTCTGCGGCTCACGGAAAATTGATTTTTGCGGTGTCCCATCGGTGAGCTTGTAGTTATCGAGCACACCCTTGTGATCGATAAAGCCGCGGGACATCACCACCTGTCGCTCTTCGTCGACCAGAAAGTAATCGCGATCGCGCACGCGCTCGTTGAATAGATAGCGACCGGACTTGAATCCCTTTTCGATCTCAGCAAAGAGCAAGCCATTCTCATGACGCACCGCATCGGGCGCAAACCGCGTACCGCGGATTTCGCCATCGTTATGCTGCAACGTCGAGAAATAACCATCTGCGTGAGCAATCAAACGCGCGCGTGAAATGCGCTGATCTACCGGCACCACTTTGGTGAACTCCGGATCAGGCTTGAAGGTGTTGATGTCGCCGATAGGTGTGGGCGGGCTGCTGAGGTTGCGACGCGTCGAGATGATGTGCTCAACCTCAGTGATACGTCCGCCCTGCACTTTCAGACGCACCGCCAAAAAGCCCGGCGTGTCGTTCTGGATGATCGAGGTATAGATGCCGACATTACCGGTGCGGGTGTCGGACAGCGTCATCGCTGGCCCCACCTCACGCGTCACGGTGTCCCAGGTTGCATCGGGGAACTCCATCTCGACGTTGTTCTCGCTAAAGCGCACCTTGCGTGCAAAGGGCGCCTTGGACGTATCGTGAGCCAGATAGGCCACACGATACTGGTCGGCAATGCCTTCCAGACAAGCCTTGTCGCAGGCTGCCTGCGCAGCCGTTGATACCACCAGCAACCCGAGGGCCGCCATGGAGAGGATGGACTTCTGCATGACGGCCTCCGTGAGACGCTGGTACAGCCCAGCGATCAATATTTGACTTCGCCCTGCTTGGGCATGACCAACATCATGATGATGCCTGCCGCAATCACAGCGCCAAACGACAGCATCAGCGACACCATAGTGAGGCTGATGCCAGCATTAAACAGCAGGCCTGCGATGATCGGTGCGAGCACTGAACCACCACGGCCCACACCGATGGCAAAGCCAGTGCCCGAGGCACGCATATGGCTGGGGAACACCTGAGCAAAAATGGCATACAGCCCATTGATGGCGCCGTTGGTGAAGAAGCCAGCGCAGGCGCAGACGATCGACAAGGTAGTCAGGTCGCTGTATCCGTGACCAAAGACGTTGACCATGATCGTGGAGCCGACGAGCACGGCCACTGTCACCAGACGCAGATTCAGACGGCTGGCCAGAAAGCCCACGACCGCGCCACCAATGGCACCGCCCACGTTGGCCCAGACCAGAACGCCGCCGGCTGCCGACGGCGAGAAGCCCATGTCCACGACGATCTTCGGTACCCACTTGATGATGTAGTAGAAGGTCGTGATGTGGCAGAAATAGGCAGCAGCCACCAGCAGTGTGGTGCGGATCATTGCCGGCGAGAAGATGGTCTCGCTGCTGGTCTTGCGCCCGCTGGCATCCTGCTCAATGACAGGCAGGGCAGTGATGGCTGCATGGCCCATACGCTTGAGCGATGCGTTGATGCGCTCCAGCGCACCGGCAGGTTGCTTGGTGGCCAGCCAGGACACTGACTCGGGCACAAAGAACCAGATGATCGGCAAGAAGGCAGCGGTAACCACGGCACCGAAATGGAACACCGGCCGCCAGTCGCCACTCTTGAGCAACTCGGTAGCGACCAGACCGCCTAACACCGCGCCTAGCGGATAGCCCACGGACATCAGCGACACACTGAGATTGCGGTTCTTGGCGTTGGAGTATTCGGCAGCCACCGCGTTGATGGCGGCCAGCACACCACCGATGCCCAGACCGGTAAACACGCGCCACAGCGACAGCGTGTAAACGTCATGCGCAGTAGATGCCATGTACATACCGATGGCCATGACCGTGACGCAACCTAGCACCGTCGGCCGCCGACCGATGCGATCGGCCAGGCTGCCGAGAAGCAGCGAACCCACCGCCATTCCTGCCAACTCGGCAGACAACACAAAACCCAGCGCAGCGCGATCAATGCCCCATTCGCTGGCAATGCCGGGAGACGCAAAACTGATAGCCATGACGTCAAAACCATCGAGGGCATTGAGGCAGATGGTGATGGCCACTGCAATGATCTGCATTACGCTCATTGGCGCGTCGGCGAGAGTCTGGCGCGGATCGTTATTCACTATGTCCCCCGGAACAAATTTATTGGCTCTACATCGGCTTGCCGAGAGTACCAGATGGAGAGCGTAAAAAAGAACGGGCCCCGGAAGGGCCCGTTTATCAACCACAGCAGGCCGTGGGCCTGCGGTCAGTTATTCGCCGTCTGCAAAGCAATAGGCGCAGATCTTGTTGCCGGACGGATCGCGCAGGTAAGACGCATAGGCAGTCGGCGTGAAGCTGCGCGGGCCGGGTGCGCCCTCATCCTTGCCACCAGCTGCCAAACCGGCTTCATGAAAGGCGCGAACCGCAGCGCGCGAAGCGGCCGCAAAGCCCAAGGTGCCACCATTGCCCCAAGTCGCCGGCAGGCCGTTGGCGGGCTTGCAGACCAGAAATTCGGGACCCTGAGCACCATAGAGAACCCCGTTCTCGCCCATCGGGCCAAGGTTCTTCACGCCCAGTGGCGCGAGTGCGGCGTCATAGAACTTGCGCGAAGCAGCCAGATCGACGGCGCCCAAGCAGACGTGAGTAAAGATGGCCATGGTGAGTCCCTCTAGAGTGGTTTAAACGTTCAGGCCGATAGCTTGGCCAGAGACAGGCGATTACGCAACAGACTCACCCCCATTGTCAGCGCAACACCTCGTTGAGCCAGGCGGCAATCCGCAACCCGCCCTGAGTCAACCGCCGGTCTACCACCGGGGCATTCTGGTAGATGTAGTCATAGCTCAGCCGGTTCTCAGTGGGATAGATGCGATCGCGCAGCTCGGCGCTCTCGGCGATCCAGACCAGCGGATCTGCAGTGGCCCATGCCTTGCGATCCGCAGGCTGCAGCCGGCGCATGAGCCAGGCGGAGTACTCGGTATACGACAGCGCCTTTTCCAGCGGCAAATCGCTGTCCCACACTGAATGCAGGTTGGTGTCCTTGCTAAACCAGCGCACACGCAATTCGTTGCCACCCTTGTCGGTGCCGTTGCCCGCGTGCAGCGGCTGCTGCAGGTCGGCAATGATATGCACAGCAAAACGCAGTGCCAGTTGCTGCTGCTCGCGGCTGGCCGTGCGATCGCGAAGTGTTGCGGCAAACTGCTGCAGCGCCGTCACGCTGTCGCCCTCTGGCGGAGCGCCAACCTCGGCATAGACCTTGCCCGCAGGTACCGTAACGTAGTGCCACGGCGAGGCTGTCTTCTGCCAGAACGGGGCAGGATTGGAGCGCATTTCATCAGCCCAAGTGGAGGCTTCAGCCAGATCTTCGACACCCAGGATGCGCTGGACCGCTGCTGCGGCCTTGGGCGCGAGGTGCTGCTGAGCAATCTGTCCGGTAACCCGATGCCCCAACGGGCCCCACGCCAAGGCAGGTGAGCAGCAGCACAGCAAAGCAAGCGTAAAGGCCAGACGCATGGGAACTCCGGTTGTGGACAGGGGCCGTGTGGCTGAGGATAGCGCCAGTCCGTGACATTCAGGAGGCTTCATGAACGGCAAGCTGACCACCCTTTGCACTACCCTGCTCTGGCTCGCCTGCGGAGTCGCTGCGGCCGATGACGGCACCACGCTGTTACGCGTCGATCATTACGTTCAGGTCAAATCCACCGCTCCGGCCATGCCGGGGCAGGACGCACAGCTCTATGTGCGTGAAGTGGTGCTGGCAGGTACTGCGCTGCGCCATCGCGCAGACCCCAAAGGCGTACTGCTGTTTGTGCATGGCGCAGGCACACCTGCAGAGGTTGCCTTTGACACACCCATCGCCGGCTATAGCTGGATGGAATATCTGGCACGCGCGGGCTACGACGTGTTCTCGGTCGACATGACAGGCTATGGGCGATCCACGCGGCCCTCGCCCATGAACGATCCGTGCAACATGGGTCTAGCGGCTCAGCCGCCCTACATACCCACCCTGCTGCGTGCGCCCTGTACACCTGCTCGGACCCAACCGATCACCACGATGGAATCGGACTGGCATGACATAGACGCTGTGGTCGATCACCTGCGCGCCCTGCGCCAAGTAGACAAACTGTCGTTACTAGCCTGGTCACAGGGTGGCCCGCGCGTTGGCGGCTATACCGCACGCAATCCGGGCAAAGTGCATACGCTGGTGGTATTGGCGCCGGCTTATAACCGCAGTACACCAGACCAAGCACCTGTGCCGCTGCCCGCCTCGACCGGTCCGCTGACCGTGCAATCACAGGGCGAATTCCAAGCCAATTGGGATCGTCAGATCGGCTGCAGCAATCAATACGACCCGGCTGTCAGCCCCGTGATCTGGGCCGATCTGGCTGCATCAGATCCGGTGGGTTCAACCTGGGGCACTGGCGTGCGCCGCGCACCGCAGGTGCCAACCTGGGGCTTCGGACCGGCGACAGTGGCCAAGATGCAAACGCCGTTTCTGATGCTGGTCGGCAGTCACGACAAGCAAGTGCTGCCGGAGCGCGTGCGCGAACTGCAGGCGGATCTGGGTTCAAAACAAAAGTTGCTGATTGAACTGGCCTGCAGCTCCCACAACGCCATGTGGGAGCGTAACCGGCAGTTGCTCTTCAAGGCCTCGCTCGACTGGCTGCGCGACGGCAGCGTGAATGGTCAGTCCAGCGGCGACTTGAAGCTAGGCAACTGATCCGCTTATTGCAGACCGAAGGCGAGCACCGCATTGCCCGTGGTGCCGCCTAATACGCCGTAGCCCGAACCCACGTAGACGCGACCCCCGACGACCACCGCACCACCGGATGAGATGGAGCCGCCGCGAGTGGGCACACCATTCACGGCGTCAAAGCTGCGGCGCGTGTCGTATTGCCACAGCACGCTTCCCTTATCGGCCGACAGTGCGCTGAGCTTGCCATCCGACCCACCCACAAACACAACACCAGGTATGGCTGTGGTGGCCGCCGCGTTGCTGACAGTCTCGCCCTCGGCAGCCAGCGGCGTGTACCACAAGCGCTCACCGTCCTGAGTGCGCATCGCCGCCACACCACCACCGGTCAAACCAAAGTAACTGGCCTGCTCGCCTATCGCGCCACCCCACATCACACCGGTACCGCGAGCAGCACGACCCGTGCTGCTGCCGGCAGGACTGTCGCCCACCACCGCACCGGTCAGGTTGCGACGCCACAGCAACGCGCCGTCGTGATCCGGATCCAAGGCAAGAATGTCGCCCGGCTTGGTCGACACCAGCAATTGTTCGCGACCCTCTACCTTGCGCAGCACTACAGAGGCTGGGATATCCCAATCCGGCCCCTGCACCTGCGGGCAATTGTTGATCGGCGCGCTGACAGGACAGCCGACCAGGAACGCATCATTGCGAAACACCTGATGAGTCCAGAGCGTACGCCCGGTATCCATATCGACGGCCATGACCGAATCAGAGGTCGGTGCGGCAGGAAACGTACTGGCATCGCCAGTACCGAAGTAAACACGCCGACGTGCGGCATCAACAGTGGGTGTATTCCACACCGGTCCACCGGCAGGACCAAAACGCATGGTGCCCGCGGGGTTGGGACCCAAGGGCTGCGGTTCACCAGGGATGGCCTGCGCACGCCAGCGCAACTTGCCGGTGGTTGCATCCAGCGCCACCACAGCGCCGATGGCCTTGCAGCAAGGGTAATCGGCAGTGGCTGCCGCAATGCCCTCCCACATCGACACCGGCACATACAGGCTGCCGTCATGCAATGCAGGTGCCGCAGTGACGCGCTGGCTGTAGTGCTTGCCCACATTGCTTGTCCACAGCAACTTGCCGCTGTCGGCATCCAATGCATACACATTGGCCAACAAGTCGCCAAAGTACACAGCGTGGCGCGAACTGCCCTTGCTGCGCGGCCCCAGCACTGGTGCGTTACGCACACCGGCCTTGGCCTTGAACGACCAGTGCACGCAGCCAGTGGCCGCATCGAGCGCATAGATGACGCCGGTATCTGCCCCAACAAACACATGATCAGCCACTACTGTTGGCTGACTGTAAGAGGAACTCGCACCCGGCAACCCAAAGGCCCACAGCAGCTTGAGCTGCGGCACTTGCGCCGCATCAAGACCCGCCTGCGAGGCAGGCTGCATGCGTGAGTTGACGCTGTCTGCCCCCCAGCCGTTCCAGTGCGGCGTGGCATCGATGCTGCGGATGGGTGAGTTTTTGGTGCAGCGGTTGGGCATCTGCTGCGCTATCAGCGCCTGATCGGCACCCAGCGGCCGACCTGCCACTGATGCTGCTACACGCAAGCGTTCGTTCTCGGTGAGCGTGTCGCCCACCTGCTTCATTACGCCGGTGGTCAGCGCAGTAAGGATGCGCTCGGGGGACATACCGCGCAGCTGCGCGGGCGTCGGTGCCCGCTCAACTAAACCGCTGCCGTGGCAGCCGGTGCACTTCTGCTGAAACACCACAAAGCCCAGCTCAGTGTCGGCCACCGGCGAAGGATTGCCGGCCCCAAGGCCTGCGGCCCGAGAGTCCTGCAGTACACAGCCCAACAGCAGTGCCACTGCCAGACTCATACCGCGGCGCATATCGAATGAACTGGTCATGTCCCGTCCCCGGTTGTTCTTATGGGAACGGTTGTACTCGATATGCGCCGCCTAGCGCAAAGCGTCGTGTTTACCTCAACAGTGACAACACGCTTTGCGGAGCTGCATTGGCCTGACTCAGGATCGCAGTGGATGCCTGCTGCATCACCTGCGCCTTGGTCAGGTTGGCCGTCTCGGCCGCGTAGTCGGTGTCCAGAATCCGGCTGCGCGAAGACTGCAGATTTTCAGAGTTCACCAAAATCGACGAGATCGTGGCTTCCATACGGCTTTGCACCGCACCCATCTGGCCACGAAGTGCAGCCACCTGATTGAGCGCCGCATCGACGTTGGTGATCATCGAGTTGGCATTGGCCAGCGTGGTCACCGAGCTTGACGACAGCGTGCTGGTACCCAGCGCCTGCGTCGCGGCGTTGTAGCCGATGCGAGCCGGCGTCGTGCCGCTGACCGTCACCGCACTAGACGAAGTCAGACGGATCGAGCCGCGGTCTGTAACGGCTACCGGTGTACCAGAGACCGTAGTCAGTGCAGTCGCGGTGTTGCTGGAGTTATTAGTACCTGATTTGGCGGTCAGACCCTTGCCTACATCGGTACCGGTGCCAGATTGAGATATCGCGATGTCGCGACCATCAGCCGCCTGCAAGGTCATGCGGCCGTTGACCGAGTCAAAGGTCGCCGTCACACCGGTACTGCCGGTATAGCCGTTGACCATGGTGGCCCAGTCTGATCCCGACAGTGCAGTAGTGCCCGCAGTGGTTATGGCCTGACCGTTGATGCTCAGGGTATAGCCAACAGCAGTCGTCGCCACGTACGTATATTGCGATGTCGTATCGGCTGTGGCTGTCAGCGAACCAACACCCGATGCATTGATAGCCGCTGCCTTGGCAAAGGCACTGGCTGAGCCCTGGCCCGTCGCGGAACCAGCATAGGCAGCCGAACCCGTGATTGAAACGGCGGCGCCAGTGCCAATGGCAATGCGCATTTCACCGGCAGTCATCGCGGTGGCATCTACGGCTGCGCCCTGCTGGCCAACGTTGAGTGCACCGTTGTACGCCACGTTACCGACGCTGTCCGACACCTTGCCCAGCACGCTGGACTTGACGCTCTGCGACAGGTTGACCGAGATGGTCTCGCCGGCGTTGGCGCCCACCTGGAAGGTGCTGGTACCGAACGTACCATCGAGCACTTTTTGACCGTTGAAGTTGGTCTGTGAGGCAATGCGATCTATTTCAGCAAAGCGCAGTTGCACTTCCTGATCCAGCACGGCGCGGTCGCCGGCAGAGTTGGTGGCGTTGGCAGACTGAACGGCCAGTTCACGCACGCGCTGCAGGTTAGTGGTGACTTCACCCAGCGCACCTTCTGTGACCTGCGCCAGCGAGATGCCGTCACCGGCATTGCGGGCCGCCTGGTTCAGACCGGTGATCTGCGTAGTCATCCGGTTGGTGATGCCCATGCCGGCCGCATCGTCCTTGGCAGTATTGATGCGCTGGCCCGAAGACAGGCGCTGCAACGAAGTCTGCAGGGCATTGTTGGCAGTCGTGAGACTGCGCTGGGCACCCAGAGACGCGCTGTTGGTATTGATGTAGAGAGGCATGATCCATATCCCTTGCGCTGATTACTGTCTGGATCCTTACCGGCAAAGGGGCGGAAAAATTGAGCCGCGCAGCGAGACCTAGGTCACAAAAGCGCGCGCTTGCTTACTAAGTGCTGACCAAACCTGACCTGACCCGACTGCAACAGAGTCGATTTGGCCCCAGTTATGAAAAGGCCCGCTTGCGCGGGCCTTTTACTGCGTTGACGACCGGCAGCCCGGTCCCGCTTTTACTTAAAGGTAGTTTTCGAGCACCAGTACGCCCGCACCCGTGTTGGAGATGGGTGCGTGATAGTGCTTGTGTACCACTTTGACGTTGGACTGTAGTGCACCGCGCATGACCAGCCACATGATGGTCTCGATGCCTTCGGTACCAGCGCGACGCATGATCTCGGAGTTGCTGAACTGCGTCATCCACTCCGGATCGTTGGCGATACGCTCCATGCACTCCAGATCAAACTCCACATCGATCAGGCCAGCACGCTCGCCCTGCAGCTGATGCGACAGGCCACCGGTGCCGAAGATCACCACATTGAGGTCTGCCGGATAGGATTCGACCGCCGTGCGCAGAGCCTTGCCCAATTCAAGGCAACGCGCTGCTGTGGGCACCGGGTGCTGCACGGTGTTGACCGCCAGCGGAATGGTGGTCACAGGCCACACATCGTGCGTGCCATAGAGCGCGCGGATCGGGTTCACAAAGCCGTGATCGACCTTCATCTCCTGGCAGGTGCAGATGTCGAACTTCTGCTCTACCAGCGACTCGGCGATATGCCATGAGAACGCAGCATCACCCTTGAACGGTGCAACAGGCTTGAGGGCCCAGCCCTCGTCGTCGTTGTGATAAGTGTCGGCACAGCCCAATGCAAAGGTGGGCATCTTGTCCAAGAAGAAGTTAAGACCATGGTCGTTGTAGACCACGATGACCACGTCGGGCTTCTTCTCTTGCAGCCAGGCCTTGGCAGGCGCGTAGCCATCAAAAAAGCGCTTCCAGTACGGTTCCTGGGTCAGATTGTTGGCGATGGCATTACCCACGGCCGGAATGTGCGAACTGGTCACACCGCCGATGATCTTAGCCATTCCAATAACCCCCGCGCTTTGCCAAGCGCTCTACAAGTCCGTCGCCCTTGGCCAGCAACTTGGCCTGAAATTCTTTGGTCGTGATGCCCTGGAACTGGGCACCGGCATCCTGCACGGACGTGCCGCGCGGGATAGCCATCTTGGCCATGAAATAAATATTGGCGCCTGCGCGCAGCATCCCCAGGAAGTCCTTCTTCAGAACGAACTCCTTGTACTTGCCCTCTACACCGAACTTGTCGCAGTACGCGGCAGGGTCGGCGTCGAACTCGGTGCGGCATTCCTCGGTATTAAACGAGAACAGCAGTTTGTTCAGCGGGTAGGCCCCGTAGGAGTGTTTACCGTCAAAGACGTAAGTTCCCGGGATGTTTTCGTAGTCGTGTGTAGTCCAGGTCATCGGTCAATTCCACCTTGGCTCAGCGTCGAAACCCTATTGGTGCGGCATGATAGCCCAACCTCCCCCCGGGTGGACGATCCGGGAAAACCCGTGTTATCCCTAGCCCCCCACCCCAAACTGGAACCCGCACGTCATGACACCAGAACACCGCCACTTGCTAGAAGCGGACATTCAGCGCCTGCTGACCCTGTACGCCAACCTCAACGATCTGCGCGATTGGCAACAAGTCGCCTCGTTGTATACCCCGGATGGTGTGATGATCCGGCCAGTGGCAGGCACCGCACCGGTCAACGGACGCGAAGCAATCTTGGCATCTTTCATAGCGCGCCCTACCGACAGGCGCACCAAGCACGTGTACTGCAACGGTGCCGTGCAGGTGCTCTGCAGGTGCTCTCGCCCACCACGGCCACTGCCTACAGTGCTTATGTCATCTACTACGGCACGCAAGACGACAGCCATCCGCTACCGCTGCTCGATAAAACGCCGCCGGTGTTGTGCGAGTTCAACGATGAGCTGGTGCTGACGGATGAAGGTTGGCGCTTTTCACGCCGCCACGGACAGGCCCTGTTTCGGCTGGCATGACTCTCACGAGGTGATTCGTGGATCCTGAGTTTCAACCCGACCTGCAGGCACTGACTCGCGCCCTTTCACTGCTGTGTGAAGGGCCAACCGCAGCACTCGCGCAAGCACTGCCACACAGCTTGCCGCAAGTTGGAGTCACTTCAACACAAGCTATTGAATGGCTTGCACCGCATGTTCTCAATGGCGCAGCGCGCCTCGATTCGCCATTAGCTGCCGCGCATATGGACCCACCTACGCCTTGGATCAGTTGGGCCACCGCTCAATGGAACGCCAGCCTGAACCAAAACTTGCTGCACCCGGCTACCGCACCGGCAGCAAGACAACTTGAACAACAGGTGGTCGGTTGGCTGGCGCCGTATTTTGGAATGCGCGGTGGACACATGACACCAGGATCGACGCTGGCCAACTTAACCGCGCTGTGGGCTGCGCGTGAATGCGCAGGTGTCACCGAAGTCATTGCGTCTGACACGGCACATCTGTCGATTGCCAAAGCCGCCCATATTCTAGGGTTAAAGCTGCGCCAAATACCCACCACACCGACGGGAGCAATGATCGAAGATGCATTGCCTTCTGATCTGTCCCGATCAGCACTTGTATTGACTGCGGGCACAACCAGCACAGGGGCCATAGATCCGTTGGCACTAGGTGGTCGTGCAGCATGGACCCATGTTGATGCGGCTTGGGCGGGACCGATGCGATTGACGCGACATAGTGATCGCCTCGATGGCATTGAGAAGGCTGACTCTGTCGCAGTCTCTGCGCACAAGTGGCTTTTTCAACCCAAAGAATCTGCCCTGATTTTCTTTAAGGATGTCGACAAAGCGCATGGTGCCATCACCATGGGAGGCGCGTACCTAGCGGCACCCAATGTTGGAATACTCGGCTCACACGGCGCTATGGCCATTCCCTTGCTTGCTACATTGATGGCATGGGGACGGGATGGCATGGCAGAACGTATTGAGCGTTGTATTTACGTAGCTGAGACCATCGCCAACCACGTGAACCATGACGATCGGCTGCAGTTGCTTGCATGGCCGGTTACAGGTGTCGTCAACTGGCGACCCAAGGACATCTCATTGTTCGATGCTTGGCATCAATCTCTGCCTAGAGAGATGGTGTCCACGACGACACTGCGTGGCGAGCGGTGGTTCAGAAACGTAGTCGCCAATCCGATGGCCAACGCATTGGCCATTACCGAAGCGATTAGCGCAGTGCATCTTTAGACTTCACGGGCTAGGAAAAAGGCCCCATGCGGGGCCCTTTTGTTTGATATGGCGGAGAGGGTGGGATGGTTCGCGGCTGCGCCGCTCATCCCTCGCTGGCCCTCGGGACCGCCGTCGCCAAAGCGCTCCGGCGTCCAGCGCCGCATCGCGGCGCTGTCGAACACCACGGTACCCGTGGGTTCAAATCCATCACTACAACTGAATCAAACAAAAAAGGCCCCATGCGGGGCCCTTTTGTTTGATCTGGCGGAGAGGGTGGGATTCGAACCCACGGTGGGCGTTAACCCACGCCAGTTTTCAAGACTGGAGCATTCAACCGCTCTGCCACCTCTCCGGCCCCGGCAGTCTATCAAACTGCGGCGCCGGATCGGTGTGCGCGAGCGATCACTGGCCGCCGTTGTAGCCGCCCTGGAAGGTTGAGTAGATCTTGTCTTGGGTCGTAATGAACTCCAGCAACACCGGCTTGCCCGCCTTGGTCGCGGCAATGCCGTTGACGATGGCGTGGGCCACCTGGCTAGGCTCGGTAACACGCTCGCTGTAGGCACCGAGCGCCTTGGCGAACTCGCTGTAGTTACCAGAGATGTCGGTCGACCCGTACTTCTCCTTCGACAGTGCCATGGCCTTGAACTCCATCGCCATGCCGAAGTTGTTAAACAGAATCGACATGATCGGAATCTTGGCGCGCACGCAAGTCTCGATGTCCATGCCCGTCATGCCGATAGCAGCATCACCCCACATGTTGATGCAGAGCTTTTCAGGGTGCGCAATCTTGGCGCCCATCGCCAGACCCAGGCCATAGCCCAGCTGCGTGGACTTACCCCAGCCGATATACGACAGCGGCGTAACCGGCTTCCAGAACGGCGACAGCTCATCGCGCGGGCTACCGGCATCGTGGGTGATGATGGTGTTGGGCACATCGGCGATATGCATCAAGTCCCAGATGACGCGGTACGGCGACAAGGGCTTGGCTTCGCTGGTCAACCGCGGCATCCACTCTGCCCACCAAGGCGCATTGAGCTCTTTGATGCGCGCCTGCACGCCAGCAGTCAAACCGCGAGGCTTCTTGATGCGCTCCTTCAGGGCGTCATAGAGCATGGCCAGCGCGAGCTTGGAGTCGCCCAGCAGCGGGAAATCGGTATGAATGTTCTTATCGATGTCGGTGGCATCGATAGTGTTGTGGACAAAAGTCTTGTCTTTGGTCGGGAAGCGGATGCCAAAACCGGTGGCCGTGAAGCTGGCACCGACGCCGAACACCAGATCTGACTCTGCGACGTAGGCCGCCACAGCGCGCGGCATGGCCACACCGCCGGAGCCCAGCGACAACGGGTGCGTCTCGGGGAAGGCGCTCTTGCCCTCCAAGCTGGTGGTGACCGGTGCTTCGAGCAACTCGGCAACTGCCTTAAGCTCACTCCAAGCCTGGGCGTAGTGCACGCCCTGACCCACATAGAGCATCGGGCGCTTGGCGTTGACCAGCGCGGCGGCAGCGGCCTCGACCGACTTGGTATCCGGCGCAGTGACCAGACGACGGCCCGGCTTGTAGTTGAGCTCGCCGGGGACTTCGACGTTCCACATGTCACCGGGAATTTCGATGAGCACCGGGCCAGGGCGGCCGTTACGGGCAATGTGGAAGGCTCGGCGCAGCGCCGGGACAAGCTGGTCCGGCGTGTTGATGGTCTCGGCATGCTTGGTGACATGCTGGAAGTTCATCGTGGCGTTGAAGCCAGGTTTAATGAAGGACTGGCTGCGCGAAGAGCCGCCGGGAATAACCACCATGGGCACGCCTTCGGAGAAGGCCTGCGCGACGGCGCCGAAAGCGTTCTCGATGCCAGGACCGGCCTGGCAGCAGAAAACACCGACTTTACCGGCTGAACTGAGGCGACCGATGGCATCGGCCATGTGCACGCCGATGCGTTCCTGACGCACCACCAGCGGACGGATGTTAGCTGCAGCGGCCGACTCGGTCAGCGGGTTCAGCGGATAGGTAAAGAGCGTGTCGACGCCCTCTCGCTTGAGAATCTCTGCAGTGATCTGGGCGACATTCATGGCGGCTTCCTTAACTAACGCTGTGCCGTGACGGATAAAGCGTGGGAGCAGGCGCGCCCCCACGACAGTGGCAGGATAATGACCCCTTGCGGGGGACCGGCACAACCCGCCTGATGAGGTTCCTTCAGCTGGCAGTCTGTTGAAGGCTCAAAGGCTTCCCCGCACCGTCTGATCCTGCGACACTCGCCGCTCCCCGGGAGGAGCAGAAAAATGAACGCACGTCTGGTAGGCATCCTGTTGGCCTTGGTGGGTGGCTTCGCACTGGCAGGCATCGCGCTCCAGAGAGATGAACCCATCAATGCCTTGTGGCTAGTCACCGCATCGGTTTGCGCCTATATCTTGGGCTATCGCTTTTATGCAAAGTGGATAGAGACGAAGGTTTTCGTCGCCGATACCACGCGCGCCACACCTGCTGAACGCCTCAATAACGGCCGCGATTACCTCCCCACGCATCGTTGGGTAGTGTTCGGCCATCATTTTGCCGCCATCGCCGGTGCCGGCCCGCTGGTAGGCCCCACGCTTGCCATGCAATTTGGCTACTTGCCCGGTACGTTGTGGATCATCGTCGGCGCAGTGCTGGGCGGCTGCGTGCAAGACATGCTCATTCTGTTCATGTCCACGCGTCGCGACGGCCGCAGCTTGGGCAAAATAGCCCGCGACGAGCTCGGTCCGATCGGCGGCACAGCCGCTGTCATCGGTACGCTGATGATCATCATCATCATCATTGCCGTGCTGGGCCTGGTCATCGTCAACGCTATGAAGCACAGCCCTTGGGCCACCTTCACGGTGTTTGCGACGATCCCCATCGCAATGATCGTCGGCTTTTACATGCGCAACTGGCGGCCCGGTCGCGTGCTGGAAGGCTCTCTTTTAGGTCTTGCACTGTTAATTGTGGCGGTCATCGGTGGCGGCGCCATTGATCACAACGAAACGCTGCGCAACCTCTTCAACTGGGAGGGCGTGCCTTTAGCCGGCTTCGTGATCGCTTACGGCTGGCTGGCAGCCATCCTGCCTGTGTGGGTGCTGCTGGCGCCGCGCGACTATATTTCCACGTTCCTTAAGATCGCAGTCGTAGTGCTACTGGCCGTGGCCATTTTGATCATGCGCCCGGTCATCCACATGCCGGCACTGACTCAGTTCATCGACGGCACTGGTCCGATCTTTGCCGGCAAGATATTCCCGTTTGTGTTTATCACCATCGCCTGCGGGGCGATGTCGGGCTTTCATGCGCTGGTCTCCAGTGGCACCACGCCCAAGATGGTCGCCAACGAGGGTGACATTCGGCTGGCCGGCTACGGCAGCATGGCCATCGAATCCTTCGTCGCCATCATGGCGGTCATTGCCGCCACGCTGCTCGACCCAGGCGTGTACTTCGCTATCAACAGTGGTGCTGGTGTTGTCGGTGCGACTGCAGAGGCAGCGGTGCAGACCATTTCGGGCTGGGGTTATCCGGTAACCGTTGAGCAAATGCGCCAACTGGCTGCTGATGTGGGTGAAAGCACACTCTTTGCGCGCACCGGTGGCGCCCCCTCGCTGGCCGTTGGCATGGCCAGCATCTTCGGCTCTGCCTTCGGCAAGGGACTACTGAGTCTGTGGTACCACTTTGCGATCATGTTCGAGGCGATCTTCATCCTGACCACCGTGGATGCCGGCACCCGTGTGGGTCGCTTCATGTTGCAGGATGCGCTGGGCCAAATCTGGGCACCGCTGGGTCGTACGTCGTGGTACCCGTCGGTACTGCTGGCTAGCACGTTGATCGTGCTGGGCTGGGGTTACTTCCTGTACATCGGCGTCATCGACCCCAACGGTGGCATCAATATCCTGTGGCCGCTGTTCGGCATTGCCAACCAAATGCTGGCAGCCATGGCCCTGTGCGTGGCAACCGGCATCCTGGTAAAGACCAAGCGCCTGCGCTATGCCTTGGTCACCGCCCTGCCGCTGGCATGGATTGTCGTGGTCACAACCACGGCAGCCTTCCAGAAAATCTTCAGCACCGATGCCAAGCTGGGCTTCTTTGCAGCAGCCAACGACATGGCTGCCAAGCTGGCTGCAGGCACTCTGGCCCCAGAGCGCGTAAAGGTTGCACCGACGCTGATCTTTAACCAGCAACTCGATGGCTGGCTGACGATCTTCTTCCTGCTCCTGCTGTGGATCGTACTGATCGAGACAGCGCGGATGACTCTACGCCGCGTTCGCGGTCTGCCAGTGCTGCCGAGCTCAGAAACGCCCTATGTGCAGACCAAGCTCAACCCTGCAACGTTGGGCTCCAGTGCGCACTGATGTAAAACAGTTCCTCTCAGCGGGCTTAAGCCTGCTGAGGGGCGTAACGGGCGATGATGCATACGAAAAGTATGTAGCCCACTACGAGCGCACCCAGCCCGAGCACCCGATGCTGGGCGCAGCAGAGTTTTTCCAGGCTCAGTTAGAGCAGAAATGGAACTGCGTCAGCGGGTGTTGCTGACGCGTTAAGGTTCAGGGCGCGGGAATGCGCTCTGCGCCGAAGTAATGCTGCAATGCAACCGGCAGGCTGATCGAACCATCGGCGTTCTGGCCGTTTTCGAGCACTGCCACCAGTGCCCTGCCCACTGCCACACCCGACCCATTGAGCGTATGCACCGGCTCTGGCTTACCAGTAGCCGGATTACGCCAGCGCGCCTGCATGCGCCGCGCCTGAAAGTCGCCAAAGTTGCTGCACGAGGAGATCTCGCGATAGCGATCCTGTGCAGGCAACCACACTTCCAAGTCATAGGTCTTGGTGCTACCAAAGCCAATATCGCCGGCACACAGCGCCATCACGCGGTAAGGCAATTCGAGCTTCTGCAGTACAGCCTCAGCATGGCCCGTGAGCTGCTCATGTGCCTCGGCAGATTGCGCTGGCGAGGTGATCTGCACGACCTCAACCTTATCGAACTGGTGCTGCCGGATCAGGCCACGCGTGTCTTTGCCACTGGCACCGGCTTCGGAGCGAAAACAGGGCGTGTGCGCCACCATTTTGAGCGGCAACTCAGCCGCTTCGAGTATCTGATCGCGCACCAGGTTGGTGACCGGCACTTCGGCAGTAGGGATAAGGTAATGCCCTGCCTCGCTGCGGACCGCAAACAGATCCTGCTCAAACTTAGGCAATTGACCTGTACCTGTCAGCGAAGCCACATTGGCCAGATAAGGCACATAGACTTCGGTGTAGCCGTGTTCACGTGTGTGCAGGTCGAGCATGAACTGACCCAACGCACGATGCAGTCTTGCCACAGCAGATCGCAGCACTACAAATCGAGCACCGGCCAAGCGGGCACCAGACTCAAAGTCCATGCCACGGCCCAGGTTCCAACCCAGCTCAACGTGATCACGCGGCGTGAAGTCGAACTGGCGCGGCGTACCCCAGCGGCGTACTTCGACATTGGCATGTTCGTCCGCACCGTCGGGCACAGAGTCTTGCAGTAGGTTCGGCAGCACCAGATGTGCCGCATCGATCTGCGACTGCAACTGCGCAAACTCGGCCTCAACGCTGGCCATCTGTGCCGCCAGCTCATCGCCCTGTGCAAGCAACGGTGCGATGTCTTCGCCGCGACCCTTGGCCATACCGACGGCCTTGGCCTTGGTATTGCGTTCGGCCCGCAGGCGATCGGTTTCGATCTGCAACGCTTTGCGCCGCTCTTCCTGTGCGCGCAGCGCATCGACATCCAGCACAAGCGACGGCTTGGGGATCTGAACGCAGCAGTTTGGGATCTATCACGGTTTTTTCCTGGCTGAGTCTTGCTGACGGCGGCGCTCAATAGCTTCGGTAATTTGGATCTCGAAGCCGCGCGGCGCCGGCGAATAATAGCGCCGGTCGGGCATTTCATCAGGCAGATATCGCTCACCGGCGGCATAGGCCTGCGGTTCATCGTGGGCATAGCGATAACCCTGACCATTGCCGATCTCACGCATAAGCTTGGTTGTGGGATTGCGAAAGCGTGCTGGCACATCAAGCGTGCCGTATTTTTCCACGTCTGCCTTAACCTCACCCCAGGCCCTATAGACCGAGTTGCTTTTGGGCGCGACCGACAGATACACCACGGTCTGGGCAATAGCCAGCTCGCCCTCGGGACTGCCCAAACGCTCATAGGTCTGCCAAGCATCCAGCGCCATGGGCAGCGCACGCGGATCTGCCAAGCCAATGTCTTCAGTGGCCATACGCACGACACGACGCGCCACATACAGCGGATCGCAGCCCCCATCGAGCATGCGCGCCAGCCAGTACAACGCGCCATCGGGATCACTGCCACGTACTGCCTTGTGCAGCGCCGAGATCTGGTCGTAAAACTGGTCGCCGCCCTTGTCAAAGCGACGCCTCCCCCCAGTGGCCACTTCGGCCACTTGATCGGCGGTGATGACTAGCTTGCCCTCACGCGGCATAGCCAGGTCCGCAACAATCTCCAGCATGTTCAGGCCGCGTCGTGCATCACCATCGGCGCCATGTGCCAGCAACTGCAACGCATCGTCATCAATACCGAGGCCACGCGCTCCCAAACCCCGCTCTACATCCGTCAGTGCAGACCCCAGCAACTGCTGCAGATCATCGACGGTAAGCGACTTGAGTACATAGACACGTGCACGCGACAACAGCGCACTGACCACTTCGAACGATGGATTCTCGGTTGTGGCACCGATAAAGGTGAGCGTCCCGTCCTCTACGTAGGGCAGGAAGGTGTCCTGCTGCGACTTGTTGAACCGGTGCACCTCATCGAGAAACAGCACCGTTTGACGACCCTGCTCCCGCGCCTGTCGGGCCTGCTCCACTGCAGCACGAATGTCCTTCACACCGGCCATCACTGCAGACAGCGGCAGAAACTGCGCTTCAACGTTGGATGCCACCAAACGCGCCAACGTGGTTTTGCCAGTACCGGGCGGGCCCCACAAGATGAACGAGTGTAAATGCCCGGACTCTATGGCCTGACGCAAGGGCTTGCCCGGTGCAAGCACCTGCGCCTGACCGGTGAACTCGGCCAGCGTCCGTGGCCGCATACGATCGGCGAGCGGACGCAGATCGGCGCTCACGCCGGGCGCCGCCGCAGCCGTTGCAGTACATGCCGCTCAAGCACGTCGACCCAACGGCCTAACGGCGTCAGTGCCAACGCGATTCCCGCTGTTGCACCGACCGAGTCAGCCAACAAATCCAGGGTATCAGCGGTACGACCCAGACCCATCAACCCCTGCGCAATCTCGATGCCGCCGCCCAGCGCCACTAACGCCAACAGCAAGTACACAAAGTCGCGCTTCGCAGCCAAACCGGCAAACCATAACGCCATCACCAGAAAGGCGAATGCGTGCTCTAGCTTGTCGTTGATGCCGGTGCCTGGCAGATTTCGCGCCGGCAGCAAACACACCAGAACAACCAACGCCACTAGCACCAAGCCCATCAGCCAAAAGGCCCGCAGTGACTTTCGCGACGGCAAAGGTTGTTCTGAAGTCATGTCTGCACGCTATTTGAGCGCCGTACCGATGACATTGAAGCCGGCTGGCGGCGTGTAACGCATGCGATCCGCAGCCACCGGCTTGTTGCGCGCGCTGGCACTGAACTCTAGCGTGGCCACTTGCCCCAACTTGTCGTCGAGCACCATGCGCTTGAGTTCCTGTCCGGCAAATCCCAGACGCGCAGCTTTGAAGTCGGCATCTGCGCCACGCGGTGTTACTTTGACCCACTCAAGCCCTGCATCACGACCGGCCGGTGTCACATCAAAACTGTCGGCAATGCGCGCACCACCGGACAACAACATGGCCGGTGTTTGCGATAGCGCAGCATCCATGGGTTTGACGGTGACCTGTTCCAGATCACTGTCCTGAAACCACAGGTTGCGGCCATCGGCCACCAGCAGCTGCGCACCCTCGGGCGCACCGGCTGGCGTAAACGACCAGCGAAATTTGCCCGGCCTGACGATGGTGAGCGCACCAGCGCCCTGCCCTGCAGCGCGACCATTGGCATCAACCACGGACTGTGTGAACTGCGCCGACCAAGTGGTAAGTCCGTTGAGATAGCGATCCAACGCCGTCGGCGCTGTTGCGGCGTTGACCAGCTGCGGCAGCGCGAGCATCACCAACAGCCACCCACTCAGCGCACGGCGGATCATTCTTGCGGCGGCGGCACGAGCACTTCGCGCGCACCGTTGGATTGCAGCGGTCCCACCAGGCCGGCGGCTTCCATAGATTCGATCAGACGAGCGGCACGGTTGTAGCCGATCTTGAGGCGACGCTGCACATAACTGATGGACGGCTTGCGCTCAACGAGCACGATCTTGACTGCTTGGTCATAGAGCGCGTCCTGTTCAGAGTCCCCGCCCTCTGCACCCTCGCCATCGGCAGGGAACCCAGGTATAGGCTGCGACGGCCCAGACAACACCTCTTCGATGTAGTTGGGCGGGGTGGCGGTTTTGAGTGCCTGCACTACGCGATGCACTTCCTCATCAGACACATAGGCACCGTGAATGCGCGTGGGTACTGCATTGCCCGGCGGCAGGTACAGCATGTCGCCATTGCCCAGCAACGACTCGGCACCACTCTGGTCGAGGATGGTGCGCGAATCGACCTTCGCGGAGACCTGGAAGGCAATGCGCGTAGGAATGTTGGCTTTGATGAGACCGGTGATCACATCCACGGATGGACGCTGTGTAGCGAGAATGAGGTGAATGCCAGAGGCACGGGCCTTTTGGGCCAAGCGCGCGATGAGCTCTTCGACTTTCTTGCCGACAATCATCATGAGGTCAGCCAGCTCGTCGATGACCACCACGATGTACGGCAAGGGCTCCAAGTCGGGGATGGTGCGCTGATCCAAGGTGGGGTCGTTGGACGCCCGTGCAGTCATCACCGGGTCTTTGATCGGTTTGCCGGCGTCGTTGGCGTCTTTGACTTTGCGGTTGAAGCCGGCAATGTTGCGCACACCCATGGCTGCCATTAACTGGTAGCGACGCTCCATCTCCGCCACACACCAACGCAGCGCATTGGCCGCCTGCTTCATATCGGTAACCACCGGCGCAAGCAGGTGCGGTATGCCCTCATAGACCGACAGCTCGAGCATCTTGGGGTCGATCATGATCATGCGCACATTCTCAGCCGTGCTCTTGTACAGCAGGCTCAGCACCATGGCATTGATACCCACAGACTTGCCCGAGCCGGTAGTGCCCGCCACCAACAAGTGTGGCATGCGGCCCAGATCGGCCACCACCGGCTGACCGGCGATGTCCTTGCCCAGCGCCATGGCCAACGGCGAGTTGAGGTCGTCGTAAGCCTTGGAACGCAGCACATCACCCAAGGTGACTAGTTCGCGCTTGTCGTTGGGGATTTCCAGGCCCATGTACGGCTTGCCCGGGATAACCTCAACCACGCGCACACTGTGCGCAGAGAGCGAACGGGCCAGATCCTTGGACAGGTTGCTGACTTGACTGACCTTGACGCCCGGTGCGGGCTGCAACTCAAAGCGCGTTACCACCGGACCCGGGTATACCGCCACCACCTCGACTTCAACACCGAAATCGCGCAGCTTGGCTTCCACAAAGCGCGACAAATCAGAGAGCGATTCAGCTGAATAGGTGGCCACGCTGGGCGGTGCTTCGTCCAGCAAACTCAGCGGGGGCAACTGCCCTGGCTCAACCGTTTCGAAAATACTAACCTGGCGCTCTTTCTCAGCACGGTTGCTCTTGGCCACCACCGGTGCCGGCGCCTCGATGATAGGAGCTGGCTTGTCGGCGGCCTTGCGCGGCGGCTTGGGCGGCAGCTCTGCGGCCTTCTCTTGCACCTTTTCCTGACGGGCTTTGCGGGCCTCTTTGCCCAGCGACAGGTCGCGCCGCTGAGCCAGCACAGAGCGCAGCTCACTGGCGCCGTTCCAAGCCCAATAGCCCAGACGGTCGACGACTTGCAGCCAGGACACATGGAAGGCCAGCGCAACACCAGACATCCACAGGGCGATGAGCAGCAGGGTGGCGCCCAGCACCTGTAGGCCAGCGGCCAGCGTGTGCCCCACCAGCTGACCGACAATACCGCCAGCGCTCTGGCGCAATTCGCCCGGCAGCCAGTGCAGCGTAGCCAGGCCACAACTGGCCAGCAGCAGCACTACAAAACCTGCCACACGGACCAGCACATCGGCCCGCGAGGCGGCTTGAGCCGGGGCGGCGCGGCGGCGCAGCAACAGCCAGACCCCTGCTCCCAGCATTAGAGGCACCAGAAAGGCTGGGCGACCGAAGAAAAAGAACAGGATGTCGGCCAGCCAGGCGCCAATGGGGCCGATGCTGTTGCGAATGGGGGCTGAGGTGCCGGTAAAGGAGAAACCCGGGTCTTCGGCGTGCCACGACACCAGTGCCACCATCAGCACCAAAGCCACGACGCCAGCCACCAAAGCCACACTTTCGCGCAGACCGCGAAGCACCATGGCCGTAAACCGGGAATCACCGCCGAGCATGGAAGCTTGAGCCAAACCTCTAAATCCTGCGGGTTGCGGCACAATAGGCGTGCCGAATCTTCTGAAGGACGAAGTATACATGACGGGTCCCCGCCACAGCCGACTGATCATCCTAGGCTCCGGTCCAGCCGGTTACAGCGCCGCGGTCTATGCAGCGCGCGCCAATCGCGAGCCACTGCTCATCACAGGCGTTGAGCAGGGTGGTCAGTTGATGACCACCACCGACGTAGACAACTGGCCTGGGGACGCACAGGGCGTGCAAGGTCCCGAACTCATGTCGCGCATGCTGCAGCATGCCGAGCGTTTCAATACGCGCGTCGTCAACGACCACATCCACACAGCACACCTGACCGAGCGCCCCTTACGCCTTGAAGGTGACAACGGCCAATACACCTGTGATGCACTGATCATCGCCACTGGTGCCGCTGCGCGCTGGCTGGGACTGCCCTCCGAAGAGTCCATGAAAGGCAAAGGCGTTTCGGCCTGCGCAACCTGCGATGGCTTTTTCTTCCGTGGCCAGAACGTCGCCGTCGTCGGTGGCGGCAATACCGCTGTAGAGGAAGCGCTGTACCTGTCTAAGATCGCAGGCCATGTCACGCTGGTACACCGCCGCGACAAACTGCGTGGCGAGAAAATTCTGCAGGACCATCTGCAAGAGCGCGTGCGCGCGGGCAAGGTCAGCATCGTCTGGAATCACGAGGTCGAGCAAGTGCTCGGCGACGACAGCGGTGTAAACGGCTTGCGCTTGCGCAGTACCGCTGGTGATGCCACCACGCAGGACATCGCCGTGACCGGCGTGTTCATCGCCATCGGTCATGCGCCCAACACCAGCCTATTCACAGACCAACTCGACATGCAGGGCGGCTATTTGACCGTACGCAGCGGTAGTGCTGGCAACGCCACAGCTACCAGCATCCCCGGTGTATTTGCCGCAGGTGATGTCGCCGACCATGTGTATCGCCAGGCGATCACCTCGGCCGGTTCCGGTTGTATGGCAGCGCTGGATGCGGATCGATATCTGGAGACGCTGGATAGCGGCAGCTGAGATCATGAGCTCGCCTGTCTTCGAACCGCTGCGCAGCATCGACGATGTCGACGCGGCGCAATGGAATGCACTGGCAGGAACGCACAATCCGTTCCTGCGACATGAGTTTCTGGCGGCGCTGGAACACAGCGGCTGCGTCAGCGTGGCAACCGGCTGGCAACCGGCCTTCTGGGTGCTGCGCGATGCCGCGGGATTGCTGGCTGCCCTGCCCGCTTACCTCAAGTCTCATTCCTGGGGCGAGTTCGTCTTTGATCAAAGCTGGGCGCAGTTCCTGCAGCGCTTGGGGCAAACCTATTACCCCAAGCTCTTGGTGGCAGCGCCGTTCTCGCCAGCGTCAGGCGCACGCCTGCTAGTGCGGGGCGATCATCCTCGGGAGCAGGTGGCACCGGACTTGGCGTTGCTGCTGCAGCAACTGGTGCTGAACAACCAGCTGTCCTCTGCGCATGTGCTGTTTGCTGATGCAGTGGACCAGCAAGTGCTGCGCGACGCAGGATGGCTGCTGCGGCGTGATTGCCAGTTCCACTGGCACAACCAAGGTTATGCGGACTTCGAGGCGTACCTTGCCACCTTCACTGCCGAAAAGCGCAAGAAGACCCGCCGCGAGCGTCGCCGGTGCGATGAGGCAGGAATTACCTTCCAAACGTTAAGTGGCCGCGACCTCACACCCGAGTTGCTGGACATCATCTACGAGTTACACGCCGGTACCTTTCGCCAGCGCGGTAACGAGCCGTATTTGAATCGCAAGTTCTTTGCAGAAATCGCCCAGACACTGGGTGACTCGATGATGGTCAAGTTGGCGCTGCAAGGCGGGCAACCGGTGGCCACTGCCATCTTTTTCTGGTCTGGTGAGGCGCTGTACGGCCGTTACTGGGGAGCACTTGCAGAGTTTCACAGCCTGCATTTCGAATGCTGCTACCACCAAGGCATCGAGTTTTGCATCGCCAATGGCATCAGTCGTTTTGAGCCAGGCACGCAGGGCGAACACAAAGTCAGCCGCGGCTTTGCACCGCAATACACATGGTCGGCACACTTTCTGGTCGAACCGCGCCTGCGCAATGCGGTCGCGGAATTTCTGCAACGCGAGTCGCAAGCCGTCGAAGCCTATGCAGACGATGTCGGCTTACATACACCATTTCGTCGCGAATGAGCCGACTGCCCTGGCTGTCGGCCGATGATCCACCGGAGGCATTTCCGCCCACCTCGACGGCTCTGAAGAATCCATCAGGCTTACTGGCCGGAGGTGGAGATCTGTCGCCGCAGCGACTGATGGCTGCCTATGCACGCGGCATATTCCCTTGGTATTCGCCTGGTGAACCTGTGCTGTGGTGGGCGCCGGATCCGCGCGAAGTGATATTCCCTGAGCGCTTTCATGCCTCACGCAGCCTGCTGCGCACACTGAAGCGCGGGCATCTGACAATCAGCCAAAATCGCGCTTTCGACGCAGTAGTGAGCCAATGCGCGGCACCGCGAGCACGCAGCCCGGGCACCTGGATTACACCGTCGATGCGTGCAGCTTATGGCGCGTTGCATCAACTCGGCCATGCCCACAGCGTCGAGATATGGCAAGGCGATGCATTGGTCGGCGGCGTGTATGGCGTGCGCGTGGGACAGGTGTTTTGCGGCGAATCGATGTTCAGTCGAGTCAGCGATGCATCCAAACTGGCGTTGTACGCGCTGCTCGGTGGCGCCGCCGGCACGGGCATCGCACTGCTGGACTGCCAGATGCCTTCACCCCACCTGCGCAATCTGGGCAGTTGCGCGCTACCGCGAGCGGACTTTGAGCGTTGGTTGCAAACGCCGGCTTAGGCTCAAGCAGACTGATTTGCACGTTTGATTGCAATGCCGGCCATATTTATGCAAGATTCGCGACCTTCACAGCAGCGGGTCACCATGTCGAAAGACGATGCAATTCAGATGGAAGGCGAGGTCGTAGAGACTCTTCCCAACACGACCTTCCGCGTCCAGCTGAAGAACGGCCATGTGGTCACTGCCCATATCTCGGGCAAAATGCGCAAGAACTACATTCGCATTCTCACCGGTGACGCTGTCACGGTAGAGATGACGCCTTACGACCTGAGCAAGGGACGTATCGTCTACCGCGGACGCTAAATGCCGGCATTGCCGGTTAATTAGCTACCTATCGTCTACCGCGGACGCTAAATGCCGGCATTGCCGGTGAGTTAGCTACCTATCGTCTACCGCGGGCGTTGACCGCCCGCTTTCTGCGTAGCCCTAGCCCTCTGTCAGCGCGGGCTTGGTAACAGGCTGGCACGTTAATGCCAGCGACTGTCCATCGGCAGACACGCTCACCCGCACCTGCCCGCCTTCGGTCAAGCTGCCAAACAGCAACTCTTCGGCCAACGGCCGCTTGATCTGCTCTTGGATGAGCCTTGCCATCGGGCGTGCGCCCATGAGCGGGTCGTAGCCGCGCTTGGCAAGCCAGGCACGCGCGTCGTCATCCAGACTGACCTGCACACCCTTCTTGTCCAACTGCGCCTCGACTTCAACCAGCAGCTTGTCAACCACGCGCTCAATGGTGGCCATGGACAGCGGCGCAAACTGGATGATGGCGTCGAGCCGGTTGCGAAACTCTGGCGAGAACAGGCGACGGATCGCCTCCATGCCATCGCTGGTGTTGTCACTTTGCGTAAAGCCAATGCCGGGACGCGCCATGTCCTGTGCACCGGCGTTGGTTGTCATGACGATGATGACGTGGCGGAAATCGGTCTTGCGGCCGTTGTTATCGGTAAGCGTGCCGTGATCCATGACCTGCAGCAGCAGATTGAACACATCCGGGTGGGCCTTCTCGACCTCATCGAGCAGCAGCACGCAGTGCGGATGCTTGACCACCGCCTCGGTGAGCAAGCCACCCTGGTCAAAGCCCACATAGCCCGGCGGCGCACCGATAAGGCGCGAGACAGTGTGGCGCTCCATGTATTCGGACATATCAAAGCGCAGAAACTCGACCCCCAAGGTTAAGGCCAGTTGCCTAGTGACCTCGGTCTTGCCGACACCGGTGGGGCCTGCAAACAGGAAACTGCCCACCGGCTTGCGCTGATCGCCCAAGCCGGAGCGCGACAACTTGATAGCGGCCGCCAATGCGTCGATGGCCTTGTCCTGACCGTAGATGACAAGCTTGAGGTTGCGCTCCAGGTTGCGCAGCACCTCGCGATCCGACGTGGACACACTCTTGGGCGGAATGCGCGCAATGCGTGCCACGACCTCTTCGATATGTTCGACGTCCACTGCTGCTGGGCGTCTCTCTACCGGGCGCAAGCGCTGCCGCGCTCCCGCCTCATCAACGACATCAATGGCCTTGTCTGGCATATGCCGATCGTTGATGTGCCGTGCCGCCAACTCTGCCGCTGCATTGATCGCGGCATCGGTATAGGTAATGCCGTGATGTTCCTCGTAGCGAGGCTTAAGCCCCATGAGGATTTGCACCGTCTCTTGCACCGTGGGCTCGACGATGTCGATTTTCTGGAAACGCCGCGCCAACGCGTGATCTTTTTCGAAGATGCCGCGGTATTCCTGATAAGTAGTGGAGCCGATGCAGCGCAGCTCGCCGTTGGAGAGCGCCGGCTTGATCAGATTGGAGGCATCCATCACACCGCCCGACGCAGAACCTGCACCGATGACCGTGTGGATCTCGTCGATGAACAGCACCGAGCCCGGCTGCTTGCGCAGTTCGGCAAGCACCGCCTTGAGACGCTTTTCGAAGTCACCACGGTATTTGGTACCGGCGATCAAAGCACCCAGATCCAGCGAATAAATAATGGCATCGGCCAGCGCCTCGGGCACCTGCTTCTCCACGATGAGCCGCGCCAGACCCTCGGCGATAGCGGTCTTGCCCACGCCGGCCTCGCCCACATACAACGGGTTGTTTACGGATCGATGCGCCCTTCTTCGGCACGCTTGTTGAGGTTGCTGGTGTATTTGTCCAGCGCACTGCCGCCCTCGGCCTCGCGCTCGCCCTCGCTAGCCGCAGGGTCTTGCTTGTCGGTTTTTTCATCGGCATTGCGTGCCAGACCATGCGAGATGAACTGCGTAATGTCGATGCGCGAAATGTTATGGCGTTCCATCAGGAAGGCGACGTGGCTTTGCTTCTCGCTGAAGATGGCGACCAGCACGTTGAGAACACCGACTTCTTTTTTGCCACTGGACTGCACGTGGTACACGGCACGTTGCAGCACGCGCTGAAAACCCAGTGTGGGCTGCACATCGCGCTCGTCGCCTTCGGCAAGGCGCGGACTGGTCTCATCTATGTGCTTATCGAGCTCGGCGCGCAGCGTATCCAGATCTGCGCCGCAGGCCAGCAAGGTTTCGCGCACTTTGGGTGCGTCGTAAATCGCCAGCAACAGGTGCTCGACCGTAAGGAACTCATGACGCGCTTCGCGCGCCCGATTGAAGCCTTGATTGAGGCAGAACTCGAGTTCACTGGATAGCATGGGACATCCTATGCCGGCGCTTTATGCCGGCTCGAGCGTGCACAGCAGCGGATGCTGATGTTCACGCGAATAACTAGTGACCTGGGCAACCTTGGTTTCGGCGATCTCGTAGGTGAAGCAGCCACAAACGCCCTTGCCGCGCGTATGCACCTCGAGCATCACACGCGTGGCGCCACTGCGGTCAAGACGAAAGAAGCGTTCGAGCACATCGACCACAAACTCCATGGGCGTGTAATCGTCGTTCATCAGCAGCACGTTATAGAGCGGTGCACGCTTGAGTTGCGGCTGCGCCTCCGCGACCAGCAAACCGCCATCGGATCTGCCTGGGAGGGACTCATCGCCAGGGCCTTCGGGGCCAGCGGTCACTGCAATGTGAAGGGTAAATGACATAGTCGGATCTTATATTGGGGACGCTGCCTTGATGAAACAAGACAGCACAGCATCATGGGTTGCATACTAGTCAAACCGTGGCCATTGCGTTTTCCAACCTGGACGGGCAGCGATTGAATACCTTGCGGGCACAGGCACCTGGATGGGTGACGGGGCTGCTTGTCATCGGCATCGGCGCGCGCTTGGCCTGGTGGCTCACCGACGTGCTGGGGGCGGGCCCGCCCGGGGCCTTGTCGCCCGCCGCTGCGCCAACCGCACAGCCTGCACCGCCCGCCCGTTTTAATCTGCAAGCGCTGCTGGCTGCCAACCTGTTCGGTTCGGCGGGCCCGCAAGCCGGCGGCGCCAATGCACCCCTGTCCCAGGCACCGCTGGTGCTAGCCGGAGTCGTGGCAGACGCAGACCCACGACGTGGCATGGCCTTGGTCGGCAGCACTGCCAGTGACGTGCATCTGGTCAAGGTAGGCGGCGCCCTGCCGGGCGGCAGCACCTTGGCTGAAGTGCATCGCGATCGCATCCTGATCAACACCGGCGCTGGATTTGAATCGGTGTTGCTGCCGCGTCAAGCTGCGCCGGCCGCCGCCCAGCCCCCCTCTGGGCCAGCCGCTGCCCCAGCACCGCAATCTTTGGGCAGCCTGCTGCAACAGGCGCCCGACATCATCCCCGGCATCATCCGGCCGCAGGTCGTGGTCGAGGGCGGCAAGCAATTGGGGTTTAGAGCCTATCCGGGCCCCAATCGCCAGGCCTTCGATAAACTAGGTCTGCGCGCCGGAGACCTGGTCACCGCAATCAACGGCACGCCGCTGTCTGACCCTGCCGTGGGTCGTGAACTGTTTGCCAACCTGGGCGCAGCTGCAGTGGCCCGGGTAACCGTGGCACGCGACGGCCGCACACTGGATCTGAATCTCAACCTTGCCCAGGTACAGGCCGATCTCAAGGCCGCCACCACGTCTCCCGCAGGTAACGACCCATGACCGAACACATATCCCGCGCTGCTGGGCGTCTCCCGGCTGCGCGCTCCGGCTTGATAGCGGCGATGGTTGCGGTGCTGTGCGCCGGCTGGCAAGCCCCAGCGCCGGCAGCAGGGCCCTCAGCAACGCAGCGCATCACCACCAATTTTAAAGATGCAGATCTTACGCAAGTGGCCGAGGCGGTCAGTGCCGCTACCGGTCGCAATTTCGTCATTGATCCGCGCGTACGCGCGCAGGTAAACCTGATCTCATCGTCACCCATGACGACGGCCGATTTTTACGAAGCCTTTTTATCGATTCTTCAGGTCAACGGATTTGTGGCCGTGCCAGCCGGCAACGTTATCAAGATCATCCCGGACGCCAATGTGCGCACCATGGCAGCCAGCGACCTGCCATCACGCGTCAACAGCAGTTCGGATGAAATGGTCACTCAGGTACTGACCGTCAAGAACACCAATGCGGCACAAATGTCGCAACTGCTGCGACCGTTTGTTGCGCAGTACGGGCATCTGGCCTCAGTACCGGGCAGCAACACACTGATCATCTCTGACCGTGCCAGCAACGTGGCGCGCATCATGAAAATCATCGCGCGAGTCGACCAGTCCAGCGACAACGGCATTGATGTAATCACTCTGCAAAACTCCACAGCCAGCGACTTGGTGCGCACGCTGTCCAACCTGTTGACGGCCCAGCCCAATGCCGATGGCGGCGTGGCCGCGCCCAAAGTGGTGGCAGACGAGCGCTCCAACAGCGTGCTGGTCAGCGGCGAGAGCGCGCAGCGCCTGCGCGTATCCACACTGATCGCCCATCTGGATACACCCACCGAAAACGGTGGTGACACGCAGGTGCGCTATCTGCGCTATGCAGCGGCCGAAAAAATTGCCCCAAAGCTCAAAGAGCAACTGACCAGCACCAGCCCCACCAGCGGCGGTGGTGCGGCTGGCAGCGCTGCGGCTGCAGATCGCAACACCAACATCTGGGCCGATGCCAACACCAACTCGCTGGTGATCACCGCACCGCCCAAAGCCATGCGCGCCATCATGTCCATCATTGACCGGCTGGATATCCGCCGCGCGCAAGTGCTGGTGGAGGCCATCATCGTTGACGTGCGCGTCGACAAGGCCGCAGATCTGGGTGTCAACTGGGCCATTTGGTCCAACGATGGCAGTGCGACAGTGCCAGCCGGCGGCTTTGTCTCTCCAGTCGGCTCTGCCAATGGCAACCCCGTATCGATCATTGATCTAGCACGTGCAGTCAGCAGCCCAACCACTGCCACCGCCGCGCCGCTGGGCACCACTTTTGGCATAGGGCGTGTTGCCAGCTCGGGCGTGAACTTTGCTGCGATGTTGCGGGCGCTGCGTTCGGACGCCAACACCAACGTTATTGCCACGCCGTCGGCAACCACCATGGACAATCAAGAGACCGAGCTCAAGGTAGCCCAGGAAGTGCCGTTCATCACCGGCCAATACACCAACAGCACCAGCACCAGCAGCGGCACGGTCAACCCGTTCACCACCGTGCAGCGTCAGGAAGTGGGCACCATCCTCAAGATCACCCCGCAGATCAACGAGGGCGATGCGGTGATGCTCAAGATTCAACTCGAGAGCTCGGAGCTGTCGGGTACTGCCGGCGATGCCAACAGCCTGATCACCAACAAGCGTGTCATCAATACGCACGTGATGATCGAGGATCAGGGAATTGTAGTGCTGGGCGGCTTGATTCGCGACAGCACTATTGATGGTGAATCGCGCGTGCCCTTTCTGGGGCGCATACCGCTGTTGGGTGAGGCCTTCAAGTCACGCAACGCCAAGCACCAGAAATCCAACCTCATGGTGTTCATCCGTCCCAAGATCCTGCGCGATGGCATGCAGACTTCGATGGAGACCAACGCCAAGTACAACATCATCCGCAGCGAGCAGCAGCGTGTGAACCAGCGTGACAGTGCCGACTTCCCCCTGTTGCCAACCGAAGCTCCGCCGCTGCTGCCGGTCGCGCCGCCGCCGCCGCCGGGCGCACTGGCACAGCCGACCAAGGACGCCACCCCTTGAGCAGTGTTGCCGCGCCGCAGGCCGTTTCAGGCCCAGGGTTTGCCTTTGCGCGGCGCCACGGCATCTTGGTCAGCGGCGTTCAGCAGGGTATTGCGCACTGCGCCTGCCGCAACGACGTAACGCCCACGGCCATAGCCGAAGTAAGGCGGATCATGGGGCTGCCGCTGCACTGCGAGCGTGTTGACGAACCAACGTTTGATCGCTTGCTGCGCGTTACCTACGAGACCGGCGGTGCCATGCTGCGCGGCGTTGAAGGATTGGAAGAGACCACTGATCTGGCGGATCTGGCCTTGGATCTTCCAGAACAGGCCGACCTGCTCGAAAGTGACGACGACGCGCCCATCATTCGCCTCATCAATGCGCTGCTCACTCAGGCACTGAAGGAAAACGCCTCTGACATCCACGTCGAGCCCTTCGAGAATCGACTGGTCGTGCGGTTTCGTGTCGATGGAGTGCTGCGTGAGGTGTTGCAGTCACGCCGTGCGGTTGCGCCACTGGTGGTATCGCGCATCAAAGTCATGTCCAAGCTAGACATCGCCGAAAAGCGTCTGCCCCAGGATGGTCGTATCAGCTTGCGCATTGCAGGCCGCGCTGTAGATGTCCGCGTATCCACTATCCCTGCCGGGCATGGTGAGCGCGTGGTGCTGCGCATTCTGGACAAGCAAGCCGGCCGACTGCATCTGGAAGCGCTGGGCATGGACCCGGTGGTCATGCACGGTGTGGACGAATTGATCCATAAGCCTCACGGCATCATCCTGGTGACGGGTCCTACCGGGTCGGGCAAGACCACCACGCTGTATTCGGCACTGGAGCGTCTCAACGACGACAGTCGCAACATCATGACGGTGGAAGACCCGATTGAGTACAACCTCGACGGCATTGGTCAGACCCAGGTCAACACCAAGGTCGACATGAGCTTTGCGCGTGGACTGCGGGCGATCCTGCGTCAGGACCCCGATGTGGTGATGGTGGGCGAAATCCGCGACGTTGAAACCGCTCGAATAGCAGTGCAAGCCAGCCTCACAGGGCACTTGGTGCTTTCTACCTTGCACACCAATACCGCCGTCGGCGCAATTACCCGCCTGCGTGACATGGGTATTGAGCCGTTTCTATTGTCATCCACCCTCATTGGTGTAGTGGCACAGCGACTGGTGCGCGTGATCGACCCGGCCACGCGCGTGGCGGCACCAGCAAGCGACTATGAACGGCGACTGCTCAACGTGGCTGACAGTGAAGAGACGCCCACGCTATACAAGGCCGGTGCCACCGGTGGCTATCGCGGCCGCATGGGTATTTATGAATTAGTGGCCATAGACGACACGCTGCGCGCGATGATTCATGACGGCGCGGCCGAGCACGACATGGAACACTATGCGCGCACACTCACTGCCTCGATACGTGACGACGGCCGCCAGAAAGTGCTGGCAGGTAAGACCACGCTCGAGGAAGTGCTTCGCGTGACGCGCGAGGACTGAAGCGGATATGGCCGCTTTCGAATACACCGCACTCGATGCGGCAGGCAAACAGCAACGCAGCGTGATGGAGGGCGATACTGCGCGCCATGTGCGCGGCTTGTTGCGCGAGCGCGGACTGCTGCCGGTCACCGTTACCGAAGTGTCACGACACGAGTCACGGCCTGGCCTGCGCTTGCTGCCCGGCGGTGGCGTCTCTGCATCAGACCTGTCGCTGCTGACGCGGCAATTGGCCACGCTAGTGCGCGCGGCACTGCCCTTGGAAGAATCGCTGCTGGCGGTATCTCAACAATCCGAAAAGCCACGGGTGCAAGCGGTGCTGCTGGGCGTGCGTGCACGCGTGCTGGAAGGTCACCCGCTGGCGTCGGGACTGGAAGCTTTTCCGCGCGTGTTTCCAGAGATCTACCGCGCCACGGTGGCTGCCGGCGAACAATCCGGGCACCTGGACCGCGTACTTGAAAGGCTCGCCGACTATACCGAGGGCCGCGAGCAGATCCGCCAAAAGCTCATGGGCGCCCTGCTCTACCCCATTGTGCTGACGGTGCTGTGTTCGGGCATCGTGTCGATGCTGCTGGTCTACGTGGTTCCCAAAGTGGTCGACGTGTTCGAATCCAACCATGCCCGGCTGCCGCTGATCACCCGCATGCTGGTGGCCAGCAGCGGCTTTCTGCGCAGCTATGGCCTGTGGCTACTGCTGGGACTGGCGCTGCTGTCTTTCGGGCTGTGGCGGGCCCTCAAAGACCCGCAGACACTACGCCGTTGGCACAGCTTGCAACTGCGACTGCCGCTGGTTGGCAGGCTGGCGCGCGGTTTCAACACTGCGCGTTTTACTCGCACCCTGTCCATTCTCACCGGCAGTGCAGTGCCGGTACTGGAAGCTCTGCGTATCGCAGGCGCTGTGGTCACCAACCTGCCGATGCGCGATGCAGTGGAATTTGCCGCACAGCGGGTCCGCGAGGGAGCCCCGATCGGCCGCTCGCTGGCCCATAGCCGGCTGTTCCCCCCGATGATGATTCACCTGATATCCAGCGGTGAATCCAGCGGTGAACTTGAATCCATGTTGGAGCGTGCCGCTCAAAGTCAAGAGCGGGAACTCGACGGCGTCATGACGGCCATGGTGGGCCTGTTGGGGCCGTTAATGATCGTGGCGATGGGTCTGGTCGTCATGGGCATCGTGTTTGCGATGCTATTGCCAATCTTTGAGATGAATTCGCTGATTAGCTGAGGTATATATCAGCCCGCTGCAGACAACAGTCGCAGCGACCCCATTAACCCTTCATGAGCAGAGTCATGAGCGAGAAGCCGGAAACAGATGATTTCGATGATCAGGATGTCGACGATCTTTCAGCTGACAACCAAGACCAGGATCTCGAGCGCGCCAACAAAGATCTGGAGCTCTCGCGCAAGCGTGGCACCAAGATCGTGGGCGACCCTGCTTGGCGACGGCTCGAAGAGTTGCAGGAAAAAAAGCGCATCCGCGCGCTCATTAGCGATGTCGAGGATTACGACATCGGGCTCGACGACAAGCCGTCACGTGGCAAGTCGAGCGACTGACCCAGGCGCCGGCGCATGAAGATTGCGGTCATCGGCTCAGGCGTAGCCGGAAACGTCATTGCGCACCATTTGCAGCATCAGCATGACGTACAGGTATTTGAGGCTGGCAGCCATGTCGGCGGGCATAGCCATACACACGATATCGAGCTCGGCGATCGCCGCTGGTCGATCGATACCGGCTTTATCGTTTACAACGAGCTGACCTACCCGCATTTCACCGCCATGCTGAGTTCATTGGGCGTGCCAACTCAGGCCAGCCATATGAGTTTCTCGGTGCGCTGCGATCGCACAGGGCTTGAGTACAACGGCAACACGCTCAACAGCCTGTTTGCACAGCGCAGCAACTTGGTGCGCCCGGCGTTCTGGCGCATGGTCAGCGGCATTGTGCGATTCAATCGCGAGGCACTGGCACTGCTGGCAGCCGATGCCGATACCGAAATTACCCTGGGCCGTTACCTGTCCTTGCACGGCTATGCACGCGAATTTATCGATTGGTACATCGTGCCCATGGGTGCAGCCATCTGGTCCACTGACCCGGTGCGCATGCTCGACTTTCCGGCCCACAGCTTTGTTCGGTTTTTTCACAACCACGGCATGCTGTCGGTCAACAATCGGCCGCAGTGGCGCACTATCAGCGGCGGTTCGCGCGAGTATGTGCAGCAGTTGACCCGAGCGCTTTGACCAAGTGTTCATCGCTTGCCACAGCGACCAGGCTCTGGCGTTGCTGGCCGATCCGTCGCAACTGGAAGTCGACACGCTGGGCGCCATTGCCTATCAGGACAGCGACGTGCTGCTGCACACCGACACGCGCATGCTGCCGCGACGACAGTTGGCACGCGCGGCCTGGAACTATCACCTTGCCGATGAGTCGCACGATCCGGCGCGACCTGCAGCAGCAACGCTGACCTATGACATGAATGTGCTGCAGGGATTACAGGGCCCGGAACGTTTTTGTGTGTCGCTAAACCGCTCCGCCGATATCGACCCTGCCAAGGTGCTGCGTCGCCTGCGCTATGCGCATCCGCTGTACACACCGGCAGGTCTGGCAGCGCAACAGCTGCACGGCGAGGTCAATGGCCGGCAACGCACCTATTTTTGCGGTGCCTATTGGCGCTATGGCTTTCATGAAGACGCCATCGCCAGCGCACTGGCAGCGCTGGATCATTTTGAAACGCGCACCTCAACGAAAGTCCCGCGACGCTGGCATCAGGTGGCCGAGCAGACGGCTGCGGTCAATCAGGCGCTGGGCGACCAGATGGATCACGCCAGCCTCGCGCTGCAACTGACCCCGCACCTCCAGCAGCCGTGACTCCAGCAGCGCCAGACGCTGTTGCTCACCCACTCGCCGCCATACGATCACGCTGACGTTGCCGGTCTCGTCCTCCAGCGTGACAAACGTGACGCCGCTGGCACTGGCCGGCCGCTGCCGATTGACCACAATGCCCGCCACACGTAGCAGCGCGCCAGCCGGTAGCGTCTGCAAATCTGCGGCTGACACCATGCCGGCAGCGGATAAGCGCTGACGCAGCAAAGCCACTGGATGGCGCCCCAGTGTCAATCCAAGTGATGCGTAATCGGCCACGATGTCCTGCCCCTCAGTCGGGCGTCGCAACAGCGGCACCACCGCACTGTCATCGGGTGTAGGGGCCGTAGGCAGGGCTTGACGAAAGCCCGCCACATCCCAGAACGCACGGTGTCGATGGCCACCAAGCGCAGCCAACGCACCGGCTGCTGCCAGCGCTTCAAGCTCGCCACGATCCAGCACAGCACGCTCGCCCAGATCCTGCACACCCATAAAGGCTGACTGCACACGCGCGGCAACAATGCGCCGCGCCGCAGCATCACCCAGCGACTTGATCAGGCCCAGCCCAAGACGTAGCGCCGCAGCGCCATCACTGCGCTGCTCCAGAGTGCTGTCGAGTTCGCTGCATGTCACATCCACGGCACGCACCTCAACATCGTGGGCACGCGCATCACGCACCAGCTGTGCCGGCGCATAGAATCCCATCGGCAGACTGTTGAGCAGTGCCGCTGTAAAGGCTGCAGGGTGATGACACTTGAGCCAAGCCGACACATACACCAGCAACGCAAAGCTGGCCGCATGCGACTCAGGGAAGCCATATTCACCGAAGCCTTGTATTTGATTGAAGATCTGCCGCGCAAAGCCTTCGTCATAACCGCGCTCGCGCATGCCATCGATAAGTCGTGATTCAAAACCACCCAGTCCACCGCGCCGCTTCCAGGCCGCCATCGCACGGCGCAGTTGATCAGACTCACCGGCCGAGAAACCGGCAGCCACGATAGCCAGTTGCATGACCTGTTCTTGAAAGATGGGAATGCCCAGCGTGCGCGACAACACGCCTTCGACGGCAGCACTGGGATAGCTGACCGGTTCAAGTCCGCCACGACGACGCAGATAAGGATGGACCATGTCGCCCTGAATAGGCCCAGGCCTCACGATCGCCACCTCGATGACCAAATCGTAATAGCAGCGAGGTCGCAGCCGCGGCAGCATCGCCATCTGCGCCCGTGACTCGATCTGAAACACGCCCACGCTATCGGCACGACACAGCATGTCGTACACCTGCGGATCTTCGGCCGGCACACTGGCCAATGTCAGCGACGGCTCGCCACTGAAACCCGACACTAGCGCGAAACAGCGACGTATTGCCGCCAACATGCCCAAGGCCAACACATCCACTTTGACCAAGCCCAGATCATCCAAATCATCTTTATCCCACTGAATGACAGTGCGATCTGGCATCGCAGCATTCTCAACCGGCACCAGTTCCTCAAGCAGATCTCGGGCAATGACAAAGCCGCCGACATGCTGCGATAGATGGCGCGGAAACCCCTGCACCTGCATGCTCAGAGCCAACAGTCGTTGCACAGCCACATCTTGCAGGTCGATGCCATATTGTCCGGCACGCTGACTGTCTGGCTCGCCGTCTTTATTCCAGCGCAGCCCAGCAGCCAACTGTGCAGCAGTAGTGGCCTCAAAACCCAACACCATCGCCATGTCACGCAGCGCACTGCGCGGCCGGTAGCTGATAACCACACCCGTCAGCGCAGCTCGATCACGACCATATTTGCGGTAGATGTACTGGATGACTTCTTCGCGCCGCTCGTGCTCAAAGTCGACGTCGATGTCAGGTGGCTCAGCACGCTCACGCGAAATGAAGCGCTCAAACAGCATCCTCATACGCACCGGATCGACCGAGGTGATGGCCAGGCAATAACAGACCACCGAGTTGGCCGCCGAGCCGCGACCCTGGCACAAGATGCCGACGCTGCGCGCAAAGCGCACCACATCATGCACGGTAAGAAAGTACGGCTCATAAGCCAGCTCATTGATCAACGCCAGTTCATGTTCGATCTGCACACGCACTGCGTCAGGCACCACCTGCGGCCACCGCTCTGCAGCACCGGCCCACACCAGATGCCGCAACCAACTGGCGGCATCGTGACCCTCGGGCACAATCTCGCGTGGATACTGATAGCGCAGCTCGTCCAGCGAAAAGCTGCACCGCGCAGCGATGTCGCAACTGCTCTGCAGCCACTGCGGCGGATACAGACGCTGTAGCACTGCCACTGCACGCAGATGACGCTCACCATTGGGGTGCAAGCGCCAACCGGCTTGCGTCAACGGCACGCTGTGGCGCACTGCCGTCAGTGCATCCTGCAGTTGCCGTCGCTCGCGCGCATGCATGTGCACATCGCCACACGCCACACAGTCGAGGCCCAGTGCAGCGGCCAGCACAGTCAGCTGCTGTCTGCGGCTTCGATCCTGACCATCACAGAGCAGCGACACGCCCAACCACAACGCGCCGGCAAACAACTCGCACAACCACTGCGCCTGCTGCGACTGCGCAGCATCATCTGGCAACCAAATTGCCAGGCAGTCCGTTGTGGCCCCGGGCAGCGGTTGCAGCAGCTCTTGCACGTCGCTGCAGGTCAGCTGATAGCTGCCTTTGCTGGCAGCACGGCGACCACGGGTAATCAAGCGACACAACTGCCCATAGCCGCGACGGTTGACTGACAACAGCACCAAGCGTGTGCCGCATTGCAAGGTGAACGAGGAACCGACGATCAGCTTGAAGCCCAGCGGCTTGGCCGCCACATGCGCGCGCACCACTCCGGCCACAGAACACTCGTCTGTAATCGCCAAAGCGGCATAACCGAGCGCATGCGCCTGCTCGATCAATTCGTGTGGATGCGATGCACCGCGCAGAAAAGTGAAGTTAGAGAGGCACTGCAGCTCGGCATAGCCGGCAGCTGTGTCAGCCGAAGGGACCATGCAGGAACCAGCGACGTTGGCCCTCACGCTGGCGATACACCCACAGGCGTGCACCGTTGGCATCAGCGGCCACGTAGTAATCACGCTGGATATCAGCCCCATCCCACCAACCAGTCTCCAGACGCTCTGGGCCAGCCAGCAACTGCAGACGCTGTAAGGCACACAGGGGCCAACCGCTTGCATCCTGTTCAAGCAACTGCGGTACCGGCAGCAACCACAGCGGTCGCCGGCCTGGCGCCCAGGGCATCGACACAGCAGCCGCACGACGTACTGCCAGAGCCTGCATCAGCGGCTCCGCCACACGCGATATGTGCTCCGGGCGATGATCGGGCGAGACTGACAGACCGTGCACAGACTCTGCCCCTAGCCGCACGCGCAGGTTTTCGAGAAAGGCTGGCATCTGCGTACTGGCACCGCCGCCCTGCTCGCCCGCCTGCCACAAGCCGGCGCTATCTGACGCTGCCTCAAGCAACGGACCACAGCGCAGACCACAGCGGCGCACCGGCGCTGGCAACACCACTTGGCGCAATCGTTCAGCCAGCAGTGATGAGAGTCGCTGCGCGCAATGCTCGGGAACCGCCAGCCGCAACACGATGCGTGTGGCCACATGCTGGCGATGTTCGAGCGACAACAGCAAAGCGGTGATGCCACGCTGACGTTGCAGCAGAAACTGCTGCAACGCGAGCAGATGCGGCTGCAGCTCACGCAGCAGCGCGGCATTGCCGGTCATCTCGTAGGAAGGCTCAAAGCGCACAGCAAAACGCTCGACCGGCACAAAGGGCACGCGCGGATCTGGGCGGCGACCCACCAAGCGATCTAGGTCATCGAGCAACGTATGACCAAAACGCTGCGCAAAGCCAGCGCGCGGCAAGCGTAGCGCCTCGCCCACCGTGACGACACCCACTGCTGCCAATCGCGCCAGCGACTGCGCAGACCAACCCAGGCAAGTCAGTGGCAAAGGAGCCAGCCGACTGACCAGGCGTTGCGCATCGGTGAGCGCGGCGCGCTGGCCGCTACGCGCCAACGCAACCGCTGCCAATGCCGTGGGCGCCATCGACACCACGCCGACCTGGTGAAAGTGACCGCGCAATTGCGCCAGCAAAGACCCCAGTCCACCAAACAGACGCAAGCTGCCACGTACTTCTAGCAACACGATATCCGGTGCCGCCAGCGACACGCGCGAGCTGTACTGCAACGCCCTGCCTGCCTGCCTCTGCAAGCCTGCTGCATCGGGTGCAGGCTGCAGCCGGACCGCTGCCCACAGCTGGCGAGCAGCCACCCGCACCGGTGATTCGAGATGCGGTGACGGCGGCAAACGCGGTGGCACCGGGGCTTGCAGTGCATCGAACAATGCCGCGGTGCCGGAGTGACGTTTCATGCGGGCAACGTGAGGTTGATGACCGGCTGGGCTGCACCGCGACTCTTGAGTACACGCAGTTGCAATCCACCCGGTTGGGCTTGAACCAACAGGCGCAGCGCCGCCGGCGAAGACTCACGCCCGGCCGCAGCAGGCCGAAACAAGACGCCTGCGGATAATCCTTGTTCGGTTGCCAGTGCCAAGCGACGCAACTCGGGCACGCTGGCCTGTGCTACCCAACTGAGGACCAGATCGCAGGCCCCAGAGCGCAAAGCCTGTTCGGTAGCCCATAAAGGCTGCGGGGGCCGGACGATGAGCAAGCGGTCAAGCCGCACTCCTGCCGACGCAAAGGCCGGCGCAAACAGCTGAAACGGCGGGCTGACGAAGGCACACCAGCGGGCGGATGCTGCACTGGTGAGTTGCGCTAGCGCCGGCAGCCACAACTGCAACTCACCCAGCCCCTGGTGGGCGGTGAGGATTTCAGTGAGGCCGCGCTGCGGCCAGCCTCCACCAGGCAAAGCCTGATCGAGTGCCGCAAAACCCGTGGCCACTACCGGCTGAGGCGCAATGCTGCGCCCACGCCAGAGCGAAGGATGCTGCAGCAGCTGTTCGAGCCGCGGATCGGGCGAAACCTGGGGCATGCCGGCAACTCACTGTCAGAGGTCCACTATTAGCGGCCCACTGTCAGAGGCCCAGGCTCTTGCCGCGCCGAACCACCCCCACCACCACACCCTCGATGAGCAGTTCCTGCTCTTTGAGGTCGACTTTGATGGGCTCGAAGTCCGCGTTCTCGGGCAGCAGCCAGGCCACCGAGCCTTCCTGGCGATAGCGCTTAACGGTGACCTCGTTATCGAGCCGCGCCACTACGATTTGGCGGTTACGCACATCGGGCGTGCGGTGCACCGCCACCAGATCGCCGTCGAGGATGCCAATGTCTTTCATACTCATGCCAACCACCTTGAGCAGGTAATGCGGTCGCACGTTGAAGACACCCGGATCTATGTTGAGGCGCGACTCGATGTTTTCCTCGGCGAGGATAGGTCGACCTGCAGCCACCCGACCAATGAGAGGCAAGCCGGACTGTTCACGCGCTGCTTCAGTGAGCTGAATGCCGCGCGATGCGCCAGGCAGTAGCGAAATAACACCCTTACGGGCCAGCGCCCGCAAGTGGTCTTCGGCCGCATTAGCGGATTTGAAGCCCAAGTGGGTAGCGATCTCTTGCCGGGTGGGTGGCATGCCGGTTTCGGAGAGGGTGTCCTGGATGAGCTGCAGCACCTGCTGCTGGCGGGGGGTGAGTTCAAACTCGGACATGATCATCTCCACGTTTATACTGTGTTTAATCACAGTAACTGGGGATATATCCAGATGCAAGCCTATTGACAGGCTATTTTCCAGCCGCATGAGTAATGTGTTTTATTGCCGCAACAGAGGCCGCCAAGTGCCCGTTTACGCTGTAAAAAGAGCTTTAAAGTGTTGCGTCCGCCGACTTGTTATGATGCAATCGCCACTTCACAAGGCTTGGCATTGTCCCGAGCCTCAGCAGTTTTAGTTCGATACATCCGCCAGACTTTTAAGAAGGAACCACAATGAATTTCACCACCAAGATCGCCGCCCTCGCCGCTTTGGCCGTCATGGCCGGTTGCACCGACCTCAAGCCGCTGCAGGCCCAGGTCGACGACCTCAAGAGCCAGGTGGGCAAGCTGTCGTCAGATGGCGCCGCCAACAAGGCTGCCGCTGACGCGTCGTCCAAGTCGGCTGCTGCTGCTGCTGCTGCTGCTTCGCAGTCGGCTGCTGCTGCTCAGAACACCGCCAACCAGGCGCTGGCTGCTGCCAAGGCTGCCCAGTCGGGCGTCGACGCGCTGAACGAGAAGATCGACCGCATGTTCAAGCGCTCGGTCTCGAAGTAAGACTCTTACTTCAGCCGTAAAGAAAACGCCGCGCATTGCGCGGCGTTTTTTTTTGCTCTGAGCGCTCTGCGTATCGGCCTTACCGACTACATGCGTACGAGCGCAGCGCCCCACGTGAAGCCACCACCGAAGGCCTCGAGCAAAACCAGATCGCCGGGTTTGATACGACCATCGCGAATACCAGTATCGAGTGCCAGTGGCACCGACGCTGCAGACGTATTGCCCTGCTCTTGCACAGTGATGATCACGTTATCCAAAGACATGTCGAGCTTCTTGGCCACCGCTTGAATGATGCGGATGTTGGCCTGATGCGGCACCAACCACTTGATGTCGCTCTTTTTCAGATTGTTGGCGGCGAGTACTTCGTCAACCACATTGCCCAGCATGGTGACAGCCACTTTGAACACTTCGCGACCGGCCATGCGGATAAAAGCCCGATTGCCGGTTCCAGGCTCATAGCCCTTGGACACACCGCCGGTGCAATACAGCAGATCTTGGTAATGGCCATCGGAGTGCAGATGCGTAGACAGCACACCCGGCTGCTGGGAGGCGCTCAGCACCACTGCGCCAGCACCATCGGCAAACAGGATGGCCGTGGTGCGATCAGTGAAATCGGTAATGCGGGTGAGCGTCTCTGAGCCCACCACCAAAGCATGTTTAGCCTCGCCGCTGCGCACGAACTTATCGGCGATGGACAATGCGTAGATGAAACCGCTGCACGCGGCCTCGACACTAAACGCTGGACCACCGCGACAGCCCAGACGCGCCTGCAGCATGACGCCGGCGTTGGGGAACACCAGGTCGGGCGTCGCTGTGGCAAAGACGATGAGGTCGATGTCTGCGGCAGAGATGCCAGCCGCTTCGATGGCACGCTTAGCGGCCACTTCAGCCATATCGACCGTGGTTTCACCATCAGCCGCGTAATGGCGGCTGACGATACCCGTGCGCTCGCGGATCCAGCTGTCGGAGGTCTCCATGACCTCCTCCAACTCGGTGTTGTGCACCACACGCGCGGGCAGGTAAGAGCCCGTGCCGAGTATGCGCGAGTAGGTCACGGGCAATGCGCTATTGAGGCATCAGCGACGAGCGCTGCTGCCGTCAATCCTGATCGTCGGCTTCGACAGCCTTCTCGATCACACGACGACCACGATAGAAACCATCGGGCGTGATGCGATGACGCAGGTGGGTTTCACCCGACTGCGGATCAATGGACAACGCAGGACGCGCAACGGCGTCATGCGAACGATGCATGCCCCGCTTGGAGGGGGTTTTGCGGCTTTTTTGCACAGGCATGGGTCAATCTCCTCGTCGGCGGCCCTTGACTGGCCGCTTCGGTTCATCAGGCCGCGCCCGGCCCATAAGGGCGCCCAGCGCGGCAAAAGGCATCTGTACTTCCGCTGTAGGCTCCGGCGCCTCCAGCGGCTCATCGTTGCGTGCCACACAGCGCTCGTGGTCGCCATGCAACGGTGCCAGCGGCAGCGCCAGCAGCAATTCTTCCTCAACCAGCTCGGCCATGCGCAGCCGCCCTTCCGGCGCCAGCATCAGCTCTGCCTCAGCCGGCACGCGCTCGGCAGCCTGTTCGGAATGTGGCAACCACACCCGCGAATCGCTACCCACACACACCTCAAACGGCTGCATGCAGCGCTGGCAGCGCAACGTAACAAAGGCCTCGGCCTGCACCTCGGCAACCGCAAAGCCCTGCTCGCGCGTGAACCCGATGCTAGCCGTAGCCGTGCCCTCGGGCGTCACCAGTGCATCGGCCAGGCGCGCCATGCGCGCCACTGAAACCTCTACAGCCAGCCGCGTCCCCTCGTCGGCAAGGATCGATACGTCACGCAGTTTCGATCCGTCATCCGGCATGGGGCGCGTATCATAGGTTCGACACCCCCCCAAGTCAAAAGAACAACTGAAGGGCCCAACGCCAAGTACTTGTTTGGCGTGGCCTAGAGCACCTGCCATGTCCCAGAGCGCCACGCTGATCCTCGCTTCGACCTCCCCCTACCGTCGCCAACTGCTGCAGCGACTGGGTGTGCCGTTCGAAGTGTGCGCCCCCGAAGTAGACGAAACCCCCCTACCCGGCGAGCTCCCGCCGCAACGCGCTGCACGACTGGCCGCCGCCAAAACCCGCGCAGTGGCGATCACCCACCCCAATGCGATCGTCATCGGCAGCGACCAGGTCGCTAGTCTGGGCGATGGTGCTGCCGCCCGCATCCTGCGCAAACCCGGTGGCCGCGAACGCTGCCTGGCCCAGCTGGCCGAGTTGTCGGGCCGGGTGGCGCGCTTTGACACCGCCGTCTGCCTGGCCTGGCCCGGTGGCGGCTGGGCTGCCCACACCGACATTACCCGTGTCGTGTTCCGGGCACTGTCCGCGGCAGAGATCGAACGCTACGTGGAGCGCGAGCCGGCCTTTGACTGCGCCGGCGGCTTCAAGTGCGAGGGACTGGGCGTCAGTTTGATGCAGGGCATCGAGTCCAATGACCCGACTGCCCTGATCGGTCTGCCGCTTATTTGGCTTTCCAACGCGATTCGCGGATCGGGCCTTTTGATCCCCTGATGCGAGCTTTGCTGGAGGCTGCCGCCTCGGCCAAACGATCCAGGAACTCTTTGAGGTTGTCGGGCAACGGTGCGCTGGCGCTGACTGTGACGTGCCGCTCCGGATCCTCATAGCTGATGCTGTGGGCATGCAGGAAAATGCGATCAAGGCCCAACTCAGCCATCTGCTCGTTGTACTGCGGATCGCCATATTTGGGGTCACCCGCCACCGCATAGCCGGCATGTTGGGCATGCACACGGATCTGATGGGTACGACCGGTTTTGAGATTGACCTCAACCAACGTGCCCAAGCGCCCATAAAACTGCACCACGCGAAATTCGCTGGCTGCCGCCTTGCCGTTGGGATCCACCTTGACCGTACGCTCGCCACCGACCCGTAGGTCGGTACGCAGCGGTGCATCGATCAGTTTGCGGCCCAGCTCCCATTTGCCGCGCACCAGCGCCAGATAGCGCTTGTCGAAGCCGTCATCCTCGCGCAGTAGTGCATGCAAAGAGCGCAGCGTGCTGCGGCGGCGCGCCACCAGCAGACAGCCGCTGGTATCGCGATCCAGACGGTGCACCAGCTCCAGCGTCTCTTCGGGACGCGAAGCGCGCAGCACTTCGATGATCCCAAAGCCGATGCCGCTACCACCGTGCACCGCAAGACCAGAGGGCTTGTCGAGCACCAGCAGGCGCTCGTCCTCGTGAATGATCGCCGCCTCCACCTGCTCGATCAGCCGGCGCGGCACCGGACGTGGCGCATCCGGGTCACGTACCGGCTGCTCCTGGACCGGCGGCAGGCGCAGCAAATCGCCTTCGGCGACGCGGGATTCGGGCTTGACGCGCTTGCCGTTGAGCCGCACCTCGCCTTTGCGCAACAGCCTAAACAGATGGCTGCGGGGCACGCCTTCGAGCAGGCGGGCCAGCAGACGGTCGACCCGCTGGCCGGCCTCCTCGCTACCCACGGTGACAGTGCGTACCGCAGTACGGGCGGGCCGCGCAGGGGCGGCAATAGAAGTGTCTTCGGTCATTTGTGGCGTAAGGCCTTGTTTACCAATAGTGCGAGCGTATACTCGGGACGTTGCGTGTCGTGTTCCAGCTGCCTTTAAGAGGGCATCCGGCTCGACTCGCTCCAAAAACAACCGCGGCAAATGCCGCACTTTAGTTGGCTTCGGGTAACGGAGTCATCGTACGGCCGATCAGGTCGCAACGCCCCACGATACACGCCCGACAGCCGGGCTGCTGAAGTGGAGCGCGCCCGTCGGTCAGCAGACAATTATAAGGTTGCTGGCACGTTGCCCCGCGGCGGCGTGATCACTCCCCTACGCAGTGCTCGCATTATTTATTGCGCTCGTAACCCGCCTGTCGGCTTTGCTGACGGCCCTCTGCTGCCCGCCACGGCTCATTGCTGTGCACGCTGACGCGTGCATCCTCCCCTCGTCGGCCCCTCAAACCAGTTTGAGCGGGACACATGAAAAGAATGCTCGTCAACGCGACCCAGCAGGAAGAACTGCGCGTCGCCCTCGTCGATGGTCAGAAACTCTACGACCTCAGTATTGAGATTCCCTCCCGGGAACAGAAGAAGGCCAACATCTACAAAGCGCGCATTGCGCGCGTCGAACCGTCGCTTGAGGCGGCGTTCGTCGACTATGGTGCTGCCCGTCACGGCTTTTTACCGCTGAAGGAAATCGCCAAGGAATACTTCCGTCCCGGGGTGGCCGCCAACCGCCCGATCCGCGAACTGGTCACTGAAGGCCAGGAAATCGTGGTGCAGGTCGAGAAGGAAGAGCGTGGTAACAAGGGCGCCGCCCTGACCACCTTCATCAGCATGGCCGGCCGTTTCCTGGTGCTGATGCCCAACAATCCGCGCGCCGGTGGCGTGTCGCGTCGTATCGAAGGTGAAGACCGCGATCAGATGCGCGAGACCATGGCGCAGCTGCAGATCCCCGAGGGCATGGGCGCCATCATCCGCACCGCCGGCGTCGGCCGCAGTGCTCCAGAACTGCAGTGGGACTTGGACAACCTGCGCACGCAGTGGGATGCGATCGCCGAGGCGATCAACTCGCGCCCTGCACCCTTCCTGGTCTATCAGGAAAGCGACGCTGTCACGCGCGCGATGCGCGACTACCTCACCGATGACATCGGCGAGATTCTGGTCGACGACACGGCTGCCTATCAGAAGGCGCAGGAATACATGCAGCGCTTCATGCCGCCAGAGGCACTGCGCCAGCTCAAGCTGTACACCGACGACACACCGCTGTTCACGCGTTTCCAGATCGAGAACCAGATCGAATCTGCCTATGCGCACAAAGTGCAACTGCCGTCAGGCGGCAGCCTGGTGATCGATTACACCGAGGCGCTGGTGTCGATCGACATCAACTCGGCGCGTGCCACACGCGGCGGTGACATCGAGACCACTGCTACCAACACCAACCTTGAAGCTGCCGACGAAATCGCCCGCCAACTGCGCATCCGCGACATCGGTGGACTGATCGTCATCGACTTCATCGACATGGAGTCGAGCAAGAACCAGCGTGATGTCGAAGAGCGCCTGCGCGAAGCCATGAAAATGGACCGTGCACGCATTCAGATCGGTCGCTTGTCGCGCTTTGGTCTGCTGGAAATGTCGCGCCAGCGGCTGCGCCCGAGCTTGGGTGAATCCAGCCATCTGAGCTGCCCGCGCTGCAATGGCATCGGCAGCATCCGCAGTGTTGAATCGATGGCGCTGTCGATCCTGCGTTTGGTCAGCGAGGATGCCCGCAAGGACCGTTGATCGTGCAGGTACCCGTGCCGGTAGCCACCTACCTGATGAACGAAAAGCGCGATGCGCTGCATGATCTGCAAGTGCGCAGTCATATCGAGGTGTACGTCGTCCCCAATCCGGACATCGACACACCCGATTACAGCATCCGCCGTGTGCGCGATGACGAAGCAGGATTGGCCGAGAACGCGATGCCCAGCTACCGCATGCCCACGGCACCGGAAGTACTGGACCCGGCGATGCAGATCAAAAAGCCCATCGCACCGGTGGCTGCAGTAGCGCCGATCATGCCGGCCACAGCCGCACCGCCCGCTCCGGCCCCGCGTGAGACGCAGGCTGTCGCTGCGGCAGCGGCACCGGCAGCAGCCACGGCACCGATGCCGTCGCTGTGGTCGCGCATCAAGCGCTTTGTGGTGGGTGATGAGCAGCCATCCGCAACAGACAAGAGCGACGGTGATCGCAACGGTGGCCGCGAGCGCGGTGGTCGTGGCGGACGTGATGATCGCGGCGGACGCGGTGGTCGCGACGGGCGCGGTGGCCGTGGTGGACGTGATGGCCGCGGCGGTCGTGACGGCCGCAGCCGGGATCGAGACGGTCGCAGCGATGAGCTGCGCGAAGCCGGCGCTGCTGCCGAGCGTGCAGCAGCCCCGGTGGTAGCCGCCCCGGCTGCCGCTGCGGATGGCACTGGCGGCGGCGGTCGTGGCCGAGGCCGCGGTCGTGGGGGCCGTGATGGTGCGCCGCGCGAAGGTGGCGAAGGCCGTGAGCCGCGCGAGCCGCGTGAACCGCGCGCGCCGCGCGCCCCGCGTCAGCCCGACGGTAACTTCGCCGACGCCGGCAGTAACGCCGGTGTCGTGGCTGCAGCAACCGTTGCAGGCTCGGCCGTGATGGTCGGTGCCGCAGCCACTGCCGAGGGTGGTGAGAACGAAGCACGCGCCGAGGGCGAAGGCCCCCGTCGTTCACGTCGTGGTGGCCGTCGTCGCCGTCGCGGTGGTGCAGGTCGTGACCGCGATGCCGCCGGCGTATCGGGCGAGGAAGGCGGTAGTTCAACTGAGGGTGAGATCGAGGCGCCGATGTTTGCGCTGCAGGCTCCAGAGGGTGATATCCCGCTGCCGCTGCTGCGCGATCCGCAGCAGGTGCAATTGTCATGGTCGTCAGCCCCACCGGCTGTGGAACCCGCTCCGATCCAGGTCGTGGCGCCGCCAACTGCCGAAGTAGTCGTTAACGAGCCGGCGCCCACTCAGGTGGCCGAGCTGTTGGCTGCCGTCGTCGAACCGGCACAGGCTGCATCACCCATGGCCGCTGCGGTAGTGACCGCCGCCGAAGCCGCTGCCGTACCCGCCGCCGAGCAGGTTCAGGCTGTGGTGGCTGCAGTCATCGACCCGGTGGCCGTCGCTGCGGCGCCGACCGTTGCTGTTGAGCCGGCACCGGAACCGGTGGTGGCGCAGGTAGACCCAGTGGCAGATCCGGCCGCTGCGCCGGCGCCTGTCACCGCGTCGACTTCACCTCCCGCGGGTGGTGAGCGCGTCTAAAACGCCTTGGGCAGCCTGTTCGGCCAGATCGAGCACTTGCTCGAAGCCATCAGGCCCGCCGTAATACGGGTCGGGCACCTCGCGGTGTTCCGATCCGGGGGCATAGTCGAGAAACAGCCGCACGCGGTCCCGCCGCTGCGGCGGAGCCAGCGCCTGCAAGTCAGACCAGTTGGCCTTGTCCATTGCCAGCAACAGATCAAACTCCTCAAAGTCACTGGCTCGCACCTGCCGGGCTCGCAAGCCCGATAGGTCGTAGCCGCGGTACGCCGCGACCGCCTGACTGCGAGAATCCGGTGGTTCACCCAGGTGATATGCCCCCGTACCAGCCGAATCAACTATCAGCTCTAATGACGGAACCCGGCGCGCGGCCAAAGCCCGCAGCACCGCCTCTGCTGTTGGTGACCGACAGATATTGCCCAGACACACCATCAAGACTTTGACTGCCACGTTGAACTCCACAACATCCTGCAATAGACGACCACCGCCATGATGCCAAACGCACCGATCCGCGCACTGCCCCTGGGGCCGTCCAACTTCACTTGTGAGGCCAGGACCGACGGCAGCATCGTCCTGCGCTCAACGCAACCCTTGGCCGATTACCCTGCGCGGGTTACCGATCGGCTGCGCCATTGGGCTGCGGTGGCGCCAGAGCGCACGTTTCTGGCCCAGCGTGACAGCGCCGGCGCGTGGCGCAGGCTCAGCTACGCGCAAGTGCTGGATCGCGTGCAGCGCATCGCCGCTGCACTGCTGCAACGCGGTCTGTCGGCTGAGCGGCCTCTGGCTATTCTCTCTGACAACGATTTGGAGAATGCGCTGCTGGGGCTGGCTGCGCAGCACGTGGGCATCGCCTTTGCGCCCATCTCACCTGCGTACTCCTTGGTGCAAGGTGAGCCCACCAAATTGCGCCATGTGCTTGAAGTGCTCACCCCGGGATTGGTGTTTGCAGCGGATGGCCAACGCTATGCCCGCGCACTGCGGGAAGGGGTGCCCGCCGGTACGGAAATTGTCGTAACGCAAAATGCCCTGCCAGATCTGCAAGTCACGCTTTTCGAGTCTTTGCTACAAGAGCGCAATGACCCAGCTGTGCAAGCCGCCCACGAATCTGTAGGCCCGGACACTATTGCAAAGTTCCTGTTTTCATCGGGCTCAACCGGCATGCCCAAAGGTGTGATCAACACGCATCGCATGCTGTGTTCAAACCAGCAAATGGGCTTGCAGGCTTTGCCGTCACTGGCAGACCCACCACCGGTGATCGTCGACTGGCTGCCGTGGAACCACACTTTCGGCGGCAATCACAATCTGGGTTTTGCGCTGTACAACGGCGGCACGCTATACATCGACGACGGCAAGCCGGTACCCGGACTGTTCGAACGCAGCATCGCCAACCTGCGCGACATTGCCCCCACGGTGTATCTCAATGTGCCCAAGGGATTCGAGTCCTTGGTGCACGCGTTGAAGGCCGATACGGCTCTGGCCAAACACTTTTTCAGCCGTCTGCAGTTCATGTTCTATGCCGGCGCAGGTCTGTCGCAGCACATCTGGGACAGCTTGGATCAACTGGCCAGCGAGGCCGTTGGAGAGCGCATCGCAATGATCACCGGGTTGGGCTGCACCGAGACCGCTCCGTCGGCTACGTTTGCCAACTTTATCGGCGGACGCTCTGGCGGCATTGGCACACCGGTCGCTGGCATCGATTTCAAGATGGTGCCTATCGGTGGCAAGTTTGAAGCGCGGGTGCGCGGCCCCAGTGTGACGCCGGGCTATTGGCGCGCGCCGCAACTGACCGCCAAGGCGTTTGATGACGAGGGCTACTTCTGCACTGGCGATGCAGTGAAGTTTATTGACGCAGACGATCCGTCACGCGGCTTGCTGTTTGACGGCCGCATCACCGAAGACTTCAAACTCTCCAGCGGCACCTGGGTCAGTGCGGGCCCCTTGCGCTCCAAGTTTGTGTTGCACTGCGCGCCGCTGGTACGCGATGTGGTGCTTACCGGTCTGAACCGAGCTGAGCTGGGCGCGTTGGTGTTTCCGGATATCGCCGCCTGCCGTCAACTGTGCAGCGAGTTTGCGGCGGATGCACCACTGCAGCAGGTGCTGTCTCATCCGTTGCTGCTTGAGAAACTGCAACAGCATCTGAACACGCTGGCCAATGCCGCCAGCGGCAGTGCCACGCGCATTACACGCGCCTATTTGATGACCGAAATACCCACTGTGGATACTGGCGAAGCCACCGACAAGGGTTCGCTCAACTGCGCTGCAGTGTTGGAGCGGCGCGCGGACTTGGTGGAGCAGCTCTACAGCGATGACAGCGGTACAAACCCGCTGCAACTGCGCGCTGCTCAAGCAGTGCCGTCACCATCAAAGGTTAACAACGAGCCATAAAGCTCGGGCCGGCGATCACGAAACACAAACCAGTTATCACGCAGGCGCGCACAGGCCTGCAGATCAAGCTCGGCTAGTAGCACCGCATCGGCATCCTCGGGGGCCTCGGCAAGCTTGGCGCCCTGAGCGTCTGTAATGAACGATGAGCCATAGAAGTTGATGTAGAGCCCCTGCGGGTCTTGCAACGAACGCTCCAGGCCATGACGGTTGGATGCGATCAACGGCACCAGATTGGCTGCCGCATGCCCCTGCTGCACACGCTGCCAATGATCGCGTGACAACACCGGCACTGCCGGCGGCGGCTCGCTACCGATGGCAGTGGGATACAACAGCAGCTCGGCGCCCTGCAACGCCATCGCACGTGCGCACTCTGGAAACCACTGGTCCCAACAGATGCCCACACCGATGCGTCCATAGCGCGTATCCCACACACGAAAGCCGGTATCGCCTGGGCTGAAGTAAGTCTTTTCCTGATAGCCGGGGCCATTGGGAATGTGCGATTTGCGATAGCAGCCGAGCAGACTGCCATCGGCGTCGATGACGGCAACGGTATTGAAATAGGCCTGACCAGCGTGCTCAAAAAAACTCACCGGCACCACAACCTGCAGTTCGGCAGCCAGCTTCATAAAGCGCTGCACTGCCACATTACCCAGCACAGAGGTGGCCAACCGCAGATGCCGCGTGTCCTGCTCGATACAAAAATACGGCGTTTCAAACAGCTCTTGCGGCAGGATCACCTGCGCGCCGCTGCGCGCCGCCTCACGCACCAACGCTTCGGCACGATCGAGGTTGGCCGACAGATCCCAAGTACAGGCGAACTGCGTGGCCGCCACCGTCACGGGTCTGCGGCCCGACACTAGATGTGCATGCGCGCCGCTCATGCGCGCTCGCGCTGACCGGCCTGCACCTGTTCGGTGATGCGCAGCGCGGTTTCCAGTGCCTGCAAACCATCTTCACCACTGACCACTGGCGCGGCACCGGTCTGCACACAGTTGAGGAAGGATTCGATTTCGGCCTTGAGCGCATCGCCCTGATCAAGGTTCTGCTCCTCGATGCTGACCGGCAGCGGACCCGGTGGCGTATCGGCTGTGCGCTTGCGAATGACGGTCAGAATCTTCTGCTGCAGATCGATGGAGATATACGCATCGTCCTGGAACACGCGCAGCCGCCGCTCCGTCTTGAGACTTACGCGACTGGCCGTGGTGTTGGCCACGCAGCCATTGGCAAAGCGCAGCCGTGCGTTGGCGATATCAATCTCGTCGGAGAACACCGGCGTACCCACTGCATCGATGGACACAATGGGTGAACGCACGATGCTTTGCAGGATGTCAATGTCATGGATCATCAGATCCAGCACCACGTTCACATCGGTGCCGCGCTCGCGAAAGGGTGCCAAGCGATGACATTCGAGAAAGCGCGGTTCATGCAAACTCGGCTCAGCTGCCAGAATGGCCGCGTTAAAACGCTCCAGATGACCCACTTGCAAGATACGACCGGCAGCGGCAGCGATTTCTATGAGCGAGCGCGCCTGCTCAAGAGTCTCGGTCATCGGCTTCTCGACTAACACATGCGCGCCAGCGCGCAGAAAGTCCGCAGCGATCGCATAGTGCGCCGGGGTTTGGGTGACAATGCTCACCGCATCCACCTGGCCCAGTAACTGGTGATAATCGGCATAAGCCGGCACACCCAACTCTGCGCCCACCGCTTGGCAGGTGGCGAGGCTGCTGTCGACCACACCCACCAACTGGCTTTGTGGCAGTGCGGCATACTTTTGGGCGTGGAACCTGCCGAGGTAGCCCACTCCGATTACAGCGGTTCTGATTTTTTGCATGGTGCGGCTATTATGCCCCGCGTGAACAAATCCATCTCAAAAGACCCCAAAGCCGCCCGCAAGGGCAAATCCACCAGCGTGCTGCGTTTCGAACTGGGCGCCTTCGCGGTGGCTTTGGTCCTGGGAGTGTTGGTGCTGCCCTCGGTAATCTGGGTCTGTGGTCACTTTGTGATTGGCGACTATGTGCGTGACCCGCTTACCGGCGCCACCGGCGGCCCCTTTGCCCTGACCCTGGACTACCTCAAGGAACTGGCCCAAGGCTCTGTCGCCCATTGGCTGCTGGCTGCGGGTCCCTATGGCCTGATGTTGGTCTGGCGCGGGCTGCGCCGTGCGCTGCTGGGCTGATCAAGCAGTTGGCGCAAACCAGACTGCAATAGCCACCATCACCACAACCAATGCGAGCTGGGCCCGGCGCCGCCAAGGCAGCCGCTTAAGTTCACCCAGCAGCGAGAAACCGGCGGCAGTGGTCAGCACCAGTCCCCAAGGCACCGTGCGCACCAATACGGGGATTTCCGGATGCGACGGTGCTGCCAGCAGCAGCACCGCTAGCGACATGGTCAAGCCCAGCGTCATGCACACCGCAGACCCAAACGCCAACGCCAGCAACATTCCCAGAGGACGCAAGTTCTACTCCTGACTGCAAAGGTTGGCCTGTGGCACTTGTTCCTGCAGCCAAGGCAGACTAGCCTCGTTACAGCACGGCACGGCCACCGCCGATACCGTTACTTTAGCTCACCACAGGTTCGCGGGCGGTTCCACTTTGACTACGCAACTCTTTCGTCGGCCCTTGCACGCCTTGGCGTTGCTCGGCCTCCTCGGATTTTCTTTGGTCGGTGCCGGCTCGTCCGGAGCCCCGGCCGTCAGCACGGCGCTGCCCCAAGGAGCCGTCGCGCCGCTTGAGCGGCAGCGGCAGGTTGCGCGGCGCGTCAGTGGCATCCTCGAAGAGGCCCACTACCGGCGCATCGCCATCAACGACGAATTGTCAGCACAGGTATTTGACCGCTATCTGAACTTGCTCGACAGCCAGCGCAGCTATTTCACCGCTGCCGACATCGCAGAGTTCCAAGCCTACCGTCTGCGCTTCGATGACATGATTCATACCGGCGAAGTCGAGCCGGCTTTTCTTATTTTTGCCCGCTATCAGCAACGCAACCGCGAGCGCATCCGCTATGCGATGCAGCTGCTCAGCACCGAGCCCGACTGGACGGTGCAGGAAACCTTCGAATTTGATCGAGCCAAGGGTCCTTGGCCCGCCAACGCCGCTGCGCTCGATGACCTATGGCGCAAGCGCGTCAAGAGCGACGGCCTGTCACTGGTGCTGGCCGGCAAGAACTGGACAGACAGTGCAGAGGTGCTCAACAAGCGCTATGAGCGCGTACTCAAGCGCGTCGATCAGATCACTCCAGAAGACATCTTCGAATCGTTCATGAATGCGTTCGCGCGCACCTTCGATCCACACTCCAGCTTTTTCTCGCCGCGCAATTCCGAGGAATATCGCATCCAGATGAGCCTCAGCTACGAGGGCATCGGTGCAACGCTGCAAGCCTCTGACGACTACGTGAGCGTCGTCAATGTCATCCCCGGCGGACCTGCAGCAGTGGCAGGGACTATTGGCGCAGGCGATCGCATCGTCGGTATCAGCCAGGCCAAAACCGGTGCGTTTCAGGAAGTCATAGGCTGGCGCATCGACGATGTGGTGCAACTGATCCGTGGCAAGAACGGCACGCTAGTGCGCTTGCAAGTGCTGCCGGCAGGCGCTGCCCCGGGCACTCCAGAAAAGATCCTGGATTTCACCCGCGGCAAGGTAACGCTTGAAGCACAGGCGGCCAAGAAAGAAAAACGCATCGTGCAACGCAATGGACGCGACGTGCGCATCGGCGTGGTCAGCGTGCCGGGCTTCTACCAAGACATCCAGGCGCAAAGTCAGGGCGACAAGGACTATCGCAGCACCACGCGCGACACCAAACGCCTGCTCGACGAACTGGTCAAAGAAGGCGGTATCGATGGCTTGGTGCTAGACCTGCGCGGCGATGGCGGCGGCTATCTACCAGAGGCCACCGGGCTTACCGGCTTGTTCATCGACAAGGGTCCGGTAGTGCAACTTAAGGACACCACCGGTCGCATCGAAGTGCTCGATGATCCGATTCCCGGCACCGCCTATGATGGCCCGCTGATGGTGCTCATCGATCGATACAGCGCATCGGCCTCAGAGATCTTCGCAGGTGCCATTCAAGATTACCGACGCGGTTATATCGTCGGTCAGCGCAGCTTTGGCAAGGGCACGGTACAAAACCTCATTCCCTTGGATCGCTGGTCGCAGCGTCCAGTGGACGGGCAGCTCACCGTGACCATCGGCAAGTTCTATCGCATTACTGGCGAGAGCACGCAGCATCGCGGCGTTGAACCCGATATCGCCCTGCCATCGGCTATCAGCTTGGATGACGTGGGCGAGAGTTCATTGGAGGCCGCACTGCCTTGGGATCGTATCCAAAGCGTGCCCTTCCAGGCTTCTCGTCAACCCGCCTCATTGCCCAGCGTCGCCACGCTGCTGCAAGCCTCCGCGGCACGCAACAATACCGATGCCGACTACACGTGGCTGACGGCCGATATCGCGGCAATGGAAGGCCTGCGCAAACAAAAATCGCTGTCACTGAATCTGGTGACGCGGCGCGCAGAGCGCACCAAACTTGATGAGGATCGACTCGCTCGTGAGAATCAGCGCCGCGTGGCTCAGGGCAAGCAGCCACTCAAGGCACTTGACGACACAGAGACCGATGCCGCTGCTGAGGATGCGCCAGCCAAAGCCGCTAACGCAGCCAAAGGCCCAGACATCCTGCTCGATCAGACCGCTCAAATGCTGGCGGATCTGGTGGTAGCCACGACGTCTGGCACCGCAGCGCCACCTGCTGTGCGCCCGGCTGCCGGCAACAGCAACGGCAGCGTTCGGCTCAAGCAGTAAGCGCGCTGATCAGCTCAACTGATAGCCACGGTCCAACAAGTATTCGAGCCACTTGTTGAGCAATACATTGAGGCGCCAGCGTTGATCAAATTGCTCTGCGGCCGTGGCCAGATGCAAAGCGCGCAGCGCCGGATGCAGCGGCTGATTGGCGCAGGATAGCGCCTCAGCCATACGCGCATCGCTATAGAGCTTGACCCGCAGATCCGGCAGATGCTCGTCGGTATCCGGCATTACATAAGTGAGTTCAAGCTCGGTGGTATAGGGCGTACGCGCCGCCACCGTCAGCTGCAAGGGACAATCGCCCTCGACCAGCGCAAGGCGCAACGCTGGCAGTGCTTGCGGATCACCGCATAACCGCAGTAAACGCAGATAGTTGCTTTCGTACAGGCCCATCAACGCCACGAAGCTACGCGGCTTCGCGCGCCAAGACACCGGTAAAGTAGCTTCAGTTAGCATGTTTTCAAACTACCGCAGCAAAGCGGCGGTCTTCAAGCAGTGGGTGCACAGACTGCAGCAAACAAATGTTCGCGGTAATAGGCCAATTCACGGATTGAATCGTGCACATCAGCCAGCGCCAGATGGGCTGCGTTTTTGCTGAACCCTGCCGAGACCTGCGGTGCCCAGCGCCGTGCCAGTTCTTTGAGAGTGCTGACATCCAAGTTGCGATAGTGAAACCAGCGCTCCAGCGCCGGCATATGGCGCGCCATGAAACGCCGATCCTGACAGATGCTGTTGCCACACATCGGCGATGCACCCGCTGGCACCCACTGCTCCAGAAAAGCCAGCGTAGCTGCCTCAGCAGCTGCGTGATCGTGGGTACTTGCACGCACCCGGTCAACCAGACCCGAACCGCCGTGTTGGCGTGTGTTCCACTCGTCCATGCCAGCCAAGATCTCGTCACTTTGGTGAATAGCAATGACCGGCCCTTCCGCCAGCACTTGCAGCTGCGCGTCGGTGACCACGGTGGCGATCTCGATGATGACGTCGCGCTCGGGCGACAGCCCAGTCATCTCAAGATCAATCCAGATCAGGTTATCGCGGCTCTGCATGCTGTGACTCCGGTGTGATGTGTCATTCTAGCAGTGCCCATGCAAAGCCCTGAACGCTTCGACGCCGATGTAATTGCCGCCTATGGCCGGCATGTGCTGTTGCGCGACGATGCCGCAGTGATTTTGCCTGCGCGGCCATTCGGTCGTGATTTAGACATAGTCTGCGGCGATCGTGTGGCCTGTCAGCGCGATGCACATGGCGAAGTGCTGGCCACTGCAGTGCACAAACGCAGCAGCGTACTGCTACGCAGCAACGCGCGAGCCCGTAGCGAACCCATCGTGGCCAACCTGACGATGGCCGCAGTGGTCATTGCCGCTGTGCCGCGCCCGGATCCCTTCATGATCGACCGATATCTGTGCGCGGCGGCAAGCGCCGGATTAGCGTCCTTGCTGATCGTCAACAAAGCCGATCTGCCGCTGCGCGATGAAGACGAGGCAGCGTTGGCCGAGCTGGCTGCGTTGGGCTGGCAGGTACACCGCGTGTCAGCCTTGGCAGGCACGGGTCTGCCCACCCTGGCCACCGCGCTGTCCGGGCACACCAGCGTGCTGCTGGGGCAATCCGGCGTTGGCAAGTCGTCGCTGATCCGGCAATTGGCCGTGGACGGCCAGGACGCGGTCACCGGCGAACTGATGCGCGAATCCGAAGGGCGTCACACCACCACCGCTTCGCGACTGTATGACTGCATTGGCGGCGGCCGCATCATCGACTCACCCGGTGTGCGCGATTACGCGCCGTCTGTCGATCAACTCGATGCAGCCAGTCTGGGGTTCATCGAAGTGGACCGCATTGCACCGGGTTGTCGTTTCGCCGATTGCAAGCATCGTCAGGAGCCCGGCTGCGCCGTCACTGCGGCTGTGGCCGACGGACGCATGAGTGCCCGCCGTTACGAGAGCTACCGCCGGCTGCGGCGCCTGTACGAGGAACTGTTGGGGCAGCGCGCACCCGGTACGCGCGGCAACGGCAACCGTCGCTAGAAAACGCTCTGGCGGCCCTGCAGAGCATGGGCCAGCGTACCGCCATCGACATATTCGAGCTCGCCACCGATGGGCACGCCATGGGCGATGCGGGTGGCACGCAGACCGTGCTTTTGCGCCAAACCCGACAAAAAATGCGCAGTGGCCTCGCCCTCCACTGTCGGATTGGTGGCCAGAATGACCTCGCGAACTTCGCCTGCGACCAGCAACTGTTCGAATTGCGCCAACCCCAATTGCTCGGGGCCGATGCCATCCAGCGGCGACAAGTGGCCCATCAGTACGAAGTAGCGACCGCGAAAACTGGCCGAAGCCTCCACTGCCACCACATCGGCGGGCGACTCGACGACACACAGCAGCGCCGAATCGCGCTGCGGTGAGGCGCAGACCAAGCACAACTCGCCCTCGGTGAGCATGCGACAGCGCGTGCAGCGACCGACCGCACCCAGCGCACCAGTGATAGCGCTGGACAACTCCCGTGCGCCCTCACGGCCGTCCTGCAGCAGGCGAAACGCCATGCGCTGTGCTGTTTTGGGGCCTATACCAGGCAGCGCATGCAGGGCATCGATGAGGCGCGCGAGCGCGGGAGAATGCTTCACGGCGTCAGTCGTCTTCTACCGGGTTGGGGGGAGCGGTGGCCGTCGGTGTCAAACGCACCGACTCCGGCAGCAAGGTGGCGCCGAACTGGTCGGCCAGCGCTTTGACCAGCGGATCACCGGCCAGGCCGGCGGCGGCGGTATCCATGCGCTGACGGGCTTGGCGATCCTGGGCGGCTGCCGGTGTGTCGGCTACCGCTGCGTTGGTGTCGATTTCGGTGCGTACGGGCATGCCGTAATGGGCGCTGAGCGCCTGCCCAAGCCGCTCCAACGACTGCGCGTTGAGCAACTGCTTCTGACGCGGGTCCAGCGCCAGACGCAGCGTGCTGCCCTGTACGGCGGTCAATGCGCAGTGGGCCGCCAGCTGTCGGGTGACGCCACGCAAGTCCAGCCGCTCTGCCAGCCCCTGCCAGTCGGCGGCAGTCAGCGCTGCCAAGGCTGCCGGATCGGCGGGCCGAGTGGCTACCGGTGCCGCAACGGCAGGCGCCGCGCTGGAAGCGCCAACACCCATCGTCGCCGGACGCGCTGTGGCTGGTGCTGTGGGCATGCGCGTGCCCTGCCCTGCCGCCGATGCCAGCTGCGCCGGCGCAGCCGTGGTTGCCGCCTGCGGCCGAAACGCCAACATGCGCACCAAGGTCATCAGAAACCCAAGTCGCGTGTCAGCCAGCAAGGCCAGATCACGACGCCCCAGCAAACCGATCTGGTAGTAGAGCTGCAGATCCTGCGGCGCGATTGTCGCAGCCAGCGACTGCAGCAGCGCCGGCGCATACAACGAATCTTCGGTGGTTGAGTCTGGAACCACCTGCAACACAGCCACCTGTGCCAGCAGACCATTGAGCTCATCCAGCAGCTGCGCGTAGTCGGGCGAGAACTGTTCCAGATCGCGCGCCTGCGCCACCAAACCTGCTGCATCTTGAGCCGCCAGCAGCTGTGCCAACCGCGTGACCTGCGATCGATCAACGGTGCCCAGCATGGCCACTGCATCGGCCTCACGGGCTGCACCATTACCAAACGCCAACAACTGATCAAGCAGCGAGAGCGCATCGCGCAAGCTGCCATCGGCTGCCTGCGCCAGCAATTGCAGCGCAGCGGATTCGGCCTCCATGCCTTCCGCCTGCAACACATGTGCAAGCCGGCTGCTGATCAAGGCCGGCGTTAATCGCTTGAGGTTGAACTGCAGACACCGCGACAACACCGTGGCCGGCAGTTTCTGCGGATCGGTAGTTGCGAGCAGGAACTTGACGTGCGGCGGCGGCTCTTCAAGGGTTTTGAGCAGCGCATTGAATGAACTGGTGGAGAGCATGTGCACCTCGTCGATGAGGTACACCTTGTAGCGACCACGCGAGGGGGCGTACTGCACGTTCTCCAGCAGTTCGCGGGTGTCATCCACCTTAGTTCGCGAGGCCGCATCGACTTCGATCAAGTCCAGAAAACGCCCGGCATCGATCTCTTGGCAACTGGCACAGGTACCGCAAGGCACCGAGCGCATGCCGGTCTCGCAGTTGAGACACTTGGCAAAGATGCGCGCGATAGTGGTCTTGCCCACGCCGCGCGTACCGGTGAACAAAAATGCGTGATGCACGCGACCTGCATCCAAGGCGTTGGCCAGCGCTTTGAGCACATGCTCTTGGCCCGACATCTCGGCGAAGGACTTGGGGCGCCATTTGCGCGCCAACGCGGTATAGGACATGGCTACTAGCCTGAGCTGACGGGCAGCGATGGGAGGCGGTCCGCGCCAGCCGGTCTTCGGCACCCGGCCTGTCCGTTACCGTTGCTCCCTTCCGGGCCTGGCGGGATTCACGGCGTGCCGTCGCGAAGGAGCCGACGCGGACCACCACTGTAACTGGCGGAGAGGGTGGGATTCGAACCCACGAATACCCGTTAGGATATTACTGGAATTCCAGTCCAGCGCCTTCGACCACTCGGCCACCTCTCCGAAAAACACACGATGCTGGAGCGCTCAGTGTACCAGAGCGAACCCCGCGCTCTGCACTGGCAACGCACCGTCAGATTATTTTTTTGCAGCTGCCTTATCGGCTGCAGCGTCAGCTTTCTTCTTAGCCTTAGCTTCGGCCGCGGCCTTCTTGGCAGCAGCATCGGCAGCCTTCTTTTCAGCCTTCACGGTGGCCTTGTCGCGTACCAGCGGCAACAGACGCGCATTGGAAAACTTCGGCGGCTCTTCCAGGCAAGCATCGTTGACGTTGCGTGGTGCCTCGGGCTCGCGCAGCTCGGGGATCTTCAGCGCACCGCGCGTATTGAGCGGATCGAGCCCACCTGGAATGCGCAAACTCTGCAGGTTTTGCGCCTGCTCATAGCCCTGCGGCTTGTTGCAATCGGCACGGGTGAAACGCTTGCAACCGGGCAAAGCCAGCAGCGCCAGCGCCGCCACCGCCAACGGCGCAGCACTGCGCCAGACGGAACGCGGCGCAGTGTGCAAGACGGGAGACAGAGTCGATGACATAGCGTGTACTCAGGAAGCGGGCGTGATGTCGGCTTGCCGCATTGCATCGAGCACCACCGCATGGCAATGCGGCGACAGCTCAGTCAGCGGCAGACGCAAGGTATCACCGATCAGGCCCATGCGCGCCATCGCCCACTTGACCGGAATCGGGTTAGCCTCGACGAACAAGTGTTGGTGTAGACCGGCAAGACGGGCATCGAGTTCCGCAGCCAGTGCAGTCTCACAGCGACCGGCGGCGGCAATCATGCGGCTCATCAGCGCCGGCGCTACGTTGGCGGTAACCGACACCACACCGCAGGCACCCAAAGCCATCGCCTCGCGAACGGTGGGGTCATCACCGGAGAGAATCTGAAATTGCGGCGGACACACCGCCCGCAGCTCGCGGATGCGATCCAGCGAGGCCACAGCCTCCTTGATGGCAACGATGTGCGGCAGTGCCGCCAAACGGGCCACCGTGGCAGGCAGCATGTCGACGGCGGTACGGCCCGGCACGTTGTAGAGCATCAGCGGCACGCTGCTGGCGGCGGCGGCGGCAGCGTAGTGCTGATACAGCCCTTCCTGAGTGGGCTTGTTGTAGGCCGGCGTGGCCAACAATAGTCCATCGACGCCCAACACCGACAGTTCGAGCACTTTGCTGACCGTACCGGCGGTGCTGTTGGTACCGGCACCAGCCAAAATCTGTACCCGGCCCGCTGCGCGGCGCTGCGCCTGCAACACCAGCTCACGCAGCTCTGCATCGCCGAGCGTTGGCGACTCGCCCGTGGTGCCGCCCACAATCACACCATCGGTGCCATTGTCGGCGTGGAAATCGATCAAACGGTCCCACGCGAGCCAATCCACGCCGCCCCCTGCAAGCATCGGGGTGACGATGGCGACATATGTGCCTGAGAAACCGTTACGAACCATTGGGCAACCCCCGAGACGGGATGACTGCGATAAAGGGGCGCGATGTTACGGGCCGCGTGATATCCGAGGCAAGCATCGGTATGCTGGATCGGTTCACCCACATCAGGTCGGCATGAAGCAATTCTTGGCTGTTTCGGCACTTGGCAGCGACCGGCCCGGTCTTGTCCATGAGTTCACCCGCACAATTGCCGACTGCGGCGGCAGCATCAGCGAGAGTCGCATGCTGGCCTTGGGGGCCGAATTCGGCCTCCAGCTGCTGGTGGGCGGCAATTGGCACGCGCTAGCGCGCCTGGAGACCGAACTGCCGCGCCTGGCCGAGACCAATGGCCTGACCGTGCAGCTGCGCAGAACCGAGGCGCGGCCCCGACGGGCCGATCACCTGCCCTATTCCGTCGATGTGGTCTGCGCCGACCAACCGGCTATTGCATCCGGTCTGGCTGGTTTCTTTGCCAGTCGCCAGATAGACATCGGCGAAGTGGCGACACGCAGCTATCTGGCCGCCCAGACCGGTGCGGCCATGTTCTCGCTGCAGATGATGATCAACGTTCCCACCCGCATACACGTATCGCAGCTGCGCGAAGACTTCATGGACTACTGCGACTCGCTCAACCTCGACGCCATCCTCGAACCCGTCAAAAATTAAAGGTAATGCCATGACTCAGGTCGTGACAGGCAAAGCGGTACCCCAGTTCACCTTGCCCTCGACTGCAGGCAAGGATTTCAGCCTGCGCGCTGCGCGCGGCAGCTGGGTGATCCTGTACTTTTATCCTAGGGACGCCACCCCGGGATGCACGACAGAAAGTGCTGCGTTTCGGGATTTGCACAGCCAGTTCATTGCCGCCGGTGCACAGGTGCTGGGCATCTCGCGCGACAGCCTGGCGTCCCACGCAAAGTTTCAGCTTTCGCTGGGCCTGCCATTTGAGCTGCTCAGCGATGCCGACGAAACAGCCTGCAAGCTGTTTGACGTGATTCGCGAAAAGAACATGTACGGAAAAAAAGTGCTGGGTATCGAGCGCAGCACTTTTCTCATTGATGCCAAGGGCGTGCTGCGGCACGAATGGCGCAAGGTCAAAGTCCCCGGCCACGCGGAGCAAGTACTTGAAACCCTCAGAACTGCCGGCTGAAGCCAAACACATCTACGTTCTCGACACCAACGTGCTGATGCACGACCCGACGGCTATCTTCCGTTTCGCCGAACACGACATCTATCTGCCCATGGTGGTGCTGGAAGAACTCGACCAGCACAAGAAGGGTCTGTCCGAACAGGCGCGCAACGTGCGCCAGGTTTCGCGCTTTCTCGATGAGTTGCTCGGTGGCGCCACCAAGGCACAGATCGACCAAGGCATCGTCATACAACCGGCCATCGCCAGCATCGATCCGCAGGCCAAGGCCAGCGGCCGGTTGTTTTTCCAGACCCGCAACCTGATCGGCAAGCTGCCCGAAGGCCTACCCGGCCACGGCGCAGACAACTCCATCCTGACGCAAACACTGGCGCTACAAAACGAAGCCGCAGCAGTTCGCGTCACCCTGGTATCCAAAGACATCAACCTGCGCATCAAAGCCGCCATTGTTGGTGTGCATGCGGAGGACTACTACAGCGATCGCACCATCGAGGATGTGGATCTGCTGCACGTGGGCAGTCATGCGTTACCGGCAGACTTCTGGGAGAAGAACGGCGCGGAACTGCGCTCAGGCACCGAAAACGGTCGCACTTGGTATGAGCTGCAAGGCCCGCAAACAGAACACTGGCATTGCAACGAGTTCGTGCACGAAGAGAGCCCGCAAGGCATTGAAGCCATCGTGCGTCAGGTGCAAGACGGCAAGGCGCGACTGGAACTGGTCAACGACTATCGCGCCGAACGCAGTGGTGTGTGGGGCATCACCGCCCGCAATCGCGAACAGAATTTCGCGCTCAATCTGCTGCTGGATCCGGAAATAGAGCTGGTCACCATATTGGGCCAGGCCGGTACCGGCAAAACCCTGCTGGCGCTGGCCGCAGGTCTGTCGCAAACCCTCGACAGCAATCGATTCACCGAAATCATCATGACCCGCGTGACAATCCCGCTGGGCGAGGACATCGGCTTTCTACCCGGCACTGAAGAAGAGAAAATGGAGCCGTGGATGGGCGCGTTGATGGACAACCTGGAGGTACTCACCCAAGGTTCTGGCGGCGGCAGCAACTGGGGCCGTGCTGCAACCAGCGACCTGCTGCGCAATCGCATCAAGATCCGCTCCCTGAACTTTATGCGCGGCCGCACCTTTCTCAATCGCTACATCATCATCGATGAAGCCCAAAACCTCACACCCAAGCAGATGAAGGCTTTGGTGACGCGTGTGGGACCGGGGACCAAGCTGGTTTGTCTGGGCAACATTGCGCAAATCGATACGCCCTATCTCACCGAGACCACTTGCGGCATTACCTATGTCGTGAACAGGTTCCGCGGCTGGCCACACTCCGGCCATATCACGCTGGTGCGGGGCGAACGCTCACGACTGGCGGACCGCGCCGCCGAGATCCTCTGATGAACTTTGAACCCTTGGCCCGCAGCGCGGTCTGAATCAGATCATGAGCCTCAGCACACGCTGCATCACACCGGCTTTAGCCGCCGCCGTAGCACTGGCACTAGGCCGTATCGTGCTGGCGCAAGAGGCTGTCAATACCGAACCTGCACCGGTGGCCACGACCGTACCCGCCGCGCCGGCAGCACTGAACCTGCCAGACATGGGTAGTGGTGCTAACGCACTCATCAGTCGCAAAGATGAGTTCCAGATCGGGCGCATGATGGTGCGCAATCTGCGCGACGAGAACCAAATTCTCGAAGATCCCGAAGCCACCGAATACCTTCAAGACATCGGCTCGCGCATCGGTGCGCAAGCACAAGAAGGCGAGCAAACCTTCAACTTCTTTTTTATACGCGATAAAAACGTCAACGCCTTTGCCCTGCCAGGCGGCTTCATTGGCGCCAACACCGGCCTGCTGCTACTGACCAACAACGAATCAGAACTCGCCGGAGTGATGGCGCACGAAATTGGCCACGTGGTGCAGCGGCACATTGCGCGGGCCATCCAAGCGCAAAACCGCAACAGCATCCCCATGATGGCCGCGATGCTTGGCGCCATCCTCATCGGCGTTGCTTCCGGCAATCCCAACGCCGCCATCGGCGGTGTCTCGATGGCGCAGGGCGCTGCGATGCAGCAACAAATCAACTTCACCCGTATGGAAGAGTCGGAAGCCGATCGCGTCGGCATCGGCTATCTGGCTGCAGCAGAGTTTGATCCGTCGGGCATGGCAGGCTTCTTCGGCGCCATAGGTCGCGGCCAAAGCGCGTCTTACAACGACATCCCTGATCTACTCAAAACCCATCCGGTCAGCGCACTGCGCGTCGCAGAAGCACGCGCGCGGGCCTCGCAGCTGCCCCAGCGCTCCAGCAAGAAACACGACACCGTCAGCTACGCACTGATCCGCGAACGGGTACGCGTGCTGTCGGCAGACTCCGACACCGACATGCGCCCTTACTATGTGCGCATGCGCAGCAACAGCGGCGACAGCTTGGCCTTGCGCTATGGCGCAGCGCTGGCGGACATCAAGGCAGCCGATCCGGCCAAGGCGGCTGGCGATCTGCAAACGCTGATGAAGAGCAACCCAGAGGTAACGCTAGTGCATACCGCCCTGGGCGAAGCACAGATGGCAGCCGGGCAGAAGGAACAGGCACTGGCCACCTTCGCCAAAGCACTGGATCTGTTCCCGCGCAACGTGCCGGTCACCGTGCGCTATGCCGAAGCGCTGATGCAGGCCGAACAACCTGCCAAGGCGCACCAACTGCTGCTGGATCTGTTCAACAACACACAGCCAACTCCCGCACAGATCCGGCTGACGGCTCTGGCGGCCAGCGCTGCCGGGGAAACCGGCGACGCCTACTACTACATGGCCGAGTACCACCTATCCAGCGGCGATCTGATGCTCGCCACGCAGCAGTTGGATCTGGCCCTGACAGATCCGCACCTGACTGACGTGCAGCGCAAGCGCTACTTCGCGCGTCGCGAGGAAATCCGCGACCACCTGCGCGAGCAGCGTCTGCAGCGCGGCGGTCGCTGATAGGTAGAACCACTTTGCCGCCATAGTGGTAGGGCTGTTAGGCTCGCGCCCTATGCCTACTCCCTCTGATTCCTTTGTTGGCCTTCGAGGCTCGTTCCTGCTCGCATTGGCGCTGCTGATTAGCGGTTGTACCACCACCCGTCAGACGACCAGTAGCGATCCACGTGATCCGTTGGAAAGCTGGAACCGCTCGGTCTATTCCTTCAACACCTCGTTGGATAAGGCCTTGGCCAAGCCAGTTGCCAAGGCCTATGTGGCCGTAACGCCCCAGCCGGTGCGTACTGGCGTGTCTAATTTCCTAGGCAATCTCGCCTATCCCGGTGTGGTCGTTCAGGATCTGCTGCAAGCCAAACCCAAGCGCTTTGTCCGGGACACCGGCCGGTTGCTGGTCAACACCACAGTGGGCATCGGTGGGCTATTCGACCCCGCCACGGGCATGGGCCTAGTGGCCAACAACGAAGACTTCGGCCAGACCTTGGGNGGGGGATACCGCCGGGACCCTATTTCATGCTGCCGGCGCTGGGGCCATCGACGCTGCGCGACACTGTGGGCGTAGTGGGTGACCGCTTTGTGCAACCCGAGAACTACTACAACAACAATGTAGTGGACTGGGGACTCACCGGCGCACGCTTGGTAGCTCGTCGTGCGCAATTGTTGGGGACCGAAGAGGCGCTTGAACGCTATCTAGATCCCTATGCCTTCGTGCGCAATTCTTATTTGCAGCGGCGCATTTTCTTGATCTATGACGGCAATCCGCCAGAGCAGGATTACGACTACGACGAGACGCCGTAGTCATCTACGCGGCGCCGAAGGCGCCCGTCAACCGCCGGTCAGCAGAGACTGGGTGTCTGTGATGCTGGCCAGCGCCAACAGACGCTGCGGCAGGTTTTGATAGCGCAGCGTCAGACCTGCCACTTGTGCCCTGTTCTGCCAGCCCAGCAATAGTGCCAAGCCGGCGCTGTCAATCAGCCCCACCTCGGCCAGATCAATAGTCAGCGGCACATTACCCTGGAGCCAGACAGCGGTTTGCTGCCACAACGCGGGCACGGTATCGAAGGTCAACGCACCGCGAACCACCCAAGCGTTTGGAGCTGTGTTGTGCAGCGCGGCGGAGTTCATGATTAACGAGTGGCCGGCCGCGGGGCCGAGCCAGTCTCAAGCCGCTTGATCAATGCATCGAGCCCCTGCTGATCAAGTTCGCTCGCAAAGTCTTCCTGAAAGCTTTTGACGTAGCTGATGCCCTCGATGACCACGTCAAAGGTCTTCCAGCCGTCCTCAGTCTTTCGCAGACTGTAATTGACCTTCACCGAACTGCCGCCATCGCGGCGCACTTCGGTGCGCACCGTCGCTCTGTTGGATGCCGGATCGCCCTGAAACGGCATGAAGCGAATGCGATCGCCAGTAAACTCGATCATCGCATCGCTGTAGGTCTGCATCAGTGAGCGGTAAAACGCTTTGACGAAACGCTCGCGTTGCTGTGCATCGGCAGTGCGCCAATGTTTGCCCAGCACCTGCTGCGCCGCAAAATTGACATCGAAGTTTGGCAGCAACACGCGATCCACCAACTCATACAGCTTGGTGCGATCTTTGCGATAGGCCGCGCGGTTGGCGTCCAGATCCTTGAGCATCACATCGCTGGCGCTGCGAATCATCTCTGCTGGTCCGCTGGTATCGACTCCAGCTGCGTTGGTTGCCGCCACCGCCACGGCACCAGGCTGCAACGGCGAACCGGCCAACATCAGCACGAGCGCAAGTCCTATAGCCACGCGGCGACTGTCCTTGCCTACGACCCTCTTCACGTTCGTCACTCCTTGGCACCACTGCCGGTAGCAGGGCGACTGGCAAATGCAGCAAATAATTTGTTGACCAATTTTTCGAGCACCATAGCCGACTGGGTGTTCTCTATCTGACCGGTATCGACCAGAAAGGTTTCCGAACCGCCGGCATCCAGGCCTACATAACGTGCGCCCAACAGCCCGGACGTCTCGATGTTGGCCCAGCTGTCATCGGGGATGCGGTTGTACTGGCGATCTATGGTCAGATCAACCACGGCCTTGTAGTCCTGTGAATCAAAGCGCACCCCAGCAACACGCCCGACTTTGACGCCGGCCATGGTGACCGGGGCACCGGCCTTAAGGTCACCCACGTTCTCAAAACGTGCAGTGACTCGATAGCTGGACGAGGCCGAGGCAACCGACAGTTTGCCGCCGGGCAATTGGGTTGTAAGAAATGCCAGGGCCGCAAAGCCCAACATCACAAACAGACCTGTACCGATTTCAAGACCACGAGTAGATGGCATGAGAGAAACTCCGGTTCAGCCCTTTAAAAAGGCTGCGGTAAGCATGTAATCGACAATGAGGGTCATCACTGATGAAGCGACAACTGTGCGTGTAGTGGCCAGACCAACTCCGGCAGCGGTGGGCTCGGTGTGATAACCCTCGTAGACAGCCAGCAGGCTGCAGATGACACCAAAGGCGATGCTTTTGACGATGCCTTCGTTGACATCACGCAAGCCTACTGCGCCCTGCATCTGCGACCAGAAAGTGCCTTGATCAATGCCCATCAGCGTGACGCCCACCAGCTGCGCGCCAAAGATCCCGATGACGTTGAATACAGCGGCAAGCAGTGGCATGGCGATGATGCCGCCGATAAAGCGCGGTGCAATCACCCGACGCAACGGGTCAACGGCCATCATCTGCATCGCGGTCAGTTGATCGGTGGCGCGCATCAGACCAATTTCAGAGGTCAGTGAAGTGCCCGCACGCCCCGCAAACAGCAACGCGGTGACCACCGGCCCCAGTTCTTTGAGCAGACCCAGAGTGGCGGCCACGCCCAATGCCGACTCGCTACCAAAGCGTGCCAACAAGTCGTAACCCTGCAAGCCCAGCACCATGCCTACAAACAGGCCGCACAGCATGATGATGACCAAGGAACGCGCGCCGCAGTTGTAGACCTGCTGAGCAATGAGCCGAGGCCGCAGCAACGCCGGCGCGCTCGCGCGCAGCACTTGGCCCAGAAAAAGCGTGACCTTGCCCAGCTTGGAGAGCGTGTCGGTGATCGAGTTGCTCATGACTTGCGCACCAATTGCAGCAACTGCTGGTGGTAGTCGCCCGCCGGATAATGAAACGGCACCGGACCATCTGCCTCGCCTTGCAGGAACTGGCGCACCGCAGGCTCTGTACTGTGCTGCAACTGCTCAGAACTGCCAGAGGCAATGACCTTGCCACCCGCAATGATGTAACTCTGGTCGGCAATGCTGCCAACCTCTTGCACGTCGTGCGAGACAACAATGCTGGTAATGCCCAGCGCATCGTTGAGCTGGCGGATGAGCCGGCACACCACTCCCATCGAAATAGGATCCAGACCGACAAACGGCTCATCGTAAATGAGTACTTCGGGATCCATGACGATGGCTCGTGCCAGCGCTACCCGCCGTGCCATACCACCCGACAACTGCTGCGGCATCAGGTGCGCAGCACCGCGCAGACCCACTGCCTGCAACTTGGATACCACCAGCGTCTGCAACAACGGCTCGGGCAACTTGGTGTGCTCGCGCACCGGGAACGCGACGTTTTCAAACACATCAAGGTCCGTCAGCAGCGCGCCATTCTGGAACAACATGCCAACGCGCTTGCGCAGTGCGAACACGCCCTTGTGATCCAGTGTCGCCACATCCTGACCGAACACTTCAACGGTGCCCGATGCAGGCTGCACCTGACCGGTGATCAGGCGCAGCAAGGTCGTTTTACCTGTACCGCTAGGACCCATCACTGCTGTGATGCTGCCACGCTGTACCGAGAGGTTGAGGCCGGAAAAAATAGCGTGCTTGCCGGCCAGATAGTGCACATCGCGCACGTCGACCACGCTGTTTGGACCGCTAGTGTCGCGCGGGTCGGCTGCCATAGTCAGTGGAGCTCCATGGCAGCAATGCCTTCAAGTTCACCACAGTTCATGCGCGCTCCAGCAAGGGATCTGGCAGTGATCTGCGCAGGTTTGAAGCATAGCAAAACCAGCACTATTGAGGCCCTATCAGATTGGCAAAAACGCTAAACAGGACTAAACTAGTCCCATATTCAAGCAACCCTTGGCTGAGCATGCTGCGTCTGAGCAAACTGACCGATTACGCCACTGTCATTCTGGGCAGGTTGGCCAGTGATCCGAGTCAACGACAAACTGCCACCCAACTGGCAGAACGCACTGGCGTCTCTGCCCCTACGGTCAGCAAACTGCTCAAGCAACTACAACGCGCGCAGCTGGTGCACTCAGAGCGCGGCTTGCATGGCGGCTACAGCCTTGCCAGACCCGCCAGCGACATCAGCGCTGCAGCCATTCTCGATGCTATGGAAGGCCCGCTGCAATTGACCGCCTGTGCAGACGATGCACATTGCCACATGGAAGGCACCTGCCGCGTTGGCAGCGCTTGGCAGCGCGTCAATCTGGCCATCCGCCAGTCACTGCAGGCCATCTCGCTGGCAGAGCTAGCGGGCATGGAAGGTAACGCCATACACCCTGCCACTTTCGAGCTGAGCAATCTGCGCAGCCGCACCAGAACCGGACACAGCAGCCCATGAGTACTCAGGATCCTTCGCTCGACGCACTATTGGCCCGCGGCTATCAGCACGGGTTTGTCACCGATATCGAGTCCGACACCGTTGCACCGGGCTTAGACCGCGATACCGTGCGATTCATCTCCGCCAAAAAGGGCGAGCCGCAGTTCCTGCTCGACTGGCGACTGCAGGCGCTGGATCGCTGGTATGAGATGAAAGAGCCCCACTGGGCAAAGCTGCAGTACAAGCCCATCGACTATCAGGACATCTCTTACTATTCGGCGCCTAAAGCCAACACAGATGGGCCCAAGAGCCTGGCAGACGTCGACCCGAAGCTGCTGGCCACCTACGAAAAACTCGGTGTGCCGTTGCACGAGCGTGCGCGCCTGGCAGGCGTGGCGGTCGATGCTGTGTTCGACAGCGTGTCGGTAGCCACCACCTTCAAAGATCGCCTGTCTGCTGCCGGGGTTATTTTCTGCCCGTTCTCTGAGGCAGTACACAATCACCCCGAGTTGATAGAGCGTTGGTTGGGCACTGTGGTGCCCTATGGCGACAACTATTACGCTGCCCTCAATTCCGCAGTGTTCACCGATGGCTCGTTTGTCTATATCCCGAAGGGCGTGCGCTGCCCGATGGAACTATCGACTTACTTTCGCATCAACGCGGCCAAGACCGGCCAGTTCGAGCGCACGCTCATCGTTGCCGATGAAGGCAGCCATGTCAGCTACCTGGAAGGCTGCACTGCACCGATGCGCGATGAGAACCAGCTGCACGCCGCAGTAGTCGAGTTGCTGGCGCTGGACGACGCGCAAATCAAATATTCCACAGTGCAGAACTGGTACCCGGGCGACGAGAACGGCGTCGGGGGTATCTACAACTTCGTCACCAAGCGTGGTGAGTGCCGGGGCCGCAACTCGCGCATTTCCTGGACTCAGGTCGAGACGGGCTCGGCCATCACCTGGAAATACCCCAGCTGTGTGTTGCGCGGTGAGAACTCAGTCGGTGAGTTCTATTCTGTGGCGGTCACGGCTAACTACCAGCAGGCCGACACCGGCACCAAGATGATTCACATCGGCGCCAATACGCGCAGCACCATCGTCTCCAAGGGCATCTCGGCCGGACACGCGCAAAACACCTACCGCGGTCAGGTCAGTGTCATGCCCGGCGCCCATGGCGCGCGCAACTTCACCCAATGCGACTCACTGCTGCTGGGCGGCCAGTGCGGCGCGCATACCGTGCCCTATATCGAGGTCAAAAACCCTCAGGCCACCGTCGAACATGAAGCCAGCACCTCGCGCATCAGCGAGGAGCAGCTGTTTTATTGCCTGCAACGCGGCCTCTCTCAAGAGGACGCCATCAACCTGATCGTCGGCGGTTTCTGCAAGACCGTATTTCGTGAACTCCCCATGGAGTTTGCAGTCGAGGCGCAGAACCTGTTGGCCGTGAGTCTCGAAGGAGCCGTTGGATGACCACTCCCCTGCTGAGTATCCGTGACCTGCGCGTGCGCATCGGCGATCGCGAAGTATTGCAAGGCATCAACCTCGATGTGCCGGCTGGCCAAGTGCACGCCATCATGGGGCCCAACGGTTCGGGCAAGAGCTCGCTATCGCATGTGCTGGCAGGCAAGCCCGGCTACACAGTCACCGGCGGTACTGTGCTGTTCAAGGGTCAGGATCTGCTGGCCTTGCCTGCCGAAGAGCGCGCCCGCGAGGGCATGTTCCTGGGCTTCCAGTATCCGGTCGAGATTCCCGGCGTGAATAACGCCTACTTGCTGCGCGCGGCGCTCAATGCAGCACGTCGGCATCGTAGTGAGCCCGAAGTTGACGCCTTCGACTTTCTCGCGCTGGTCAAAAGCCGCATGCAACTGATGCGCATGGACGAGGCCTTCCTGTCGCGTGGCGTCAACGAAGGCTTCTCCGGCGGCGAAAAGAAGCGCAACGAGATTCTGCAAATGCTGGTGCTGGAGCCCTCACTGGCGGTGCTCGATGAGACCGACTCGGGCCTCGATATTGACGCACTCAAAGTGGTCGCTGCTGGCATCCAAACGCTGCGTGCACCGGATCGCGCCATTGTGCTGGTCACGCACTACCAGCGTCTGCTCGACCATGTCGCACCCGATCAAGTCCACGTGCTGGCACGCGGTCGCATCATCAAGAGCGGCGGACCCGAGCTGGCTCTGGAACTGGAACGTCGCGGCTACGACTGGTTGCTCGATGACGCTGCCTGAGACGCGCATGAACTTTGCCCAACGCCTGCAGCATGACCATGCTGCTGCCCTGTCGTTGCTCAGCGATGCCGCAGTGCCCAGCGCCGCCCGTCATGCTGCACTGACACGCCTGACAGAACTGGGGCTGCCCGGTCTGCGCGATGATGACTTCCGCTATGCCAACCTGCGACCGCTGTCGCGTGCCAGTTTTGCCCCTGCGGCCGAGCCCGCAGAGCTGGCGTCGCAGCTAGCTTCGCTGTTGCCCGCGCGCCTGGACGGCTACACGCGCTGCGTACTGGTCAACGGCCGCTTGGCTACTGCCTACAGCGACTCCGCTGCCGCACTTGCGGCAGCCGGCGTCGGTGCCACACTCAATGACAGCTTCGAAGCCAGCTTGCCCGACATCGGGCCTGCCGAACGGTTTGATCTTCTCAACCAGGCCTTCGCCACCGACTGCCTGCGTATCAGCAGTGCCGGCGCTGTGCGCTTGGAGATCCTGTGCATCAGTCTGGCTGGGGCAACCGATGCCGCCAGTTACCCGCGGCTGCAGGTTCAACTGCAACCCGGCGCTGACATGACGCTGATCGAACGTCATCTGGGCGGCAATGCGTCAGGCATCACAGTCAGCACCTGCAACGTGCAACTGGGTCGCGATGCGCAGCTGCAGCACTACAGACTGCAAGACCTGTCGCTGGACGCCACCTGGCTCGATACCTTGCGAGCCACGCTAGATGCCAACGCCCACTACCGCTTGTCGCTGCTGGCATTAGGTGGCGGCGCAGCACGCAGCAGTGTGCGGGTACGTTTGGCAGGCCAAGGTGCGCGGCTGATGCTCAACGGTGCCAGCCTTGCCGATGGCAAGCGCGTGCTCGACACGGTGATCCGCGTCGAACATGAAGGACGCGATACACGCAGCGATCAGTTGCTGCGCGCCGTCGCCAACGAGCAGTCCGGCATCAGCATGACCAGTCGCGTTGAGGTCAGTGCTGTGGCAGGTGGGGCAGATTCACGTCAATCGCTCAAGGGTCTGATCACCGCCAAGGGCGCCGAGATCAACCTGCGTCCGCAACTGGAAATCCTCACCGATGAAGTCACCGCCAGCCACGGTGCAACCACCGGTGCGCTGGATGAGAACATGCTGTTCTATTTGTTGTCGCGCGGTCTGGAGGCAGACACCGCACGTAAGCTGCTCGAATGGGCCTTCATTGCCGATGTGATGAGTCGCATCGAACTGCCGGCACTGCGACGTCAGGTCGAGATGGCCACCGTCACGCGCATGGGCAATGCGGCAGCGCTGGAGTCGCTGCTGTGAGCACGCCCTATAACGTCGCACAGGTACGATCAGACTTTCCCATCCTGTCGCGACAGATCAACGGCCGGCGTCTGGCCTATCTGGATAGCGGCGCATCCACGCAGCGGCCGCGTGCAGTCATCGACGCAGTCGACTACTACGAGACGCAGCTGCACAGCAACGTCCATCGTGGTGTCCATACGCTGAGCCAACTGGCTACCGATGCATTTGAGGCGGCTCGTGAGCGGGTTCGTCGCTATATCAATGCAACGTCAACGCGCGAGATCATCTTTGTGCGTGGCACCACCGAGGCCATCAACCTGATTGCGCAGGTCTGGGGCGGTGTGACGCTGCAAGCTGGCGATGAGATCATCGTCTCGGCGCTGGAGCATCACGCCAATCTGGTGCCTTGGCAGATGGCCTGTGCGGCCCGCGGCGCAACGCTGCGTATTGCACCGATTGATGCCGACGGCCAACTGCAGTTGGATCAGTTCCTGGCGATGCTGGGTCCTCGCACCCGCATGGTGGCAATGACTCACGTGTCCAATGTGATGGGCAGTGTGCTGCCAGTGCAGGCCATCTGCGCCGCTGCACGAGAACGCGGCATCGCCACGCTTATCGACGGCGCTCAGGCCGTGGCCCACGAAACGGTCGATGTCCGTGCGTTGGGCTGCGACTTCTACGCCTTTTCCAGCCACAAACTTTATGGGCCCACCGGTATTGGGGTGCTGTACGGCCGGGAAGCGCTGCTTGAGGCGCTGCCGCCGTGGCAAGGCGGCGGCGACATGATCCGCACAGTCAGCTATCAATCGGCCACATGGAACGATCTGCCCTACAAATTTGAGGCAGGTACACCCCACATCAGCGGCGCCATCGGTCTGGCTGCTGCCATGGACTACGTAGAATCTTTGGGCCTCAAGGCCATCGCCGCACATGAACACGCGCTACTGCAGCGTGCCACAGCCGCACTGCTGCAAGTGCCTGGCATCACCCTGCAGGGCACTGCCGCTGACAAGGGCGCTGTGTTGTCATTCACGTTGGCTGGCGTGCATCCGCATGACCTGGGCACCATCCTCGATCATGAGGGCGTGGCTATCCGTGCCGGTCATCACTGCGCAATGCCGCTGATGGATCTTCTGGGCGTCCCCGCCACCGCGCGCGCCACCTTCGGGTGCTACAACGACAACGAAGACGTTGATCAACTGGTGCGCGCAGTGGTTCGCGCCCGTGAGGTATTTGGCTGATGGAACTCAACGAGCTTTACCGCGAGGTCATCCTCGACCACAACCGTCATCCGCGCAATTTCGGGCGACTGGATCCAGCCGACGCGCTGGCTAACGGCCACAACCCGCTGTGCGGTGACAAGCTCACTGTAACGTTGCGCATGGATGGCGATGCCATCAGCGACCTGAAATTCGACGGTAACGGTTGCGCTATCTCTGTGGCCTCGGCCTCGATGATGAGCGAGGCCGTTAAAGGTCGCCCGCGTGCAGAGGTCGATGCACTATTTGATCGTGTGCATGCGCTGCTAACACAGGCCGATGCACCGTCAGATGCGACGCTCTTCCGATCTGATGGGATTGGCAAGTTAGCCGCCCTGTCCGGCGTGCGCGAATTCCCAGCCCGCGTGAAGTGCGCCAGCCTGTGCTGGCACACGCTCAACGCAGCTCTTGCAAACCTGCAGGGCGCAGCGCCCTCCCCCATATCTACAGAGTGACAGCATGCGCGGCTATGAAAATGAACCGTTTGTAATCGGACGTCCGGTACAGGGCATCATGGTGCCTTCGGGCACCAGCGTGGAACTGCAGGTCGGCCAAGCCGGCTACATCACGCAGGCACTGGGCGGTAGCTTCACGGTGTACATCGAGGGCAACCTGTATCGTCTTACCGGTGCAGATGCTGATGCGATTGGCCAAGAGGTCATCGCTGCTCCCGAGTTGCCGCCTAACGCCACCGAAGACGATGTGCGCGAACTGGCTTGGCAACAGATGCGCACCTGCTTCGACCCGGAGATCCCCATCAACATCGTCGAGCTGGGGCTCATCTATCACTGCACCGTCAACGCCAATCCCGATGGCTCACGTCACGTGGAAGTACACATGACGCTGACCGCCCCTGGCTGCGGCATGGGCGAAGTACTGGTGCGTGACGTACGCGAGAAAGTCGAGCTCATTCCCACGGTGCGCGAAGCCGACGTCCATCTGGTGTTCGACCCGCCTTGGAATCAGGCCATGATGTCCGAGGCTGCGCGTCTGCAAACCGGAATGTATTGATGCGGCTGAGCCTGCTGCGTCACGGTAGAGCCGAGTGGCCTGCAGGACGGTATGCAGACTTTGACCGTCCGCTCGATACGGTGGGCCAGAGCGAGGCAGCAGAGGCAGCTGCTGCACTGGCTGCACTGGCTGCACTGGACCCGGCAAGCACCCTGCTGCTGCACAGCAGCGCGGTTCGCACGACGCAAACCGCGATGGCCGTACGCGACGCCCATCCTTCCGGCCAACTCAAGATGCTCTGTGAGCCGCGTCTGTATCTGGCTGGCCCGCGCCGGATCTGCCAAATACTGGATGAATTGGCCGGTGAAACTGCACATGTGGTGCTAGTGGGTCATAACCCGGGCTTGAGCGAACTGGCCCAGCGGATGCCCGGCACACAGGTGGCAGGTCTTGCCACCGGTGAATGGGTCAGCGCTCAGCTGTGGGCGTCTTCACGCAGCTTCTCTGCCACGCTCTTTCCCAAGTAAGCCTGAACGCCACGGTGCACCAGATACAGCAGCGGAATGCTCAGCACCGCAGCGAGCATCTTGTAGAGATAATTGACCGTGCCGACAGCTAGAAACTGGGCAATCGGCCAATGCTGTGGTCCGAGCACAAACGCCACATACAACACCAAGAAACTATCGAACAGTTGCGACACCGCCGTTGAGGCCGTGGCACGTAGCCAGATCATGTTCTCGCCGGTGGCGCGACGAATGCGCTGAAACACCGACACATCGACCAACTGCCCCACCAGAAACGCGATCAGCGAACCGGCGATTGTCCACATCCCCTGACCAAAGATTTGCGCATAGGCGTTTTGGATATCGGGCACGCCGTTGGCTGCGTTGGATTCCACCCAGAACTGCGCGGGCACCACACTGATGGCCAGATAGGCACACACGAATGCCCAGGCGATCAACGCGGCGGCGAGCCACGACACCATGCGCACGCCCTTGATGCCGAAATATTCGTTGATGATGTCGGTGAGGATAAAGACCAGCGGCCAGAACAGCACGCCAACCGTAAAGCTGAGCGTGCCGGACACACCCGATCGGCAATGCCCAGCGTGCCTTCGAGCGAGAAAATCTTGGGGCCGACAAACTCTGCGACCAACGCATCGGCAATAAAAAAGCCGGCCAGTGCCACCAGCAAGCGGACCGAGCGGTTTTCAGCCAAATGCATGCGAGGTTACTCCGGCGTGCAGAAGCAGTAGGCGTAGGCCTCGCCGGGACGAGACATCTGCTGCAACCGCAGCAGACCCTTTTGCAGCGGTGAGAAGTGCCCAAGCAGTGCCATCACAGAGGTGTTCTGGCTGCCCAGCACCTGACCTGCCAGACGTGCCACAGACATCTTGAGTCGCATTGCCAGACGCTGTGTCCAGTCCATCTCAGGGGCTACGCGCTGCACTCGGTAGTCACCCTCTTTGAGCATCGCCAATTCAGCAGCGGCTTTGACCGCATCGTCATAACCACCAAGACTGTCGACCAGACCGTTGGCCAGCGCGTCGTTGCCGATCCACACACGGCCCTGTGCCACTTCATGGATCTCTTCGACACTCTTGTCGCGACCCGCGGCCACATGATTCAAGAACTGCCGGTAGCCATGCTCGATGGAGGTCTGCACGAACCGTCCAACTGCGGGATCTAGCGGCCGGTCTAAACGCATCGCACCGGACAGCGGTGTAGTACCCACCCCATCCACAGTAATGCCCAATTTACCCAGCGCCCGATCCGCAGTAGGAAAGACTGCGAAGATGCCGATGGAGCCGGTGATAGTGGTGGCACTGGCAATGATCTTGTCGGCCTTGGCGGCAATGTAATAGCCACCTGATGCCGCCACGCCACCCATCGATGCCACCACAGGTTTGCCTGCCTGTTGCAGTTCGACGACCTCGCGCAGGATTTGCTCAGAGGCAAACACACTGCCACCGGGGCTGTCGATGCGCAGCACCACCGCCTTTACGTCATCATCACGGCGCGCCTCGCGCAGCATGCGTGCAGCCGTGACACCACCGACCGCACCAGGATCCTGCTCACCGTCAAGGATCTCGCCGCTGGCGATGATCACATCGATGCGATCGTTACTCTTAGGGGCTTTGTGAAGCGTGCGTTCGGCCTTCTGAACCGTCAGATAATCGTGAAAGGCAATGGCCTTGAAGCCGTCGCCTTCGTTCTCTTCGCCCACCAACTCGACCAGCTTGCGCTCGGCAGTCGCATCATCGACCAGCTCGGTGACCAACTTGCGCTCAAGTGCCAGCTTGGCCGTATCGCCCTGCACAGCCTCTACTGCAGGGACAAACTTGTCGGCGTAATCCTTGAGGGCGGCAGGCTCGATGCCGCGTGCAGCAGCCACTGCAGTCAGGTACCCCTGCCAGAGACCACCCAGATAGGCGCGCGCCTCTTCCCGATCGTCAGCAGACATGTCCGAGCGGGTGTAAGGCTCTACCGCGCTCTTGTAGCGGCCAACACGAAACACATGCACATCAATGCTGAGCTTGTCGATCGCACCCTTGAGGTAAGTGCCGTAACGGCCATAGCCATCGAGCAGCACCATGCCTTGCGGATCGAGCCAAATGTCATCGGCCTGCGCAGCCAAGTAGTACTGCGCCTGAGTGAAGCTGTTGCCATGGGCGATGATGCGTTTGCCGGAAGCACGAAACGCCTTGAGTTCGCGCGCGATCTCTTCGAGGACTGGTTCGGAGGCGCTTTGCAGATCGTCGAGTTCGAGCAGCAGCAGCTTTACGCGGCTATCTGTAGTGGCAGACCGAATACCTTCGGTGAGATCCCACAGCAAAGTTTCGGGATCTGCTTGACCGCTGGCTTCATCGAAAGCGCGCTGCACCGGATTACCGGCCAGCTCTTCAACGATGCGACCGGAAGGATGCACGACGAGTGCACCGTCGTGCGGCAGCGCCGGCAACGACTTGCGCATGGCACCGAAGACCAAGGCCATCAGAGCCAGCATGAAAACAAGTTGTAGAACCCGGCGCAGCCCATCAAGGCCGCGCCAGATACCATGCAGTAGCTTGCCGATCATCCCCATGGGTGTCACGGCCTCGTGCTGTTAGGGGTCAGACTTTCTCTTCGATACGAGCCGACTTACCCGAGCGCTCACGCAGGTAGTACAGCTTGGCGCGACGCACGTTACCGCGGCGCTTGACCACGATGTCGGTGATGGTCGGGCTGTACAGCTGGAACACGCGCTCGACACCCTCGCCATGCGAAATCTTGCGCACGGTGACCGAGGAATTGTAGCCACGGTTGCTGCGGGCGATGACCACGCCTTCGTAGGCCTGCACACGCTCGCGGTCGCCCTCGACCACCTTGACCGACACGATGATGGTGTCGCCCGGCTTGAATTCCGGGAAGGTGCGGGTGGCCCGCTCTGCATCGATCTGTTGGATGATGTGATTCATTGTCTTCAGTCCTCGTTCGCGGACCCCTTCGGGTCCGGCTTATCCTGCAAAAATTCGTTCAGCAACCCAGCCCAACCGGCCTTATCGGCCGCGTCTGGCTGCCCTTCACCCGCCTGCCCGGCCGCAGCCAGCAGCAGATCAGGTCGCACACGCCAGGTTTTGCCCAGCGCCTGCTTCAACCGCCACTTGCGGATGCGTGCGTGGTCACCGCTGACCAGCACCTCGGGCACCCGCAAGCCCCCAAACTCTTCGGGCCGCGTGTAGTGCGGCCAGTCAAGCAAGCCGCCTGCAAACGACTCTTCTATGCTGGATCGCGCATCGTTGAGCGCGCCTTCCAGCAACCTTGCCACCGCGTCGATTACCAGCAGAGCCGGCAACTCGCCACCCGACAGCACGTAATCGCCTACCGAAAGCTCTTCGTCGATGCACGTCTGGATGACGCGCTCGTCGATGCCCTCGTACCGACCTGCCACCAGCACCAGCCCCGGCATCCGGGACAGTGCCTGCGCGCGTGCCTGGTTAAACCTGGGCCCTTGCGCCGACAAATACACCCGCGGACTACCCGCGGGACACCGCGCTGCTGCAGCCGCTATGGCGGCCGTCAGCGGCTCGGGCTTGAGCACCATGCCGGGTCCACCGCCGTAAGGCCGGTCATCCACCGTCTTGTGCACATCATGGACATGAGACCTAGGGTCCTCTGTGCCCACCGACAGCAACTGGCGCTCCTGCGCTCTGCCCAGCACCCCCCAGGACGAGGCCTGGTGGATGAGCTCCGGGAAGAGCGTCACCACCTCGATGCGCATCACAGGTCTGCCGGCCAGTCGACCCGCACCTGCTGCTGCGCCAAATCCACCTTGCGAAGGTGAGGAGGAACCGCAGGCACCCAGTGCTCGCTTTCACCCTTTACCACCATCACCGGTCCGGTCGGCAGGTCTACGAAGTGACTGACCACGCCGAGCGTGAGTCCTTCTTCGTTGGTCACTACCGAACCGATCAGATCGTCTCGAAAATACTCTTTCTCTGCGGGCCGGGGCAGCGCATCGCGCGCCACCTGCACCCACCAGCCCGAAAACGCCAGCGCCGCATCGCGATCGCCAACGCCCTCGAGCGCCACACGCAACTGCCCCTTGTAGCCAGAGCCACCGAGCAACTTCATGTCGCGGGCCAATCCCACCGCACCTGCTGCCGTTGAAGACGGCACCAGATGCCAGCGAGCATGACCGAGTAACGCTTCAGGCGGATCGGTGAACGAGTTCACCTTCAGGCCACCACGCACCCCGTGAGGTGCAGCAACCTGTCCCAGCGTCAGGTAATGCGCCGACTGCGCGGACGACACACCTGACACCGGTATTGCCTGATCAGCCGTTAGCGGCAACTGCCTGCTTGCGGTAGGCCTTGACCAGCGCGTCAACGCGATCGGACTGCTGCGCGCCCTGGCCAAGCCAGTAGTCAACGCGAGGCAGGTCGATGCGGACCTTGATCTCGGCACCGCGTGCAACCGGGTTGAAGAACCCGATCTGCTCGAGGCTCTTGCCGCCCTGCCGCTTGCGGCTGTCGGTCACAACGATGTGGTAGAAAGGCTGGTTGCGGGCACCACGCCGGGTCAGTCGAATCGTCACCATGGATATGTACACTTGCGTTGCCCGATAAAGGGCTACGGGTTGATTGTAGGTAGATAGGAAAAAGAGCGCGGATTCTACTCAGTTCAACGACTTGGGGCAATGCCGTTGAACACTCTTAAAACCGCGGCGGCATGGGGCCCTTAAAGCCACCCTGCCCGCCCAGGCTGCCCAGCATGCGCTGCAATTTGCCGCCGCCCATCTTTTTCATCATTTTCTGCGCCGACTGGAACTGCTTGAGCAGCCGGTTGACGTCCTGAACCTGGGTGCCGGAGCCTGCCGCGATGCGCCGCTTACGCGATCCATCAATGAGCTCCGGGCGACGCCGCTCCCGCCGGGTCATCGAATCGATCATGGCAATCTGGCGGCGCACTTCTTTGTCGGCGTGGCCGGCCTGCACAGACTTAGCCGCAGCCATGCCGCCGGGCAGCTTGTCGAGCACGTTGGCCAGCCCGCCCATCTTTTGCAGCTGCTGCAGCTGCATTTTGAGGTCGCTGAGGTCGAAACCCTTGCCGCTGGCAACCTTGCGAGCGAGCTTTTCTTGCTCCTCCTGGTCGACGTTGCGCTGCACTTCCTGCACCAGCGCGACCACGTCGCCCATGCCCAGGATGCGCGTGGCAACGCGATCGGCATCGAAAGGCTCGAGTGCGTCGGTCTTCTCGCCCATACCCAGAAACAGGATGGGCTTGCCGGTGACTTCACGCACCGACAGCGCTGCACCGCCACGGGCATCGCCATCTGCCTTGGTGAGGATGACACCGGACAGATCCAGCGCATCCTTGAAGGCGCGCGCGGCCTGCACCGCATCCTGACCGGCCATCGCATCGACCACGAACAAGCGCTCATGCGAGCCCACGGCCGCATCGATGTCACGCACTTCCTGCATCAGCTCGGCATCGATGCCCAATCGACCGGCGGTATCGACGATCAGTACGTCGTAAACGCCCCGGCGCGCCTGCGTCAGCGCCTCGGCGCCGATCTGCGGCGGCGTCAACCCTGCCGCTGCGGGGAAGAAATCGGCTCCCACCTGTTCGGCCAGACGCTGCAACTGCAGTACGGCAGCCGGACGACGGATGTCGGTGCTGACCAGCAGCACGCGCTTTTTCTGCCCCAGCAGCAGGCGCGCCAGCTTGCCGGCTGTGGTGGTTTTGCCTGCGCCCTGTAAACCGGCCAACAGAATGACCGCAGGAGGCGCAACACGCAGCTCCAGACCGCCGCGCCCGCCGCCCATGACCGCCACCAGTTCCTGGTGGATGAGCCCGATAAAGGCCTGACCGGGGCTGAGGCTAGCCAGCACTTCGGTGCCCAGCGCCTTGGCCCTGACGGCCTCGATGAAGGTTTTGACCACCGGCAGGGCGACGTCGGCCTCGAGCAAGGCCGTGCGCACTTCGCGCAGGGTCTCGGCAATATTGTCTTCGGTTAGGCGGCCGCGACCGCGCAGTGCGTTGGCTGCTTTAGAGAGCCGTTCGGTGAGTGTGGTGAACATGGCGCGATTATAAGGCCTGTCGGCCCAATGCGAGTCGCAACGCGTCTTCGATGCGGCTGACGGGTTTGACCTCGATGCCGGGGACCGGGACACGAGGCAGGTTGTCGCGCGGCACAATCAGGGTGGTAAAGCCCAGCTTGGCCGCCTCGCGAATGCGTTCTTCACCAAAGCTCACAGGCCGCACCTCGCCAGTCAGACCCACCTCACCAAACATCGCCAATTGGGCCGGCAGCTTGATGTCCTGAAGGCTCGACACCAGCGCCACTGCCACCGGCAAGTCCCAGGCCGGCTCATCCACCTGCAGACCACCGACCACGTTGGCAAACACATCGTGCTCTTGCAGCGACAGCCCGGCATGGCGATTGAGCACTGCCAGCAGCATCGCCAGACGCCCTGCATCAAGACCCTGGGTGACGCGCCGCGGCTGCCCGAAGCGCATGCGATCTACCAGACCTTGCACCTCGACCAGCAACGGCCGTGTGCCATCGCGAGTCACCAGCACGACGCTGCCGACCACCGGTTCGGGAGCGCGCGCCAAGAAGATGGCTGCCGGGTTACGCACCTCGCGAATGCCTGTAGCGGTCATCAGAAAGAAGCCCAACTCATTGGCCGCACCAAAGCGATTCTTGGTGGCGCGCACCATACGAAACCTACTGGCATCGTCGCGCTCGAAATACAGCACGGTGTCCACCAAATGCTCCAGCATTCGTGGCCCTGCGATCGCGCCTTCCTTGGTGACATGACCCACAATCCACACTGCAGTGCCCGTGGATTTGGCTAAGCGCACCAGTGCTGCAGTGCACTCACGCAACTGCGACACCGAGCCGGCGCTGCTGTCTGCCGCTGCCACGCTCATGGTTTGAATAGAGTCGATGACCAGCAAACCAGGTCGTTGGCTGGCAGCCAGAGCGATGATCGCATCCAGATCAGTCTCGCAAGCTGCTTGTATGCCGTCCAAACGCAATTCGAGACGCCGGGCACGCAGCGCAATCTGACTGGCAGACTCTTCGCCACTGACATAGAGCACTGGATGACTGGCACCAAGGTGCGAGGCCACCTGCAACAACAAAGTAGATTTACCGATACCCGGCTCACCGCCGAGCAGCGTGACCGAACCCGGCACCAAGCCGCCGCCCAGTACACGATCAAGCTCACCGCTGCCCAGCGACCAACGACTTGTAACGCCGGGTGCCTCGGCAGCTGCCAATTGTTCGGCCAGCGGCGCTGCGGCGACAGTCTCTACCAGCGCTGCACCACGGCCGCCACCGCGGGCGCCACGCGCAGCAGGTGCCACGCTGCGCGCCACCAAGGTGTTCCACTGGGCGCACTGCGGACATTGGCCCTGCCATTTGGCGCTTTCGCCGTGACAGGCGTCGCAGACATAAACAAGGTTGGTGCGTGCCACTGCGGGCTCCCTAAACGGCCCTGAAAAACGGGCTGGCAAGAAGGAGATGCTAGCACGCACCCAACGCGACATAAGCGCAGCAAATCTGCTTGAAAACGTGACCCCGTCAATGCAGCGGCGCAATGGAATGGCTAGGATCTGCCATCACTTCTCTCGGTTATGAATTTAATGAGTCACGCGAGCCTCAAAGCCAAGTTGCGCTGTGTCGGTCTTACCGACACGGGCAAAGTGCGTGAACACAACGAGGACATGATTGCCCACGACAGTGAAATCGGTCTGCTGGTGCTGGCCGATGGCATGGGCGGCTACAACGCGGGGGAAGTAGCCAGTGGGCTGGCTGTCAAAATCATTCTGGCCATGGTGCGCGATGCTATCGAGCGGGAAGATCTGTCGATTGGCGATCGGCAAGCAGGCCTAAGCCGCGCCGGCATCATCCTGCGTGATGCAGTCGCCCGCGCCAACAAGATCATTCACCAAACCGCACGCTCGCAGCCCAACTGCGAAGGCATGGGCACCACGGTGGTGGCTTGTCTGTTCCACAACAACAAAGTCACCCTCGCTCACGTGGGCGACTCGCGTGCCTACCGACTGCGCGGCCGTCAGCTCAAACAAATCACCAGCGATCACTCGCTGCTGCAAGAACTGGTGGATCGCGGCTTTTACTCACCGGAAGAGGCGCTGCGCGCCAAGAACAAGAATTATGTCACCCGGGCCTTGGGCGTTGACGCAGAGGTCGAGGTCGAATTGCAGGAGCAGGCGGTCGAGCGCGGCGATATCTGGCTGCTGTGCTCGGACGGCCTCAACGATATGGTGCAGGATGACGACATCCACATCACACTGGGTAATTGCGGCACTGATCTCAACGCCGTCAGCAGCCAGCTTGTAAAAAAGGCTAACGACAATGGCGGCAAGGACAACATTTCGGTCGTGATGGCCGAGGTAGTCGACTCATTCCCCGCGCGCAGCGGCATAATCAGCCAAATACTGCAGCGGTTTAGCTGAACGGGCGGATGCAATGGCACGTTTGATACTCAGTCTTGAAGGTCAGGTGCTGGCCGAATACAACATGAACAAGGAGCGCTACACAGTCGGGCGCCTCCCTGATAACGACATTCGCATCGACAACCCGTCAGTCAGCGGCCATCACTCCCTGATCATCAATATTCTCAATGACTCGTTTCTTGAAGACCTCAGCAGCACCAACGGCACTTACGTCAACAGCAAGCTGATCAAAAAACATGCGCTGCAGCACGGCGACACCATCACCGTGGGCATGCACCAGTTGCGCTTCGTCGAAGACGAAGATTCGCAGCAGGACGAGTTCGAAAAGACGATGGTGATTCAACCCTCGCAGAGACCCTTCGCACGTACCACCGATACTGCAATGGCGCCGGTTGCCGCAGTGGCTGCAACTGAGCGCGAGCCAATCGCGCCTGTTTCATCCCTGGCTGCCGCGCCTCCGATCAGCCTGCCCGATGGCGCCACGCTGCAGATCGAGGCCAAATTACAGGTGTTGTCAGGGGGCTTTGCGGGTCGCGAACTCAAGCTCACCAAGACTCTTACAACGTTGGGCCGACCCGGTGTACAGGTGGCTGCCATCACGCGACGCGCTGAGGGCTATTACTTGGTGCATGTTGAGGCCGCAGACGCGGACAACTTCCCGCTGGTCAACGGTCTGTCCATCGGACCCACTGCCCGAAAACTGGTCGACAACGATGTCATCCAGCTGGCCGGCGTCAAAATGGGGTTCTTCGAGCGCTGACCCCAGCCTGATCAGCCAAGAATCAGCGGCACTCGCTGGCTGATACCGCACAACAACTCATAGGGCAGCGTGCCTGCACTGGCAGCCATCTGCTCTACAGGCAACTGCGGTCCCCACAACTGTACAGGTGTGCCCACAGACACTGACTGCTGCGAATCAGTGACGTCCACGGCCAGCATGTCCATCGATACCCGGCCCACCAGCGGCAGCGCCTGCCCTCCAACGAGTAGACGCGTACCCAGTGGCAGCCCCCAAGGCAAACCATCGCCATAACCTGCCGCAATGATCGCCACTTGCGAGTCACGCGCCGCCCGCCAAGTAGCGCCATAGCCGACGGTTTCACCCGCAGGCACTTGCCGCAGACTGATCACACGCGTTTCAAGCGTCATCGCAGGCACAAGCCCCAACTGCGCTGCAGTGCGACCTGGTAGCGGTGACACGCCATAGAGTGCAAGGCCCGGACGCACCCAGTCGGCATGCGCTTGCGGATTGGCCAGCAGCGCTGCGGAATTGGCAATGCTCAGCGGCAAACCCAAGCCTTGCACCAGCGCAGAAAAGCGTTGCACCTGCAGGCTATTCATCGGATCGGCAGGCTCATCGGCACGCGCCAAATGGGTCAGCACGCGGATCTCGCGCACACGCTCACTCAAAGCCTGCAACCGCTGCAAAGCGACAGCGAACTGTTCGACGCGAAAGCCCAAACGGTTCATACCAGTATCGATCTTGAGCCACACCACAAAACGATGCGTGCTGCGCAAATCGGCAAGCAGCTGCAGTTGGTCGGGCTGATGGACCACCAGGTCCAATTCAAGTCGCGCCGCCTCTTCGAGTTGGTCGCCGGTAAACACACCTTCAAGCAGCACCACTGGACGGCGCACACCTGCTGCACGCAGCGCCACCGCCTCTTCTATACGCGCCACGGCAAAGGCATCGGCATCGGCCAAGGCAAGTGCCACGGGCACCAGACCATGACCATAAGCATTGGCTTTGACTACAGCCATGATGCGACTGTCAGGGGCAACCTCGCGCAGGCGCTGCAAGTTGGCACGCAGAGCTTGCGAATGGATGACCGCGCGGATCATCAGACGCCCATCAGCGCAGCACACCCTCGGCGTACGCGTCGGGCATGAAGTTTTGGAAGCGCGTGTACTGACCTTGGAACGTCAGCGTGAAGTAGCCAGGCTCGCCGTTACGGTGCTTGACCAACTCAATGTCGGCCTGACCCTTGCGCGGCGTGTTCTTGTCGTAAACCTCTTCGCGGTAGATGAAGAGAATCATGTCGGCATCCTGCTCGATAGCACCAGACTCGCGCAGATCAGACATCACCGGCTTTTTGTTTTCGCGCTGCTCGACCGCCCGGTTTAGCTGCGAGAGCGCGATGACCGGGACGCTGAGCTCTTTGGCCAGCGCCTTGAGGCCACGCGAGATTTCAGAGATCTCGGTGGCGCGGTTTTCTTTGGAACCTTGCACCTGCATTAGCTGCAAGTAATCGACCACTACCAAATCCAGGCCATGCTCGCGTTTGATGCGGCGGGCGCGTGCGCGCAATTCGGTAGGCGACAATCCCGGCGATTCATCGATGAAGATGCGCGAATCGGCTAGCTGGCCCGATGCGCTGGTCATGCGCACCCATTCATCATCAGTGATGCGGCCGCTGCGGATGTTTTGCATCGGCACGCCACCCACCGACGACAACATGCGGGTCATGAGCTGTTCAGAGGGCATTTCCATACTGAACACCAACACCGAACCCTTGACGCGCGGATCCACCGCAACGTTCTCGGCCATGTTGATCGCCAGCGTGGTTTTACCCATCGACGGACGGCCGGCAACAATCAGCAGATCACCGCCACGCAGCCCGCCGGTAAGGCGATCGAAGTCTGCAAAGCCAGTAGGCAGGCCGCGCATACCATCGGGGTTGTTGTGCCATTCATCGATGCGCTGCAACAGCGCCGGCAACATCGAGTTGACTGACTGCGCCCCTTCGGTGTTGCGTGCACCACGCTCGGCAATTTCGAATACTTTTTGTTCGGCAATGTTGACCAGCTCGCGCGCCGAAACGCCGGGCATATCAAAAACCGACGAGGCGATGAAGTTGCCGGCTGCAACCAAGCCACGCAGCAACGCGCGCTCGCGCACGATAGTGGCGTAGGCGCGTACATTGGCCGCAGTGGGTGTGTCGCGCGCCAGCGTGCCCAGATAGGCCATGCCGCCCGCATCCTCCAAACGCTCTCGCGCCTGAAGATGCTCTGCAACAGTTACAACATCAAAGGGCTTGCCTTCGGCAACCAGTGTGCCAATGGCTTCGAACACCAGACGGTGATCGTTACGGTAGAAATCTGTGGCGCCGATGGTGTCGGCCACCTGATCCCATGCAGTGGGATCGAGAAGCAGGCCGCCCAAGACGGCCTGCTCTGCTTCGACAGAGTGTGGCGGCACGCGCAGCGTTTCGGTCTCATCGACCGTGCCCTGTCCGAATCTTTGAGGACCGGCCATTGCGTGCGCTCTGCGTACCGCTACCCCTGTTGTCAGCCCTGCTCTTCGGCAACGATGACCAGAGCCAGATCGACATCGACATCTGCGTGCAGATGCACCGACACGACGTGCTCACCGACACTGCGCAGCGGGCCGTTAGGCATGCGCACTTCGGCACGCTCGAGCAGCTTGCCAGCGGCCGTAGCGGCATCGGCGATGTCGCCGGTACCGATCGAACCGAACAGCTTGCCTTCGTTGCCGGCCTTGGCCGTCAGCGTGAGCTTGAAGCCATCGAAGCTGGCTGCACGAGTCTGGGCAGCACCCAGCAGATCGGCAGCAGCCTTTTCAAGGTCTGCACGACGCGCCTCAAAGCGCGCAACGTTAGCAGCAGTGGCCAGTGTGGCCTTGCCCTGCGGCAACAGAAAGTTGCGCGCATAGCCAGAACGCACCGACACACGGTCACCGAGGGAGCCCAGATTGGCGACCTTTTCAAGGAGAATGATGTCCATGTGAACCTCAGTGCTGGTCGGTGTACGGCAGCAGCGCCAAATAACGCGCGCGCTTGATGGCCACTGCCAGCTGACGCTGGTAGAAGCTCTTAGTACCGGTGATACGGCTCGGGACGATCTTGCCGGTCTCCGAGATGTAGCCCTTCAAAATACCCAGATCTTTGTAGTCGATTGTTTCGACATCATCTGCGGTGAAGCGGCAGAATTTCTTGCGACGGATGAAACGTGACATGTGATGTTCTCCGGAAGTTACGGTCAGCCGCGGCCCATCGGGCCGTCATCGTCCTCGCCCATGGGCGAATCACGATCACGACGACGGTCGCTGTCCTCATCCTCGCCACGCGCCATGGCCGAAGGCTCAACAATGGCCTTGTCGCAGCTAGTGACCAGGAAACGCAGCACGGCGTCGCTGAAGCGGAACGAACCGTTGAGCTCAACCAGAGTCTTCTGATCGGTCTCGATGTTCATCAGCACGTAGTGAGCTTTGTGCACTTTGGCGATGGGGTATGCCAGTTGGCGACGGCCCCAGTCTTCGACACGGTGCACGGCACCGCCTGCGGCGGTAACCATGTTCTTGTAGCGCTCGAGCATGGCCGGAACCTGCTCGCTCTGGTCTGGATGCACCAGTACCACGATCTCGTAATGCCTCATGTTGTTCCTCCTTGAGGAAAAAGCCACCCGCCCAAGGCGTTGACGGTGTGGCAAGGAAGGGCCGCCGAGGATACGCGCGCGGGCCACGTATCGCAAGGCGACAGGTCAAAACCGCAATCAGCGTCCCTTGGCACGCTGGCGTACGGACTCGTAAAGCAACATGCCGGTGGCAACCGACACGTTGAGACTCTCGACGCTGCCTAGTTGCGGCAACCGCACCAGGTAATCGCATTGGCGCCGGGTGAGCTCGCGCAGCCCCGCACCCTCGGCGCCGAGCACCAGCGCCCGCGGGCCGGTCAGATCGGTATCGGCCGCCAGATGCGGGCCCTCGGCATCGGCGCCCACCACCCACAACCCTGCCTCCTGCAACAGCTTGAGGGCCCGGGACAGATTAGTGACTGTGACAATGGGCGTGGTCTCGGCAGCACCGGCAGCCACTTTGCGCACGGTCGGATTGAGCCCGGCGGCGCGGTCACGCGGCACCACCACGGCCAGCGCGCCGCAGGCATCTGCAGTACGCAGACAGGCGCCTAAATTGTGCGGATCGGTCACGCCATCGAGCACCAGCACCAGCGCATCGGGCGTGTTGGCGATTGCCTCGACCAGATCCGCTTCAGTCCAGGGCTTGATCGGCTCTACCTGAGCCACCACGCCCTGGTGCACCACCTCACCCACCCAGCGGCGCAGTTGTTCGGCATCGACTCGATCCACGCGCAGACCAGCTTCACGCGACAGCGCCTCGATCTCACGGCTGCGATCATCATCACGACGCAACTGCAGCGCCACTTTGCGCACCCGCTGCGGAAAACGCTTTAGCAGCGCCCGCACCGCGTGTAGTCCATAGACCATCTGCGGCTCACTCATTTGAGCACCACCGGCTCGAGAGCCAGGTCCAGGTCGATCAAGCCCTCAACCGGGTTGACCGCCGTCACCACTACACGCACATGGGTACCGAGCCGCAAGCGGCGTTTGTTGTTGAGGCCCACCCAGGCCTGCCCGTCGTCGTCTTTCACGTATTCGTCATCCGTCAGGTTGTCGATGTGCAGCAGCCCATCGGTAGCGGCTTCGATGATGTGCACGAAGCAACCGAAGTCCACCACAGTGGTAATAAGACCTTCAAAAGTCTGGCCGATGCGGTCTCGCAGATAAACGCATTTGAGGAAGTTGTCGACATAGCGATCAGCTTCATCGGAGCGCTTTTCGAGACTGGTCAGTTGCTCGCCCATCACCAGCATCTGCTCGACGCTGTAGCTGCGACCGGCAGGATCCTTGGACGACAAGCGCGCCTTGATCGAGCGATGCACCAGCAAGTCGGGATAGCGACGGATCGGTGAGGTGAAGTGCGCGTACTGCTTGAGCGCCAAACCAAAGTGACCGATGTTGGCCGGCTGATAGACGGCCTGCATCATCGAACGCACTACCAGCGATTCGATAAACGGCCGTGCTGCAGGGTCTTTGATGCGCGGCGCAATCTTAGCAAGGTCACGCGTGGTGACCTCGGCAGGCAATTCCAGACCAATGCCCAACGCGCGCAGCGTAGTGACCAGGTTGTCGAGCTTGCGCTCTTCCGGTACCGCGTGAACGCGAAACAACGTCGGCTGTTGATTGGATTCAAGCTCACGAGCGGCTGCCACGTTGGCCAGCACCATGCACTCTTCGATGAGCTTGTGCGCATCGTTACGTGCATACAGACCGATGCCTTTGATGTGCTCGGCGGCATCGATATCAAACCGCGCTTCAGGCGCATCAAAGTCCAGTGCGCCGCGCTTGCCACGTGCAGCCACCAGGGCTCTATACACATCAACCAGCGGCAGCAGACGATCCAGCACGGCGCCGATCTTGCGACGTGATTCGGGACGACCCTCAAACAACGCCGCATGCGCGAGGTTGTAGGTCAGGCGTGCAGCCGAGCGCATCACCGAGGGATAGAACGTAGCGGACTTGAGCGCGCCAGCGCGCGACACCTGCATGTCGGCCACCAGACACAGGCGATCTACCTGCGGCTGCAGCGAGCACAGTCGATCTGACAGCGCCGGCGGCAACATCGGGATAACTCGCTGCGGGAAATACACGGATGTGCCGCGCGCCCGCGCTTCGTCATCGAGAGCAGTACCTTCACGCACGTAGTGACTGACATCGGCGATGGCCACGATCAGCCGCCAACCGCCCTCTACCGCTTCGGCATACACGGCATCATCAAAGTCTTTGGCGTCCTCGCCGTCGATGGTGACCAGCGGCAGGTGACGCAGATCAATACGCTTTGCAGCCTCAGCCTGATCAATCTCACTGCCATAGGCATCAGCCTGCTGCTGCACTTCTGCGGTGAACTCACCTGGCAGGTCAAAGCGGGCAATAGAAGCCTCTGTGGCCAGCGTGACCGGAAGCTCCGGATCCAGACGCTTTTCAACCCGCGCCGTGCCAACGCCACCGTCAGCCGGATATTTGAGGATGCGGGCGATAACCCAATCACCATGACGTGCGCCACCGAGGTGTTCGAGCTGCACATGACAGTACAGCGCTAAACGCCGGTCGGCTGAATGCACACTGGCGGTGCGGCCTTGGATTTCGATAGTGCCCAAGAAGGCTTCGATGCCACGCTCGAGCATCTTCTCGACCCGACCCGACCAGCGCTTGTCGCTGCCCTGCTCGGCCACCACGCGCACGCGATCGCCGTGCATCAAGCCCGACATCTCCCGCGGTGGCAGGAAGATGTTGTCGGTCATGCCCTCTACGCGCACAAAGCCGAAGCCCGCGCGGTTGGCCAAGACAGTGCCTTCAAGCACCTGCGAATCGAGTGTAGTTTTGGAATGGGGCCGGTCCGGACGACGGCCCCCGAATTGCGCCGGGCGACCGCGAGGCGGCCCCGACGACTTGGGGATGCGTTTTTTCACCCCCTCATGGTACACCTCGCCGCCGCCGCAGGCGGCGCTGCGGCTTTTCAGCGTCCCAGCAGGCTGTCCAGCGCACGTGCCGCGCCGGTCATGCCCTGCAACGTGGGGTGGTACGGCGACCAAGGCGAATCACCCGCAGGTCGAACAAATCCGTTGAGCCAAGGCTCGGCCGCACAGACGTGGTGCGCGGCCGTCAGTTGCGAGAGCCTCAGCAGCTCTGCACCGCCCTGCTGCGCCACCTGGGCCGTCAACGCCGCAAGCCTCGCAGCCACGTCGCGCAGCAGCGTTGCATCGGCGGCAGCCATCGGCGCGGCAGTACAGGTGGCGCCTTCGGGTAGCACAGTGAAGTAATCGACGAACACCGGCCGCGCCTTAGGAGCACGCCGGCGCACTTCGGCAAGGATTTGACGCAGCCGAGCCGCGACACCTTGGTAATCGGCCTCTGTAGGCGTGACCACACCAGCACAGCTGCCCTGCTGCCCACGCGCCGCACAACCCGACGCCGCCATCAGCGAACCCATATAGGCAAGATCGTTGCCACCGATGGTGACTGTGACCAGTGCGGCATCGACTGTCAGCGCATCGAGCTGCGGCGCAAGCTCATTCCAGTTGCCAAGCAGATGGGCAGTCGTGGCGCCACTGCAGCTGGCATCGATCAGTTTGTAGCCCCGCAACTGCGCCAACTGGTGCGGGTAGTTGTCACGCGAGCGCGCGCAGCGAGCAGGAGAACCCTCGACCACTGTGGTGATGCCGGGACCTGCTGCATAGGAGCTGCCCATTGCCACATACACGCTGCCAGAAGGCGGCGCTGCGGCCAGCGCAGTGGTGCAGGCCAGTACTGCCCACACACCCACCACTGCACTGACGCAACGCATCGTTTACTTCTTGGCCGGAACGCGCGGGTCTTTCTCACCCAGGCCCGGATAGAACAGCGCGCGATTGACCTGCGTCTCGTTGTAAACGTGGCGGCTCTTGAACAGCCACTTGCCGTTGATTTTCTCGAGCGTGTCTTCGTAGTGCCCGAAGTACAGTAACTGCACGTCCTTCTGCGGCGTGTTGTTAGTCAGCGCAAACCAATAAGCGATGGTCTTGGCCTTATTGCCCTCGATATCGATCACATGATTGATGATCTGGTGGCGGGTACGAGGCCGCGACGTCGCGCCATCGGGAATGGTGACGGCCTTACCGCCGCCAAAGCCCGACATGGCCTTGCGGACAGCGGCCTTGCCCACCTCGGTGCCATAGATCCAGACCAGCACGCCATCATCTGCCCAAGTCGACATCACGGTCTCGATGTCACCGGCATCCACCGCCACCATGTAGCGGTTGGACAGGTTCATGATCTCGGCACGGTCATCAGCGTAACCGGCACGGCTGGTGGCCGGCAGTACCGCCAGCAGCAAGGCCGCAGCAGCAGCGAGCATGGACTTGGTCATAGGATCCCCTGAATCTTGTTGAAGTAATGCAATCGAGCCTGACGCTACACCGGCTCCGTGGCTGCGACAACCATCCGCGAAATCAGCGCTTTTGATTGACAGTCCGGGCTGCGCTGATTACATTTGCCGCCCCTGATGCCCTGGTGGCGGAATTGCCCAGGTGGCGGAATTGGTAGACGCACTAGTTTCAGGTACTAGCGGGTAACACCGTGGAGGTTCGAGTCCTCTCCTGGGCACCATCAGATTCTCCCGGTCATTCATTCAAGGCGTTCCAGCCTGACCGGGAGACTCAGTTCAAACCGAATTGGCCTCCGCATGCGCCGGGGCCCTGCAGCACCAGGCCGCAAGGCCGGTACAAGCAACCAAGGCCGCAACCGGCACTGTCGCATCCAGCGTCGCGCCCAGACTGATGCGCCCTGCCCACACGAGCATAGCCAGCACCGACAGTACAGCCGGAACCAGCGTCAACCACGGGCTGCGACCCATGTCATGCAAACGCCCGATATGCAGCGCGACTGCCGGGTACACCAGCACCAGCACGCCCCACGGGGCGTAGTCGACAGCCGGACCCTTTACCGCATACCACGCCGTGGCCAGCATCAGCGGGACCAAAGCCACAGTGAACTGAGCGCGCGAGGTTCGCCCACCGGGCTGCACGAACAAGGCATTCCACGAAGTGTGCGGATCTGTCTCGCCCAGCGTCAGCGGTGCGCGCTGCAGAACACCCTTGTAGTACGGCAGGTAGGCCAGCATCAGCAGACCGTTCAGGGCAAACGCAGCCAGACCCAATGCAAGCGTGACCGGCTGCTGATCCAGCAGCGCCCAGAACAAGGCGCAGGTCGATACCGCCATGACTGTGCACAGCGCGGCCGGCACAAAAGTGCCCGCCAGGATCAGCACGCCGGCGACCAGTTCAATCAGCATGCAGACGTCGAGCAGGCTGGAGTTGACCAGCGCGGTCATCAGTTGCGCGGAAAGAGCTGTTGCGCCGGATGGCGTCGGCCAAAGCGGGAGGAAGAAATGATTGACGCCATTGGCTAGCATCAACGCGCCAAACGCCACGCGGGCGACCGGCACCCACTTGCCGGCACCGGCCACGCTTGCGCGCAAGGTGAACATCGCCCGCAGGCTGGCGATATAAGCCACGCATAACAGCAGATTGGAGGCCAGCACCCTCGCCCCGGCGATGACGCTGTTGGTGCTCCAGTTGGACAGCGGCGCGTCCCACCAGAAAACACAAAACGCGACCGGCATGCAGGCCAGTAACCAAAGCGGCGTGAAGAAGCCAAACAGCACCGCCAGACCCAGCAGCAGTTCGACTGCCTTGACGACATCGAACAGGTGCGTACTCAGCAATGCACTGAGCATCTCGGCTGCCAACGGATGCGGAGTGCCGGCGCCAGGCTGCGGATAGATGTGATAGAAATGCTCGATACCGGCGGGAATCATCCACGCCACATACCAGAACCGCACGAACCAGATCGCGTACTTCATTGCGTGCTCTCCCCAGTTTTTTTAACTAGCGGTCTTCGCCGCCTTGCCTCGCTTTATATACCGATTCGCTGCGCGCAGTAATAGTGATTACCGCCTTCGTCATCAAACTCATCGGCCAGTTCAAAGCCGCAGGACTCAAGCAGCGCAATGTAGGCCTCGCGGCCTAACGACAGTGACTGTTGCCCGGTAAGGCTATCTGGCCAGGACACAGATTGAGCCGGTGCCGTGAACAGCAAGGCCCCGGCAGGGCGTACAGCAGCAGATAACCGGGTGAGCACCTGTCGCTGAGACTGCTCACTGAGCAGAAAGATCAAGCCAATTGCGATTGCTGCATCAAATTGCCGACCGAAGTAGTTGGATTCCTCGACCGCCTCGCAGCATATGTGAGCTGTCGGCAACCTGCGCCGGAACTCCAGCACCATCTGGGCCGATGCGTCTATGCCATAGACATCAAACCCCATTTCCATCAGAGCAGATGCAATGGGAACGCCATGCCCACAGCCCAAATCAAGGATAGACCCACCAGCGCCGATAGCGACTGCCCAATCCGTCACCGCAGCAACGCCAATGTCAGGACTACGCCGAGCTATGAAGTCCTGTGCCACTGCGTTCCACATCACTGCGGAGTCACCAATTACATCGCGTGATTCAGGGTTTGCCATACGTCGTTCTTACTAGCGGACGCCGCCGCCTTCTGAGGGCGTGGCAACACTAAACAGCGCCCAAGCCAAGACACAGCCCACCAGCGTCGCAACCAGGTCCTGCGGATCAAATACGAGGCTGCGGCCGGACTGCTGGAAGAACTCCCAGGCCACCAGCCCTACACCCGTGACACTGCTGTAGAGAGCGAACCGGTACCGAGCATCGGCAGGCATCGCATCGGGGTGCTGGTCGGCCCATATCGACAGCAGCACGAAGGGGATGGCGATGGCAGCTGTCACGTTCGGCAGCACACCGAGCAGGTGGCGCACGGGTGCCGTGGCGCTAGCGCTCAAGGGCCTGGCCCACTGCACCAAGCTCAATACAGCCAAGGCCCCGCAGCCCACCAACGAATATTTGAGGGACAGTTTCAATTGCTAACGTCCTATGCACAGACTCTCGCGATACGCAGCGCGCTACCAGTACACCCGAGCTCGAGCGCTGAACTGGAATTCAAGTTTCTAAACTTAGCGCTTTATGGCATTAACACGCCATGCAACAGCAAATCCCGGTATCCGCAGCATCTCCCTCTTGGCCCCGCGTACTGGCTGGCGCGGTGGTCGGCAGTGCGACCGGCATCTCTGCAGTGCTTCTCTATACCAACGGCCTGTTCGTTGCCGGCCTCGCGCAAGAGTTCGGGCTGACTCGGGCACAGTTCGGACTTGGTGTGTTGCTGGTGACGATCAGCTTGGCCATCGCCAATCCGTTTGTCGGCTGGCTGGTAGATCGGTTTGGCGCACGCGGTCTCTCGATGCTTGGCCTGCTATTACTTTCAGCCGGCTTTGCAGCGCTAGGTCATTTCACACACTCGGTGACCTCTTACTTGCTGCTGCAAATGCTGCTGGCGCTGCTAGGTGCCGGGTGTGGACCGATCGCTTACACCAAGCTGATCGGCACAACGTTCACGCGGCATAGAGGTCTGGCGCTGGGATTAACCATGACCGGAATCGGTGTGGGTGCCGCCTTGCTGCCACCGCTGATTGCACGCACGATTGAGGCAGAGGGCTGGCGCGCCGGCTACAGCGCACTGGCTTTGGTTCCACTGTGCGGCGCCGTCATTACGGCACTGCTGCTACCTCGCAACGCTTCAAGAACAGTATCCGCGCAGATCACCTCGCCGGCCACCGTCGAGGGCAGGCCCTGGTTAGCGTCGCGTACGTTCTGGGTACTGGCGGCAACCTTCTCACTGATGTCGTTCTCCTTTGGCGGCCTACTGCCCCACTTTGTACCGATGCTTCTGGATCTGGGCCTGGCGCCAGTGCAAGCGGCGGGTATTGCAGGACAGATAGGCCTGGCCGTGATTGCCAGCCGCTTAGTCGTCGGCCTGCTGCTCGACAGACTCCCTGCACCCTGGATCGGCATCGGCATATGCCTCATCGGCGCAAGCGGTGGATTGATCCTCCACCAAACGGGCGTATCTCACGCCGGGCTCGCAGCGATCGCACTCGGTGTTGCATTAGGTGCCGAGCTGGATCTGCTTGGCTTTCTGGTTGCACAGCATTTCAAGCTTGCGCAGTTCGGACGCATCTATGGCCTGCAATACGGTGCGTTCATCTTAGGCTCTGGCCTAGGACCGCTATGGGTAGGTGCGGTGCGCGATGTCAGTGGCAGCTATGCACCGGCCCTGCTAGTCAGCAGCGCCGGCCTGTTGCTCACTTGCGTGGGCTTCGTGGTCCTTCCTGCGTATCGTCCATCCAGCGCACCCTGATCGCTCTCACGGACATGGATTGGGCTGCTGGCGGTGCTCGGCATCAAGCTCCGACAGCACCTGCGAATCCAAGGTCACGCTGGCACTGGCAATGTTGAGTTCCAACTGCTCCAACTTCGTCGCCCCAAGCAGCACACTGGTTACAAACCGTTGCTGAAGTACAAAGGCCATCGCCATCTGAGTCATGTTAAGACCATGCTTGTGCGCCACCGCCGCATAGGCCTCGGTAGCGCGAGTCGCTTGGTCATTGGTATAGCGCGCAAAGCGTGACCAGCGTGCAATGCGGGATTCTGGCGGCATGGCACCGCCGAGGAACTTGCCCGACAACACACCAAATCCAAGCGGCGAATACGCCACCAGCCCCACCTCTTCGCGGATGCTCATCTCGGCAAGACCAATCTCGAAACTGCGGTTGAGCAGGCTGTAGGGATTCTGGATTGAGGCCACGCGCGGCAAACCTTGCGTATCGGCCAGTTGCAGATAGCGATGCAGGCCCCATGGCGTTTCGTTAGACAGACCGACATGACGCAGCTTGCCCTGCTTCACCAGCTCACCCAACGCATCGAGAGTCTCTTCAATGGGCACAGACTGATCATCGTCGCGATGCTGGTAGCCAAGCTTGCCGAAGAAGTTGGTGGCGCGACTGGGCCAATGCAGCTGATACAGGTCGATGTAATCGGTCTGCAAACGCTGCAGGCTGGCATCCACAGCGGCAAACAGATTGGCGCGATCCAGATTGCAGTTGCCGCCACGAATATGTTTGACGCCCAGCACGGCAGCAGGCCCTGCCGCCTTGGTGGCCAAGATGACCTTGGCGCGATTACCAGGCTTGGCCAGCCAACTGCCCACAATGCGCTCGGTGGAGCCATAGGTCTCGGCGCGTGGAGGAACGCTATACATCTCGGCGGTATCGATCAGGTTCACACCCTGATCTACGGCGTAGTCGATCTGTTGGTGGCCATCGGCCTCGGTGTTTTGCTCACCGAAAGTCATCGTGCCCAAACCGATGGCACTGACCTTGATGTCCGTGCGACCCAACTGCCGATATTCCATACTGACGCTCCACATCCCTGCAAGACCCAAAGGCTGAACGATGAGTATGCACCGCGCGCTCCCTACCTTCGTAGCCCTTGCTGTCGCTGTTGGCCACCTTGCCGTACCAGCCAGCGCCGCACCCACGCCAGTCACGGTGCGGGTGCTGAGCCAGGATGCCAAGTTCGTCGGCGATGGCACCGGAGGCGCAAGCGTCACGCTGCGTGATGCGGTGTCGGGCAAGGTGCTGGCCGCAGGCCTCGTTCAAGGTGGCACTGGCAACACCGACAAAATAATGCAGTCCAGCGGACGATCGCCGCAGCGCGCCAGTGCCGATGCAGCTGGATTCAATACGAGCGTGGATATCGATCGGCCGACACTGGTCGAACTGGAAGTCAGCGGACCGCTGGGCCGCCCCAGCTCTGCGGTGACCATCAAATCACAACGCTGGATGATGCCCGGAGAAGCGGTTACCGCCGGCGACGGCTGGAGCGTAGAGCTACCAGGTCTGGCCATTACACCTGTGGCCACGCTGACAGAGGGTCGACTGCACATCAGTGCCAAGGTGGAGCCAATGTGCGGCTGCCCGATCACGCCGGGCGGCCTTTGGGACTCTGCCAACTATCGCGTCACTGCCAGCCTCTGGCAGACAGGCCGGGCACTGGGCCAAAGCGACATGACGTTTGCCGTTTCACCCGGTGGCTATCAAGGTGACATTGCAGTGGCCGGCAACGGCGCAGTAACGCTGATTATCTATGCGCGCAACACAGTCACCGGTGCTAGCGGCATGGCGCAGGTACCCATTCAGCAGCGTTGAAGCCAACTGAAAGGCGCTACTCAACTCATCGTCTGCCTGACACCAAAGCCAATTAACAGCAGACCACAACAACGCTCTATCCAAGGCTTCACTCGCCTGTAAACCACTGCAGCGCGCTCGGAGGACAGCGCCTGCGCAACCAACCCATACCAGCACACTGCGATCAGCGGCACCATCGCCACCATCGCCACTAAAGTGGCGGTTGTGGCACCGACCGGTACAGCACCTGCAAATACCGATGCATAAAACACCATGGCTTTTGGATTGGACAGATTGGTCACCACGCCATCGCGAAACGCCCGCCACATCGACCCGTTCGAACTGCGGATGGCGCGCGCCGGCAAGGCATGGCCGGCATGGCGCAGCAACGTAAAGCCAAACCACACCAGATAAGCCGCACCGGCCAACTTCACTGTCCAGAACACCCACGGGAACAGGCGAAACACCACGCCCAGGCCAAACAGCGCAGCGCCAGTCCAGAAACCGCTGATGCAGGCTATGCCAACGACCAGTGCCATCGCTTCGGAGCGCGGTGCAGTTACCGCACGGTGGGTTACTGCAACGAAATTAGGGCCCGGGCTCATGATGGCCAACAGACAAATCAGCGCAGCAGCGAGCACGGCATGGGTCATTCAAATGTTCCGCAGTGGAGCAAGCCCGCAGTGTGCAACGGGTCACGGTTGCAATGCCAACCGGTGTTAACGCCAACGCGCGAAAAGGCCTCGCACATGCCTATAGTTGAAGCCATACATCCGACAGGCAGGTAACGCACATGAACCTCTCGGTACTGGACATCTTCAAGATCGGTATCGGCCCTTCCAGCTCCCACACGATGGGACCCATGAATGCTGCGCGACAGTTTGTGCTGACGCTACAGACTCAAGGGCTGCTGCCACAGACCACTCGCCTGTGCTCGCAATTATACGGTTCACTGGCATTAACCGGTCGTGGTCACTGCACCGATCAAGCAGTGCTGCTGGGCTTGGAGGGCGCCGCCCCCGATACCATTGATCCCGATTTGATCGAACCCTCGCTGGCGCGCATCCGCTCTACCTACAAGCTGAAATTACTGGGCTCGCACGAGATCGCCTTCAACGAGCCCAAAGATCTACAGTTTCACTATTCAGATTCATTGCCAGGTCATGCCAACGGCTTGCGGTTCATCGCCTTTGACGCAGCCGGCAACGAGCTGCTGCGTGATGAGTACTACTCCATCGGCGGCGGCTTTATTGTTCGCGCTGCCGACCACAACACCGGCACGGCTGTCGACACCAGCCCAGTTGTACCCCTACCGTTTAGTAACGCCACCGAGCTGCTGGCCCGTTGCCGCGACTTTGGTCTGGAGATGTATCAACTGGTGCAGCGCAACGAGCGCGCGTGGCGCACCGACGCCGAGACTCGCGATGCTTTGCTGAAGATATGGCACACCATGGAAGCCTGTATCGAGCGCGGCTTTCGCGCCGAAGGACTGCTGCACGGATCACTGGCGCTGCGCCGCCGCGCACCGCGTCTGTATCGCCAACTGCAGGAAGCTGGCGGCGTTTCGCCGATGCACGCGATGGACTGGCTCAATGTGTTTGCCATGTCAGTCAACGAAGAGAATGCAGCAGGCGGTCGCGTAGTCACTGCACCGACCAACGGCGCAGCGGGCATCGTGCCGGCAGTGCTGGCTTATTACCGGCGCTTTGAACCCGGTGCCAGCGATGATGGCATCGTGCGCTTTTTGTTGGTGGCCGGTGCCATCGGCATGCTCTACAAGATTAACGCCTCTATCTCTGGTGCAGAGATGGGCTGTCAGGGTGAAGTGGGCGTGGCCTGCTCGATGGCCGCGGGTGGTTTGGTGGCGGCTCTCAATGGCACCAACGAGCAGATCGAAAACGCCGCCGAGATCGGCATGGAGCACAACCTAGGCCTGACCTGTGACCCGGTGGGCGGGCTGGTACAGATCCCCTGCATCGAACGTAACGCCATGGGGGCGGTCAAAGCGCTCAATGCAGCACGACTGGCCATCCGGGGCGATGGCACTCACAAAGTTTCGCTGGACCAGGTCATCGCCACCATGCGCCAGACCGGTCTGGACATGAAAAACATCTACAAGGAAACCTCGCTGGGCGGTCTTGCAGTCAACGTCATCGAGTGCTGACCCCCAACCGGTGGCAGTAACGCCCAACCGCGCTACTATCGACCCATCTCGGCTCAAGCCGACGGGGGATCGATACGATGAACACGCCTTATTTGCACCGGCTGCTGGTGCTGGCACTGGGCTGCCTCGCAGCAGCGCCTGCGCTGGCCGGCGACCCGGTGGTCACCGACAGCCGCATCATCACCGAAGAGCGCCGACTGGCCATCCTCGAAACCAAGCTGGCGTCGCTGCAGATGCAGCTAAGGCAGCTGGAGGACACCAAGGCCATCGAGCGTCTGCAGCAAGCCTATGGACACTATGTCAGCGCGGGCCGCCCCGCCGATGCCGCTGCACTGTTCAGCGATGACCCTGCCGCCAGCATCGAGTTTGGGCAGCAGGGTGTGTACCTGGGCCGCAAGCGCATCGAGCAGTTTCTGACCCGTGAAGGCGCCCGGCTGTCACCCGGCGAGATCCGCGAAACACCGGTCTACCAAGGTGTTGTGCATATTGCCGCCGACGGCCAAAGTGCCAAGGGACGTTGGCGATCGCTGGTAATGGGCGGCGTGCACGGCCAAGACGGCCGCTGGACCGAAGGCCCTTACGAGAATCAATACATCAAGGAAGGCGGCGTGTGGCGCATCCACCGTCTGCACTGGTACACCACCGTCAGTGCCTCTTACGATCGCGGCTGGCACAAGCAACCGTTGCCGATTTCAGGACCCTTGGCGGATCTGCCGCCAGACCGTCCCCCAACGCAGGTCTACAAGTAGTTCCCCGACTTCTTCTTGCCGCCCTATCACTACGTCAATCCTGTCACCGGCAAGCCGGTCGGCTGGGACAACTAAGGTGGCCCACATGACACGCATACCGGCACTCAAAGCCCTGCTGGCCTGCCTAGGCCTGCTGACCTGCTCCACCGCCTGGACCCAGGCACCAGCACAGCCGGATCTCGGCCCCCGCTTGGCACGCGCTGCAGCACGCCTCGACAGCATTTCAAACGGTGCTGATCGAATCGGCGATTACAACACCGTGCGCAACCTGCAACAGCAGTGGGGTTATTACGTCGATAAGGCCCTGTGGGATGAAGCCACAGACCTATTCACCGACGACGGCACTATCGAACTGGGTCTCAACGGCGTGTACGTGGGCAAGCCTGCGATCCGCAAATATCTCTACAGCTTAAGCGGCGGCAAGCCGGGACTGCTCAAGGGTCAACTCAACAATCATTTCCTGCGTTCGCCGGTCATCACGCTCTCGGCCGACGGCACGCAGGCCAAAGCGCGCTGGCACGACACCATTCAAGATGGCATCTACGGGCAATTTGCTAACTGGGGTGCAGGCGTTTATGAAAACGACTATGTGAAACAAGGTGGCCTATGGAAGATTGCCGCCCTGCACTACTACGTGCGCTTTCATGCGCCCTATGAAGGTGGCTGGACACAGGCCACTCCCGCCAGTAGTCGCAGCTATGGCAAGTCCACGGTCAAGCCGACACGCGCGCCCAGTGTCAGCTATGAACCTTGGCCATCCAACTTCACAGCACCAGTGCACTTCGACAATCCGGCACGCTCGGACTATCGACTACTGCCCGCGGCACGAACAGCCACCGCAGCTGCTACCAGCAAGTCGGTGACGGAACTGGAAGCCCAGGTCCGTGCGCTGGAACTCAAGCTCGACAAGCTGCGCACATTCGAAGAAGTAGAGAACCTGGAAAACACTTACGGCTATTACGCCGACAAGTCGATGCAGGATGCCATCTCCGCGCTGTTTGCAGAGAACGCCTGGCTCGAGATCCTCGGCCGAGGGGTGTTTATAGGTCGAGATCGCGCCTACGAATACATGCGACGTTTGGGAGCGCCCACCTACGGCACGTTGTTCAACCACATGCAAATGCAGCCGGTCATCAACGTATCTACAGACGGCAACACTGCCACTATCCGCTCTCGACTGGTGGTCATGCATGGTGTGCTGGATCGCACAGCACAATGGGGCGATGGCGTTTACGAAAACGTCTACGTGCGTGAAAACGGCGTGTGGAAGTATCAGGTGCTCAACGCCTATCAAACTTTTTACACCGACTATGACAAGGGCTGGGGCAAACACTCTGCTGGCATGTTCAGTCCATTTGCCGGCTATCCGCCAGACATGCCCCAGTCGGTTGCCTATGACCCCTGGCCTGCACCGTTCATACCGCCTTTTAGCTATCGCCATCCGGTGACCGGAAAATGAAAACACTTGTGATGTTGTGTGCCACTGCTCTGGCCTGCGCTGCCACACCAGTGGCTCGGGCGGCCATCGACAGCCGCGCCTTGGCCACGCAGGTGGCACAGCTAGAGCTGCGCAAAACGCGCCTGGAAGACCAGAACGCCATCGCGCGGCTGCAACGCAGCTATGGCTACTACTTGGATCAGGGTAAATGGGACGACGCAGCGGATCTGTTCAGCGATAGCGGCTCGATCGAACTGGGCCAAGACGGCGTATTCCAAGGTAAGGGGCGCGTGCGCCAATACCTGCGCGCCCTGGGCCGCGGCAAACAAGGCCTGGCAGCGGGTCAGCTCAACGAACATCTGCAGCTGATGCCCGTGATCACCTTGGCCGCGGACGGCCGCAGTGCACGGGGCACCTGGCGCGATGTGATGCTAGTGGGCGAACTGGGCAAGAACGCGTACTGGGGCGAAGGCCCGTTTGAAAACGAATACGTCAAAGAAAACGGCATCTGGAAGATCCGTCGTGTGCACTGGTTCCAAACGCTGTTCGTGCCCTATGAGGGCGGCTGGGCCAAACACAGCGACGTGAACGACGGTCACTTTGCACCGGCAGGCCTTGCGCCCGACGCACCGCCGACGGTCAAGTACCGCAGCTGGCCCTATGCCTTTACACCACCCTTTCACTTTCGCGGCGCACCAGCGATTGCAACGCCAGCGGCCTCTGCGGCGGCAGTCACCTCGCTTCAGGCTCTGCCTGAGGCACGACTGGCGCAACGCGCAGCCCAGTTAGCCGCCGACGTGCAACGCCTGGCAGATCAGCGCGCCGTCGAAGACCTGCAGCGTATCTATGGTTTTTATATCGACAAGAGCCAGTGGTCACAGGCTGCGGCACTGTTCAGCGATGACGCATCGCTGAGCATTGAGGGCTTGGGACAGTGGCAAGGCAAGGCACGCGTGCAGGCGTACTTGGCATCGCTGGGCCCCGAAGGTGTGCTCGAAAACCGCCTGCACGACACCATGCAGCTGCAACCGGTGGTGCATGTGGCTGTCGATGGTCGCAGCGCGCGCGGGCGTTGGCGCCATTTCTCGCAATTAGCCAAGGCCGGCGAATTTGCCGAGTGGGGCACAGGCACTTACGAGAATGAGTACATCAAGGACAACGGCATCTGGAAGATCCGTCGTCTACACCTGTACCCGACGATGTTCACGCCCTATGAACAGGGTTGGGGAAAAGTCTGGGAAGCACGTTCGCGCTATGCACCCGCGATAGCGCCCGACAAATCCCTCCAAGTACTGCGAGAGTTTGCCGGACCCGGCGTAGTGGCACCCTTCCATTACGAACACCCGGTGCGTGGTACCAAACCCTCGCCGGCCAAGGCCACCGCACGTGTGGATGCACAGGCACTGCCGGCTCAGCTGGCCGGCATTGAACAGCAACTGGCGCGCATCGAAGACGCAGACCAAATCGAAAACCTGCAGATGCGCTATGGCTACTATCTGGCCACGCTATTGTGGGATGACCTGGCTGCGCTGTTTGATGACAACGGCACCATAGAGATTGCTATGCGCGGCGTTTATGCAGGCCGTGCCGCAGTGCGCCGCAATCTAAACCTGTACGGTCAGGCCGGTTTGGACGACGGCGTGCTGCACAACCACATGCAATATCAACCAGTCATTACCGTGGCAGCCGATGGCCGCAGTGCCAAGTTGCGTTCGCGCGCTCTGAGCATGATGGGCAATGCGGGCAAGAACGGCCAATGGATGGGCGGCACCTACGAGAATGAGTTCATCAAGGTCGATGGCGTGTGGAAGTTTCGCAAGGACCAGCAGGTCAACACCTACTTTGCGCCTTATGACGTGGGCTGGAAGGAACTCAAGCTGCGACCGCCGCCGGGGATCACCGACTCAAATCCGCCGGATCGGCCGCCTAGCTTTGCCTTTGATATGTACCCCAAAGGCTTTTTGACGCCCTATCACTACGTCAATCCGGTGACAGGCAAATAGACCTAGGGGTCAGGCCAACTGGCTATCGACCCACTCCACCCAATGCTGCACTGGCACAGCTGACCCGGCGGCCAGTTGTAGCATGCAACCTAGGTTGGCAGACAGAATGATCTGCGGCTTGGCAACCGTAAGAGCAGCCTGTTTGCGTTGACGCAGCTGTGTGGATATCTGCGGCTGCAGCAGCGTATAGGTGCCGGCAGCGCCACAACATAGCTGCGCATCACCCGCCGCAAGCAGCGTGGCCCCCAACGCCGACAGCAGCCCTTCTACGCTTCCGCGAATGCGCTGCGCATGTTGCAAGCTGCACGGCGCTTGAAACACCACACGAGCCTCCACCGGTGCCTTCAGCAACGGCCGCAACTGTGACGCCAGCGGTGCCACCACTTCTGACAAATCACGCACCAGACCCACCACACGCGCAGCGCGTGCGGCATAGACCTCGTCATGCTGCAACAGCACGGCATAGTCGCGCAGCATCGAACCACAGCCCGAGGTATTGGCCACGATCGCCTCGGCACCCGCATCAATGGCAGGCCACCAGGCATCGATATTGCGTCGTGCCGCGGCACACGCCTGCTCGCTAGCATCCAGATGCTGGTGTATCGCCCCACAACAGCCTGCGTCAGCGGCAATGCGCACAGTGATGCCCAGCGCATCCAGCACACGTGATGTGGCGGCGTTGATCTGCGGGGCCAAGGCCGGCTGCACGCAACCGGCCAACAACAACACGCTGCGCGCGTGCATACGCTGCGGCAGTGCACCGGAAGTCACACGCACCGGCAAATGAGTTTGCAATGCGGCTGGCAACAGCGGCCGCAGCAAACGACCCACTGCAGCAGCCGGCGCGAACAATGGGCCGGTCAGAGCGTCTGCCAAGCTGCGACGTAACAATCGTTGCAACCACGGCCGCGGCTGGCTTTTGACGAGCAGTCCGCGACCCAACTCAACCAATCGGCCGTATTGCACGCCAGAGGGACAGGCGGTCTCACAAGCGCGACACGTCAGGCAGCGATCCAGATGCAACTGCGTCTGCGCACTGGTGCCCTCGCCTTCCAGAAGCTGCTTAATGAGATGAATGCGACCTCGCGGACTGTCACGTTCATCGCCCAACACCTGATAGGTGGGGCACGTGGCTTGGCAAAACCCGCAATGCACACAAGCCCGGATCAGTGCAGCCGCCTCGCGCGCTTCGACGTTATCTTGTAGTGCCGGGCTCAGTGTTGTTTGCATGCTGCGTTACAGCCCTTGAATCAGGCGGCCGGGATTGAAGATGCCGGTAGGATCAAACTCTGCCTTGAGACCGCGATGCACACGCAGCACCGCAGACGACACCGGCGTAAACACTCCCGCGCTGCGATCGCCGCCGCGAAACAGCGTGGCATGACCGCCCAACTGGTTCGCACGTGCCCGCAGCTGTGCTGCCGGAAGGTCGCTGCGCAACCAGCGCTGCGCACCACCCCATTCGAAGCACTGTGGCGCATCAAAGCCTAAAGGCACTGCTGTGGAAGGCACCGAGACACGCCACAGCGGCAGATCACCTGCAAAGAAGTCCGCTGACTGTTCGCGCAGCGCAGTCCAGAACTGTGCAGCATGAGCAGTAGGCAGCGGCTGTCCGCCTAAGGTGGCAGAGGCTTCGCGCACCGCCGCTTCGGCTCCGGCCAGTCGCACGCTGAGCACACCGTTGTGCCAGTGTGTGGCCGACAACGGTAACGGCTGACCACCCCACTGGTTGCAGCGCAACAAGGCGGCGGCTTCGTCGCAGTCTTGTTGAAGGGTGAGTTCGGCGCGCGGGCGAGGCAGCACCTTGAGTGACGCTTCGAGGATCACTCCCAAAATGCCCAATGACCCGGCCAACAGCCGCGACACATCGTAGCCGGCCACGTTCTTTATAACAGTGCCACCGAAGCGCAGCTGGCGTGCACGACCATCGAGCAACCGCGCGCCCAACACAAAATCGCGCACCGCACCTTGAGTGGTGCCTGCCGAGGCGCGTCGAGGCCCGGCAAGTCCGGCAGCCACACAGCCACCCACCGTGGCAGCAAGCCCAAAGTGCGGCGGCTCAAAGGCCAGCATCTGGTCTTGTTCAGACAACATTGTCTCAACCAGGGCCAAGGGTGTTCCAGCGCGTGCCGTGATAACCAGTTCGCTGGGGTCGTAGTCGACGATGCCCTGCCAATGCCGTACATCAAGCACCTGACCCTGTGGCAGGTTGCCGTAAAAATCTTTGCTCCCACTGCCACGGATGCACAGCGGCGTATGGCTAGCGACCGCGGCCTGTACCTGATCCACCAGCGACTGCAATGCCGTATCCATTAGAAGCGCGGCAACTCAGGGAAAGCGACGCGACCGGCGCTGACACGCTGGCGACCGTATTCGGCGCAGCGGTGCAAGCTCGGCACAACTTTACCTGGGTTGAGCGTACCTGCCGGATCAAAGGCCCGCTTCACACCCCGAAATGCCTCGAGAGAGTCAGCATCGAACTGCGAACACATCTGGTTGATCTTCTCCATACCCACACCGTGTTCGCCGGTAATAGTGCCGCCCAAGCGCACGCTCTCTTCGAGGATCTCGGCGCCAAAGGCTTCGGCACGCGCGACAGAGTCGGGATCGCTGTCATCGAACAACACCAGCGGATGCAGGTTGCCATCGCCGGCATGAAACACGTTGGGGCACGCCAAACCAAAGCGCAGCTCCATCGCCGCAATCGCCTTGAGCATGGTGCCGATGTGTTTGCGCGGAATGGTGCCATCGGTGCAGTAATACGCCGGCGCGGCACGGCCGGCTGCAGGAAAGGCATTCTTACGGCCAGCCCAAAAACGCAATCGTTCGGTTTCATCTGCAGAGACCTGCAAGCGTGTGGCACCTGCAGCACGCAACACGCTGCACATACGCTCAATTTCTTCTGCCACCTCGGCAGGCGTACCGTCGGACTCGCACAACAACACTGCGGCTGCATCCAGGTCGTAGCCAGCATTAGCAAAGGGTTCGACCAACCGTGAGGCAGCCTGATCAAGCATCTCAAGACCCGCAGGAATAATGCCTGCGGCAATCAAAGCAGCCACTGCATCGCCGGCCTGCCCGACATCGGCAAAGCTGGCCATGATGCAGCGCGCCAACTGCGGCTTAGGCACCAGCCTTACCGTGACTTCGGCAATGACCGCCAGCATCCCCTCTGAACCGATCATCACTGCCAGCAGATCCAGCCCGGGCGCATCCAACGCAAGTCCACCAAACTCAATGGGCGTGCCGTCCACCAGCCAGCCGCGCACACGCATCACGTTGTGCAACGTCAGGCCGTATTTGAGGCAGTGCACACCACCAGAGTTCTCGGCCACATTGCCGCCAATCGTGCAGGCAATCTGACTGGAAGGATCTGGCGCGTAGTACAGGCCATACGGCGCTGCGGCATCAGACACCGCAAGGTTACGCACGCCTGGCTGCACCGTTGCCGTACGCGCCAGCGCGTCGACAGACAGCACACGATTAAACCGCGCCATCGCCAGCAAGACGCCCTCGGCGTTGGGCATGGCACTGCCAGCAAGCCCGGTACCTGCACCACGCGGCACCACTGGCACGCCGTGGGCATGGCACAGCTGCAGCACCTGCACGACTTGCTCTTCAGTGTCAGGCAACACCACCGCCATAGGACGCTGACGAATCAGCGTTAAGCCATCACACTCCCAAGGCTGGGTGTCCTCAGGCTCAACCAACAACGCACCAGCAGGCAACACTGCACGCAAGGCCGCGATGAGTTCTGGATGCTGGACCACGACGGCGTTGTGCATCGCTGTAACTTAGCCGGGAACCATCAGCGTGAACGGCCACACATACGCCATGAGCAGCACAACCAGTCCCACTAGCGAGGCCAGTGCAATGCTGTGCACGAACACATAGCGAAGAATCAGCCCTTCCTGACCAAACCAACGCGTCGCCGTAGAGGCGACCACGATGCTCTGTGCATCGATCATCTTGCCCATCACACCACCGGCACTGTTGGCACCGGCCATCAAGGTAGGCGACAGGCCCAATTGGCCGGCAGTGACTTTTTGCAGACCACCAAACAACACATTGGAAGCAGTATCAGAGCCAGTGACAGCCACACCGAGCCAGCCGAGCAACGTGCCGAAGAACGGATACATCACGCCGGTGGCAGCAAACGCCAAGCCCAACGTGGCGTCCACACCGGCATAGCGCGTCAGGTAACCCAGCGACAACATGGCTGCAATGGTGAGCAGGCTGGGCGCGGTATTGCGCAGTGCACGACCATAGGTGGCCAACATGGCACGTGGGCCCGCGCCCAGCAGCGTGCCGGCAATCAGTGCCGACACCAGAATGGCCGTACCGGTCATCGACAACAGATTGAAGTTGTACAGCGCGCGCTCGACCTCTGGTGCTGCCACCACCGGCGGAACGCGCTGCACCAGCTGATCAAGCCCGGGAAACGGCAGGACGATGCGAAACACACCATCGAGCCAGGCCTTGGTGGCCGGTAATCCCCACACGAACACGACCACCATCAATACCGCCCACGGTGCCCAAGCGCGACGCAGCGCCGCGGCAGAGGGCTTGGCAACGGCTGCGACTTGCACCTGCCCCTCGCCGATGTGCATCACTTGAGCCGGCTTCCACACGCGCAGAAACAGCACCAGCACCAGCATCGATACCAGCGCAGCACCGATGGCGGTGAGCCATGGGCCATGCAGATTGCTGATGAGCAACTGCGCACCGCCAAACGACACACCAGTGACCAGCAGTGCCGGCCAAATCTGGAATGTGCGGCGCCAACCGCAAAAAGCCACCATCATCCAAAACGGCACCAGCAATGCAAACGGCGTCATGATCCGACCGACAAGCGCCGACAGATCGGCCAAGGGTAAATCGGTGATGCCGGCCAGCGTGACCAGCGGTGTGCCCAATGCACCAAAAGCCACCGGGGCAGTATTAGCGATCAGTGACAAGCCAGCCGCCTGTAGGCGGGTGAAGCCCAAGCCGATGAGCATGGCGCCAGTCACCGCTACCGGCGTACCAAAGCCAGCACAGCCTTCAAAGAACGCGCCGAAGCAGAACGCCACCAACAACAACTGCAAACGGCTGTCATCGGTGATGCCCGCGATTGAGTCGCGCAGAATTGCAAACTGCCCGCGCTCTTCGGTGAGCTGATACAGGAAGATGATGTTGAGCACGATCCAGCCGATGGGCATCAGACCGTAGGCGGCGCCGAAGCCTGCTGCACCCAACGCCTGACCGATAGGCATGCCAAAGCCACCAACCGCCACAGCAAGCGCTGCCAATAAACCGGCGATCGCAGCTACTGGTGCGCGCCAGCGCAGTACAGCCAAGCCACCCAACAACACCACCAGCGGAATCACCGCCATCAGCGTGGACACCCACGCCGCTCCCATCGGGTTGTAATCCTGCGACCAAAGCATCGGTGCACTCCCTGGATCTTGTTCTGCGCGTATTGCACCACAGGGCGGGGCCGCGGCGGCAGCCGTTTGAGAGGGTCCCCGACACCACGATTGCCGGACCCACTCTGCACAGGCATGATGAATCTATGTCCCCGCCCGCCCTTTCCCGCCGCCAGGCCCTGGCCAGCCTGCTGGCTGCCGGCACAGCTACGCTGTTGCCCGCACCAATGGATGCTGCGCAGCGCTATGAAGCGCTAGGAACGCGTGCGGCACGCTGGTTGGAACTGGCCAGCACCCATACCGGTGAGGTGCTTACTGTGGCTTACCGTGGCGCAGGTGGTCTGGTCACAGATGCGGTGCAAGGTCTGCAGCACCTACTGCGTGACCATCGCAACGGCCAGCAACATCCCATCGACGTGGCGCTGTACGACCACCTGGCCGACCTGGCCGACCTGGCCGGCGTCGAGCCGCGCTATCAGATCATCTCGGGCTACCGCTCAGCGGCCAGCAATGCCGCGCTGCATGAACGCAGCGCAGGCGTCGCGGTACGCAGTCTGCATCTGGAAGGCCGCGCCATGGATGTGCGTCTGCGCGGAGTCAGCTGCAACCATCTGGCAGAGCTGTCTCGCGGTTTACAGCGCGGCGGCGTGGGTTATTACCGAAGCTCAGACTTTGTGCACGTCGACACCGGTCGCGTGCGCAGCTGGAACGGCTGAACCGCGTCAGCCAGATGTAGCCAGCAGCCGTTTGAGGCGCTGGTCATGCTTATAGATATCTTGCAGAAACAGGATGCGGCCATCCTCGGCAGCAATCGCTGTCGCATAAAAAATAATCACGCGCAGCGACTTTGACAGGTTGATCCGCTCGGGTCCGCCATCGGCCTGCAAACGATCAGCAATGCGCGCGCCATCCCAACCCGACTCACCGGCGAAGACAAACTCACCCAGCGCCTGCGGGTCTTCGACGCGAACGCAACCATGACTGAAAGCGCGCTCGGTCCGCGCAAACAGCGACTGTGCCGGCGTGCTGTGCAGATAGACGTTGTAGGGATTGGGGAACATGAATTTCACGCGGCCCAGCGCATTGCGCGCACCGGGCTTCTGGCGCACGCGCAACTCACCGCGTTGCAGAGGCTCCAGGGCAGACTCATCCCATGCCACCACCGGCGAACTGTCGGCCTGGCCACGCACCAGCTGGTAATCCTGCTCGGCACCCCAAGCCAAGCGCTGTCGCAGCTTAGGCAGTATCTCGTTGCGAGCAATGCTAGCCGGCACATCCCAATAGGGCCGGAACACGACATAGCGCATATCTGCCATGAACACCGGCGTGTTGTGACCGGGAAAGGTGCGGCCCACGATGACATTCATGGCGAGCATGTGCTGTTCGCTGTCACCCGGACCCCGAAAGGCATAGAGCCGGAACTGCGGGATGTTGACCAGTATGAACGGACCCGAGGGTCGCGGCAGCCAGCGCGCCCGCTCCATCGACAGTTGCAACTGCTGCACCCGCTCGGCCAAGGGCACTTGCAGCGCTGCAACAGTACCTGCGCCCAACACCCCATCCGCTTGCAAACCATGGCGCGTCTGAAACCGCGCCAGAGCCGCAGACAGCACTGAATCAAGTTGAGCACCAGTGGCTTGGGCATCGGCCTGCGGCAAATCACCTAAGCGTGCGTCAGCGCAGGTAACAGCGGCAACGCTGGCAACGCTGGCAACGCGGCCAATTGGCGATAGTGGGCCAGCGCCTGCTTGAGCAGGTGATAGTGGTTGTAATGGGGCTCGTAAGCATCCAGCGCCGCAGCCACGTCAGTGCTGGTGGCCAACGAGACCAAAGTATCGACCGGATCCAGCACATCGACAGGCACCGGCAACTTGTAACCGGCAGCAGCCGGCGACACACGACCCCGTTGCAGATGGGCAGTCAGCCGCAGCGCCGCCTGCGACAACTGCCTGTCCAGCTTTGCCTGCGATGCCACATCTTTTTGAGTCGACAGCGTCAGCAATAGCTGGGCAGAGTAGTCTGCAGGATGCAAACCACGCTGCTCCGCGGCCAGCACCTGCTGTAACAAGGCGTTACCGGTAGGGGTTAATGCACCAGCGCGATGCCATAGCGCAGTGACACCAGCACGCTGATAGGCCTGTACGACAGGATCTGCAGGCGCTTGCGCCAACACTGCAGAGCTGCAACCCAGCAGCAGACAAACCAGCAGCAGTACGCGCATGAACACTCCGCCACATTCCGCCCGGCTAAGCGGGCAAGGCGGACAGTATAGAACTGTGATGTTGCGCAGGTGGGCACACAGACACACACTATGCAGATGAGCGAAGACACAGCAGCGTTATGGCACCCCGATGCAGCACGCATCGAGAACAGTCACCTGCACCGCTTCGCGAGCTGGGCCGCACACACCCACGGCGCACCCTCCTTGCAAGCTGACTGGCAGGCATACTGGCCACTGCTGTGGCAGTGGTCGGTGCAGCACCGCGAGGCATTTTGGACGGCAGTGCTGCGCTATGCAGACCTTCAAGTTGAGGGCGAGCTGGAGCCGGCACTACTGCACCCGGACGCCATGCCCGGTGCAAGATGGTTTAGCAATCTGCGGCTCAACTATGCCGAAAATCTATTGCGTGGTGATGCGACAGCCGAGGTCTTGGTATTTGCCGATGAGGGTGGCGGCCGCAGCAGTCTGACTCGCGGCGCCCTGCGCGCCGATGTAGCGCGCATAGCCGCTGCGTTGCGCGGCTGGGGCATAGGCCCGGGCGACGTCGTAGCCAGCTACCTGCCCAATCGCGTCGAAACAGTGGTGGCGATGTTGGCCACCACGAGCCTGGGTGCCGTGTGGAGCAGCGCCTCACCGGACTTTGGTCTGGACGGGACAGCAGAGCGCTTTGAACAAGTGCAACCCAAAGTGCTGTTTGCCTGCGAAGGCTATGTGTATGCCGGCACAACACACCATACGCTGGCCACAGTGACTGAACTGCAAGCGCGCCTGCCTCTGCTGCGCCATGTGGTAATCGTGCCCTGCCTCAGCGGCACACCGGACCTGTCTTGCTTACAGAGCGCAACGCTATGGCAAGACCTGCTGCAAGCCCATGCGCAGCACGACGTGCCGCGCTACACCCGACTGCCCTTTGATGCGCCGCTGTTCATCCTGTATTCGTCCGGCACCACCGGCAAACCCAAGTGCATCGTGCACGGCATAGGCGGCAGCTTGCTGCAGCACGTCAAGGAACACCTGCTGCATGTCGATCTGCATGCAGGCGATAGGCTGTGTTACTACACCACCTGCGGCTGGATGATGTGGAACTGGCAAATCTCCGCATTGGCAGTCGGTGCCAGCGTGGTGCTGTATGACGGCTCACCCGTGCACCCGCGCCGCGACAGCTTATGGGAACTGGTGGCCTGCGAGTCCATCACCCACCTGGGCGTCAGCCCGCGTTACCTCGCCCTGCAGGCTCGCAGCAGCCCGCCACCGGCACAAGCCCACTCCCTGCAGTCACTGCGCACTCTGCTGTCCACTGGCTCACCCTTGGGCAGTGAGCAGTTCGAGTTTGTCTATGCGCACATCAAGACCGACCTGCACCTGGCGTCAATATCCGGTGGCACCGATATCCTGTCGTGCTTTTGCCTTGGCGTACCTTGCCTGCCTGTCTATCGCGGCCAGTTGCAGGCGGCGGGTCTTGGGATGGCGGTTGCCGTGTGGAACGAGCAGGGCCAAGCCGTACTCGCAGAGCGCGGCGAATTAGTCTGCACAGCGCCCTTCCCCTCCATGCCCACCGGCTTTGCTAACGACAGCGATGGCAGCCGCTATCACGCCGCATACTTTGAGCGCTTTGCACAGATCTGGCACCACGGCGACTATGCAATCGCCACGGCAGAAGGCGGTTTCATTCTGCTGGGTCGTTCCGACGCCACCCTCAATCCCGGTGGGGTGCGCATAGGCACAGCCGAGATCTACCGCCAACTCGAACGCATGGATGAAGTGGTTGATGCGGTAGTAGTCGGCCAGCAACGCGACACAGACGAGCGGATCGTGTTGTTTGTAGTGCTGCGGGCAGGACTTGTGCTTGATCTACCTTTGCAACAACGTATCCGCGAACACATCCGCCACAACACCTCACCGCGGCATGTGCCAGCGCGCATCGTGCAAGTGGATGAAGTGCCACGCACCCGCAGCGGCAAGGTGGTTGAATTGGCAGTACGCGATGTGGTGCATGGAAGACCGGTAGTGAACATGCAGGCCATTGCCAATGCGCAGTGCCTGGATCAATACCGCAACCGACAGGAACTGGGCAGCTGATCAGCTGCGAGGCAATCGCCAGTCCGGCAGCACAGGATTCTCTCGGCGCACGCCGTTACGCAGCGTGCCCAAGCAGGTAATGCTGACTTCGACGGGGCCATCCAAGCGCTGCAGATCTGCCAAGTGCAGAGAACGCTTGGAGCCTGCCCCGGGGCGAAACGCCGTACCCATCGAGAGAATATCGCCCGGCTCCAGCGTGAAAAATCGCGACGCCCATGCCAGCACTTCGGCTACGCGATAGCTGTAAAACGCAGTGCTGTCCTCGGCGACCACCTCGCCGCCAACACGACAGACAACATCCAGCGCATCCGGATCAGCCAGATCGTCTGGAGTCACCAACCACGGGCCGCAAGGGCAAAACCCATCGCTGCCTTTATAGCGCGCGGTATAGGACAGATGCTGCTCACGACGCTCGAGCACATCTGGATCTGCAGCCGAGGCATACAGCGCCCAGTAGTGCACACGGTCTTCGGCACGCATCGCATTGCCGGTGATGTCGTTGATGATCGTATAACCAGCCACGCAATCCAGTGCTGATAGCGGATCCAAATCGCGCGCACGCTTGCCGATCACTACCCCTAATTCTGGCTCCGGATGCAAGCCACCGTAATAAGGTCGCACCACCAAGTCTTCGCCATGACCCAGCAGACTGGTACGTGCCTTGAGAAACATGAGCGGGTGTGCCGGCGCACTGATCTTGCGGACATCAGAGGCCGTGTTATTGAGCGCCACGCCCAACACCTTGCCGGGTTGCAGCACCGGCGGCTGCCACTGCACAGACGACTCCGGGATCAGCTGCAGCCGCTGCAATTGTGACTGCGCGACGCTGTGCAGACGCTGCAACAGCGCCATCGCCGGCCTACCAGCTTGCAAAAGAGACAGCATGTCGGGGCATGCTTCCAGCGCGGCGAACTGCGGATCTGCCAGCACGGTCAAGGTGTCGTGCAGGCACAGCAGACTGTCACTGCCTTGCTGCCAGCCCACGCGCTCACGACCACCGTAACGGAAGCTGGCAAGTTTCATCGCTGTAGTGCGCTCAGGCTTGCCGCGTGCGGAACAGGGCTCGAACCTGCTCCGGTGACGCCAACGGCCGACCCGCCGCTGCAGCCAACTGCGCCACCTGTGCCACGCGGGCCTCCGGTGATTCAAGCAGACTGCCGTCCGGCTGTTCGAGGCTGTTTTCAAACCCCACTCGCACGTGGCCACCCAGCGCAATCACCCGCTCGGCAACTGGCAGCTCGGCTCTGCCAAACGCACAGGCCGACCAAGGCCATTGGGCAGGCCACGCTGCCAGAAACTCATCGAGCTCCGCAGGGTCGGCCTGCTGGTCTTGTGCATAGCGACCCAGCACGAACAACCCATGAGGCTGATCGACCGGCAGCAATCCGCTCTCGACCAGCGATTGCAAAAACGCGATCTCGGCTGGCTCACACAAAATGTATTGGGCGCTTAGGCCACGCCCCAATTCCCAAGCAAAGAACTCGGCGACCGCTTGCGAGACCACACCGTTGGAGAACAGCTCGCGCAACGCAAACGAAGCAACCTCGGGTGAAGCGCCACGTACCGCGGCGATTTGTTGCAGCGGATCAAACAGGCCGCAGGACTCAGTGGTGATCTGCACCAGCAACTCTGCGCCGGCCATGCGCCGCACTTGCCTGATCGCCTCGCGATACAGCGGCGCAGACAGACTGTGAGCGCCCTGCTCGTCACGCACATGTAAATGCAGCAACCCAGCGCCGGCAAGCCGGCACCGCGCGGCAGTCGTTGCAACTTCCGCAGCCGTGATCGGCAAGGCCTCGTGATCGCTCTTAGTGCGTCGGGCGCCATTGGGCGCAACACCGATAAGAAGTGGCGTTGTGGCTGTGCTCATAGCCTGCAGTGTATCGCGCACCCGCCCAGTCTAATATCGGCCAGCGAAATTCACGGAGATAGCCATGTCACGTTTCAGAGCAAAAAGTGTACTGATCACCGGTGCTGCGTCGGGTATTGGCCGCGCCACAGCCCTGGCCTTTGCCGCCGAGGGTGCCAGCGTACTGGTGGTGGATCAGAACGGCTCAGGGGCCCACGACACGCGCGAGCTGATCCGTGCAGCCGGCGGCACTGCCGAATCCATGCGTGCCGATGTCAGTGATTATGGTCAGTGTCAGGCCATGGTTCAGTGCGCAGTGCGCGCGTTTGGTGGCCTGCATATTGCGTTCAACAACGCCGGCATACCCAGCAGCCTGGCCTTTCGGATCCACGAGATTGAGCTGTCGGACTGGCAGCAGATGCTCAATGTGAACCTGGGTGGCGTGTTCAACTCGATCAAGGCCGAAGTCCCTGCAATGTTGGCCAGTGGTGGCGGTGCGATCATCAACACCGCCTCGGTGGCTGGGCTCATCGCCGCCAAAAACATGGCGTCCTATGTCGCTGCCAAACATGGCGTGGTCGGTCTGACCAAGGCTGCCGCATTGGACCTGATCGGCTTGGGTATTCGCGTCAACGCCGTGTGTCCGGCAGCCACGCGCACAGCCATGCTCGAGGGCGCACTGGCCATCCCCGAGATCAAAGCCAGCATGGAATCAGATCATCCCATCGGCCGGGCAGCCGCTGCGGATGAAGTAGCCAAGGTCGTGTTGTTTCTGGCCTCGGAAGAAGCCAGCTTTGTGGTCGGCCACGCCATGGCAGTCGACGGCGGTCTGACGATCAAGTGATCATCAGACCTCAAGGCGGGCGCGCGTTAAGGCGCGCCGACCTTGGCAGCGGCCAGCTGTGCGCCAGACACCCACCAGCCATGCACCTGCGGTCGCAGCGCCAAAGGCATCTTGATCACCGCCAGCGGCGGCGCCGAAATGCGATCAGCCTGCAGTACCACGAGCTCTGATCGGTGGTGCTCAGAGTCCAGCTCATAATCGATGACAGCCAGAAGCCAACCGGCATGGCCAGGCGTAGCCGACGGCACATGCACAGGCTCATTGAACGCAACGCCGGGCCCCAGCACCAATGCGTCCTTGACTTGTCCGGTTGTCACATCGACATGCAACAGGCAGTTAAAGCAACTGCCCACCGGACCACCCACGACGGGCGGACCAATGCGCGGGTCATAGCAGGGCATCCAAAAATCGGTGTAAGCCCTGCCCTGATCGCCATCGCGCAAGCGCGGCAGATCACCGGGCGGACCAATGACCTGCGATTGCAACGTGGCAGCAGGATCTGCCAGATCCACACTCCAACGCGTCAACCCACCCTTCATGGTGCGCGGATCAAACGGATCGTCTGGCCCATGCATGAATGGGAAGGCATTGGTACTAGTCAGACAGATATCGACGTGAACCGTATGGCCCTGCTGGAAGGCATTGACGAAGTGGAAAGCAGACACGCCCTTGGGCCCCTTGAACCAGCGCAGCTGATCGACACTGCCATAGCGAGGCATAACCCCCAACCAGCTATCGCCATCGGGCTCGTGGATCCACTTGTCACCGCCAGCCTTGAGCCGATCAAGATCGGTCAGCGTGGGGAACAGCGGAAACAGCGCATAGTCTTCGGTAATCGCAAAATCGTGAATGGTCGACAGATAAGGCTGTGAGAACCACTGCTCGGACACGAGCTTGCCGTTTTTGTCGGCAATCCAGTACGCCACTTGATCGGTGCAAGTACCACCGGCCTCATAGCCAAACGAGAACATTTCACCAGTGACCGGATCGACGCGCACATGCGCCGTCATAGTCTGGCTGCGCAGCGTGCCACCAAAGTCATAGCTGCCGACCGTCTCAAGGGTGTGCGGATTGACCTCGTAAGCGCGACCATCTTCCTTGGTCATCAACAACCGGCCCGCATGCCACACCGGTGTGGTGTTGGCCACGGTGCGATCCACGCCCTGCACTTGCGGCAGATCGGTAAACGGATTGCGGTACTTACCAAACAGCGCATGACGCGCCTTGCGCTCTGCTTCATAGCGCGCGGTGTGTACGTAACGAATATCGTGGTCGATAGCGCCGTTGCTGATGCGAAAGCGACTGACCATGCCATCGCCAGACAACGCGATGTCGGCAGGATCGCGCGGAGCATGAGCCGGATCCGGCACTGCACGGAAAAACGCGCCGTCTAGCTCTGCAGGAATGCTGCCTTGCACCTCGAGGTTGCGTGCGCTCCACTCGATGCCGATCGGTCGGTTAAGTCCATTGAACTGAACCGTATCCGGATACTTGGCCATAGGCGCTCCTGAGGGCTATTCGAACGGGTGACGCAATACGATAGTCTGTTCACGATCGGGCCCGGTCGAGACGATATCGATGGGCACACCGACCAGCTCTTGCAAGCGCTCAAGGTAGCTGCGCGCCGCAGTCGGCAACTTGGCGTAATCGGTAATGCCGATGGTGGAGTCACTCCAACCGGGGCATTCCTCGTAGATCGGCTCGACTTCAGCAAACGCGTCGGCAAACAACGGCGGCTCAGAGAGCACCTGGTCGCCCATGCGATAGCCGGTGCAGATGCGCAGCGTTTCAAGGCCATCGAGCACATCGAGCTTGGTGATGCACAGACCCGACACACTCGAATGAATAATCGAACGGCGCAACGCCACAGCATCAAACCAGCCACAGCGGCGCGCACGCCCGGTGACCGAACCGAACTCATGGCCCACACGCGCCAAATGCTCACCGGACGAGTCAAACAGTTCGGTGGGGAACGGGCCGGCACCCACACGCGTGGTGTAGGCCTTGACGATACCCAGCACATAGTCAAACGCGCGCGGGCCCAGACCGGTGCCTGTTGATGCACCGCCGGCGGTAGTGTTGGATGAGGTGACGTAAGGATAGGTACCGTGATCGACATCGAGCATCGCGCCCTGCGCGCCCTCGAACATCACATTGGCGCCGGCCTTGCGCAGTGCCGCCAGCTCTAGCGTGACATCCAGCACCAGGGGCTTGATGCGCTCACCCTGCGCCAGTAGCGCATCGAGGGTGGACTGGAAGTCGACCGCAGGCTGCTTGAAGTAGTGCTGCAGCACAAAATTGTGGAAGTCGAGTACTTTACCCAACTTTGCAGCAAAGCGATCCCGCTGAAACAGATCCGCAACGCGCAATGCACGGCGCGCCACCTTGTCTTCGTAGGCCGGACCGATGCCACGACCGGTAGTGCCAATGGCGTTAACGCCACGCGCCTGCTCGCGCGCACGATCCAGTGCCACATGCGAAGGCAGGATCAGCGGGCAACTGGGAGAGATACGCAGCCGCTCGAACACGGGCACGCCCTTGTCGATAAGTGTCTGCGACTCGCGCAGCAGCGCTTCCAGTGACAGCACCACGCCGTTACCGATGAGGCAACGCGTATTGGCGCGCATGATCCCGGAAGGGATCAGCGACAGAACGTGTTTCTGGCCTTCGATGACCAGCGTATGCCCAGCGTTGTGTCCGCCTTGAAAGCGCGCCACAGCGGCAGCGCTTTCAGTGAGCAGATCTACAACCTTGCCCTTGCCCTCGTCGCCCCATTGCGTACCGATGACCACGACGAATCGACCCATAGAGTTACCTGGGAGCTTGCAATGAAGCAGTCAGTCGCTTTAGCGACGACCGGGAGAATTGAGGTATTTGAAGAACTCGCCTTCCGGCTGGACGACCATGACGTCGCCCTCACGACCCAGCGCATTACGATACGCCTGCAGGCTGCGATAGAAGCCATAGAACTCGGGCGACTTGCCGTAGGCTGACGAATAGATACGACCGGCAAGCACATCGCCCTCGCCGCGCAGCAACTGCGCATCACGCTGCGTACGCGCCAGCAATTCGGTGCGCTCACGATCAGCTTCGGCACGGATGCGCTCAGCCTCAGCAGAGCCCTCGGCGCGCAACCGGTTGCCCAGCGCACGGAAGCTCTCTTGCATACGCTGATAGACCGAGCCGCTGACTTCATCCGGCAAATCGATACGATTCACACGCACGTCCACCAGTTCGATGCCGAGTTCTTTTACCGACTCACTGGCACGACCAAACATGTCGCCGGTGAACGCAGCACGCTCTGCCACCACAATTTCTTGCAGCGTTCGTTTGGCCACCACGCTCTTGATGCCGTCTTTGACGATTTCGCCCAAACGCGAACCGGCGATCTCTTCGATGCCACCAGACGTGCGGTAGTAATGACCCACATCTTTGATGCGCCACTTGACGTAGAAATCGACGATGAGTCCCTTGTTCTCGGAGGTGAGGAAGGTCTCACCCTGATAATTCTGGGTGACTACACGCTGTTCAAACTTGACCACCTGATCGACCAGAGGCCACTTCAGATGCAGGCCGGGGCCATATTGCATGCCACGGATCTCACCGAACTGCGTGCGCATCGCCACCTGTGTTTCGCGCACCTGAAACAACGATCCCAGCGCCAGCACTGCCAGCACCAGAACACCAATGACTATCGGCATTGCACGCGAGTTCATCAACGCTCCCCGCGGCTGCGGCCGTCGATAGTGACCGATTCAAGGGGCGAAGCCGAAGACGGCTTGCCCTGCTGTGCGGCACCACCACTGATTGGATCAGCCGGTGCTGCGCGCAGCGAATTGCGCTCGAACATGCGGTCCAGCGGCAGATAGATCATGTTGCCGCCTGCGCCAGGCTTGGTGTCGAGCACCACTTTCTGCGAGCGCTGCATGATCGATTCGATGGCATCGATGTACATGCGCTGGCGCGTGACTTCCGGTGCTGACTGATAAGCGGCATAGACGCTGTTGAAGCGAGCCACATCACCCTCAGCCTGAGACACCACCTGTGACTTATAGGCTTCGGCATCTTGCACGAGACGCTGTGCGGCGCCCTGCGCCTTGGGAAGGATGTCGTTGGCGTAGGCCTGCGCTTCCTTGCTGAAACGGTCACGGTCTTCGATGGCCTTGTTGGCATCGCGCTGCGATGCGAGCACGGCTTCGGGCACCTGCACGTCGGTGAGATTGACGCTAGTTACACGAATACCGCTGTTGTAGGCATCAAGCGTGCGCTGCACCAGATCACGTGTGTCTTCTGTGATGCGCTGACGCGAAACACCAAGCACCTGCTCAAGCTGTGCCTGCCCGACGATCTCGCGGATGGCGCTTTCGCTTACTTCGCGCAGCGTGGACTCTGGGTCGCGCACCTGAAAGAGCACTTTGACCGGGTCGCTGTACTGGTACTGAATCGCCGAGCGGATCTCTACCAGGTTAACGTCGGCAGTCAACATGCGCGAACGGTACTCGACGCTGTTGACCTTACTGACATTGACCTTGGTCACCGTTTCGATGGGCCAAGGGAAAGCCCAACCCAGACCTGGATTGCGCACTGTCGTGAACTTGCCAAAGCGCTGCACCACTGCGCGCTCAGACGCATCGACCTGGAAAAACCCAGCGGCTAACCACAAGGCTGCCACCGCGGCGCCGACAAATGCTATCGGTGAACCACCGATGCTCGGCAGCTTCGGTCCGCTTGGTGAAGGGCCGTTGTCATTGCCCCCGCCACTACCGGTACCGCGGCCGCCACCGGCGTCTGGTCTTACTAGACCTTCGAGCCAGCGTTGCACTTGTTTAAAGGGATCTTCACCGCCAGGTTTGCGACCCGGGGGACGATTGCCTGGCGGCGTGCCGCCTGAGTTATCTGGTGTATTCCAGGTAGCCTCGACGCGCACACCGTCTTGGCGCTCGAGCGCCGCTCGCTCATCGGGCGGCAAATCGACCGTCAGGTCAAAGCCCTCCTCTGAGGGACTCTCGGCCACCACTACCTTGGCCGCGTACAGCCGCGCCCGCGCAGCCCCGGCGGTCAGCGGCAATCGCACTCGCACACGGCTGACTGCGCAGGACAGCCGCTCGGCGATGGCCTGCTGCAGTCCCTCCAACCCCAGACCCGTGGCAGCAGACACCCAGACAGCCTCGGGCGCTCCCTGCTCATCCAAAGCCGTGCGCGGCTCGAGCTCGAGCCGGTCGATTTTGTTGTACACGCGGATCTGCGGCAGATGGCCGGCGCCGATCTCTTCGAGCACGCGATTGACTTCGTCTATGTGCTCTTCGCGACGCGGGTCACTGGCATCGACGACATGCAGTAGCAACGTGGCCTCGCGGGCCTCGGTCAGGGTGGATTTGAAGGCAGCTACCAGTTCGTGCGGCAACTCGCGGATGAACCCCACGGTGTCTGCCACCACCACCTGCGTGCCACCGGGCAGCGCCAACCGGCGCACCGTGGGATCGAGCGTGGCAAACAACTGATCGGCCACATAGGCCTGCTCGCCCGTCAGCGCACGGAACAAGGTGGACTTGCCCGCATTGGTATAGCCCACCAACGCCAGCGAGGGGATCGGGATGGCAACACGCGCGCTGCGGCCGGTTTCGCGTTGCACTTGAATTTTTTTGAGGCGCGCCGTGAGCACCCGCACACGCTGGCCTAGCAGGCGACGATCGGTTTCGAGCTGGGTTTCACCGGGACCGCGATTACCTATACCACCGCCGCGCTGCCGCTCCAGATGGGTCCAGCCCCGCACCAGCCGGCTGGCAATGTGCTTGAGTTGGGCCAGCTCCACTTCGAGCTTGCCTTCGTGACTGGCGGCTCGTTGCGCAAAAATATCTAGGATGAGGCCGTTGCGGTCGAGCACGCGCTTGCCGATGAGCTTTTCGAGATTGCGCTCTTGGCTGGGCGACAAGGGGTGATCGACGAGAATGAGGTCGGCCTCAAGGGCCAGGGCCTCGAGGCGGATTTCTTCAGCCTTGCCACTGCCCACAAAATAGCGCGGATCGGGGCGATCGCGACTGCCACCCAAGGTGGCCACCGGTATGGCTCCCGCAGACAGTGCCAGCTGCGTGAACTCTTGCAGATCCTCAGGGTCGGCGGGTGCACCCAGCGCCAACCTGACCAACACGGCCCGCTCGCCGGTACGGGGCCGGTCAAACATCAGTCAACCACGACCTCCGCCGTCCCGTCCTCGGCCTCACCGACCATGCGCACGTTACGCGAAGGCACAACGGTGGAAATGGCGTGCTTGTAGACCATCTGGCTGACGCTGTTTTTAAGCAGCACAACAAATTGGTCGAAGGAGTCGATTTGACCCTGCAGCTTGATGCCGTTAACCAAATAAATGGAAACCGGAATGCGTTCTTTTCTAAGCGCGTTCAGGAACGGGTCCTGCAACGATTGGCCCTTGGCCATGGAAATCTCCTTTTTGTGATGAACAGCCACCAGTCTGCCGCAGCGCGCTGAACCTTCCGTGGAGCAGTGCTACGGAAACTACTTAAGTAGCGCCATCTTTCCTGTTTAAGGTCTGCAGTTTAACACGCCGTGCCTTGTTTCACGGACCCGAAAACGCGCCCCCTTCCAGCCATTGGAGTGTTGCATCGCGAAATCGTTCATTGGTTTTTGGGTCCTGCGGATCGAATTTCAAGGACGAATAGCCAACAGCGGTCACGCTGCCCGAGCGCAGCCAAGTTAACTGCCGCTTGGCCAGCTGACGTGTGGCAGCCACTGCCTGCTCACGCGCCTGCAGCAACGACTGTTGCCCAAGGCAATATTCCATCACCTGTCTGTAGCCGACAGCCCGCAGTGACGCGCTGTCGGGACTGAGCTGCGGCCGGCGCAGCAAACCCTGGACCTCGTCGACAAACCCCGCCGCCAGCATCGCGTCAAAGCGCTGTGCTAACTGCCCGTGCAATTGCGCCCGATCTGCAGGTTCCAGTGCAGCCACCGCCCAATCGATATCGGGCTGGTCTTGAGCCCCCTCGAGCCACAGCTGACTCAGCGGGCGACCCGCCAGCGAGTACACCTCCAGCGCACGCTGAATGCGCTGTGCATCGTTGGCGTGGATACGGGCGGCAGACTGCGGATCCACACCGGCCAATTCGGCATGCAGGGCCGGCCAGCCCTCCAGCGCGGCGCGTGCATCCAAGCGTGCCCGCAACTCGGCATCAGCCTGCGGCAAGCTGGCAATTCCGTGGAACAGGGCGCGAAAATACAGCATCGTGCCGCCAACGAGCAGCGGCAAAGCTCCGCGCGCGCAAATCTGGGAAATGGCCGCCAGGCAATCGCGACGAAACTCACCGGCCGAATAAGTCTGTTCGGGATCGCGCAGATCCAGCAGGTGATGGCGCAGCGCCGCCTGCTCGGCCGCACTGGGCTTGGCAGTGCCGATGTCCATACCGCGATAGACCTGCGCCGAATCGACGCTGACCAGTTCCACCGGTACCGGCAAGTACTGCGCAGCCTCCATGGCCAAGGCGCTCTTGCCACTGCCGGTAGGCCCCAGCACAACCAGCGCCCGCAGGCGCACAGGTGGGCTCATCAGCGTCCCCGCAAGAACAACCGGTCCAACTCGGGCAGCGAGACTCGCGCATAGGTGGGTCGGCCGTGATTGCACTGCGCCGAACGCTCGGTCTGCTCCATCTGACGCAGCAGTGCGTCCATCTCGGGCAAGGTCAGGCGACGATGCGCATGAATGGCTGCGCGGCAGGCCAGCGTGGCCAACAATTGATGCTCTGCGCCCTCGATGTGATGCACGCCTTGGTCATCGAGTACGCCGGCCACCACTTCGCGCAGCAAGGCACCAATGTCGGAATGACCCAACGTCGCCGGTATGCGCCGCACAGCCAGACTGCCCGGGGCCAAGCGCTCTAGTTCAAACCCTGCCCGCTCCCAGTCGGCACCGGATTGCAGCAGCGCGTCGATTTCATGTTCGCGCAGGGTCAACACCAACGGCTCAAGCAAGGCTTGCGAATCGGCGGGCTTCTCGGCTTGTGCAGCCTTGAACTTCTCGTACAACACGCGCTCGTGACCGGCATGGGCATCCACCAGTACCAGACCCTCGGCGTCCTGCGCCAGGATATAAATGCCGTGCAATTGCGCCAGTGCCTGACCCAACGGTCTATCGTCCGGTTGAAGAGCATCCACTGCAAGCGCACCCGCTACCGCCTCGCCAACCTGCCAAGGACTGCTGCGCTCAAACGAAAATCCCTGCGGCCGCAGCGGTGCGGGAGCATAACCACGAGGACTGCCACTGCTTCCACTGCTACCGCGCGCAAATGTATTGGTAGACGGCGCGGCAAACACTGTGCCGCGTATATCCCCGGCACTGCTCTGCAGCCCAGGTCGCGTATCGGCCAGCCGGCGCTCCAATGCCCGCTGAATGAAATCGTGCACCGCACGTGATTCGCGAAAACGCACTTCCTGCTTTTGCGGATGGGCGTTCACGTCCACCTCGGCAGGATCGATGCCCAGCGACAGCACATACGCGGGATGCCGGCCGTTGAACAACACATCGCGATAGGCCACGCGCGCTGCATTGATGAGCAGGCGATCACGTACAGCGCGGCCATTAACAAACCAATGAGTCAGATCGCCCTGCGAGCGCGAGAACGTCGGCAGGCTGATCCAACCGCGCAGGCTCAACGGTCCAGCCTCCACTACTACCGGCATACAAGCGCCGGCAAACTCATCGCCCATCACCTCTGCCACGCGTGCCAACCGCTGCTCATCGGTGACAGCAGGCAGACAGCGCAACATCTGGCGGCCGTTGTGCGTCAGAGTAAAGCCCACATCCATGCGTGCCAGCGCCAGCCGCTCTACCAGCCGCAATACATGTCCGGCCTCCGTGGCCTCAGCACGCATGAACTTGCGACGCGCCGGCACACTGTGAAACAGCTCGCGCACCTCGATGAGCGTGCCACCGGGATGTGCTGCTGGCCGCGGCGTCTGTACATCACCCGCATCCACCAACAGCTCATGCGCCTGACTGTCTTGGGCACGGCGCGACAGGATGCGCAGCCGCGATACCGAACCAATCGACGGTAGCGCCTCTCCGCGAAAGCCCAGGCTGGTCACCTGCATCAAGTCATCCAAGGTGGAGATCTTGCTAGTGGCATGGCGCGTGATGGCCAGCGGCAGCTCGTCGACACTCATGCCGCTGCCGTTGTCGCGCACGCGGATCAGGCCCAGCCCGCCCTGCTCGATATCGATGTCGAGCTGAGTCGCACCGGCATCCAGTGCGTTCTCTGCAAGCTCTTTAACGACGGAGGCGGGACGTTCGATGACCTCGCCGGCGGCGATCTGGTCAACAAGCTGAGAGGGCAATATGCGGATCGGCATTATCCGCACAGTTTACGGCAAGCGACCCTGCACAGCCGCGCCCTTGTTCGCTGCCAAGTTCGAACCGTCAGGCGGATGGGCCACGAAGTACTCGGTCAGACCACCGAGGATCGCGCCGGCGATCTCTTGCTGATGGGAAGCGGTTCGCAGCTGCTTCTCTTCTGCCGGATTGGAAATATAGGCAGTCTCGATCAGCATCGACGGGATGTCCGGCGATTTGAGCACCATAAAACCAGCCTGTTGAACGCGCGATTTGCGCACCTCGCCAACCCGGTCGAGCCACGTCAACACACTCTCGGCCGCTTCCATGCTCGAGCCAATGCTGGCGGTCTGCGACAAATCCATCAGCACCTTGGCCAGCGGCTGGTTCTTGCCACCCAGATTCACGCCACCTTTAAGGTCTGCGGCGTTCTCGCGCTCGGCCAGCCAGCGTGCGGCCTCACTGCTCGCACCGCGCTCCGACAACACATAGACAGAACTACCTGCCACATCCGCGTTGCCAATGGAGTCCGCATGAATCGAGACAAACAGATCGGCGCGGGCCGCCCGCGCCAAATCGATACGGTCACGCAGCACCACAAACCGATCGCTGTTACGCGTCAACACCGCACGCATGCCGGAGGTTTGATTGATGCGGTCGGCCAACGCTTTGGCGATTGCCAGCGTGACATCTTTTTCCTGCAACCCGGCTTTGCCTATCGCACCGGGATCCTGACCGCCGTGACCGGCATCGATGGCAACGACGATATCGCGACCTTTGGGGGACGCAGCAACCGGCTTGGCCACCTGGGCTGCTACTGGCGCTGTTACAGGAGCTGCTACTGGAGCGGTGACAGGTGTGCCCGCCTGCGCAGTGCTTTGTTCAGGTGCCGCGAAGACCCGCGAATCCAGTGACACCACCAAGCGTGACTTGCCGTCGGGCAACACGCTCAAGTGTTCTTGCGGGGACAGGCGCTGTGTCAGTTGCAACACCAGTCGCAGCGTTTCTCCGGGCTGCTGCCCGCTGCGCACCTGCTGCACAGCATCCCCTGCAGGCGGCAAACGCACCCCGGGTGCCAAGCGCGTATTGGGTAGATCGATGACCACCCGTTCGGGCTTGTCGAGCAGGAAAACCGTGTGCCGCGTGTAGCCGCTGATCGTCAGACTCAGTTCAGCGCCTGTAGCAGCCGTGCGCAATTCAATGCCCTGCACGCTAGCCGGCGCAGCGGCAGCCGCAGGTGCAGCCAGCAGTAGCAAAAGTGTGAAAAAACGCACAAACATGCCTTAAAGCCTACGTCCCGCGAGACTCTTTATCAATCGAACCAGTCACATAGCGCAATTCTTTCATTCCAGATCTGGCATTAAGTTACCAATCCACTGCGAACCAGCGGGCGAACCGGCAGCCAAGCCCACGCGGTGCCCGTCGGCGCCCACCTCGAAGTGCAGCACAGCATCAGCGGCGGGCAAGTATCCGCGCCCCTTCTCGGGCCATTCGACCAGCCATAGGGTGCGACCCTGGTGATAATCACGTAGCCCGAGCATCTCAAGCTCGTCGGCTGAACTGAGTCGATACAGGTCCAGATGCAGCGCCTGCCAAGCACCGGCGGTGTAGCACTCCAGCAGCGCATAGCTGGGACTGCGCACCCGGCCCGTAACACCCAGTGCGTGCAGCAGGGCGCGCGCGAAGGTTGTTTTGCCCGCGCCGAGCTCGCCACGCAGCTCAACCACGAAGGGTTGAACTGCAGCAGGCAGCGCGACGGCGGCCCGCACCCCCAGCGCACAAGTGGCAGCTTCATCGGGCAAGGTGAGCAGTGGCTGTGTCATGGATTGACCACCGCGTGCAGGGCCCGCGCAATGTCGCCGGCCAACAAACCGCGCTCACCGTCTGTGGCGCACAGATCACCGGCCATCGCCTGTGCCAGCACTGCGGCTTTGGCTGCCAGCAGCGGCTGTCCGCACTGCGCCAGAATGCCGGCCACCGCACCAGTCAGCACATCACCCATACCCGGTATCGCCATGCCCGGATTACCCCGGTCACACAGCGAAGTCACCTGCCCTGCTGCACCGATCAAGGTGCCCGCGCCCTTGAGCACCACCACGCCACCCCAGCGTTGCTGCAGTGCGCCAACGGCCGCCAGACGATCCGCCTGCACCGCTGCAGTGGTGATGCCGAGTAACCGCGCAGCCTCGCCCGGATGAGGTGTGAGTATCCAATTGTCCCGCGCAACAGGCGCTGGCATTGCAGCCAGCAGGTTTAGCGCATCGGCATCGAGTACCCACTGCTGCGCTGGTTGGCTCTGCGACAGCACCGCCTGCAACAGCGACTGCGCCCATGCATCGGTACCAAGACCGGGGCCGATGGCCACCACATCAGCCTGAGCCAGCGCTGTAGCTAACGCTTTAGGATCGTCCGCATTGATGAACATCAGCTCGGGCCGTGCGCCCACCACTGCAGTCAAATGCTGCGGCAGGCTTGCCACCGTGACGCGGCCAGCCCCAACGCGCAGCGCACTCTCACCAGCCAGTCGCACCGCACCAGGCATGCCTTGCCCGCCGCCGATCACCAGCACGCTGCCATAGCTACCCTTGTGTGCATCGCGCCGCCGTGGCGGCAGCGCACGCGCAATATCTGCAGGTTCCAGACGCTGCAACTGCGGGTAGTCGGGCTGAGTCATGGGGTTAGTATACTGGCGCACCATGAACCCACCCTCGCCAGATCAACTGGCCACCTTGGCGCGCGAGCACGGCTTTTCTGCTGTCGGGGTCAGTGGCGTGGCGCTCCCCGAGGACGAACAACACCTGCTCGATTGGCTGGCCGACGGCCATCATGGGCAGATGCACTACATGCAGCGCCACGGCACGCTGCGCTCGCGCCCGGACCAACTGCACCCGGGCACCCTACGCGTGGTGTCGCTGCGGCTGGATTATTGGCCTGCTGATGCGCGCGAACCTTGGAGCGTCTTGGGTGCACCGGAGTTGGGCTATATCTCGCGTTATGCGATGGGCCGCGATTACCACCGCATCATGAGACCCGCGCTGGCGCGCTTTGCCGACGCACTGGGCAAGCTTGCCGGCCCACACCAGCACCGCGTGTTCGTCGATTCAGGCCCGGTGCTCGAAAAGGCTCTGGCACGCAATGCGGGACTAGGCTGGATAGGCAAGCACACCAACCTCATCGCACGCGATGCCGGCTCGTATTTTTTCTTGGGCGAAGTGCTCACCGACCTGCCGCTGCCCATTGATGAGCCCGCCAGCGCGCACTGCGGCACTTGCAGCGCCTGCATTCCCGCCTGCCCTACCGGCGCCATCATTGCGCCGCATAAGCTCGACGCGCGCCGTTGCATCTCTTATCTGACCATCGAACTGCACGGACCCATTCCAGTGGAGTTTCGCACTGCGATCGGCAATCGCATCTACGGCTGCGACGACTGCCAACTGGTGTGCCCTTGGAACAAGTTTGCGCGCGCAGCCAGCCATCCGGATTTCAAGACGCGCCATGGTTTGGATGCGCCGCTGCTGCATGAGCTGCTGGGTTGGACGCAGTCGCAGTTTGAACAGCGCATGGAAGGCTCGGCCATCCGCCGCATCGGCCATGAGCGCTTCCTGCGCAATGTGGCCGTAGCCTTGGGCAATGGACCTGCCAGCGAATCGGCACTGACGGCGCTGCGCGCGCGCCAGCACGATGCCTCAGAGTTGGTTCGTGAACATGTTTTGTGGGCCCTGCAGCGCTTGCAGGGCGAGACGGCCTAAATACTGCTCGCGGCTAGCGGCGTGTAACGCGCAGGTTGTCTATCAGTCGCGTACGACCCATACGTGCCGCAGCCAGCACCACAAGGTCGCGCGACTGTGCTGACGGTGTAGCCAGTGTGTGCGCATCGCGTACAGCAAAGTAATCCGGTCGCAGCCCGGCGTCGGTCAACGTGGTGTGTCCTGCGTGCTCGATGGCGCTCCAGTTGTCATCGCCGGTATCGATACGCCGCACTGCCTCGGCCAGCGCTGCATGCACCACTGGCGCCACGGCACGCTCCTCGGAGCTGAGGTACCGATTGCGTGAACTAAGCGCCAATCCATCGGTTGCTCGCACCGTTGCGGCACCGACCACCTCTACAGGAATAGACAAGTCCTGGGTCATGCGCTGGATGATGGTGAACTGCTGAAAGTCTTTTTCACCAAACACGGCCACATCCGGCTGCACGATGCCAAACAGCTTCGCCACCACAGTGGCAACACCCTCAAAATGGCCCGGGCGAACAGCGCCGCACAAGGTCTCGGACAGTTCGCGCACCAGCACTCGCGTCGCCTGATCGCGACCCTCGGGATACATCTCATCGACCGTGGGCAAAAACAGCAGATCGCAACGCGCTTCCTGCAGCAACTGCGCATCCTCGACCGGTGTACGCGGATAGCGGTCAAAGTCTTCGTTGGGACCAAACTGCAGCGGATTCACAAAAACGCTGGCCACCACGCGCTCGGCGCGAAACCGTGCCGCCGCCAGCAAACTCATGTGGCCGGCATGCAGGTTGCCCATGGTCGGTACAAAGGCAATGCGTGCGCCTTCACGCCGCCAGCCCTGCAATACAGCGCGCAGTTCTGCGATACGAGCAACCGTGAGCATTTAGAAGCAGTGCTCGGGTGCAGGATAAGCGCGTGATTTAACCGCTTGCACATAGGCCTTGATCGCTGCCAACGGTGTGCCATTACCCGCCATGAAGTCCTGCACAAAACGCGGCTTGCGACCCGTCGTAATATCGAGGATGTCGTACAGCACCAGTATCTGACCGTCGGTGTTACCACCGGCACCGATGCCAATCACCGGCACATCCAGCGCCTTGGTGATGGCGGCGCCCAACTCCGCAGGAATGCATTCGAGCAATACCAAGTCTGCCCCGGCAGCTTGCAGATCCAGCGCGTCCTGCAACATGCGTGCTGCAGCATCCTGCTCGCGACCTTGCACACGAAACCCACCGGTTTTGTGTACCGACTGCGGACGCAAACCCAGGTGAGCGCAGACCGCGATGTCGTGACTTGCCAGGAACTCGACCACGCGCACCTGTTCGGCGCCGCTTTCGAGTTTGACCATGCGGGCACCGCCCTCCTGCATCAAGCGCACCGAGTTGGTCAGCGCTTGCTCGCGCGAGGGGTAGCTCATGAACGGCAGATCGGCCACCAGAAACGGACGGCGCAGACCACGCGAGACGGCCTTGCAGTGGTAGACCATATCGTCGACCGTCACCGGCACCGTGGTGTCGTGACCTTGGATGACCATGCCCAGCGAATCACCCACCAACACCACGTCGGCATCGGCTTCATCCACCAACGTTGCAAAGCTGGCGTCGTAGCACGTCAGGCACGCAATGGGTTCGCCGTCTTCGCGCATCTTGTGCAAGGAGGACAACGTGACCGGGGGGCGTGCCGAATCGCGCAACTGAAGGTGGGTATACATGAGCGCACTTTGAATCAGACGCCTGACACAATCAACCAATCGGGCCCGTCAGGGCCGCAGCGGTCACAGGCCAGCGTTGCCCAAGGGGTTGTAGTAGAGGCGCCCGCTGCGCATCCGCGAGATGGCGCCCAGCAACTCTTGGTAATCGGCGTCGTTATTGAGCGGATCAATGGACGCCGCGTTGACGATCAGCAAAGGGCCCGCATCGTAATCGAGAAAGAACTGCGCATAGGCGCCATTGAGGCGCTCCAGATAGTCCGCACTGATGCGCCCTTCGTAGCCGATACCACGGCGGGCAATGCGCTCCATCAGCACCGTGACCGGTGCCTGCAAATAGACCACCAGATCGGGCCGCGGCGCATCGATAGCCAACTTGGCATGGATCTGCTCATACAGCCCGAACTCATCGGCATCCAAAGTCAGCTGCGCAAACAACCGGTCTTTGGCTAACAGGTAATCGGCCACGCGCAGCGGCGCAAACAGGTCGTCCTGACGCAGCGCCGCCAACTGCTGAGCTCGCTGAAACAGAAAATACAGCTGGGCAGGCAAGGCCCCGGCTTTGGGGTTGCGATAAAACCGCTCCAGGAACGGGTTTTCGTCGGCTTGCTCGAACACTGTCTCGGCACCCAGGCTTGCAGCCAAGCGTCGCGCCAAGCTGGTCTTGCCCACACCGATCGGGCCTTCCACCACGATGTAACGGTGTGGCACGGACACCGTCACAGCCGCGTGATCCCCGACGGATCAACCTTAGCCGCCAGCTGAGCCACCTGCCCCATGCCCGGAATATGCAGCTCGGGTGCAATGTCACGCAGCGGATAGAGCACAAAGTTGCGCTCGGGAATGCCCGGATGCGGCAAGGTGAGATCGGCTGTATCCACGGTCAGCGTGCCTTGCACCAGTAGGTCCAGATCAAGGATGCGTGGACCCCAGCGTACGCTGCGCACCCGACCGCGTGCCACCTCAAGGTGGCGCAAGGCGTCAAGCAGCTGCTGCGGCGCAAGTGTGGTGAGCACTCCCGCGACGGCATTAACAAAGTCATCTTGTTCGACCGGGCCAAACGGCGCGGTGCGGTACAAGGCCGAACGCGCCACCAACTGCACCCCCGGCATCGCGGCCAGATCTGCAAAGGTGCGCTCGACCTGGGCCGCCGGATCCGACAAGTTACTGCCGATACCGACGTAAGCCGCAAGCCACGGCGTCATGCCGGGCCAGCAGGCCTGCGACGACGACGACGGCGACGCGGCGGACCTGCACCGTTGGCGCCTGATTCGGTGTCACCGTCGGCACTGCCACTGCCATTACCATTGCCATTGCCCAGCTTGGCAGTGGCGCGTTCGAGTTGCTCGATCATCCCGGCACGCTGCTCGGGAGTGACCTCCTGAATGCGCGTCCACCACTGCGCGGTTTCACGCGGCGCCATACCGGCGATAGCACGCAACACCAACAGGTCAAACGCAGCACGGAACTTGGGCAGTTCGAGGGTGCGCAAGGCGCGCCTGCCACGCGGCTGTTCCAGCCGCGGCTGCATGGCAAACATGTCGCGAATACCCACCGAGAAACGCTTGGGGATGGTGACGCGTTGCTGCGCTTCATACACAGCACGGTCGCAGGCATCGAGAATAGCGCCGGTCTCGTGCCAACGATCGCTAGGCAGCGCTTCAATATGCTGGGCAATCGGCCCATACAGCAGCAGCGTAAACAAGAAAGTCGGCGTCACCGGCTTACCAGCCAGTACCCGCGCATCGGTATTTTCCAGGCCTGCAATCAGCAGCTTCTCTACCAAGCTGCCCGGATGCTTATCCAGATAGGCGCCCACGGTGGGATACAACACACCGAGCAAACCCCTGCGACGCAGCACTTGCAGCGACTTGACGCCATGGCCGGTCAGAAAGAGCTTGAGTGATTCATCAAACAGACGCGCTGCCGGCACCTGGGCCAGCAACTCGCGCAAGCGCTCGATGGGCTCTTCGGTAGCAGGCGCCAGTGAGAAGCCCAACTTCGCCTCGAACCGTGCGGCTCGCAGCATGCGCACCGGGTCTTCGCGATAGCGTGTTTCAGGATCGCCAATCAACGACAGGCGACGTGCTGCAACATCTTCAAAGCCACCCGTGTAATCCCACACCGAGAAGTCATCGATATTGTAGTAGAGCGCGTTGCAAGTGAAATCGCGGCGCCACACATCGTCGTCGATGGTGCCGTAGGTGTTGTCCCGCAGGATGCGACCTTGCACATCTAGCTGACGATCCTGTGCATCATCATCGCCTTCAGGCGGCAGTGCATCGATCTCATCATCGCCATCGTCAGCCACTGCACCGATTTCCGGCACGATATCCGGATCTAGATCCGGCTCTTCGCCCTGCGAAGGCGCGCTGGCTGCGCGGAATGTGGCCACTTCGATAATCTCGCGACCAAAGAACACATGCGCCAGACGAAAGCGCCGGCCAATGATGCGGCAGTTGCGAAACAGCCTTTTGACCTCTTCGGGTCGTGCACTGGTGGCCACATCAAAATCTTTGGGCTCGATGCCCAACATGATGTCGCGCACACAGCCACCCACCAGAAACGCCTGATGACCGCCTTCGCGCAGCTTGTAGAGCACTTTGAGAGCGTTGGGCGCGATCAGCCTGCGCGAGACAGGATGCTCTGCGCGACCAATGATGCGGGGCGCGGCCGGGTTGGCTTGCGCTGAGGTGTGATCGGTGTCTTCGTTCAAGAGTGCGTGTTCCGGGCGTAAAGAAGTCTTGAGCATTGCATGAAGCCGCCTATAATACCGCGCTCTGGGCCGTCCGCTGCCTGGATCGACGCTCCCTTCGTCTAGAGGCCCAGGACATAGCCCTCTCAAGGCTAGTACACCGGTTCGAATCCGGTAGGGAGCGCCATTTCACTGCGCAATGTGGTCGGCCCAATCCTCGTTCGCCCGAGCGACCAGATAGGCGTTGATGGCGGCCACGTCGTCGGCGCTGAGCAAATCCGCAAAGCCCGCCATGCCTTTGTCCTTGCGCGTGCCCTGCAGCACGATGGCATTGAACTCGGCACGCGTCTGGGGCGTCATGAACCGCAGTTCCTTGAGGCCGCCACGGGCGTTCTCGCCATGGCAGCGTGAGCAGGTTTCGGCATAGAGCTTCTGCCCGGCACGCACCTGCTCTTCGCTAGCACGCAGGAACGGCGGCGCAGGCACGGTAGTGGGCGGCGGCATCGGTGGCAGCGCCACACCCTTGGCGCCGAGCTTAAAGACCAGCAGCCGCGCTGGACCAAAGCGCACAGGCTCGGGCGCCACCGTCAAACCATGTACCGGCGAGCCGCCCCACCCCACGTTTACGGCAATGTACTGCTGCCCATCCAGGCTGTAGGTCATGGGGCCGGCGATCGGCACCGATTGCGTGTCGAGTTCCCACAGCTTCTTGCCGTTATCGGCGCGATACACCGCCAAAGTCTTGTTGATGGTGCCTTGCACCAACAAGTTGCCTGCGGTGGTCAGCACTCCACCTGAACCCGGATACGGATACTCAACACGAAAGGCTTCCTTCTGATGCACCGGATCCCACGCCAGCAGAAAGCCCTTTTCACGGCTGTCGGCCACGGCTTGCAGTTGTTTGCGCAGCTCCGGGTAGCTTGAGTAGCTGATGCCGGTATTGGATCTGAACGGCACCCAGCGAAAGTCCTTGTCTGCCACCTGCGCGATGACCGCCCATTGCACCTGCGCGGGGAAATACACCAAGCCCGTCTTGGGGCTATAGGACATCGGGTTCCAACTGTGTGCCGCCATCCATGTAGGCGTCATCAAGAAGGGCTTCTCGGTCATGTAGGCATCGGGGTTGACTACCGGCCTGCCGGTCTTGGCATCGATGCGACTGGCCCACAGATTCGGTACGTAAGTCTCGCCCGAAATGAACTGCCCGGTCTTGCGGTCGAGAACGTAAAAGAAGCCGTTTTTAGGGGCCTGCATCAACACCTGACGCTTGCGCCCCTGGATGGTGAGATCGGCAAGCACCATCGGCTGCGTGCAGGTGAAGTCCCACTGCTCATTGGGCACCATCTGGTAGTGCCACGCGTACTCCCCCGTGTCGGCATGCACCGCGACGATGGAACACAGGAACAGGTTGTCGCCGCCGCCGGGGCTGCGAAAGTGCTGCGAGTGCGGACCACCGTTACCCGTGCCGATGTACACCAGCTTGAGCTTGGGGTCGTACACGATCGAATCCCAAGCGGTGCCGCCGCCACCGTGATCCCACCAATTGCCAGTCCAAGTCTTGGCGGCCATCGCCATCACGCTGTCCGATGCTTCGCCGTCGGGCCCCTTGGACGGATCACCCGGGATGGTAAAAAAGCGCCACACCTTCTTGCCGGTGAGCGCGTCATAGGCGGTGACATAGCCCCGCACGCCATAGTCGGCACCGCCATTGCCGATGACCACTTTGCCGTCGAACACACGCGGCGGCCCAGTGATCGAGTACGCCCAGTTGCGATCAAAGGTTTGCACCGACCACAGCTGATGACCATCACGCGCGTCGATGGCGATCAAGCGGCCATCGAGCGCGCCAATGTAAATGCGCCCTTTCCACGCGGCGATGCCACGCGCCGACGGACCGCAGCAAGCAAGGCGCGCCCACTCGGGCGCCACTTTCGGATCAAACGTCCACAGTACCCGGCCTGTGCGTGCGTCATATGCAGTGACGACATTCCACACCGAGACGTTGTAAAGCACAGCGTCGATCATCAGCGGCGTGGCCTGAATGCCGCGATAGGTATTGAGATCTGCATACCAGGCCAGCCCCAACTGGCCGGCGTTGCTGTCGTTGATCTGGGTCAGCGGCGAAAAGCGCTGTTCATCCCAGGTACGGCCATACGACATCCATTCACCTGCATGGCTGTCGGCCGCACGCAGCCGCCCACCGTCCACATCAGCAGGCGTCGGTGATGCGCCCCACGTGAGCAGGGGCACCAGAGCGATCCACAGTGCGGCAACCTGCTTCATGACTGTCACCAGGCCAGCGGCATGCGATAGGGCTGATACACCGATATGGCCTCGATGCGTTGGATGCGACCGCCGACGATGCGAAAGATCTCCAACTGCTCGCGCGTGCTGGGGTGCTTGTCCTGGGTGTCGCGCAACACACCATCAGTGGTGCGGTACTGCGTCTGCGCCAAGCCAAAGTCCGCAAAGCTGCTGGTAACCACCAGTCCGCGCGCCTCATCGACCGTCAGCACGCGGCGGTCACGCACGCGATCCACCGGCTTGTACAGACCCAGCTTAAGCTGCGCCTCGCAGCCCTGTGCCAGCGTGGCCGCAGCCTTGACGATGGTGGCCGAACCGGCCTCGCCCTGCGTCACCAGCTGGCCGTTTTCACGCCGTACACAGGCTGACTCAAACTGCGGCAGCACCCGGCCGTCATTGCGCTGCACGGTGTCCCAATAGCGGGTCGCCACCGCTGCAAGCTGCGAGCGCGTACTGCGCTGCGCGACCGGTAGCACTTGGTTGAACAGCGCATCTACCTCAAACCGTGAGGTATCGCCAAACGGCCCGGGGTTACGTGCACGCGCTATCCAAGTCTCGACATCGGCTACGCGCCGGTCCACCACCTGCAAGCGCAGCGCAAACCATGCCGGCAGGTCGTGATCACTGATCAGGCCCTGCCAGATCACCGTGCCAGTGGCGGCATCGGCCACCAGCACTGCCTGCGGTGAATGCGCGCGTATCGAACCCCACACGCCCTCACCGATCTGCTGAGCCACACCGTTCTCGGTAAAGCGCACGCGCGCAGCCCACGGCACGCTGGCCGGCTTGCCACTGGCCAGGGCGTCCATGAACTGCGCCGCCACGCCATTGAGGCAGGTGCTGTCGCAGGCTGCAGCCGCCACCTTGGCAGGCGCAGCTGCAGGCACTACGGCAGGTGCATGGTCATAGAACGGTGAGTGCATGAAATACGGCACATAGCTAAACACTGTCTCGATACGCTGGATACGACCGTCGCGGATGCGAAACGCCTCGATCAAGGAGATGGAGTTGGGCCACTTGAGTGCGGTCTTGCGGTCGATGCCATCAGTGGTCTTGTAGGTATCGAACTCGTTGGCGTGATCAAAAAATCCGGTGGCTACCACCACGCCGCGCTCGACATCAATCAAGGGATAGCGACGTTCGCGAATGCGTTTGTTGATGCGATAGATGCCGAGCCGAAACTGTGCCTCGCAGCCGGCCATGATGGCCCCGGCCGACCCCGGTGCTGCAGCGGTAGTGAGGATGCCGTTTTCCAGGCGTGCGCAATCGTCCGCAAACGGCGCAAACACCATGCCGTCGTTGAGTTCGACCGTATTGAAATAGCTGTCGGCAACAGCACGCAGGCGCTCGCGCGAGCGCCGCTCGCCCGGCGGCAGCACCTGCGCAAAGGCCGGATCGTGCGTCACGGTCTTCACGTCACCAAACGGCAAGGGCAAGCCGGTGTTGCGCACCACCACGGTTTCAACCTCGGCCAACCTGCCCTCGCGCACCGCCATCCGTACGCCCAGATACACCGGCGCGCCGTTTTCCTCGGCAGTACCGATCCAGGCCGCCTCACCGGTCTGCGTATCGGCGGCCACCATGCCGGTGGGCGCCACGCCCGTCACCGTGGCCCAGAGTCCTTCGGTGCCAAACGGCATCTCAACATTGTTCTCGGTAAAGCGGATATTGCGCGCCACCGGCAAACGCTTGGCGTCACGTCCAGCCAACGCCTTCATGTAGTTCTCAACATGGCCGGTCAGGCATGCGTAATCACAGTCGCTCGGATAGACAGCGCTGTAGTTGCCGGGTGACTGCGCCTGCAGTGGCGCAGGCACCCATGGACCCGCGGTAACCAGTGCGACTGCAAATACCCGAAGTGACTTGGCCAGCATGTGACGTCCTTACTGCAGCGATATCGCCGTTATCTTGAACTCGCCGGGATCCTGGCCACGCAACGCTGGATCCACCAGATAGCCGATCTTGCCTTCAATGGCATACACCGTCTTACCCACTACCGTGACGCCCGGCGAGGAGTTAAGACCCTCGCGCAGCACCGTGACATGGGCTTTGTCACCCTGGATCGTGACAGTGGTGATTCGGCCGCTGGTGCCTTCGGCCTGTACAAAGCGATGCGCATCGAGCGGACGCAGGCCATCAGGGCCCTCAAGTTTGCGATCCACCTGCAGGGGTGTGAGCACTGCGTTGTCCGGTCGATCCCCAAGGGCAACCCGCAACATCTGGCCGGTAGTGACGATGTTCACGTACAGCGTGCCGTCGCTGTCAAAGGCGATGCCATCGATGCCTTTGAGCGCATCAGCCTGTGCTGCAACCGTCAGCGTTGCAGCGCCGGGCGCGAGCTGGAGGATACGGCCGCCAGAAGTATCGGTGGCATACAGCGACCCATCGCGCGACACCGCGATGTCATTGCACACGCCACCAGGCGCGGGAAAGGACCAGCGACCGGCAAAGCGGCCACTGCGCAGGTCAAACGCAACCACGGCGCTGGGCGGTGGCACTTGCGCGCCGCGAGGCGCAAACGGATTGGCCACCGAGCAAACATACAAGCGACCGGAACGGTCATCGGCAAGCACCCCGAAGACCGCCTGCAGACCGTTACCGGCATCGGGCTTGATGAATGGTGTGGCCTTGGCCTCACCAGGCAATGCGCGGTAGATGATGCCGGCCATGCTGCCGGTATACAGCGCGCCCGCGGCATCTGCTGTAATGCTCTCAGGATGGATGCTTGGGCCGTCGATCAGCAGATCCATGAACATGACTCCTCCTCTGCGCAGCGGCACTCACACCAATGCGCTTTTTGACATCATAGCAACGGATTTGCCCATGACACTGACCGTCGACGGCGCGCTGCGCGCCTATGCCCAGATGATGAACACCCTCGACAGCACTGCACTGGAGCCGCTGCTGGCCGATGACTTCGTGTGGGCCTCACAGTGGGTCTTTCACACGCTGCAATCCAAACAGGCCTATATCGACTACATCCACCCGAAGCTGATTGCCGTCAAAAAAAGTGGCAGACCCGTGTTTGCCGAGATGGGCGTGCTGCCAGCACCGCATGACGGACCGTGTGTGGTGCTGGCCCAGGGTGGACCGGAATCGCTGCTGGGTGTGGTGTTGGCCCAGGTGCAGGACGGTCGCATCACGCGCATGGACCTGTGCAACATGCCCTCTGCCGAAGAGGCTGTGCGCAGCGGCGACTATCCGGGACGCTGACTGCCGCCGCCACCAGAGGCTACAGATACAAATGCGACCCGTCGGGCCGCTGAAAGCTCTCGCCTTGATACAACTCAGGCGGGCGCGGTTGGGTGTACTGAGCGATCGGGTTCAGACGCTGCTCGTCTACCGTGACACCCAACCCCGGGCGATCCACTGGGTACATCCGGCCATTGCGAAAATCGATGCCCGCCTTCAGATACGCCGGCAACTCCGGTTTGTAAGCCTCGTTGATGACAGGCGTGGGCACACTCAGCAGCGCATGCACCACCGCCGCGGTGGCAATGGGCCCGGTGAAGTGCGGCACCATCGCCACAGAATGTGCCTCGCACAGTGCAGCCAGCTTGCGATAGCCGGTGATGCCGCCGACATTGGGAATGCTTGAGCGCAGATAGTCGATCAGCCCCTGCTCAACCAGCGGCAGATTGCCATCACGCAACTCTCCAAACTGTTCGCCTGCTGCCAGCGGCACGCTGGTGCGTTCGCGAAGCCGTCCGAACAAGGTGTAGTCATCCATCTGCCGCAGCGGGTCTTCGACAAACAACGGCGACAACGGTGCCAGACGTTCACACAGGTGCAGGGCATCGGCGTAATCAAAGCGCGTATGCGCATCGAAGATGAATTCGCCCGAGGGCCCGGCACCTTCGCGCAGGTCTGTGCACAGCGCTACCAACGCATCGATACCACGGCGCGTATCAAAGCTGTTGCCAGCACCGGCAAGGCTGAACACACGGATCGCCTTGTACCCCTCATCCATGGTCTTGCGCGCCTCAGCGCGAGCGGCTTCAGGGCGTATGGGACCATAGGATTTGTAGCACTCGATGTAGTCGCGTGCGCGACCGCCCAGCAATTGATACACCGGCACATCCAGCAGCTTGCCCTTGATATCCCACAGCGCGCAGTCCAGCGCGCCCACCGCATGCAGCCGCTCGCGTCCGGCTGGATAGATCGAACTGCGATACATACGCTGCCATAAATATTCAATGCGCAGCGGGTCCTGATCTATCAGCAGGCTGGCTGCATAACGCAGCAGATCTGGTGTGCCGCCCTGACCATAGCCAGTGATACCAGCGTTGGTGTCAACAGCCACCACGATCTCGCTCAGGCCCAGCGGACCTGCCAGGTTAGTGGTGTTGGCAGGATTAAAAACTCGCACCCGCGTGATGCGCAGATCAGACCGGACAGCGGCCAGACTTGCAGACAAAGGCAGCGCTGCAGCGACTGCCACCGCAGCGTTTTGGATAAATCGGCGACGGTCCATAGGTGCTCCTTGTGGCAACGACTTCAGCCGCGCGGCATGGGTCGCGTTGGAATCTCAGTCAACAAACCACCTACACCCATTTGCATGATCTGAGCTGCATCCACCGGCAGCCCTGCAACCAATCGGCGCAGCACAAAATCAAATCCATTGAGCTTGGGTGAGCGCGCGCACGTGGGCAGCCCGACCACGGGCTTACCGTGCAACGTGCCCAACACCAACAAATTACCCGGATCCACCGGCATGCCAGCGTGCAACACCGTACCGCCGGCAGCTTCAATGGCTGCAGGCACCACATCGGCGCGATCGACCGTTGCAGCAATACCGCTGATCAACAGCACATCGGCTGCGTCGGCATCGGCCCATGCACGCAGCACGCTGGCCAGTGCCTGCACGTCGTGTTGCACCACTGCTTCACATTGCAGCGGAGAGCTCAGCGGCTGCAGGCGCTTGGCCACTGCCTCGCGCATCTTGGCCAAGACTGCTGCGCGCGTATCGGCCAAACGGGTCATGGCCAGGGCAACACGTCGCGGCACAAACGCCGCGACACTAAGCGCAGGCGTAGCGCCCTGTGCCAGCGCCAATGCCTGCTGCAACGCAGCGCGCGGCACGGCATAAGGAATAATCTTGATGGTGGCCAACATCTGCCCTGAGGCGATCGGCTCGAAGGGCGGCACTGTCGCCACGGTCAACGACTCATGCACGGCATTGATTGCATGAATGCGCCCAGCATCCACCACCGCAAGACCGTGCGCATCAGCCAGCAGATTGGCACGACCGGTGTTGGCCTTCGTGCTGTGCGCACCGGCGCCGCACAGCGCATCAGCCAGCGCCTGCGCTGCAACATCTTCGGGTACATCGTCGCCATCCAGCTGCGCGACGATTACTTTATCTACACCCTCTGCTTGTAACGCGAACACATCAGCTGCAGACAACAAGCGTCCTTTGCGAAACACCACCGCGCCCTGCTTCAGGCCATGTGCCAGCAAGCAGCCGGCAGCAGCAGCGACCGGTACCTCACCAAACTTCATGAACGCGCCTGTCGCAGGCACTGCGTGGCCTGTGCCAACACCGACAAGGCAATCTCTGCCGGTGTGCGCGCACCAATGGCAAGCCCCGCAGGCCCGTTGATGCGTGCCAGCTGCGCATCCGTCCAACCGCGCTCTGCCAGGCGCTGCAAGCGCCGCGCATGCGTGCGTGTGGACCCAAGCGCGCCGATGTAGAACACCGGCGAGCTCAACACGCACTCCAAGGCAGGATCATCGATCTTTGGATCGTGAGTCAGCAGCACCACCGCCGTGCGTGCATCAACTTGCAAGCCGGCAAAAGCTTCTTGCGGCCACTGGTTAATCAGCTGCACGCCACTGAACAAACTCTCACGGGCAAAGCCGGCGCGCGGATCGATGACCGTGACGCGATAGCCCAGCTCTAGTGCCAGGCGGCACAGCGATTCGCTGATGTGCACAGCACCCACTATCACCATGCGCAGCGGCGGATTGCACGGTGCTACCAAACTCTCGATGCCATTCTCGGTAATCACTTGGGCACGATCTGTGACCAGCACTGTGTTCACGGCAGCGCTCAACTCTGCAGACAGGTGGATCGGCAAGGACTGCGGATCCAGCACCTGCGGCAGCGCGCCATCTAAAGGCGTTACCCGCACCACGGCACGCGCATCAGCCCGTGCCGCGCGCAGCGCCTGCAAGCCTTCGCAACGCGACAGCTCTGCCACCGGCTCAACAAACACCCGGATGCGCCCGCCACAGGCCAAGCCCACGGACCAGGCCTGCTCGTCGCTGACACCAAACGACAGCAGCTGCGTTTGGCCGCTGGTCATCACCTGCGCGGCGGCCTCGATGACCGCCACCTCTACGCAGCCACCCGACACCGAGCCGACAAACTCACCCGCCGCATTGCAGACCAGTTGGCTGCCGGCCGGACGCGGCGCAGAGCCCCAGGTTTCGACCACGGTGGCCAACGCGACAGCGCTGCCAGCCGCCTGCCATTGCAGGGCGACACCGAGCAGGTCATCCGGGTCGTTTCGGAGCGAGTTTTGCATGCGTCAGAAGTCTACCGTTGCCACAGCGCAAGTCCCATAATATGCGCCGCGGCCGGCCATACTGCCCGCCTAGACTCACACAGCTTTCGAGGATCCCATGACCACGCTAGACGTCAACGGCAAGAAGCTTGAGACCGATGCCACCGATGACACCCCCTTGCTGTGGGTGCTTCGCGACAGCCTGAACCTCACGGGCACCAAATTCGGTTGCGGTATGGCGCAGTGCGGCGCCTGCACCGTGCACGTCGATGGCGTGGCCACGCGCAGCTGCGTGCTGCCGTTGTCGGCTGTCGCCGGCAAGAAGATCACCACCATCGAAAACATCGGTGCAGAGAAGGTCGGCAAGGCCGTGCAAGACGCCTGGATTGCAGAGAACGTCGCCCAGTGCGGCTACTGCCAGTCCGGCCAGATCATGAGCGCAACCGCTCTGCTGTCTCAAAACAGCAAGCCCACCGATGCAGACATCGATGCGGCCATGACCGGCAACATCTGCCGCTGCGCCACCTACGTTCGCATCCGCGCCGCCATCAAGCGCGCCTCTGCGGCCCTGGCCTGAAGGAACAGCACATGAACGACACTACGCAGATCAGCATCGTCAAAACTGACGCACTGCCCGACGCCACCCGCCGCACGCTGCTCAAGACCAGCGCCGGCCTCAGCTTGGCCGTCATGACCGGCCCGCTGCTCACCGCCTGCGCGGGCAACAACTTCAAGCCCACCGGCGCACAGTTTGTCTCTGGCAACTTCCTGCGCCTGGGCGATGACGGCATCGTCACCGTCATCTGCCGCAACGCAGAGATCGGCCAAGGCGTTTTCACCGGTATCGCCACCATCATTGCCGAAGAGCTTGATGCCGACTGGAGCAAGGTTGTGGTCGAGGCTGCTCCGGCAGACCCCACCCGCTATGCCAACCCGGGCTTTGGCATGCAGGGCACCGGCGGCAGCAACTCCATTGCCAGCAGCTACGAAGAAATGCGCAAGGTCGGTGCCACCGCCCGCGCCATGCTGGTTGCAGCTGCTGCAGCCAAGTGGAAGGTTGCTGCAGACAGCATCAGCGTCAGCAACGGCGTTGTCAGCAGCGGCAGCAACAAAGCAGGCTTTGGCGAACTGGTGGCCGATGCTGCCAAGCTCGAAGTGCCGGCCAACGTCACGCTCAAGGATCCGGCCAAGTTCACGCTGATCGGCAAGGCCGACCTGCAGCGCGTCGACGCCAAGGCCAAGTCGTCGGCTGCGGCCACCTACACGCAGGACGTCAAACTGCCGGACATGCTGGTCGCTGTGGTTATCGGGCCGCCGCGTTTTGGCAGCACCCTGAAGTCATTCGATGCCGAGGCCGCCAAGGCCATCCCGGGCGTCAGTGATGTGGTGAAGTTCAAGACCTCGGTGCGCGAAGGCGTGGCTGTATTGGCCAAAGACTACTGGACTGCCAAGAAGGCTCGCGAAGCAGTCAAGGTTGTCTGGGACGACAGCAAGGCCGAGAAGCGCAGCAGTGCGCAGATCATGGCCGCCTATAAGACACTGGCCACCAAGCCTGGTGATGAAGTCTTCAAGGCTGGTAATGCCCCCAAGGCATTGGCTGCAGCAACTACGCAGTTTGAAGCCACGTACGAGTTCCCCTATCTGTCGCATGCGCCGATGGAGCCGCTCAACTGCGTTGCACAGGTCACCGAGGCCGGTTGCGAAATGTGGTTTGGCGCTCAGCTGCAGACCATCGACCAGGCCATGGTGGCCGGTGCATTGGGCATCAAGCCCGAGCAGGTCAAGATCAACACGCTGTATGCCGGTGGCAGCTTCGGCCGTCGCTCCAACCCGATGGCCGACTTCACTCAAGAGGCCGCAGTCATCGCCAAGGTTGGCGGCAACGGCAAGCCGGTCAAGATGATCTGGTCGCGTGAAGACGACGTACATGGCGGTTTCTATCGCCCCATGTTCCTGCACAGCATCAAGGCCGGTGTGGACGCACAGGGCAACATCACCGGCTGGCAACAGCGCGTCGTGGGTCAGTCACTGCTGGCCGGTACGCCGATGGCCGCCATGATGGGCAAGAGCAAGATTGACCCGCTGTCGGTCGAAGGCACGGGCGCCAACTTCCCCTATGCCATCGCCAACCGCTTGGTCGATCTGCACTCGCCCACCTCCCCGGTGACCGTGCAGTGGTGGCGTTCGGTGGGTTCCACCCACACCGCCTATGCCATCGAGTGCTTCCTCGATGACATCGCCCGCGGCACCAAGCAGGACCCGGTCGAGCTGCGTCGCAAGTTGCTCGCCAACCAGCCGCACCATCTGGCTGCACTCAACCTGGCCGTCGAGAAGTCAGGCTGGGGCAGCGCGCTGCCGGCCGGTCGTGCTCGCGGCGTGGCCGTGCACGAGTGCTTCGGCAGCATTGCCGCGCACGTCGTAGAGGTGTCACAGGCAGCCGATGGCAGCTTCAAGGTAGAGCGTGTGGTCAGTGGCATCAGCTGCGGTCGCGCCATCAACCCGCAGATCGTGGCCATGCAGGTCGAGTCGTCCATCGGCTTGGGTCTGGGTGCTGCCATCAGCGGCGCCGTCACGCTCAAGGACGGTGTCGTCGAGCAGTCCAACTTCCACGATTATCAGGTGCTGCGCATGCACCAGATGCCGTCGGTTGAAGTGCACATCGTGCCGTCAGACGCCAAGCCCACCGGCATCGGTGAGCCGGGTCTGCCGCCCATCGCACCGGCTGTGGCCAACGCCATCGCTGTGCTCACGGGCAAGCCCACGCATGTGCTGCCGTTCAGCCAGTCGGGCGTGAAGTTCGCCTGATCCGGCCCACTGCCAGGCGGCTCAACCCGCCTGGCACAGCGCAACGCATCAAGGCCCTCGCAAGAGGGCCTTTTTTTGTCTTGTAACTGCTGTTGACCGCAAAGTAACTCGGTATTACTTTCTGACTACTCGATGGAGCAAGTCATGTCTGCAACCAGTCTCAAGCTGACGCTAGAACTCAAACAACGCTTGGCTCAGTTGGCAGCCAATGCCGGGCAAACGCCGCACGCCTTCATGATTGATGCTCTGGAACGAGAAGCCCGGCGGGGCGAATTACAGGCGCAATTTGCCGCTGATGCCGAACGATCTGAATTACAGACTGTGGCGTCGGGCAAAGCCCACTCATTGGACGCAGCATTCGATTACCTCGAAGCTCGTGTTGCCGGCAAGAAAGTCCGCCCGCCTCTGGCCAAGTCATGGCGCGCGTCCAAATAACCGTTGCCGCACTGCGCGACCTAGAGCGCTTATTCGATTTTATTGCCGCCGAAAGCCCGGAGCGTGCAGCCAATCAAGTGCGCAGCGTCCGACGCGCTTTGGAACTGCTTGCAGACCATCCGCTGTTGGGCCGGGACGCAGAAGACGGCCGCCGTGAATTGATACTGTCGCGGGGTCGCTATGGCTATATCGCCAAGTACAGATGGCTGCCCAAGGAAGATGTCGTGATGATTCTGGCGGTGCGTCACCAGCGGGAGGCTGGATACACCGAATAGCCGCCGAGCCTGAAATGGCGTCTTTGAGCGGAGGTCACTGATGACGTAACCGCCGAGCCTGAATTGGCGTCCCCAAGGGGACGTTACTGATGACGCTAACGTCGCCTAAAAATTGGCGTCCCCAAGGGGACGTTACTGATGACGCTAACGTCGCCTAAAAATTGGCGTCCCCAAGGGGATTCGAACCCCTGTCGCCGCCGTGAAAGGGCATTCTACATGACCTGCGCGCTAACGAAACCTACTTTGCCTGTGCCTGCTCAGTATTGCCTGTGCCCCGGGTCGGGGCCGGCTTGGGGCCCTTGCTTTCTTTGGGCTCCTGGCCTGTCGCAGCCACGATATAGCCGCGCAGCAGGCCCACCGTTTCTGTCCAGGTCTTGGGCTCGGGCTCTAAAAACGCACGCTGATACCGGCCTGCCGCAAAGTCGATGGGCGTCAGCCCCCGCGAGTCTTCCGGCTGCAGCGCAGCGCCTCGCGCCACCAGCAGCTTTACCGTCTCACTCCAGCCGTGCTGAGCGGCGCTGTGCAGCGCGGTCTGCTGCGAACGTGCGCGCGCATCAATCAGGCCGCCCGCCTCGAGCAACAAACGGGTGCACTCCGCCGCATCAGCATCGGTCTTGTAGCGACCGCGCGTGGGATTGGCGCCATGGCCCATGCCGGCAGCAACCATCAGCGGTGTAATGCCGTCGTCGTTGGGCAGCTCGATGTTGGCTTTGTGGGCTAGCAGCAGTTTGATCGCTGCCGCATCGCCGCCCTTGGCCGCGCGCATCAGCGCCGTGGCGCCGGTTGAGAGCACCTGATCACCACCGCGATCGAAGATGTAATTGCGATACGGCGGACGCAGTTTGAGCTGGATGTTGGGATTGGCGCCGGCCTTGAGCAGCAACCCGGCCACGTCCAAACCCGTGAGCTTGTCTTCGCTGAGCAAATCCGGCCGGCCGCCGCGCGGCAACGTATTCATGTCGATGGCCACATACAGCGGCGTTTGGCCGTACAGGTCCCACATATCCACATCGGCGCCGGCTTTGATGAGCGTCGCCGCAAAATCAAAATGCAGATTCATCAAGGCAACCAGCAACGGTGAACTGCGCTCCGGGTCAGCCAGGTTGATGTCGGCCTTACCTGCCAGCAGCTCACGTGCGCACTCCACACAGCCTTCACGAGCGGCATACAGCAGCGGCGTGAAGCCACCCCGGTTCATACCCTTGGGGCGGGGCTCTGCGGTTAAGCGACGCTGCCAATCGCGGATAGCGCCGCGTAGGTTGGGGTTAGCGCCATTAGCCAGTAGCAGCTTAATCATGGCCGGATGGCCCTGCGCCGAGGCCCACATCAGCGCCGTCTGACCTGCCCACTGTTCGCGCGCATCGACCTTGGCACCGGCCTTGAGCAGCAACTTGGCGGCCTCAAGCTTGCCCGCACGTGCCACGGTCATCAGTGCAGTCTGGCCTTCTGCATTGGCCGACTCTGGGTCTGCGCCTGCCTTGAGCAGCAGCGCGATCAGCTTGGCATCGCCCAGCACAGCCGCCTCAGCCAGCGGTGTCGAGGCAAACTCATTGCGGGCATTGGGATCGGCCTTGGCCTTAAGCAACGCTTGAGTCAGCAGCAGATCGCCAAAATGCGCCGCATAGTGCAGCGCTGTCGTGCCATCGGCTTCGGTGGCGCGAGCATCCGCACCAGCCGATAGCGCATACAGCGCGGTCTCTGGGTCTTGTGCTGCTGCTGCCTGCAACAACTGCACATCCTGCTGCGGTGTGGCCCAAGCCGTGTTGCAGCTCAATGCCAGCACGCAGGCGGCGACCAGCGCCCTGCCCGCTTGTAGCCGATCACACTTCACTGATGAGCCCTGTGCTGTCGGCAAACTTTTCGACTGGTGCCCCGGCGCGATCCAGGATGGTGAGCATCAGATTAGCCAGCGGTGCATCTGCAGGTTGTGCCAAATGTTGTCCGCCCTTCACCCGGCCATAGGCTTTGCCAAACAACGCCGCCGGCAGCGGATTGTTGTTGTGCATGTCGCTGTTGCTCATGTTGCTGCCGAACAAAATCAACGAATGATCCAGCAGCGACCCATCGCCATCGGGGGTTTTGGCCAAGCGATCCAGGAAGCCGTTGAACACCTTGGTGTGGAAGTTCTGCACCTTGATGAGCTTGACCAACTTGTCGGGGTTGTTCTGATGGTGCGACAACGGATGGAATGCATCGGAGATGCCCAGGTTGTTGTAGGTGCGCATGCTGACTTCGCGCGCCATCATCATCGAGGCCACGCGTGTCAGATTGGCCTGATAGGCCAGCGCCATCATCTCGAACATCAAGCGCAGGTGCTCTTCGAAGTCTGCCGGCACACCTGCCGGTGTGTCGGGCAGCTCTATGCCACCGGTGCCCTGAGTGCGCATCTTCTGAATGCGACGCTCGATCTCGCGCACCGATTCCAGATAGTCGGACACCATCACCTGATCGTGCGCAGCCAAACGCTGACGCAGTGCATTGGCATCGCCCGCAACCGAATCGAGAATGCTGCCGGTCTCTTGAACGATAGCCACGCGCTCGTCAGCGGTGTCGCCCTGACCAAACAGACGGTAGAACACCTTGCGCGGGTTGAACTCCATCGGCAGCGGCTGCGTGGGCGAGCGAAACGAAATGGTGTTGCCATAGCTGCAGCCATAGCCCGGATCACACACCGTGCCCGCTTCGGTCGACAGCTCTAGCGAGGGAAACGGCGTGTCGTTGCTGATAACGCGCGCGGCCATCTGATCCACCGTCGTGCCGGCGCGCGGATCGTGGCTGACCGCAGGCGCTACACACCCAAGCCAAGTACCGGCAATGATCGCGTGCGGCGTGTTGCTCTCGCCGCCGCGGTTACGCAGACCACTGACGATGGTCAGATAGTCTTTGTACTTGGCTGCGGGCTCGAGGATCTTGGGGATCTCAAAGTTCTTGCCGGTGGTCTTAGGCGTCCACTCCGACATCACCGCGCCATGCGGGAAGTACACAAAGCCCAGCTTGGGCAAGGGTCGAGCCGCAGTAGCAGCCAGTGCCGTGCGCGCCGGAATCATGGCGTCGAGCAGCGGCAGCGCAACGCTGACACCGGCCCCACGCAACACGGTACGACGGTCGAGATGCTTCTTGGTGATGAACATGACGGCTTACCTCTGCGACTCGTTGGGCAACAGCGCGGCTTGCTTGGGCTGGGCCAAAGCATTGTCGGACGGCAAGCGCTGCATCTGGAACTGGGGACTGCGGATGACGGCCATGAACAACGGCAACATGCGGTAGTCCTGGCGCGCAACATCACTGACGATGGCGCGCACGGTGGGCATGTCATGCCATTCCATGACCCGGCCGGTGCCATAGGTCATCAGCTTCTGGGTGAGTGTCTGCACAAACTGGCCAGAGCGCGCAGAAAGCGCCTTGCGCAGTTCGTCCGGACCATTGACCGGTGTGCCATCGGGCAAGGCCGATGACGTGTCGATCAGCGTGCCAGCCAAGCGATCGCGCTCACGCGAGCGGCCCACACCATCAAAGCCTTCCAGCGCAAAACCCAACGGGTCCATCACGCCATGACAGGCATGGCAGCTCTTTTGCACGCTGTGCTGCGCCATCAGTTCGCGCACTGTGAGCAGTTTGGCGCCAGGCAAAGGCTCTTTGAGGGCCTCCACATTGGGCGGTGGTGGCGTGGGCGTGGCGCCCAGCAAGTTTTCGAGTATCCACGCGCCGCGCAGCACCGGTGCGGTGCGATTGGGGTAGCTAGTGACCATCAGCACGGCAGCCTTACCCAGCAAGCCGTTGCGCTCGGACTCGGGCAGCGTCACGCGACGGTACTGACTGCCCTTCACGTCCTTGATGTCGTAGTGCAGCGCCAGCGGTTCGTTGAGGAAACTGTAGTTGGCCGTCAGCAGCTCGGTGGCTGGGCGGTTCTCGCGAAACACGCTGTCGATGAACAGTCGCAGTTCCTCACGGAAGTCTTTGCGGATGTCACCATCAATGTCGCGATGATTGGCGGCATAAGGAAACACCGCCACATCAGGCTCGATGTCTGCCAGCTTCTTCATGCCCAGCCACTGAAACGCAAAGTCGGCTGCCAGCGTCTGTGCACGCGCATCGGCCAGCATTCGCTGCACCTGCTTCTCGAGCACCTCGGGCTTGTGCAAATCCCCACGCACTGCCACATCGAGTAGCTCGTCGTCGGGCAGGTTGCTCCACAAGAAGAACGACAGGCGCGAGGCCAGTTGCAGATCGTTCAGGCGATAGCTCTCGCCAGGCTGCACACCGACCGGCGGTGCTTCGGCACGAAACAAAAAGTCTGGGCTGGCCAGAATGCGCGTGAGGCCTGCCCGAATGCCCTCGTCAAAGCTGCGGCCCTGACGTGCCGTGTTATATGCACCCATCAAGGTCTGCACATCCGCATCGACCAGCGGCCGACGGTAGGCGCGCCGGGCAATGGTGCCCAGAATCTGCTTAGCGCAGGGCTGCTCGTCTGCAGCCGTTGCCGGTTGGCACACAAAGATGCGCTCGCGGCTAATAGTTTGGCTTACGCCCTTAGTACTAAACGGGCCGCGCACTTCAAAGCCGCGCACACGCAGCACACGCTCTTCACCGCCACCAGGCAACAGCGGCATCAAACGCGCATCGCTTTCGGCAGCAGTGAGTGCTTTGAAGGTGACAGCCACCTTGCGCTGACCGGCCTTGGCCTGAAAGCGGATGTTCTTAAGCCGCTTGTTGATGGCATCGACGGAAGGATCGCCCTTCTGGTCGATGGAACGCTGATCCTGATCACCGCCTAGCGAAGTCTCATAGACCTTGCGGCCATCCACCAACACCACCAGCGTGTTGTTGAACTCCATGCCCTCAACCCACAGCGCATGGGCCATGTCGGCCACATTGATCTCATATTCACCGTCGGCCGGGAACACGTGCTCGACCGCCATACCGCCGCGCGTGCCCAGCGGCAGGCCCTGCACGTAGCCAAGCTGCTTGCCACCTTCGTTGTTGACGTAGGGCGTGCCCACAGGCCGTGCAGCCGGATTGCCCACGGCCATGACCGCCACATTGCGGGCTGCGGCCAAGTATTGATCGAGGAACGAAGGCGACACCTGCAGCACTTTGGCGATGTTGTCGAAGCCGTCGCTGTAATCGTCCTGCGGCAACAGCGAGGCGGGGTCTAGTTCGAGGTTGAGCAGGTAGCGCACTGCATTGGCATATTCACGGCGGTTCAACCGATGTAGCGACACCTGACCCGGATCCACATGCGGTAGCGCAGCTTTGTCGATGCTGCCTTCGAGCCAGCTGACTAAGCCCTGAAGCTGAGCTGCGGGAGGACGCGGTTGACCCGGCGGCGGCATCAAACCACCGCGGGTGCGATTGAGGACCTTTTCCCAGATCTTGGCATCGGCCGGCACGCTGTCGGCAGCCAGCGTGTCAAACGCCAAGCCGCCAGCCCAATCGGTGGCGTTGTGGCAGTCGCCGCAGTATTTGCCCAACGTGGCAAAGTGCCCCTCGGCTGCTTTGGCATCGGGCTTGGTGGCCGCAGGTGCAGCCCAGGCCGTAGACCCGCAGGCCAAAGCCAAGCTCAGCAGCACCATTTTCCTGATTCGCATGTCGGTCGATCCCCCACTCCAGGATGCACAAGCACCCTGCGGTCATTGACCCGATTCTAAGCCTGAAGTGCCCGCGCTTCGCCCGCAATTTGGCGACTGCGCCACAGTTGTCCAAGTGCGCTAGAGTGCCCCGCCATGAGCAGCCACAACACGCGACGCCACTTTCTGGGCGCCACACTCACCGGCGCTGCGGCGCTGGTCTTCAGCCGCCTGGGCTTCAGTGCTTCGACACCCGCCGGTGCACTGTCGAGCCAGCGTCTTTCAGATTCACTGCTGCTGATCACCGGTGCGGGCGGCAACATCGTCGCCGCGCGCGATACCACAGGGTTGCTGTTGGTCGATGGCGGCGATGCCGCAAGCGGTCCGGCGGCGTTAAAGCTGATCCAGCGTGAACTAGGCGCCCGCAAGGTCCATACGCTGATCAACACGCACTGGCATGGCGATCGCACCGGGCTCAATGACGTATTGGGCCGCGAGGGCTGCAAGATCATCGCCCACGAGAACACCAAGCTGTGGCTCTCGACCGATGTACGCATGACACCCGATGCCACGCCGATCCGCCGACTGCCACCCAAAGCACGGCCCAACGCCAGCACCTATGGCAGCGGTGAGCTGCAACTGGGCGACGAGACCGTGCGCTATGGCTATCTGTCGCAGGCGCACACCGATGGCGATCTGTATGTGAAGTTTGCCAAGGCCAACGTGCTGGTGACTGGCGGTGTGGTGGCCGGCAACGGTTGGCCCACTGCCGACTGGGTAACCGGCGGCTGGATCACCGGCACAGTCAACGGCTACAAGACACTCATCGACCAGTGCGACGACGCCACGCGCGTGGTCACCGCCAACGGCACTGCACTGTGGAACAAGGCCGCGCTGGTCAGCGAACAGGCCATGCTGGCTAACATTGCCGATCAGTTGACCAAGATGCTGCGCAAAGGCTTTGCGCCGGCGGACATGTTGGCGGCCACACCGGCCAAAGACTATGAAGACAAGCTCGGTGATTCCACGCAGTTTCTGACCGAATCGTTTAAGAGTTTGTGGCCACGCATGGCCCCCGACGCCTGAATCTGCGTCTGGGCAGGTTCAGGACCTGCCCTTCAAACCCGCGTGAAGAGATGGTGGAGCTAGTCGGGATCGAACCGACGACCTCTTGCATGCCATGCAAGCGCTCTCCCAGCTGAGCTATAGCCCCACAGCGGGAGGGCGGCACAGTACTTAGGCCGCGCTACCCTGTCAAGGTTTGAACTGAGCCGGCGCGTTAAATGACCCGCTGCAAACGCGCCAACACAGTCTCACGGCCCAAAAGCGTGGCTGTGGCATCAATAGGCGGCGACACCGTGCCACCCGACAGCGCCACGCGCAGCGGCTGGGCCACCTTGCCCAGCCCCAACCCACGTGCCGTGGCAAAGGCATTGAGCAGCTCGTGAATTGCCGGTGTGTTCCAGTCCGCCAGCGCAGCCAAGTCATCACGCAAGGCCGCCAGTAACGTGCGCGTCTCGGGCGTCAGATGCTTGGCATGGGCCTTTTCGTCGGCCACCGGCTCGCGGAAGAAAAACAGACTGGCCGTGGCCATCTCTTTCATCGTCTTGGCGCGTTCACGCTGGGCCTCGACCACACCGGCCAGCAGCGCAGCGTCATCGCTGACCACGCCTTGCATGGCCAGCTGTTCGCGCAGGGCTGCCACCAGCGTGGCCACCGGCGCCTGCATGATGTGCTGCTGATTGAGCCACAGCAGCTTGTCGGCATTGAAGGCCGACGCAGCCTTGTTCACATCGGCGATGTCGAAGGCAGCGATCATCTGCTCGCGCGTAAAGAACTCTTGATCGCCATGGGACCAGCCCAAGCGCACCAGATAGTTGAGCAGCGCATCGGGCAAATAGCCCTCTTCCTGATACTGCAGCACGCTGACAGCGCCATGGCGCTTGGACAACTTGGCACCATCGGCACCCAGAATCATGGGCACATGCGCATAGGCCGGCGGCGTGGCACCCAGTGCCAACAGCATGTTGATCTGGCGCGGTGTGTTGTTGAGGTGATCATCACCACGGATGACATGCGTCACGCCCATGTCGTGGTCATCGACCACCACACAGAAGTTGTAGGTCGGGTTGCCATCAGAGCGCTGAATGATCAGGTCATCCAGCTCTGCGTTTTGAAACACCGTCGGCCCGTGCACCAGATCGTTGACGATCACGTCACCGTGCTGCGGGTTCTTGAAGCGGATGACAGGCGTGATGCCCGCCGGCGGCGTGGCCGTGCTGTCGCGCCAACGGCCGTCATAGCGCGGCTTTTCCTTGCGCGCCAACTGCCCTTCGCGCAGCGCCTCCAGCTCTTCTTTGGAGCTGTAGCAGTAATAGGCTTGGCCCGCATCGATCATCTGCTGGATGACCTGCCGATAACGGTCATAGCGTTGCGTCTGGAAGAACGGACCTTCGTCTTCGTTTAGGCCCAGCCAGCGCATGCCATCCAGGATGACGCGCACCGCTTCGTCGGTAGACCGCTCGCGGTCGGTGTCCTCGACACGCAAGATGAACTTGCCGCCGTGGCGACGGGCATAGAGCCACGAGAACAGCGCAGTGCGCACGCCACCGATGTGCAAAAGACCGGTGGGACTGGGGGCAAATCGGGTAACGACAGTCATGATCGGGCCAGTTTATCGCAGATCTGTGCGCCCGCCGACGCAGCTGCTGCATTAGGTTCAATGCTTTTGCGCAGGGCGCGGCGCAGTCTCGATCTCAGCTGCCGGTGCGCTGCACCAGGAGTCGCCAGGCCCGCAGAGTGCAAGATGAGCCAGGCGATTGCCGAGCAAGGCGAGACAGGTCTCGCCGCCGGCAGCACCAATTTGCTCCCCGCCGATGCAATTGCGTCGGCGGTGCTGCCAGATTAGACTTCGCCCCCTGTTGATGAGCCGGATCCAAGCCGGCCCACGGCGGGCGGTTAGCTCAGCGGTAGAGCATTGCTTTCACACGGCAAGGGTCACAGGTTCAATCCCTGTACCGCCCACCATCCTTCCCAAACACCGCATGGTCCCCCAGCGTCACCTGTGCGTCGCCACGCAGCACGGCAGCGTAGTGCTGGGCCAGCGTCTGTGTGCCGGTCGAAGGCGTGGCATCGGCGTCATAGCGGCCCGCAGCCGCATCCCACACCAACATCGACTCGGTGGCGTAATAGCGGCCTATGCGCGCCAGCTCTGCCTTGGCTGCCAGCGCCGGCACCACCCTGCCCAACACGCTCAGCACCGCGACGATCACATCGAGCAATGCCACCGGCACCTGCTTGTAACGCGCGGGTTTGCCTACAGCGTCAAATAGCATTTGCCCCTGCTGCAGCGGCGTGATGGCAGGCCCTGGACCGCCGATGGGTAACACACGACAGGCTCGACTCGGATCGTGCAGGCAATCGGCCAGATAACGGGCCAGATCTGCATCGCTGATCGGCTTGCAGGCCGTCAACAGACCATCCCCAAACACCAGAAACGGTTTGCCGCTGCGCACGCGCGCGATCTGCCCGGACAGCGATTTGAAAAACGCTGTGGGTCGCACGATGGACCACTGCAGAGCAGAGGCCATCAGTTCGCGCTCAAAGGCCAGCTTGGCGTGCTGGAAGGCCAACAAAGGCTTTTGCACACAGATGGCAGAGAGCAACACAAACTGCTTCACGCCACCGGCCTGCGCCGCCTGCAACAGCAGCGACTGCGCGTGATGATCAATGGCCCAGGCATCGGCCGGCACGCCACTGCGCGAGGCCAGACACGACACCACCGCATCAAAGTGTTCACCGCAGAAGCCATCGCGCTGCAATGACTGTGCACTGCACATATCGACCTGACGCAGCAGAGCGCCGGGCAGGCGCAGCACCCAACGCTGCAGTGACTCGGCTGACTGGTGGCGAAGCAGACAGACCACTTCGTGACCCTGCTGCTGCAGCTCACGCACCGTGGCCTCACCGATGGTACCGGTGGCTCCAGCCACCAGTACCCGCAGCCGCCTGCTGCGACCGTCACTCACTTGCCGAACACAGCCTTGAGCAGGTCGGTAGTGCGCGCCACCGGATTGGCGCGGATCTTCTGCTCTTCCTGACCCACCATCGTGTAAAGGCCGTCGAGTGATTTATTGGTGACGTAGTCTTCCAGATCGAGGTTGATGCTGCCGCCCACAAAGGGAATGTCCTTCACCTTGCCGGCCAGCGACTGGTAGGCCTTGGCAGTGCCCACCTCGCCTACTTTGCGCGAGACGATGGGCTTGAGTGCGTTATAGAGTTTGTCGCGAGTCTTGGTGCGAAAGAAATCAGTGGCTGCGGTGTTACCGCCAGTCAGGATGCCGCGTGCATCCTCGACGCTCATCTCGCGGATGGCCGTCGCAAAATAATCTGCAGCCACCGGTGCAGCAGCCTCAGCCGCACGATTCATGGTGAGCACCAGTTCATCGACCTGCTTACCGTAGCCGGCCTTGGAAGCCAGATCGGTTATGCGCCGCACCTTCTCGGGCATCAGGATCTTGACTGCCTCGTTGGCAAAGAAGCCATCGGGCTTGGCAAGACTCTTGACCGCGTTGCGGGTACCGACGGCCAGTGTTTCCTTGATGCCGGCGATGCCGGTCTTGTCATCAAACTTGGGCAGCTGAGCCTGCGCGGTGTTGAGCGCGAGCACCACTGCCAGCATCGCAAACAGCATCTTCATGCGCACGTTCTCCGGGAGTTGTTCAGTCGCCCACAACAGGAAAGGACGCAGCGGGCCAATAGTGCGCGGGCCGGTCCATCATGATCTGCAACATCGCCGGCACCAGACGGCCCATCAATGCCGCGCCATCGCGCACCTGTTGACGGTTCTTAGCGCTATTCCACGTGGCACCGCCATGCACGATCTGATTGCGCAGCATATACACACGACTCAGAGCAATGCTCAGCACCTCAACCGTGTCCTGCTGCTCCAATGCACGCCGTGCCGCAATGTTGGCGCGCTCAAAAGGCTCCTGCCAATCCCGGATCACACCATAGCCATCACGGTCACCGCGGTGATGACGCCAGAAGCCTTCAAACAAATAGCGGTTATCGAGCAGCGTGCGGATCACGCCCGAGAAAGACGTCCAGATGAGATCGTGCAATCGACGCTTGGTATCGATCGAATGCAGGTCTTTGATGAAATCAATGAACTGCTCGCGCTCAGACTCGCCTGCATGCGACTTGATGTCGCTGGCATAGGCCGCGTTGAAGGCGATCCACGTCAGGATAAAGCGCGTGTCCGGGTCATCACTGCCATCTTCCTGTTGCAACTGCTCTGCCCTGCCCAGCCAACTCAGGGACCGGTGTATGCGCAGACTCAGGTTCTCGTTATTCCACGCCTCACGCTCGGCGCGATGGCGATCTTTAAGCGCTTGATAGGTTGATTCGGTCATGGCGCATTCCGGTGTTTGCGGTGTGGCTCGGCGCGCGCACGCAACTGCCCGCACCCCCCATCTACATCCTGGCCAGCAGAGCGGCGCAGTCGGGTGAGAATGCCACGCCGGTTGAGAACATTGGCCATCTGCGCAGCGCGTTCCCACGAGGGCCGCTGATAAGGCATCCCGTCGATGGCGTTCCAAGGGATGAAGTTCATCATCGCGTGCTTGCCAGCCAACAACGTGGCAAGGGCTTCGAGCTCGTCATCGCCGTCGTTGATGCCCTGCAGCAGCGTCCACTGGTATTGCACCGGATAGCCTGTGCTGCGCGCATAGAGTTCGGCCGCTGCAATCAACTCGGCTACGGAAAGCGGCGGGGCTTTGGGCAACAACTGACGCCGCCGCTCATCAAAGCAACTGTGCAGCGACAGTGCCAGCGCCGGACGCACCGGCCCTTGCGGCAGCCGCTCAAACACGCGCGCATCACCCACCGTCGAGAACACCAAGTCTTTGTGACCGATGTTGCCCTCGTTACCCAGCAGCGTGATGGCTTCCATGACGGCCTCAAGGTTATGAGCCGGCTCACCCATACCCATGAACACCACGCGACGCACTGGCTGTATCTGCCTCGCCAGCGCCACCTGCGCCACGATCTCGGCACTGCCGACCTGCCGTACCAGTCCACCGCGGCCGGTCATACAGAACACGCACCCCACGGCGCAGCCCACTTGCGTGGAAACGCACAGGCCGCCGCGTGGCAACAGCACCGCTTCAATTTGCTGACCGTCAGTCAGCGATAGCAACAGTCGCTGTGAACCGTCCTCGGCGCTGTGGCGCGAGTGCACTGTGACCAGTGAGTGCAGGTGCTGTTCAAACAGTGGCAAGTCCTGCCGCAGACGCAGCGGCAGGTAGTCCTCGATGCGCCGCTTACCCGCATCCTGCGGCAGCGCGTTGAGCCACTGCCGCAGCACCCTGGAAACATGGGCGGCATTGCCGCCCTGCCCCCGCAGATGCTCTTGCAGCGCTGCGATCTGCATCATGCCCCGAAGGGCCTCAGCTGCCCGCCTTGGCCTGATGGCTGCTGGACTCGATATGCGACGGGATCAGAAAGAAGCTGATCGTCGTGACCAATGCGCAGGCGGCTACGAACCAGAAGAACAGGTTCACATCCGGCAGCGGCTTCATTGCAAGGTAGGCCGAAGCCACCAACGGACTGGCCACTGCACCGATGCGCGAAATGGTCTGTGCCATACCCACTGCCGAGCCGCGGATATCGGTCGGATAAGAGTTCGCACTGACTGCATACATGAAAGCCTGCATGCCATTGATCGACGCACCGGCAATGAAGCTGGAGGCCACGATGCTAAACGGCGTGGGGCTGCCCGTACCCACCAGGTAGACACCGATGGCAGTGGTGGCCACCACGCCCACAAAGGCCAGCGCCGAGCCGACATGACGCGAGCCGAACCAGCGGATAAGGAAGGCACCGCCAATGGAACCCAAGAAGGCGCCATAGCTGAAATAGGTCAATGCTGCGCCGGCAACCTCGACCGCAACGCGATCCACCGGCATCAGCACCTTGAGGTAGTTGGTGTACATGTACAGCACAAAGCTATTGAACGAGAACGCGATCCAGATGAAGAGCGTGGCGCGGCGATAGTCGCTGTTCCACAACGTGGCCACCCAGTGGCTGGAACGCTTGCCCTCTTCCTGGACCCGAAACTCTTCGGTGCCATCAAAGCGCTGCTCACCCACCAGACGGTTGAGCATCTTGGCCAGACGAGCATGCAAGTGCACATGCTGCGCCATGTACTTGGGCGACTCGGGCAACAGAAAGCCGAACGCAAAGAACAAGGCCAGCGGCACCAAGCCGCCAATCAAAAACATCTGCTGCCATTCCACGTGCTGGATGGCCCAGCCGCCCAGTGAACCGCCCACCGGCACAGACGAGATAACCGCTGCCACCACCACACTGCGCACCTTCTTGCTCGTCCATTCGGAGATGAGCGTCGTGGCCAACGGAGTGATGCCACCCATGCCAAGACCCGTGACAAAGCGCCACAAGGTCATGGTCTTGATGGACTCGGCCGCTGTCTCGGGCGTACCGGCCTTGGCGGTCAGGTAGCAGAGCACCGAACCGATGAACAGAAACACCAAGCAAGTGAAATAGGACTTCTTGCGACCGATGCGATCGCCCAGCCAGCCCAGCGCAACAGAACCGACTGCCATACCCACCAGACCTGCGGTGTTGATGGGCCCCAGATCGGCACGGCTGACTTTCCAGTCACTCACAAAATAATTACCCACATGCCCCATCAGGAACAGGTCGTAACCGTCCGACAGCATGATGAGGATCATCATCAGCGTGATGAAGAAAGGCATCCAGAAGTACGGTGCCGCATCGATGACGGCGGCGACATCGACGAGTTTTTTGTTGTTGTTGCTCATGACTGGCAGATGTCCTTTACCGAGAATTCAAACTTGTGACGAAGGGGCTGTGGCATCGATGCGGGCGAAGGTTTCGGCCGCTGCATTAAAGGCTTCGACGCCGGTGGGTATGCCGGAATAAACCGCTGTATGCAAGATGACCTCGCGGATCTCTTCACGCGAGACACCATTGGCCAGTGCACCGGCGACATGCACTTTGAGCTGATTAGGCCGGCACAGCGCCGTCAGCGCAGCCAGGGTCAACAGACTGCGCGTTTTAAGGTCCAGGCCGGGACGCATCCAAGTCTGGCCAAAGCAGTACTGCGTGACGATCTCTTCAAAGGGGCGATTAAAGTCAGTGGCCGCGGCGAGGCGGTCCTCGGCACCGGCCGGACCAAACATGTCCCGTCGCAGCTTGAGCCCTGCGGCAAACGCATCGTCGAGCTTATCGGCCACTGTTTAACCCCCAATACCGGATCGGCAGGGCGCACTTTCTCCCGAAACGCTCCAGACCGCAATGCAGCCGGCAACAACGAGTCCAGCTATCATCTGCACAGCCGATTGGAGACCGCATGGCCAGCAAGAAGAAGCACGCGACAGCCACTGCCGCCGACGACACCGCCCAAAGCGCCGCAGAGCGCACCCGCGCCAACATCCTGGAGGTCGCCACCCACGAATTCTCGGAAAAGGGCTTGGCCGGCGCGCGTGTCGACGAGATTGCCGAACGCACCAACACCAGCAAACGGATGATCTATTACTACTTCGAGAGCAAGGAAGGGCTATACCGTGCCGTGCTGGAAAAGGCCTATGAACAGATCCGCCGCATAGAGGGTGATGTCACCACCGACCAACTGCCACCGGTCGAGGCTCTGCGCGAACTGGTCGGTGCCACCTATGACTGGCATAACGACCACCCGGACTTCGTGCGTCTGGTCATGAACGAGAACATCCACCGGGCCCAGCACATCGGAGCGCTGGATATCCTCCTTACGCGCCGCCGCAGCATCCTCGACTTGCTTCAAAAGCTGCTGCAGCGCGGCGAGAAGTCCGGCGACTTTCGCAAAGGGCTGGATCCGCTCGACCTGCACATGACGATCAGCGCGCTATCGTTCTACAACGTTTCTAACCGACATACGTTCTCCCGCATCTTTGAGCACGACATGAGCGCAGCCAAAGTGCTGTGTGCCCGTCGCGAGGTGGTGATCGACACCGTGCTGCGCTGGTGCCGTGCAGATGGCGTCGCAACTCCCCGCCGGAGAAATTGACGAACTGGTTAGTACACGCTAGCCTCGACGGGAATTTCCACCCCAGAGGCCCCCATGCTCACCTCGATCGCCACCGTGTCGATCAGCGGCAGCCTTGAATCCAAGATCGCAGCCATCGCCGCCGCCGGTTACTGGGGCGCTGAGATCATGGAGAGCGACCTCATCAGTTGCGCAGCCTCGCCGCGCCAAATAGGCGCCATGCTGCGCTCGCACGGGCTGGCCTGCACTGCCTACCAGCCGTTTCGCGACTTTGAGGGGATGACGGGCGCACTGCGCCAACGCACCTTTGACCGCATCGAACGCAAGTTCGACATCACCCAGGAGCTGGGCTCCAGCCGTCTGCTGATCTGCAGCAACGTGCACCCCGACTGCGTCGGCGATCGCGACCGCATCGTGGCCGACTTCCAGGAACTGGGCGAGCGGGCGGCACGGCGTGGCCTGCAGGTCGGCTATGAGGCACTGGCCTGGGGCCGTCATGTGTGGGATCACCGCGACGCCTGGGACATCGTGCGCCGCACCGATCACCCGGCCATAGGTCTCGTGCTCGACAGCTTCCACAGCTTTGCACGCAAGGTGCCATTGGAGAGCCTGCGCGACATCGACCCGGCCAAGATCTGCATCGTGCAGCTGGCCGATGCGCCGCAGCTGTACATGGACGAGCTGTCGTGGAGCCGTCACTACCGCACCATGCCTGGCCAGGGCGATTTTCCGCTGGTTGACTATGTCGGCACGCTGCAGGACATCGGCTATCGCGGCATCTTCTCGCTGGAGACCTTCAACGACCGGTTCCGCGCAGCCAACACGGCCACCGTCGCGGTCGATGGCATGCGCTCGCTCACCTATCTGCAGGATCAGATCGCCCGCGCACGCAGTGCCGATGTGCCGGCGCCGCGCGTGCGCTGCAGCGGTATAGAGTTCGTGGAGTTTGCAGCCAACGAGGCCGAAGCGCCCCGGCTCGGTCGCATGCTCTCAACGCTGGGCTTTCGCAGGAGCGACAAACACCTGCGCAAGGCCGTCACGCGCTGGAGCCAGGGCGATGTAAACATCGTCATCAACAGCGAGATCGAGGGCTTTGCGCACACCCATGACATGGCGCATGGCGCCTCGGTGTGTGCCGTCGGACTGCGCGTCGACAACGTGCCTGCCGCATTGCAGCGCGCACAGGCGCTGCGCATCGGCACCTACTCGCAGCCCGTGGGTGCCGGCGAGCATGCGATCCCCGCACTGCGTGGCGTCGGTGGCAGCCTGCTGTACCTGGTAGAGAGCGACGGCGGCCAAGCCATCTGGGACAGCGAGTTCGAGCCACTGCGAACAGACCCGGATACCGAAGACGGCGCGCTGCAGGCCGTCGACTACATCTCGCAGGTCATGCCTTTCGAGGAAATGCTGTCGTGGCTGCTGTTCTATGGCTCGCTGCTGGACCTGCACAAAACGCCACTGATCGAAGTGGCGGATCCGCTGGGCCTGGTGCAGAGCCAAGCCATGGAATCACCCGACCTGCAGCTGCGCATCCTGCTCAATGCGTCTGCTGCGCACCAGACGCTGTCGTCGCGCTTCCTCGACAAGTACATGGGTGCCGGTGTGCAGCACCTGACCTTCCGCACTGCCGACATCTTCGACTCTGCAGCGCGCATGCGCCGCCAGGGCATTGACCTGTTGCCCATCCCGCAGAACTATTACGTGGATCTGGAAGCGCGGCTGGGACTCGACCATGCCTTGGTCGAAAAGCTGGCCACCGCCCACATCCTCTATGACCGCGATGCCAGCGGTGAGTACTTCCAGTACTTCACCCGCGCCTTCGACAAGCGCTTCTTCTTCGAGGTGGTCGAAAGACGCGGCTACCAAGGGTATGGTGCGCCCAATGCGCCGGTGCGGCTTGCCGCTCAAGCGCGCTTTCGTACCGAACAATAAGGACGCACGACGATGACCAAGCGAATCTGGCTGCTCAATGGCCCCAACCTGAACTTGCTGGGCCAGCGCGAACCCCACATCTACGGTCACGCCACCCTCGCCGATGTAGAGGCGATGTGCCAGGAAGTGGCTGCGCGCCACGGCTTGGAGTTGGTCTGCCATCAGACCAATGCCGAACACCAGATGATCGAATGGCTGCAGGCGGCGCGCAAAGACGCCGGTGTGGTCATCAACCCGGCAGGCTTTTCTTATCACCATGTGCCAGTGCTCGATGCGCTCAAGATGGTCGAGTGCCCCATCGTCGAGGTGCACATCAGCAACGTGCACCGCCGTGAAGCCGAATGGCGTTCGCATACCATCACTACCGTGGCTGCTACCGGCGTCATCAGCGGCCTGGGCATCGAAGGCTATCGCTATGGCATAGAGTTCCTGGCCGCACGCATTGCAGGCACAGCACGATGAGCACACGGCCGACGCGCGCGCGCCTGCTCATTCTTGCGCTGCTGTTCGTCGGCACGCTTATCAATTACCTGGATCGCACGGTCATCAGCGTAGCGGCGCTGCCGATGCGTGAGGAGCTGGGCCTTGATGCGGCCGTCATGGGCGTGGTATTTTCGGCGTTCTCGTGGACCTACGCCGCCTCGCAGATTCCCGGCGGTCTGCTCATCGATCGCATCGGTGTGCGGCTGGCCTATTTTCTGTCGGTGAGCCTGTGGTCGGCGTTTACGCTGCTGCAGGGCTTCACCACCGGCCTTGCATCGCTGCTGGGTTACCGGCTGGGTCTTGGTGTGGCGGAAGCACCAGCCTATCCGTGCAACAGCCGTGTGCTCAACAGCTGGTTTCCGCAGTCCGAACGTGCGCGCGCCACGGGTGTGTATTCAGTCGGCCAATATGCGGGCCTCGCGTTTTTGAGCCCGCTGCTGTTTTGGATTGTGGCCACCTTCGGCTGGCGCATGCTGTTCATCAGCGCCGGTGTGGCTGGCCTGTTGTTTGCGCTGGTGTGGTGGTGGCTGTATCGCGATCCGTCGCAGAGCACGCGCATCAACCAGGCGGAGCGCGACTACATCACTGCAGGCGGAGCCATTGAGGCACCTGCTGCGCCTATCGCCTTCAGCTGGTCCAACATCAGCTTCCTTTTCAAGCAGCGTCAGGTGCTGGGCGCCTCCATCGGCCAGTTCACCAGCAACTCCACGCTGGTGTTCTTCCTCACGTGGTTTCCCACCTATCTGGCCACCGAGCGCCACATGGGCTGGATCAAGGTCGGCTTCTTCTCCGTCATGCCATACATCGCTGCAGCAGTCGGTGTGCTGGCCGGTGGCGCCCTCTCAGACCTGCTGCTCAAGCGCAGCGGCTCTGCCAACGTAGCGCGCAAGCTACCCATCGTCGCCGGCCTGCTGCTTGCATCTACCATCGTTACGGCTAATTTTGTCGACGACGACGTACTGGTCATCGCCGTGATGTCGGTGGCGTTCTTTGGCCAGGGCATGTGCAACCTGGGCTGGACGCTGATCAGCGATGTCGCCCCGCGCGAGCTAATAGGACTGACGGCAGGCCTGTTCAATCTGTGCGCCAACGTGGCCGGCGTGGTCACGCCCTTGGTCATTGGCTTCATCGTCGCTTACACAGGCTCGTTCTATTGGGCACTGGCCTATATCGCCACGCTGGCGGCATTGGGCGTGCTGTCTTATGTGTTTGTGGTGGGCGATGTGAAGCGCGTGGTGTTCACGCCGCCTGCAGGCTGAGCCGCGCGATGCAGACACGCACCGTGGCGTTGCTGGCAACGCTGTTGCTGAGCTGTGGTGTCCACGCGGCCGATGCGCCGCCGCCGGCAACGATACCGGCTGTACCGCTCAAGCCTGTGACACTACCCGACGACGCCAACAAACCGCTGCTGCTGCGCGCCTGTGCGGTCTGCCACCCCATCGAAATGGTGGTGCAGCGCAAGCGGCCGGTTGAGGAGTGGGAGCGCCAAGTGGCGCGCATGGTCGGCTTCGGGGCCGTGGCCTCCGAAGCCGAACAAGACCGCATCATCGATTATCTGGAGCGCTGGTTCAGCCAGTCGCCCTGATGCGTCGCAATACGCAGCCTAGGGAGCTGCGTGGGGCTTGGGCTCGTAGCTGCTGCTGCCGATGGCCCACTTGATGCCTTCAAGCACGATGCGCTGCACATTCGGGTCATCCCACGACGCATCGGTATGACCCAAGGCCGATGAGAACACCCTGCCCTTGCCATAGCGCTTGGCCCACACCTGCGGAAAGTCGTGATCAGCGCGGTGCACGTTGCGATTGGTCAGATCAACGCTGCTGGTGTCGATGCTCACCAACACGTCCACATCATCGCGGGTGAAGGGCGCTGTGTACTGATAGAACTCATCGCGTGCAATAAAACTGCGCGGCAGTGCTGCAAGGCCCGGGAAGTCGGGCCGCTCGACCCGCAGGCGTGCCTCGACAATGCCCCACGGATGATTGTCCCAGTTGGCACTGATCATCCGCGCGTAGTCCTGCCAAGACGGATATGGAATGTTGGCCGTGTGGATGGCCACAAAGCCCTTACCCTCATCGCGCACATACGCCAACAGTGCCTGCTTCTGCACCGCGGTCATCTCGGTCTCGCCATTGGTATAGAACACCACGGCATCAAACGAATCGAGGTTGCGGCCACGCGCCTGACGCGGCCCACCCTTGGCATAGTCGCCCATGCCCCAGACTTCATCCTTGGTGATCCACTGCGTATCGGTGCGCAGAAAGCTCACATAAGCACCGCTGCTGCGGCCCAGTTGCTCGATGGTGGCAATGGCATGGCTGAGCGCATCGTGGGCGTTCTGATTGCCCGTATGCAGATCGCCTATCACCAGCACCTTCTTCTTGCCGGCATAGGCATCGCCATAGCCCGGCGGCGGCGGGCCGCGCGGTTCTGCAGGCGCCTGAGCCAATGCAGTGCCACACAGCAGCAGCGCCGCCAGCGCGGCCGCTGCGCTACGGCAACGCAAAGACAGTAAGCGCATCGCTGTCGATGGGGCTGTCGAGGAAGCTGCCGCCGGTGGCGACAATGGCGACGTATTGACGACCGTCGCGCCCTTGATAGGTGATGGGCGTTGCATGGGCTGAAGCCTCCAGTTTCCAAGTCCACAGTGACTGACCGCTGCGTGCATCAAAGGCGCGCAGTCGTGCGTCATCGGTTGCTGCCACAAATATCAGCCCACTGGCCGTAGAGATGGAGCCACCTATGTTGGGCCGACCGGTGTCCTGCAGCGCAGCCGGCAGGTTGTCGGTCACGCCGAGATTGCTGCGCCAGACGATCTGTCCTTTGTGCACATCGATGGCCGTCAGGCTGCCCCAGGGCGGCTGCTGACAGGGCCAGCGCTTGTCGCGTTCCTGAAAGCGGCCTGTCGAGGGGTCGGCCGTGGTGAAGCTGCCGTCCTCGCGCTGACCCAACTGCTCCACATGACCAAAGTCACTGGAGTTAACGAACAGCAGACCCAAGGCCGGGTTGTATGACGCACCACCCCAATTGGCACCGCCCAAGCGGCCGGGGAAATTGATGGTGGGCTTGTGCCAACCGACAGGCAGGAAAGGGCCGCCCATGCGCATGTCGAGACTGGAAATCCAATTGCGGCAGTACTGCTCCAGCTCGGGCGTGACCGTGGCCACATCCGTCATCGAGAACGTGGTGCGCGCAAACGGCGCAGGTCGCACCGGCATGGGTTGCGTGGGCCAGGCTTGTTCACCAGGTACATCACTGGCCGCCACGGCGCGCTCTTCGATCGGAATAAGCGGTTTGCCATTGCGACGGTCGAGCATGAACAGCATGCCCGACTTGGAGACGATGGCCACAGCCGGCACGCTGCCACCCTTGCCCTTCCAGTCGAACAACAGCGGCGGCGCCTGCGTATCGAAATCCCAAATATCGTGATGCACCACCTGGAAGTGCCACAGATGACGGCCTGTGCGCGCATCGAGCGCAACGATGCTGGTGCCATACAGATTGGCACCGACGCGATCACCGCCATAGCGATCCCAGGCCGGTGCAGCCACCGGCAGATACACCATGCCACGCGCCGCATCCACCGTCATGAAGCCCCAGACGTTGACGCCCGAGCGGTTCTGCCAACTATCGCCTTGCCATGTGTCATGACCCGGTTCACCCGGACGCGGCACCGTGTGGAAGCTCCAGCGCAAAGCCCCAGTGTGGATGTCCCACGCGCGCACATCACCATAAGCGCCGCGCTGCGGATATTCCTGTGTCGCAGAGCCGGTGATGACCAGATCGCGCCAGACAATCGGTGGGGAGGTCAGACCATATTGAGCACTCACCTTAAGTGCGGCATCACCCTCGACCAGATCTTGAGTCTTCAGGTCGATGATGCCTTGGGCACCAAAGCCTGCCGCAGGCTTGCCGCTGGCAGCATCCAATGCAATGAGCCGGCCGTCGCGCGTGCCAAAGACAACACGGGCAGCAGCTTTGGCATCACCGGGCCAATACTCCACACCACGCAATGACGGCTGGCCAGGACCTGGCACGTCATAAGACCACAGTTCTTTTCCCGTCTCAGGTTGCAGCGCCACCACCTTGCGGTAAGGCGTGCTGAGATACATCACACCACCCACTACCAACGGCGTGGCTTGTGATGCTGAAAAACGACTCGCTCTGCGACGCGGCGGACCTACGCCCTCTGCCGCACGTTGCGCGGTATCGGCAGCACTGGGTGCTGCAGCATCGGCATTGGCCGGGCGCATGTGATAAGTCCATGCAGGCTGCAACGTCGACACATTGGCGGGTGTGATCTGTGTGAGCGGCGAATGCCGCATGCCACCGGGATCATGTCCGTAGGTGGGCCAGTCGCTGTTGGCAGGGGCCGAAAAAGACAACAGCGGCACGAAGGCCGCTGCTGTCCCGACCACGAGCCATCGCAGGGGGGACGCGATGCTCATGTTCTAGTTACATCTTGATCAGAACTTGGACCGGAAGCCCACCGTCACCACGCGACCCATCGGGCTCGCGTTGATGTTGTCGTAGCCGCTAGCCGAGTTGTAGAACGGCGGTGACACGTCAAAGAGGTTGGTGGCATCGAGGAAGACCTGCGTCTTGCCCAATGAACTGGTCTCAAAGCGATAGCTGACGTTCAAATCAACCGTGGTGTTCGAGGCCACTTCAGCACCGCCACCGGTCGGCACGCCATTGACCTTGGTCACCGCAACCTGCGAACCACCGCTCCAGTTTACGTAGCTATCCGTGTAGTTGACGTACACGTTGGCGTCGATCGGACCCTGTTGCCAACCCAAGTTCGCACGACCTTCGAGCTTGAGTGACGGGAAGGTGGTGTTGAAGCCAGCCGTGCCCAGCACACTGAAGGCGTCAGCGCCCTCACCAATCGACTGATCGAACTTGGTCTTGCGCGTCACACCAAAACCGCCGTTGAAGCGGCCCAGCGAGGTGTTGACGGCGTAGCGAGCATCAAAGTCGATACCAGCCACATCCAGGTTCAGCACGTTGCGCTGCTGATAGTTGTAGATGAAGTACACGTTGCCCGGCAGCGCGCCGGTCTGCGGCAGACCCGCAGTGGCCGCCGCAACCTGCGCGGGCGTCGGCAGGATGGTCAGCAGACTGCTCAACGCAGCCGTGTTGAGTGCCAGCGCCGGTACCGGCGACGTGATGCCGCCGCGCAGTTCGTTGCTCCACCACGTGGCCGACAGCTGCAGACCGTTCACGAAGTTCGGCTTCCAATCAAAGCCAAAGCCCATCGACTTGCCCGTCTGCGGCTTGAGGTTGCCGTTACCGCCGTTCAACTGGATGCCAGTGATGGTGGTGCCCAAGGTGCAGGTGATAGTCGCTGTGGCGCAGCCCGGGATCGAGGTGACCGTGGGGAAGGTTGAGACCGGCACATTCATCGCGCCCAGACCGTACTGCGTAAAGCCCGACTCACCAGTCAGACCAACGGCATTGCTGCCGCGGCTGGTCAGCGCAGGAGCCACGAACGACTTGGCCCAGTTGCCGCGCAGCTTGAAGCCTTCGATGACTTCCCAGTTGGCAGCGATCTTGGGATTGCTGGTGTTGCCAAAGTCGCTGTAATCATCGGTACGGCCCGAGACGTTGACCTCGAGGCTGTGCACGCCGGTGATGCCCTGCGACGCTGCCACGATCGGAACCAGCACTTCGACGAAGGCCGACTTCACGCTGCGATCGTAGTCCAAGCGCAGGTGCGCTGAAGCGATCGACGACGGACCGGAGTTGGTCGGGCGGGTGATGTCCTGACCCAGGGTGTAGGCCAGGTACTCACCGCCGATGGCAGCGCGCACGTCGCCGGCCGGCAGCGCAAACAGCGAGCCGTTGAAGGTCAGATAGAAGTTGCGCAGCGTCTGTGAACCCACTGCCGTCTGCAGGCTGTCGGTCAGACGGGCCAGCGTGGCGGCAGAGGTCTTGTTGGCCGTGCCCACGCCAAACACATCGAGCGCGTTGGCAGTGGTCAGCGGCAGACCCAGCACAGCCACGGTGGTGCCCGGAATCGACGGCGTGGTGATGTTGCCCGAGGCATTGGTGGTGCCGTTGAGCGCGAGGTAAGCGCAGCTGACGCACAGCTGGCCGTTGTTCTGCTGCTTGGCCTGGTCGCGACCCAGCACAGTGCCGAGCGTCGCATTCCAGCTGTCGCTGATACGGTACTGACCCTTGATCGAGGCATAGGTGGTCTCGGCGCTGCTGTCGATGTGAGCACCGGGGCCCAGCAGGTCATCGGCCTGGAAACCCACCGTAGTCGACGAACCGGTCACACCCGCAGGCAACTGGAAGAACGGGTTGATCTGCGTGGCATTGGCAGCGCCGGTGCCAAAGATGGTGGCGCGTACCGAACCGCGTGCGACGTTCTGACGGTTCTGGCGCAGCGAGTAGATGAGGTCGGCCGATACGTTGACGCTATCACCGAAGTTCTGCTCACCCGATACGAACACGCTGTGGCGACGCTCTGCAGGCAGCAGGTCGGTGAGGCCCGAGTAGTCGCAGTTGTTGGTGGTCGAGGCTGCGCTGTAGGGCGCGTAGTAGTTATTGGTGCCGATGATGATGGTGGCCGGCGAGCACAGGATAGAGCGCTGGTCGGTACCGCCCTGAGCCGTGTGATTGAGCGCGGTGAAGCCACGGTTGCCTGTGCTGAGGCTCGAACGGTCAGAGAAGGCATAAGACGCCAGCACCGAGCCCGTATCCCAGCGCGTGCCAGCCAGCGTGCTGACCGACTTGGTGTCGTAGTTCTTGCCGAAACCTGCTTGGCCCGACACCTCAACGCCTTGGTACTTGCGGCGAGTGATGAAGTTGACCACACCGGCAACAGCGTCAGAGCCATAGACCGACGATGCGCCATCGGTGAGCACTTCGACGCGCTCCAGCGCGGCCGGTGCCAGGATGTTAGGATCGCCCAACGTGTGATTGAGACCCGACAGCGGCAAGCGATGGCCGTTGATCAGCACCAGCGTGCTGTTGGAAGCCGAAGCACCCAGACCATGAATGGTCGGAGCGTTGGTGCCGGCACCGTCGAAGCTGCCGTAGGAGCCCTGCCCTGCGCTGTTCAAGCCGACCACTGCCGGCACGGTCTTGAGGACCTGCTGCACCGTCTGTGCACCGATCTCTTCAAGCTGCTCACGGCCCACGGTGATGACATTGGAGCCCACGGGCGCTGCGCCCTTGATGCTCGAACCCGTCACGACCACTTCTTCGAGGACATCGGCTGCATCAGCGGCAAAGGCCGCACCAGCCATCAGCGGCAGCGACACTGCGGCACCCACAGCAATCATCTGTGACGCGCGGAAGCGCAGCCACTCAAGACGGAAAGATTTGTTGCTCATTGCGCAGGCCCCTGCATTGGTTCTTGTTAAGACACAGCCGTTAAGGCTAATCTGCGGCGGACGATAAACGTACCAGTTAGTTCATGTCAACTTTATTGCGGTTCAGATAGGTTTCGTGTCCATGCCCCACTCGCAACGCCAACACCCGGCTCCCCTCCCTCAGGTTCGCGTCGGTTTGATCGGCGCCGGCATCCAAAAATCCGGCAGCCCGGCGCTGCACATGGACGAAGGCGCGGCGTTGGGGCTCGATTACCGCTATGAGCTGCTCGACATCGACCTCATTGATGGCGGTGCCAGCGCGCTTCCCCGATTGCTCGACCAGGCCGAGGCCCAGGGATTTGCCGGCCTCAACATCACCTTCCCCTGCAAGCAGAAAGTCATGCCGCTGCTGCATGAGTTGTCGGCCGATGCGCAGTCACTGCAGTCGGTCAACACGGTGGTGTTTCGCAACGGCCGCCGCGAAGGTCACAACACAGATTGGTGGGGCTTTGCCGAGAACTTCCGCCGCGGCATGGCCGATGTCGCTCGCGAGCGCGTGGTGCTGGTGGGGACCGGCGGTGCAGGTTCTGCAGTGGGCTACGCCGCGCTGCAATTAGGCGCTCAGGCCCTGCAAGTACACGACAGCGACCCTGCACGCGCCGCTACGCTTGCGGCGCGCTTGGCTGCACAGTTTCCCGATCGCAGTGTGTCGGTGGTGAGCGATCTGCATGAGGCACTGGCAACGGCCGACGGCCTCATTCATGCCTCACCCACCGGCATGGCCAAGCTGCCAGGCCTCCCGGTGCCGGCTGAATGCCTGCGCCCGCCCCTGTGGGTGGCCGAGGTGGTGTATGTGCCACTGGAAACCGAACTGCTGCGCGTCGCGCGCGCTGCCGGTTGCCACACGCTCGATGGCGGCGGCATGGCAGTGTTTCAGGCCGTGATGGCCTTTGAGCTATTCAGTGGGCTCAAGCCCGATGCCGAGCGCATGCTGGCGCGGTTCGACGCGCGACTACGTGGCGGGTAATGCCGGGCCTAGGTTACTTGAGGCTGTGCAGCTTTTCGTGCAGCCATACTTTCATCAACGACTGATACGGCACATCGCGCTCGGCGGCAGCTGCGCGAATACCCTCTAGCAAGGCCTGCGGCAGCCGCAGTGATATGGTTTTGGTGGACGGCTTAAGTCCAGAAAACTCCACGCGCTTAGCCTGCGACCAATCGACATGGTCAGACGAGTCTTGCGTACGCCAAAACTGTCGCTCGGCTTTTTCAGTGGCGAACTTGGGCGTCTTCTTGAGCGGCTTGGCCATAGATCACGCGTTCCTTGCGACTCATGTCGCGGGCAGATATCACCCGAATCAGTGCACCGGCAGAGCGCAGGGTAAAGGTCACGTGCAACAGCCGGCCTGCCGACGTGATCCCCAGAGCGTGGAACCGAGGTTCTACGCTGCTGTGCTCATGATCTTGGGCTACCAGCGGCTTGGCACAGAGAAAGACTTCCTCTGCCTCACGAAAGTGCACCGCATGCCTCTCGTTTTTTTGCAGGTTTCCGTCGTCCCAGTCAAAGCCGACCACTGATTCAAACAGTGCCAGCATTGTATATTTCTCCAATATACAAAATCAATGCAGGCAGCAGTGTGGCCACGGCTGGCTTGTGAGCCCAGCGCTGAAAGTCACGTAAACACAGGGATAGGCCGGCAGCTGCCGGCCTGTTGCAGGATTACTGCGGCACTACCGCAGTAATGCGCGGCACCGATGAAGGTGCGAACGTCGCAGTGGGGTTTTCGGCACTGGCCCCCAGCTGCCTCAGCAAGGCCACGGTGTCGGTGTACTGCTCGGGTTGCTTGGCGTTGAACTCTTTGCGAAAGCGTCCCAGCGCATAGTCGATAGCCGACAAGCCATTGCTGTCGATCACATCCAGCTTGGCGCCATCAGCCACCAAGCGTTTAACCACGGTGTTCCAGCCGCGCGATGCGGCGGCATGTACCGCAGTGCGATTGGCGGCGGTGATGATCTTTAGATCCGCATCGGCGTAGCCCAGCAATGTGCGCGCGTCGGCGTCGGCCCCAGCTGCGCGCAGCAGGTCATAGCATTGCAGCGCGTCTTCTTCGGTGCGAAACCGGCCGCGTGTGGGGTCATGAATGTGGCCATCGCCCACGGCGGCCATCAACGGTGTAACGCCCTGGGCATTGGCCAAGTTGGCCAGCGCGCCATGTTGCAGCAGCAGCTTGAGCACTGGCACATCACCGGCCTTGGCCGCACGCAGCAAGGGCGTGGTTCCCCACACAATCATGGGGTCCATGTAGCGATCGTTGGGAATGTTGCGATAGCGCGGACGCAGTTTGAGCTGCGCATTGGCATTGGCACCACGCTGCAGCAGCACACGCACCATATCCTCACCGGTATTCACATCGTCTGCAGGCAACTCCACGCGACGGCCGATCGGCAGCGTGTTGAGATCCACCGCTACATACAGTGGTGTTTGGCCATACCGATCCCATTGCTGTACGTCGGCACCGCGCTCGATGAGGTGCAGCGCGGTATCCCAGTGCACATTGAGCAGCGCCATGATCAGCGGCGTCGTGCCATCCGGGTCTGCCAAGTTGATATCAGCACGCGCCTTGAGCAGCACATCAATACAAGGCATGCAGCCTTCACGCGCGGCAAACAGCAGCGGCGTCAGGCCACCGCGATACATGTCTTTGGGGCGACCCTCGGCCGTCACTCGACGTTGCCAGTCGCGCACTGCAGAGCGTTCGTTCACACGCGCACCCTGCGACACCAGCAAACGCACCATCTCAGGTTGCGACTGCGCTGCGGCCCACATCAGTGCCGTCTGCCCACCCCAGTTCTCCCGGGCATGCAGCGAAGCGCCGGCTTTTAGCAGCACCTGCGCGGCCTCCACGTTGCCGGTGCGTGCCACCGCCATCAGCGCTGTTTGGCCTTCGGCAGTGGTCGAATCGACATCAGCACCGGCCTTGAGCAGCGCACGCAGCAGCGCGGCATCACCGCGCACTGCAGCCAGCTGCATGGCATTGGCCCCGAAGCGATTGACCGCGCGCACATCGGCACCAGCGGCAATTAACTGCTGCGCCTGCGGCAGATCACCGGCATACACAGCGCGATGTAATGCTGTGGTGCCATCGGCTTCTACTGCCTTAGCAGCGCTCTGCGCACCAGCGGACGCTGCTGCACACAGCAACAGGCCACAAGCCATCCACGTTAGAGCTGCACGCATTGCCTGGCCTCTACGGATCAGTACGCAACAGTAAAGCGCTTGTTGGCAAAGCGCGGTGCTTCAACTTCATCGAGCATAGCTACCGCGTAGTCTTCATAGCTGATGCGGCTGTCGCCCTTGTCGTCTTTGAGCAGCTGATCGCCACCCACCCGAAACTTAGCGGTGCGCGTGCCTGCAGCAATAGTCCCTGCGGGACTAAAGAACGTCCACGGTACATCGCTGACCGTGCGCATCCAGTCCAATGCGTCGACCATCGAAAAGATCTCGTTCTTGGTGCCCTCGGGCAGCGTGGCAGGCAACGTGTCTGCCAGGCGTTTGCCCGGCGCAACCTCCAGGCTGCTAGCGCCACCTACCACCAGATAGCGCGTCTTGGCGCCCTTCTGAGCACGCTGTGCCTCGACCACGCCCTTAACCAGCCGCACATAGAAATCGCGCGTGGGCACCGGGCGTGCCGCCACGGCGGTAATGACCACGTCTTGACCAGCGATGTTGCGACCGATATCGGCCACATCAAACACATCGCCCTGCACCACTTTGACGCCGGCCGGGGCCGAGTCAGCCTTGGGGCTGCGATCAACGACAGTGACCCCATGACCACGCGCCACGGCCTCTGCAACGATGCGACTGCCAATGGCGCCACTGCCGCCATAGACGGTGATCTTGAGCGGCTTGGCAGCTTTGGTTTGTGACAGTGCTGCCGGCGCAAACACCACAGTGGCCAGCGTTACCGCCAGTGCCAACACGATACGACGTGTGTTCATGTCACCCCCCCGGTGCAATGCACAGTGCCTTAGCGATCCAAGCCCAATGCCTTGATGGCGTTTAGCTTCATGATCAGCGGCTTCACTTCTTCGCGAAAGCCTGCCGCCTCATAGTCCTTCATCCAACGCTCTGGCGTGATCAGCGGATAGTCCGTGCCAAACAGCATCTTGGTCTTGAGCTGCGTGTTGGCGTAATGAATGAGCTGCGGCGGGAAGTACTTGGGGCTCCAGCCCGACAGATCAATATAGACATTGGGCTTGTGCAGACACACCGACAGCGCCTCGTCCTGCCACGGCCACGACGGGTGGGCAATGATGATCGTCATGTCGGGGAAGTCGGCCGCCACGTCATCTAGGTGCATGGGGTTGGAATATTTGAGGCGCATACCGCCACCGCCGCGCAAGCCCGAGCCCATGCCCGAGTGGCCACTATGGAAGATAACCGGCAGCTTGGCCTCGGCCATTGCCTCGTAATACGGATAGGCCATGCGGTCGTTGGGATAAAAGCCCTGGCAGGTCGGATGAAATTTGAATCCGCCCACGCCCGCATCGATCAGCTTGCGCACTTCACGCAGCCCCATCTTGCCCTTGTGCGGATCAACACTGCCAAAGGCGATCATGATGTCGCTGTTGGCTTTGGCCGCATCCAGCACTTCTTCATTGGGGATGCGGCGGCGACCGATTTCAAATTCGGTATCGACTGTGAACATCACCAAGCCGATCTTGCGCTCGCGGTAGTAGTCGCAAGTTTCCTGAATAGTGGGCGGCGAGCCAGACTTGAAGTATTTCTTCTTCTGCTCTTCGATCTCGTTGGCGTAGTCGTCTTCCGGTTCGCGGCACGAAATCTCGGCGTGTGTATGTACGTCGATCGCGATCAATTCATCTACATTCATTGCGGGGCTCTCAAGCTAGAGTGGCTGCAGTTTGCCACAGACCCAGTCGCATCCCTCTTTTGACCGCATTTTTAAGGCAGTATTTGGATCATGAAACTCACCAATACCAGCTTGCTGCGTACGCAGTGCGCCATCGACGGAGCCTGGGTCGATGCCGACAACGGCACCACTTTGGCAGTGACCAACCCGGCCACCGGTGCGCTTGTGGGCACGGTGCCCAAAGCAGGTGCGGCAGAAACGCGCCGGGCCATCGAGGCTGCAGAGCGCGCACTGCCTGAGTGGCGTGCCCGCACCGGCAAAGAACGGGCCGTTATTTTGCGCCGCTGGTTCGAGCTGATTATGGCCAACCAAGAAGATCTGGCGCAGATCATGACCGCCGAGCAAGGCAAACCCTTGACCGAGTCCCGCGGCGAAATCGCCTATGCCGCCAGTTTTATCGAATGGTTTGGCGAAGAAGCCAAGCGCGTGTATGGCGATACCATTCCCGCACACGCACGCGATAAGCGCATCGTCGTGCTCAAGCAGCCCATTGGCGTGTGCGCGGCCATTACCCCGTGGAATTTCCCGGCGGCCATGATTACCCGCAAGGTGGGCCCTGCACTGGCCGCCGGCTGCACCGTGGTTATCAAACCCGCCAGTCAAACGCCCTTATCTGCATTGGCTCTGGTCCATTTGGCGTTAGAGGCCGGCGTGCCAGCCGGCGCTATCCATTGCATTACCGGCAGTGCCGGCGCCATCGGCGGCGAACTTACCGCCCACCCTGCCGTGCGCAAACTCAGCTTCACCGGCTCAACAGAGATTGGCAAATTGCTGGCTACCCAGTGCGCCGGCACCATGAAAAAGATTTCTATGGAATTAGGCGGTAACGCACCGTTCATCGTGTTTGACGACGCGGATTTGGATGCGGCCGTGCAAGGCGCGCTAGCCAGTAAGTTTCGAAACGCTGGCCAAACCTGCGTGTGCGCCAACCGCCTGTTAGTACAAGCAGGCGTCTACGAGGCGTTTACTCAGAAACTGGTCAAGGCTGTGGCTGCATTGGGTATTGGCCCTGGCACCGATGCTGGCGTGCAAATCGGTCCGCTGATCGACGCCAACGCAGTGGCCAAGATTGAGGAACATATTGCCGATGCTGTGGCGCATGGCGCGCACATCGCGCTGGGTGGCAAGCGCCATGCATTGGGCGGCACGTTTTTCGAACCGACTATCGTGACCGGCGTAACGGCCAGCATGAAAGTGGCTAGCGAAGAAACCTTTGGCCCGCTGGCACCGCTGTTCAAATTCGAGACGGAAGCAGAGGCCATTGCGCTGGCCAATGCCAGCGAAGTTGGGTTGGCCTCATATTTCTATTCACGCGATATCGGCCGCGTGTGGCGTGTGGCAGAGGCGTTGGAGTGCGGCATCGTTGGCATTAACGAAGGGCTTATCTCCACCGAAGTGGCACCGTTTGGCGGAATCAAAGAAAGCGGTTTGGGGCGTGAAGGCTCCAAATACGGCATCGAGGATTACCTGGAGATCAAATACCTGTGCTTTGGGGGTATTGGCTGATTACTGGGCATTCCCACCCTATTTGACGGCTGCCAACGCTTGGGCTGAATAGTTTTTAAGATCACGCTGCATGGGTGATCCAATCGTTCCGACATAAGGGCCTGCAACTCTATTTTGAGTACGGCAGCTTGGGAGGCATTCAGCCCCACCATTCCAGGCGGCTGCGCATGTTGCTGACCGCCTTAGAAACTGCCACAGTTGTACAAGACATGGCAGAACCGGGCTTTCGGCTGCATCCGCTGAAGGGCAATCAAACTGGACGCTGGTCCGTCTGGGTCAGCGCAAGCTGGAGAATCACCTTCGAGTTTTTCGACGGTGATGCCTTCAAGATCGATTACGAGGACTATCACTGATGCCAATGCACAATCCAATGCATCCAGGCGAGTATATCAACGAGGTCTATTTGCAGCCGCTGGGAATCAGCGGCCGCGCGCTGGCTGGCAAACTGGCTATCGCGCCCTCCACCATCAATCGAATTATTGCCGGCAGAGGCGATGTCACGCCGGAAATGGCGCTGCGACTTGCCAAATGTCTGGGACGCACCGCAGAGAGCTGGCTGAACATGCAGCAACAGCACGGACTGTGGAAAGCGCGACAAAACGTTGATTTACGCAACGTACGCAAGCTCAAACTGACCACAGCCTGAGTATCAAAACCATTTTGGAAAGCAATTAAGGCCATTTAATTTGCAAATATGTAGATTTTGTGTAAATTACACGGTGTTATCAATTGGATAACAAAACTAGTTAATAAAAGCACATGGCAAAATCCGACATCAACGCAATCCAGACCCAAATCGCCAAACTGCAAAAGGCCCTCGATAAGGCCCAAAGCAAGCGCGAACCTGCTATTCGCAAGGTCAAAGCGCTGATGGAGAAGTTGGGTGTTTCGCTCGATGATCTCAAGGGCAGTGCTACAGCACCGCGTCGCGGTCGCAAGCCTGGTTCCGCCAAGGCCAAGAGCACCGGAACGGTCGCCATCAAATACAAAGACAGCAACGGCAACACTTGGACCGGTCGTGGCAAGACGCCGCGCTGGCTGGTCGAGGCAGAGACCAACGGCCACAGCCGCGCTCAGTTCCTTATCGGTTAATTGATTGACCGAGTGTCACCGGCCCTACGGGGCCGGTGATTTTCCGCCCGGCGTTCTGCCCGCGGACGATATTCAAAGCGAATCCAAACTAGTACTGCCACTACCTCATTGGGCAGCGCTTACACGTGCATCTTGTACTCCGGCACCGCACGGCCTAAGTTCGAGTTGCTGGCGACAAAGATCGCCAGTTGATAATTAAAAAATATGTTTTGGGGGATTCATGCGCTCACGTCATTCGAAGAAGGCAGGCAGGCGGCTGGCTGCCATTTGTGGATCGGCCATCATCAGTCTGTCTGCCACCGCGGCAGAAGCCGATTTGTCAGAGGTTGTAGTCACCGGCTCGCGCATCGCGCGCACCGGCCTTGAAACACCCACCCCGGTAACAGCAGTCGAGAAAACCGAACTGCAGGACATGAACCCAAGGCAGCTCATCGAAGCACTGAGCCAACTGCCGCAGTTCTTCAACAACCGCCGTCCGCAAGGCAATGCGCCCTTGTTCTCGGGTGGCTCGAACCTGGACCTGCGTGGTGCCGGCCCTGCCCGCACGCTGGTGCTGCTCAACGGCCGTCGCGTGCCCAGCGGCAACCGCTATGGCGCGGTCGATGTCAGCACGCTGCCCGAAGGGGCTATCAGCAACATCGAAACCGTCACCGGTGGTGCGTCGGCTGTCTATGGCACCGATGCTGTGGCCGGTGTGGTGAACTTTGTGCTCAACACCAAGTTCAATGGCTTTACCGGCCGTGTTGCCACGGGCCAAACATCGCGCAACGACGGCGCTAACCAAACCTTCAGCGGCACCTATGGCACTAAGCTGGGCGATCGCGCTCACCTGCTGGTCTCGGCCGACTACTTTGACCAAGACCCCATCTGGTCACTCGAGGCGTTGCAATCGCGTCCTTGGATGAAGCAGAACGCACTGGTCACCGATCCCAGCGGTCAGTACACCTATCTGCGTCGGGACTACGTAAAGCCCAGCAACACGTCTGTGGGCGGCGTCATCAACTCCACCAACGCCCTGCTGGACAAGCTCGAGTTCATTCGCAGCGGCAGTTCGGTCACCGCGCAGAAGCTCAACTTCTCGGGCGTGGGCCGCTTGAACGGCGGCTGCAACTGCTATGCAGACCCGCAGCAAGATCCGACCTGGGGCATCGATGCCGACAACGCCGTGCAGCAGGCCAACGGCCGTCACAGTGCGTTTGTGTATTTGGACTACGACGTGTCGGACGACACCAACATCTATCTGCAAGGCATCTATGGCATGTCCAAGGTGCGCGGCCCGTGGTTCAGTTCACCGGTGATGGTGGGCTCTACGTGGCAAGGCACCATCTACTCGGGCAACCCGTATCTGCCGTCCAACGTGCAGCAGATCATGACCGACAACAAAGTGGCCTCGTTCAACATGGGCCTCACCGGTGCAACACGTAACGATCGTCAGGGCGGCTTGGGCCAATACGTTGTGAACCAGAGCAACAAGCTCTCGTCGGGCACTGTGGGCTTTGAGAAGCGCTTTACCAGTGGCGTGCTGGAAGACTGGAAGCTCACCGGCTATGCGCAGTACGGCAGCAACGATCAGGACATGAACTTTCAGGATGGTCTGATCACCAGCCGCTTGTACTTGGCACTGGACGCAGTGGTAAACCCCGCCAACGGTCAAACAGTGTGCCGTGCTGCACTGCTCAACCCCACGCAGTTTGGTGATTGCGTACCGGTCAATCTGTTTGGTGGCGTAGACAGCGTGTCACCGGCGGCCAAGGCCTATCTGGTGGACAAGAACACCAACGTCAAATCCACCTACAGCCAGACCTTTGCCGAAATGGCTCTAAGCGGCAAGGTATATGACGGCGTCGGTGCCGGGCCGTTCCGCATGGCAATGGGCGCGTCTTATCGTCGCGATCAGGTGCGTCAGTGGAAGGTCGATCTGACTGACGAGTTTGTGTACATCAACGGCGTGAGCACCGGCCTGCGCGGTCTGCTCAACGAAACGCAGACCGGCGGCTATGTGGGCGTGCGTGGCATCCCAACAGGATTCCAAGGCAATGCCAGCTTGTCCAACGTGCTGTTTACCGGTTCCATCCAAACGCCCGACACGGTGCTTGAAGGCAACTTCTCTGTGAAGGAAGCGTTCACCGAGTTGAGCCTGCCGCTGCTCAAAGACAAGCCCTTTGTGCGCGCACTGGAAGCAGACCTGGCCTATCGCTGGGCCACCTACACCGGCTCCGGTGCCATCTCGTCTTGGAAGTATGGCTTGAGCTGGCAGACGCTGGACTCATTGCGGTTGCGCGCGACCAAGTCACGTGACGTGCGTGCAGCCAACATCCGTGAGCGTTTTGATGCCACCGCCGGTGGTGCCAACGTGCGTGACCCGCTCAACAACAACGTGCAGGTCAACGGTGCCACCAGCTTTACCGGCGGCAACCCCAACGTAAATCCAGAGCAAGCAGACACCACCACCTTTGGTTTGGTGTGGCAGCCCTCGGATCTGCTGCAAGGGTTCTCGGCATCGGTGGACTGGTACGACATCAACATCTCGGGTGCACTGGGCACACTGCCGCAGCAGAGCATCGTGGATCGCTGCGCAGCCGGTGCGACCGACCTGTGTCAGTTCGTCAAACGCGATGCTAGTAACCAAATCGTGCGCATCGACGTGCTGTTCCTCAACCTGTCCAACCAGCGCATCCGTGGTTTGGATGCTGAGATGCAGTACAGCAAGCCGATCGAGCTGTTTGGTGGTGCAGAGCGTCTGGGCCTGCGGTTCTATGCCAATCGCATCAACGAGAACTCCACGCAGGTGCTGGACCTGGCGCGCGACTATCTAAGCTTCGAGCAGCCGGAATGGCGCTTCACCACCAACGTGGTGTACCAGAACGGCCCGATGCGTGCGTTTGTGCAGGGACGCTGGATCGACAAGCGTGGCCTTAACCGTTTGTTCAACACGGGCGTTGCCAACGCAGCAACCATCGAGGACAACACGGTGAGCTCGGTGTTCTACACCGATCTGAACATCAGCTATGAGCACCTGGTCGGTGAGCAGAAGCTGCGGTTCTTTGGCAACGTGACCAACCTGCTCGATCGCGCACCGCCGCAGACACCCACCACCGTGGGCACTGGCGGCACCGGTCAGCCGAGCCTGCAGTACGACACCATTGGCCGCACCTATACGTTGGGGGTCAACTACTCGTTCTAAGGTAGTTCAACTGCCGCGCCCTGCATCACTCACCAGTGGGTGGTGCAGGGTGGTTGGCGGCTAGCGTTAATTTCTTCTAGGCAATGGCTGACAAGCCCTTGCGCTGAACCACACTCAGCAGACGCAGCGCGGGCCCACCAGGCCGCTTCACACCGCGCTCCCAATCAGAAACCAAATTGCGCGACACGTTCAGGTAGCGCGCAAAGACCGGCTGCGAGATGCGCTCTCTTAACCGCAGAGCTTTGATTTGATCAGGTGACAGCACCTGAACCGGCGTCAGACAGGCCTCATCAAACTCCCGCATGGTCTGAATATCGATAGCGCCGATATCGCGCAATGCCTCCATGGATTCGTGGATGGCAGCCATTGCATCGGTCTTGTACTTGGTGTCCATGGCGTACTTCCTCAAATTGTCCCGTTTGAACCAAGGTCTGCAACTGATCGTCGGTCAGCCCCTGCATAACCTTAGAAGCCTTCTTGAACTGCAACAATTCATCGCTGCGAATGTTGGCGCGATCGCTTTTGGCATAGCCGAAAACAAAAATGGCACAGCGTCGCTTGCTGTAAAAAATAATGGCGCGATAGCCGCCAGACTTTCCCGAACCGCTACGACCAATGCGTTGTTTGATGACACCCTCACCCAGCGAAGCGTCAATCAATCCATGCTCCGCCCTACTTACAGCAGCACGGAGTACATCTGCAGTCAGTCCCTGCTTGCGCGCAAAGCGCGCGAACCATCCACTTATCAGGATTTTCAACGTACCCGCTCCAGCAGTGTATAACACTTGGTGTGATAAAAAAATCACGCTGGGAAAATTTTTGCAGGAACTAGCCGGGACGCCGAGCGTTAAATAGATGGCAATTAGCCAATAAGAGCGAGTCCTTGCCAAACAAGCGCCACACGATGCATCACCCACCAGTGGGTGATGCAGGGTTCAGCACACTTTCAATTGCAGCTGCTTTCCGCAGGCCTGTAGATATCGACGTAATGTCGCGACTGTTGGTGAATGCTTGCCCGTGGCCAGCGAACGCTCCAGACGTGCAATAGCAGGCGCCTGTGTTCCCATCCGCGCAGCAACCTGAGCCTGCGTGAGACCCGCATCTTCCCGGGCTTTGAGCAGCGCATCGAGAAGATCACCCTCCTCGCGCTCTATGCGCTCCAGCGCTGATCTAACGCCAGGCCTGCGGGTCAGAGAACGAATTAATTGGTCGTGCGATCGCATGGGTAAAAGATAACAAAGATGTTATCTAGACAGCCACCCTTTTTAGCGTTGCTGGGTGACTCAGCTCAACGCCGCCAGAGCGGCCTCCGGCGCCTTGTCCAGTACTCGCAGCAAGGCCTTGGCTGCGCCTGTCGGGCGGCGTTTGCCTTGCTCCCAATTGCGAATGGTGTCCAAAGACACATCAATGCGCTTAGCAAACTCGGCCTGACTGAATCCCAGTCGACTGCGAACGCGACGTGCATACCGGCCCGCATCGCGCATGGCATCGGCGTCATCTGCGGCCTTGTGCTTCGCGATGTCGGCCTCTGTCGTGGCATCCACGCGCTTGGCATCAATGCGACCGACACGCTTTGCGCCCCGCGCACGCAGGTCAATTTTCATACGAACAGTTTTCATGCTGCTGAACCTCCTCGGTATAGAGTAGTTCATTGAACGACTGCTTTTCAAATCGTGTCTGAGCCTCCCACCGCTAAACTGCTGCGACTCCCGCCGCACCAAGGCCACCCATGCACTCCTCGCTGCACACGCTGCTGACCGCCGGCACCGCTTATCTGCTGGCAACAGCAGCCAACGCCGACCCGTTGGCGATACGCGATCAAACGCCGCTGACGCGTGCGCAGTACCTGCCAGTAGGCGCTGCCACTAAAAGCGACAACGCGTGGCAACTCGATGCACAGCTGGCCTGGAGCAATACCGTCAACGTGGGTGCCACCACGCAAGAGCGTTTGGTGGTCGACGAAGAGTCGACCGAGCTCACGTTGTCGGCCTCGCGACGCGTAGGCGCATGGCAGCTACGCGCCAGCGTGCCGGTGGTGCAGCGCAGTGCCGGCGTGCTCGATGGCTTCATCGATGGCTGGCACCGCGCCTTCGGCTTGCCGCAGGGCGCACGGCCCACTGTGCCCCGCAATGCCTATGCCCTCACCTATCAACGCCTAGGGTCCGCGCCAGTGTTGGTGGCTAGCGGTGCGGCACTGGGCGACCTGCAACTGGAGGCCGGTCGCACGTTGATGGCGTCGTCACAGACCATGCTTAGCGCGTGGGCTGGTGTGGAGCTGCCCACCGGTGACAGCACCAAGCTGATGGGCAATGGCGCGGTTGATGCCGCTGCTTGGCTGACGTGGCAGCACACACTGGCAACACGCTGGACTATGGACGCCCGCGCCGGCTACTCGCGCAGCGGTGGCGACGGCTTGCTGCCGTTGGCGCGTAACGTGGGCTTTGGCAGTGCCACATTAAGTTGGCGCAGCACACGGCAACTGGAGGCCCTGATGCAGGTCGATGCCCATAGCGCACTGCTGCGCGGTTCAGACCTACCGATGCTGCGCGAAGCAGTGCAGCTGACTGTCGGCGGTCGTTGGCATCTGCAGTCGGGCAGCGTATTTGAAGCCAGCGTGGTCGAAGACATCCAAGTGAACCACTCACCCGATGTCAGCTTTCAGTTCGGGTGGCGGTGGGCGCGCTGAACCAGTACGTGCCTGCAATCAGGCAAACACCACGCGCGTACGACCTGAACGGCGCAGACGCGTGGGCGAGCGGACAACGATCTCCACATCACGACCCAAGCGATTCATGCAGTCGATCAACTTGGTCTCGCTGATACCCCTGAACTGACCCCGCAGCACGGCCGACAGCTTCGGCTGGGACATACCCAAAATCACAGCGGCTTGGACTTGAGTCAGGTTACGGCCTTTCATGATCTCGGCCACCTTGGCAACCAAGGCCGCCTTGACCTGCATACCGGCAGCATCGGACAAGCCGATGTCTTCGTAAACATTCGTCGAACCCTTGGCAATGTCAGTCATTACCAACTCCTGCGGCATGTGCCTGTGCACTCTTCAAGCGGGCGCGAATTAAAGACATGTCCTGCTGTAAGGACCCAACCCAGCGCAGTTCTTTGCATTCACCAGACAGCAAGAATTTATACTCATTTATATATAAATGACAAGATGTGCAAAGGCCATGCGCAGCAATAAAGTGCCACCACAGCCAAACGAAGCAGAGATAGAAATCTAGGGAATTAGGGGCAATTGACCGGTGCCCAGGGTCGAAACACCCCGCTGGCGTTTTTGAGCGGGGCTGTGCTGCTGAGTAGTACTCAAGCCACTATTCGAAACTCAGTTGCTTTTGCGATGGGGCGCACTTGGCGGCTCTCGCGTCGCATTTCGACAAATCCATAATTGGACATGGTTTTGAGCGTGCGCGACAGGTTGCCTGGCTTACGGCCAGTCATGTGAGCCAGCGACGAGATGGATTGAGGCTTGGTCTCTTGGATGATCTTCAGTAATGCGCGGTTCTCATCACTGAGCACCTCTGCCAAAGACCGCATGGAGGTAAACCAAATACGCGGCTCTGATGGCTTAGGTGTGTACTGCCCGCGCGCAATGGCCAGCAATCGCTCGCGGATGCGTTCTTGGGGAAGGATGCCTATGACTATTGCTTTCATGGTCTTCTGATTTCTATCAACACTCGGTCAACTTCGCGAAAAAAATCTGCCAGCAGTTGATGGGCATCCCGAAACTCATATGGCACCGGCCGTTCACTGGCATGCCCATGTCGATGGTCATAGGGCAATCGACTACCGACAAAATTGAACCGTCCGGGTAGTTTTACCGAGTGCGCGTTGTCGTAACCCAGAATTCGCTTGCCAAAAGGTTCATGCAAGGTCAGCGAGTATCGAACACCGTGCGGAATGCCGCGGCTAATCGGTACGCGCCATGCCTCAATTTTGACCCAGTAACCATCTTCCTGATCGATGATCTGGTCGTGCAGTTCAAGAAGGGTTTGGATACCAAGTTCTTCGAGCATGGCGAGTATATCAGCGGCTGATACAGAATGGAGAAACCAATCAGGTTCCCGTCCACCTCAGCTTCACATACGGCTGACCTGACTACCCACCACCAAAGGTAGTGCAAACGCACAAATTTCTAGCGGTCAGGCAGCCACACTAGTGGCAGTGGGCGCGCTTACCCGACCTGCCCTGCCCTCTATACGGCAAGTGCCTCTATGCCCTTTTTCTCGATGAGCTGAAGCAGCTTTGCCGCCGACCCGCAGGGGTGCTTACCCGAACTGGCGGATTCCCACTTCTGAACAGTTGAAGTCGTGACATTCAGAAAGCCAGCAAACACTGCCTGACTCATCTTTGCCTTGCGTGTTCGGATCTGAACGACCTTGGTCGCCGTATAAACAGGCGGTGGCGTGCAAAGCGCTCTGCGGTCACAGCCCCTCTGCAATCAACACGTGCGCGGGAATCCCCAACTGCTCATGCAGACGGCGAATCATCGCCAGCGTCAAAGAACGCTTGCGGTTGAGCACCTCATAAACGCGATTGCTTTTGCCGATGATCTGCTCAAGATCCTTGATCGAAAGGCCCTGCTGCTCCATGCGGAACTTGATGGCCTCAATCGGATCCGGTGGATCGATGGCGTGATGCTTGGCCTCATACGCCTGTACCAGCGTTACCAATACATCGAGTCGATCGGCCTCTGCTGTACCCAATTTGGGATCAGCATCGACCAGAGCAGACACCTCTGCCAGCGCTGCCCGATAGGCTGACTCAGTATTCACTGGGGCGATTTCCACGTTTTTGCTCCTGCTAAGCTCATTTCAAATCAACTGATCCCGCATCAATCTGGTCGTACTGCGAATGTGTGCCCACAAATTTCACATAGACGATTTGATGCTCGTAGTGAATCGCCGCCACAAGCCGATAGCGATTACCCTTGATGTTGAACACCACGCGCCCGTTCCCCAACAAGCTAGCCGTCCGATAACTAGCCTTGATCTCGGAAGGCTGCGTCCAAATTGCAGCGGCAACCTCCGCGTACCAAGCTCTGAGAGCCTGTTCCGCATCCGTATGGGTCTGCCAAAACTCGCGCAGCGTTGACGAAGAGATTACCCGCACATCGCACCTTAGTCCCAATTCGGGACTACTTCAAGTTGCCAGCTATCGATCGGGAGAGTTTGCGATACCGGCCACGCCAAGACCCCCAGGCAAACCTGTCGCAAATGTGTGAATTTGACTTACCTGAGGCGTCAGTCCCTGCTCGAGCTTGCCCTTAGGCAGCTTGCTCATTCAAAAGGACAGCTCGCCAAGTGTGACGCTGGACAAATACAGCGCCTCGGCAGGCTGGGCATCAACCCAGCGCCTCGACATCACCCGCCACCAACCCGAGTGCGCGACTGCGCTCCGCCAAGGCCGTTCCCAGTTGCAGACGCCCGACGGGCCGAACAGCGGATTCCAGAATGGCGCGGATCTGGGCCTCTGCGCTGCGGTTGTGCCGCGCAGCCTGCAGCTTGATGGCCAAATGCACCTCGGCCGGAAGATTGCGTATGACTACAGTTGCCATGAATTATGACCTCAAGGGCTATGGATCGCTGCTGCTCTCAAAGCAGAGCCTGCAGTCCCTTATCAGCGATGATATTGAGCAGTTTGAGTGCTGGTCCAGTCGGATGGGTTTCGCCCTGCTCCCATTTGCGCACCGTAGAGGCCGTGGTGTGCAAATGCAGCGCAAACACAGGTTGGCTGAATCGCAGCGCTTCGCGTAGCTGCTTAATGTCACTTGCGGAAAATGCCCGGACAGCCGGAGGACACAACAAATCAAAATCACGCATCGTCACTTTGCTGATTGCGCCTGCCTTGTGCAGGGTTGCCACATCCGTACGCAATGACTTAGTGATTTTGCTCACGCCCAAACATACCCGAAACGGGTATACATTGCGATGCCCCGGCTTCGAGGCAGTCGGCAGGACAACCACTCTCTAGACTCCGCTTGAGCCTAGAAATATTGTAATCTTCGTGCTACATATCTCTCTAATACGTAGTGCCAAGGTGTCATATGCCAACTCCACACACCCCTCCCGCCGCGGTGCAGCGGGCACTGCGCAAGCTCGGGGCGGACATCCAGGATGCCCGTCGTCGTAGGCGGCTGCCCATGGCGGTCGTCGCCGAACGCGCCTTCACTTCCCGATCGACACTGCAAAAGGTCGAGGCTGGAGATACCGGCGTCAGCATCGGCATCTATGCCGGAGTTCTTCAAGCGCTGGGCCTGCTCGACGGCCTGAGCCAAGTGGCAGACATCAGCAACGACCGTGTCGGGCAGGCGCTGGCCAGCGCGGCTCTGCCCAAGCGCGTCCATCTCAAGCGGCCGGCCGGATCGTCCCGCGATGGCTGACTTCGAGATCCATATCGATCCCGACCGCTTCTGGCTGGAGCCGGCACTTGCCCTGACGCGCGGCGCCTTCGCTCCTCCTGCGGGTCTTGCGACTTTCTTCTAAAACGCGGCGGAAATGCGCCACAGGAACACTTGAGCCTTATAGGCTGAATATCTACAATGTAGATACGAAAAAAGGAGCTCTAGCATGGACGCAATCATCCGTAAGTGGGGTAACAGCCCTGCTCTTCGACTGCCGACAGCGGTCCTCAAAGAAGCTGGTTATCAGCTCGATCAAACGGTGGACCTAGTGGTTTCGCGGGGCAGCATAGTCATCCGCCCCTCGAGCAAGGTCGAATATGACCTTGACGCGTTGGTCAGCGGCATCAATGCCGGCAACATCCATGAAGAGGCCAGTTTTGGCGCGCCCGTGGGCAAAGAGGCCCTCTGATGGCTCGCGGCTATGTGCCCGACAGCGGGGATGTGATTTGGCTGCTGTTTGATCCACAGGCCGGGCATGAACAGGCTGGTCACAGGCCTGCACTAGTCATCAGCCCTGCAAGCTACAACCAAAAAATGGGGCTTATGGTCTGCTGCCCGATGACCACGCAGATCAAGGGGCACCCGTTTGAAGTGATGCTAAGGGTCAGCGGCGTAGATAGCGTCGTGCTCTCAGACCAGGTCAAGTCCCTGGACTGGAAGGCGCGACGAGCCAGAAAGAAAGGTGCGGCCAGTGAGGCGGTCATGCTGCACGTCAGAGCCAAGCTCAAGGCACTGCTACAGATTGCTTAACACCGTCGCAACCGTTTACCGCAGGCCGAAACGTAGCGAGGTGCAACCCCACCCATGCCAACTATTGGCAGGCAGCCACCCAATTCTCGAGTTCGAGGGCGGGCACCCGCTCAAACTCCGCTAGGTTGTTGGTGACCAGCACCAAGCCTTCGCTTCGGGCATGGCCTGCTATATGCAGATCGTTTACGCCGACAGGTTGACCGAGTTTTTCAAGAGCTGCGCGGATGGCGCCGTAATGCTGCGCGGCTTTTGCGCCATAGGGCAGCACTTCGAGACGACTGCAAAAGTCCTCGATGATCGCCAGATTCTCGTGCATGCGTTGGCTCTTCTCGGCGCCGTGCATGGTAATCCCCCCGAAAAGTAGCTGAGGTCAGAAGTGGAATTTTCTCGTACTGTTTACCGAGGAGATTGCCATGAAGAAGTCCAAGTTCAGCGACAGCCAGATTGTGGGTTACATCAAGCGAGCCGAGGCTGGTGAGGCGGTGCCTGCGCTGTGCCGTGAGGCCGGCGTCAGCTCGGCCACGTTTTACAAGTGGCGGGCCAAGTACGGCGGGATGGACGTGTCGATGATGTCGCGCGTCAAGGAGCTTGAGGAAGAGAACCGGCGGTTGAAGAAGATGTATGCCGAGTCGCAGATGGATGCGTCGATCCTCAAGGAAGCCTTGGCAAAAAAATGGTGAGGCCATCTCAGCGTCGTGAGATGGCCAGTTGGGCGGTCAAGGTCAGAGGCAGCAGCATCAACCGGGCCTGCGAGCTGTTTGGCGTGAGCCAAACCTGCTATCGCTACAGGCCCAAGCTGTGGGGCGAGAACGAGCAGATTGCGCAGTGGTTGCTGCGCGTGACGGACAACCAGCGCAACTGGGGCTTTGGGCTGTGTTACCTGTTTTTGCGCAACGTGAAGGGCTACGTGTGGAACCACAAGCGTGTGTATCGCATCTACAAGCTGCTGGAGTTGAACCTGCGTATCAAGCCGAGGCGGCGCCTGGTACGCGCGGCGCCCCAGCCGCTGAGGGTTCCTGCGTCGATCAATGAAGTGTGGTCGATGGACTTCATGCACGACAATCTCAGTGATGGGCGAACCTATCGACTGTTTAACGTGCTGGATGACTTCAACCGCGAAGGGCTTGGCATCGAGGTGGATCTATCACTGCCTGCAGCGCGTGTGATCAGATCTTTAGAGCAGATCATCGACTGGCGCGGCAGACCCAAGGCCATCCGATGCGATAACGGACCCGAATATCTCAGCGGTGTCCTGCAGCAGTGGTCCAGGCGCAAAGGCATCCGCATCGACTACATCCAGCCAGGCCAACCGCAGCAAAATGCCTATGTGGAGCGCTTCAACCGCACCGTGCGCTATGACTGGTTATCGCAGTCGATCTTCAGGATGCCGCAACACGCTGGCTCTGGACGTACAACAACGAACGACCCAATATGGCGCTAGGCGGCATCACACCCAGGCAGAAGCTGGCCATGACCGCATGACCGTGTTCCACTTCTGATCCCCGTTATAAATGGGGGGATTACCCAACCGCAAGTTCCTCGATATTAAAATTTTCAGGGGTTAGTTTTCGCTTGGCGATGTGTATTGCGAAAATTTCTCTTCGCACTGAAGCGGAGGGAAGATCGACAAAAAAGATCTCATCAAATCGGCCTTTACGTAGCAACTCCGGAGGCAGTCTTGAGACGTTGTTGGCTGTCGCTACAAGAAATACGTGAGTTTTACGCTCAGACATCCACGTAAGAAGTGATCCCAATATGCGTCTGGAAAGTCCGCCGTCCGCATCAGAGTCTGAATCCCCTGCAACACCTTTTTCTATCTCATCGATCCACAAAACACATGGCGCCATAGCCTCTGCTTGTCGAAGCGCAACCCTTAAGTTGTTCTCCGATTCGCCAATCCATTTGTTATACAAGTTTCCAAAGTCCAGCCGCAGCAGTGGCACTTTCCAGGTGGCGGCAACCGCCTTGGCCGCAAGGCTTTTGCCGGATCCCTGCACACCGAGCAATAGGATGCCCTTGGGTGGGTCAATTCCAGTTGCCGCTTCGTCGTCCATAAAGGTGGTTCGGCGCAGCTTTAGCCAAGCCTTAAGGTTGCTCAATCCTCCAACCTTATCTAGACCTAAGGTCTCAGTGGAAAACTCAACCAACCCCTGCTTGCCTAGGTTTTCACGCTTAAACGTGTCTATGCGAGTGATGTCTGACTCTGTGAGTTGCTTGTCATTGCGGATGGTCTGAGTGATAAGACGCCGCACATCCTCCTCGGTTAAGCCAGACAAGTGCTGGATTAAGCGGTCCTCTATTTGCTCAGGACGCAGAAAGTGGTTTCCGGTTTTTTCACTCAGCCAGCGATAAACCTCCTCGTAATAGATTTCTCTAATAACGTCTTCATCGGGTAAGGGAGGGCGATAGACCACTGCCAGCCGCTGCAATTCCGGAGGGAGCTCAAGCGCTGCGCCTATGATTATTAGTGTCCGTTTGGCATGAGCGGGGTCGTACGCAATTTCCTTTAGCAAACGAGTGTTGATTGCGCTGGTGAGCAGTTCCTTTGCATCTACAAGAATGTAGGTGCCATCCGACTGGTCTTTGATATACCGCAAGGCGTCTGTAAGGCTGCTGTTGATCCACAGCTTGGCGTTGTTTTTGAGGTTTGTGAGGCCAGAGGCGGCGGTCCAAAGAAAGACGCTGGAGTGGTCGCCGGCTGCTAGTGTTTGCAGATGCGCCAGTAAGCGTTTTTCCTCAAGAGAGTCTGCATAGATGAACTGACACTGGGAGTGAATCAGGCTGTCCAAGTCTGCCAGTGAGTCGAGCATGGTTAGTGAGTGATTCCTATTCCACAACGCAAAAAAGCCCACTTTATGCTTTTATTGGCCTAAGTTTCAAACTGTTATACACCTATGTTTGGACTGGCCAAGGCCCAGTTGGTCTGCCTGCACACCAAACGAAGCCCCTCGCTTCCAATGTAATTGCAGAGTTATCGAAGGGCGACAGACGAGCTTTTTTATTGGATTGCTGTCGCTTGGCCTATGCTCTGGCTGTTGGATAAAAATATCGCCGTGGGGGTAGTCATGGACGAGCAGAGTTTTAATCGTCGACAGTTGCTGGGCAGTTTGGCGGTTGCCGGCGGTGTAGGCCTGCTGGGTACGGCAGTAGCCGGTACAGCGCAGGCTGCAGAGGCGGCCGCTCCCGATTTAGGTCCGTCGCAGCCTCCGCCGATCACGGATGTGCGCGACAAGGTGGCCTATATCACCGGTGGCTCAAGTGGCATAGGACTGGGCATTGCCCGTGCGCTGCACGAGGCCGGTGCACGCGTCATCTTGGGCAACTATGACGATAAGCAGTTTGCCGAGGCGCTTAAGCAATTTCCTGAAGGCGACAAGCGCGTGCAGACCATGGTGCATGACGTCATGGATCGCGACGCCTGGGAGCGTAAGGCCGACGAAATCGAAAAGAAGTTTGGCGCGGTTAACATCTTGGTCAACAACGCCGGTGTGGGCGTCATGTCCGGAGTGGTGGCCGGGTCGATGAAGGACTGGGATTGGGCGATGGGTGTCAATTTCTGGGGCCCGCTGTATGGCGTGCGCACTTTTGTGCCGCGCATGTTGGCCGGCAAGCAGGGCAGCCATATTGTCACGACGACCTCTACCGATGGTGTGCTGCTGGGCACTGCCGGCATCTATGCCGTGACCAAGCTTGCTGTCACTGGATTGATGGAGCAGATGCGCCATGACCTGCGCGCCACCAACATCGGCACGTCCAATCTGGTGCCGGGCATGACGACATCGAACTTGGGTCGTACAGAGTCTTACCGCCCCGAGACGATGAAGAACGAGGCTCCGCCTGTGGCTGCTGCGCCGCGTCCAGCGGGTCCACGCCCGGCGATGCCGCAGCCGCCGGCCGGTACGCCGCCGCTGTGGGCACGACCACAGACCGCACTGACGGCAGGGCGCTTGGTGGTCAATGGCATCATCAACAACGACATGTGGATCTTCCCGGCACCGGAATACCGCGTGGGCCTGCAGGCTCGGTGTGATGCGATGCTCGAATCGATGGTGGATTATCTGCCGATGCCGGAGCACATTGCCGCAGGTCACGACCGTTATTACCGCACGCCCATCTACGTGCAAGAAGTTGCCCATCGTCGTGCCACGCGCAAGCGTGTGATTCCCGGCGTCTGAATAAGGAGAACAGGCATGAAGCATTCATTGATTGTGGGTTTGACGCTGGCTCTGGCCGGTGCGTTGTTTGCGGCCAAGCCAGCACAGGCAGAGGTCTCTTGTACGCGTGGTGGCCTGCAGCAGGCAGTGAATCTATACATCGCTGCGCAGACCAAAGGCGACCTGTCTGGTCTGCCGCTGGCGGCGGGCGTTGGCTACTGGGAAAACATTGCACCAGCCGACATCAAGACCGGCATTGTGACCAAACCGATGAAGATCGACTTTCACCGCAGTGTGTTTGATACCGACACCTGCCAGTCGTACACGGAAGTGATCGTCACCGACAAGGCTGCGCCCTATGTGCTGGGCACACGTCTGCGCGTCAATCACGACAAGATCTCTGAAGTGGAATCGCTGTGGACCACCACTGGCTATTGGCTGTTCAACGCTGATGCTTACCTCAAGTACTCTTCCGCTGAAAAGTGGGAGCCCATCGCCGCAGAGCGTCGTGACAGCCGCGGCACCCTAGTGGCTGCTGCCAATGCTTATCTGGACGCGTTCCTTGAAAAGAAAATAGATCTTGTGCCCTGGGGCTTTCCCTGCGTCCGTATCGAAGGCGGTGCGTACACGGGCAAGGGCACGCCGTCAGACAGTTGCGAGGTCGGCGTGCCGGGCGGTGTCAACATCACCAATCGCCGTTTTGTGGTGGACGAAGTGATGGGGACAGTCATGGTGTTTTGCACCTTTGGCGCCGGTGGCCCCAACGGTGGCAGTGGCGCACCCGACATGCACTTGTTCCGTGTTGAGAACGGCAAGCTGCGCTATGTGCACACGCTGACGCACTTGCTGCAGGCTGCATTCAAGGGCACTAACAGCGGCAGCGCACGCTAGTCTTATGCTGGCGGGTTTTCAGGGCGCAGTGCGCGGCAGCCACAGCGTCTCGTAGGTGGGGCTGCGGTTGAGCAGTCCCTCCTTGAATTGCGCAATGCGATCAGCCGGTGGGGCGGGTGTGTTGCAGCGCTGCAGCAAGCACCAGCCCAGCGCCATTCGACCTCCCTCCGGATGCAGACCTGCCAGTTCGAGCAGCGTCGGATACACGTCGAAGTGGGTGATTTCATTACCCAGCGGTAACTCTGCCGGCCGCGTTGCTATCAGGTTGAAGATCGCGCGGTTTGCGCTGCCTTCGAGCGTGTCGTGAATAGGGTTTTCCATCGCGATATGATCGCCCTGCACCAGTACTGCAATGCGATCGAGCCAACCGCGGGTTTCGATGTAGTTGATGAACTCGGCTATTTGGCCCGCTGTGCAGGTGACGATGTCGGGGAAGTCGCGCGCGCCACGCCGCCGGCATTCATCGCTCATCAATCCTTTGGGTCCGTGTGTGTCTACAGTCAGGATTGTGAGATTGAAAGGCTTGCCAGCCGCCATCAGGCCATCAAGCTCTGTCCGGGCGCGTGCCAGTAACCGGTCATCGCGCAGACCCCAGGCACGCATGCGTGTCGCGGGTTCGCCTGCATCGATCCATTCCTGGGCTCCATACACGCGGTCAAAGCCGTGATTGCGTAGGAACAGGCCCATATCTGCGAATTGCAGATCCGGCCCATTCATGAACACGTTCTCATAGCCGTGTTGACGCAGGACATCGCCAAGACACAGTGCGCCGGGAAGAAACTGGCGCAGGCGCACGCGCGGATCGTCGGGTGAGGGCAGCAGCGCAACTTTGAGTGGTACGCCGCATTGCGTGCTCACGATGCCCGCGATGGTCCAGTGCGCGCCTTTGGATTGCGGATAGTTGGCGAATGACGTGTAGCGTTGTTGCATACGCGTCAGCGGCTCAAGCAGGTCGCGGCCGAAACGACTGCTGTCCTGATAGGTGCCCTCGAGCGACTCCACGTAAATGATGACCAGATTGCGCGGCCTGCCGTTGGGCGTCAGCTGCACGGAATCTGGTTTGACGTAGTGCACCGAGAACACGTCAGGACCGATCAGCGATTCCAGATAGTCATCGAAGCTAAAGTGCGCCAAGAACAGCACTACGCCGGTCAACATGATCAGCCAGTGGCCATTGCGTCGCAGAACCTGCGAGGCCTTGCCGCCAGACAGCCATCGGTCCGCCATCCACAGCAGCAGCGTCAGCAGCAGCGCAGCAGCGACTGGTAGCAGCACACCGGTCAGAAAAAACGATTCAATGCTGTCGGTGTCGGTCTTGAGTAGGCCTTGGCGTCCGAAGCGCAGGTGATAGATGAACTGTTCGAACGAGACTTCACCGAACATCTGCTGCGACCACAGACTGGTACCGACCGGCAGCAGACCCAACAGACAGACAGCCAGTCTCCTGAAGTGCCCCGTAGCCGGGACTGTGCTGCTCTGTGGATCGGCCTGTTGCATTGATCGCCAGTAATGGTCTGCTCGGCGCGCAGGGTAGCGCAAAATTACCGCTTTGGTCGCTTGCCGCGGCTTGCCGGGTAACCGCCGGCCCTACACAATCGACTGACATTGCAGGAGAGTCTCATGCTGACCTTGGAAACCCGGCCAGAGCCTTTGCAGATCGACCTGTCGCGAGCGGCAGTGGTGGTCGTGGATATGCAAAATGCGTTTGCCAGTCCAGGCGGATTACTGGATTTGGCCGGTGTGGACATCAGTGGTGCCGCTGCAGTGACCCGCACCATCGGCCAGTTGCTGCCTGCTGCGCGTGCCTGTGGCGTGCCGGTGGTGTACCTGCAAACGGGCTATAAGCCTGACCTGAGCAATGGTGGCGGTGAGCGCTCACCCAACCCACGCAAAGAAACAGCGTTGTGTCTGATGCGCGCACGGCCCGAGTTGCGCGGCCAGTTGCTGGTGGAAGGGACTTGGGACTTTCAGATTGTCGACGAGTTGGCGCCGCAAGCCGGTGATGTGGTGGTGCTTAAAACGCGTTACAGCGGTTTTGCCGGCACGACGCTGGATGCGACTTTGCGCGTGCGAGGTATTCAGTATCTATTCTTTGTGGGCATTGCGACCAACGTCTGCGTCGAGAGCACGCTGCGCGATGCCTATTTTCAGGAGTACTGGCCGTTGCTGGTGACTGATGGCGCCATGCAGGCTGGTCCGCCTGAGGCCCACGCAGCAACCATTTTCAATGTGGAATCATTCTTTGGCTGGACATTGACTGCCGAGGCTTTGTTGCGCGCTTTTAGCGGCCCAGTACCTCAAGGCCAAGCTGCCGACCACTGAGCCAAGCACCCTCCATGCGGCCGCCGTTGAGCCAGTCGCCGCACAGTCCTACTTGCTCGTCGGACGACCAAATACAACCAAGAGTGGCCGGTTGTTCGCAGTCGGCATAACGCCATCGATGTGCACTGGTCTGGTCTGGCACTGCGCCAGTCCACCCACTGAACTCGGGCAGCAGCAGTGCCAGTGCGTCCTCAGCGGTGGCCTCGATATGAGCCTCACTCCATCCAGCAGTGGCCTGTGCAACCCATGTCTCTTGACCACTGCGCCCGGGCTTGTGGCTGTCGCGAGCCATCCAACCCAGTGCTCCCTTATTGATGAAGGCAGCGTCGAAGTCCACGGCGACTGGCTTTGAAAAGCGCAGCATTAATGTCCAACAGCCGCGCATCGTCACGCTTTGAGCCAAGGCCGCCAGCGGTGACTGTGTGGTGGCAAGTAATGTGGCCGCTTGGGCTGCCGGTTGCGCCAGCAGGACGGCATCAAAGCCTGTTGGCAACAGCCCGTGTTCTGCGCTCTGCAACTGCCAAAGGCCATTGAGACGTTGCAGGCAGTTGATGGTGGATTGCGTGTGTACTGTGAGCCCAGTGCCCAGCAGCTTCGCCGGTGCGCCCATGCGCGGCGCGCCGACATAGCGTTGCACTGCAGGGTTCAGGGTGTGTTGGCCGTCGCCGCCCAGTGTGATCAAGCGCGGCTGCCACAACGCCGCAGCGCCTGCCTCAGTCCAGCACTGCGCACCATGATCTGCCTGCCAGTCCTCACCGCGTCGTGTGCACAGTCGCCCGCCAGTACTGCGGCTCTTGTCGAACACCTGGACCCGGTGTCCTGCGTCCTGCAGGACGCGCCCGGCAGCTAAGCCTGCGATGCCCGCACCGACAATGGCGATATCGCGCGTCATGGTGCTCATTTCCAGCCCTGCCGCCAGTGCTGGGTGTTGGTCAGTTCGCGCCAAGGCAGTGTTTGACTGCGACGCGACAAGACGGCCTCCAGTTCGATGTCCTCTACGGGGCCGCCGGGCTGCGCCGGCTCTATCAGCCGCACCACCATGAAATGCTTTTCGCGCTGTTGAGGCACTACGGCTGTCCACTTACTCAGCAGCAGCTTGCGAGGATTGAGGCGGGGGGCGGGGGTGTTGATGGTCGAGGTCATGCACCCACTGTGGCACTCGTTGCGCCCGGCGGGCAAGCCTGTGCTGCTACAGTTGGCCCCAGTGACTGGTGCCGGGGGAAACACATGCAATATGCCGCTGTAACCGGGTGGGGCAAGTGCCTGCCGCCCGCAGTGCTGACCAATGCCGAACTTGCCACTGTGCTGCCCACTGATGATGAGTGGATCGTGTCCCGCACAGGCATCAAAGAGCGTCGCATCTCGCATGTGCGGCTGGAAGAGTTGGCCTATGTCGCGGCCAGTCGCGCGCTGGCTGCCGCGGGCTTACAGGCTGCGGACCTGGATCTGATCGTGTTCGGTACCTGTAGCTTTGATGATCAGGTGCCCAATCAGTCGTCGGGCTTGCAGCTGCGTTTGGGTGCGATGAGTGCTGCAGCCATGGATGTGAACACGGCGTGCACCAGTTTCTTGTATGCGCTGAGCACTGCCACAGCAATGATCCGCAGCGGTGTGGTGCAGCGTGCACTGGTGGTCGGTGGCGAGGTCATCACTCCGTTGATGGACTGGACCAATCGCAATGTGGCGGTGCTGTTTGGTGATGGCTGTGCCGCCGTGGTACTGGAAGCCAGTGACACCGAGCAGGGCGTGCTGGCTGAGAAGCTCGGCTGCGATGCCGCTGCACGCGGCACGCTGGTGATTCAGGGTATGGGTAGTCGCTATGCGGATTTTGAGCGTCGCTTGGGCGTGACCGATTGGGTGTTTGAAGGTCAGGAGATTTTCAAGCGCGCCGTGGTTGGGATGTCGGAGGCCAGTGCAGCGGTGTTGGCTGCCAAGGGTTTGACTGCAGCAGATCTGGATCTGGTAGTGCCGCATCAGGCCAACCTGCGCATTATCGAAGCCGTAGCGCGTCGAGCCGGCTTACCCGCAGAACGCGTGTTCACCAATGTGCATCGCTACGGCAACATGTCGGCAGCTACCGTGCCGGTGGCGCTGGTCGAGGCCTTGGAGGAAGGTCGGGTGCCCCCCAATGGTCTGTTGCTGTTGCCCGCCTTTGGAGCCGGCCTGACCTGGTGTGCGCACCTGCTGCGCTGGGGGCCGCGAGTTCTTCCCTTGGCGCAGTCTGAGGTTCAACTGCCGCCCTGTGAGCACACGGCCCTTGAACTGGTTAAAAGCCTGATATCGCGACGCGCGGCTGCCGTTGGTACTGCAGTTTGACTACAATCGTCTGGCTGCTGTTAGTGGGGGTCTCTTGTCTTATCGTCTGACGCGTCGTGGCCTGCTGGCTGGCTCGCTGGCGCTTGCCGTCCAGGCAAGCGTGCCCCTGCCTGTCAACGCCGGTGCCGATTTGCCACAGCTGATGCCGCTGGGCCAAGGGCTGTACCTGCTGACTGGTTTTGGCGCACCGGTGGTGGTGGCCGAAGACGGCGGCCAGCTGCTCTTGGTGGACGGTGGTGAGGCAGCCTCGGCCAAGTCGCTCACGGGCTTTTTGGCGCAGCAGTTCCCCCGGTCTCGCCTGCGCAGTCTCATCAACACCAGTTGGCGCTGGGATCGCAGCGGTTACAACGAAACCGCCGCGGCTGCTGGGGCCAGTATTATCGCCCACGAGAACACGCGTCTGTGGTTGGGCACCGAGATCCACTGTGCCTGGGAGTCGCGCCGGTATGCGCCGCGTCCCTCGCGCGCATTGCCCACCGATACTTTCCATTACGGTAGTCGTACCCTGACTTTTGGCGGTCAGCAGGTCGAATACGGCGTGTTGCCCAATGGGTTCACCGATGGTGATCTGTATGTCTGGTTCCCATCTCAAGATGTCCTGGTACCGGGTGCTATGGCTGTGTCCAGCCGTTATCCGATCGTGGACTATTCAACGAACGGCTGGCTCGGCGGCATGGTCGGTGGCCTCAAACAGCTGATGGCGCGCTGCGGTCCGCAAACCCGCGTTGTGGACGCTGATGGCAGGATGATCGGTAAGGCGCAGCTTCAAGCCCAACAAGATCTGTGCTTCACAGTGCTGCAACGCATTGCCGAGAGCTACTACAAGGGGGAGACTCGCCAGCAGTTTCTCGATAGCAAACCCAGCAAGGATTTTGATGCACTGCGCGGCGATCCCACCGGCTTTCTGGTGCAGTCCTACGAGAGCGCCTGGCCCCATATCAACGAGATCCGCCGTGTTACGCGCTGAGCTGGCGGCGCTGTGGCGCTCACTGCTATGCAGTACAGCGCTGTTGCTGGTGGCGGCGCCTGCCGGCGCTGCTGCGCATGACAGCCTTGCAGGTGTGCCGTTGGAGCAGCAGTGGAGCTTTGTCGATACCTATTGTGGCAAGTGTCACAACGCGACCGACTGGGCCGGTGGTGTGGCATTCGATGTGCTGCAACCGCAGGCTGTGGGCAGTGATGCCGAGGTCTGGGAAAAGGCGGTGCGCAAATTGCGTGGCCGGCTGATGCCGCCACCAGGTGAGTTGCAGCCGGACAAGAGCGCCCTTGCGGCGTTTGCTCAGGCGCTGGAAACGCGACTGGATGCGGCGTCGGCGGCTGCCGTTAATCCGGGCAGCGTGCCTTTGCATAGGCTCAACAAGCCCGAATACGCCAACGCCATCCGTCAATTGCTCGATCTGGAGATTGACGTCGACGGGCTGCTGCCGCGTGATGACCAAAGCGCCGGTTTCGACAACTCTGCTGCCGTACTTAAAGTGTCGCCGGCATTTTTGGATCAGTATCTCAGCGCTGCTCGCCAAGTCAGCGTGCAGGCCATAGGCAATCCATCTGCCCGCCTGACCAGCCGTATTTATCAAGGTACTGCGCAGGCCCTGCAGTACATGCACATCGAGGGACTGCCGCTGGGTACGCGCGGTGGTTTGGTCATCGACCATGCTTTTCCGGTGGACGGTGACTATGAAGTCACCATCAATGGTCTGGTGGGCGGGGGCTATCTGTGGGGCGTGATGGACCCGATGACGCTAGTGGTCACACTCGATGGCCGCCGGGTGTTTCAAGCCGGCTTGGGCGATGCGGCAGATCTGGATGCCGTCGACCTGCAGCAGGCGGCAGGCGTGGGCGCTATCAATGACCGCTTTCGCAACATTCGCTTTCATGCCACGGCCGGTGCCCATCGCATCGGAGTCACGTTCAGACAGAAGACTGCTGCAGTCTCCAACGAGTTGTTGCATGGCTTTGTGCCGGTTGAAGGCATGGCGCAGTTGGTCAACGGCAATTCCGGTGGTCCGCGCATTACCAATGTCGAGCTCAAAGGGCCCATCAACCGTAGCGCGCTGAGTCTTACGGCCAGCCGCAAAAAAGTGTTCAGCTGCTATCCCTCGACGGCAGCCGAAGAGCCCGTTTGCGCGCGCAGCATCCTGGCGCGGTTGGCACGACAGGCATTTCGCCGGCCAGTCACCGATGCCGAGTTGCAAGGCATCGTCAATTTTTATGAAGAAGGCCGCCGTCAGGCGGATTTTGACACCGGCATCCAGAAGGGCCTGTTAGCCATTCTTGCCAGTCCGCGCTTTTTGTATCGCGCTCACGTGCCGCCGGCCGATGCGCTACCCGGGCAAGTGTTCGCATTGAGTGACATCGATTTGGCATCAAGGTTGGCGTTTTTTATCTGGTCCGGCCCACCCGATGAAACGCTGATTGCGCTGGCCGAGCAGGGCAAGTTGAACAATCCTCAGGTGCGTTCAGCTCAGGTCAAACGCATGTTGGCAGATCCGCGCGCGCACAATCTGGTCACTAATTTTGCGTTCCAATGGCTCAACGTACATGGCCTTGATCTGGTCAATCCCGACCCTAATCTGTTCCCGGATTACACTGAGGACTTGGTGCCAGCGTTTCGCCGCGAGCTTGAACTGTTTTTGTCCAGTGTCTTCGAGGCCGATGGCAGCGTGCTCGACTTGTTGACTGCCCGGCACACCTACGTCAACGAACGTCTGGCGTTGCATTACGGTCTTCACAACGTGCGTGGCGGCCAGTTCCGTCGCGTTGAGCTGCAACAGTCCTGGCGCCATGGCCTGCTGGGCAAGGGCGCCTTTCTGATGGCTACGTCCTATGCCAATCGCACCACGCCGGTGTTGCGTGGGGCTTATGTGCTCGAAAAGTTTCTGGGCACGCCGCCCGCAGCACCGCCGCCGTCAGTGGAGGCCTTTCCCGAAAACCAGGAGGGGGCCGAGCAACTCACTGTGCGCACGCGTCTGGAACAGCATCGTGCGCTCAAATCTTGCAATGCCTGCCATGGCGTGATCGATCCGCTCGGGTTGGCGCTGGAAAACTTCAATGCCGTGGGCCAATGGCGCGACAAGGACATTGATGCCGGTGCGCGCATTGATGCCACGGGCAAGTTGGTGGATGGCACGGCGCTGCGTGGCCCGGATGATCTGCGCGAGGCGCTCGTGGCCCGCGCGCCGCAGTTTGTCGGCACTTTCACCGAGAATTTAATGACGTTCGCGTTAGGCAGGCCAGTGGCGTGGCATGACATGCCCACGCTGCGCGCCATCGTCCGCGACGCGCAGCCCCAGCAATGGCGGCTTTCTGCGCTGATCGAGGGTATCGTGAACAGTCCGGCCTTCCTGACTGATCGTCTGCCTGTCGACTCTGCCCCTCAAACCCGTACTGCCCAGCGCCACTAGGCGCTTAACCTCTAGATCGAGGACTCGCTCATGTACATCACTCGCAAGCACATCTCCCGTCGCACCATGTTGCGTGGCGTCGGCGTGGGTATGGCGTTGCCTTTACTTGACGCGATGATCCCGGCTCATACGGCGCTGGCCAAAACTGCGGCGGCCGCCAAGGCCCGTATGGCCTTTGTGTACTTCCCTCATGGCGCAGTGATGGACAAGTGGACGCCGGCCAAGGATGGCGCAGATGTTGATCTGCCGCCCATTCTGGCTCCGCTTAAGCCGTTCCAGCAGCACCTGACGGTGATCAGTGGCATGGAGAACAAGTCGGCGATCGCTGCGCCGGTGCACGCCATCACGCCGGGCACTTGGCTCAGCTGTGTTGAGCCGCGCATTAGCCATGATCCGCTGGGCGGCATTACGGTGGATCAGATCGCCGCCAAGCGCATCTCGCAGGACACGGCGTTGCCATCACTGGAAATCGCCACTGAAGAGCGCGGTGGCGAAGGCTCATGCGATCGCAATTACGGCTGCAGCTATGGCAAGACCATTGCCTTTAGTACCCCATCTACGCCGCTGCCCATGGAGCACAATCCGCGCAAGTTGTTCCAGCAGTTGTTTGGTCAGGGCGATACGGCCAGCGAGCGCGTTGCCTTGATGCGCGAAGACGCCAGCCTCCTGGATCTGGTCAGTCGCGATGCAGCCGACCTTAAGCGCAGCCTGGGGGCGCGGGATCAGGCTCTGATGGCCGATTATCTGGATACGGTGCGCGAGATCGAGCGGCGCGTTCAGCAGTTGTCCAAACGCGATAATTCAAAGCTGGGTTTGCCTGATGCGCCCTCGGGTATTCCGGCTAACTTTGATGAACACGTCAAATTGCAGTTTGACCTGATGGCCTTGGCGTTCCAAGCCAATCTCACGCGCGTAGCCAGCTTTATGATGGCTGCCGAGGTCAGTAATCAGCCTTATAACTTCATGGGCATCGCCGATGCCTTCCATCCGCTTTCGCATCACGCCAACAACCCGCAGAAGATCGAGCGGCTGGCGAAGCTGCAGGCTTGGAATACTCAGGCCTTCGCGCGCTTCGTCAAGAAGATGTCCGAGATGCCCGATGGTGAAGGCACGATGCTCGACAACTCGATCATCCTGTTTGGCAGCAACATGAGCGACAGCAACATGCACAACCATTTCCCGCTGCCCACTGCGGTGCTGGGTAAGGGTGGCGGTGCGCTGCGTGGCAATACACATTTGCGAGTGCCCGATCGCACGCCGCTGGCCAATCTGCACCTCACACTGTTGGCGCGCGCCGGCATTGAGATGGACAAGCTCGGCGACAGTTCCGGCGTATTTGCCGGCATCTGACCCATGCCTTGGATGTTTTCATTGCGGCGGGTTGCCGGCCTGTTGGGGTTGTCCGCCGTTGCAGTGATGGCTGCTGCTGCCGTGCCCGGCGCTGCACCTGCAGACACTGGTGATGGTACGACGCCGTTGCACTGGGCCGTGCACGACGGTGATATGGCGCGCGTCACGCAGTTGCTCAAGGCCGGTGCCGATCCGAAGGCCGTCAACGATTACGGCGCCACGCCGCTGTCAGAGGCCGCCGAACGCGGTGATGCGACGCTGATCCGCGTCCTGCTCAAGGCTGGCGCGGACGTCGAGTCGGCCAACCCAGAGGGCCAAACAGCGCTCATGACGGTGGCCCGGACCGGCAGTGTAGAAGCCGCCAAAGTGTTGCTGGCTGCCGGTGCCAAGGTCAATGCAGTGGAGCAGTGGCGGGGGCAAACCGCACTTATGTGGGCCTCTGCACAGGGTCACCCCGACATGGTCCGTTTGCTGCTCAAGGCCGGCGCACAAGTGGATGCGCGCTCGGCAGTGCGGCAGTGGCCGCGCAAAGTGTCTGCAGAGCCTCGGCCGCAGAATCGTCCCAACGGTGGCTTTACTGCGCTGCTGCTGGCAGCACGTGAGGGATGCACCGACTGCGCTAAGGCGTTGGTGGAGCGGGGCGCTGCAATCAACCTGGCCGATCCAGACAACATCACGCCTTTGTTGATGGCGGTGCTCAACGCGCGCTTTGACACGGCGGCCTACCTCATCAAGGCCGGCGCTGATGTGAATCGCTGGGATACATGGGGCAGAGCGCCGCTGTATTCGGCTGTGGACTACAACACCACGCCGCGCGGTGGGCGTCCGGATCGACCCTCTGGGGATGCCACTACGGCGCTGGATGTGATGCGCCTGCTGCTGGACAAGGGCGCCAACCCCAACATGCAGCTCAAGCTGTTTCCCCCGTATCGATCGTTGGGACAGGACCGTGGTGGCGACAGCATGCTGACTGTGGGCACCACGCCGTTGATCCGCGCTGCCAAGGCCGGCGACGTGGAGGCAGTAACGCTACTGCTCCGCTACAAAGCCCAGGCTGATTTTCCCAACTCGTTGGGTATTACGCCGTTCATGGCAGCGGCAGGAATTGGATCCACCACCATCGACATCCGCGCGCGTTTTCGCAATGAGCAGCGCAGCATCGAGACCGCCAAACTGTTGCGTGCAGCCGGGGCTAACCCCAATGCGGTGCGCGACAACGGTCAAGCAGCATTGCATGGCGCCGCCTTATGGGGCTGGAACGAGTTTGTCAGCTATCTGGCGCAGGTCGGTGCGTGGCTGGATCTTCGCGACCAAGCCGGTGCCACAGCATTGGATGTGGCGCAGGGCAAGGCAGGTGGTACGGGCCGTGCGGGCGTGGCCGGTGCCGAGGTGCACCCCGACACCGCAGCGCTACTGCGCAAACTCGGTAACGCTGCAGGAAATTGATTTCCAGCTTGCTGGCGTTGGAATCAAAGCGCTTGGGCTATAGTCCCTGCAGAAAAACAGTTGGTGGCGGGGGAAACATGCGCCGTATTACCTCTTTGGTCTGCTTGGTCGTGCTGTCTTTGACGGCCACTGCTGGGCTAGCTCAGACACCTGCACAGGTGACGCTGGCTCCGGCCTTCTCAGCCAGTCAGCTCTTGAGTCCACCGACGCAGAGTTGGATCACCAACGGCGGCACGCTGTACAACCAGCGCTGGTCTCCCCTCAAGCTGCTCAATCGCGACAACGTGTCGGGTCTGCGTGCGTTGTGGCGCACCAGCATGAACAGCGGCACCACGCCTGGGCACTCGGGTCAGACCCAGATACTGTCTTTTGAAGGCGTGCTGTACGTCAGCAACGGCGCCAACGATGTCTTTGCCATGGATGTCGAGTCAGGTCGGATCCTGTGGACCTATCACGGCAATCCGGATCTGCGCGCAGGCAGTCCCATTGGTCGGGGCAATCGCGGCGTAGCCTTGGGTGATGGCAAGGTCTATCTGACGCAGGCCGATGCGAAGCTCACTGCGTTGGATCAGCGCACGGGTGCAGTGTTGTGGACCTCGTTGGTCGAACGCTGGGAAGACGGCTATGCGATTACCGCAGCGCCGCTCTATTTCGATGGGCTGGTGATTGCCGGTGTAAATGGTGGCGAGATGGGTACGCGCGGCAAGCTGCGCGCCTACGACGCCAAGACCGGCAAGCTGGTGTGGACGTTCTTTACGGTGCCCGGCCCAGGTGAGAAAGGTCATGAGACTTGGCCACAAGACAGCGATGCCTGGCAGCGCGGTGGTGCTTCGATTTGGCAAACGCCCGCCATCGACCCTGAGTTGGGGATGATCTATTTCTCTACGGCAAATCCGGGGCCTGATCTAAACGGCAGTGTGCGCAAGGGCGACAACCTGTTCGCCAATTCCATTGTTGCACTGGATGTGCGCAACGGAACCTATCGCTGGCATTTTCAGCAAGTGCATCACGACATTTGGGACTATGACTCGCCCAATCCTGTGGTGCTGTTCGATGCGCCCTACGGCGGCAAGTCGCGCAAGGCTTTGGTACAGGTGGGCAAGACCGGCTGGGCCTACATTCTAGATCGCGTGACTGGCAAGCCGCTGCTGGGCATTACCGAAAAGCCTGTGCCGCAGGAGCCTCGCCAACACACGGCGGCGACGCAGCCTTATCCGGTGGGCGATGCGATCGTGCCGCAACAGATCGATATCGTTCCCGAGGATGCCCGGCGTTTGACCGGCAGCAGCGAGATCCCCAACGGCGGGCGCATTTTCACACCGTTCTGGGATCAGCCGACGATGATGAAGCCCGGCACGATGGGTGGCGCGAACTGGCCACCCAGTGCCTATGACCCCGGCAGCTATTTGCTGTATGTGTGTGCGTCGGATCGCATCAGCAACTTTGTTGTGCGTCTGCCGCTGGAAACACCTGGTCCGAACAAGGTCTATATGGGTGGCAATTTCACGCAGTCGCAAGTGCACGATGGCGGTGTGCTGGCGGCGCTGGATGTTCGCACCAACCGGCTGGTGTGGCGTCAGCAGTGGCGCGAGATCTGCTACAGCGGTGCCGTAGTCACCGGTGGTGGTTTGTTGTTTGTCGGGCGCGCCGATGGCCGTCTGACTGCGCTCGACAAAACCACTGGTGTGAAGCTGTGGGAGTTCCAGACCGATGCGGGCGTCAACACCACAGTGACTACCTTTGAGCATAAGGGTAAGCAGTACGTCACTGTGCATGCCGGTGGCGGGGCATTTGCCAACGGCAAACGTGGCGACGGCATCTGGATGTTCTCGCTGGATGGCAAAATCGGCCCTGTGCCGGTAGCTGCTGCGGCAGGACCGCAGCGTGCGGCCGCGTTGCCTGTTTCTTCACGCGCCGGTGTCGCCGATCAAGGCGAAGCGCTTTACAAGGCCGCGTGCGTGGCTTGCCATGGGGAGAGCGGCACGGGTGGTCACGGTGGTGGACCTACGCTGGTGCAGGGCAATCTGGATGTCGCGCAGATCGCCATGGTGACCCTGCAAGGGCGCAACAACATGCCGGTGTTTCGCGATATCTATTCGCCTGAGCAGATTGCCGATATCGGGGCTTACATTCTGCAGCGCCTGCCTTCGCGCAAGCCATAAGGTTGTCATGCGCGCCGCGTTATGGCGGCAGTCGTTGTACTTTCAATGATTCGGCGCTTGCCCCTGTTTGCCCAGCGGTGCAAAGTGCAAAGACATCCAGGGTGGGGGAGGGGGGTAGATCATGGCAGTGGATTTTCGTGGACACCCGATGTTCCCGTCGACCGGCTTTAATGCGCCCACGCGCTTTGAGGCCGACATCTACGACTGCGAGGTTTGGGGAAAAATACCCTCCGACATCGACGGTACGTTCTACCGGATTCAGTGCGATTTCCAGTACCGCCCGCCACAGAACGAATGGCCGACAGGCTTTAATGGTGATGGCCATGTCAGTCGCTTTCGCTTCAAGGACGGCAACGTCAATTTTCGTAGCCGGTATGTGCAAACAGCGCGTCTGCAGGCGGAGCGTGAGGCGCATCGGCGTCTGTATGGCGTGTATCGCAACCACTACACCGACGATCCGAGCGTTGCCAAGCTCGAGCGCTCGGCGGCCAATACGCACCTGTATTGGCATGGCGGAAAACTGCTGGTCCTCAAGGAGGACTCGCTGCCGTGGCACATCGATCCTCACACGCTCGAGACGCGCGGCATCTGGACCTTCAACGGCCGCTATACAGCCACCAGCATGTCGGCTCACCCCAAGATCGATCCGGTAACCGGGGAGATGATCGCCTATGGTTACCAAGCCAAGGGTGACCTGACCAATGACGTAGCCGTGTACACCATGAACCGTCATGGCGACATCACCCATGAAGTGTGGTTCAAGGCACCGTATGTGGGAATCATGCATGACTGCGCCATCACGCAGAATTACGTGTTGATCCCGCTGGTGGCGCGTACCACCAGCGATGCGCGGCTCAAGACCGGCGAGCCGATGTGGGCATGGGATGGCAACCTATCGACGATGGTTGCCGTGGTGCCGCGCGGTGGTACAAGCAAAGACGTGCGCTGGTTCAAGGGCCCTGCCCGCAACACGCTGCATTTCCTCAATGCGCGGGACCACAAGGACGGGCGTATCACCATGGAACTGCCCACCTCCAGTGGTGAACGCGATGCATCGCAGATCCGTCGCTGGACGTTCAACATGAACTCCAAGAAAGATACGTTCGATGAAGAAGTCGTCAGCACCGCCAACGGTGTGCTGGCCCGCATGGACGATCGATTTCTGTCCTTGCCCTACAAGTATTGCTATGTGGGCAACCGCGATCCCAACCTGCCGTTTGACAAGGCGCGAGCCGGTGGTATGGGCGGCTTTGTCACCAATCAGTACCAACGTGTGGACGTCAACACCGGCGCGACGAGCAGCTATTTTGTGGGCCCTGTGCAGAGCCTGCAGGAAAGCTGTTTCATGCCGCGCAAAGGCGGTCGTGCCGAGGGTGATGGCTACCTGATGGGCATTGCTAACAATTACGAATCGATGTCGAGCGATCTGGTGATCGTCGACGCACAGCGACTGGAGGAGGGCGCCATCGCCACGGTCAAGTTGCCGTTCCGGTTGCGCGGCGGTACTCACACCAATTGGTTTGGTGCCGACGAGTTGCCGTCGCTGGTACAGGCCTGAGGTTATGCAAATGGCTAACGCTCGATTCGTCAGCACACGCCGAGGATTCCTCGGTCAAGTCACGTTGGTGGCCGGCGGCACATTGGTCGCTGCGGCGCTGCCGGGTTCGCTGTTGGCGGCTACGCCTGCCGGCTTAACCCGGAGTAGTTGTGGCTACACCGATCCTTGTGGTGACTGGACACTCGACGACATGTGCAACGCCTATCCGCCGTATGCGTTTAGCAGAGACGTTGCTGCATCCTGCAATGTTCCGCTGCAGGTGCAAATGCATCCGGCCGATGCAGCTTGGGTTCAAGGCTGATTAACAATGCATAAATCCGTTGCTATTGCGCTGCTCCTAACTGTCCTGACGGGACCGGCGTTGGCGGCCAGTGCCACGTCTACTGCGCCGCTGAACGAACAGTTGGCGCGTGTGGCAGCAGAGGTGCAAGCCGGCGAAGACTTGGCATCGGTCAAGCGGCTGCAGCGCGTCTATGGCTATTACGTTGACAAGGGCCTGTGGGCCGATGTGGCTGAACTATTCACTGACGACGCACGTGCCAATTATCCGGCTGGCGTGTTCGTCGGTAAGGCCAGTATTCGCGAACATCTGTTTCGCAATGTGGGCAATGTGCCGGTCGGACAGGTGGGGCTGGGCGACAACCGCCTTTACAACCACATGAACATTCAGCCGGTGGTGCACCTGGAGTCTGGTGGGCAAACCGCCAAGGGCCGCTGGCGTGCCTATGCGTACTTTGGCGGTGTAGGTAAGGGCGCTACTTGGGCAGAGGGTGTCTATGAGATGGACTACGCCAAGCGCGGCGGTGTCTGGAAAATCTCACGCCTTAATTATTTCAGCGGCTTCAGCGCGCCCTATGCCAAGGGATGGGTGGTCCCATCCGCAGATGCGGCAAACGGCGCACCGCGTACCTTGGCGCACCCGGCCGATGAGCCGCGAGACGGTAGCTGTGAGGGCTTTCCTGCCGCGTGCATTGCTACTTTCCATTACACCAACCCCGGTACTACGCTGACGGGTGGCAGGGCATGGGCCAGTGCAGCGCTGCCTCAACAGGCTCCTGCCGGTGATGCACGACGCGTGGCAGCAGACTTGTTGCGACGCGCGCAACGTTTGCGTGACGAGCAGGACATAGAAAACCTGCAGCGCATCTATGGGTACTACTTGGATCGCGCGCAATGGGATCAGGTGGCTGACCTGTTTGCCAATGACGCCACTCTGGAGTTCGGACAACAGGGTGTGTATGTCGGCAAAACGCGGGTGCGTGCGTTTCTCGGCACGTTGGGTCCTCATGGCTTGGTGCCCGGTTGGCTCAACGATCATATGCAATTGCAGACGGTGGTCACTGTGGCGCCCGATGGCAAGACAGCCCGTGCCCGTAGCCGCGAACTGTCGATGACTGGCACTTATGGTCAGGGCGGCCAGTGGAGTGAAGGCCTCTACGAGAACAGCTACGTCAACGACAACGGCACGTGGAAGTTCAAGTCGGTGCATTACTTCCCGACCTTCGTCACCGATTACGAGCAAGGTTGGGGCAAAGATGCGCAGCCTGCACCCGGGCCTTTTTTGTCATTGCCTCCGGATCGCTTGCCTACTCAGGTCTATGCAATCTATCCCAATGCACATGTGCCGCCGTATCACTACGCCAATCCGGTAACGGGCAAGGTGGCGACCTATCCGGCAGTGGGCGGTCCGGGTGCCAAGCTTGCCTCTTCAGCTTTGTTTAAACCGCCAGCGGCGGTGGCGCAGCCGGTTCGCGATGTTCAGGCTGCATTGACCGATGCGGCGCGCATCGTGGAGCGCGCGCGGGACTTTCACGAGCTTGAGAATCTAGAGAGTGCCTATGGCTACTACCTGGACAAGAACCTGTGGAACGATCTGGCCAATCTGTTCACACGCGATGGCAGCATCGAGCTTGCCCAGCGCGGTGTGTACCAGGGAGCTCGCCTGCGTCCGTTTCTGGTCACGGTGTTCGGCCGTGGCGCAGAGGGTCCGGTGCAGGGACGCTTGGGCAATCACATCCAGATGCAGCCGGTCATTCATGTGTCCGATGATGGTCTCAGTGCGCGTATCCGCTTGCGTATGCAGCAGCAAATGAGCCTGGGTGGTCGCGCCACGATGGGCGGCTCGGTTTACGAGAACCAGGCGGTCAAAGAAGAGGGTTTGTGGCGCTTTAGAGTGGTACACACCTTCAATACATGGAACGCCAACTACGAGGGCGGCTGGGCTAAGGGCTCCAGTCGTGGCATGCCCGGCATCAGCCCCGAGTTCCCACCCGATACACCGCCCACGCAGTTCATCGCGATGTACCCGATCGTCTACGAGATTCCCTATCACTATGCCAACCCGGTAACAGGGCGCACCGCCTTGCCGCCACTGCAGCCTGTAGCTGAGCAATTGCTGCGCTATCCTTTGCCTGCTGCGCCGGTTGCCCGTTGAATCCTATTTAATCGTCCGGAGAAGTGGATCCCATGAGTCGTAATGCTTCGCGTTTTCTAACTGCGGTCGTCGCAGCCTGTGTCATCGGTTCTGTGCCCTCGCTGGCAGCTGCTCAAGCTGCAGCGCCGGCGTCGCCGCCTGCGGGCCGTACTGCCGGCGGTGGTATTACGCAGCAGCGCATGGACGAGTTGGCACATAAGCACCCCAAATACTACGGTGCGTTAGCACCCGAGAACCTCAACAAGAAGCGTCCTAAGCCGCCATTTGATGTGACCGGCACTTGGTTTGTGGACCTGCGGCGCTCGTTCAATGATTTTCGCTTCGGGCCCAACTATCCGGCCTTCAAGGAACCTGGGCAAACAGCGCTGCGTGAGGCCGAGGAAGCCCGTAAGAAGGGCGTGCCCTACCGGGATGTGAGTGGCCAGTGCTACCCCATCGGCATGCCGATGATCATGACGCGGGTGTGGCCGATCAGCATGATTCAAAAGCCGACTATCATTTACATGCTGTTTGCGTTCACCAATAGCATGCGCTTTATCTATCTGGATGGTCGCGAGCACTCGGACTCTGACTACGCCGTTCCCACCTATAACGGTGAGTCGATCGGTAAGTGGGAAAAAGATGCGCTGGTGGTGACCACCAAATACATCGAGCCCAATGAGCATTACATTGACTCGGGTATTCCGATTAGCGATGAGTTCCAGATCGTGGAGCGCATCACCATGCTCGATAAAGGCATGAAGATACACATCGATTACACGATGACCGATCCGAAGATGTGGCCCGGTGAATGGAAGAGCAGCAAAGACTTCTTGCGCCAGGATTACAGCGACATTCCCGAAGTGGAGTGCTTGCCCAACCTGAACCAGAACCTGCCCAGCACGGGTGCGGGTCAGAAGGCGCTGGACGATCGAGCCAGTAAGTAGCCTGTTAGGGCGGGGCGGCCCCGGATCGGGGCCGCCTGACCTGCTGCCTTCTTTTTTGGCAGCAGGTGCGTCGTAGTTCGACTGACTTGAACTACTGACCTTACTTGGCAGCAGGCGCGTCGTAGCTCGACTGACCTGGACCCACGCCCTTGAGCACGGTGCCATCGGCCAGGGTTACCGACACGTACGAGCCGCCTGGCTTGCCATCACGCAGCGGATGCACCACAGCGGTGATTTTGTCGCCCGGCTTGATGCTGGAGCGCTTCCAGCCGTCATGCATAAGGTTCTGAGGGCCGTTCATTTCGATGGCCCAGATTGCACTCTTGCCTGCCGCATCGGTGACTTCGACCTTGAAGGACGAGTGCGGGTTGGTCCAGTTGAACTCTGTGACCGTGCCTGCGATGGTCTGCTCACGAGCCCCATCGAACATGGCGCCGGAGTGATGCACGAAGGCAGGAGTGGAAAAGGCCAGCAGTGCGGCGCCGGCAACTATGACGTGGCTATGCTTCATGGTGTATCTCCGCAAGTTCAGGGCACAACGGGAACGTTTACAGGGCCGCCGCCAGCACGCGTGGCGTCACCCAGCACTTTGCCGTCGGCCAGGGTGACGGCAACAAACAGGCCGCCTTTGTGGCTGAGATCGCGCAGTGGGTTGGCGATCATGGTGACCTTATCGCCGGGCTTCACGCTGGTACTGCTCCAGCCCTGGCGCTTGAGGTTGTTCGGGCTGTTGAGCTCGATGTCCCAAGTTTCTTTGGCGCCGGCATCGGTGGTGATTTCGACGTGGATGAACGCGTGCGGGTTGGTCCACTGGAACTCTGTGACCGTGCCCTTGAGCGATACCTGTTTGGCCTGATCAAACATGGCGAAAGAGTGGTGTGCCAAGGCAACCGGTGCGAGGGCTGCGCAGCCCAGCAATGCAGCAATGACCGTCGGACGAGAATTCATGATACCCCCAGGCAAGCAGTGCGGTATGCGTTCAGTTTTTACTACCGGCATTATATGCTCAGTGCAATTGCAGTGGGGGTGGATCATGGAAATTTCAAGGGCCTTGCGCATTGGTATGCTGGCCGTGGCCTGTGCGGCGTCTGCTGGTGTGGGTGGTGCCGCTGAGTCTGCCAAGGGCGGTAAGGTCAGTGCAGCGTTCCCTAAGGGTGCCTATGCGCAGTTAAATTCGCTGCCGGATTGGGGTGGTGTCTGGGTGTTGGCCCGCCCTGCGGCGCCTGCTGCGGGTCAGCCGCCGCGGGAGCGGCCGGTGTTCAAGGGCGAGTACCTTGCGCGATATGAGGCTTGGGCTGCGCAGGTCAAGAACAACAACGGCGTGGTGCCTCGCGAGACCTCCAACTGCATGCCGCCAGGCATGCCCAACATGCTGGCCACGGCGCAGTACCCCATTGAGTTTCTGTTTACACCCGGGCGCGTCACCGCCCACCACGAAGCCTGGATGCAGTGGCGTTCCATCTATACCGATGGTCGTGATCATCCGGCGGATTTGGAGCCCGGCATCTTCGGTCATTCTGTCGGCCGGTGGGAAGGCGGTACGCTGGTCGTCGATACCATTGGCATAAAGACGATCACCGAGTTGGGTGCCGGCATGAAGCACAGCAGCAAGCTGCGTATCACCGAGCGCATCCAGCAAGACGCCAAAGACGCTGATACGTTGCGCATCGAGGTCACTATGGAAGACCCCGATGCACTGGCGCAGCCTTATCACGTCACGCATACCTTCAAGCGCCAGCGTGACTGGAGCCTGATGGAATTCATCTGCGCCGAGAACGATCGCAATCCGGTCAATGAGGCCGGTCTTAGTACGCTCAAATGAGGATCTCACCATGAGTACTCTGCTGTCCGGGTTGCGCGCTGCAGCACTGTTGGCGTTGCTGGCATTGCCAGCTGCTGCGCATCATTCTGTGGCGGGCCAGTTTGACGTCACTCGCAGCGTCAAGTTCTCTGGCACTGTGAGCCGCGTCGACTGGATCAATCCGCACACCTACATCTATGTGGATGTGACTGATGCAGAGGGCAAGGTCACTGTTTGGAAGTTGGAGTCGCTGCCGGTGGCGATGATGCGCAAGGCAGGTTTGTCCCGGCAGGACATCCAAGGCGACGGTAAGCCTGTTGAAGTAATTGCCAATCCGGCGCGCAACGGCACTGCTGGGCTCGGCTATATCGTCAACTTGCGCTATGCAGATGGGCGCAATTTTCAGTTCGGTCGGGATCCCAGCGATAAGTCTGCGGCAACCGAGTGAACCTCGAGTCACGGAGAACCCCCATGAAGTCCAAAGCCGCATTGTCGGGATTGTTGTTCTTGTGCATGGCTACGCTTTCCTGGTCGGCTGCGCCTGTCAGCACGCCCCGGCTGGCCAACGGCCACCCGGATCTAAGCGGTATCTGGGAAAACGGTGGTGGCATCGATTTTCTTAAACCGCAGCAATTGGCCAACGGCTCGGTGTGCATAGCCGGCTGTGCGGGCGCTGATCCTGCTTCCGCGCCGGGGGCGGTGCGGCCCCGTTTGCCACCGGATCGGCCGCGTTACAAGCCGCAGTTCCAGGCGCGGGTCGCCGAGCTGGCTGCCAAGCAAGTGCAGTTTGATCCAGTGCTGCGTTGCCGGCCGCCGGGCCTACCGCGCATCGGTCCGCCCGACAAAATCGTACAGTCCAACCGCGAGGTGGTCTTCCTGTATGAAGATGTCTCGGGACCGTTTTACCGGGTTGTGCCGCTGGATCCTAAAGCCACTCGCAACGATGACAGCGAGACCTGGTTGGGTAATGCCTTGGGCCGTTGGGAAGGCGATACCCTCGTGGTGGATTCGCGCAACTTCAATGACGAGAGTTGGCTGACGGACGATGGCGCGATTCACAGTAAGCAATTGCAGGTGACGGAGCGACTGAGGCGCGTGGGCGATGTGATCGAGTATCAGGCCACAGTGGTCGATCCAGTGATGCTCGCCGAGCCATGGGTCATGCGGGCACGACAGTTGACGCGCACCGACATTGAGTTTGGCGAGCCGGCGCCCTGCATCGAGCAGGACCTTCAGCATATGGTCGACGAGACCTACCATACCAACCCGCGCTGACTTGCTATTGCATCGGCATCGGGGTTTACCTTATCCCCGCTGTCCGATACACTCCGCGGCATTGGCTCCCCGGGAGCCTGTGAGGCCCCCGTGAGGGGCTTTTCTTTTGCGGTAACACTAAAAGCCGCAGCAGGAGGGCCCATTCGGGCCCTTTTTCGTTATTGGGTGGTGCATGGCAGATAGCCTGCGTGAGCGCTTGATTGGTCTAGTCGAACCCCTGGTGCAAGGCCTGGGTTACGAGCTGGTCGACATTGAGTACGCACCAGGGCGATCGCAAGCCATGCTGCGCGTGTACATCGACTGGCCGGGCGGTATCGCACCGGTAGGCGTTGGGCACGAGGCGGATGAAGACCGCTCATACGAGGGGATCGGTGTCGAGGACTGCGAGCGAGTCAGCCGCGCGTTCTCGGATCTGATGGACGTGGAAGATCCCATTCCGGAGGCCTACACCCTTGAGGTGTCGTCCCCTGGAGTTGATCGCATCCTGCGAACGCCGGCGCACTTTGTGCGCTTTGCGGGCGAGAGGGTGCATGTGGAGTTGGCATGGCCGCGTGACGGCCGCAAGCGCTACACCGGCCAGATGTCGGTGCTGAATGAAAAGGGTATCGAACTGAACGTGGACGGCGAGCCGGTGACTATCAAGCTGGACGAGATCGCGAAGGCGCGGGTTTCGCCAGATTGGTCCCGCAGCCCGCCGCGTAAGGAGAAGAAGGGATGAACAAGGAAATCCTGACTGTCGTCGATGCTGTCTCCAACGAGAAGGGCGTCGAGAAGGAAATCATTTTTGATGCGCTGGAGGCAGCGCTGGCCGCAGCAACTCGCAAGCGTCATGGCGAAGAGTGGGACATACGTGTCGCTATCAATCGCAAGACGGGCGACTACGAGACATTCCGTCGCTGGAAGGTGTTCGCTGACGCCTCCAACGAGTTGATGAATCCCGAGGCCGAGCTGCGCCTGGAAGATGCGCTGGATGTCAGTGCTGACGCCGAGGCGGGTGGCATGGTGGAGGAGCCGATGGAGTCGGTAGCCTTCGGCCGTATTGCTGCCCAGCAGGCCAAGCAGGTCATGGTGCAGAAGGTCCGCGAGGCCGAGCGTGCCCAGGTTGTTGAGCAGTACGAGAGCCGTATTGGTCAGCTGATCAGCGGTGTGGTTAAGCGCGTGGATCGCAACGGCACGTTTGTGGACCTGGGCGGCAACGCTGAAGGATTCATCTCGCGTAGCGACATGATTCCGCGCGAAGCTCTCAAGCCGCAGGATCGGGTCAAGTCCTTCCTGAAGGAAGTGCGTTCTGAGCCGCGCGGCCCGCAGTTGTTCCTGTCGCGCACTTGCCCCGAGTTCCTCATCGAGTTGTTCAAGCTCGAAGTGCCGGAAGTGGGTATGGGCACGATCGAAATTCTGGCCGCTGCCCGTGACGCGGGCATGCGCGCAAAGATTGCCGTGCGCAGTAATGAGCCGCGCATCGACCCGGTTGGCGCGTGCGTCGGCATGCGTGGGTCGCGTGTGCAGGCTGTGTCGAACGAGATTGCCGGCGAGCGCGTCGACATTATTCCTTTCGACGAGAATCCTGCGCAGTTCGTCATTAATGCGATGTCGCCTGCTGAAGTGCTGTCGATCGTTGTCGACGAAGACTCGCACAGCATGGATATCGCCGTCTCCGAAGATAAGCTCTCGCAGGCCATTGGCCGCGGGGGCCAGAATATCCGTCTTGCCAGCCAGTTGACCGGCTGGGATCTCAACGTCATGACCGAGTCTGACGCCGAGGCCAAGAGCGAGTCGGAGTCTTCGAAGCTGGTGCAGATGTTTATGAAGCAGCTCGACGTCGATCAGGACGTCGCGGGCATTCTTGCGCAGGAAGGCTTCTCATCCATCGAAGAGCTGGCTTATGTGCCGGTCAGCGAACTGGCATCCATTGCCGAGTTCGATGAAGAGATGGTCAAGGAACTTCGCAATCGCGCGCGTGATGTTCTGCTGACGCAGGCCATTGCGAGCGAAGAAGGCCTCGAGCATCAGATGCCGGCCGACGACTTGCTTGCTTTGACTGGAATGAACCCTGACCTGGCGCTGGGTCTGGCGCAGCGCGGCATCCGTACGCGCGAGCAGCTGGCCGAGCAGTCAATCGACGACCTAGAGGGCATTGACGGACTGGATGAGCAGCGCGCTGGCGTGCTGATCATGAAAGCACGCGAAATCTGGTTCGAGGCCGACAAGTAGGTCTTGAGGGCGGGAAAATATGGCTGATGTCACTGTTGCACAATTTGCCGAGGTCCTGAAGGTCCCGGTTGAACGACTGTTGGTCCAACTCGAGCAGGCTGGCATCCCCGCCAGCGGTGCGAGTGATGTGATCAACGATGAGGCCAAGCTGGAACTGCTGACGCACCTGCGTCGCAGTCACGGCAGCGACGAGGCCGCGGCGGCGCCGGGCAAAATCACGCTCAAGCGCAAAACGCAGAGCGAGCTGAAGATGGCCAGCACTCAGGGCCGTGCTCGCACAGTCAACGTTGAGGTGCGTGTCAAGCGCACCTACGTTAAGCGTGATGTGCTTGAAGGTCAGTCACGCGGTCAGGTCGATCTGGCAGAGCAGAAACGTCTGGAGGCCGAAGAGGCCGAACGTCTGGCCCAAGAGAAGGCCGACCAAGAGCGGCGTGAAGCCGAGCGCTTGGAAACCGAGAATCGCCGTCGTCTCGAGGAAGAGCAAAGCCGCAACCGTCAGGCTGAGGAAACTCGCCGTGCCGCCGAACAGCAGGCTCGCGAAAACGCTGAGCGTGATGCGGATCGCCAACGTCAACTGCGGGCTTCTGAGTCGGCACGTACCGAGCGCTCTCGCAGTGCGCCGGCTTCATCGCCGGCTGCTGCGGCAACACCGGCACGTCCCGGCGCTGCAGCCCCGGGAACGCGTTACGGCCGTCAGGAACTGCATGTCTCAAGTGATGCGAGCGCCCGCTTCAAGAAGAAGCCGCAGCGTCGTGGCATGCGCGGTCGTCCCATGCCCGGTGATGCTGATTCAAAGCATGGCTTTGAGATGCCCACTGCGCCGGTTAGGCGCGATGTAGCCATCGGCGAGACCATCACGGTTGCCGAGTTAGCTCAGCGCATGGCTCTTAAGGCCACTGAAGTCATCAAGATGCTCATGAACCTGGGCATCATGGCGACGATCAACCAACCCATCGACCAAGAGACCGCTGTGCTGGTGGTTGAGGAGATGGGGCATAGCGCCAAGATGGTCAAGGACAACGAGATCGAGGAAGGGCTGCAGGGTGCAGCGTCCACGGTCGAGCAATTGCCGCGTCCTCCTGTGGTTACGGTCATGGGCCATGTCGATCACGGCAAGACTTCGTTGCTGGATTACATCCGACGCGCCAAGGTTGCATCGGGTGAGGCCGGCGGCATTACGCAGCACATCGGCGCGTATCACGTTGAGACTGCGCGCGGCATGATCACTTTCCTGGATACGCCGGGCCATGCTGCCTTTACGGCGATGCGTGCGCGCGGTGCTAAGGCCACTGACGTGGTGGTGTTGGTTGTGGCTGCCGATGACGGCGTCATGCCCCAGACCATTGAAGCCATCAAGCATGCGCGTGCGGCCAATGTGCCCATCGTGGTGGCCGTCAACAAGATGGATAAGCCCGACGCTGATATGGATCGCGTTCGAACTGAGTTGTCGCAGTACGAGATCATCTCGGAAGACTGGGGCGGCTCGACTATCTTCGTGCCGGTATCGGCCAAGATGGGTACGGGTATCGATACATTGCTCGAGGCGATTTTGCTGCAAGCGGAGGTCCTTGAGCTCAAGGCGCCGCGTGAAGGGTTGGCCTTCGGCATCGTGGTGGAATCCACTATCGAGAAGGGTCGCGGCGCAGTAGCCACCGTGCTGGTCAAGCGCGGCACCCTCAAGGTGGGTGATCCGATCCTCGCCGGTCAGCAGTTTGGCCGTGTGCGTGCGATGTTCGATGAGAACGGCAAGTCCGTGACCACAGCGTTGCCGTCGATGCCGGTGGTGGTGCTGGGTCTTACTGCCGCACCCAATGCCGGTGACGAATTGATTGTGGTCGAGAGCGATCGCAAGGCGCGTGAAGTGGCATTGCATCGTCAGGGCAAGTTGCGTGATGTGCGCCAAGCTCGTGCCAGCGCCAAGATCGAGGATGTGTTCCAGCAGATGGAGGATGCCAAGGCTGGCGTCATTCCGGTGCTGGTCAAGACCGATGTGCAGGGTAGTGCCGAGGCGCTGCGTGATGCATTGGTTAACCTCTCGACCGAGGAAGTGCAGATCAAGGTGCTCGGCGCCAACGTCGGCGGCATCACTGCCTCGGATGTGCAGCAGGCTGCGTCATCCAAGGCTCGCATCATCGGCTTTAATGTGCGCGCTGATGCTGGTGCCCGCGATGCGATCAAGGAAACCGGCATAGACGTGCGCTATTACAGCGTCATCTATGAAGCTATCGACGACATCAAGTCGGTGATGAGCGGCATGCTGGCTCCCGAAATCAAAGAGCAGATTGTGGGCATCGCGCAGGTGCGCGAAGTGTTCCGCTCCAGCAAGTTCGGTGTTGTGGCCGGCTGCTTGGTGGTCGAGGGCACGGTCAAGCGCAACAACCCGATCCGCGTGCTGCGTGACAGCGTGGTTATCTTCGAGGGTGCCTTGGAATCGCTGCGGCGCTTCAAGGACGAGTCCAACGAAGTACGTGCAGGTACTGAATGCGGCATCGGCGTGAAGAACTATCAGGATGTTCGCGTGGGTGATCAGATTGAGTGCTTCTCGCGAGTCGAAGTGGCGCGGACAATCTGACGCCCGATGGCACGCAGCGGGCCCACTCAGCGACACCAGCGTATTGAAGCCGAGATGCTTCGTACGTTGGCCGAGCTCATCAGTCGCGAGGTCAAGGACCCGCGTGTTGGCCCTGTGACGGTCACTGCCGTCACCTGTGCCAATGACCTCAGCGAGGCCAAGGTGCTGGTGGTGCCGTTTGGTGTCACTGAGCCGGATCCTGGTCTGTTAGAGGGTCTCAATCGCGCTGCAGGGTTGCTGCTGGACAAACCTCAGGGATTGTCCTCGAACGCAGCCTTGCAGCGCGTTCGCTACGCGCTGGGCCGCATCAAAGGCGGTCACACCGGTTCGCTTGATCCGATGGCCACAGGAATGTTGCCGTTGTGTCTGGGCGAGGCCACCAAGGTGGCGGGCGATCTGCTCGAAGGCCGCAAGACCTACACGTTCACTGCCCGGCTGGGCTTGCGCACCAGCACGGGTGACGTAGAAGGTCCGGTGGTGCAAACCGTTGCAGTGCCGCACGACGCTCAGGCGCGCTTGGCAGAGGTGGCGGTGCAGATGCATGGCCCCAGCATGCAAGTGCCGCCGATGTATTCGGCACTCAAGCGTGACGGTCAGCCGCTGTATCAGTTGGCCCGGCAGGGTATCGAAGTGGAACGGGCAGCTCGCCCGATCGATATCAGATCCCTGCAATTGCTCGGGGTAGACGGCCACGATACTCATTGGCGCGTCGATTGTTCTAAGGGCACCTACGTGCGGGTGCTGGCCGAGGATTTGGCAGCTCGTATTGGCACGGTGGCCCACTTGGTGGCCTTGCGGCGTGAAGCCGTAGAGCCCTTTGATGCGCACCCCATGGTGAGCCTGGAGCAGGTCCTGGAGGACCCGGGCTCGGTAGTGCTGCTACCTGCCGATGCCGCCTTGCCGCAATTGGTGGGACTGATTGTCGCCGCGGCCGATGTGCCCCGGTTGCTGCACGGCCAGGCCGTGCAGGTGCCTGGTGCAGTAGCTTGCGCACGCGCCCGTTTATATACGCCTGCAGGCCAATTTTTGGGTTTGGGCGAAGTCGGACCGCACGGTGTGGTACAACCACGCCGCATATTCAACGAATTGGCTGCGCAATTGACTTGAGGGTGCAGCACTCTGCGGTTAGAATGCCGCGCTTTCCAAAAGGGCCCCTACATGGCGTTATCGATTGAAAAAAAGGCCGGGATTGTTGCTCAATTCCGCCGTGAACCCTCCGACACTGGTTCTCCCGAAGTGCAGATCGCTCTGCTCTCCGAGCGTATTACCGGTCTTGGTGGCCATTTCGCTGCCCACAAGGGCGACCACTCCTCGCGGCGCGGCCTGGTAAAACTGGTCAACCAGCGTCGCAAGCTGCTGGATTACCTGAAGGCCACGGCGCCGCAGAAATATCAGGAAATGGTCGAGCGGCTAGGTCTGCGCCGCTGACATCTTCCCCGGGCCGCGCTGTCTTTCAAAGATTGCGCGGCCTTCTGGTTTTTACGGGTCGGCGCGCGCTTGTGTGCGACCCAAACTCCGAGGTCACTAAAGCGTGAGCGTCGCCAAGCAATCTTTTCCCTTTGGTTCTCATACCATCACCATCGAAACCGGCGAAATGGCCCGTCAGGCCACCGGATCGGTGCTGGTGTCGATGGGTGATACCGTCGTACTCGTCACTGCCGTCGCGCGCAAGCAAGCGCAGCCCGGCAAGGACTTCTTCCCGCTGACGGTCAACTACCAAGAAAAGACCTATGCAGCTGGCCGCATTCCCGGCGGCTTCTTCCGTCGTGAAGGTCGCCCTACCGAAAAAGAGACGCTCACGTCGCGCCTGATCGATCGTCCGCTGCGCCCGCTGTTCCCCGACGGCTTCTACAACGAAGTGCAGGTCGTGGCCACGGTGGTCTCGCTCGATCCGCAGATCGATGCTGACATCCCGTCGATGCTGGGTGCTTCAGCAGCGTTGGCGCTGTCGGGCGTGCCGTTCGCCGGTCCCATCGGTGGTGCCCGCGTGGGTTACATCGACGGCGCTTATGTGCTCAACCCGCTGCGTGAACAGCTCAAGGCTTCGAGCCTCGAGCTGATTGTCGCCGGCACCGCCGATGCGGTGCTGATGGTTGAGTCCGAGGCTGATTGCCTCTCCGAAGACGTCATGCTGGGTGCGGTGGTCTTTGGCCATCAGCAGATGCAAGTCGCCATCACTGCCATCAAGGCGTTGGTCGCTGCCGCAGGCAAGCCGCGCTGGGATTGGAAGCCGGTCGCAGACAATGCAGAGTTGGTCGAGTTTGTCACCGGCCACGCCGCCGACAAACTGGCCGAGGCCTATCGCATCATCGAGAAGCAGCAGCGCTATGAGCGCGTTGGAGCCATCAAGGCAGAAGTTACGGCTGCCATTCCCGTCGACGGTGAGAAGCCGCGTTGGAACGGCGAGCAGATCGGCAACGAGATGCACAAGCTCGAGAGCAAGATCGTGCGTGACCGCATTCTGGCCGGTGAACCGCGCATTGATGGTCGCGACTACAAGACCGTGCGTCCGATCACCGTCAAGGTGGGCGTACTGCCGCGTACCCATGGTTCGTCACTGTTCACCCGTGGTGAGACTCAGGCGCTGGTTACGACCACGCTGGGCACTAACCGCGATGCGCAGATCATCGACGCCCTCGAAGGCGAGCGTCGCGAACCTTTCATGCTGCACTACAACTTCCCTCCGTTCTCGGTGGGTGAGACTGGCATGATGGGTTCGCCCAAGCGTCGCGAGATCGGTCACGGCAATCTGGCCCGTCGTGGTATCAGCGCCGTGCTGCCGCAGATGGAAGGCTTCCCCTACGTCATTCGTGTGGTCTCCGAGATTCTCGAGTCCAACGGCTCCAGCTCGATGGCTTCGGTTTGCGGCACCAGCCTTGCGCTGATGGACGCAGGAGTACCCATCAAGGCACCGGTTGCCGGTGTGGCTATGGGTCTGGTGCTCGATGGCGGCCGTTACAAGGTCATCACCGACATCCTGGGTGACGAAGATCACCTGGGCGACATGGACTTCAAGGTTGCCGGTACTGCCTCGGGCATCACCGCACTGCAGATGGACATCAAGGTCGAGGGCATCACCCCTGAGATCATGAAGGTCGCGCTGGATCAGGCCCTTGAGGGTCGCCAGCACATCCTGGGCGAGATGGCCAAGGTCATCACCGAGCCGCGCCTTAAGATGTCTGAGTGGGCACCTTCGATCATCACCCTCAAGATCGATCCGGAGAAGATCCGCGACGTCATCGGCAAGGGCGGTGCGGTCATCCGTCAGATCACCGAAGAGACTGGCACCACCATCGACATCGAGAACGATGGCACGGTGAAGATCGCTTCGGTCAACGGTACTGCCGGTCGCGAAGCCCAGCGTCGCATTGAAATGATCACCGCTGATGTCGAAGTGGGTCGTATCTACGAGGGTCGCGTTGCGCGCCTCATGGACTTCGGCGCCTTTGTCACCATCCTGCCGGGCCGCGATGGTCTGGTGCACATCTCGCAGATCTCTGACGAGCGTGTGGAGCATGTCGGCGACAAGCTCAAGGAAGGCGATCTGGTTCGCGTCAAGGTGCTCGAAGTCGATCGTCAGGGCCGCGTGCGCCTGTCGATGCGCGACGTCGGCGCTACCGAAGCCTGAAGTCGGTGGGCAGCGCAGCCGTCAGGGCTTGCGCTGCCATTACCCTGACGCCGACTGTCAGTCAGCCGGCGTCGGCGGTTCATTAACGTTGGCTATTCCTGATAGGGCCGACGGATTCCACTGCTCTATTGCCCACTCCAGCACTTGCTGGATGCTCGCGTTGCCCAGTTGCGCCGGGGGCTGTTGCTGCAACAGCCGCAAGGCTTGCAACAGCGCTGGCACGGGCTCCAGCGTGTCGAGTGCAGCTGCGCTACGGCTCTTTGAGAGCTTTTGGCCATCCATGCCAAGCAGCACAGGCAGATGGGCGTAGCGGGGCTGTGGCAGGCCCAGGGCGTCGATTAACGCCAGTTGCCACCCAGTGGCTGATAGCAGATCTGCGCCGCGCACGACATCGCTGATGCGCTGAAATGCATCGTCGACCACGACAGCCAGCTGATAGGCAAACAGCCCATCCCGCCGAACCAGCACCGGGTCACCCAAGGCGGCCCAGTCGCCACGCTGTGTACCTTGCAGGGCATCTTCAAAGATAAAGCCACCGCGGTCAGGCAGGCGCAGGCGCAGTGAGTGAGGGCCTGGTCCTTGTGGACCCTGGCGGCAGCGACCGTCATAGGCGCCTTGGGCGATATCGCGGCGCGTACAACTGCAAGGGTAGAGCAGACCGGCACGCTGCAACTGCTGCAAAGCGCCCTCATAGGCGCCATGGCGTTGGGATTGCCACAGCACTGTCTCGTCCGATTCGAGGCCACAGCGCGCCAGCGTGGTCAGCAGCGCTTGGGCGATGCCAGGTTGGCTACGTGGTGTATCGAGGTCTTCGATGCGCAACAGCCATCGACCGTGGCGGCTGCGCGCATCAAGCCAACTGCCCAGTGCGGTGAGCAGCGACCCCATGTGAAGGGGGCCGGAGGGTGAGGGGGCAAAGCGGCCGCGATAGACGGCCGCTGCCTCAGCGGTAGTGGTCGTCCCGGTCGCCGTACTGCTTCTCACGGCGCTCGCGTCGCTCTTGTGCTTCTAGGCACAGGGTGGCAACCGGGCGAGCTTCCAGACGCTTGAGGCCGATCTGCTCGCCAGTTTCGAGGCAGTAGCCGTAGCTGCCGTCTTCGATGCGCTTGAGAGCTTCTTCGATTTTGCGGATGAGCTTGCGCTCACGGTCGCGAGTACGTAGCTCGAGGCTGAACTCTTCTTCCTGCGTAGCGCGATCGTTGGGATCTGGGAAGTTGGCCGCTTCGTCTTTCATGTGCGAGACGGTGCGATCAACTTCGACCATCAAGTCGCGTTTCCAGACACCAAGGATTTGCCGGAAGTGATCCAGCTGTTCCCTGTTCATGTACTCCTCGCCACGCTTTACGACGTACGGCTGTACGTTGCGCGGGCCGGAGAGCAGGGCGTGTTCGTTGGGATCGCTGTCGTCCGGGGAGGCCGGTTCGACGACTGAATCGGCTGGTGACATTTGCACCGGCCGTGTTTTCTTGGGGGGCTGTGAGGTCACTGCTGGCTTGATCTCGGTATCAGGGTCGGATGGGCGCTTGGCTGCCTTGCTGGCGACGGCTACGGCGACAGCGGGCTTGGCGGCGGGCTTGGCGACCGGCTTTGCAGCAGGCTTGGCCTTGGCAGGCGTGCTAGTGACGCCCGCGCTAGCTGCGGGCTTTGATGCCTTGCCACTGCTGGGCGCTGGTTTCTTGGCCGGCATCATGCACTCCTCAGACACCACCCCTGAAAATGGGCGGCCGATTATACCGCCGCAGGCAGGGCTGTACAGCGCTGCTGCGGCGACGATGGAACCTGTCAGGGCAGGGTGACGGTTGCTGGCGGTACCCAGCCTGGCGCGTGGTGCTGTGTCACAACAGTGGTGTAGATGCCACCGCGCACATAGAACTCTGCTGTGAGGCGTAAAAACCGTGGGGCCACCGTCTCTACCATGTGGGCCATGATCACGTTAGTAACCGCTTCGTGGAAGCAGCCGCGGTCGCGAAATGACCACAGATACAGCTTGAGTGACTTAAGTTCGATACACATCCGATCTGGCACATATTCCAGCTTGAGCGTGGCGAAGTCCGGCTGGCCCGTCTTGGGGCACAGGCAGGTGAACTCCGGCATGGTCATGCGGATGGTGAAGTCGGTGGTCGGGGATGGGTTGGGGAAGGCGTCAAGCGCCACAGAAGGTTTCGTGCTCATGGTGTGGGTCCGTAATCTACACTAGTGGCTGGCGGCCGCGTACTGGTCAACGGATTTCAAAACACGATGCGTCTTACCAAGGTAAAGCTGGCCGGATTCAAGTCCTTTGTGGACCCGACCACCGTTAATTTCCCCTCGAACCTCACCGGCGTGGTGGGGCCCAACGGTTGCGGCAAGTCCAACATCATCGATGCCGTGCGCTGGGTTATGGGCGAACTGTCGGCACGGCAGTTGCGCGGTGAATCGATGACAGATGTCATCTTCAATGGCTCCAATGGTCGCAAGCCGGTTGGCACCGCGTCTGTCGAACTGGTGTTTGATAACAGCGATGGCAAAGTCACCGGCGCTTATGCCAGCTACAACGAGATTTCACTCAAGCGCGTAGTGGCTCGCGACGGTACATCAGCCTATTTCATCAATGGCTCACGGTGCCGGCGCAAAGACATCACGACGCTGTTTCTAGGCACTGGTCTGGGCGCTCGCAGTTACGCGATCATCGAGCAGGGCATGATTTCCCGCGTCATTGAGGCGCGCAGCGAGGACATGCGTTCGTTCGTCGAAGAGGCCGCTGGCATCTCGCGTTACAAAGAACGTCGCAAAGAGACAGAGGCACGTGTCAGTGGCACGCGTGAAAACCTCGAGCGTTTGCAAGATCTGCGCGATGAGATCGAAAAGCAGATTCGCCATCTGCAGCGCCAGGCCGTCAGTGCGCGCAAGTACCAGGATCTGAAGAACGACGAGCGCCGTTTGGGCGCTGAGTTGCTTGCGCTGCGTATCCGCGACATCGATGGCGGTGCGGCGATCAATGCGCGGCAGTTGCGTGACTGTGATCTGGCCTTGCAACAAGCGTTGGCGGGTCAGCGCAGTGCCGAGGCTTCAGTCGAGAAGCAGCGCGAATATCAGTTGGCAGAGAGCGAGCGCGTGGCGGCTGTGCAGGGCCGGGCCTATGAGGTCGGAACCGATGTATCGCGAACCGAGCAGTCGCTGGGGCATGCGCGCGAGCTGCGTGAACGCCGGCGTGCAGAGGGTGCGCGCTCTGCGGCAATGCGTGATGAGTTGGCTGCGCAGATCAGTCGTGACGAATCGGCTCGCGCAGCGCTGCAAGAACAGATCGCACAGTTGATACCAGGTGCAGAGCAAGCGCAGCAGGCGGAGCAGGCGCGGGCCGCAGAGCTTGCCGAAGTCGATCAGGCACTGCAGTTGTGGCAGCAGCAGTGGGAACATTTCAATCGTGATCTGGGACGCGTCAGCCAGACGCACCAGGTTGAGCGTGCGCGCATCGAACAGTTCGAGGAACAGTTGCGTCGCCTTGGAACTCAGGCGGATCGTCTGGCCGTAGAGCATGAGCAATTGCTGGCGGCTGACGTCACAGCAGGACTTGCTGCATTGGAAGAGCGTGAGGCTGGTGCGCGCCAAGCCAACGATGAACTCGCTGGCGGCTTGCGCGCCAAATTGGCAGAACTGCAGGCCTTGCGCGAGCGTCAGCATCAGGCTGATCAGCGTTTGGAGCAGGTGCGCGTTGAGCGCGACAAATCACGCGCCGCGATGATGTCGTTGGATGCGCTGCAGCGCGTTGCGCTTGGCGAGCGGGATCGCGAGTCCGGGCGGTGGCTGGATGCTTCGGGTCTGGGTAAGCGGCCGCGTGTTGCTGAGCAGCTTAGTGTGAGCGATGGCTGGGAGCGTGGCGTAGAGGCTGTGCTGGGTGATTACCTGGAGGCCGTTTGCGTCGAAGGCTTAGACAGCGCTGCGGCAACGCTATCGCGTCTTGAAAAAGGCCACGTCATGCTCGTTGAGGGTGGCTTGGGCGAAAGCGCCGCCGACCCGCAGTGGCTGGCCGCGCGCTTGCGTGGTCCGTCCGCCATCTTGTCGCGATTGCAGGGTATCCGGGTGGCCGAATCGTTGGCCGATGCGCTGGCAAGGCGTGCCAGCTTGGCTGAGGGCGAGTCTTTCGTCACTCGTGAGGGCGAGTGGGTTGGGCGTAATTGGCTGCGTGCAGTACGCGGCGCCGATGTGCACACCGGTGTGATCGAGCGCGAGCAGCGCCTCAAAACTCTGCGCCAGAGTTTGAGCGATCATGAAGCGGCAGTGGTTGCGCAGGATGCAGAGCGCACACAGTTGCGGCAGCAGTCGTTGCAGCTGGAACGCGACCGCGATGCCTTACAGGTACAGATTCAGCAGGCACATCGTGCCCAATCAGATGCGCGTGGCGTGCTGGAAGCTGCCCGTGCCCGCAGCCAGCAATCGATGCTGCGCCGGCAGAAGATCACCGCCGAGACCGCTGAAATCGCTGGCGAGCAGGACAAGGCGACACAAGCCTTGGCGCGCGCCAGGGCTGCGTTTGATGTGGCTGCCAATGAGCTGGAAACGCTGGATGTGCAGCGTCGCGAGCTGGAGTCCGAGCGCGATGAGCGTCGCCAGTCTGCAACCGATGCGCGCAGCCGGGCGCAGCTTGCCCAAGGCCGTGCACGTGAAGTGCTTATTCAGCTCGAAGGGCGTCGCTCGACCGAAGTGTCGATGGGTCAGGCCTTGCAGCGCATGCAGGAACAGCGCGATCAAGTGGCGCAGCGACTTGCCCAATTGGAGCAGGAGCTGCAGGAAGCCGAGCCAGGCATCGAGACCTTGCAGCAGCATCTTGATCAGGTGTTGGCGCGGCGTCTTGAAGTGGAGACTGAGTTGGCCGCGGTGCGTGCAACGCTCGATGCGGCCGAGTACCAGTTGCGCCAGCTCGATGACACGAGACAGTCGTCCGAGCAGCGTGTGCAAGCCGCGCGGACTGCCTTGGAAGGGGCTCGTTTGATAGCGCAAGAGTCGCGCCTGCGGCGCGAGTCACTGGCGGAGCAATTTGCTGCACTGCGCTTTGATCTCGAAGAGGTCATGCAAGCACTGCCGCAAGCGGCTGATGTCTTGCATTGGGAGGATCGCATTACGGCTGTGGTGGCTGACCTGCAGCGCCTGGGTCAAGTCAATCTGGCGGCCATCGATGAGCTGCGTGAGCAGACCGAGCGCAAGACTTACCTGGATGCGCAGTTCAAAGATCTCACCGACGCGCTCGACACGCTCGAGGCGGCCATGCGTCGAATCGACAAGGAAACGCGCACCCGTTTTGAGGACACCTTCAACCGTATCAATACCGGACTCAAAGAGAAGTTCCCGCGTTTGTTCGGTGGTGGACAGGCGCATTTGGAAATGGTCGGCGACGATGTGCTGACAGCTGGCGTGGCGGTAATGGCCCGCCCGCCCGGCAAACGTATCAGCAGCATTTCTCAGCTCTCGGGTGGTGAGAAGGCGCTGACCGCTGTGGCTCTGGTGTTCTCTATCTTCGATCTCAATCCTGCGCCGTTTTGTCTGCTTGACGAGGTGGACGCACCGCTGGATGAAGGCAACGTCGATCGCTTCTGCGACATCGTTCGCGAGATGTCTGAACGCGTGCAGTTCATCTTTATCACGCACAACAAGACCACCATGGAATTGGGGTCTCAGCTGCTGGGTATCACCATGACAGAGCCGGGTGTTTCACGAGTGGTCACCGTTGACGTGGACGAGGCTGCGCGGCTGGCCGCGCAGACGGTGGTGGCGGCATGAACGACATGGACATGGACCAGTTGCGTTGGATACTGCTGGGCTTGGGTGCACTGTTTGTCGTCGTGCTGGCTTTGATCGAGATGCGTCGCCGCCGACAGGCGGCACGGCGCAGCGAAATGCTGCATGTCCGTCAGGAACCGGGCATGGATGGCGCGGAGGATCTTTCCTTCGATGAGCCTGATGTGCGCATCATTGGTGACGGACGGCGTGATCCGCCGTTGGTCATGCTTGGCGACGTAGAGGTTCCGCCGGGGGGCGACAGCGTGGATTTGGGTGTGGTCAGCGAAGTCGCAGTGGATCGCCCCGGTGTGATGGGCGCGCTGCAGGTGATCTGGCCGCCCGCCAAGCAGGACCGCATATTGTGGCTGCGAGTAGTGGCGCCTGAGGGCGCATATTTCCAGGGTCGAGCCCTGCGACAGGCACTGGCTTCTTGCGGTCTGGCGCACGGTCCACAGGATATTTTTCACCGCGCCAACGATGCAGGAACAGTGTTGGCCAGCGCTGCCAATCTGACGCGACCAGGCAGCTTTGATCTGGCTGTGATGGATGGCCAGCAGTTTCGCGGCGTGCATGTGTTCTCGGTGTTGCCTGCGCCGTTGTCGGATCTGCAGACCTTCGATGAACTGTTGATGCTCGCCGATGAAATTGCCACGCGTTTGGATGGTGCGGTGCTCGACGATACTGGTGGTGCCCTGACGGTCGAGCGTATCGATGAGCTGCGACAAGCGCTGTATGACGGTGCTGCTGCGGCACCAGACGACGCCGGCGGGCCATGAGTCAGGCGGCACGCGCTGCCTGGTTGCGCGATGAGCTCGCGCGCCACAACCACCGGTATTACGTCCTCGATGAGCCCGAGGTAAGCGACGCTGAATATGATCAGCTGTTGCGTGAGCTGCAGCAGCTCGAAATTGCAGAGCCTGCTCTGTGCACAGCTGATTCACCCACGCAGCGCGTCGGCAGCGCGCCCTCAACAGCCTTTGACAGCGTGCGCCATCCGGCGCCCATGTTGTCACTCGACAACGCGCTCAGCGACGACGAACTGCAGGCGTTTGATACGCGTTTGCGCGAGCGTCTGGGTACTGCCGGCACCGTGCGTTTTAGCGCCGAGCCCAAGCTCGATGGTCTGGCCGTCAGTGTGATCTATCGCGAGGGCGTGTTGTGGCGTGCGGCCACGCGCGGCGATGGTGAGCAGGGCGAGGACATCACTGCCAACATGCGCACCTTGCGCTGTCTGCCGCTGCGCTTGCTGGGTGATGCGCCGGCGCTGCTTGAAGCACGCGGCGAGGTCTATATGCCGGTGGCGGGGTTTGAGTCCTTGAACGTGGAGCAGTCGCGGCAGGGGCTCAAGCTGTTCGTCAATCCACGCAATGCCGCTGCGGGCAGCTTGCGACAATTGGATCCGCGCATCACTGCGCGTCGACCGTTGGAGATCTGTTTCTATGCCTTGGGTGCGCTGGAGGGCGGGCCGCTGCTGACCACGCATGCTGCTGCCTTGGCAGCGCTACGTAACTGGGGTTTGCGCACGTCGCCTGAAGCGCGGCTAGTGCAGGGTGTTGAGGGCTGTCGTGCTTACTTTGCCGATCTGCAGCAACGGCGCGCGACACTGCCGTATCAGATCGACGGCGTGGTTTATAAAGTAGATGAGTTTGCAGACCAGGAACGGCTGGGCTTTGTATCCCGTGCGCCGCGCTGGGCGATCGCACGCAAGTTTCCTGCCGAAGAGGCGCGCACGGTGCTGCGCGCCGTTGATTTTCAGGTCGGTCGCACCGGCGCGCTGACACCCGTGGCTCGACTGGATCCGGTGCTAGTAGGCGGTGCCACCGTCAGCAATGCGACGCTGCACAACATGGATGAGATTGCCCGCAAGGACATCTGCATCGGCGACACCATAGTGGTGCGACGTGCCGGTGATGTGATTCCTGAAGTGGTGCGCTCAGTTCCGGCACTGCGACCGGTTGATGCAGCAGTCATCGTATTGCCGCTGCAGTGTCCGGTGTGTCAGTCCGTGGTCGAGAGAATAGAGGGTGAGGCAGTGGCCCGCTGCACGGGCGCGTTGCGCTGCAGGGCACAGCGACATGAGGCGCTGCGTCATTACGCGTCAAGACGCGCGCTGGATATTGATGGATTGGGCGATGTGATCATCGGTCAATTGATTGACGCGGATTTGGTGCAGAGCCCGGCTGATCTTTACAGCCTGCCGCGCGCTGCGTTGGCCGCGTTGCCCCGGATGGGCGATAAGTCTGCCGGTAACCTGGTGGATGCTATTGCAGCCAGTCGCAGCACTACGCTGGCACGGTTTCTGTTTGGTCTGGGTATTGCCGATGTGGGAGAGGCGACAGCCGCCGCGTTGGCGCGTCAGTTTGGCAATTTGCAGGCACTGAGCGGAGCCACCGCCGAACAAATTGAATTGACCCCTGACGTGGGGCCAGTGGTTTCGCGACATGTCACGGCGTTTTTTGCCGATCCGCTCAACCTTCAGATCATCGCGCGCTTACGTGAGGCGGGCGTGCAGTGGGTCGAAGGTGAACCCACGGCAGGGGCCGTGCTGCCGCTGACGGGTCAGACCTTTGTGTTGACCGGTACGCTGCCTACGCTATCGCGTGACGAGGCCAAAGCACGGCTTGAGGCCGCCGGTGCCAAGGTGGCCGGCAGTGTTTCCAAGCGAACGCAGTATGTGGTGGCCGGTGAGGAGGCCGGTAGCAAGCTCGACAAGGCACGCGAGCTGGGTGTTCAGGTGATCGATGAGCGGGGGCTGCTTGAGCTGCTGGCCGCTGTCGGAGCGGGCTGATCAGCTACCGGGCGTGTTGTGGTAGCTATTGAGGTGGTTGTAGAGGGTCTTGAGGCTGATGCCGAGCATGGCTGCAGCACGAGTCTTGTGATTGCCGCAGGACTTGAGCGTGGCCATGATCAGGATGCGGCGCGCTTCGGCGAGCGTTTGCCCGACCTGTATGGGCAGTTGGCCCGAGGTCACATCGAGGGGTGCCAGAGCATGCTTTGCTTGGCCTGAATCTCCGCCGTCGTTCATGCTGCGTCCCGTTGCCCCAGAGGTGCTGGGCTAGCGACGCAGTGTGAAGACAGTCAGGCCCTGTCTTAATCAGACATCATCCCAACCTGATGTAAGGGGTTTCCTACATCGGGTTGGGACGAGCAATCAATCAGAGTTTCTTCTCTACCTTGGCGCCCTTCACCAAGTCATCGGCGTAGGCCTTGAACTTCTTGGCCTCGACAATTTGTACCAAGCGGTCTTTGACGCTGTCGAAGGGCGGTGCGGCAACGGCGCGGGTTTCATCCAGACGAATGATGTGCCAGCCGTATTGAGTCTGAACCGGTGCCTTGGTGTAGGTGCCTTTGGTCAAGCCCTCTACGGCTGCTGAAAACGCCGGCACCATGCGGTCGGGCGTGAACCAGCCCAGATCGCCGCCGTTGGTCTTAGACGGATCCATGGACTCTTTCTTGGCCAGCTCTTCAAACCGAGCGCCTTTTTCCAGGTCGCTGATCAGTTTCTTGGCGCGCTCTTCAGTGGCGACCAGGATGTGACGCGCGTGGTATTCACTCTTGGGCACATTGGCCAGCTGCGAGTCGTATTCGGCCCGCAGTTCTTCGTCGGTGGTCTTGCGGTCTTTAAGGAAGGCTTGTGAGGCCGCCTGCTGCAGGACATTGAGGCGGGTCAGGTCGAGCATGGCCTGCGTTTCGCCGGCTTTGTTCAGACCGTCTTTTTCGGCCTTGTCCGCGACCAGCATGCCGCGCACCAAGGTGTCGAGCAGTTGCTGCTGCTGTTCGGCAGTGGCCTCGGCAATGGGTTTGCCGGTGACGCCCTTTACGTAGTACTCGAAGGTATTGCGGGTGATCGACTTGCCATTGACCACGGCAACCGGCTCGGCGCTGGTATCTGCAGCCTTATCAGCGCCTTGCTTGGAGCAGGCGCTAACGGTCGCTGCGAGCACTAGTGCGGAAATTAAAATCTTTATTTTCATGACTTTATGGGTACTTATTAAGGTGATTTAATGGGTACTACGGCGTCTATGCGCAGCGCGTGAATGCCATTGTGCAGCAGGTCGCCGGCAGCCGAATAGACCAAGCGATGACGTGCTAGTGGCGCCAGTCCGGCAAAGTGATCTGACACCACTCGCACGGCATAGTGCCCACCTTCGCGGGCGCCGGCATGCCCCAGATGCGCTGCACTTTCGTCGTCGATGATCAGCTCTGTAGGTTGCAGGGCCTGCTGCAGTCGGCCTCGCAACTGCTCTATGACCGAAGTGGTGGTCATGGGTCGTTGGCCGCAGCGGGTGGCCCAGCTCGCCTGCCTAGCCAGTAAGCCTGAGCCAGAATAAACAGCATACTGGCCAGGCCCAAGGCCAACCCATGCCAGGAGAACCACAGTGCCTCTGGCAGCCGCAGCGCAGCAATGATGTTGGCAAGTCCGCAGACCGCATAGAACACCACCCACAGGTGATTGACGCGCAGCCAGGCTGCGCGCGGCAGCTGCAAGTCGGGCAGGGCAGGTTGCATGAGTCGCTGGGCCAGCGGCTGCTGGCCGACGAAGCCGCTGATCAGAAAGGCGATGCCTACCATCCACAGAAACAGGGTCGGTTTCCATTTGATGAAGAGCGGGTCGTGCAGCACCAGTGTGGCCGTGCCGAAGACCAGCACCAGCACCGTGCTGAGCAGGTACATCTTGGGCAGGCTACGCCCGGCCACCCAGATCACGGGCAGCATCAACGTCATGCTGACCATCAAGGTGGCGGTGGCGACGTAGATATCGCGGCCTTGGTAAAAATAGGCGCCGATGCTGATCAGCAGCGGCACAAGTTCGAGCAACGCAGTCATGGTGAGGTGCCGTGGGCGCCGTGGCGGTCGCGTATCATAGCGCGGTGACTCAGTACCTCGACATCCACCCCGATAACCCGCAGGCGCGGCTGGTGCGACTGGCAGTGGATAGCGTGCGCAACGGTGGCGTGATCGCCTATCCGACCGACTCCTGTTATGCGCTGGGCTGCCGGGTGGGCGACAAAGAGGCCTTGGAACGGGTGAGGACCATCCGCCAGGCCGACAAAAACCACCACTTCACGTTGGTCTGTCGGGATCTGAGCGAGATTGCCCGGTATGCACGGGTCGACACCTGGCAGTTTCGCCTCCTCAAGGCCTGCACACCCGGCCCCTATACCTTTTTGCTTGAAGCCACGCGCGAAACCCCGCGCATGCTGCAGCACCCCAAGCGCCGCACCATCGGTATCCGCGTGCCCGATCATCCCGTGCCGCGCCTGCTGCTGCAGGAATTGGGCGAGCCGCTGATGAGCTCCACGCTGCAGATGCCCGGTGACGACTTGCCACTCAACGATGGCGCCGAGATTCGCGAGCGGTTAGACCGGCGGCTGGACGTGGTGCTGGATGCCGGCAGCTGTGGCATCCAACCTACTACCGTTGTGGATCTTAGTGTTTCACCGCCGGTGGTGGTGCGTGAGGGACGCGGCGACCTCGCGCCCTTCATCTGACCCGTATAATGCCGCCCACCATGAATTCCACCCCTCAGCGCCGGCGAGTTCTGTCCGGCATGCGGCCCACCGGCCAACTGCACTTGGGCAACTATCACGGTGCCCTGCGCAACTGGGTCGCGCTGCAGCAAAGCCATGACGCGTTCTTCTTCATAGCCGATTGGCATGCATTGACTACTGGCTATGAGGACACCTCGCAGCTGCAAACACACATCCGCGAGATGGTGATCGATTGGTTGGCTGCGGGGATCGATCCTGCGGTGTCGACAGTGTTCGTGCAGTCTCAGGTGCCCGAGCACGCCGAGTTGCATCTGTTGCTGTCGATGATCACGCCGCTGGGTTGGTTGGAACGTGTGCCCACCTATAAAGATCAGCAGGCGCAGCTTAAAGAGCGCGACTTGGCTACCTATGGCTTCTTGGGTTATCCGCTGCTGCAAAGCGCCGATATCCTGCTGTACCGACCGGACTATGTGCCTGTCGGTGAAGATCAGGTGGCGCACGTTGAGATTACTCGTGAGATCGCGCGTCGATTTAATCACCTGTTCGGCAGTTCGCCTGACTTTGCCAAGCGCGCAGAGGTGGCAGTACGGTTACTAGGCTCTGATGCTGGCGTGTATGCCAAGGCGCGCAAGCGTTGGCAGCAGGAGGGCGACAGCCAGGCCGGCGAGCAGGCGCGTGCGGTGTTGCAGCAGGCTACGCTGGGCGATGCCGAGCGGCGTGTGCTGTTGGGTTACCTCGATGGCTTGTGCGCGAGCATTCTGCCTGAACCGCAGGTGTTGCTGACCCCTACGCCTAAGGTGCCTGGTCTGGATGGTCGCAAGATGTCCAAGTCCTATGGCAACACCATTGGTTTGCGCGAAGCCCCCGATTCGGTTGCTAAGAAGCTGCGCACCATGCAGACCGATCCGGCGCGTCAGCGCCGCACCGATGCAGGCGATCCGGCCAAATGTCCTGTCTATGACTTGCATGGTGTGTACTCGGATCAAGCCACTCGCGATTGGGTACAGCAGGGTTGCCGGTCCGCTGGCATCGGCTGTCTGGAGTGCAAACAGCCACTGATCGATCGCGTTGTTGCTGAAGCTGAAGGCATGCAGGCGCGCGCCAAACCGTTTCAGCAGGATGCGGGTCTGGTTACCGAAGTGCTGCGCGAGGGTGCAGTGCGGGCCCGCGAAGCGGCTGCCCAAACGATGGATGAGGTGCGGCGAGTCATGAATCTGCAGGCACCGGCATGAATACGGTAGTTATCGATACGCAGCAGTCAGAGTTGGCGCTGCCGGAAACCGCGGCGTCTTTAGGTCAGGTCGAAATGCCCTTTGCAATGGTGCTGGGCGAGCCGCTGACCGAGATGCCGCGCGATCTGTACATCCCGCCGCAGGCATTGGAAGTGTTCCTTGATGCTTTCGAGGGACCGCTTGATCTGCTGCTGTATCTCATCCGTCGTCAGAACCTGGATATTCTCGACATTCCCATCGCCGAGATCACGCGTCAGTACACGCGTTATATCGAAGTGATGACGGAGATGCAGTTGGAGTTAGCAGGCGAGTATCTGGTGATGGCGGCGACCTTGGCGGAGATCAAGTCGCGCATGCTGCTGCCGCGCGCCACCGATCCGGCGCAGGGTATCGAAGAAGATCCGCGTGCCGAGTTGGTGCGCAGACTGCAGGAATACGAGCGCTTTAAACGCGCTGCCGAGAGCATCGATGAGATGCCTCGATTGGATCGCGACCATTGGGTGGCCAATGCGGGCTTTGATGAGCGACGCGTCGGTCGCTTGCTGCCGGAAGTGACGTTGCTGGAAATGCTCTTGGCATTTCGTGAAGTGGTGGTGCGCTCGGAGCTGTTTGCCCATCACCACATCAGACGGGAACGTTTGTCGGTGCGCGAGCGCATGTCGCATATCCTCACGCGGCTCGATGGCACCCACTTTGTGGAGTTCAGCGCGCTGTTCCATCCGCAGGAAGGTCGCATGGGCGTGGTGGTTACGTTCATGGCGCTGCTGGAACTGGTGCGTGAGGGTCTGATTGCCATTGTGCAGGCCGAGCAGTTCTCCTCCCTGCATGTGCGCAAGGGCAGGGCTGTATTGCCCCACACGATTGAGGGCGAGCTTGATCCCGAGCAGTCCGCGCAGCTGGCGCAAGATGAAGCCATGCTGGCTCTATCGCAGCCGGCCTTGGTTGAAGACGACACAGATGATTCCGAAGACATTGACGGTGCCGAGTCGGCACCTGCTGCCACAGAGGGCGCCGAGACGGCGCCGGAGACTGCCCCATGAGCGAGGTCCATACGCGTAACCTGGTCGAAGCGGCGCTGCTTGCTGCCGGCCGTAGCCTGACGGTGCAGGAGCTGCTGACAGTGTTCGATGCACTGGATCGTCCGACGCCCGAGGCTTTGCGACAGACGCTTGCCGAACTTGCGACGCACTATGAGGGGCGTGGCATCGAGGTGCGCGAGACGGCGTCGGGCTTTCGAATTCAGGTGCGGCGTGAGTTGGCGGCCGAGGTGTCGCGCCTGTGGCCCGAACGGCCGGTCAAGTATTCGCGTGCGCTGCTGGAGACACTGGCACTGATTGCCTATCGTCAGCCGTTGACTCGCGCCGAGATCGAGGCGGTACGTGGCGTGGCCGTCAATCCCAACATCATTCGCACGCTGCTGGAGCGCGGTTGGATCCGAGTAGTGGGTCATCGCGATCTGCCGGGCCACCCGGAGTTGCTGGGCACGACGCGCGAATTCCTCGACTACTTCGGTCTCAAGAGCATCGGCCAGTTGCCGCCGTTGGCAGAGGTCAAAGCGCTCAGTGAACTGGATCCGCAATTGTCACTGCCCGAACCGCTCGGTGAACATGAAGTTGCCGAGATTCCAGTGGGCACGACGCCGGTGCCCATGCTGGCTGCTCCCGACGCAACGGCCGAGTCAATGGCTGAGGCTGCGGCTGAGGCCGCGGCTGAGCCGGCCGTCGAGCCAGAGCTTGATTCAGAGGCAGAACCTGCGCCCGCAGTGGTTGCGGGGGAAGGCACCTGAAGCGGTCCAACACTGGGCGCAGTGCGCCGCCCGCTGCGCCAGTTGCGGAGACTGAGCGCGTACAGAAAATTCTGGCGCGAGCAGGCTTGGGTTCGCGCCGCGAAGCCGAGGAGTGGATCCGCCAGGGCAGAGTCACCATCAATGGCGACGTGGCCGAGTTGGGCAGTCGTGCCGCTGGCAACGACCAAGTCAAGCTTGACGGTCGCTTGGTGAGACAGGCTTCGACAGTGCGCAGCGCCACGTTTCTGTGCAATCGCTCACCGGGTGAAGGGCTCAGTGAACCGCGCGAAGGCGAGGAGCGCGGCGCCTTGATAGAGCGCTTGTCGCGGCGGGATGGCAAACGATTTATTGCGGTCAGTCCTATGCCACGCATGGACGGCGGCATCGAGGTCATGACCTCTGATGGTGCACTGGCTGCTGCTCTGCAACGGGGCGTGCGCAATCTGCAGATGGATTTTAGTCTGCGCGTACGTGGCGAACTGATGCCGGAGCAGATCGAGCAGGCAATGCTGGGTGAACTCGACAGCGGCGAACGATTGCAGCTGCTCTCGTGTGAGCCTGCCGGCGGCGAGGCTGCCAATCGTTGGTATCTGGTTGAGACTCGTGGTGCCAATGGCCGCGATCTGCGCTCGCTGTTCGAGCGTCAGGGTGCTGTCGTTAGCCGCATCTTGCGGGTGCGCTTTGGTTCACTGCAGTTGGAGCGCAACATGGCGCGCGGTCAGGCCAGAGCGCTGGAAGATTACGAACTGCGGTCTTTGCGCGACGCGATTGATGCACCGCCACCGGCGCCGCCTGCGCCACCTGAGACGCCCGCTGCCACTTAAGTTATTGGGCGTCCAGTGACTCGCCGGTAATGCCGAGCGAGTCCGGGCCCAGCAGCCACAAAAAAGTTGGCGTGACCGCTGCAGGCAGTGTCAGTGATTCGAGCTTTTCCGACGGGAACGCCTGACGGCGCATCAGTGTGCGCACGGCGCCGGGGTTGACCACGTTGACGCGAACGTTGGTGTTGCCGCTGGTTTCTGCGGCCAGTACCTGACTCAACCCTTCGATCGCGAATTTCGAGACGCTATAGGCGCCCCAGTAGGCACGCCCGGTGCGGCCCACGCCGCTGGAGGTGAAGAGCACCGAGGCTGACGGTGACTGACGTAGCAGCGGCAATAACACTTGAGTCAGCACGAAGGCAGCAGTCACGTTGACATGCATGACCTTGCACCACGTGGGCACGTCGTACTGCTCGATGGGCGTAAGCGTGCCGAGGATACCCGCGCAGTGCACCAAGCCGTCGAGTCGTCCGTACTGGCTGGCAATAGCGTCGGCCAACTGGTCGTAGTCGGCGGCCAGTGCTTTTTCCAGGTCGAGCACTGCGATCAACGCGCGTTCGCCGTGCAGCGCCACAATGTCGGAGCGTACTGCCTCTAATTTGCGTGACGTGCGGCCGATCAGAATGACCTGCGCGCCGTGTGCGGCGGCATCCATGGCTACCGCACGGCCGATGCCGTCGCCTGCGCCGGTGATGGCGATCACGCGCCCTGCCAGTAGGTTGGCTGCAGGGGCCTTGAAACGCTGATCAATCATGCAAATGAACTCAGAGGTTGGCGTTGGCTGTATTGAGCCAGCTGAGAATATCGAGCGGCGTTTCGATGTGGCCGTCGGAGCCCCAGCTGTGCGAGTCGTCTTCCGGGCCCAGATAGCCATAGGCCGCAACCAGCACCGGCATGCCGGCACTGCGCGCTGATTGGATATCGCGTTGGGCATCGCCCACATACAGGCAACGCGGCGCTTCTATGCCCAGCTGTGCTGCCGCATGCAATAGCGGCGCCGGATGCGGCTTGCGCTGCGGCAGCGTGTCGCCGGCCACAACACAACCGGCCCGTACATCCAACCCCAACGTGGCCAGCAGCGGCGTGGCTAGAAAGCCGGGCTTGTTGGTGACGATGCCCCACGGCATGCCGCGGGCTTCAAGTGTGGCCAGTAGCTGCTCGCAGCCGTCGAACAGCCGGGTGTCTACCGCCAGCCGATCGTTGTACAGATCGAGGAACCGATTGCGCAGCACCTCAAACGGCTCACCTTCAAGCTGCGGGAAGGCAAGCTGGACCAAGCCCTTGGAGCCGTGCGAAACCTGTGTGCGGGCGATGTCATAGGCGATGGCCTCAAGCCCGTTCTCTGCACGCAGCTGATTGAGGCAGATGATCATGTCGGGCGCGGTGTCGAGCAGCGTGCCGTCCAGATCAAACAACACCGCGCCAATCGCGCTGGCAGTCATGAGCCTGCCTGGGGTAGCAGACGGGCCATATAGTTGACGCCGACGTCGGTGGTTTGGCTTGCACGTCCCGAGAACGGCTCGTAATCAATGCCGGCTAGATCATCCAGTCGCAAGCCTGCCGCGCGTGCCCAGTGGCCCAGCTCGGCAGGTTTGATGAAGCGCTCGTAGGTGTGAGTGCCGCGCGGCAAGAGCCGCAGCACATACTCGGCGCCCACAATGGCCAAGGCAAAGGCGCGGGCAGTACGGTTGAGGGTGGAGACAAACAGCTGGCCGCCCGGTGCCAGAAGGCCGCCCAGCGTAGCGATCATTGAAGCCGGATCAGCTACGTGCTCAAGCATCTCCATGCAGCAGACCACGTCAAAGCGCTGTGCAGGATCTGCCAGCAAGACTTCGGCATCTTGTACGCGGTAGTCGATAGCAAGGCCGGATTCTGCCGCGTGCAGGCGCGCGACATCGATCATTCCAGGTGCGCGGTCGATGGCCGTTACCGATGCGCCGCGGCGCGCCAGTGCCTCGGCCAGCAGGCCTCCGCCGCAACCCACATCCAGGACGCGCTTGCCATCGAGAGCGCAATGCTGCGCGACCCATGCAGCACGCACCGGGTTGAGGCGGTGCAGCGGTTTGAACTCGCCGCTCTCGTCCCAGAAGCGGTGGGAGAGGGCGTCGAACTTGGCGATTTCGGCCGGATCGGCGCTGGATTGGGCTGGGTTTGTCACGGTCCAAGTATAGCCTGAGGTGCCCTGCGCAAGGCACCTGCAACAGTAGGGTTGTAGCGGTCGTTGTGTTACCCTTCGTCAATTGTCCGGACCCGCAGTGCAATGACGGAAATCGCCCGAGAAATCCTGCCCGTAAACCTCGAAGACGAGATGCGGCAGTCGTACCTGGATTACGCCATGAGCGTGATCGTCGGACGTGCACTTCCCGATGTCCGCGACGGTCTCAAGCCCGTGCACCGACGTGTGCTGTTCGCCATGAGCGAACTGGGCAATGACTACAACAAACCTTATAAAAAGTCGGCCCGCGTGGTCGGCGATGTCATCGGCAAATATCATCCGCACGGCGATCAGGCGGTATACGACGCCATCGTGCGCATGGCGCAGTCGTTCTCGATGCGCTATTTGCTGGTAGATGGCCAGGGCAACTTCGGCTCGGTCGATGGCGACATGCCGGCCGCCATGCGCTACACCGAGGTGCGCATGTCGCGCCTGGCGCATGACTTGCTGGCCGACATCGACAAAGAGACCGTCGACTTCGTCCCCAACTACGACGAATCCGAACAAGAGCCTGCGGTATTGCCGGCGCGAGTGCCCAACCTGCTGGTCAACGGTGCCTCTGGCATCGCCGTGGGTATGGCCACCAACATCCCGCCGCACAATCTCAACGAGATCGTCAACGCGCTGCTGGCCGTGCTCGACGATCCGGCCATTACGCTGGCCGGGTTGATGCAGCACGTGCCGGGTCCCGACTTTCCCACCGCCGGCATCATCAATGGCGCGCAGGAGATCGTTGCGGCCTATCGCACCGGTCGAGGTCGTCTGTCGATCCGCGGTCGCTGCCATTTCGAAGACATGGAGCGCGCCGGCCGCCAGAGCATTGTCATTACCGAGTTGCCCTATCAGGTCAACAAGGCGCGCCTTATTGAGCGCATCGCCGATCTGGTGCGTGACAAGCAAATCGAGGGCATCGCTTCAGATGGCCTGCGCGACGAGTCCGACAAAGACGGCATGCGCATCGTCATCGAGTTGAAGCGCGGCGAGTCGGCCGACATCGTCCTCAACAATCTGTACTCGCAAACGCCGCTTGAAACCGTGTTCGGTATCAATATGGTGGCCTTGCAGGACGGTCGCCCGCGTCTGCTGTCACTGCGCGAGATGCTCGACGCGTTTTTGCGTCATCGTCGCGAAGTGGTCACGCGCCGCACCATTTACGATTTGCGCAAAGCGCGCGAACGCGCCCATCTGCTCGAAGGTCTGGCGGTCGCGCTGGCCAATATCGATGAGGTCATCGCGCTCATCAAGGCTTCGCCTGCTGCGGCAGAGGCCAAGGCGGCGCTGGTAGCACGCACTTGGCATGGCGGTGCAGTGCCGGCCATGCTCGAACGCGCCGGTGCGGTTGATTCCCGGCCAGCAGGACTACCAAGCGAATTTGGTCTTCAGTCCGACGGCAGCTACAAGCTTAGCGACGCTCAGGCGCAGGCCATTTTGGACATGCGCCTCAACCGGCTCACCGGCTTGGAGCAAGACAAGATCATCGATGAGTACCGCCAGTTGCTGGTGGTCATTGCAGATCTGTGCGACATCCTTGCTCGTGCCGAGCGGCTCACAGAGGTTGTGCGCACGGAGTTGCTAGAGATTCGTGATCAGTTCGGTGACGCGCGGCGCACCGAGATTGTCCACACGCAGCTTGATCTGACCGACAAGGATCTGATCGAGCCTCAAGACGTTGTGGTCACTTTGTCTCACGCTGGCTATGCCAAGTCGCAGCCAGTGTCCGACTATCAGGCGCAGCGTCGGGGCGGTCGCGGCAAGGCGGCCACGGCGGTCAAGGACGAAGACTTCATCGAGAAGCTGTTTGTGGCCAATACCCACGACACGCTGCTGTGTTTCTCCAATCGCGGCAAAGTCTATTGGCTCGATGTGTACAAACTGCCCCTGGCCGGTCGCGGCTCGCGTGGCAAGCCCATCGTCAACCTCTTGCCGTTGGGCGAGGGTGAGCAGATCAACGCAGTGTTGCCCATCAAGCAATACGATGCCGATCGCTATGTGTTTATGGCCACGCGCGATGGAACGGTCAAAAAGACCGAGCTTGCGGCGTTCTCGCGCCCGCGCGCTGCCGGCATCATTGCCGTGGATCTGCGGGATGACGACCGACTGGTGGGTGTTGCGCTCACCGACGGGCATGCCGAAGTGCTGTTGTTCAGCAGCGAAGGCAAAGTGATCCGCTTCCCCGAGGAAGAAGTGCGCGCCATGGGCCGCGATACTGCGGGTGTGCGCGGTATCCGCTTGGGCGAAGGTCATGCGCTGATTGCCTTGGTTGTAGTGGGCGAAGGCTTGGTGCTGACGGCATCGGCCAATGGATTGGGCAAACTCACCCGTCTTGAAGAATTCCCGGCACATGGCCGAGGCGGTCAGGGTGTCATCGCTCTGCAGTCCACCGAACGCACCGGTGCGTTGGTGGCAGCCTTGCAAGTCAATATGGAACACGAGCTCATGCTCATCAGTTCCAACGGCACGCTGGTGCGTACTGCGGTGTCCAGCATCTCTGTGCTGGGCCGCAATACCCAGGGCGTCAAACTGATCAAGCTCGACGAGGGCGATCAGCTCATTGGTGTTGAACGTGTGGATCAATTGGCCGATGAGGCCGGCGAGGGCAGCACCATCGAGGGTGCCGCTGTCGACGGCGAGTCGCCCACCGCCTGATCAAGTTGCGGCTGCCGCGCGCGCGGTGGCTGCCCAATCCCTACGGTAGCCGTCTTGCGCGTACATAACTTCTCTGCCGGGCCCGCCACGTTGCCGCTTGAGGTGCTGGAGCAGTTGCGTGATGAGCTGCCCGATTGGCACAACTTGGGTATGTCGGTGATGGAGATCAGTCACCGCAGCCGCGATTTCATAGAGGTTGCGGCTGAGGCTGAAGCCGATTTGCGGTCTTTGCTCGATGTTCCGTCCGACTATCGCGTCTTGTTTCTGCAAGGCGGTGCCACCGGCCTGTGGGCTGGCATTCCGATGAATCTAACCGCGCCGCAAGCCGCGGTAGATTACGTGGTGACCGGTCACTGGTCCGCCAAGGCAGTGCGTGAAGCACGCAGCTTCTGCAGTGACGTGCATGTTGCGGCAGATGCCCGCGACGGGGGCTATACCCACGTGCCGGCTCAAGATCAGTGGCAGCTGCGGCCCGACGCCGCTTATGTGCATTACTGCCCCAACGAAACCATCGGCGGCGTCGAGTTCCCGTTTATTCCCGACACCGGTGGCGTACCGCTGGTGGCCGATTTTTCGTCATCCATCTTGTCGCGGCCGCTGGATGTGCGTCGTTTCGGTGTGATTTACGCCAGCACCCAAAAGAACATCGGCCCTGCGGGTCTGTGCTTGGTGATCGTGCATGAGTCGCTGTTGGGTCGCGCACGCAGCGCGACGCCAGCTATCTGGAACTGGCAGACCATGGCCGGTAGCGATTCGATGGCCAATACACCGCCGACGCTGGCCTGGTATGTGTCTGGACTGGTCTTCAAATGGTTGCACCGTCAAGGTGGTCTTGCGGCAATGGGCCAGCGCAACGAGCATAAAGCGCGCACGTTGTATGCCGCTATCGATGCCAGCGGCTTCTACAGCAACCGTGTTCAGTCTGACTGCCGGTCTTGGATCAACGTGCCGTTCTTTCTGACCGATCCGGCGCTCGATGCACAGTTTCTGTCCCAGGCGCGCGCAGCGGGCTTGGCTAACCTCAAGGGCCATGCGGCAGTTGGCGGGATGCGCGCCAGCCTGTACAACCCGCTGGAGCAGGCTGGTGTCCATGCGCTGGTCGATTTCATGCGCGAGTTCGAACGCCGCCACGGCTGATGTCCTCGCCGCTGCTGCGGCAGCGCCCTGCAGTGTTATTCTCACGCGCTAATCCGCAGCACACTCACGGCACAGGCTATGGCATCCACCCGCAAGAAGACCCCTGCCAAAGGCAAGACCGAAGCGATCGGGCAAATCCGCGCCCGGATCGATGCGGTTGATGCGCAGATTCATGCGCTCATTAACGATCGCGCGCGATTGGCCCAGCAGGTTGGGCTGTCCAAACACAAGGATGGTCATACGGTCGATTTCTATCGGCCCGAGCGCGAGGCGCAGGTGCTGCGCATGGCAGCGGCCCGTAACGACGGTCCACTGCGAGACGAAGAAGTGTTGCGTCTGTTTCGCGAGATCATGTCGGCCTGTCTGGCTCAGGAGAAGCCGCTCAAGATCGGCTTTCTGGGTCCGGAGGGTACGTTCACGCAGACGGCAGTGCTCAAGCATTTCGGTCATTCAGTGCGTGCGCTGCCGTTGGCCTCCATCGACGAAGTGTTTGCCGAGGTGCAGGCGGGCAATGCCGACTTTGGCGTAGTGCCCATCGAGAACTCCACCGAGGGCACGGTCAACAACACGCTCGACCGTTTCATTCACACCACGCTGCACATCTGCGGCGAGGTTGAGCTGCGTATTCATCATTATTTGATGGGCAGCATGAAAGATCTCGGCTCGGTGCAGCGTGTGTGTGCGCATGCGCAGGCGCTGGGACAATGTCGCGGCTGGCTCGATGAACACTTGCCCAACGCCGAGCGCGTGGCTGTGTCCAGCAATGCTGAAGGAGCGCGTCGTGCCCGCGATGAGCGAGGTACCGCTGCCATTGCCGGGGAGACTGCGGCTGAGATCTATGGGCTTGGCGTGATCGCACCCAAGATCGAAGACCAAGACGACAACACCACGCGCTTTCTGGTCATCGGCCGCTCTTTGCTGCGTCCCAGCGGCGACGATCGCACGACATTGATGGTGTCACCTGGCGATGATAGTTCGGGTGCTCTGTTGCGTTTGCTGGAGCCGTTGGCCAAGCATGGCGTCAGCATGACGCGCATTGAGTCGCGGCCTTCGCGCAAGCGCAAATGGCATTACGTGTTCTTCATCGACATCGAAGGTCATGCCGAAGAAGCGCACATCGCAAAGGCGTTGGCTTCACTCAAGCAACGTGCATCGCTGTTTAGAGTAGTGGGCTCTTATCCCAAGGCGATACTGTGAGCGCCACAGTAAGTCGCAGTCCTGGGGCCTTGGCTGTTGCCGCAGTGCAGGGCATCTCGCCCTATGTCATCGGCAAGCCGATCAGTGAATTAACGCGCGAGTTGGGCGTTACCGACATCGTCAAGCTGGCTTCCAACGAAAACCCTTTGGGACCCAGTCCACTAGCCTTGGCTGCGGCACAGGCGGCACTGGCCGATACGTTGCTGTATCCGGACGGTAATGGCTTTGATCTCAAGGACGCGCTGGCGCGTCATCACGGCATTAGTACCAGCCAAGTAACTTTGGGCAACGGCTCCAACGACTTGCTGATCCTGTTGGCGGAAGCGTTTCTCGATGCAACGCGCAATGCGGTCATGTCGCAGTATGCGTTTGCCATCTATGGTCTGGTGGTGCAGGCCACCGGTGCCACAGCCAAGGTGACCGCAGCATTGCCGACCTGGTCGGCAATGCCCAACGGGCACGATCTGCAAGCCATGCTGGCAGCCATCGATACCGATACGCGCTTGGTTTTCATCGCCAACCCCAATAACCCCACCGGCAGTTGGGTCGATGATGCTTCCCTTCGGCACTTCCTCGATGCAGTGCCGGATACCACTCTGGTGGTGCTCGACGAAGCTTATTTTGAATACGCACGGCGCATGGGCTGCACTGACGGCAGCACCTTGCTGTCACGCCATCCCAACCTTGTGGTGCTGCGTACTTTCTCTAAAGCCCACGCGCTGGCCGGGTTGCGTGTCGGCTATGCGCTCTCGCATCCGGACGTGGCCAACATGCTCAACCGGGTGCGCGCACCGTTCAATGTCACCATACCGGCATTGGCGGCGGCCCAGGCTGCATTAACCGATACCGAGCAGGCACCGCGTGCGGTGGCGATGGTCGAGGCCGGGTTGGCGCAATTGCAAGCCGCTTTGCCGCAATTGGGTGTGCGACTGTTTCCGTCTGCTGGCAACTTTGTGCTGGCCGATGTGGCAGTAGACGGTCGCACCGGGCAGCAAGTGTACGAGGCACTGTTGCGTCATGGCGTTATCGTGCGACCGGTCGGTGGCTATGGGCTGCCGCGCTGCGTGCGCATCACCATCGGGACTATCGAACAGAATCAGCGCGTCATCGCTGCACTGCAACACTGCCTGACTTCAAAGGCCTGACATGATCCAGCGTTTTATCGCCACGCCTGCGACACAGGTCAATGGCAGCATCCGCGTCCCTGGAGACAAATCCATATCACATCGTTCGGTGATGCTCGGTGGCATTGCCCATGGTGTCACTGAGGTTGATGGTTTTCTGGCCAGTGCCGATTGTTTGGCTACTTTGCGTGCCCAGCAGATGATGGGTGTGCAAGTGGAGCGTTTGTCGCCGACTCAGTTGCGTGTGCACGGTGTGGGTGAGCGTGGTCTGCAGGCACCTTCAGCTCAGTTGGATATGGGCAATGCTGGCACTGCGATTCGTTTGTTCATGGGTTTGCTCAGTGGCCAGAATTTTGCCACTACGCTTACCGGCGACGAGTCACTGCGCAAGCGTCCTATGGAGCGCGTTGCCAAGCCGCTGCGTTTGATGGGGGCTCATATCGAGACGCTCGATGGCAAACCGCCGGTGCGCATTGCGCCAGTGACCCGTTTGCAGGGCATCGATTACGCCCTGCCGATGGCCAGCGCGCAGGTTAAATCGGCTATTTTGCTAGCCGCTCTGCGGGCCGACGGCATCACCCGCGTCAGCGAGCCGGCGCCCACGCGCGATCATACCGAGCGTATGTTCCAGGACTTCGGCGTGCTTATCGGGCGAGATGCCGGCAGCGTATGGCTGGCCGGCGGGCAAAAGCTCACCGCAGCGCCGGTCAGCGTACCGGGCGACTTTTCCTCTGCTGCGTTCTTTCTGGTTGCTGGGGCATTGGCTGGTGGCACAGAGTTTGTGATTGAGAACGTTGGCGTCAATCCGACACGCACCGGGCTGCTCGACATCCTGCGTCTGATGGGTGCGGACGTTCGTGTGCACGAGCGCGTCGGCGCAGGTGCCGAGCCCGTTGCAGATATTTCTGTGCGTGCCTCGCAATTGCGCGGCATTCATGTGCCCGAGGCCTTGGTCCCTTTGGCTATTGATGAGTTTCCGGTGCTGTTTATCGCTGCGGCTTGTGCAAGTGGCGAGACGCTGGTTACCGGCGCCGAAGAACTGCGTGTCAAAGAAAGCGATCGCTTGGCAGTGATGGCTGAAGGCCTCACACGTCTGGGGATCGTTAATGAATTGCTGCCCGACGGTATTCGCATTCAAGGTGGGCAGCGCTTCTCTGGTGGTCAGATTGACAGTCATGGCGACCATCGCATTGCGATGGCCTTTGCAGTTGCCAGCCTGCGTGCGGATGGCGATATCCACATCGATGACGTGGAGAACGTGGCCACGTCATTCCCCGACTTTCTGCAGGTAGCTGCTGCTGCCGGGCTGCAGGTGCGCGGCGCATGAGTCGCGCTGCACCGGTTCTGACTATCGACGGCCCCGGCGGTTCGGGCAAAGGCACGATTGCGCGAAGGGTTGCCACGGCGCTGGGTTGGCATCTGCTCGATAGCGGCGCTTTGTACCGTCTGGTTGCATTGGCCGGGCAACTGCAAAGCTTGGCCGCCGATGATATTGAGGGTCATGCAGGGGTTGCTGCCAACCTGCAGGTGACCTTCGGCGTGCAGGCTGACGGCAGCGAGCAGATTCTGCTGGGAACCCCGCCGATCGACGTAACAGCGGCCATCAGGACCGAGGAGGCTGGTCTGGGCGCCTCGAGGGTGGCCGCCTGGCCGCCAGTGCGTACTGCGCTGTTTCAGCGCCAGCGCGATTTCGCGCGGCTCCCGGGATTGGTTGCCGACGGCCGCGATATGGGGACCGTGGTTTTCCCCGATGCGCCTCTGAAGATTTACCTCACGGCCAGTGTCGAGGAACGGGCCCGCAGGCGCTATAACCAGTTGAAAGACAAGGACTCCGGTGTTAGCCTTCTGGCCCTTTTGCGTGACATGGCCGAGAGGGACGCGCGTGACATGAGCCGCGCTGTGGCGCCCTTGGTCGCTGCGCAAGACGCCATCGTCATCGATTCGACGCCGCTGGGCATCAACGAAGTGGTCGCACAAGTCCTCGACTTGGTGCATCTGCGGAGACTGCACAGCACTTGACTGTTATTCAAATCGGTTTCCGATGGACCGGAAACCATTCACTGCAACCGTTGCGTTTCAAGGTAGAAATGCGCGAAGAGAGCGAGCAATGACCGAATCATTTAGCGAACTGTTTGAAAACAGCCTGGCCAATCAACGCATCCGGCCGGGCATGATCTTGATGGGATTGGTGATCGAAGTCGGTGACGACATGGTCATCGTCAACGTGGGACTAAAGTCCGAAGCCGTCATTCCCATCGAACAGTTCCGCAACGAGCGCGGTGAACTGGAAGTTAAGGCTGGCGACGAAGTTGAGGTTGCCCTGGATGCCGTCGAAGACGGTACCGGTGAAACCCGCCTGTCGCGCGAGAAGGCCAAGCGTGCCCGCACCTGGACGCGACTGGAAAAAGCCTTCACTGACCAAGAAATCATCACCGGCATCATCACGGGCCGCGTCAAGGGTGGTTTCACCGTCGAGCTCGAAAATGTCCGCGCGTTCCTGCCGGGTTCGCTGGTCGATGTGCGCCCCGTGCGCGACACCGCCTACCTCGAAGGCAAGCCGCTCGAGTTCAAGGTCATCAAGCTCGATCAGAAGCGCAACAACGTAGTGGTATCGCGCCGCGCTGTTGTAGAGCAGGAGTTCTCGGCCGAGCGCAGTGCGCTCATGGACAATCTGCAGGAAGGCGCAGTGGTGCGCGGCGTGGTCAAGAACCTCACCGATTACGGTGCGTTCGTGGACCTCGGCGGCATCGACGGTCTGTTGCACATCACCGATATGGCCTGGAAGCGCGTCAAGCATCCTTCAGAGGTCGTGCAGGTCGGTACCGAGATCGACGTGCGCATCCTCAAGTTCGACCGCGAGCGTTCGCGTGTCTCGCTGGGCCTCAAGCAGCTGGGCGCCGATCCGTGGGAGAACATTGCCCGCCGTTACCCGCCCAACACGCATGTGTTCGGCAAGGTCACCAACATTGCCGACTACGGCGCGTTCGTCGAAATCGAGGACGGCGTCGAGGGCTTGGTGCACGTGTCCGAGATGGATTGGACCAACAAGAACGTCAACCCGTCCAAGGTCGTGCAGACCGGCGAAGAGGTTGAAGTCATGGTGCTCGACGTTGACGAAGAGCGTCGTCGCATTTCGTTGGGCCTCAAGCAGTGCAAGGCCAACCCGTGGGCCGAGTTCGCCGAGAACTTCAACCGTGGCGATCGCGTGTCGGGTCAGATCAAGTCGATCACCGATTTCGGTATCTTCATTGGTCTGGCTGGCAACATCGACGGCCTGGTCCACCTGTCGGACATCAGCTGGGACATCCCTGGCGAAGAGGCTGTGCGCAGCTACCAGAAGGGTCAGTTGCTCGAGGCGATGGTGTTGGCCATCGATCCGGAGCGCGAGCGTATCTCGCTGGGCATCAAGCAGATGGCCAAGGATCCGTTCTCGGGTTACATCGCCGACAACCCCCGCGGTGCGGTGGTGCGTGGCGTGATTCGCGAAGTGGACGCCCGTGGCGCCATCGTGGATCTGGGCAATGGCATCGAAGGCCAGTTGCGTGCCGCCGAACTGGGCCGTGATCGCATTGAAGATGCGCGCACCGTTCTCAAGGTGGGCGAAGAGATCGAGGCGAAGTTCGTCGGTGTCGACCGCAAGACCCGTTCGATCACGTTGTCGATCCGTGCCAAGGAAATGCATGAAGAGGCTGAGGCCGTGCAGAGCTATCGCTCTGAGACTGGTTCCAGCGCTGGTGGCACCAGCTTGGGTGATCTGCTCAAGGAGCAGATCGGTAATAACGACAGGGATTGATCCTGTGCCTGTCCGGGCGTCGCTGTCAGGCGGCGCCCGGTCAACCAGGTCAGCGGGCAAAGGCATCGTTCAATGACGAAGTCCGAACTCATAGAACTCATCACCGCCAAGCAGAAACAGTTGCCTGCGCGTGATGTTGAACTCGCCCTCAAGCAGATCCTCGAGATCATGAGCGACGCCTTGTCACAAGGTGACCGTATCGAGATCCGCGGGTTTGGCAGCTTTTCGTTGCACTTTCGTCCGCCGCGCCAAGGGCGCAACCCCAAGACTGGCGATACCGTTGCACTGGACGGTAAGTACGTACCGCATTTCAAGCCTGGCAAGGACCTGCGCGAGCGCGTCAATGTCGGTGCTGACAAACCCATTCGCGATTAAGTTTTGGCATAGACAGGCACATTAGTGCCGTTGGGTGTGCCGCCCCATCGCCTTAGGCTCCTCGTCCCGATTCCGGGATAACTCAAGGAGCCTTCCACATGCTTCCCTCTTACACGCACACCGCCAAGCGTTGGGTGCTGGCACCAGTTTGCCTGCTGCTTGCGCAGTTGCCGGCGGCTCAGGCCGGCTCGGTCAATATCAACACTGCCGATGCGACCACTATTGCCCAAGAGCTTAAAGGCATTGGTCTCAAGCGCGCCCAGGCCATCGTCGACTACCGTGCCAAGCACGGCGCATTTAAATCGGCCGATGAGCTGTCGCTGATCAAGGGTATCGGCACTAAAGTCATCCAGAAGAACCGCGCTGATATCCGCGTCAGCGGTAGTGCTGCCGCAGTCGTCGCACCGGCTGCACGGTCTGCCGTGGTTGCCCCGGCCACTGCACCCGTCAAGCGCTGAGCAACGCAGACCCCGGATACCGGCAGTTACGGTGTTTGGTCTACTATCCGGGGTCTGTCGTTCACGCATTAAGGTATACCGTGGCCAAGCCCCAGATCCGTACTGCAGTTTTCCCTGTCGCCGGCCGAGGCACGCGCTTTCTGCCGGCCACCAAAGCCAGCCCCAAGGAAATGCTGCCCATCGTCGACAAGCCGCTTATCCAATACGCGGTCGAAGAGGCATTGATGGCCGGTGCTCGCAAGCTGGTGTTCGTGACGGGTGCATCCAAGCGCGCCATCGAAGATCATTTCGATACCGATGCTGACTTGGAAAAGCTGCTGGAAGAGCAGGGCAAATCAGAGTTGGCTTCGCTGCTGCGGGTGCTGCCCAAATACGCCAGCTGTATTTACATCCGGCAGCCTGCACCGCTGGGCTTGGGTCACGCGGTGCTATGCGCGCAGCCGGTGGTTGGTAACGAGCCGTTCTTTGTACATCTGGCAGATGATCTGATTGATGCGGGTGTGCCTTGCCTTAAGCAGATGGCCACTGCCTATGCACAGAAGGGCGGTAGTGTGCTGGGTGTCGAGGAAGTGCCGCCTACCGATACCGACAAGTACGGCATTGTCGAGACGCGGGGCGCACCTGCCAAGATCAGCCGCATCCATGGCATCGTCGAAAAGCCCAAGCCTGCCAATGCACCTTCCAATCTGGCAGTAGTGGGTCGTTACGTTCTCACGCCCGATATCTTTGCCCATCTGGAGAAGATCGGTCAGGGCGCTGGCGGCGAGATACAGCTGACCGATGGCATCGCGCGGCTGATGAAAAAGCAGGCGGTATACGCCTATCGGTTTGAGGGCAAGCGTTACGACTGCGGCAGTAAGCTTGGTTACCTGCAGGCGCAGGTAGAGTACGGTATGAACCATTCGACCTTGGGTGGTCCGTTTCGCAAGTACCTCATGGATTTGTTGGGCGCTACTCAGACTGCAGCTGTAGAGCCTGTGCCTGTTGCCCGCGCGCGTCGTAAGAAGTAACACTCACTGGGCTTACCAGCCCAAGGAAGGCGTCATGAACACACCTCTTTCACGCTATGTGTCTAGGTTGATGCCAGTGCTTGCGGCGGCCTGCAGTGCCGCTTTAACTGGTTGCGCCTCGGTGCAAACTGCGTCACCGGAGGCTGCAGCGGCAAACGACAAGGCTCGCGAAGAGTGCATCTTCTCGGTCACAGTACGTGACTGGAGCGCGCTCGATAGCGAGCGACTGATCATTTACGGAATCAGCCGCAAGCAGCCCTATTTGGTAAAGCTCGGCTTCCCCTCTACCGAGTTGCCTTTTGCCTTTGCTATTGGTGTAAAGGATGGCGACAACAATGGCCGCATTTGCGGCTTTGGTAACGATGCGATCCTTATCCCGCGTGGCATTCCAGATCGCATCAACATCCATTCGGTGCAGCGCATTTCGGTGGAAGAGGCCGCGGGGTTGATTGAGGCGGCCAAGCCCAAGAAGAAGCCCAAGGCAGACAAGGGCGCTGCAGCAGCCAAATAACGGCGTATCAGTGCTGCCGGTCAGATGCCGGCAGTACGCGCAGCGCTAGCAGCAATCCGGCTGCCAGCAACAAGGCAGCCAGCATATAGGGTGCGCCCAGCCACAGGCCTTGGCCGCCGCGGCTGACGATGCCCGAAAACAATTGCGTGAACAGCAGCGGTCCGATCATGCCAGTGATGGCACGCAGGCTGCCGATAGCCCCTTGCAGATGGCCTTGTACTGTTGGGTCTGCACGCTGGCTCATGAGCGACGCAATGGCAGGGCCCGCGATGCCGTACAGCGCTACCAAAGCGATGCCGGCTAGAAACAGGCTGCCAGTCGGTGCCAGCCCAAACACCAGATACGCTGCCACACCTAGTGCCAAACCGATGAGTGCTGTGCGGCTTTCGCCAAGACGGCGGGTAACGGGCCGTACCAACGACATCGACACGATTGAGCTGCCTACTCCTATGGCCGATAGGGCCAGGCCGACGGTGGCAGCACTCCAGCCGTAGCGCTGGTCGGTGTACAGCACGAACAGATTGGGCAAGGCTTCGTGCGCCAGTGCCATGACAAACAGCACCAGCGCCAGTCCACCCAGTTGCGGATGCGAGCGCAGCAATTTGATGGAGCCGACGACATTGGCACGTCGCAGGCTGAAGGGGCGCCGCAGGGCAGGGGGCAGCGACTCGGGCAGGATGAACAGACCGTAGAGCGCATTGGCAAGGCTCAAGCCGGCGGCGACCCAGAAAGGCAGCCGAAGGTCGATGTTGCCCAGCAGGCCGCCTGCAGCCGGCCCAATGATGAACCCCAATCCAAATGCTGCGCCCAACATGCCGTAGCGACCGGCGCGTTTGTCTGCAGGCGTGACGTCAGCGATATAGGCGGCTGCTGTCGGATAGCTGGCGGAGGTAATGCCCGACAATATTCGCCCTATCAGTAGCCAACCCAGCGACGGCGCCAGTGCCATCAGTACGTAGTCGAGTCCCAGTCCTACATTGGAGGCAAGAATGACCGGGCGCCGGCCGAAGTGATCTGACAGCGCGCCCATGATGGGCGCTGCAATGAACTGCATGGCTGCCCATAGCGTGGCCAGCAGGCCGGTCCACAACGCTGCGGAGGCAATGTTGCCACCTTCAAAACCGGTGACGAGTTTGGGCAGGACCGGCGCAATGATACCGACCGCGATCAGATCGAGTACCACAGTGATGAAGATGAAAATGAAAGCCGCTCGGCGCGGCTCTGGCGTGACGGGAGACTCCATGGAATTTAGTGCAACCGCTCGCCAAGCGCCGACTGAATGGCCGCGACGAAGCCTTCCGGCTTACCGAACCATTCCTGTGCTGGCACCAGAGTAAAGCCCTTACGACTCTCCACTAATGTGGTGGGAAATCCCTGCACGCCAAAACGCTGCATGAGCGTTTGCGATTGCGCAATGTGCGCTTTGGCTTGTGTCAGATCCAACGCTGACATGAAGGCTTTAGCATCCAGGCCCAGGCCAACTGCCAGTCGTAGCTGCACAGCCTGATCGGTCGTGTGTGCGCCTTCAACGTAGTGGGCTGTTTGCAGTGCGCGCAGCATGCGCAGGTCTGCGCCGGGCTGCAGACTGCCTGCCGCCAGCACCGCTGCTGTGGTGGGTGCTGAATCCAACAGCATGCCGTCGCTGGGCAGCAGCTCTTCGAGGTAGGCCTGACCCAAAGGTTGGCCAGTGAGTTCCGATACCTTTTCATCGAGTATGCGGATGCGCTCACGGGTTTCGCGCGGTAGCAGCGTCGGCCGTGGCCACAAGCCGCCGCCGTGCAGAGTCAGTTGTACACCGGGCAGGTCCGCGGCGGCTTTGATGAGCGGCGCCACGGCATAGCACCAACCACATTGCGGATCATAGAAATAGTGCAGGCGGTTCATACACGCTAGTTTGCACAAGGACGGGCCGATGCGCAGCCCGTCCTAAGGTCGAATTTAAGCCCGATAGCTGCTCAGGGTTGCCAGCTGTCCCAGGGGGACGGCATGGCATAGGGCACGGTGATGAAGTTGGCTTCGATCTGCTCGATGCTGTTGTCCTTGAGCTTGAAGGCCTCGAACAAATAAAAGCTGTGCGGCCGGCGTACCGGCGACTTGACCAGCGTGCCGTCTGTCAGGCGGTACTCTGCCAGCTTGCCGGCATGGTCAATGAAGCCAGCTGCCAAGACGATACCGCGCTCTTCATCAATCATCATAAAGCGCCGGTCCCGCAGCCGATCGTCATAGCGATAGTTGCCGGCGCGAAACTGCTCCTCGCAGCCCAGGCGTGCCACTGGCACCACTGCAAAGCTGGGGTTGTGCGTGGTCTGTACGCCATTTTCAATGCGCTTGCAGTTGGCGTGAAAGCGGGTAAAAAGCGTGCCGTCATTGAGCTGCAGCGTATCGAAATAACCATTGGCGAAGCTGATCATGCGCGGTCTGGGTAGACGCTGCGCCGGCGGCAAAATCTCGTTCATTGCGGCCTGGTGCTCAAACTTTTGGCCTTCGAATTTGATGCCGGAGTCCTGCTGGCGAACCACCAGCGTCTCGACTTCCGAGACTAGTCCAGCGACTACTTTTAGACGCAGTGCCATTGCTGATGTGTCGTCGCCTTCGGTGACTGTCGTGAACAGCGCTACCTGGCTTGTGACTGGGTCTGCGAATCTCAGGTCATAGGGGCCGACAACGCCGACTGTTGCCCACAGGCCGTCACCGACCATCAGTGCCACGTTGTTTTCGGTATTGCGCACCTGCGCAGCCCACTTGACCTTAAGCGGATCACGCGAGCGCAGGGCGGCCAGATACGTGTCGAGTGCCTTGTAGAGCTCTGCGCGATTTGTGGCTGGCAGCACGGAGTTCTGCCGTGCGTCCGGCAACCAGCGGGCTTCTTCATTGGCTGCCATCAATGGCGAAGATACCGTCAGTAGAAAGGCGGCGATGCCACCCAGAATGGCGATGGATTTCATGGCGCAGGTCCCCAGTGTCATTCGACGCGCCAACAGTCTAACATCGGTTGCGAGAACAACTCTGACACCAGATGCATTATGTCAAAGCCACTAAATCCCCTGACTTCACGCCGCCGTTTTATGGCGGGTGCAAGTGTTGCCGGTGCCGCAATTGCCGCTGCGGCCAGCGCAGGCACGGCCGTGACCGCATCGGTAGCCGAAGCAGCCGCATCGGCCACCGTGGTGTTGCACGATCCGCAATTTGATTTGCCCCCAGAGGTTGCAGCCCGGCTTGCGGGTAACGGCGCCAAGCTGATCGCCCTTGAAGGCGATCCGGTACGGTTTTGGCGCAGTCAGGTTGGCCAGGTGCTGACTCATCCCCAAACGCGGCTGTTCGGTGTCACACGTTGGGCTGATTTGTTGATTGTGCGTGGCTTGGCAGCAGAAACGCGCCGGCATCTGCGCCACGAGCAGTTTCATCAGTCCAGCGGCTATTTCACCTGGCTAATTGACTGACAACACCTGCGGCGCGAGTCATTCAATGTCGCGCAATAGTTTTTCCATCTGCCGACGTTCACGCTTGTCTGGTTTGCTGTCAGGCCGTGGCCGGCTCAAAGCCGCCAGCTGCCGTAGCTGCTGATTGGCCTGTTTACGTTCTTGGCTCTTAATTGACTCGATGTAACAGGCGCGCGCCTCAGCCGCCGGTCCGCGGCGCGCCGCAAACGCCAATACCTGCAATTCTGTCGGATCGTCGTTGATGGCCAGCGTCAGACAATCACCAGCTCGCAGGGAATGGGCAGGCTTGGTGCGTTCCCCATTGACCTTGACCTTGCCGCCAGCCACGGCAGCGGCGGCCTGTGAGCGGGTTTTAAACAGTCGAACGTTCCAGAGCCATTTGTCTAGGCGTTGGCGGTCGTCAGGTGCGTCGTTGGGTGCCACGGGGCAGCAGTGTATGCCGGTAGCCGGTTAGGGTCAGTCCCCGTAGCCAGACCTACTCATAATTTAACATAATATACATTATGCGAAGTATTGGGGATGGCTGGTGTTTGCTAGGCTGGTCCAATCAACACCTCTAGGAGCTCTTCATCGCCAGTTCCCCGGACTTTGCTGCGTTTGCTGATTTGGAGCCGCAACGCCTGCTCACTGCATTGGGCATCGGTCTGATGATCGGTGTCGTGCGCGAGCGCACACGCTCTGATTCGGGCAACAGCATCGCGGGTATTCGTACCCACAGTTTGTTAGCGCTTGTTGCCGGTGTGGCAATCAGCCTAGGCATTGCGGTGTTCACTGCTGTGTTGGTCTTGGTCGGTGGACTAGCCATTGCTGCGTATTTGCGCTCTGCACCCCAAGACCGTGGGTTGACCAGCGAAGTCGCCGTGCTGGGAACGGTGTTGCTGGCTGGATTTGCGCAGCACGAACCTTTGCTGGCAGCTGCATTGGCTGTGGTTACTGCAGGTCTGCTTTATGCGAAGTTGCCGCTGCACCGGTTTGCCCGCGATGTGCTGAGCGCTCGCGAGGTTGAGGATGCCTTGTTGTTGGCCGGTTCTGCGTTGGTGGTGCTGCCTTGGTTGCCGTCTATGCCCGTAGATCCCTGGGGCGTTCTGGTGCCCGCGCGTTTGTGGCGATTGGTGGTGCTGGTGATGGCGGTTGGAATGATGGGCGAGGTCGCACGGCGCGCGGTGGGGGCACGCTGGGGCTATGCGGTGGCGGGGTTCTGCTCGGGGTTTGCGTCGTCCCTGGCGGTTGTCGGTGGTTTCGGCCATCGCGTACGTCTTTACCCTGCTCTGCTCCTGCCGGCGGTGTCCGCCGCCCTCCTCGCTAATCTGGCCTCATTGTTGTTGATGGCGGCTGTCTTGGGGACAGCCTCTCCGGCACTGCTGGCAGGCTGTGCCTGGCCGTTGCTGGCAATGGGCGTGGTGCTGGCACTTGCCGCCTCGCCCGGTATCGCATTGACGGCTGTAGATGCGGCCATGCCTGGTGATGTGCAAGGGCGCAGTTTTCGTCTGAGTCAGGCGCTGTGGCTGGCGGCAGCGATCGCAGTGTTGTTGTTGCTCGCTGCCTGGTTGCGCCAATGGCTCGGTGTCTCCGGTGCTCTGCTGGCCACCATGGTGGTGGCTCTGGCCGAGGTGCATGCCGCTGTGGCCAGCTTAGCTCAGCTGTTTGGCGCACAGGCTTTGTCAGCAGTGCAGTCTCAATGGGGGCTGATAGCTGTATTGGCCTGCGCTTCACTGGCCAAGGTTGTATTGGCGGGCGTCACTGGCGGCCGTGCCTATGCACTGCGCATTGGTGGCGGCTTGGGCTTGGGTGTGTTGGCAGCAGCGGTGACGCTGTGGCTGCAACAGCGTGGCAGCTGGCTTTAAAACGTCAGCAGCAACGCGCTCGCAGCGGCTGTCATTACCGCCGTACTGAGCCAACCTAGCAGTCGCAGACTGCCGCCGATGCGATGCTCGCCCATCACTTCCGTGCGTGACGCCACAATCATCATCACGAACATGATCGGGACGGCGATGATGCCATTGAGAACTGCGGCCCAGAACAGCTCCGCCACAGCGCTGGTGGGCGAGAACGAAAGCGCTACACCACCCAAAGTAGCCAGTGCCACGATGCTATAGAAGCCTTTGCCCTCGCCCAGTTGTAAGCGAAACGACAGGCTGCCGCGTAGGCCCAGTGCTTCTGCTGCAGCATAGGCGGCAGAACCTGCAAGTACCGGTACTGCCAGCAGGCCAGTACCGATGATCCCCAAGGTGAAGAGCAGAAACGTAAATCGTCCTGCCAGTGGGCGCAGGGCTTCGGCGGCATGCGCCGAGGTCTCTATATCGGTAATTCCCGCATCATGCAGTGTGACGGCTGCGCACAGGATGATGAAGAAGGCGACCAGATTGGAGAAAGCCATGCCGATGATCGTGTCGATTTTGATGCGGCGCAATTGCTGGCGTACCTGCGCAGGCGTTTCTGTACCGGTCCTATCTTCCACCTCCTGGCCGGCTTGCCAGAAAAAAAGATAGGGGCTGATGGTGGTGCCAAACACGCCCACGATCATCAGTAATGCGCCATGGTCGAAGAGTAACTGCGGCCACAACACGCTCAACGCTACAGTCCCCCAGTCGATGTGCAGGCTGAACACGACGGCGACATAGGTGAACAGCGACAGCGTGAGCCATTTGAGCCAGCGCACGTAGCTGCGATACGGCAAGAACACTTGCAACAAGAGACAGGCCACTCCAAAGCCCACGCTGTAAAGGCCGTTGTTACCGCCGATGAGCAGCTGTAGCGCCTCCCCCATCGCAGCGATGTCGGCAGCGATGTTGAGGGTGTTGGCCAGTACCAGCAGCGCTGCGATGCTGAACGTGACCCAAGCGGGGAAGACGCGGCGGATGTTGGCTGTCAGTCCTTTGCCTGTCACATGACCGATTCGTGCGCTGATCATCTGGATGGCAGCCATTAACGGAAAGGTCAGTACCACGGTCCATAGCATTCCTGTGCCAAAGCGGGCACCGGCTTGCGAATAGGTGGCAATACCGCTGGGATCATCATCGGCAGCGCCGGTAATCAGACCCGGTCCGATGCTGCGCGCAGCCTCAAAGGCCGCAGATTTGCTCTCGCGGCTGGGCGGGATGGCTTTTTTTGCAGCTGACATGGTCGGCAGTAGAGCATGTTGCCCGGCGATTTTGCGCGTGTGTCAGCAGTGGGTCTCGGGCCCGCTCTTGCTACACTGGACGCCGAGGTGCTCTGGCATGCGACTTGTGGTCTATAACATCCGCTATGCGACGGGCACAGGGGTGTCATTCCATTTGCCGGTGCCTGGTGCAGGCTATTTGCGCAACAACCGGCGTGTGTTGCCGCAAATCACCCAATTCCTCAAAGAGCAGAACGCCGATGTTATCGGACTCATAGAGGTCGATACGGGGTCTGTGCGCAGTAGGCTGATTAATCAGGCCGAACATATCGCTGTGGCGCTGGGCCACTACTCAGTCTATGAGTGTAAGTACGGTACAGGTTCAATCAATAATTACCTGCCGATCGTGCGCAAGCAATCCAATGCTTTTCTAGCTGCGCCACGTGTGGTGGGTGAACGCTTTCATTATTTTGATGCGGGCATCAAGCGGCTGATCATTGAGTTGGAATTAGACGACGTGTGTATTTTTCTAGTGCATCTGTCACTGCGCTATCGACATCGCCAGTATCAACTGCGTCATCTGCACCAGCTGGTCAGTACGGCAAACAAGCCAGTCATCGTGGCAGGTGACTTCAATACGTTGTGGGGCTCGCACGAGTTGTATCTGTTCCAGCAGGCAACCGGTCTGCGCAGTGCCAATGTCGCTGGTCTGCCGTCGTTCCCGGCACACCGGCCGCGTGCCGAACTCGACTTTGTCCTCGTGACCAGCGACATTGAAGTAACAGGTTTTGATATTCCCGATGTGCGCATGTCCGACCATCGGCCGCTGGTCTGTGATTTCACGATCAAACCCAAGGAGTGATCCCATGGCTGACTCTGCTTGGCAGTATTCAAAGAATGACGAAGGCATCGGCACACTTAGCCTTAACGTGCCGGGGCGCTCTGCCAATACACTGGCCATTGCAGTGCTCGAAGCGTTGGGCGAGGTTCTGCAGCAGCTGGAGGCGGATCCACCGCGGGGCCTGCTGATTCGCTCGACCAAGCCCAGCGGCTTCATCGCCGGCGCTGATATCAACGAATTTGCACGTGTTGCCAGCGAGGAAGAGGCCCTGCAGATGGTGCGGCGCGGCCAACGTCTGTTTGATCGCATTGAGGCGCTGCCCTGCCCCACTGCCGTATTGCTGCGTGGCTTTGCGCTTGGTGGTGGCTTGGAACTGGCCATGGCGTGCACGTACCGCGTGGCTGTCGATGACGGTGCGCTGGCACTGGGCCTGCCCGAGGTGCAGCTGGGCATCCATCCTGGGTTCGGCGGCAGTGTGCGTGCTGTGCGACTGCTGGGCGTGCGGCCGGCAATGGACATGATGCTTACCGGTCGCACGGTCCGGGCCGACAAAGCACTGCGCATGGGCTTGGTGGACCGTGTGGTCAATGCAGATCAAGGCGAGGCTGTCTGTCTTGAGCTGCTGCGCCAGCGGCCACCGCGTCATCAGCCACCTCTGCTTGAGCGCTTGCTCTCGTGGCCGTTGGTCCGGGGTCAGATTGCCCGCCTGTTGAAGGCTCAGCTGCGTGCCAAGATCAAACCAGATCACTACCCTGCCCCCTATGCACTGGTGGACAGCTGGGTCCAGAGCGGTGCGCATGGGCCGCAGGCCTTTGAGGTCGAAGCCCTGTCTGTGGGTCGGCTGTTCCGTACCAGTACGGCGCGCCATCTGGTGCGCGTATTTCTGCTGCAGGATCGCTTGAAAGCGCTGGTCGGCAAGGACGCAGCCGTTGCGCCGTTGCGCCGCGTGCATGTCGTTGGTGCCGGTGTGATGGGCGGTGAAATTGCAGCCTGGTGTGCGCTGCGTGGACTCGACGTCACCCTGCAAGACCGTACTGCCGAACAAGTGCAGCCGGCGTTGAGCCGTGCAGCGGCGCTGTTTGACAAGCGTTTGCGTGATCCGGCAAAGCGCGCGGCTGCCGCAGCGCGTCTGCAGATGGATATTGCCGGTAACGGTGTTGCGACGGCCGATGTCGTCATTGAAGCCATCTACGAGAACGTGCAGGCTAAACATGAGTTGCTGCAGCGTCTCGAAAAGGCCATGAAATCTGAGGCGCTACTGGCGACCAACACTTCCAGTCTGACGCTGGAGTCTCTGACCACAGTTCTGCAGTCACCCGAACGCTTGGTAGGGTTGCACTTCTTTAATCCAGTGTCCCAAATGCCGTTGGTAGAGGTGGTTTCATCTGCCAATACCAGCGATGCAATTCGTCAGGCGGCAGTGCGCTTCGCACGTCAGTTGGATCGATTACCGCTGCCCTGCAAGAGCAATCCCGGGTTTTTGGTGAACAGAGTGCTTGCACCCTATCTGCTGGAAGCCTTGATTGCCCTTGAGCAGGGTGTGGCGCCAGAGCTTATTGATCTGGCCGCAACGGATTGGGGCATGCCAATGGGGCCCATCGAGTTGGCCGATGTGGTCGGTCTGGATGTCTGTAGCAAGGTGGGTGAAACCGTGGGCCAACTCAGTGGCCGTGAACCTCCCTTACCGCTGACGCGCATCCAAACTCTGATTGCTGCCGGCAAGCTGGGCCGTAAGACGGGTCAGGGCTTTTACGCCTGGGTTGATGGCAAGCCGGTGAAAGTTCGTGTGGATCGCAGCCAAGTGCCTGCGGACCTGCAGGACCGCTTGGTGCTGGCTTTGGTCAATGAGAGTAAAGCCTGTGAACGTGAAGGTATCGTTGCCGATGCAGATCTGGTCGATGCCGGGTTGGTGTTTGGCGCCGGATTTGCGCCGTTTCGCGGTGGCCCGTTGGCATGGTCACGCGACACAGGTGTGACGCAAGTCACGCAGCGTCTTGAGCAGTTGGCGCTCACACACGGTGCACGCTTCACACCAGATGCCGGTTGGTCTGCATAAAGGTGTTTATTACTTAAGTTGTGACACAGGTCGCCGGTCACTAGGCGGCCGTGAAGTCGGTGCGTGCTAATCTTTTCGGTGGTTGCGCTGCCTGTCGTGGTGGCGTGGACTCAATGAACAGGAACCGCCGCGTCGATGAGTGACCAACGGGCTGCAGACATCACCTTGCTTAAGCGCTTTACGCCGCTGGTCGGCATGAAGCAGCGCAATCTCGCATCTCTTGCGAGCAAGGTGTTTGTGCGCCGGCTTGAGCCGGGTCGCGTGCTGTTCAAGGAAGGGGACATCGACAAGCGCACCTACTGGGTCGTGTCGGGTACGGTTGAGATTCGTCAAGATAACCAAATCACCGCGATCATCCAAGGCGGCAGTGCAGAGGCTGCCCAAGCGCTGCCGTCCACCAATCCGCGGTCGGTCACGGCTCGGGCGCTAGATGCCATTGAATACCTGGCAATCGATACCGAATTGCTGGATGTGATGATCACCTGGGATCAGACCGGTACGTATGAGGTTGCAGAGTTGCAGCAGCAGCTCAACGGTGTGGCCGAAGACGACTGGATGACCACCTTGCTGCAGAACCGCGTGCTGCAGCGCCTGCCGCCTGAAAAACTGCAGGCGCTGTTTACGCGCTTTGAGCGCATCAGGCTCTCTGCCGGAGACGTCATCGTTCAGCAAGGTGCAGAGGGCGATTATTTCTATGCCATCGTCAGCGGCCGTGCTCTGGTAACCCGCGAGACACCGCTGAACAACAAAGGCATCCGCCTTGCCGAATTAGGTCCCAGCGATACCTTGGGCGAAGAGGCGTTGATCGCCGAGGCAAGACGCAATGCGACCGTGCGGATGATCAGCGATGGCATGGTCATGCGTCTGCCGAAGGCAGACTTTCGTGAATTGCTGACCGACGCCATTACAGTCAAGGTTGATTTTGATCAGGCGCAGCAGATTGTTGCCCATGGCGGTCGCTGGCTCGATGTGCGTCTGCCGTCCGAGTATCAGGGCTTCGCCTTCGAGGGGTCGTTGAACATCCCGCTGTATTTCCTGCGGCTGAAGATGTCGGTGCTGCAGCCTGATACACGCTATGTCGTGTACTGCGACACTGGCCTGCGCAGCGCGGCTGCGGCCTTTATCCTGGCCGAGCGTGGCATCGAGGCGTGTGTGTTGCGTGATGGCTTGAGCAGCGTCCAACCTGGCGCTGTGCAGGTTGCCAACGGCTGAGTGCAGCAGTGTGGCGCGGTACAGCGCGCGCCAGCTTACATAGTGTGCGTGGCTTTCTCGCCCGATAGTGCGCCGGCCAGATAAGTTTCAATGCGCTTTTGCGTTTGGCCTCGGTCCTGCTCACTGAACTGCACGCCAATGCCCGTCAGACGTTTGCCCTGCGCACCCTTGGGTGTGAGCCAGATGACCTTGCCTGCAACCGGCAACTTCTCGTCGCCCCCCAGCACGTTGAGCAGCATGAACACCTCATCGCCGAGGCGGTAGCCGTTGTTGGTGGGTATGAACAGACCACCATTGCGCACGAACGGCATATACGCCAGGTACAGGGCGCTCTTGTCGCGGATGGTGAGAGTCAGCAAACCGGGTTTGCTGCTCTGCGGTCGGGGTATTGGTGGACTGAGCATGCTCGCACTGTGCCCCGCTGGCAGATGGAAAACCGTGTTCAACCTCGCGGGTTTGAGTTTGCGCCGGCAGCCACGAAGGCCCACAGCAGCCGCTCCATCGACAGCGTCTTGTTGAGGCTGGTGCCCAGCGTGGCACGCACTTCACGGACGAGATCGAGTAATCCGAAGGTCTGGGCCATATTCAAGGCCGAAGCGCCCTCGGGCAAGTGAGAACCAGTGCGCAAATGACCAGATTCGCCACCTAGCGAAGGGTCGCGGAGGATCCGCTGTGTGAGCCAGCTCTCAATGCAGTTGAGGCGCAGCGACAATTCGTCCTTGGCCCAGGGGTCGGCAGTACGCAGTACATCAAGCCTGCCACGTACAGCCTCCGCCAGCGCTCGATGCGTGTCGTCGCGCAACTGGCGCAGCTGTGACGGGTCGTGATCCAGCGCCATCAACACATTGCCTGCGCAGGCTTCCAGCGCCGCGGGCCAGTCGTCGGAAGGTCGTTGGGCCGTCAGCCACTGCTGTGCCTCGGCTGTGGTGGGTGCGCGTAAGCGCAGGCGTTGGCAGCGGCTGTGGATCGTTGCAGGCAGCGCTGACGGGCGGCTGGTCAGCAATACGATATGCAAGCCGGCACGTGGTTCCTCTAGGGTCTTGAGCAGACTGTTGGCAGCCTGATGCGTCATCGCATCGGCTGGCAGTACCACGGCCACACTGCCACGGCCCTCATAGCTGCTGAGCACCAACTGTGCACAGGCATCGCGGACGTCGTCGACGCCGATCTGCTGAAGTTTGGACTCTTCCGCTGGCACGATTCGCAGCAAGTCGGGATGTTCGCCACTGTCCACACGGCGACAGGCTGAGCAGTGTCCGCAGGCCCGAGGCGTTTCCTTACACAACACGAGGCGGGCGACATATTTGACCAGATGCAGACCGCCTGCTCCGGGAGCTTCGTGTATCAACAGGCCTTGTGGCAGCCTGCCTGCCTCTGCCGCACTGTGCAGGTTCGCAAAGGCATCGGCCAACCATGGCAACTGCGGCTCGGTTGTGGCGGTCATGACGTTCCTTGCAAAGCCTGCACTGCTGCCTTTGCCTGCTCGAGCACTTGCTGCAATGGCGCTGTTGCATCGATAACGCACCAGCGTTGCGGCTGTGCACGCGCCAATTGCAGATAGACCGCGCGGACGCGATCAAAAAACGCGACCGTTTCGTCCTCAAAGCGATCACCGTTCTCACCCCTGCCCCGGGCGCGCTGCAGGCCTATGGCAGGGGGCACGTCCAGCAACAACGTCAAGTCAGGTGAGAGTCCGGGATGGGCAAACTGGGTTAGTGACAGGATGTCGTCCAGCGGCACGCCGCGCCCACCGCCTTGGTAGGCCAAGGTGGCATCGGTAAAGCGATCGCACAACACCCAGTCGCCGCGTGCCAGCGCTGGTTCCAATAGATTGCTGACGTGCACCGCCCGCGCGGCAAACATCAGGAGCAGCTCGCCGCCAGCTGGCAACGGCTCTTCGCTGCGCGTCAGCACCAATTCACGGATGCGCTCGGCCATCGGCGTGCCACCGGGCTCACGGCTGGCAATCACCGGCTGGCCTGTTGCCTGCAGATGTTGCAGCAGTGCCCGCGCGACGCTCGACTTGCCTGCGCCCTCAATGCCTTCAAGGGTGATGAATCTGCCACGCGTTGCCATCATTTAGCCTGCTTGCTTTGTCGCAGCCGCTGCAGATAACGGGCTACGGCTTGGTTGTGTTGCTCGATACCAGCGCTGAATTGGTGAGCACCGCTGCCATCACCCTGTGCAACAAAGTACAGCGCATCGGTGACCGCAGGTGTCAAGGTGGCTTGTATGGCAGCCTCGCCCGGCATAGCTATGGGGGTGGGCGGCAGACCGGTACGTGTATAGGTGTTCCAAGGCGTGTCAGCGATCAGATCGCGCTTGCGGATGTCACCATCATAGCGATCGAACAATCCATAGATGACCGTTGGATCAGACTGCAGACGCATGCCCTTGCGCAGGCGGTTGATGAACACGCCGGCGATTTGCGCACGCTCGCTGGCAAGACCGGTTTCCTTTTCGACGATCGATGCCAGAGTCAGTGCTTCGTCGGCAGTGGCCAGTGGCAAATTGGCAGCCCTACCCTCCCACGCTCTCTTTAGGCGCTTTTGCTGTGCTTCATAAGCCATGCGCAGTATCTGGGTATCGGTAGAGTTTTCTTCAAAGCGATAGGTGTCGGGGGCAAAACGCCCTTCTGCAGAGCCCGCGGCATAGCCAAGATGCTGCAGTAGTTCCGTGGCCGGTACGTCCTTGCTGCGATGTTCGATCGCCGGATGTTGTGCCAGTGCCTTACGCACTTGCTGCAGGTTCCAGCCCTCGACAAACGTCAGCTGTTCGAGGATGACTCGGCCGGTGAAGAGTTGATTCAGTACGGCTAGAGCAGGTTGGCCTGCTTCGATGCGGTAGTGACCTGCATGTATGTCCGGCAGTTGCTGGCGTGTGGGTTCATTGCAGCAGCGCAACCACACCTCGAGCAGGCGCGGATGGCGGATCAGACCATGGTCCTGCAAGCCCCGTAGTGCCGCACGCAGGCTGCTGCCCGGTGCGATGCGCAGATCTTGAGTGGTGGTGGCAGGTCCGGCCGCCAGCATCTGTTGATGCAACTGCAGCACACCAGCCAGTGTTGCAACGCCTAGCAGCAGCACTACAGTGAGGACGATGGCCCGTTTAGGCTTCAAGGTCTGCCACTCTTTGGCGCAGCTGCAGCGTCAAATGGCCCGCTTGCAGCGCGCGCGTACCTATACGTGTGATAGGCCGAACGCCCAGTCGAACATTAGTGATAAACGCCTGTTCTGCCTGTTGCAGCACGGCCGCAGGCATGTCGCACTCTTGTACTGTCAGGCCCATCTGCTGAGCTTCACGAATCACCACTGCCCGCATGACACCGGCGATACCGCAGCGGTCGACGCGTGGTGTTAGCAGGCGATCGTTTTCAACAATGAACAGGTTGCTCATGGTGCCGCAGGCCAAGTTGCCAGTGCTGCTGCACAGGATACCTTCGAAGCAGCCGCTGCCCTGCAATTGCGCTCGAGCCATCACCAACTCGAGCCGGTTGAGGTGCTTGAGGCCTGCGAGCAGCGGGTTCTCACCCAGCTGTGCCTGCAGCAGAGCGATTGCTGTGTCAGCGACGCCGGGCCCTTCGGTGGTAGGCGGCGCGTAGCGCAGCAGCAGCACGCGCGCACGCTCGTTACCGCTGGGCGCATAGCCACGCTCGGTGGCAACGCCGCGAGTCACGATCAGCTTGACCATGGCATCGCCGTCGCCGAGCAGTTGTTGGGCTTGCTCAACCGCTGCTATGGCATCGCAGTGTATGTGTAGTCGCTTGCAACCTTCGGCAAGGCGCGCGGCATGCAAAGCGCCAAAGCGTAGGCGCCCGCGTCGCAACAACATGGTTTTGAACAGGCCATCGCCATCGTGAAGGCCGCGANGTGGCGCGCCATCGAGCCAACTCCAGACCGGTTCGCTCATGGTGTATCGCCTCGCTGCCCCAGTGCCAGCAGCATGCCGCGGGCCTTGGCCCGTGTCTCGTGCAGTTCGCGAGTGGGATCGGAATCGGCCACGATGCCCGCCCCTGCCCTAAAGCGGATCTCTCGGCCGTGTAGCGTCATCGTACGGATGAGGATGTTGAAGTCACCACTGCCATCGCGATTGAGATAACCCAACGACCCGGTGTAGGCACCGCGAGCCTCTGCTTCCAGTTCGGCAATGATTTCCATGCAGCGCAGTTTGGGGCAACCGGTAATGGTGCCGCCAGGAAACACGGCACGCAGAACATCGATGGCGTCTTTGTCTTTGCGCAGTTGGCCCGTGACGTTGGAGACGATGTGGTGCACATGGGCATAGGTTTCCACTGCCATGTATTCATCTACCTGCACACTGCCCGCCTCGCAGACGCGCCCCAGATCGTTGCGTTCCAGATCGATGAGCATCACATGCTCGGCGCGCTCTTTGGGGTGGGCGATTAATTGGGCGGCCAGGTCCTGGTCTTCTTCGGGTGTGGCGCCACGGCGGTGTGTGCCTGCAATGGGGCGCGTATTGAGACGGCTACCGGTGATTCGCACCAGTCGCTCGGGTGACGAGGACAGCAGATGTACGCCTGCGTACTGCGCGAGTGCCGCAAACGGCGCCGGGTTGGCAATGCGCAGGCGCTCATAGACTTGGCCCGCTGTTGTGCCCTCGGCCAGTTCAAATCGCCAAGGGCGTGACAGATTGGCCTGATACACATCGCCTGCACGAATGTAGTCCTGAGCGCGGCGAACCCGTCGCTCATAGCGCTCGGGGGCTTCTTCGAAAACTCCGGTGATCTCTAACGGGCTGCTGGTGGGCAGCGGGACCTGTGCCAAGTCGTCGCGCACTTGCGCCAGCTGCACCTCGGTCACGTCAGGCTCGCAGATGATGAACGCTTGGCCGTCTGACTGTTCAATGACTGCCATTGGCACGCGCAGCGCAAAAGCCTGCGGCAGATCGCCCTGCGGTAGCACCAGGCGCGCTTCGACTTCGCTGGCCATCTCGTAGCCTAGATACACAAACCAGCCGCCGTGAAACGGCGTACCAGCCTCAGGCAGTGCCGGTTGTGACTCCAATGTCATCCAGGCACGTAACGAGTCGAGAAAACCGCCCTTCAAGATGGACGTAGGGGGCGGCTGATCGCCACCGGTCTGCAAGCGTCCATCGGCATGTTTGACCAGACTGCCGCGCACGTTGGCAGCCAGCAGACTGAACTGGGCCAACGGGCCATTGGCCGCGCTGTCGAGCACTACCGGATAGCGGTCGGGATAGGCGGCTGCCAGCGCAGCCAGTACACCCGGCCGCAGGGCGACCGGATGGCGTATGAATCTGGGCGCGCCCATGGCGCGTACTACCGGACGGCCGTCAGCCCGCGAAGCGGCGCAGGACGAGCGAGCCGTTGGTGCCGCCGAACCCGAACGAGTTGGAAACGGCGGCGTCGATGCGCATCTGGCGGGCGACCTTGGGAACGAAGTCCAGATCGCAGCCCTCATCGGGGTTGTCGAGGTTAATGGTGGGCGGCGCGATTTGGTCGCGCAGTGCCAGAGCCGAGAAGATGGCCTCTACAACACCTGCGGCACCGAGCAGATGGCCGGTGACCGACTTGGTGGAATTGACGGCCAGCTTGTAGGCGGCATCGCCAAAGGCGCTGCGGATAGCCTGTGTTTCGGCCTTATCCCCCAGCGGCGTTGAGGTGGCATGGGCGTTGACGTACTGCACTTGGTCGGGGTTGAGCCCGGCGTCGCGCAATGCGATTTGCATGGCGCGGCAGGCGCCGTTGCCGTCTTCCGGCGGAGCGGTGATGTGATGAGCATCGCCGCTCATGCCAAAGCCCGACAGTTCTGCGTAGATGCGTGCGCCGCGTGCTTTGGCGTGTTCGTATTCCTCAAGCAGCATAGCGCCGCCGCCATCGCTGAGCACAAAGCCATCGCGGTCACGGTCCCACGGGCGACTGGCCTGTTGCGGTGAGTCGTTGCGGGTGGAGAGCGCCTTGGCCTGGCCGAAGCCTCCCAAGCCCATGCGGGTGGTGGCCATCTCGGCGCCGCCAGCCAGTACCAGGTCGGCATCGCCGTATTGGATGGTACGCAGCGCCAGACCGAGTGCATGGGTCGAGGTGGTGCAGGCAGTGACAACGCCCAGGTTGGGGCCGCGCAGCCCGAAGCGAATCGACAGATGCCCGGCGATCATGTTGATGATCGTCGAAGGCACGAAAAACGGTGAGATCTTGCGGGGGCTGTTGGCAGTCACGTAATCGTTGTGCTGATCTTCGATGGTCTGCAGGCCGCCGATGCCCGAGCCCATGATGACGCCGGCACGATCGAGGTCGATGCGGTTCATATCCAGACCCGCGTCGGCCATGGCCTGCGCGCCGGCAGCGATGCCGTAATGCATGAACTCGTCCATACGACGAGCTTCTTTGGCGGGCAGGTACTGTTCGAGCTCAAAGCCTTTGACCGCACCGCCGAACCGGCACGGGAAAGCCGAGACATCAAAGCGTGTGATCGGTCCGATGCCGCTGACACCGTTGACGACATCGGCCCACGCCGTGTCTATCGTACTGCCCACCGGCGACACAATGCCCATACCGGTAATAACAACGCGACGCTTGCTCAAGCGGGACCTCGGCTCGGAAAAAGCAGCGGCGCCAAATGCGCCGCCTCGGTCAAGTCCTGATCAGGACTTGCGGCGATCGTTGATGTAGTTGATCGCCTGCTGGACGGTGGTGATCTTCTCTGCATCTTCGTCAGGGATCTCGATCTCGAACTCTTCTTCGAGGGCCATGACCAACTCGACGGTGTCGAGTGAATCGGCGCCCAGGTCATCGACGAACGACGCGTCGTTGGTCACCTGCTCGGCCTTGACGCCAAGCTGCTCGGCGACGATGGCTTTCACCTGCTGTTCAACGCTGCTCATCTGCTTGTAACCCTCTCGTTCAATTGATTCTTGGGACGCCGCGGCTAGCCAGCGGGCCCGATATTGTAGGGGAAGGCTGGCCGCCTTGCCAGTTTCGGGGCCGGCGGCTTCGCCAGTACCCTCCCCGGCCCGATTCAGGGCATCAACATACCGCCATTGACCGCCAGGGTTTGACCGGTGATGTAGGCGGCGGCCGGTGATGCCAAAAACAACACCGCGGCGGCGATATCGTCGGGGGAGCCGAGCCTGCCGGCCGGAATTTGCCCCAGCAACACGCTGCGCTGCGCCTCGTCCAGACCGCGGGTCATATCTGTATCGATAAAGCCCGGCGCGACGGCATTAACCGTAATGCCCCGCGAACCTACCTCGCGAGCCAGGGATTTGGTCATGCCGATGACGCCGGCCTTGGCAGCGCAGTAGTTGACCTGACCGGCGTTGCCCATCTGCCCCACGACCGAGGAGATGCTGATGATACGGCCGTAGCGCTCTTTCATCATTCGCTTGAGTACCGCCTTGGTAACGCGGAAGTTGGCCGAAAGATTGGTGTTGATCACGGCGTCCCAGTCGTCTTCCTTCATGCGCAGCATCAACGTGTCACGGGTGATTGCTGCATTGTTGACCAGAATTGCAGGCATCTCGCCGGCCGCTTCCAGTTGCGTAAACAGCGCAGCAACAGAGGCGGCATCGGCCACGTCCACCACAGCGCCGTGGCCACCGTACGCTGCCAGCGTGGCGCTGATCCGTTCGGCTCCGTCGGCGGTAGTGGCAGTGCCAATTACCCGTGCGCCGGCTGCAGCCAAGTGAGCAGCGATGGCCGCACCAATACCTCGTGAAGCGCCTGTCACCAGAGCCGTTTGGCCGGCAAGCAGTGTTGATGAACTCATAATGCGGCTCCGGCGGTAAAGGCGGCAGCGTCTTCCAGAGCGCTACAGCTGAGGTCGGGTCGTTTGTCGATGCGGCGGTTGAGACTGGTGAGTACTTTGCCCGGTCCGCACTCCACCAGCGAAGTGACGCCCTCGGCCAGCAGTGCACGCACTAGATCGGTCCAGCGCACTGGACTTGCCAATTGCCGTTGCAGCAACTGACGTATATCTGCCGGATCGTTGTGCGCTGCAGCATCGACCGGGCTGTAAAACGCAATCGACGGGGCCTGCAGGGTCAGGGTCGCCAGGCGCTCGCCAAAGCGCAGCGCCGCCGGCAGCATCAGGCTGCTGTGCGCCGGTACGCTCATCGGCAGCAGCACGGCCCGCTTGGCGCCCGCCGCTTTGCAAGCGTCGATAGCGCGGTTGACTGCACCCACATGCCCGGCGATGACCACTTGACCAGGTGAATTGAAATTGACTGCTTCGACGACCTCGCCCTGTGCGGCTGCTGCGCAGGCTGCCAGCAGCGGCTCGTCATCCAGACCCAGTACGGCTGCCATGGCGCCTACACCGGCTGGCACGGCCTCCTGCATCAGTTCGCCGCGGTGGCGCACCAGTGCGACCGCATCGGCAAAGTTCAGACTACCTGCGGCGACCAGTGCGCTGAACTCGCCCAAGCTGTGCCCACAGACACGACCCGGCTGGGTACCGCCGCGCTTGAGCCACAGGCGCCAGGTGGCGACACCAGCAACCAGCATGGCGGGCTGCGTGTAGGCGGTGCTGTTGAGAGTCTCGGCCGGTCCTTGGCTGACCAGTTGCCACAGGTCGTAACCGAGCACTTGAGACGCTTCGGCGAAGGTGTCGGTGATGACGCTGTCAGTGGCCGCCAGCGAGGCCAGCATGCCGACCGACTGCGACCCTTGACCCGGAAACACAAACACGCTGCTCATCAATGGCTCACCTCAGGTTTGCAGCGGCGCAGTATAGCTGCCCCCGTCGCCTCTGGCAGGGCTGCCAGCAGGCCACCCACGGCACCATATAGGTGCGCAGCCGAGACCACTTGAGTCTGCGTCTCGAAGGGCAAAGGGCCCTGCCAGTGTTCCCAGGCCAACTTGGCTGCAAACAGCACTGTGGCAGGCCAGGCGGCACGGTCAGCGCTACGCAGCAGTGCTACACAGCCCGCAGCCATGACGCCGTGCAGCACGCCAGACGCCCCTACGTACCACTGCAGTTGCGGTTGCAGGAACCACAGCCCCAGGTCGACGGTTGCCATCGACAGGCCCACTATCCACAGCCAGTCGCGACCGCGCAGCAGGCCCGCAAATAGGGTCCACAGCAATATCAAACCGATCGCGTTGAGCAGGGCGTGACCGGCATCCAGATGCACCAGATGGGCGGTAATCCAACGCCACCACTGGTCGTTGGTCAGGGCTGTGCGGTCATAGCGTAACAACGGCAGCAGTGCCGGCCACACCGAGGGCAGCAGCAGCGCGCCACAGGCAAGCGCCAGCAGTCCACCGCGCGCGCCTTGCAGGTGCAGCACTTGCAACCAGCTGGGCCGTGCCTTCACAGGTTCGCCATCAGTCATTTGCTATGATCCAGCCACTGTCACATCAGGTCCTATGCCCATGCCTTTGATCTTACGTCATCGACCCGCCGGCGCCCGCCTGCAGCAGAGCGGCTTCACTTTGATAGAGATCATGGTGGTGGTCATCATCATCGGCTTGCTGGCAGCAGTTGTAGTGCCGCAGTTCCTGGGCCGGGTTGACGACGCGCGCATAGCCAAGGCAAGTCAGGACATTCAGGCCATCGACACGGCGCTGACGCTCTACAAACTAGACAACTTCAAGTTCCCCAGCACCGATCAGGGGCTGCAGGCCTTGGTCGAGAAACCAGCAGATCCCGCGGTGCGCAATTGGCGCGCCGGTGGTTATCTCAAGCGCGCTACCAAAGACCCTTGGGGTAATGGCTATCAGTTTCTAGTGCCCGGCGAACATGGTGAGTACGACCTGTACAGCTTCGGTGCCGATGGGCAGCCCGGTGGCGAAGGCGTCAACGCCGACATCGGCAACTGGAACCTTGATCGCTGACCGGCAAGACCAGCGCGGCTTCACGCTGGTCGAGATACTGGTGGTCATGCTGATCATCGGCATCGTTGCTGCAGGTGCACTGCTGTCATTGGGCGTGCTGGGTCAGGATCGTCAGGTAGAGACCGAACGCCAACGTCTCGAAACCCTGTTGCAGCTGGTGCGTGATAGAGCTGGCATTCACAGTGAACAATACGGACTGCGCGTGTTTGCCGGTGGCTATGAGTTCATGCGCTACGACAGCCGTGCTGCCCAATGGCAGAACATCCCGGAAGACGATCGCGTGTTGCGCCGGCGCACCCTGCCCGCTGGTTTGCAGGCCAGCTTATTGATTGACGGTCGTCCTGTGGTATTGCCCAAGCCCGACGCCAAATCTGTGGCACCGCAAGTGCTGCTGTATTCCAGTGGTGAGCTCAATGCGTTTGAATTGACCGTGTTGCGCGAAGGCAGTGCGGAGGGCTTTCGGGCAGCGCCTGCAGCGCAGGATGATAGTCTCGTATTCACGGCACTGCCCGAGGCAGCACGTTGAAGTCGCCCGCTGCAGTGCACGGCTTTACGCTGGTGGAAGTGCTGGTGGCGCTGGTGGTGGTTGCCTTGGGTATGGGCGCGTTGTTGGCCACGCTGACCTCGGCGGCCAATCAGACTGCGCAGTTGCGTCAGCGTAGCTTGGCCCAGTGGGTCGGACTTAATCAGCTCACTACACTTCGGTTGGCGGCTACTGCGCCGGCACTGGGTAGCAGCGAAGGCACACAAGAGATGGCCGGTCAGCGCTGGAGTTGGCAACAAGTCGTTGCCGACCCCGGCATCACCGGACTGCGGCGGGTGGAGGTTACGGTGCGTTCCGGTGAAGGCAAAGAGGCAGCGCCGGTCACCACGGTCACAGGCTTTATCAACGCCGGGCAGAGTCAGCCGCGCGGCGCTGAGCCAGATTGGAGTGGCACGGTGCCGCCGCAAACCCCGCCTTCACCTCAGCCGCCAGCGCAGTCGCCTGCCGGCGAGACGCAGCGATGAAGCGCCACGCAGCGGGCTTCACGTTGGTTGAGTTGCTAGTCGCGCTGTTCATCACCGCGGTGGTGTTCGCGCTGGGCTATGGCGCTATTAATCAAGCCTTGGCTAATCGCGCCACGCTGGAGCGTAATCAGGATCGTCTGCTGGCAGTGCAGAACGCGGTGCGCGTGCTGGTCACCGACTTTACTCAGTTGTCGCCCCGGCCGGTTCGCCAGACAATCGGCGAAGGTGGTCTGCCTGCATTGAGTGCCGACGGACGTACGCCGGGCCTTGCCACGCTTACTCACGCGGGCTGGACCAACCCTGCCGGTGCGCAGCGCAGCAGCCTGCAGCGTGTGCGCTATATCCTCGATGGCCAGACACTCAGGCGTGAGTACTGGCTGGTGCTCGATGCCACCGAAGATCCGCGGCCTCGCAGCCGAGTGCTGTTGCAGGACGTTCGTTCAGTGCAGCTGCGTTTCATGGACAGCAACCGTGCTTGGCAATCGCAATGGCCTGCCGTGTCATCTGCCGCTGATCCGTTGCGCCGTTCGCTCTACAGTCGTCCACTGGCTGTTGAGGTGACTTTAGAGCTGGCTGATTGGGGCCGGATTGTGCGCATCATCGAGGTGCCGGGATGATGCGTTCAAGACAGCGAGGTGTCGCCTTGCTCACTGCGGTGGTGTTGGTGGCGTTGGCTACGATGCTGGCTGTGGCAATTGGTTCGCGTGGCATGCTCGGTGCGCGGCGCAGCATCGCCAACAGCAGTCTTGAGCAGGGCCTGCAGTATGCCCAGGGTGCTGAGGCACTGGCAGTCTGGGGGTTGTCGCAACAGCGTGGAGCACGCGACAGCCTGGATCAGTCGTGGGCGCAACCGTTGGGCCCATTGGAAGTTGCGCCAGGTGTGTTGATGGCGGCCCAGCTAAGCGACGAGCAGGGCAAGTTCAATCTCAACACGGTTATTAATGCGCGCGGCGAAGTCGATCCTGAAGCTCTCAAGCTCTTCACACGATTGCTTGAGCTGTTGCAACTGGAGCCGCGTTGGGCGGTGCTGTGGGCGGACTGGATCGATACCGATGTGTTGCCTGGCAGTAACGGCGCCGAAGACAGCGTGTATCTGTCGCAGACAGTGCCGCATCGTGCGGCAAATATGCCGGTCACCAGCGTTTCTGAGTTGCTGCAGTTGCCCGGATTTGATCTGGCTCGCTATACGCGTTTGGCTCCCTATGTCACGGCATTGCCACCTGCCGCCAATAAGATCAACGTCTGCACGGCTGCGGGGCCGTTACTCGATGCACTCTTTGTGCTCTCGCCGCAGGGCAATGCCACCACTGAATACAGCCGCATGTCGGCCCTCGAACTGGCAGCGCTGCGTAAGCGCGGCTGTTTTCCCGAGTTGGCGGTGCTGCGCAGCACCGTAGGGGCCTCGGTAGAGCGGCGCGCCACCGAACAATCGCGCTTCTTTCGTTTGCGCAGTGATATCGGTATTGGCACTGATCACTTCGCCTTGTACAGTCTTTTAATGCGTGAAGACAGCGGCCTGGTGCGGCCGCTGTTGCGCACTCTCGGCACCGAATAAGGGTCATCTCACATGGCAGATTGGTTACTGCTGCGGCTGGGCCGCGAGGACGATCAGCCTCCTGTTTGGGTCACTGTGGCGCCCAGTGGGCACCTCATCCAGCAACCGGTCAGCGGCGATGCGCAGGCATTGCAGGCTGCAGCGTTGGACAAACGTGTCGTGGTAATTGTTTCTGGCGCAGAGGTGCTGCAAACGCGTGTGGCCCTGCCCCCGGGATCAGACTCGCGACTTGCCCAAGTTGTCCCCAATGCTCTTGAAGAACACTTGGCTGACGATATCGAGCACTTGCACTGTGCAACGGCCCGCAACGTAGATTTCGCCGGTCGCATCGATGTCGATGTGGTGGCCCATACCAAGATGAATGCTTGGCTGGAGGCTGTCGCAGCATTAGGCGTTACGCCTCAAAGCCTGCAGGCGGACAGCAGCTTGGTGCCACAGGTGCCTGGCGTCATATCGGTGCTGATCGACCGCGACACTCTGTCCATCACCCGCGAAGGTGAGCGGCCGCTGGTATTGCCGTCGTCCGATGCAACGTTTGCGCTTGATCTGGCCCTGGGGGATGCCGAGCAGCGGGCTGTCTCACATATGGTTGTCTATGCGTCTTCTCAAGATTGGCAGTCGCAGGCGCCTGCTTTCGAGGCACTGCGACCCTCTCTGGCCTCATTCAAGGTGCAGTTGCTCTCCGCGGGTGTGCTGCCGCTGTTAGCCGCACAAGTCCCGCAGCAACAATCTATCAACCTGCTGCAGGGACGCTATGCGCCGCGTGCACACTCAAGCCAAGGTTGGTCACGCTGGCGAGTAGCTGCCGCCATGCTCTTGCTGCTGGCGGGCGTGCATTTGGCTGCACAGGCCTGGCAGATTCGCCGGCTCGCCACCACAGAAAAGCTGCTCGAAGCACAACTGCGTCAACAGGTCATGACCTTGTTGCCTGGTGAATCGGCGGGCCCTGGCCTACGTACACGCCTGCAGCAGCGCTTGAATCAGGCCCAGTCGGTAGGCGCTGATGCGCAGGGATTGCTGGGTATGTTGTCGGTGGTTGCTGCTTCGCAAAACCCGGCCAGTCCTGCGAAGGTGCAGTCTTTGGGGTTTGGGCGCGGCGCGCTGGATCTTAGGCTCGGTGGTGCCGATGCTGCAGCGCTGGAACATGTCAGTCAGGCCTTGGTGAGTGCGGGGTATCGCAGCGAATTGACCGCTGGTGCCCAACGTGGCGATCACTACGAAGGTCGTGTGCAAGTGCGCGCCGTCGCCGGTGCGGCGAGGAGCAACTGATGCGCGCCGGTCTGCAACAGCACTGGAACTCACTGACTATGCGTGAACAACGCATGTTGGGATGGGGTGCCGGTTGCGCCGTGGTGTTGCTGCTCTTGGCTGTGCAACTGCCGTTGCAGAGCAAGCTGCAAACACTGCAGTCCAGTATCGCTACGCACCGTACAGATCTGGCTTGGTTGCAGGTGGCAGGGCCGCAGCTTGCCGCATTGGGGCCTGCGCCACTTACAGCGTCGAGCAACGAATCAATGTTGGTGCGTATTGATCGATCGGCGCGCGCGATAGGGTTGGGTTCGACATTGGTGGTCAGCCAGCCGGCAGGCGACGGTGCATTGCGGGTGCAGTTGCAGTCCGCACGGTTCAACATAGTGATGGCGTGGCTGGCCCAGCTGTCTGAACAACACAGCGTTAGTGTTGATACTGCGACCATCGATGCGGCCTCAGAGGCTGGCATGGTTAACGCTACGTTGGTCTTGCGCTCCCGTTGAGCGCAGCTGCTTTGCAAGGCACGTCAACATTGCGTCGCAAGCCGCTGCTATGGGTGGTTGTGGCGGTTGCCAGTTTTTTGGTGATGCTGCTGCTCCGGCCACCGGCGCGTGTGGTGGTGTGGTTCTTGCCGGCACAAGTGCACTGCGAGCAGATCGCAGGAACACTGTGGCAGGGGCAGTGTGGTCAAGCTTGGGTGCAGCGTGCAGCGCTGCCGGAACAAATCAAAGTGCAGATCAGCTGGCAGGTGTTACCAGCACGGCTACTGCGCGGACGGCTGGCTGCCCAAATCAACCTGAGTCGCGGTGCCAGTGCCGTGCAAGCTGTGGTGCAGCGCAGTGCGTCTGCGTTAGAGGTGCTGTCGATACGCGGCACTCTCCTGTTGGAGGACCAGCTGCTGCCCGGCGTACCTGCGGGTTGGCATGGCACAGCTTCTGTTGACGATCTGCGATTAAGACTCAGTGGTGTTGCTCTGCAGGCGCTGGAAGGTCGCGTGTTGCTGCGCAATGTCAGCAGCGTCATGCCTGCGCCGGTGGACTATGGCAATTTTTCCATCACTTGGCCCCGCGCCAAGGGCGGCGCGCTGCAGCCTGCGCACATTGTTGATGAGGGCGGCCCGTTGGCGCTGCAGGCTCAACTGGTGCTGGAGCCAGCAGGAGGTTGGCAGTTACAGGGTACGGTTGCGGCGCGTTCAGCGCCCTCACCTGTCTTGGCTGATCAGCTGCAATTGCTGGGCCCGGCCGATGCTGCCGGGCTTCGGCAGTTTTCTATTGCCGGTCGCCCCTGAAGCGGCTGGCCAGCCTCAGGTCTGGCCAGCGTAGTCGGCCAACTGCGCTTCGATGCGACCGAACACCATCTGCAAAGTCTGCGCATCGGGCAGATTGGTAACTCTGAAGTGGTTGCTATAGGGCACGTTAAAACTGCTGCCCGGCGTGACTAGCACGTGACGCTGCTCCAGCAGGTCCAAGGCAAATTGGTGGTCATTGAAGTTGGGCAGCTTGTCGGTCAGCACTTCGATGAAGGCATACAGTGCGCCGTTGGGCTTGGTCAGCCGCATGTACTGGCTCTGTGCCACTCCCTCAACGATGGCGCGACGCGACTCATACAATCGTCCGCCAGGCTTGGTCAGATCGCGAATGCTTTGGTAGCCGCCCAGTGCACTCTGCACGGCATATTGGCCCGGCACATTGCTGCACAGCCGCAGCGAACTGAGCAGTTCGAGCGAGGCCATGTAGTCGCCTGCGCGGTGAGTGGCACCGGAGAAGCTGACCCAGCCGACGCGATAACCGCAGGCGCGATAGATCTTGGACAGACCCGACATGGTGGCGCACAGCGTGTCCTGCACCAGCGTGGCGATCGGTACCATCTTGGTTCCGTCATAGGTGATGCCGTCATAGATCTCGTCGCTGAAAATAACCAGTTGATTGGTCTCAGCAGTACGCACCAGCCGTTCCAGCAGCGCTTTGGGATACACCGCGCCGGTGGGGTTGTTGGGGTTGATGATCACGATCGCACGCGTGCGCGGTGTGACCAGCGAGGCCACTTCATCCGGATCCGGGCAAAAGCCATTTTCGGGACGGCAGGGGTAATGCACTGCCTTGCCGCCGTTGAGGGTGACGGCCGCAGTCCATAGCGGATAATCCGGCGACGGTACCAGCACTTCGTCACCCGGGTTAAGCAGTGCGCGCAGCGACATATCGATCAGTTCGCTCACGCCGTTGCCGATGAACACATCTTCGGTGGTCACGCCCTTTACGCCGCGCTCTTCCTGTTGCAGCGCAATGGCCTCGCGGGCGCTAAATACGCCCTTCTGATGCACGTACCCTTCGGCGCGGGGCAGATTTTCGATGACTGAGACGCGCAGCACTTCCGGAGTGCGGAAGCCGAAGATGCCGGGGTTGCCGATGTTCAGCGACGTAATCTCGTAGCCCAGACGCTCCAGTTCCAGGGCACGACGGGCCAGCGAGCCACGGATTTCGTAGCGGACGTGTTTGGTGCTGTCGCTGGGCCGGATGCGCGTATCGGTCTTCATGGCGGTCTCGGAAACGGTAGAACCCATCAGTCTAGCGCCTGAGCGGGCTCCGCGCGAGGTGCAGCCGGCTGGTCTGGCGCTTATAATCCGCGCCCTCCCCATCTGCTATGCGAGCCCCCGGAGGGCACCTTGGCCATCAATCGGATACTGGTCGGCATCAAGCGCGTCGTGGACTACAACGTCCGCGTGCGCCCCAAAGCCGATGGCAGCGGCGTCATGACCGAAGGCGCCAAGATGAGCATCAATCCCTTTGATGAGATTGCGCTCGAGGAAGCGCTGCGCATCAAAGAGCGCGGTCAGGCCACTGAAGTGATCGTGGTCGGCATCGGTCCGTCGGATGCTCAGGCACAGCTGCGCACTGCGCTGGCCATGGGTGCAGATCGCGCTGTGTTGGTACAGGTCGATGTGCCGTTAGAACCGCTCGACGGCGCGCGTGTATTTCACCAGTTGATTGTCCGCGAGCAGCCGCACCTGGTCATGCTGGGCAAGCAGGCCATCGATGATGACAACAACCAGACTGGCCAAATGCTGGCTGCCCTCTGGAATCGTCCGCAAGCCACTTTTGCCTCCAAGGTAGAGATCAACGGCGAAGTAGTGCGAGTGACGCGCGAGGTGGATGCTGGTTTGCAAACTCTTGATGTGGATTTGCCGGCGGTTATTACCGTGGACTTGCGGCTTAACGAGCCGCGCTACGTCAAGTTGCCCGACATCATGAAGGCCAAGAAGAAGCCGCTGGATGTACTGACGCTCGAGGCTTTGGGCATCACGCCACGACAGCGTATGCACGCGGTTCGCTACGACGCACCAACACCTCGTCAAAAGGGTGTGCTGGCTCCTGACGTGGCCACTTTGCTTGCGGAACTGACCAACCGGGGACTCGTCTGATGAACCGTATTCTCATTGTTGCTGAGCACGATGGCAGCCACCTCAACGCCGCCACTGCCAAATGTGTCAGCTGCGCGGTACAGGTACCCGATGCACAGGTCGATGTGGTGGTGCTGGGCTCAGCCGCAGTTGCGGCCCAGGCAGCCACGCTGGCGGGGGTTGCACAAGTAGTGCAGGTCGCGAACCCGGCCAACGACTCCCAACTGGCGGCAGTACTGGCTCCGCAGATTGCTGCGTTGGTGCGTGAGGGCTACACGCATGTGTTTGGTCCTTCCACGACCTTTGGCAAGGACCTCATGCCGCGTGTTGCAGCGCTGCTGGATGCGCCTCAGCTCAGCGACATCATGGCAGTTGAATCGGACCGGCGGTTTCGCCGTCCGATCTATGCTGGCAACGTCGTCCTGATTGTTGAGGTTGAGGCCGATCAACCGGTCATTGTCGCAACGGTGAGGACAGCCTCATTTGGCGAGGTTACTCGAGACGGTTCGGCCACCGTACTAGTGCGCACTCTGCAGGTTGCCCTGCCCTCGCATACTCGCTTTGTGTCGATGACTCAGGCCAATACCGACCGCCCCGATTTGCAGACCGCAGCTACTGTGGTTTCAGGTGGTCGCGCCTTGGGAAGTGCCGACCAGTTCAAACTGATCGAGCAGCTGGCAGCAACTTTGGGAGCCGCGGTGGGTGCGTCGCGGGCAGCGGTCGATGCAGGCTATGCGCCCAATGAACTGCAAGTGGGTCAGACGGGCAAAATCATTTCGCCCCAGCTGTACATCGCCGTGGGTATTTCCGGGGCTATTCAGCACATGACTGGCATCAAAGATGCCAAGACTATCGTCGCCATCAACAAGGACGCAGACGCGCCCATTTTCGAGTCTGCGGACTTGGGGTTAGTCGGCGACCTGTTCAGCATTCTTCCAGAATTGACTCAGCGACTGAGCAGTCGCTGAAGAATCTGCGGGGTGGCAGAAGGCCACCCCGCAAGCGCTGTTTTACAGCAGGGCGAGCACGGCGTCGGCCGCCGACACCTTGAACTCGCCACCAGACTCCACACACACCTGCGTGGCAACACCGTTCTGAAGTCGCCGTTGCCGTCGGCCAGCATCAGCACGCTGTCGCCCACGTTGGAGGACTTGGCCCAGGCCTTCATCACAAAGGCGTCGTTGACCGACAGGCATACGACGGCATCTACGCCCTTGGCCTTAAACGCAGCGGCGTGCTCAACGTAACCGGGCAGATGCCGGGCGTCGCAAGTAGGAGTGAAGGCTCCCGGTACAGCAAACAGCACTACCGTCTTGCCCTTGAAGAGCTCGTCGGTGCTGAGCTCACCCAGTGCCTCTGCGGTAGCCGTCTTAAAACGGCCTGCGGGCAGGGTATCGCCAACTTTGATGGTCATGAGTGTTCCTGAATTACTTTGCGTTCACGGCCCAATAACGCGCCACGTTGGCGAACTTGGGGTCGTTACCCGTCTTGCCGGCAGCCTTGAAGGCTGCAGCGGCTTCACCACCCTTCTTCTGGGCATTGAGCGAGATGCCCAGCAGCAGCTGGCCCTCTTCGACGCTACGCAGACCGCCCTTGGCGATGCCGCGCTTGAAGGCTTCGGTGGACTTGTCGTACTGGCCCAGACCGTAGTAAGTCTTGCCGACACGGATATCAGCGTCGCCGGTGGTGGCAACCTTGGCATCGGCTTCGGCCTTGGCCAAGCCAGCCTGATCGGCAGCCAGCTGCTTCTTAGCCGATTCCAGCAGGCGATTGGCAGCTGCCTTGCGCTCCTCAGGGAACACATTGGCGGCCAGACCCTTCTGCACCACTGCCACAGCCTCGCCTGCTGCGCCCTCTACAACTGCAAGCTTGGCGAACTCCGAGTAGTCGGTGTGCTGCTTGAGCGTGCCGGTAGCAACCATCAAGCGATAGATGTTGATCGTGACTGCATCGGTGTTCTCCGGCGCGTTGATCAGTGACGGCATGATGTTCGCCCAGTACTGGGGCTTCGGGTAGAAGCTGACAAGCTTCTCGAAGGTCTCTGCGCGGCCTGCGCCGTCCTTCTGGCGGCCCTGGAAGTCCAGCAGCAGCAGCAGATCGTTTTCCGAGGGCTTCTGGCCCTTGGCGCCTTCGATGCGCGACTTCATGAACTTGATGGCATCGGGCAGTTTGCCCTGCTTCTCATAGGCCTGCGCCATCACGTTATAGGTGGTGGCATCGGCAGTTCCCGCCGCAACCAAGGTCTGACCCACTTCGATCACCTTGGGATAGTTCTTGAGGCCCAGGTAGATCGAGACCAGCTGCTTGTTGAAGAAGTTCTTCTCGGCGGTCGAGGCAAAGCTGCTGTTGAGCTGTTGCTCAATTACCGGCGCAACCTCGGCGTACTTCTGCTGGTTGAGCAGTACGTTGACCAGCATGGTGTTGGCCAGATAAATGTCGGCCTGCGTATGACCGGCGATGCCATTTACTTCTTTGATGTGCGTGACCGCCTCGTCCCACTTCTTTGCCTTCACTGCGGCAGCAGCAGCTTGCAGCGTCTTGCCAGCAGCCGGACTGTTGGCCGGTGCTGCGGCGCATGCGGAAGTGGTGAAAGAACCTGCGCCGACGGCCATGGCCACGGCGAGTACGACAGCATGAAAAGATGTCTTGGTCATTGTGTATTGCCCTGAAGTGATCTGATCCGTCATTGACTGATTTTTTAGAGTCTCAGCGTGCCTGCAATGCCCAGAGGCCCGCAAGCTCGCCCAAACGAGCATCCGTACCCTTAACAGCCTTGAATGCTGTAACGGCGTCTGCCTTGTGTCCCGTCTGCAGTTGCGCGATACCGAGCAGAATCTGCGCCTCGTCAGCGTTGCGCAGGCCACCCTTGGCAATGCCGCGCTGTATGGCTTCCAGTGCCTTGTCAGATTGATCGTAGCTCAGGAATGCCTGGCCCAATCGGACATCGGCCTCGCCCGCTTTGGCTGCTTTGGCTTCAGTTTCGAACTTGCCCAAGCCGGCGCGATCTGCATCCGCCAACTTGCTAGCTGTAGCCATTTGTGTCTTGGCAGCGGCCTTTTCGGTTTCGGTCTTGAACGCCCCTTGCGCATCGCCCCGGCTGATGGCATCCACTGCCTCACCAGGCGAGCCCAGTTGAACGGCCAACTGCGCCATCTCCAGGAAGTCGTTGGACTCACGCAGGGTGTCGGTGCTGCGCATCAGGCGATACAGGTTCAGTGTTACTAAGTCTGATGTCGTATTGCGGTTTCCACCATCGCGAATGATGACCATCATGTCGCGCCAATAAGACTGCTTGGGGTGGTGCTCTACTAGGAGCTTGAACGAATCTACCAAGCCTGTGTTGTTACCCAGCTGTGCTTGCGACTGGGTCAGCAACAACAGTGGATTTTCGTCAGGCTTCTGGCTCTTTTGAGTTATCTCGGCCAAGTAGGCCTTAACGGTGACCACTACGTCGGAGTGCTTGTCTTGGAAATACTGCGAGTGGGCGATCATGAACCAAATCTCGCCGTTCGCTTTTCCAGCAGCGACGAGCTTTTGGCCTGCATCTATGGCCTTGGGAAAGTCCTTTACTTGGTAGTACAGGCTGACCATGGCACGTGAAATGCGATCACTATCATCGGCGGGCAGAAAGCCAGAGCTCAGCTGCGCTTCGTAGGCAGGAATAGCTTCTGGAATGCGACCTGATTGAACATAAGCGATGCCCACGAATTGGTTCAGGACAAAGATGTCATACGGGGTCTTGGTCGGTAGTGCCTCAACTTCCTTGGCCTTGGCCAAAGCCTCGGCCCAGTTTTTGGCTTGGACAGCGGCCTGAATAGCCTGCAACGGCTTGACTGCAGCCCTGCTGACGGTCGGCGCAGGAGGCGCGGAAGCGGCTGCGGCAACTTGTGACGTGGTTGCCGTGCCGAGTGTCAGCGCTACCGCTACGGCGATTGCTTGGAGCGTCTTGCGTACAGGTGCTTTCATGGGTGGCCACTCTCGATGGGGGGCACAATGCCCGGCCTAAAAAAAGGCCGCCCGTGCAATGCGCGGGCGGCGTGTCTTGCTAACCTCGGGCAAGCAGCCCGGATTACTCCCTGAATTGGGAGATGTTCACAAAGCCGATCTTCACCATTTTATGTCGCTGCGCCGATGCCATCACGTTGGCCACGACGTCGTACTTGGCACGGCGATCAGGCTGGATATGAATCTCCGCCTGCGGCTCCAGCTCTGCTTCTTGGCGGAAGAAGCTGTCTACCTGCGCAATACCGGTGACAGGCGTACCGTTCCAGATCACCGAACCGTCGTAGTCGACTTCGATGCTGATCACGCGCGGCTGCGTGGTCGGAGGCGGTGCGTCAGTCGGACGGGGCATGTCCAGTTTTACCGCGTGAGTGCTGATAGGTAGCGTGATGATTAGCATCACCAGCATCACCAGCATCACGTCGATCAGCGGCGTCGTATTGACGTCGCACAAGGGCTCATCGGTTCCCGAGCCTACGCTCATGCTCATGGTTCATTAACCTCGAAAGTAATGCGGAAGGACCACGCTCAGGGGATTAACCCCCTGAGTGAGGCTCCGTGAGGAATCCGACCTTTACCAGACCGCCCTGCTGAATCACGTAGATCACGCGCCCGACAGCCTCAAACCGCGCATTGCGGTCGGCCCGGATGTGGATCTCGGGCTGAGGCACCTTGCGGGCTTCTGCCACCACCAGATTCAGCAATTGCGTGCGATCGGCCACCGAACCGCCATTCCAGTACACGGCGCCGGAGGTATCTACCGCCACCGTGATGTTTTCTGGTTTGGTAACCGTGGCGATATTACGGGCGTCGGGAAGGTCAACCTTCACCGTCTTCGTGATAATCGGAATGGTGATCAAAAAGATGATCAACATCACGAGCATCACATCCACCAGCGGGGTGGTGTTGATGTCGGACATCACCTTGTCGTTGCCACCGCTGCCAGGAACACTCATCGACATGGTCTAGTCCTCGAAGGCGTTAAAGGTCTGGTCAACTTACTTCTTGGCAGCCGGAGCAGCCTGACGGGTCGCTGCCACATCGGGGCGCACGCCGCCAACAATGTAAGCCTCGAGATCGCCAGTGAACTCACGCAGCACCTCCTGAATCGACTTGTTGCGGCTCAGGAGAATGTTGTAACCGAACACGGCGGGCACGGCGACGGCCAGACCCAGAGCGGTCATGATCAGCGCCTCGCCGACGGGGCCGGCAACCTTGTCGATGGACGGCTGGCCCGACAAACCGATCGCCACCAGGGCGTTCAGAATGCCGTACACGGTGCCGAACAGACCGACGAACGGTGCGGTTGAGCCGACGGTGGCCAGAAACGACAGGCCTGCAGCTAGCTTGCCGTTGAGGGTTTCGGTCGACCGCATCAGCGACATGCGCAGCCACTCCGGCAGGGAGATGCGCTCACTCAGACGACCCTCGTGGTGCGTCGCAGCGCGCAGGGCGCTCTCGGCGATAACACGGAAGTCGTCGTCCTTAGGTAGACGCTCGGTGCCTTCCTTGGGTGAAGCGGCAGCCCAGAACTGCTTTTCAACGACAGCGGCTGACTTGCCCAAGCGGTGCTGGTCCCAAAGCTTGGTGAAGATGATGAACCATGAGTACAGGGACATGATCGCCAGGATGCCCAGCACGGTGTACGAGACGCCGTCACCATGGTTAATCAGCGCTTCCAGACCATACGGGTTGCTGGTCGGCGGGGCGGCGGCAGCGGCATCGGCAACAGCGGCGGCTTGGTTTTCCATCTTGAATCCTCGGTTACTTGCTTTCGTCTGCTCAGTGCGGAACGAATATGGTGTGAAAAGAAAGGCTAGGAACGATCAATCTTTAAGTTGGAACTTCACGCGGAAAGCAAAGCATCCCGCGATCGGCTTACCATTTTCTGTGGCAGGCGCGTAGCGCAACGCCTTGGCGTACTTCAGAGCAGCTTCGTCCAGCTTGGGGAAGCTGGAAGCTTCTTGAACCGTGACTTCAGTAATCTTGGCCTTGTCATCGAGGCAAGATTTGACGACCACGTTGCCCTGCTCGCTAAGACGCTTGGACGACGGCGGGTAGTACTCTTCCGAATCTGGCTGACTGGCGCCCTTGCGCAACCCTGCTGACACAATGTTCCTAGGCGCCTCGACGACGCGCGGCGGCGGCGGCGGCGGCTGAGGCTTGTCAGACACGTTGCTCAGTGCAGTGGTGCTGGACTCGACCGGCACGCTGATGTCCACCACCAGCGGCGGTACTTCGACCGGCGGCATGTCCATCTTTGGCGGCGGCGGCGGCGGCGGCGTGTCCTCGTCCTTAGTCTCTTCGATGATCTCAGTGACGATTGGCGGCGCCAAGGTGTCTATGACCTTCATCGCGAAGCCGCTCTTAAGACCCCAGATCAGGAGTATATGGAGCAGAACCATCGCGATGAACGCAATGCCGCGACGGGAAGCCCAGTTGCTGTCGTGTACGTATACGCCCATAACCCTGTCTGTCTCGGGGCCGAGCCCCATCGAACCTATACACCTGCGACAGAACCGCTGGCTTCGCCTAGCTGGACGTTAACGTCTGCCAAGTTCTCCCTGCGGGCCGTGGCGCAGCCCTTGTTGGCACCCTCACTCGGCTGCACCTTGCGGTGATAGCTCGAAGCAATCGTTGCCTTAACACGACCCAGATGCTTGCACATCCGTATCGTTGAAAATCCAACAACCGTTTACCACTAGGCGTCGGTTGCTTGCCACGTTTGCCAGTGTTTTACGACTGGCCTACGCAGTAATCCCGACTCTAACGCCTGCTTTGCATGCTGACAACTGCCAATCGCAAATCAATCTGTGATTGCGCCTTTTGAAGCGCTGCTGACGGTCCGCGCATACTTTGCCAAGACGCCGCGTTCCGCATATGGTTTACGCGGTTTCCATGCTTTTTTACGGCGATTAAGCTCGGCCTGTGACAGTTTTACTTCGATGCTGCGGCGGCGCGCATCGACGGTGATTATGTCGCCCGTCTTGAGTAAGCCGATGGTGCCGCCGAGCGCGGCTTCTGGTGACACGTGGCCTATTACAAAGCCGTGACTGCCGCCAGAGAAGCGACCGTCGGTGATCAATGCCACGGAATCGCCTAAGCCTAGCCCCATGATTGCGCCGGTTGGGCTGAGCATTTCGCGCATGCCTGGGCCACCACGCGGGCCTTCGCCGCGGATCACCACCACATCTCCTGCTTTGACCTTGCCGGCAAGAATCGCCGCTGTGGCGCGCTCCTCGCCTTCAAACACCCGGGCTTTGCCAGTGAAGCTGAGGCCTTCCTTGCCGGTGAGTTTTGCTACGGCGCCTTCGGGCGCGAGATTGCCGCGCAAGATGACCAGATGGCTGTCGGCCTTGATGGGTGCATCGAATGGGAGCACGACAGTCTGACCGTCGGGGTAATCGGCAACGTCTGCCAGGTTTTCTGCCAGCGTTTTACCGGTGACAGTGAGACAGTCACCATGCAGCAAGCCCTTGTCGAGCAGGCGCTTCATCAAAGGCTGTATGCCGCCGATGGCGATGAGTTCGGACATGAGGTATTTGCCACTAGGGCGCAGGTCGGCCAGCACTGGCACGCGTTTGCCGATGCGGGTGAAGTCATCCAGTGACAGCTTGACGCGCGCTTCATGGGCAATAGCCAGCAAATGCAGCACAGCGTTGGTGGAGCCGCCCAGCGCGACGATGACGCTAATGGCGTTCTCGAAGGCGTGGCGCGTGAGGATGTCGCGCGGCCGGATGCCCTCTGCCAGCAGCTTGACCACAGCGGCGCCAGCGCGACGGCAGTCATCTACTTTGTTGCCGCTGACGGCTTCTTGCGCGGAACTGTTGGGAAGGCTCAGACCCATCGCCTCGATGGCAGAGGCCATGGTGTTGGCGGTGTACATGCCACCGCAACTACCAGGGCCCGGGATGGCGGTGCGCTCTACCTTGAGCAGTGCGGCGTCGTTGATGCGGTTGCTGGCCCGTGCACCGACGGCTTCGAATACCGAGACAATATCGGTGTGACCCGCGCCGGGTCGTATCGTCCCGCCGTACACGAACACGCCCGGACGGTTAAGGCGCGCAATGGCCATAGCGCAACCTGGCATGTTCTTGTCGCAACCGCCCACTGCAACGATGCCGTCAAAGCCTTCAGCTCCAACTACGGTTTCGATGGAGTCGGCAATGACCTCGCGCGACACCAGCGAATAGCGCATGCCCGGCGAGCCCATCGAAATGCCATCCGAGACCGTGATGGTGTTGAACAGCACCGCCTTGCCACCGGCCGCATCGGCACCGGCTGCAGCCTGCTTGGCCAGTTCGCCGATGTGCATATTGCAAGGCGTGACATTGGCCCAAGTGGAGGCAATACCTATCTGCGGTTTGCTGAAGTCGGCATCGGTAAAGCCCACGGCACGCAGCATGGCGCGTGATGGTGTTTGCTTGACGCCATCAACTACCAAGCGCGAGTACTGGCGCGGGTCGTTCTTGACTGGTGTCTTGGTGCGATCGTTCATCGGTCCGCCTTTATCGTTGTGTCGCGCCCTTCGCGCGAGCCTTTCATGTGATTGAAGCCCAAGCCGCCGGCCAGCGTCAGACACACTGGCAACAGCAGTGACCAGCGCCCTGCCCCGGGCGTGATCGATTCAAGTAGTTCGTAGGCCAACACGCCTGCTGGTGGTGCGGTGAGTCCGCGCAAGCCAGTGAGTGTGACGTTGATACCCATATATTGCTGCATCTTGCCCGGCGACGCGAAGTCACTGTGACCGAGATTCCAGCCCAGGTTGGCGCCGGCGGTGGCAATGCCCATCAAAAACGAGCCCAGCCACAGCAGCGCAATCGACTCCGTGAACGTTCCTAAGGTCATGCAAATCATGCTGGCAATCAGCACCCAGCACTGACGCGCACGATATTCGATGACGTGTCCGCCATCGAACAGCCGTGCCCACACCGGCGTGAAGAAGGGCACAAGCAACATGGGAAGTATCGACAGAATGGCTATCTGGGTGGTGCTGGCTAAATGCAGGTGATCGGCAAACACAATGACAAGCTGGGCATTGGCCATCAGATTGCCTGCGCCATACAAGCCCATCCAGAACATGAAACGCCGGTACTGCGGATCTTCACGCAGGATGCGTCGCAAGCTGCCAAGGTTAAATACGCCGTCATCGCCAACCGCAGCGATTTCAGCAGCCAGCAATTGATATTGACGCCGAACACGACTGCGGCGGTAAGACCAGGCGGCCACTGCGCCGCACAGCGCAGCCAGCAGGTACAACCAGCGGGTCAGTGAGGGTGCAAGCTGCAGCACCGCGCCAGCGATCAACGCGATCGCGACCATCCCCAAAGAACTGATGACGACCAGTCTGCCGGTGATCTTGGCCAGCATGTGGCGCGGATAATTGGCGGTCCAGATGGACGAGCGCACAGTAAGGATGCCGGCCCACAGCACCCGCGCGATGATCACGCCCATCACTACCAAAGCCAGTCCGCCACCACCTGAAGGGGCCAATCCCAACAGGCCCACGACACCGGCAAAGCCCGCTAACAGACGCACCATGAGCTGCACTCGTGCACGCCCGTGCGCAAGATTGGCCCAGAGAAAACTGAAGACATTGGACAGTGCGGGCGCGCCGCTGATGAAAGCCACCGCCAGATTGACGGTTTGCGGGCTGGCCTGCCCTGCATAGCCTTTTTTAACCAGAATGGCTGCGGTGGCGCCCTCGACCAACCCCAGCGTGATGCCGATCAGGCCCCAGGCCAGAGATTCGCGTCGGTACAGGGCTTCGACCAGCGCGCTGGGGCGCTGATTCATCCGAAGCGCTGGCGGATCAGCCCATAGAGTGCCCGCACACATTGCGCCTGGGCGCCTTGTGGTTTGCCGGCTCTATCACGCGGATTCCAGCCATACAGATCCAAATGCAGCCATTTGGCTTGATTGGGCACAAAGCGGGCCAGAAACAGCGCAGCGGTGATGGCCCCTGCAAAGCCTGAACTGCCGACATTGTTGACGTCGGCAATGCGGCTGGAGAGATCGTCGTCATAGCCGCGCCACAGCGGCATCGGCCAAACCGGGTCTGCCAGCGCGTCACCCTGTGCCTGCAAGGCAGCCAGCAGCTGCAGGTCGCCGCTGAAGGCTGCGGGCAGATCCGGGCCCAGTGCTACGCGCGCCGCGCCGGTCAGCGTGGCCATATCGATCAGCAGGTCTGGGTTTTCTGACGCAGCGTCTGCCAGTGGGTCGGCCAGCACCAAGCGCCCTTCAGCGTCGGTATTACCGCTTTCGATGCTGGTGCCCTGACGGGAGCGCAGCACATCGCCTGGGCGAAAGGCATCGCCGCCGATGCTGTTATCTACGGCTGGCAGCAGCACCCGCAGTGCCACCGGTGCGCGCAGCTCGAGCAGCAATTGCGCCAGTGCCAATGTGCAAGCCGCGCCGCCCATGTCCTTCTTCATCAGCAGCATGCCGGAACTGGGCTTGAGATTGAGGCCGCCAGTGTCGAAGCACACACCCTTGCCCACCAGCGTGATGCGTGGTGCGCCCTCGCGATCAAAGCGCAGATCAATCAGCCGTGGTGCGCGCGGACTGGCGCGCCCGACTGCCTCGATCAAGGGCCAATCGCGCTGCAGTGCGGTGCCTTGCGCCACGCTGACACGACCGCCATGGCGTGCAGTGAGCTCGCGGGCGGCGGCCTCCAGCTGCGCCGGGCCCAGATCATTGGCTGGCGTGTTGATCAGGTCGCGTGCCAGTGCGTCGGCCCTGGCCGCAGCGCTTGCGTAGAGCAGGTCGGCACCGTGTGGCACCAACAGCTGTGCCAGCGGTGCCGCATTCGACTTGGGTTTGCGATAGCGTTCAAATCGATAGCCGCCCATCAGCCAGCCTAGGGCGAACGCTGTGGCGGCTGAGTGCTGCAGTTCGTGAGCTAATTGGTAGCAGCCGGTCGGCAGTTTGTCGGCCAACGCCGCGGCCAAGGCCAGATCAGGTGCCGGACCACTGCCCAGCCCGACGACAAACTCGGTAGCGGCACTTGGTGTTTGCGGCGGTAATGCCAGCCAGCGCTGGCGTTCTGGTTTGAACTGTTGGGCCTGCAGCCAGGCGCGCAGCGCCTGCGGCTGCGCATCAAGCCACTGCGGCCAGCCGGATTCGTCGATGCAATGCAGCAGGCTCGGCTTGCGACCGGTGGCACTTGCATCTGCGGCACTAATCAGGGTGTTTTCCACCCGCACAGCTTAAGCCATCGCGGGCCTCTGCGGCGTACGGTGCTGCGTTGACAATTGCTTTATATATATGGTCACATTCGACGTCTTACAGGCACTTGTCCGCACGGCGCCTGATGCCAGCCAGTGCGGGTGCTGCGATCCACGCAAACACGCGATCGTCAGCACGCAGGAATCCACAACCCCGCACCGGCTTGAACCAGTCGTGCGGGGTTTTTTGTTGGCCGAAACGGAGTGATTAAATGCGTTTATACGGACCGAAGGATGTCGACAAGAAGGCGCTTCGCAAGGCGAAAATCGCCGTGCTGGGTTATGGCAGCCAGGGCCGCGCCCATGCGCTCAACCTCAAGGACAGCGGCTTTGATGTCGTGGTCGGCGTGCGCAAGGGCAAGAGCTTCAAGCAGGCCAAGAAAGACGGTTTGACTGTCACCACGCCCGCCGAGGCCGTCGTCGGCGCCACGCTGATCGCGATGTTGGTGCCGGATATCCCGCAGAAAGTGCTGTACGAAGAAATCGAATCGAAGCTGGCCAAGAACGCGGTGCTGCTGTTTGCGCACGGCTTCAACATCCACTTCAAGCAGATCACCCCGCGCAAGGATCTGGACGTCGTCCTGATTGCCCCCAAGGGCCCGGGCGGTCTGGTTCGTCGCCAGTTCCAGCAAGGTCGCGGTGTGCCGGCGCTCATCGCCGTCTCACAGGACGCCACCAAGACCGGCTTTGCCCGGGCTCTCGCCTATGCCCACGGCATTGGCGCAACCCGTGGCGGCGTGTTGGCCACCACCTTCGGTGAAGAGACCGAGACCTATCTGTTCGGCGAACAGGCCGTGCTGTGCGGTGGTACCACTGAGTTGGTGCTGGCCGGCTTTGAGACGCTGGTCGAGGCTGGTTATCAGGCCGAAGTGGCGTATTACGAAGTGCTGCACGAACTCAAGCTCATCGTTGACCTGT
>JAPLSH010000009.1 GCA_026398735.1 Pseudomonadota bacterium | reverse complement strand
GCGCTGCGGTGCGCTCATAAATCTTGAACATGAGGTCGCGCTCGGCTTGCAGCTGCGCGCGGGTCATCACTGCACCATAGGCCGGCACGATCTGCGTCTGCGCGTTGGCCAGCTTCAGCAGCACATCCATTGCATCAACGCGTCCGCCCAGCCAAGCGCCGGTGAACCAGTCGAGCATTGGGTCGCGCAGCGGTGAAGCCACATCACCCACAGCCAGCACGTTGCTGTCGCGCAGGTACACATAGCAGTCGCCGCGTGTGTGCGCCTCCAGCAGATAACCGAACTCGATATGTTCTGGGCCTGTAGTTAGTTCGCCGCGATCGCGAAATGTAACCGTGGGCACGGCTTCTTTGGGCGGGGCTTTGATCCAGCGATCTTCGGGCGCGGACCAGTGGTCAGCTGCCAGCCATTGCTTGGTTACAACGTGCGAGTGAATCTGCGCGCCTGCTTTGGCAAACAGCGCATTGCCGCCGGTTTGATCGGCGTGATAGTGCGTGTTGAACAACGTGCTGACGCGCTCGCTGCCCAGCGCTTTGCGCAGGGCTGGCGCCAAGGCAAGTGAGCCGCTGTCGACTAGCAACAAGCCTTTGCCGGTGTTGCAGGCCAGGACATTGCCCGGCACGTTGCTGACTACGCGTACGCGTTCGCCCAAGCTGGCCACAGCCACGGGCTGTAAGCTTGCGGCGCTGCTTTGCGCGGCGAGCACCGGACCTGCAGCCAAGCTGGCCAAACCGGCGCACGAGGCTTTGAGAAAGTGTCTGCGATCCTGCGCCATGCTCAGACTCCCGACAGCAGACCGGTGCTGTTGCCATGACTGGGTATTGAAATGCCCAGCTTGTCGAGCAGTGTCAGCTGCACATTAGCCAGCGGTGTGCGCTCCGGCAGGATCACGTTCTTGCCGCCGACATGCTTGCCGTTGGCGCCACCGACCAGCAGCGTGGGCAGCGGATAGTTGTCGTGGGCGTTGCTGTTGCTCATGTTCGAGCCATACAAGAACAGCGAGTGATCCAAGATGCTGCCTTCGCCTTCCTGCGTGGCGGCCAGCTTCTTGAGGAAGCCGGCAAAGCGTTCCATGTGAAAGCGCTGGATGCGACTGAGCTCGGCGATGCGCTCACGCTGGTTGGCGTGGTGGCTGACCGGATGGAAACCACCGGCGACCTTCAGGTTCGGGTACGGGCGATCGGTGCCTTCGGCGGCCATCACATAGGTGGCAACGCGCGTGAGGTCGGCCTGATACGCCAGCGCGATCAGGTCGAACATCATGGTCAGTTGCTTGTCGAAGTCTTCGAACTCGCCCACCGGCGCATCGGGCACGGTGACGCCAGTCAGGTCACGCTTGCTGGCCATGGTCACGCGGCGCTCGAGTTCGCGCACCGTGTCCAAGTAGTCCGACAGCGCACGCTGATCGCTAGGGCCCAGGTCGCGCTTTAGCGACTGCGTCCGGTCGCTGATCATGTCGAGGATGCTGCCGTTCTTGCGCAGCAGCGCATCACGTTCGGCGGCAGTGTCCCCTTCACCCATCAGCTGAATGAACACCTTGCGTGGGTTGTATTCCATCGGCAGCGGCCGGTTCGGCGCCGAATACGACGTGGTGACTGCATAAAAGCTGCCGTTGCCGGCGGCGATTTGCACGGTGGTTTCGGCAGCCAGTTCCAATGACGGAAGGGTGGTCTGCTGGCCGATGCGCTGGGCAATGACCTGATCGAGCGTGGTGGCAATGCTGGCGCTCTTGGACGAAGTGTCGGGACGCACGCAGGCCAGCCAGGTGGCGGGGTTTAGTGTGTGCACCGAACCCAAGGCAACGATGTTCTCGATGTTGTCAAAGGTAGTCAGATGACGCTTGTAGGGCTCGAGCGGCGAGACGGTAGCGCCCAACTTGAACTCGCTACCGCTGCCAGTCGACGACCACACGTCTACTTCTTTGCCGTAGATCGTGTTGTTCATGATCGCGCCATGCGGCAGGTAGAAAAACCCGGCGCGCGTCTTAGGTGCTGCAGCGGTGGCTGCCAGGGCAGTGCTCGCCGGCACCATGGCATCCAGGAAGGGCAGGCCGACTGCAACGCTGGTCCCCCGCAGGAAGGTACGGCGTGACAGAAATTTCTTGGTTAAGAAGTGCGCCATGGTTATGTCCTCAAGGAGTGCGTGCCACGGTCTGACGTGGCGCTTCATGTGCTTCCGGGCCCTGGCGCCGGAACGCATCACTGTTGACGATGCCGTTAATCAGCGCACTGAAACGGTAGTTGCTGCTGCCTGCTTCGCGCACGATCTTGCGCAGCACGGGCATGTCGCTGTATTCGACCTCGCGATTGAGCGCATACATCATCAGGCGCTTGGTCACGGTGCTGGGGAACTGGTCAGCCATGCCGGCCAGATGGCGGCGCAGCTCTACCGGGCCCTTGATGGCCTTGCCGCTGGTCAATACGGTGCTTGAATCAATGGGCGCCTTGGCGGCTGCATCGATGTCGCGCCAGCGACCGGTGTTATCAAAGTTTTCTAGCGCAAGACCTGGTGGATCGATGACGCCATGGCAGGCATTGCACGAGGGGCTTTTGCGATGCTGTTCCAAACGCGCGCGCACGGTTGTATAGGCCGCGCCGTCTTTGACACCCAAGTCGGTGTTGACGTTGGGCGGTGGCGGTGCCGGCGGTGCGCCCACCAAGTGATCCAGAACCCATGCACCACGCAGCACCGGTGAGGTGCGATCGCCATAAGAGGTGCGCAGCAGCACTGCGCCCTTGCCCAGCAGGCCAAAGCGCTTGTCATCACGCAACTGCACGCGACGGAACTGCGGCCCACGCACATCGTTGACGCCATAGTGGCGCGCTAGCGATTCGTTGAGGAAAGTCCAGTCGGCGTTGAGCAGGTCCATCACGCTGCGGTCTTCCAGCAACACGCTGGACAGAAACAGGCGGATCTCGGTTTCGAAGTTGCTGCGCATCGCGGCGTTGAAGCTCGGGTCGGTTGGCTCGACCTTGTCCAGTTCATCCAGGTTGAGCCAGCCCAGCGCAAAGTTTTCGACCAGCGCGCGAGCCCGGTCATCTTTGAGCATGCGTGCCACTTGTGCCTGCATCACTGCTGGCTGCGACAGCGTGTTGGCAGCAGCCAGATCCAGCAGTGTCTGATCCGGGCCAGTGCTCCACAGGAAGAAGGACAAGCGCGAGGCCAATTCCAGATTGGTGAGCAGCCGAGATTCGGTGCCCTGTGCACCAGAGGGCAGCGCGCGATACAGAAAGTCGGGGCTCGACAACACTGCCGTGACCAACTCGGTAACACCCGAGTCGAAACCACCTGCGTCCTGACGTCCCAAGTCATACAGTTTCATCAGCCGCTGCACATCGAGGTCGTTGGCGGGCCTGCGGTAGGCGCGTGTGGCCAAGGTGCGCGCGATGCGCTCGGCACAGGGGCGCTCGTCTGTGGCTTTGGCAGGCCTGCACACAAAGATGCGCGCACGGCTATCACTCTGCGACAGCCCATGCGGTGCAATGGGGCCTTCGATTTCAACGGCGGTCTGGATGATGGGCACATCAGAGACGCGACCGGGACCAGCGCCGCCACCGACTCCGCCCACAAAGCCGCCACCGACCGTGGCGTCGTTACTCAGCGCCCGTGAGCGCTCGATATAGGTCATCACGATCTCATGACGACCGGCTGCGACCTGTGCGCTGCTGGCAACCTTGGCCAGCAGTTCTTTGCGGCCCGACGGTCCATCGCGATCAGCAATGTCCAGCCATGCGGTACCGCCGATGTCTTTGCGCACCACCTCGACGCCATCGATGAGGATGACCAGCGTGGCGGCTGTTTGTGCGCCACGTGGGTACAGACCCATATCGATGAAATCTTCTTCCGGCACGTTGAAGTTGTATTGGCCGTCGGCCGGAAACACATGCGTGAAACGGATGCCGCCGCGCGGCATCACGCCACGGGTGCCGAGCGGGAAGGCGGAGGCTCCTGCAGTGGTGGCAGGGATAGTGACTTTGGCCAGCTTTGCGATGGGCTCGCCAACGGCCAACCGCGCCGCATTGCGCGCTGCGATCAGGTACTGGTCCATGAAGGAGGGGGACATGGTCAGCGCATGGGCGATGTTGCTGAAGCCTTCGACCTCCACCTCTGTGGGCAGGGCCTGCTTGGCGTTGATCTCCACGCCGATCAGATCGCGCACGGTTGCGGCAAACTCGACGCGGTTGAGGCGCTGTATCGGCACGTGAGTAACGTGCGACTGGCCCACCGCGGCTTTATCGAGCGAGCCTTCGAGGTAGCTCACCATGGCGTCGATGTCGCCCTGCGACGGTTGCTGCTCACCGGCGGGAGGCATCAGGCGGCCACGCAGCTTCTTGATGGCGTTTTCCCAGACTTCTGCCGAGGCGGCAGGTTTGGTCACGTCCAGCGTGTCCATCGCCACGCCACCGGCCCAATCAGTGGCGTTATGGCATTTGAGGCAGTAGCCCTCGGTCACCTGGCTGGCAGGCGCAGATTGTTGGGCTGATACAGGCACAGCGCCCAACAGCAGGCAGACGGCAGACAGCTTGACCCAGCCGTGCCCCAGAATTGACTCACTGACGCCCATCTAAACCCCCACCCAAGACAGTCTTTAACACCCTCAAGGTACCCGAAGACGCGGCTTTTTGCAGTGCGGCTTGTGCCTTGTGATCTCAAGGGTGAGCCGGTCACTGGCGCGTTGTTCGACAGCGGCGATCAGGGTGGCTTAGAGTGCCAAAATAATAATCAGGGGAACGCTGTGGCCGTTGACGCTGCGCCAGATCCACACGCGCCTGTCACCGGTGCGGTGAGCCTTATGCACACGCTGGCTGCGGCTGGCATAGAGGTGTGCTTTGCCAACCCCGGTACCTCGGAAATGCATTTTCTGGCTGCGCTGGGCGCGCTGCCGCAGATCCGGCCAGTGCTGGGCCTGTTTGAGGGCGGTGTGACGGGCATGGCCGACGGCTACGCGCGCGTCACTGGCAAGCCGGCGCTGACCTTGCTGCATCTGGGTACCGGCTTCGCTAACGGCATCGCCAACCTGCATAACGCGCGTCGCGCCCGCAGCCCCATCGTCAATGTGGTGGGCGACCACGCCACGTGGCACAAGCGCTGGGACAGTCCGCTTAAATCCGACGTCGAGGCCATCGCGCGCCCGGTGTCCGATTGGCTGCGGATGGCTGCCAACGCGCAGACCCTCTCGGCTGATGGTGCCGCGGCGGTGGCAGCCGCCCGTGCAAGGCCGGGCCAAATCGCCACGCTGATCCTGCCGGCCGATTGCGCTTGGGGCACTACGGTGGGGTTCAGTCAGCCCTTGCCGCTACCGGTCGCAGCGCCACCGGATCCACAGGTCATCGCCGAGGCGGCCCACATCCTGCGCGCGCGCGGCTCTGCTGCTGCACTGCTGGTGCGGGCTGCAGGCGGCGACCTGCGTGGTTTGCAGGCGCTGCGGCGCATCTGCGCGCATACCGGTGCGCGGCCGTTGACCGACATGATGACCGCCAAGCTGTGGCGTGGGTCGGGTGTCTATCCGCTGACCCGCATTCCGTATCGCGCTGAGTTGGCCGTGCAGGTGCTGCAAGGTGTGTCCGATCTGTTGCTGGTGGCCGCACCGCCGCCTGTGGCGCCGTTTGCTTATCCACATTTTCCCAGTTGGTTGGCGCCCGAGGGCGCCAGGCTCACCAGTCTGTGCCATGAGCAGCAGGACGAAGTGCAGGTGCTCGAAGCGCTAGCCGATGCGCTGCAGGTGCCGCAGGTCACTGCGCCGGTGCCGCTGCTGCCAAGACCGGATCTGCCGCGCGGCCTGCTCACTGCATCTGCCATTGGGCGTTCGTTGGCGCGGCACATGCCCGAGGGCACGTTGCTGTCCGAAGAGGCCATCAGCAACGGACCTGCCGTGTTGGCGGAGTTGGCTTGTGCTGCGCCGCATGTGCACATGACCAACACCGGCGGTGCATTGGGGCAGGGCATTCCGCTGGCGACTGGCGCGGCAGTGGCAGCGCCCGATCGCAAAGTGGTCAACGTGCAGGCCGATGGCAGCGGCATGTTTACGCTGCAGGCCCTGTGGACGCAGGCGCGCGAGAGGCTTGATGTGGTCACGGTCATTTTGGCCAACCGGGCCTATGCAGTGCTGCGCGCCGAGGTGGAGCGCGTCGGCGCTCAGGTCAATGAGTCGCTGGTTGCAGGACTACTCGACATTGGCAATCCGGCTTTGGATTGGGTGGCGTTGGCGCGCGGCATGGGCGTAGAGGCTGTGAGCGTCGACAGCGCTGAGGCATTTGATGACGTGCTGGCCTCGGCCATGCAGCGACGCGGTCCCTTCTTAATCGAGGCGGTAATGTCATGACACAAACTCAGAACACGCTGGATTGGACTGCCTATACCAGGTGGATAGTCGCGCTCGTCGTGCTGGGCATGATGCTCGATGGACTCGATGCGCAACTGCTGGGTCTGGCTATTCCCTCATTGATCCGCGATTGGGGCGTGACGCGTGGCGATCTCACACCCATCACTGCCGGCAGCTTGGTGGGTATGGCGCTAGGGGCCACGTTTGGCGGCTGGTTTGGCGATCGTTTCGGCCGACGCACCGGGTTGATCTGCAGCCTTGCGCTGTTTGGTTTGGCGACAGGCATCGCGTCGCAGGTGCATGGGCTTGGCTTATTCGGCGTGCTGCGTGCCTTTGCCGGTATTGGCTTGGGCGCCGCACTGCCCAACGGTACTGCACTGATTGCCGAGTTCACGCCGCTGCGTCATCGCAGCATGGGCGCCTCGATTGCCATGCTCAGCCAGCCAGTGGGTTCGATGGTGGCGGGCGTGTTGGCGGCTGCGGTGTTGGAATCGGCTGGCTGGCGCACGCTGTTTATTATTGGCGGTATCGCACCGTTGGCAGTGGCGCTGTTGTATTGGCGTGCATTGCCCGAATCACCGGGCTATCTGGCAGGACGCGATCAGGCTGCAGTCCGTGTATCACCTGGCTCGGTGTTGCAGGGTGAACTGCGCCGCGACACGCTGCTGATGTGGCTTGCGTGCTTCATGGCGCTGCTGGCGCTGTACACCATGCTCAGCTGGGGCCCGGCGATGTTGGCTGCAGCAGGCTATCCGCTGGGCTTTGCTGGCAGTGTGGTGACGTCGTTCAGTCTTGGTGGTATCGCGGGCAGTCTGGTCGTGGGCCTGTTGTGCCGTAAGTCCGGCTCTCGCACTGCACAAGCTGTGATCGGTGCCGTTGGTATCGCAGCGGCGTTGGTGTTGTGTCTGTTGTTTAGTCGCGGCCAACCTGCCCAAGGTGCGGTGCTGGCGCTGATGGCTGGCATTGGTTTTAGTGCCGCTGGCAGTCAAACCACGCTGTATGTGTTGTCGACGCACTTCTATCCCACGGGGCTGCGCGCCACCGGCATTGGCGTGATGTTGGGGGTGGGGCGCTTGGGTGCAGTGGCCAGCTCATTTGCCGGCGCTGCAGCGCTTGATGTGGGCGGCCCAGTGGCGTTTTTTGTGTTGTTTGCGGTAGCTGTGTCGGTGGCCACCTTGGCGTGCAGATTGGTCAGCAGGCCCGTAGTGGCCAGCCACGCGCAGTAAGCGGCCATTGGCAACAGCGGTTGATGCCACTATCGTGTCGGGCTTGTTCGCCCGCCTTTCATGACCATGGGAAATTCAACGATGTATCAGCCCCGCTTCACACAGTTGCAGAAAGTTATCGAGTCCGAGATCGCCCGCGGGCTTTATCACGGCGCAGTTGTGAAGGTGGCGCAGGGTGGCAAGGTCGTTTTCGACACTGCAGTGGGTACGGCCGATGCCGATCGCAAGCTGCCGCTGGCCCACAACTCGGTGTTCAGCATTTTCTCGGTGACCAAGGCATTCACCAATCTGCTGGTGATGCAGGCGATTGAGCAGGGCCGCTTCCTGCTCACCACGCCGATCAGCGACTTGATCCCAGAGTTCAAGGGCGAGGGCCGCGAGAAGGTGCGTATCTGGCACCTGTTGTCGCACCAAGCGGGCTTCCCGATTTTGTTCGAGGTCACTCCGGGCTGGTATATCGACAACTTTGCCGAAGTCTCGGCTGCGGTCATCGGGCATGTGAAGCCAGAGTGCGGCCCTGGCGAGAAGGTGTCGTACTCGCCGCTGGTCAACCATGTGTTGATGGCCACTGCACTGCTGCGCACGGATCCCAAGCAGCGTGGCTATCGGCAGATCGTGCAGGAAGACATCCTTGATCCGCTCAAGATGCACGACACCTCGGTGGGTCTGCGTGCCGATCTCAAGTCGCGCAAAGTCGTGCCGGATTTTCGGGGCAACTATCCCATCGGTCACAAGAGCCGCAATGTCGACGGCCCCAACGGTGCATTCGAAGACGAAAAGGCCGAAATGCCTTGGGTCGGTATCGTCTCGACCGTGCCCGACATGTTCCGCTTTGCCGATATGTTCCGTCAGGGCGGCACGCTTGATGGTGCTCGTCTGTTGTCGCCGCTCATGGTCGAACTGGCGTCGCGCAACCATACCGGTGACAAGCGCAACGAGCTGTACTACCGCCGTGGTGCCGAAAAGGGTTTGGAAGAAGTGCCTGCCTACATCGGATTGGGCTTCACGATCCGCGGCGAGCGCTTGATTCACCACATGTTCGGTGCGCTGGCCTCACCGCGTAGCTTTGGCAACTATGGCGCAGGCACTACGCTGTTCTGGGTCGATCCGCAGCGCGACATTACCTTCACTGCCCTGACTGCTGGCGTGATGGAACACAACGCTAACTGCGATCGCTTCCAGCGCTGGAGCGACATGATTCTCTCCGCGGCCGACTGACCGCGAAGATTCATCACTGCAGCTCGATCAGAACTGCAGGTGGACCGGCAATTTTGCCGGTCCGTGACCGATGGTGGTCATCCAAGGTTCCACAGCACCGGCTGGCGTCACACGCGTCACATGACGCGTGAATGCACCCAGCAGTGCATCGGCTTCTAGCATCGCCAGTGCCCGGCCCACGCAGGCATGCACACCAAAGCCAAAGCCCAGATGACCGGTGTTGGGGCGGCGCACATCAAAGCGCTCCGGGTCGGTCCACTTGCGCGGATCGCGGTTGGCGGCTGCAAACATCAAGCCGCAGCGCTCGCCAGCAGGAATGACATAGCCGTCGATCTCAACATCGCGCATCGCGATGCGACCGGCCATGCGCGAGGGTGAATCCCAACGCAGGCTCTCTTCAAATGCAGCGCGCACCAGCTTGGGTTCGTTGCGCACCAGCTCCAGCTGATCGGGGAACTCGCTAAACGCGCGTACGGCATTGGCCAGCGTGATCACCGTGGTGTCTGCCGCAGCCGACAACAGAATGCCCACCAACAGATAGGCTTCATCGGCAGTGATTTCGCCGCGATCGGCGGCCTCATACATCGCCATGCCCAAACTGCCGGGCAACAAGTTGTCGCGCTTGCAGGCATCGGTGGCCCAGTCGATGACCGGTTGACCGGTGGCGGCCATGGTCTCGTGGAACAGCGCGTTCATCGGGCCCATCGTGGCCCACACCATATTGCCGAATGCCGACAGATGCTCGCGGCCAGCCTCCGGCAGACCCAGCAGATCGGGGAGCACTTTGTAGACGAACGCTTGGCTGATGTCGGCTACGGCGTCGACTTGCACGCCGTCACCTTGGGCCTTTAATCGACCGATCAAGGCATCGGCATCGGCGCGAAAGGCTTCGGCCATTTGCGACATCGCTTGCGGCGAGAGCGCATTGGCGACCACCGAACGCACACCGGTGTGCTTGGGCGGATCGTCTGTCAGCAACAGCTCGGGCCGCACGGAGTTGGGGTCGTGCCAGGGCCGCGACGTGGACGAGAAGGTCTTCCAGTCCCGCAGGCCGCTGGACACATGCTCAAAGCGCGCGATCATCGTGACGTCTTCGCCGGGCAGTCGAACCACGGGCGAGAACTCGCGCAGGCGGTCGTCGACGGCGTTGGCGTTGCGCACCGACTCGTGACTGAAGATATCGATATCAAACTCGGGTATGGGCTTGCTCATCTGTATCACCCTGCGGCAGAGATGCCGCCGTCTACGTTGAGGATCTCGCCATTGATGAACGACGCTTCGGGGCTGAGCAAAAATGCACAGGCCTCAGCGTTGTCGTCTTCGTGTCCCAGGCGCCGCATCGGTATGGTGCGGCTGCGACGCTCGTACTCGGCCGGGTCGTTGAGACCCAATGCACCGGGTGTGGGCACCGATCCGGGAGAGAGCGCGTTTACACGGATGCCCTTGGGGCCCAACTCTGCAGCCAGCACCTTGGTGAAGGTAACGATGGCGCCTTTGACCAAGCTGTAGGCGGCAGTGTTGGGAAAGCCGCGCCCTGCTACCGGTGAGGCCATATTGATCAGGGTGGCGCCGCGCTTGGGATCGTAGTGCGCCAGCAGTGCCTGTGCACCCCACACGCTGCCATTGATGCCCACGCCGGTCATACGATCCAGCACTTCTTCGGTGATGGCTTCCAGCGGCTCATAGCGCAGCAGCATGGCGTTGTTGATCACTGCATCGATGCGGCCGTGCTGCGCAGCAAACTGCGCTGCCGCGGCCATTAGTGCCGCACGGCTGCTGACATCGGCAGGCAGTGCGGTGGCGCGCCCGCCTGCAGCGGTTATCTCTACTGCAACCGCAGCACAGGCTGCGGCATCAATATCCACCACGCCAATTGCTGCGCCGCAGCGTGCCAGCTTGAGGGCCATCGAACGGCCTAAGCCGCGCCCAGCGCCGGTGATGAATATCGCGTGCTGCGACAGGTCTGGAGTCAATGCCATGGTGATGTCACTCGGTCTTGAGTTTCCAGGACGCGCCATCGGTGACGATATGTCCTGCAGTGGGGTCGGAGAAGTGGCTGCCGATCACCAGCGTTGAGGTGTCGGCAAAGCGATCGACAAACTCGACACGCGTTTGCGCACCGCGTGCCTGATCCATATCAAAGCGGCCATGGGTTGCCGGTATAGCCAGCTGGATGGGGTGATGCATCATGTCGCCGGTGATCACCGCTTCCTGACCGCCAGAGCGGATCAGCACACTGACGTGACCGGGTGTATGGCCCGGCGTAGGTATCAGCGACACTTCATCGGTGAGCTGGAAGTCTGGATCGATGAAGTCCACCAAACCTGCTTGCACAATCGGATCGATCGAATCGACCAGATGATCTACATGGTGATAACCGTCGGTCTCACGTAGATGCTGCCAATGAGCATATTCCTCGCGACCGAAGTAGTAGCGCGCCTGCGGGAAGGTGGGTACCCAGTGATCGCCTTCTTTGCGTGTGTTCCAACCCACATGGTCAAAGTGCAAGTGCGTGCACAGCACGCCGTCGATCTGCTCGGGCGGGAAGCCTGCGGTTCGCAGGTCCTGCAGGAAGCTGGTCTGCATATTGGTGAACACGTCGAACTCGCGCTGCCGGTCATTGCCGATGCAGGTGTCGATCATGAAAGTCTTGCCGCGTGAGCGCAGCACAAAGGCTTGGAACGACAAAATCATCTTGCCGTCGGCGGTGGCAAAGTGCGGCTGCAGCCACTTGTACTGTTGCACGAAGGCCGGCGTGGCATCGGGCAGCAACATGGTGATGTCGTCTTCCCATGCGTTGACCTCAACGATGCGGGCAATCTCTACGTCGCCTACGCGCCAGTGCCTGATGTGTTCTGCAGCCATGTGTTGTCCCCCGATGTGCGAGCTGTCAAATAGGTGCGGGTGCCGGTGGCGCCAGTCCGCGCAGTAAGTCTGCCGCCTTTTCGGCCACCATCACCACTGGAGCGTTGGTGTTGCCGCCGATGATGTTCGGAAATATTGAAGCATCAATCACCCGCAGGCCCTCGATGCCATGCACGCGCAATTGCGCATCGACAACCGAGTCTTCACCCCGGCCCATGCGGCAGGTGCTGGTGGGATGGTGCACGGTGCTGGCGCTGGCGCGGATATAGGCCTCTAGTGACGCTTCATCTTGCACTTGCGGTCCGGGCGCCACTTCGATGGCGCGACACTTGGCAAAAGCAGGATCCGCGAGCAGTTGACGCGCCAAGCGTATGCCCTTGAGTAGTGGCTGCAGGTCGGCAGCATCGGCTAGCAGGTTGGCTTGGATGCGTGGTGCTGCTGAAGGGTCTGCGCTGTGCAGGCCGATATGGCCGCGACTGCGCGGGTATAAGGTGACGCTGTTGATGGCGTGGCCATGGCCCAGTGGCAACGGAAAGCTGTTGCGGTTGCGCCGTGCCGGCTGGAACACGATCTGCAAGTCGGGGCGATCTGCCGCGGCGCTGCTGCGGATGAAGGCAGTGGACTCAAACAGATTGCTGGCCAGCGGCCCTTCACGCCACAACAGGTACTGCGCCAGATTGCCGGCTGCGCGGTGCGCGGTGCGCCACGACAGGCCATAAGAGCGTGTGTCCTGCGATTCCATCAACACCGGCACGGCTACGTGATCCTGATAGTGCGCGCCGACAGCAGGTAGGTGCTGCACGATAGGCAGCCCATGCAGGCGCAGCTCGTCAGTGGGGCCGATGCCCGACAGCATCAGTAACTGCGGTGATTGGATGGCGCCTGCACACAGCAGCACTTCGCGACGTGCGAGCAGACGCGCGGCTCCACCCAGACTCACTGCGTCGACACCGACAGCGCGCTTGCCGTCGAACACGATGCGCGTCACGGTGGTGCGCGTCAGCACCTGCAGATTGGGCCGCTGCAACGCAGGCTGCAAAAAGGCAGTGGCCGTCGAATCGCGACGTCCTTTGCGAATGGTGCCTTGCCGCAGGCCATAGCCTTCTGGTTGCGGCCCGTTGAAATCATCACAGGCCCGGTAATCGCCCACTGCCGCAAACGCCGACAGGAATGCTTGATTGAGCGGATTGGGCTTGGCGATGTGCGCCACTTGAATGGGGCCGCTGCGCCCATGCCAAGTCGATGCAGGATGATTGGCGTTGTCTTCCGAGCGCGTGAAGTAGGGCAATACCTCGCGCCAGCTCCAACCTTCGTTGCCTGCTGCAGCCCAATCGTCGTAATCGCGCGGTTGACCCCGAAAGTAAGCCATGCCGTTGACGGCGCCGGTGCCGCCCAATCCACGGCCACGCGGTAAGGGAATGCGACGCCCCGCCATGGCGGTTTGCGGCTCGGTGAACCAGCCCCAGTTCAGATCGCGGCGACCCAGCGCTGCGCCGACCAAGGCGGGCACATGAATAAACGGATGGCTGCCGTCGCCGCCGGCTTCAATCAACAGCACCTGTACGGCAGGGTCTTCGGTCAGACGTGCTGCAAGCACGCAGCCGGCAGTGCCTGCACCGATGATGATGTAGTCATAGTCGGGCGCGTAAGGTGAGGGCGGCAACATGCTGGAGCTGCGGACTTTCAACGTTTGAGCAGCCGCACCCGCCACACTTCGCCGCTGGAACCTTCGGTGACATAGAGCCAATCGTCGCGCAGCGCCAGGTTGGTGACGCGCGGACCTGCCGGCACAGGGATGGTGCCGAGCGAGCGGCCGACGCTGTCAAAGGCCAGCACTTCACCGGCTTCAAAGTTGGCAGCTAGCAGGGTGCCGTCGGCCAGCATCAGCATGCCATCAGGTCCGACGCCGCCACTGGTGGTAGCCCATACATAGGTGGCATCGAAGTCGTTGGGGCTGTTGGGTATCGGCATTGACGTAATGCGCTTGAGCGCATATTCACCGATCAGCAGCGCATTGCCATCGCGCGAGAGCACTACGCCATTGGGGAAGGCCAGGTTGGCTGCTACGACTTGCAGTTTGGCGTTGGGGCCGGGCGGCAGATAGAACAACCGGCCATCGGGCTTGAGCGCGTTGGAGCCATAGGGCTCGGTGAAGTACAGGCCACCGGCTTTGTCGAAGGCGATGTCGTTGAGGCCGCGCAGCTTCTCGGCGCGATAGGTGCTGGCCACCGCAGTGATAGCACCGGTCTTGGTATCCAGGCGCAGCAGACCCAACAGCTTGTCGGCGATCCACAGTTGGCCATCGGGGCCGAACTTGGCGCCGTTGGGTTGGCCGCCGGTGTTGGCACGTGTGGTGCAGCTGCCATCGGCATTGACCTGCATGACACGCCCAGAGAGCAGGTCCACTACCCATAAAACATTGTCGCGATCGACAGTGGCGCCTTCGAGGAAGCCACCACAATGCGCGTACTTTTCCAGGCGGCATTCACCGCACAACTGCGTGGGCACTGCCGCCAACGCGGCGCCGGCGTAGACCAATCCAGACGCCAACAGTGTCAGCAGTGACTTGTTCATTTTCGGCCTTTGCGAAACGGCAGTGTGATCAGAAACCAGATAAGTCTTGGTGTGAGCAGCTTGAGCGCGTCGCGTGCGGCGTCTGCATCCAGACGTGCCACCAGCGGCATGGCCCCGAACACTTTGCCTTTGATGACCAGCACGTCACCGTCACGCTGCAGCGAAGCCACGTTCATCAGCTCGCTGCCGTCGGCGCCGCGCAATTTCACTTGATGCGGCCCTGCTTCTCGAAGTCCATGCCCAGCGCCTCGAACATTTTCATGGCTGTGGCGCGGCCTGCGCCAAACACGCCGCCGCCCGGATGCTGGAAGGGACCCACGAGGTAGAAGCGATCGAGGCCCGGCACCGTGTATTGACCCAGCTCGGGTGTGGGGCGATGCGCCCCAGTCTGATAGGTGGTGGTGGCGATGCCGTGCAGATCGCCGCGGCGGAAGCTGGGCGAGGTGCGTTCCATGTCGACAGGGCTGTCGATGTGGCGATCGATAACCACCTCGTCGACGTTGCTAACGAAGCGGCCCAAGTGCGCCAGCATGCGGTCTGCATAGTCGTTCTTGGCTTCGTCCCAGCTGCGGCCATCAGGGCGCTCATAGGGGGCGTAATCCCACATATGCAAAATGGCCTTGCCGGCCGGCACGCGCGAGGCATCGAACTGCGACAGGCAACCCAAGCCCAACATCGGGTAGGGCATGAACTGGCCATAGCGCAGTTCATCGAAGGCACGGCGCAGCGTTTCGTAATCGTTGGGCAGCATTTCGCACATCACTGCATCGATGACGTCGGGGCTGCGGAACTTGAGTGGGCCGCTGAGTGCGGCGTGCACCGTGATGCAGGCGGCCGGTGTGATGTGCGTGGCCTCGGCATCGTGGCGCACCTGCGGGTCCATGCCATCGATCATGCCGCCCAGCAGATGCGGATGGATGGCGCCGATGACGGCATCGCGCGCCGTGAACACACGACCATCGACAGTCTCCACACCACTGGCGCGACCGTTACTCACTTTGATGCGTGCGACATCTGCATTGGCGATGACTTCGCCACCGTGATCGCGGATGCAGGCGATGAGCGCATTGGTGAGCGCGCCGCTGCCGCCACGCGCCACGCCAAAGCCGTAGGCCTCTAGAAAGCCCAGAAATACATAGGAACCAATCGCGGTGGCCTTCTCGTCGGGCGAGACCAGGTTTTCGCCGGCCACGCGTGCAAAGTGCATGCGTACCTTTTCATGTTCAAACAGGTCGCACAGATGATCGTGACTGCTCATCTGCAATACGCGCCAGAAGGCACGGCCCTCGCGACTCTGGTCGAGCATGGCGTTGCCCGCGCCCACTGGGGCCGGCGGGGCATACAGCGTTGATGCCACCATGGGCAGCCACTGCGCCGCCTGCTGCGACAGCTTGCGAAATGCATCGGCATCTTTGCGCGAGTACTTGGCGATATCGGCAGCAGAGCGCTCGCTGTCGCGATACAGCTTGAGGGTGCTGCCGTCTTCGAAGACCGACATCATTGGTGTGTCGGGGAAGATGTATTGCAGGCCATAGCGCGACTTAAGACCCAGCTCATCTTCTTTCAGCAGGGGATTGCCCTGGATGAAGATGTGCGACATGGAATGCTGGTCGTGCAAGAAACCCGGTTGGGTCAGTTCGCGTGTGACCACGCCGCCACCGAACCACGGATTGCGCTCCAGGACGATGACTTTCTTGCCAGCTGCGGCCAGATAGGCAGCGGCAACCAGGCCGTTATGGCCAGACCCGACGGCGACGATGTCTGCTGTGCTCATCTTGGTTTGTTCGTGTGGTTGGTGTTGAATGGGAGTGTGTACGAGATCCACGCGATCCGCTACGGCCACCTGGACCGTACGGCAACCCACAATTTCATCGGCGGTGATGCGCACGATGCGCCCATGCCGCTCGACTATTACGTGTGGGCAATTGTGGGTGGCGGGCGTGTGTTTGTGCTCGATACCGGCTATGACGGCCCCACCGGGCAGGCGCGCGGCAGACAGCTGCTGCGCCCGGTAGGCGAGGGCCTTGCGCTGGTCGGCATCGATGCCGCCACCGTGCGCGACGTCATCATCAGCCACATGCATTACGACCACTGTGGCAACGCCGGCCTGTTTCCGCAGGCGCGCTATCACCTGCAAGACGACGAGATGGCGTTTTGCACCGGCCGCGCCATGTGCCACAGCCTGATGCGCGCACCCTTCGAGGGGCAGGACGTGCAGGCGATGGTGGGCCGCTTGTTTGAAGGCCGCGTGGTGTTCCACAACGGCACCAGCGAGCTGGCGCCGGGCATCACGCTGCACAAGGTCGGTGGTCATACGCGCGGCCTGCAGGTGGTGCAGGTGCAAACAGCCCGCGGTGCAGTGGTGCTGGCCTCCGATGCCGCCCATTTTTATGCCAATTGGCAGCAGCGCCGGCCATTTCCTATCGTCGACAGTGTCTCGGCTTACCTTGACGCCTACGACACGATCGAACGCTTGGCCGCTTCACCCGAACACATCATTCCCGGCCATGATCCGCTGGTGTGGCAGCGCTATCCGGCCTCGCTGCCGGGCATCGCCGATATCGTTCGCGTTGATCTGCCGCCGACGCGCTGAGTCACGCGTTACCCTTCGGGACGCATTTATAACGAGGGTGGTGTCAGGTGTCGCAACGGATAGGTTTCATCGGCGTCGGTCGCATGGGTTCTGGCATGGCATCGCGGCTGTTGGCTGCAGGGCATGCGGTCACTGTTTTTGACCCAGATCCGGCTGCCGTTGCAGCGCTCGTAGCCCGTGGCGCAACTGCAGCGGCATCGCCTTTGGCGGTGGCGCAGTCCGCACCAGTGGTCATGGCGAGCCTGCCTGGTCCGGCAGTGGCCAAGGCCACCGCCCAGGCCATTGCCGCGGCGCCCGGTTTGCAGGTCTTCATCGATCTTTCCACTTCGGGCACTGCCGCCGCACAGTCCATTGCCGCCATTTTGGCGCCGTATGGTGTGGCGTCGCTCGATGCGCCGGTTTCAGGCGGCATCACCGGTGCCGCTAACGGCAAGCTGGCACTGATGGTGTCGGGTCCGCTGGCTGCCATCGAACAGGTCAAACCGTTGCTGGCCGAGTTCGGCAAGGTGTTTGTGGTGGGCGCGCAGCCCGGGCTGGGTCAGACGGTCAAGCTGGCCAACAACATGCTGGCTGCCGTGGCGATGGCTGCCACCAGTGAAGCGATGGCGATGGGCGCCAAGGCCGGTGTGGATCCGGCTGTGATGCTCGAGATCCTCAACGCCTCTTCGGGTCGCAACAGCGCTACTCAAGACAAGTTTCCGCGGTGCGTGATTAACCGCCGCTTTGATTTTGGTTTTGCCAACGCGCTGTCGTTCAAGGATGTGCGGCTGTGCGTGGATGAAGCCGAGGCCCTGGGTGTGCCGATGGTCATGGGCGCTGCCGTGCGCCAGATGCTGTCGATCACGCAGAATCTGTACGGGCCCGATGCCGATGTCACCGACATGGCCCGCGTTGTTGAACACTGGGCGGGCTGCCAAATCGGCAGCAGCGAGGAGAAATAAAGATGGGACAGGATCGTTTCGATAAGGGCCTGGCGCTGCGCAAGCAGGTTCTGGGTGCGGACTACGTAGAGAAGTCGATGGCCAACGCCGACGACTTCAGCCGCCCGATGCAGGAACTCTCGACAGAGTACTGCTGGGGCTATGTGTGGACCCGCCCGGGCTTGCAGCTGCGTGAGCGCAGTCTGATCAACCTGTCGATGATCAGTGCATTGAACCGTCCTCATGAGCTCAAGCTGCACGTTAAAGCTGCACTCAATAACGGCCTGACGCGTGAAGAGATCCGTGAAGTGCTGTTGCAGGTGGCGGTGTATTGCGGTGTGCCTGCCGGCATCGACAGCACGCGCATTGCCCGCGAAGCCTTTGCCGAAATCGACGCCGCCGCTGCTGCCGGAGCCAAGTAATGACCGTCACCGCACGCACGCCGCAGGAACAGACGGTCATCGACTTCTTCGCCATTCTCAGCACGGGCGAGCTCGAGGCCATCCGCAAGACGCTGCATGCCGAGGCCAGCTGGCAGCCGATGGTTGAAGGCGTGCCCGGTGCCGGTGTGCACGGGCCGCGCGACGTCATCGTCGATCAGTTTCTGGCACCGGTGCGCGGGCTGTTCAAGGCCGGCGACCCCAAGACCACGCTGCGCAGCATCGTCTCGCACGGTGATTTTGTGATGTGCGAGAGCGTGGGTCAGGGCCTGCTCTCTGACGGTCGCACCTACAGCAACCGCTACGCCTGGGCCATCGAGCTGCGTGATGGGCTGGTGTATGCAATCCGCGAATACATGGACAGCCATTACGTCGCCACGCTGTTCGCACCGGCCTGACGCGCACACTGCCTGCCGCCATGGATCGCACTTTTGATTATGTGATCGTCGGCGGTGGCACTGCCGGTTGCGTGCTGGCCAATCGGCTCTCGGCTGATCCTGCCGTGACGGTTGCGCTGCTGGAGGCCGGACCACCTGACAGTGATCCGGCCATCCGCATTCCGGCGATGGTGGCCAAGGCCATTGGCAATCCGCGCAATGGCTGGGGCTATAAGTCTGCGCCGCAAGCCCATGCCGACGGTCGTGTGTTGCCCGTGCCGCGTGGCCGCGTGCTCGGTGGCTGCTCATCGATCAACGGTATGGTCTATTTCCGCGGCCATCCGCGTGAATACGATGAGTGGGGCGTGCCGGGTTGGAGTTATGCCGATCTGCTGCCCTACTTTCGCAAGCTCGAGCATTACGCTGCGGGCTCCGGTGCTCACCGTAATCAAGGCGGCCCGGTCAGTGTCATCGACATCCCCAAGCCCAATCCGCTGATCAAACGCTTTGTCGATGCTGCGGCATCGCTGGGCTTTGCGCGCTGTAATGATTTTGCCGGTCCTGAGCCCGAAGGCTTTGGGCCGCGGCAGGGTTCGATCCGCGACGGTCTGCGTGAATCGGGCGTGACGGCGTATCTCAATCCGGTGCGGCATCGCCCCAACTTGCACATCCTCACCGACCATCCGGTCAACAAAGTGTTGTTCGAGGGTAAGCGGGCTATCGGTGTTGAGGCGGCGCCGGGTGGCCAAGTGCAGCGCGTGATGGCGCAGCGCGAGGTCATCTTGTGCGGCGGTGCCTATGGGTCGCCGCAGCTGTTGTTGTTATCGGGTGTGGGTGATGCGGCGCAGTTGGCGCAACACGGCATCGCATTGGTGCATGAACTGCCGGCGGTGGGCCGCAATCTGCAAGATCATCCGGCCGCATCGGTGTCGGTGCGCACAACCAACACAGAGTCCTACGGTCTTTCGTGGCGTACGGTGCCGCGCGCCATAGGCATTGGCCTGCGTTACCTGATCAACCGTTCCGGTCCGCTGGCCAGTAACGTGTTTGAGGCCAATGGCTTCGTGCGTTCGCAGCTTGGTCTGGATCGGCCCGATCTGCAGATCATCTTCATGCCGGCGCATCGCAACGCCAACGGTCACTGGCTGCCCATCGGGCATGGCTACGGGATCATCTTTGTGGCGCTGCGGCCGTTCAGCCGCGGCAGGGTGACATTGGCCAGTGCCGATCCGCGTCAGGCACCAGTTATCGACTTTGGGTTTATGTCGGACTCGCGTGACATGGACGTGCTGGTGCAGGGTTTTGAGCTGGCGCGGCGCATTCTGGCTGCCTCGCCTTTTGCACAACTGGAGAGCACCGAAGTCTCGCCGGGGCCAGCAGTGCAATCGCGTGCCGACATCGAGGCCCACATCCGCCGCGTGCTGGTCACCGTGCATCATCCCAGCGCCACCTGCCGCATCGGTGATGTGGTGGATGCGCAGTTGCGTGTGCTGGGCCTGCAAGGCCTGCGCGTGGTCGATGCCTCTGTCATCCCCACGGTCATCGCGGGTAATAGCAACATTCCGGTCACTGCCATTGCCGAGCGCGCGGCAGACCTCATTACAGGAGCACTGCATGACTGACCTTACTGGTAAATCGATCATTGTCACCGGTGCTGCCGGTGCCATCGGCCATGCCACGGCCTGCGTGCTGGCGGCGCAGGGCGCCAACCTGTTGTTGGTTGATATAGACGGCCAGCGACTGGTGGAAAAGCACGCTGCAGTGGCTGCGCTGGGCACGCAAGTGGAGATGTGCCGCGCCGACTGCAGTCGCAGCGAGGATGTGCAGGCTTATGTGCGACAGGCACAGCAAGCCTTTGGACGCATCGACGGCTTGTTTAACAACGCCGGCAGCGAAGGGCGCATCAGCCCCATAGAGCAGTACGACGAACTGGAATTTGATCGCATCATTGCCAACAACCTGCGCAGTATTTTTTTGGGCCTGCGTCACGTGGTGCCGGTCATGCTCGCGCAGGGCGGTGGTGCAGTGGTCAACACCGGCTCTATTGCTAGCGAGCGTGGTTTGGCTGGTGCCTGCGCTTATAACGCCAGCAAGCACGGCATCATCGGCCTGACGCGCACCGCCGCTGCCGAATTGGCCGGGCGTGGCTTGCGTGTTAATGCCGTGTTGCCCGGCGTGATTGAAACGCCGCTGCTCGAAGGCATGTTGCACACCATGTTCAACGGTGATGTTGAACTGGGCAAAAAGACGCTGGGCAAGATTGCGCCGATGGAGCGCATCGGCAAGCCGGCAGAGGTTGGCGAAGCCGTAGCTTTTCTGCTCTCTGCGCGCGCATCCTTTGTGAACGGCGCATGCTGGAGCGTCGATGGCGGAGCGCTTTGCACTATTCGCCATTGATTGCTGACCAATAAGAATAAAAGACAGGGGGAATGACCATGGCTGCCAATCCGCGCTACCAGTGGATACTGGTGTTGTTGCTGAGCTTCAACTTTGGCATCGTGTTTTTCGATCGTAATGCGTTCAACTTTCTGGCGCCCTTCATCGCCCCTGAGCTGGGGCTGAGCAATACGCAGATCGGTCAGATCGCTGGTGCGTTGTCGTTTAGTTGGGCTTTGGCCGGCTTGTTCGTCGGGCGCTTGTCCGATGCGATCGGCCGCCGCAAGGCTATTCTGGTGGTCACCACGGTGGCGTTCTCTGCCGCTTCGGTGTTCTCAGGTTGGGCCACGGGCTTTATTACGTTGCTGGGCGCGCGGTTGCTGATGGGCATCGCTGAGGGCGGCATCATGCCGATCAGCCAGACTCTCATCGCCGCCGAGGTCGCACCGGAACGGCGCGGTCTGGCGCAGGGGCTGGCGCAGAACTTCGGCGCTAACATCATCGCCAATTCCTTAGGCCCCATCGTCATCGTCGCCATTGCCGCCAGCTACGGCTGGCGCAATGCGTTTTTCCTGTCGGCATTGCCGGGCTTCTTGATGGCCTTACTCATTGCTTGGCTGGTGCGCGAACCGGCACCGGCCGATAAGGCCGCCGCCAAGCAAGCACTGGTCGCCGAAGGTGGTGCGCTGGCCTTGCTGCGTAATCCGCGCATTGCGCTGTGCATTGTGCAGTCGGTGTTGCTGGTGGCCTTTTTGGTGGTGTTTAGCGTGTTCACACCCAGCTATCTGCTGCAGGTGCGCGGCCTAGATGCCTCTGGCATGAGCTGGATCATGGCTACCTTTGGCTTTGCATCCATCGCCATTGCCTTCCTGGTCCCAGGCTCCTCCGACCGGTTCGGTCGCCGGCCGGTGTGCATCATCGCGGCGCTGCTGGGCCTGGCTTTGCCGCTGGGCATCTTGTCCAGCAGTGGCACCGCGACTTTGCCTTTGGTGGCTAGCATCGCCATCGGCGCGGCCATGAGCGGTCTGTTCCCGCTGTGTATGGCCACCATACCTTCCGAGTTGGTCGGTCCGGGCCGTCAGGCCACTGTCATGAGTCTGACCATGGGCATCAGCGAAATCCTCGGCGGCGTGTTCGGGCCCTGGCTGGCCGGAGATCTGGCGGACCGGTACGGGTTGAGCGCGCCGATCTGGATGCTGGCAGTGCTGGCCGTGCTGATCGTGTTGCTGGCGCTGGGCCTGCCGGAGACGGCGCCGCGAGTGTTGGCCCGCCGAGCTGCCGCCGCGGGCTGACCTGCCCTGGTGGCTCTGCGCCGGGAGCGGTCTGACCGCCCTGGCGCAGGTCCGGTTGGGGCGTTTCGCTCCGATACGTTCCGTGTCGTTGCAGCACACCTTGTCTTGATCCAGCAACAGCATCTGCCTGCGCAATGTCGACGCTTTTGCGGTTAATGCGTATCCAGTACAACAGCACTGAACCGCAGCGTCGCCGGCGCCGCGCCAGATGCCGTACGCAGCCACAAGGGAAGCCTTTTGCAGGCTTTGCTCCAAGCCCTACAGGAAAGCGATTTTGCCGCCTGGATGCTTCAGTCCAGCTACGGCTATCCCGTCGTTTTGACCCTGCATACCACCGGGTTGGCGGTCGTGGTTGGGGTGCTGGTGCTGGTGGATCTGCGCGTTCTGGGTAACGTCACTCAGTTGTCCCTGACGGCTATGAGGCCGCTGATGAAATTGGTGTGGTGGGCCTTCCTGCTCAACCTCGTCACCGGCTTGCTCATTTTTGCGTCTGATGCCGAGCGCTACTACGGCAGCACCAACTTCCGCATCAAGATTGCCTCTGTGTTGTTGGCGATCGGCTTGGCCGTGCCTGTGCAGCGCTATCTGCGGCACGCTGGAGCTGCGACCGCGGATGCACCGTCGGGCGTACGGCTTGCTGCCGGGTCATCCATCGGGTTGTGGGCCGTGGCCATTGTGTCCGGCCGCCTCATGGCCTACTTCTGACGCGGCCTGCCCAATGACCTTCACTCAAGATTCATGGCTCATTGTGCTGTTGCACGACAGCTTTGCTGGCGTGGCGATGCGCGGCATACCGTGGCTGTTTCCGGCCTTTGAGGTGCTGCATTTCATGGGCATGGCGATGCTGGTCGGTGCTGTGGGGATCATCGACCTGCGGGTGCTGGGCTTTGCTCGCGGCCTGCCGCTGCCGGCATTGCACAAGTTCCAACCGATCGGCGTGGCCGGCTTGATCCTCAATGTCATTACAGGCATTGGCTTCATCAGCTCGGATCCGCTGCCGTATCTGATGAACGGAGCCTACCGGCTCAAGATGCTGCTGATCGTGATTGCAGGCGTCAACATTCTGCTTTTTTACTTTGGTCTGTCGCGCCAAGTGCGCCAGCTGCCGGCTGGTGCTAGTGCGCCGCTGCAGGCACGCCTGATTGCTGCAGCATCGCTGCTGCTGTGGTTCGGCGTGATCTGGACTGGCCGTTTCATTGCATTTACCGGCAAAAACACGCTGTGAAACTCTCTGGGGGACTCAAGCTCATGCATCGCCCACTTCGATTTGGCGCACGCGTGCTGACCACAGCACTGTTGTGTGCGACTGCTACAGCAGCCTGGTCGCTCGACCTGCAAGGCATCTGGTATCCCGTCTTCCATGAAGATCAACCCGAGCGAGTGCCGGGCCCAGACCAGGGCGATTTTCTGGGCCTGCCCATCAACGATGCAGCGCGCATGCGCGCCGACAGCTGGGATCCGAACATCCTTACGGTGCCTGAGCATCAGTGCAAACCGCATCCAGCCAATTACGGTACGCGCGGTGTGGGACAGATGCGCATCTGGGAAGACCGCGACCCAGTCACGCTTCAGCTGATCAAATTCAACACGCAGATCCAGTGGCAGGAGCAGCGCCGGTTTTTGTGGCTCAACGGCAAGGCACCGCCTCCGGACTTTGCGGCGCATACCTGGCAGGGGTTTTCCCAGGGGCGTCTTGAGGGCGATGTGCTGGTGGTAGACACCGACCGCATCAAGGCTGGCTGGATCCGACGCAATGGCTTGGCGCTCAGTGATCGCACTCATATGCAGGAGCGCTTTATCCGCCACGGCGACATCCTGACTCATGTCTACATGGTCGAAGACCCGGTGTATCTCACCGAGGCGGTTGTGCGCACTACCAACTATCAGTTGGTGCTCAACGGCATCATCGATCCCTATCCCTGCCGCTATGCCATTGAGATTGAGCGGCCGCGCAGTGTTGTGCCGCATCACCTGCCTGGCGCCAACCATGCCAGCGATGAGTTCGCAAAGCGCCACAACATTCCCGTAGAGGCAGTGCGCGGCGGCGCGGCCACAGCCATGCCTGAGTATCTCGACACGCTGCCCAAGCCGGCAGCACGGTGATCCGCATGAACCACTTCAACTCATCAACTGCGCGGCACTTGCCCTTCATCGCTGGTCTGGCCAGTGCAGCGCTACTTCTTATCTCACCTGAGGCTGCGGCGGCGCAGCCGGCGCGTGCTGCAGCTGCAGCGCAGCCTGCAGCAGCGGCACCTGCACTGCGTTCTATGCACGTGGCCGGCAATATCTGGGTGATTGTCGGCCAAGGCGGCAACGTCACCGTGCAGGTGGGTGATGCCGGCGTGCTGGTGGTCGATACGCAGTTTGCAGCAGGCGCCGAGGCGCTCATTGCAGAAATCGCCCGCATCTCGGGCGACAAGCCCATTCGCTACATACTCAACACGCATGTTCACGATGACCATATCGGTGGTAACGCACGCCTGCGCTCTGCCGGTCGCCAGGTGATCGGCGGCAATGTGGCGCGCGACGTCGGTGCCCGTGGTGGTGAGGCTGCTGGTGCCACGATCATTGCCACGTCCGGTGTGTTGGATCGCATGGCAGAGATCAAAGATCTGCCGTCTGCTGCAATGCCAGACGATGCCTTTCCGGGCGAGCTGTTTGATTTCGGCTTCAATGGTGAGGCCGTGCAGATGGTCCACATACCGCATGCCCACACCGATGGCGACATGCTGGTGCACTTTCGCCGCTCCGATGTGATTGTTGCCGGCGACCTGCTGAACATGAACAGCTACCCGTTCATCGACGAGGCGCGTGGCGGGCACATCGATGGTGTGATCGACGCTCTGAATCGCATATTGCAGATCGCAGTGCCTGCCGACAAACAAGAAGGCGGCACGATGATTATTCCGGGGCATGGTCGGTTGACCGATGAGGCTGATGTTGTCGAGTACCGCGACATGCTCACCATCATCCGTGATCGGGTGCGGGCATCAGTGGCCAAGGGGCTGACGATTCAACAGGTCAAGGCCACTCGACCAACCCTCGATTACGACGGTCGCTGGGGTCAGACCACTGGCCGCTGGACCACAGAGCAGTTTGTCGAAGCCGTGTATCGCGGCGTCAAGGCTCCGGCCAAGCAGGAGGACTGATCGCATGGCTGTTCACAACACTTCGATTTTTCGTCAGGGACTGCATGCTGGCCTGTTGCTGGCTCTGACATGCACGTCAGTCAATGCCGCTGCACCTGCCAGCCCTGCGGCACAGTCGCCTCGTGCGGCTGCGCCTATCGACTTGGCCGGCCAGTGGGTTGCCATCATTAACGAAGAGTGGCGCTGGCGCATGGTCACGCCGCCCAAGGGTGATTACGCCAGTGTCGCTGCGGTAATGAGTGCCGAGGCACGCCGCGTCGCAGGCGAGTGGACGCCTGCAGAGGATGGTTCTTGCAAGGCCTATGGCGCTGCCGGTTTGATGCGATTGCCGCTGCGCGTGCGCATCAGTTGGGAAGGCGAGAACGTACTCAAACTCGAAACCGATGCCGGCCAGCAGGTTCGTCGCTTGCGCTTTGATGCCGCGGCTGCTGCGGGTGCGCCTTCGTTGCAAGGGCATTCGCTGGCGCAGTGGGAGCGCACGCTGCGCGCACCCGGCGGTGGCGGTGGCGGTGGTGGTGCGGCTGCACCCGAGGGTGGTTCGTTGCTGGTGCGTACCAGCAACCTGTCGCCGGGGTGGTTGCGCCGCAATGGCGTGCCCTATGGCGACAAAGCCACAGTCACAGAATATTTTGATCGCTTTAAGACGCCAGCTGGCGCCGAGTGGTTTGTGGTGACGACGGTGGTAGAGGATCCGGTCTATCTGACTGGCCGCTTCATCACCAGTTCAAATTTCCGTCGGGAGCCAGACAACAGCAAGTGGTTTCCGAAAGCCTGCAAATGATTTAACGGGTGGTGCGGCGGTAAGACCAAGGGATCGGTCTGCGTCGCGCCGGGATGACAACGCGAGTGTTTCAGAACAACAAAACTGAGGGGACATGATATGGATAGGACGTTTAGTCGCTCAAAGGTGAGCTTGGCAGTGGCCATGGCCGTTGCCGCGTGTGCTGCAATGCCTGAGCCGGTCGTGGCGCAGCAAGCGCCTGCTGTCAGCGAGTCGCTTATTTCTGAAGTGATCGTGACTGCACGCCGCCGCGAAGAAACGCTGCAGCAAGTGCCTATCGCCATCACGGCAATCGGTGGCCCGGAGCTGGAAAGCCGCGGCATCGAATCGCTCGGCGAGCTCAACTCAGTCATCCCCAACCTGTCTGTGCTCGGTGGCGGCGCCACGGGCGAGGCACAAGGCAACTTCCGCGTACGTGGTCTGCCCGGTGTGGCGGTGTATGTTGATGGTGTGTGGCAGTCATCTACCGACGGCCTGTTGACCCAAGGTGTGCTGGATATCGAGCGCATCGAAGTGCTGCGCGGTCCGCAGGGCACGCTGTTCGGCAAGAACGCCATGGGCGGCGCCATTCAGTACGTCACCAAGGCTCCCACTGGTGAGTTTGGTGGCAAGGTCAGCGGCACACTTGGCACCTTTGATCGTCATGACATGCGTGCCACGGTAGATCTGCCGTTGTTAGACACACTCTCATTGAAACTCACGGGCTCAACACAGAAGCGCAAGGGCTTCTTGCAGAGCACCAAGATTGATGCCGCCTATGGCGACGTCAACGATCAGCTGTATCGCGGCGATTTGTTGTGGAAGCCTTTTGATGGCTTCAGCGCCCGCTACAACTATGAAATTACCGATGTGAATCGCTTTGGTCCGGCACGTACGGTCAACGAGATCGGCCCTCGCCAGTTCTTTGCCGCCACCGGCTATCAGACCAATCCGCAGGCTCAGGCCTATGCCAACATCGGTATCGACTACAGCTGCGCGACGTCTTGCACAGGCCAGGGTGCCTTGGCTAATAACCAGACGGCCATGGACTGGGTCAACGAAGGTCTCAAGATTGATCTGCGCCGCCAGACCTTGGATCTGAAATTCGATGTGAACGACTGGCTCAAGGTGCGTTCGATTGCTGGCTTCCGCACCAGCGAACGCGTGGTGCAGACCGACTTTGACGCGGTGGCAGAAGTCCACATGCTCGAGCGCAGCTTCCGCGCCAAGAACCGCCAGATCTCCGAAGAGCTCCAGATCCTCGGGTCTCATCAGAAGTTTGATTGGGTGGTCGGTGGGTTCTGGTGGCAGGAGCAGAACTGGGGTCGCACCTGGACTGGCGGCCTGCCCGAGATGACCTGCGACATGTGGGGTACGCGTGCGACGGCACCGGGTCGTGGCCTGATTACTCAGGTGCAGAAAGACAATTGCCTGGCCTTGCGCACCCGTTCCATCGCTGGCGGTCAGGGTGTGACGCAGAGTCTGTTTGGCAACTGGGCCAACTCCAACTCTGACACGCTCAACAAGTCGGTTGTTGAGGGCGTGGCTGAATTCGTCGACGTGACTTGGCGGGCAACCGACAAGCTGACGGTCGCCGCTGGCCTGCGCAACAGCAACGAGCGCAACTCCAGCTATGGTCTGATTCCGACCTACTCGGCACCGGTTATGCCGCAGATGACGGCCTATGGCAGCATGTTCGCTCAGTCCGGTGAGAACCGTGCTGCGACCAAGCTTGAGTTTGATTCGATGACCAAGCGCCTTACGGTGCAGTACCAGTGGAATCCCTCGGTCATGACCTATGCCGGTTATTCCGAGGGCTTCTCGGCCGGTGGTCAGTCGTCGATTGCCGCCAACTATGCGGTGCACAAGGACATCACGATTGGCGCAATTCCTTATGGTCCGGAGCGTTCGAAGAACATGGAAGTCGGTTTGCGTGCTGACTGGTTTGACCGTTCGGTGCGCACCAACATCACGGCCTTCAAGACCGATTGGGACGGTGTGCAGGTCAGCCAGTACATCGCCACCTACTATCCGCAGATCAACGGCTCTGTAGCGGGTTCTGCCACGCAGACCGATCGCAACCAGGACGGCAAGCCCGACCTGTTTGTGTACCCGGCATTGTTCACCACGGTCGTGAGCAAGGCTGCGGTACAGGGTCTGGAGTTCGAGGGCTTGTGGGTGCCGACCCGTGAGTTCCGCGCTAACTTCAACTTCGGTTACCTCAAGACGGAGTACACCGAGCTGGGTCTGGCCGGTACCGGTGCATTGCCGGCCGTGTCGAAGGGCGCAGCTTTCCCGGGCGCACCGAAGATGACCTTGAACATGGGTGCGCAGTACGCCTTTGCCCTGGCCAACGGTGCCAAGCTGACGCCGCGTATCGATTTTACGCGTACCGACAAGTACGTGCTGTTCTCGAACGAGATTCAGCAGCGTGTGCAAGAGGCCTACAACATGCTCGATGCGCGCATGGTGTACGACTCGGGTAAGAACTGGACTGCCTCACTCAGTGGCAGCAACCTGACTAACTCGTTCTATGCCAACTCAGGCTTCTTCAGCTACGCCGAGCAGATCAACTTCAATACGATCGGCCGGCCGCGCGAGTACGCACTGACGGTGGATTTCCACTTCTAACAGGGTTCCCTCAGGGGCGGCCTCGTGGCGTGTGCCCTTGCACGCCACGGGGTTGGCCCCGCCCTCTGTGCGATTTGAAGTTAGTGCCTGCCCCACCCGGGCAGGCTTTCAAGTTCCCTGTCCCAGGGAGCGCCAGTAGCAAAGTACTGGCTCAATAATTCCACGAACAGACGCACTTTCAGTGCACGGCGTTGTGTGGCCGGGTAGATGGCCAGTAACTCCAAGCTGGGACATTCGAAGTCCGGCAGCACTCTTACCAAGCGTCCGGCCATCAAATCTTCTGAGCACACCATGGTCGGCAGACAGACCACGCCAGCTCCGGTCAGCGCGAAGTCGCGCAGCATGTGGACCGAGTTGGTACGCAATCGAGCCGGTAATTGGATATGGCTCTCTACGCCCGCACGCGTGAACGTCCAGCGGTCGCCTGCCGGATAAGCCGAATAAAGTCCCAGTTGGCGTTCGGGCAGATCCGCTGGTGACAGCGGCATGCCGTGTCGCGACAGATAGTCTGTTGAGGCGCAAAACACGCGCTGAATGCGCGCCAACGGCCGCTCGATCATGGTCATCTGCTGACGCTTGAACAGCTGCAGCATGATGTCGTAACCCTCACCTACGGCGCTGACGGCTTCGTCACTGACGGTGACATCAAAATCAATCTTTGGATTTTTGGCGGCAAAGTCCTTGAGGATGTTGCCCAAGTGGGTGACCGCAAAGCCGGGTAGGACCTGCAGGCGGATCACCCCTGCGGGCGTGCCGCGCAGCACGCTCATGCGCTCCGTGATGGACTCCATGTGCGCCACCATGTCGGTGCATTCGCCGATGAAGTTGGTGCCCGCTTCCGACAGCGTCACGGCTCGCGTGGTGCGATGGAACAGCGGCGATTGCACCAGCTTCTCCAGATGCTTGATGCGGCTGGTTACCACCGAAGGCGTAACGCGCAATTGCCGGGCTGCAGCGACAAAGCTGCCCGCCTGGGCGACGCGCACGAAAGCCTGAATGCACAGGAATCTGTCCATGCGAAAACCTCTGCTGCGCGCCTCTGGCGCGACGTATGGAGTATTCGTGTATTGCGAATAATCAAACACTATTTGCTGGCTACAATCAAACGCAAGGTCCTTCGGGACCCATAAAAAGCTCGCTAAAGCGAGCGCGTCCACAAGCGGGGGCTTGGGAATGGAATTGATTGCAGCAGATGGGGCAGTAGCGCCCGTCTATCGGTCACGAGTCGCCGCAGCACCCTGGCGTCGGGGTGGTGAGGCGCGCCAGCGAGCCGAGCGCGAGCGTCGCGTGGTGGCCTTGGTGGCGCAGTTGCGCGGCACCTTGCTGCAGCGGCTGATGCGTATGCTGCGCAGTCGCGAAGATGCCGAGGACGTGTTGCAAGAGGCCTGTTTGAAGCTGCTGCGCGTCGATGATCTGTGGGCAGCAGATCACCATGCCCGGGCGTTCTTCATCAAAATTGCCACCAATTTGGCCCGAGATGCGCTGCGTCGCCGCAAGAGCCATTTTTCCGATGCTCATATCGAGTTCGGTACGCTCGAGCTTGTGCATCCCGAGCCGCTGCCCGAGGATCAACTCGACCACCAGTTGGCTCGCGAGCGCGTTAATCGCGTCATGCAGTCGCTGTCGGCGCGTCATCAAAGCGTGCTGATGCTGCACATGGCCGAGACGCTCAGCTATAGGGCCATCGCCGTTCGGCTCGGCGTCAGCACCAAGACCATCGAGCGCGACATGGCCGTCGTCAAGAGCCTGTTGTTCAAACCCAGTCCGTGAATCCGCATCCCCAGGAGTCTGCTATGCGCAATGCCTTGAAGATCGCTATCCCGGCCGCACTGTTTGTGCTGGGTCTGGCCTTGCCAGTCGGTGCTCATCACTCATTTCCAGCCACCTACGACGTCAATCGCACCATTACCGTCAAAGGTAAGGTTGCACGCTTCATGTTCCGCAATCCGCACTCTCTGGTGCAGATGGAAGTCATCGGCGATGACAAGCAGGTTCAGCAGTGGACGGTGGAGTGGGCTGCGGCCGGCGCTCTGGCCCGCGGCGGTGCCTCGCGTGACTCGCTCAAGGTTGGCGATGAGGTGACGGTGGTCGGCAATCCGGGCCGATCCACCACCGAATATCGCATCCGTCTCAATTCCATCCTGCGGCCTGCCGACGGCTGGAAATGGTCTGGCGATTTCGACTGATCGCGGTGGGCTTGGTTTGTGTGGCTGCCGGACGCTTTGGCTCCCGGCATGTCGCTATGCGGGCTTGTGACGCGTAATACTGGCAGAGTGCCAACAGACATTTGATGTAGCAGGGGCGTGCCGTGAATAGCTTCCAGACCACATTCGGGTCATTGCAGGATTATGAGAAGGGCGGCATCGAGATCGTTGCCGACAACCCTATGTACTACGCTTTCTCGAATATTTTCGAGGTAGCCAACCAGTCCGCGCCTTACGAAAAGGTCGCCGTGGCCGTGAATCTGGGTTACGTCATCGAAGCGGTACGCCTCGAGGGGCAGTCCGGTTGGTATGCGGCGCCGCATGACGAGTTCGCCATCGTGATGGATGGTGAAGTCGAGGTGCATTTCATCAAGCTGGCAGATCCGACAGCGGTTTACACCGATGACAGCAAGGGCTCGATCCCGCTGGCAGCGCAGCCGGCCGGTACGCCCATGGGTCGCGTCGTGGCGCGTCGAGGTCATCAGGTGTTGCTGCCCGAGGGCGCTGCTTACCGCTTCACAGCACACAGCGTGGGCGTGATGTTGATCCAGACCATGGATGGCCCCGCCACGGTGCACAAGTGGGGCCAGATCTGCCTCAAGTGAGCGCAGTACCTACCGCCAGCCCAACCGCGAACGCAACAGTTTCAAGCCGAGGATCAGTATCCATGAGCACAGCAGAATCGATAGAAGTGCAGGCCAGTGCCCCCAGTAACCAGACCGGTTACCGCAGCTTCACGCTGGGCGGATTTAGCTTCAGCCGCGACGAATACTTCGCGCGGGTCAGCTGGATGGCCAAGGGCCAGCAGATGTCCCACTCAATGTCTGCCGATGCCTTCCTGCGCGCCATGATGCGCGATGTGGCTTGGGGCTTCTTTTATGGCTGGGTCAATTTCGATCCGGTGATCGGCACACGCAATCATTACGGCACAGTCGATATGTACGCGGGCAGCTACTACCCGGCTTATCGCGACAGTGGCCTCGATCACATGGAGAACTTTGACTCGCGTCTGATGATGGCGACGTTCAAGGCCATCCTGGACGACTGGACCAACGAAGGGTTCGACCCGTTCGCTGCGCCGGAGGAAGCCGGTGACGGCTGGCACGGTAAGAAGAACGGCCACAATCGCGCTGCCATTGAGCGTGCACGAGAGGCCTGTCATCGCATGCCTGGCTTGCCCGGTGACGCCAGCCTGCGCAGTGATGCCAACGGCTTTCCGATCAACCGTGCGTTTGCTGATGTGCCGCAGGATGCGCCAGAGGTCTATGCCGAACCCGGCTTTGAAGCCGAAGTGTCTGCGTTCAACCTGTTTGCCTTCCTGTCGCGTTCTGACGTGACGTGGAACCCGTCGGTCACCTCGGTGTGCGGCCGCAGCTTGGCTTGCCCGACCACGGAGGAATACATCCTGCCCATCAAACACGGCAATGACCGCGTCGAGTGGTTTGTGCAGTTGTCTGACCAGATTGAGTGGGAAATCGAAGATAAGCACACCGGCTCGCCGCGCGCCAAGGTGCTGATGAAGGCCGGTGATGTCGCAGCCATGCCTGCAGACATCCGCCATCAGGGCTTTGCACGCAAGCGCTCTATGCTGCTGGTGTGGGAGAACGCAACGCCCAATCTTCCTGAGCTGTACGAGAGTGGTCAGCTCAAGCCTTGGCCGGTTGAGTTTTGAGCGTGACTATCGAGACACGTCTTTTTATCGACGGCAAATTCGTGGACGCCGTGGACGGCGCTACGATGGATGTCATCAACCCGTTTGATGGCAGCGTACTGGCCAAGGTTGCCGAGGCCAAAGCGGCCGACGTTGATCTGGCAGTCGCTGCTGCTACGCGCGCCTTTAGCAGTTGGTCGCGCATGCCCGCAGCGCAGCGCGGTGCCTTGCTGGGCAAGCTGGCCGATGCCATTGAGGCAAACGCCGACGAGCTGGCGGTGCTGGAAGCGCGTGATACCGGTCATCCGATTCGCGATACGCGTGGCTTGGATGTGCCGCGTACTGCAGCCACGTTCCGCTATTTCGCAGGCTTGGCTGACAAAGTGCAGGGCAGCGTTATCCCTGTGGATGCCGGCTTTCTCAACTATGTGCAGCGCGCACCGCTGGGTGTGGTCGGGCAGGTCGTGCCGTGGAACTTCCCGCTGATGTTCACCAGTTGGAAGATCGGCCCGGCACTGGCCGCAGGCAACACCGTGGTGCTCAAGCCGGCCGAGATCACGCCACTGACTACGCTTAAGATTGCCCAGCTGATCCAATCCGTGGGCATACCCGCCGGCGTGGTTAATGTGGTGCCTGGCTACGGCAACACTGCGGGCCAGCACTTGGCCGAGCATCCTGACGTCCACAAGATTGCCTTTACCGGTTCGACCGCAACGGGTCGTCGCATCGTGCAAGCCTCTGCTGGCAACCTTAAGCGCGTTCAGCTGGAGCTGGGCGGCAAGGGCGCCAACGCGGTGTTCGAGGATGCCAACCTGGCTGCTGCGGTCAACGGCAGTGCGTTTGCCATCTTCCACAATCAGGGTCAGGCCTGCATCGCCGGTTCACGGCTGTTGCTGCAAGAGTCTATTGCCGAAGAGTTCCTCGATCGCTTCATGAAGCTTGCTGCGTCGATCCGCTTGGGCGATCCGCTGGATCCCGCTACCGAAATGGGTCCGCTCACCTCGCAGCGTCAGCAACAAAGCGTGTTGTCGTATTGCGCGATCGCGCGTGAACAGGGCGGCCAAGTGCTGCTCGGTGGCGCGGCGCCTGCCGATCCTGCCTTGGCAAAGGGCTTTTTCGTGCAGCCCACTATCGTGCGGGCCGCGCCGCAAGACCGTGTGTGTCAGGAAGAGGTGTTTGGTCCCTTCGTGACGGTCACTACGTTCAAGGATGAAGCGGAGGCCGAGCAGATAGCTAACTCGACCACCTATGGTTTGGGCGCCGGCTTGTGGACCTCCAACTTGCAGCGGGCGCATCGCTTTGCTGCCTCACTGCGCGCCGGCATGGTCTGGGTCAATTGCTACAAGCGCGTCAATCCGGGCTCGCCGTTCGGTGGTGTCGGTGCATCGGGCTACGGTCGTGAGATGGGTTTTGAAGCGATGCACGACTACACCGAAGCCAAGTCCATCTGGATCAACTACGACGCAGCTATCCCGCCACACTATCCGCGTTGACGGCATGAGCGCTTCCACTGGTCTACCGCCTGTGCAAGCCATGGCTACGCGGGTGGTGCGTGTGCCGCCACCGGCCGGGACCAAGTTGCTGCCGTTGGCCGATTTACCTGACGGGGTCTGCATCGAGTGGCAGCCGACGCCGCCGCTGCGTGCAGCAGGCCTGCTCTTGCTGCGCCAAGGTGAGCAGGTGCAGGCCTATATCAACCTCTGCCCGCATTTTGTGCTGCCGCTGAACTCGCCAGGGTCTGGTTTTCTTATGGCGGGTCCGGGCAATGTGATGTGTGTGCACCACTGTGCCGTGTTTCGTTGCAGCGACGGACTGTGTATTGAAGGCCCTGCAGCCGGGCGCTCGTTACCGACAGTACCGGTAGTGGTGTTGGATGGCGCGGTCCATGTCGCAGCCTGAGTTTGCAGCGGCCAATGCACTGCCGCTGAGCAGGGTGGATGTGCCGGCGCTGTTTGGCATCAACACACCGTGGCCTGTAGCAGGCTTTGCGCAGCGCGGCCCACTGGTGCCGGAAATCGATTCCCACTATGTCTTCGACGCAGAACTGACGTTGGCGTTGTTGGCAGGGTTTGCACATGACCGTCGCGTGTTGGTGCACGGGCCGCAAGGCACGGGTAAGTCCACGCACATCGAACAGATTGCGGCGCGCCTGAACTGGCCGTGCCTGCGTATCAATCTTGATGGGCATATTGCACGCATTGATCTGTTGGGTCGCGATGCGATCGTGATTCGCGATGGCAAACAGATCACCGAGTTTCAGGAAGGCATGCTGCCTTGGGCACTGCGCAACGGAGTTGCGCTGGTGCTGGATGAGTATGATGCCGGACGCCCCGATGTGATGTTCGTGCTGCAGCGCTTACTCGAGGCGCAGAGCCGCTTGGTGTTGCTGGAGCAGCAGCAGGTGGTGTTGCCCCATCCGTCATTTCGCTTGTTTGCCACCGCCAACACGCTGGGGCTCGGTGATGCCACGGGCCAATTCCAAGGTACAGTCCCGATCAATCAGGCCCAGCTGGATCGTTGGCAGTTGATTGCCAGCTTGGGTTGGCCGCAGCCGGCAACTGAACAGCAATTGCTGCGCAGTCGCGTACCGTCATTGGCCGATGCCTCACAGCAGCAACTGGTTTGCGCCATGGTTGAGCTGGCAGGTTTGCTGCGTTTGGCCCATGCCGGCGGGCAGTTGGCAGTAGCGATGTCGCCGCGCACGCTGTTGCATTGGGCAGAGAACATGGCCTTGTTGGGTGATCGTGCTCTGGCGTTGCGTTTAAGCTATCTGAATCGTTGCGATCCGGCCGAATGGCCGCTGGTGGCAGAGCTGTACCAGCGCTGCTTCGGCAGTGAGTTAATTCCGGTCGCCCAATGAATCGTGGGTCGCACCAGATGGCTGGTTCTGGTGCGTCCGGACTTGCACACGCTGTGCTGCGCGTCATGTCAGGCCAGCCGGTTGTGCATGATGCGGCCGCACCAGCCGCTGCACTACAGTCCCGCGCGCAGGTCGATGCGCGGGCGCTGCGACGACGATTCAGTGACCCGGCCTTGTCTGCATTAAACACTGCGCTGACGCCGCTGCAAGGCAGTGTGTTGGAGGCCTGCGAGCAAGCACGCGTAGAGGCGTTGGGCGCGGCGCGTTGGCCTGGTACGGCACTTAATTTGTCGCGCTTGGATGCGGCACAACTGTTTGGTGCTCCGTTGCCAGCCCAGGTCTGGCCGCTGCTGTGCCAGCTGCGAAGTGCCATTGCTGCGCCCTTGCCCTGCGATGTTCAGGCTGTGCCCGCGCACTGGCAGTTCGTGCCGCAGCAGGTGGCTCAGGTGTTGGCTGCAGCGTTGGGTAACCTTGCGTATCAGCAAAGGTTTGCAGTGCACTGCAGGCAGCTGCTGATACTCGCCGGACTGTGGGAATCTGCGCCGCTCGCAGCACTGCCGCTGTGTCCCGCTGCGCAGTCGCAGCCCACTGCAGCGCCTGTGCCCGTGGCTCAGCAGCTGAGCGCTGCTGTTCAACAGCGTCGTGCACGCAGCGACGTGTTGCGACGCATCGCCGATGAGCCGCGCGGCAAGTTGGTGCCCTTGCAGCCACAGGCCGTGGCCATCGCTGGGCCCTATGGTGTGTACAGCCGGCAACACGATGTCGTGCAGCGTGCCGATCGCATCTGCACGGCGGCGCAGGCAGCGGTATTGCAGCAGCGTCTGGATCAGGTGACTGCCGCAACGATGCGCAGCCAAAGTGCCGCAGCGCTACGCTTGCAACGCTGTGTGCTGTCACACAAGCCGCTGCGGTGGCAGTCGGACACCCAGACAGGTGTGCTGGATCCGGCGCGCCTGACCACAGTGCTCACGGACCCACTGCAGCCGGCTCGTTTGCGCAGCCGGCAAGAGGCGGTAGCACCCGATACCCATGTGACCTTGCTGGTCGACAACTCTGGCAGTTTGCGTGGCAAGCCCATAGAGATCGCCGCAGCCAGCGTGTTGCTGTTGGTGTCGGCGCTGGAGCGCTGCGGTGTGGCCACCGAGGTGTTGGGGTTCACCACGATGGGATGGCGCGGCGGGAAAGCCGCAGTGCAGTGGCGCGCGGCCGGCTCACCACCGCGACCGGGTCGTATCGCGGCCTTGCGGCACTTGGTGTTCAAGTCGTCAGCCGAGAGTGCAGCCCGCTGCCGCAAGCAGCTGGCGGCTATGCTGCACGATGATTTGCTGCGCGAGAACGTGGACGGCGAGGCGCTGCAGTGGGCGCTGCAACGGCTGCGTCGCAGCCGTGCTAAACGCCGCATCCTGATGGTGCTTTGCGATGGCACGCCACAGGAACAGGCGACGGTGCAGGCCAACGACCCGCTGTATCTGCAGCGTCACTTGCAACACGTGGTCGCTGAGACTGCGGTTGCCAGAGATGTACAGCTGATTGCCATTGGATTGGCCCGTGATGTGAGCAGTTGCTATCCGCAGGCGCTGGTTGTCGAGGAGCTGCAGCACTTGGGCGCTGCTTTGCCGCAACAGCTGGTGCAGCTGCTTAAACCTGGCGCACGGCGCGCCACTTACCCCGGGAGGGTGTCTCCATGATCAGACATGTGGTGCTGTGGCGTCTTGCGGATGAGCCGCGCAGGGATGCGAGTCTGGTCGACATGGCGCGCCTCCACCTCAGCGTGGCCACCATGCAGGCACAGGTTCCCGGGCTGCTGAGGGCGGATATTGCCCGCGTTAAGGCCGAGGTCGCCGACGCAGTCGACCTGGCGTTTTATTGTGAGTTTGAGAGCTGGCAGGCCCTGCACGACTACGAGGATCACCCGCTGCACCTCGAATTTCGACGCCTGATCGGTCCGCTGCGCACCGAACGGCGGGTCGCTGATTACGAGGTTTGTGCCTGAAGCGGAGGCTGTGACAGGCGCGCCTGCGACCGCTGCGTAGTTCACGTAACCTAATATTCACACTAACTGCCTCAAAGCGTGTATCATTGCAACTCGAGCCGTAACGCTTTATTGCATCGCGCGTCTCGATAGTTAGTGAAGCAACACCCCCCGCTTTCACGCTAAGTTCAAGCCCCGCCATTGGCGGGGTTTTTTTTTGACTGTGTCTTGTGGGCCGTCGCGTTTCGAAACGCGAGGAGTCGCAAGGTGAAGACTGGCAGCTCCACAGGCGCGCGCATAGTCGCCTGGCCGGGTCTGGGCTTGCTGGATAAGGGGGGTCGTGCCGCGTGAGCAGGCCTGCTGGTGACCTTCGGAGGGGCCGCTTACTAGTAGTGCTTATGCGGTGCTGCGAGGCTCTGGCAAGCACTATAATGGTGCGTCGAAGCGTATCCACAGGCCGTCATGGGAACCTTAGACCGTCATGCGGCGCCTTGCCGCAGTTGGTTTAAGGTTTGCATTGTTTGCTGCGGATCCTTCGCAGCACACCGTCGGCGGTTTTCAATGTCCATCCATGTCGCACTTCGTCACGTCACGCACTACCGGTACGACCGGCTGGTTGCGCTGGGCCCGCAAGTCGTGCGCCTGCGGCCTGCGCCGCATAGCCGCACACGCATCCTTTCCTATTCGCTGGATGTTGCACCGGCGAAGCATTTCATCAACTGGCAGCAGGATCCCCAGGGCAATTACCTGGCTCGGTTGGTGTTCCCGGAACCGGCCCGCGAACTGCGTGTGGCAGTGGACCTGGTTGCCGAGATGTCTGTGCTCAATCCCTTCGATTTCTTTCTGGAGCCGCGGGCCGAGAAGTTCCCGTTTGGCTACACGCCGGTCGAGCGTGCCGAGTTGGCGCCGTTTCTGCAGGCGGAGCCGGCTGCGCCGCTGCTGGCCAAGTACTTGGCTGGAGTGTCGCGCGAGCCTTGCGTCACCATCGACTTCATCGTCGGCCTGAACCAAAAGCTCGCGGCGGACATCAGCTATCTGATTCGTTTGGAGCCGGGCGTGCAGAGCCCCGAGCAGACCCTGCAGCTGCGCTCAGGCTCGTGCCGCGATTCAACGTGGCTGCTGGTGAATCTGTTGCGACAGCTGGGTTTGGCCGCGCGTTTCGTGTCGGGCTATCTGATCCAGCTGACCGCCGACGTGAAGCCCTTGCAGGGACCTGCCGGGCCCGAGAAGGACTTCACCGATCTGCATGCCTGGTGCGAGGTGTATCTGCCAGGCGGTGGTTGGATAGGGCTTGATCCGACCTCCGGTCTGCTGGCCGGTGAGGGGCACATTCCGCTGGCTTGCTCGCCCGAGCCCTCCACGGCTGCGCCCATCAGCGGCGGCGTCGACAAGTGCGAAGTGGAGTTTTCGCACGAAATGCAGGTGACCCGTATCTGGGAAGCCCCGCGGGTCACCAAGCCCTACAGCTCACAGCAGTGGCAACGCATCGTTGAATTGGGGCAGGAAGTTGATTCGCGACTGACCGCTGCTGATGTGCGACTGACCATGGGCGGTGAGCCCACTTTTGTCGCTGTGGATGACCCGGATGGCGCCGAGTGGAATACCGATGCCATGGGGCCCACCAAGCGCTTGCGTGCGGCCGCGCTGTTTGACCGCTTGCGCAGCAAGTACGCGCCCCAGGGTCTGACGCATTTTGGCCAGGGCAAGTGGTATCCGGGTGAGCCGTTGCCGCGCTGGTCGCTCAACTGTTTCTGGCGTAAAGACGGTCAGCCTATCTGGTTGGACCCGGCACGCTATGCCGATGAGTCGCAGGATTACGCTGTGACGGCAGAGGATGGCGCGCGTCTGCTGGCAGCCGTGGCGCAGCGTTTGGAGCTGGATCCGCAGCACATCTTCCCTGGCTACGAAGACGCTTATTACTACCTGTGGCGCGAGCGTCGCTTGCCGGGCAACGTCGATCCGTTGGATTCGCGGCTGGATGATCCGTTGGAGCGCGAGCGGATGCGGCGCATCTTTACCAACGGCCTGGGTGATGTGGTGGGTCATGTGTTGCCCATTGCCCGCGATGCGCTCGGTACTGCTTGGCAATCGGGCCCGTGGTTTCTGCGCGCCGAGCACTGCTGGTTGCTGCCGGGCGACTCGCCGATGGGCTTTCGCCTGCCGCTGGATTCGCAGCCGTGGGTATCGCGTGGCGATTACCCCTATGTGCATCAGCCCGATCCTTCAGATCGCTTTGCACCGTTGGCCTCGCATGCGCAACTGGTGGCGCAGTTGCGACCCGCAGATCGCGGTCGCAAAGCGCAGGTGGCCGCTGCAGCCGCAGCGCCGGTCAAGGGCGAATCGGCGGCAGCGCTGACACGTACGGCCCTGTGTGCGCAACCTCGCGATGGCGTGCTGTACCTGTTCATGCCGCCTTTGCAGAGTCTGGATGCTTATCTGGAACTGGTCGCGGCGATCGAAGCCAGTGCCACTGAGCTGGATCTACAGGTTGTGCTGGAAGGCTACGAGCCGCCTGCAGATCCTCGCCTGACGCACTTTCGGGTCACGCCCGATCCGGGCGTCATCGAGGTCAACATCCACCCGTCGGCAGACTGGCACTCGCTGGTCGATCGCACCACGCACCTGTATCAGGCTGCGCACGAAGTGGGTCTGACCAGTGAGAAGTTCATGGTGGATGGTCGCCATACCGGTACCGGCGGAGGTAACCACTTTGTGTTGGGCGGTGCCAACGTCAATGATTCGCCGTTTCTGCGCCGCCCCGATTTGTTGCCCAGTCTGCTGGCTTACTGGCACAACCATCCCTCATTGTCCTATCTGTTCTCGGGTCTGTTCATCGGACCGACATCGCAGGCACCGCGCGTGGATGAAGCGCGCAATGACTCGCTGTACGAATTAGAAATCGCCTTTCAGCAGTTGGCCGCACGGCGTAACGGCTCCACACCGCCTTGGCTTGTGGATCGTGCGCTGCGCAATCTGCTTATTGATGTCACTGGCAACACGCACCGCTCTGAATTCTGTATCGACAAGCTGTTCTCTCCCGATGGTGCGACGGGACGTTTGGGCTTGCTCGAATTGCGTGCGTTTGAAATGCCGCCGCATGCACAGATGAGCTTGGCGCAGCAGGTGCTGTTGCGCGCGATGGTGGCGCGTTTCTGGCAAGAGCCCTATCGGCCTTCTCGGCTGGCGCGGTGGGGCACCCAGTTGCATGATCGCTTCATGCTGCCGTACTTCGTTGAGCAGGATTTTGCTGATGTCATCGATGAACTGCGCGCTGCGGGCTTTGCGCTGCAGCATGAGTGGTTCGCACCGCACAAAGAGTTCCGTTTCCCTCGCTATGGCACTTACGAGACCCGCGGCGTAGGCATGGAAATCCGTCATGCCTTAGAGCCTTGGCATGTGATGGGTGAGGAGGGCTCGGCAGGCGGCACCGTGCGCTATGTCGATTCTTCTGTCGAGCGCGTGCAGGTGAAGGTGACCGGCTTGGCACCGGATCGCTATGCAGTGGCCGTCAATGGTCGCGCGCTACCGCTGCGTCCTACCGGCACCGCCGGCGAATACGTGGCCGGTGTGCGCTATCGCGCCTGGCAGCCGCCCAACGCACTGCACCCGACTATCCCTGTGCATTCGCCGCTGACCTTTGATCTGGTGGACACGTGGATGCAGCGCTCTTTGGGCGGCTGTCGCTATCACGTGGCACATCCGGGTGGTCGCAGTTATGACACGTTCCCGGTCAATGCCTTTGAAGCCGAGAGCCGCAGGCTGGCGCGTTTCTTCCGCATGGGTCATACGCAGTCGCCGATCGCGGCGCCGTTGGCCACGACCAACGTTGATTTCCCGTTCACGCTCGACCTGCGTCGCGACGGCTAAGGCATATGCGACGCACTCGACAACGACGCACGCGAGCAGGCTTGGCAGGCTATGCCGTCGATGCTGGTCGCTATGACGAGTTGCTCACTGCAGACGGTAGTTTGCGCAGTCACTGGCAACCGCTGGTGTCGCGCTTGCTGGGCAATGGCTCGGCAGCCACCCGCCGCGATGTTGATCTGGCACGCCGCCTTATTGTCGAAAACGGCGTTACCTACAACGTTTATGCCGATCCACAAGGCCGGGATCGTCCGTGGGTTCTAGATCCGTTGCCGTTGTTGGTCAGTGGTTCAGAGTGGCGCCAGATCGAAGCCGGTGTGCTGCAGCGCGCCGAGTTGCTCAATGCACTCTTGGCAGATCTGTATGGCCCACAGCAACTGATCGCAGACGGCAGCATTCCGTCTGAGCTGGTGTTCGGCCATCCCAATTACCTCTGGCCCTGTCGTGGCACGCGACCGCTGCAAGGCACTTGGCTGCATTTATATGCAGTGGATCTGGCGCGTGGCCCGGATGGCCGCTGGTGGATACTGGGTGATCGCACGCAGTCTCCGTCCGGTCCAGGCTATGCGCTGGAAAACCGGCAGATTGTGTCGCGTGTGTATCCGGAGGCTGCCAAGGATCTGGGTGTGCGGCCCATCGGCGGCTTCTTTGCCGGTTTGCGCGCCAACTTGCTGGCAACTGCCACGGCTACCGATCAAGCATTGGCGGTGGTGCTCACGCCCGGTCCGTTTAACGAAACCTATTTCGAGCACGCGTATCTGGCGCGGCATTTGGGGTTGCCCTTGGTTGAGGGGCATGACCTGACGGTGCGCGGCGACACGGTGTATCTCAAAACTTTGGCGGGTCTGCGCCGCGTACACGCCATCTTGCGGCGCTTGGACGATGACTACTGCGACCCGGTCGAATTGCGTGCCGATTCGGCGCTGGGTGTGCCGGGGTTGTTGGGCGCAGTACGCGCCGGACGTGTGGTGGTCGCCAATGCGTTGGGCTCTGGCGTGCTGGAGTCGGCTGCGCTGTTGGGCTTTTTGCCGGGTGTGGCGCAGCGCATGCTGGGTGAGTCGCTGCTGCTGCCGTCGGTGGCGACTTGGTGGTGCGGCGAACAGCCTGCGCTGGACTACGTGGTCGAACATCTCGATACGCTGGTCGTTAAGGGCGTATATCCGAATCAACATTTTGATGCGGTGTTTGGTCGGGATCTGGACACTGCGGCACGTCAAGCGCTGGTGCGTCGCCTGCGCGCGCGTCCCAATGCTTATGTGGCGCAGGAGCGTGTGCAGTTTTCCCAAGCACCGGCTTGGCGCGGCAGTGCGCCACAGCTCAACGCGCGGTCCGTGGGCATCCGTGTGTATGCCATCGCCACTGCAGGCGGCTATCGCGTGTTGCCCGGTGGTATGGCGCGCATCGCCTCCGATGCCGCCATTGATGTGGTGTCGACGCAGCGCGGTGGCGGCAGCAAGGACATCTGGGTGTTGCCGGGTATCAGCGGTAGCGAGGACGATGCGGGCGACAGCGTGCCGGTGGATCTGGGTGTGCGCCGCGATGAGCTGCCGTCCAGTCTGGTCGAGAACCTGTTCTGGTTGGGCCGCTATGCAGAGCGCTGTGAAGATAAAACGCGTCTGCTGCGCGCCACGTTTGCGGTGCGAGCAGAGCCAGGTATCTGGAAACCGACACTGGCCGCATGCCGTGCAATGGGACTGCTCGAAGACGAGCGTGATCCGGTACAGAGTCTGTTTGATGCATCACATCCGCTTGGGCTGGCAGCGGACCTGACTCGCTTGGCTTGGGCTGCATCGCATTCCCGCAGCCGCTTGTCGCTGGAGCATTGGCGCTCGCTGACAGTGTTGCAGCGTCAGTTCAACGAAGCCGAGGCCGACGAGCGCGGTGATCCGCGCGAGGCGCTGGATCATCTGTTACTTGGCCTTGCAGCGTTTGCAGGCTTTACGCTTGACGACATGACCCAAGACGATGGCTGGCGCCTGCTGATGTTGGGTCGACAGCTTGAGCGTTTGCAGTTTCTCAGTGGCTTGCTTGCGCAGCGGCTGGGCAGTGGCCGCAAGGTGCCGCGCGCCGAGCTGGATTGGCTACTCGATGTAGGCGGCAGCACGATCACCTATCGCACGCGCCACATGGCGCAGCCACAGTTGGCGCCGACGGTGCAGTTGCTGGTGTTCGACGAGAGCAATCCACGCGCACTGGCCTTTCACTGGCGCGGTGTGCGCCGCACCTTGGAGCGACTCTCCGAATCCTTGGGTGGTGGCGTCGAGGATTCGCTAAGCGCTTCCATACGGCAGTTGCAAAACATCGAACTGCATCAACTCGACGGCAGCCTCGCAGCGCGAGCCAGCTTGGCCGAAGCCTTGCAGGGCCTGGAGTCTGCGGCCGCGCAGCTGTGCGATCGATTGGGTATGCGGCATTTCTCGCATGTAGGCCTGGACGTGCGCACGGTGGCGGCATGACCGACGACAGCGTTCCTTGGCGCTATCGCGTACGGCACGTGACGCGCTACGACTATGACGGTGAGGTGGCGCACTCGCATCAGATGCTACGACTGATGCCGCGTTTCATGCCCCACCAGACCACGCTTCATCACGAGGTGCGCATATCCCCGGAACCGGCTTATTCCGTGGAGGGTGAAGACGCGCTGGGAAATCCGATTACACGTCTGCAAATCGACAGGCCGCACGACAGTCTGATTGTTGACGCCCGTATGGAAGTTGAGGTGCGCGCGCGTCCGCCGCGGCCTGCCGCCGAGAGTCTGCCGTGGGAAGCGGTTGTGGAGTCGCTGCGTTATGCGGCGCAGCCCATTGATCTGTTGGAGCTGGAAGTGCGCCGCTATCGGGGCGAGTCACCCTATGTGCGCATCAAGCAGGACTTCAATGCTTTTGCCCAAGAGTGCTTTGAACCGGGCAGACCGGTGCTGGAAACTGCCGAAGCACTCATGAATCTCATCCATAGCCAATTCACTTATGCGCCCGGTGAGACAGAGATCTCCACACCGTTGATGGAGGTGCTGCACAACCGGCGCGGCGTATGCCAAGACTACGCACATGTGATGATCGCCTGCCTGCGCTCACGCGGTTTGGCGGCGCGCTATGTCAGCGGTTACCTGCGCACTTTGCCGCGCGACGGCGAGCCCGAAGAAGAATTGGTTGGCGCTGATGCGTCGCACGCATGGGTGGCAGTACATGCGCCACCTTATGGTTGGGTGGCGTTGGATCCAACCAACAATCTGCGTGTGGGCCGTGACCATGTGACGCTGGCCTGGGGTCGTGACTTTGGTGATGTATCGCCGTTGCGCGGCGTCATCCTGGGTGTGGGGGAACACACCCTGACTGTTAACGTTTCAGTGCAACCCTTGCCCACACCCGCATGATCGCCGCCTTAGGTGACCTGTTGCAGCGTCAGCGAGAGACGCTGGCAATGCGTTCACCGCAAGTCTGGGCGGCTCTTGAGGCTGCCGGTGCCAGCCGACGCAGCCAGGCCGATCAGGTGTTAGCTGCCAGCGACTTTGCATTGCGTGTGTGTGTGGCCTGGCCTGAACAACTGCTGTCGTTGTTGGCTGAGGGCTCTTTGGATTGCTCTCGCAGCCTGGCCGATTACCAAGCCTTGTGCGCAGCCGTGGCGCATACAGCCGGTCTCGACGAAGCGGCCTTTGCGCGTGGTCTGCGGCTGCTGCGCCAGCGCGAGATGCTGCGTATTGCCTGGCGTGATTTGGCTTGCGGCGCAACCGTCGAGCAAACCTTGGCAGAGGCTTCGGATTTTGCAGAGGCTGCCATCGCCTGCGCCACAGACTGGTCCCAAGCGCTGTTGGCGCTGCGACATGGCGTACCACCGGGAGCGGACGCAGGGCTGGTGGTGCTGGGCATGGGCAAGCTCGGCGGTGGCGAGCTCAACTTCTCATCCGATGTCGATCTGGTGTTTTTGCATGCTGCCGGCGCCGATACAGACGGCCCGGTTGCACTCAGCGCCACCGAGTTTTATCTGCGCCAAGCTCGCACGCTCATACGTGTGCTCGATGCACGCACTGATGCGGGTTTTGTGTTTCGTGTGGATATGCGCTTGCGTCCTTATGGCGACAGTGGTCCGCTGGTAGCTAGTTTTGCAGCCTTTGAGGATTACCTGCAGGCTGATGGCCGCGATTGGGAGCGCTATGCCTACGTCAAAGCACGCGCCCTGACGGCCAAAGCCGTGTTCGAGCCTTTGCGCGAACAAGTGCTGCGCCCCTTTGTTTATCGGCGCTATCTGGACTTTGGTGTGTTCGACTCGCTGCGCGAGATGCGGGCGTTGATCGCGCGCGAAGTGGTGCGCCGCGAACTTGCCGATCACATCAAGTTGGGGCCGGGTGGCATTCGCGAAGTGGAATTCACCGTGCAATCGCTGCAGCTGATTCGCGGCGGTCAGGATCCGACTCTGCGTGGCACATCGCTGTTGTCGGTGCTGCCGCGACTGCGCGGAGCCAAGTTGTTAGGCGAGGAGGCCATCGCCCAGTTGCGCGAGGCTTATCTGTTTCTGCGGCGCCTCGAAAATCGTCTGCAGATGCTCGACGATCAGCAAACGCACAGCTTGCCCACAGACCCGTTGATTGCGCTGCGCATCGCAGTGGCAATGGGCTTTGCCGATGAATTGCAGTTGCGTGCGGCACTGGAGGTGCAGCGCAGTCGCGTACGCCAGCATGCCGAATCAGTGGTGGTGCCAGCTGCTGCCGGCAATGCTCCTGCCGCAGTGGATCTGGCCGGACTGTGGGATGAGCAGGTCGATACGTCTGCGCTACGTGAGGGCTTGCTGCGCTTGCAGCTGCCGGAGCCCGATGCGGTATTGCAGATGTTGCTGGCATTGCCCACCAGCACGCGCTTGCGCCGCCTGGATGCCATTGGCCGTCGCCGGCTTATTTCCTTGCTGACGCGTTTGCTTGCCGAACTGCCGGTTTCAGATGCACTGCCAGTGCTACGGCGCTTGCTGTTGATCATCGAGGCTATTGGCCAACGCTCAGCCTATTTTTCATTGCTGCTGGAAAATGCGCCGGCACGTCGCCGCTTGATCACCGTGTGCTCGCATGGTGATTTCCTGGCAGCGCGTGTAGCGGCCTATCCATTGCTGCTCGATGAGCTCATCGATGAGGCGGTGCTGCTGGAGCTACCGGATCGTGCGGCGATGCAAGCGGATCTGGCGGCGCGCGTTGTCGCGGTGGCAAACGAAGATCCCGACCGGCAGGTTGAGTCCTTGATTCAGTTTCAGCGCGCGGCGGTGTTTCGTGTGGCATTGGCCGATCTGACCGGTCGTCTGCCGTTGATGCAGGTCAGTGATCGACTCACTGAAGTAGCCGAGCTCATTACCGAAGCGGCTATGGGTATGGCCTGGACACAGATTGCCAGCACTTTGGGTCAGCCGACTTGTTGTGACCCGGCAGATGCAGCGCCACGCGTCGTGCGTGTGGCGGCTATTGGCTACGGCAAGCTCGGCGGCAGAGAGTTGGGCTATGCCTCAGATCTGGATCTGGTGTTCCTACACGACTCTGCCGGTGAGCGTCAGCACACCGATGCTCCTGAGCCGATAGATAACCAAGTGTTCTTCTTGCGCTGGGCACAGCGGCTATTGCACTTGCTGACGGTGCATTCAGGTGCAGGGCGCTTGTATGAAGTGGATGTGCGCCTGCGCCCCAGCGGCAAAGGTGGCTTGCTGGTGACGCGCATCGAGGCCTTTCGCAGTTATCAGTTTGAGGACGCTTGGACTTGGGAACATCAAGCCCTGTTACATGCGCGTGCAGTGGCCGGTGATCTGACGCTGCGCCAGCGCATCGAAGCGGTGCGTCACGAGGTGCTGCAAGACGCAGTACGGCGCACTGATCTGCGCGACAAGGTGCGCGATATGCGCGAGCGCATGCGCCGCGAGTTGTCGGGCGCCGGTGTCGGACAGGTAGACCTGAAGCAGGATCGTGGCGGCATTGCTGATATTGAGTTTCTGGCCCAGTACTGGGCGCTGCGTTGGGCGCAAGACTATCCGCCGGTGGCGTGGTTCCCGGACACCATCAGGCAATTGGAATCACTGGCATCGGCAGCCTTGGTGCCACAGGAGCAGGTGGATGTGCTGGTCAGCGCCTATCAGGCCTACCGGCTGGCTCTGCACCGGCGCTCGCTCGATGGCTTGGGCGGCGTATTGGAAGCCAGTGCCTTTGCTGACGAACGCGCTGCGGTCGCAATGCTGTGGGAAGCTGCGATGCACGACCCGACCGGACTATAATCGCGCCATGAGCACTTCGACCAAACCGGCCCAAACGCCCAACGCCCAGCAGCGTTATCAAGTACACGCAGCAGACTTGCCGCTGTCCTGCCCCATGCCTGCAATGAGCCTGTGGAACTCGCATCCGCGGGTTTACTTGCCCATCGAGGAAACCGGCTGGGCAAAGTGCGCCTATTGCGGCGCCGAATACACGTTAGTCGGCTGACCTGAGTGCGCCGCCTTTAGTAGGCGGCGTAGGACTTTTCTTCGACCAGTCGCGAACCGAGCGCCTGATTGATGCGCTTTTTGATGGCTGCGCGCTGGTCGTTTTCGATATAGACGGCGCGAGCCAAGCGGATGAACTCTTCGTCAAACAGACGTGCGCGTTCTTGGTCGCGAATCAGATCTTCGATTTCCCATAGCCGCTCATTGACCGCCAGCAGTGCAGCCTGGTCTGCCGCTACATCAGCGCCGCCAAATACTGACGCTGCCCAGCACCGGGTCAACGCTTCATATTCGATCCGCACGTTGGCCAGCTTGTCCGCCGCCGTGATACGTCGCGACTTGATGTCGAGGATGGTGAGCTTGTCGATCAGCTCGCCGGGTGATACCGGTGCCATGAGTTCGTCCATGCGGGTAATGGTAGCAGGCCGCTGACCACGTAAGATGCAGGTCACGCTCAGTATTAAAGGTCGTGTCGCCATGGTTGCGGTTGAATCGGTCGGCGAGGAGATCCGGCGTTTTGGTACAGCCTTGGACGCGCAGGGGCTGGTGGTCTATCAGCCGACCCTGGCCGGTGAGTTCACCAGCCAGTGGTTTGACCCGCGCTATTGGGCGCGCAATGGGGCGTTGCTGGGCGGTATCGATGGCATCGACGGCACCTGGGTGGTGCGTGAGGGCCGCCGCAGCCTGCAACTGCGCCAGTTGCGACAGCCAGGGCTACCGGCAGCGGTGGTAATGAACCGGTTGCTATGGCTGGGAGAGGCTCGCTGTGTCGCCTGGCAGCAAATGCAGGCGTCGCTGCAGGCACAGGCGGCCGGCTTGTGCGCAGCGCCCGTGCTCGCAGTGCGCTGGCGGCGCCTGGGCCTGTTTTACAACGCCGAAGTCCTCTCGGTGCAATCCGACAGCCTGCCCACGCTGGCCCACCAGCTGCGCGCCGGGTCGGTCACTTTGGATGTTTGGGCAGCTGTCGGCCGCTGCCTGCGCCGTCACCATGACGCCGGCATCAACCTGGCCGGATTACAGGCGTCTGCGCTGCGAGTCGGCGGTAGTGATGGCGTGCAGGTCGGCGACTATCACCGGGCTCGGGTGCGCACTGCAGGGCTGTGGTCGGCTGCCGATGTGGTGCGCCTGCGCCGATCTATCGAGGGTGTGCTGGATACGGCAGGCCAGTCGATGGATGAGGTGGCTTGGCATTGTTTGCTGGCGGCCTACGGCTGATGTTGCAGGGCCTCTACACATTGCTGCTGCGCCTGCTGCTGCCGCTGGTATTGCTGCGGCTGTGGTGGTCGGGCCGGGCAAATCCGGCACTGGCTGTGAATTTGGGCGAGCGTTTGGCACGTCGCAAAACCCAACGACGCGGCGGCCTGCCGCCCATCTGGATACACGCGGTGTCGGTTGGCGAAGTGCAGGCCGTAGCCGGTTTGCTGCGAGGGTTGCGCGAACGTGATCCGCAGCGACCGCTGTTGCTGACGATGGCCACTGCCACGGGCCACCAACGTGCCCGCACGCTGTACGCGACCGAGCTTGCTGCCACATCAGGCCGTGCCGCGCTGCGCTTGCGCTATGCACCTTTCGATTTGCCCGGTGCGGTGCGCCGCTTCCTGCAGCAGGAACAGCCCTGTCTGGCGCTGATTCTGGAAACAGAGTTGTGGCCCAATCTGCTGCGTGCCTGCCAGCGTGCGGCGGTGCCGGTGGCCTTGGTCAGTGCGCGGCTCTCTGAGCGATCGCTGCGTCGCTATCGCAGCTTGGCGCCGGGCCTGATGCAACGCAGCTTGCAGCGCATCGCGTCCTTGGTGGTGCAGAGCCAAGACGATGCGGCGCGGTTTATCGCTTTGGGCGCTGCGCCGTCTCAAGTGCTGGTGGGCGGCAATCTAAAATTCGACCTGCAATTGCCACCCGACCTGCCGCAGCGTGCGGCCAGCTTGCAGTCGCGGGTGTCGTCCGGCCGATGGGTATGGGTGGCAGGCAGCACCCATGCAGGCGAGGAACTGCAGGTGCTGCAGGCGCAGCGGCTGTTGCAGGCCGGTACTTTGGCGGCTGTGCCGTTGCTGGTGATGGCGCCGCGCCACCCCGAGCGCTTTGCCGCGGTAGCGGCCAGCATCCTGCGCGAGGGCTTTGTGTTGCAGCGCCACAGCGACGGCGGGGCAATAGCAGCCGACACCCAAGTGCTATTAGTCGATACCTTGGGCGACTTACTGGCGTGGTATGCCTGTGCCCAAGTGGTGTTTGTCGGTGGCAGTCTGGTGCCCGTGGGCGGGCACAACCTGCTCGAACCTGCGGCGTTGGGCCGACCTGTGCTCAGTGGCCCTGCACAGTTCAATTCACCGGATGCGGCGCGGTTGTTGACGGCTCAGGGCGCATTGCAAATGGTTGCCGACGGCGCCGAGTTAGCTGCGGCACTGCAGAACTTGTTTGAAGATCGGCTAGCAGCCGGCCGGCGCGGAGCGGCGGGCGAGGCGGTGCTGGAAGCCAACCGCGGGGCGGCGCAGCGCAGCTTGGCGCTGCTGCAGCCCTTGCTGCCGGCCGTCGTGCAAGACGGCGCGACAGGCTCAAACGTCGCTTAGGGCGACGGCGGCGGCGGATCCGGCGGCGTGGTGGGCGCCGTGACCGTCAGCCACTTGTTGATCTCGGCGATGGTGCTGCGGTCCAGATCACCCGAGGCCAGGCGCAATTGCACCAAGCTGTTGAGGTAGCTGTAACGACCCTGCGAGTAGTTGGTCTGGGCTTGGATCAGCAAGCGGCGCGAGTCCAGCAGTTCAACTGCAGTGCGCGTGCCTACTTCATAGCCTGCTTCGGCAGCCTTGAGGGCGGTCTGGCTGGACTCCAAGGCCTGACGCAGCGCTTGCACCTGTGAGATGCCGCTGTTGACGCCCAGATAGGCGTCGCGTGCCAGACGCTCGGTTTCGCGCGAGCTGCGTTCCAGCCGCTCTTTGGCCGCGATCCAGCTGTATTGGGTCTGGCGCACTCGGGACTGCGCAGAACCACCAGAGAAGATGGGTACCGTGACCTGCAGTGACAGCGACTTGCCGTAAGCCTCGGACAGCGTATTGCTGACACTGGTTGGCAATGTGCGCGTGCCCTCTACGTTGCTGTACGTGCGGCCCGCGACCAGGTCGACGGTGGGCAGATGACTGCTGAAGGCAACACCGACCTGATCACGAGCAATGTCTGCGGCCAGACGATTGGAGAGCAGCGTGGCGTTCTGATCCATTGAGATCTTGACCCACTCTTCTGCGCTCGAAGGCGAAGGCGACAGCAGCGGCATGGTATCGGCCGGCTTGTTCAGCGTGTCGTAGTACTCGCCGACGGTGGCGCGCAATTGTTCCTGGGCATTGGCCAGGCTGCGCTTGGCGACAATGACCTGTGCGGCCGAACTGTCGCGCGCAGCACGGGCATCTTGCACGTCGGTGATGGCAATCAGGCCCACTTCGAAGCGCTTCTCTGCTTGCTGCAACTGGCGGGCGAAGGCGTCGCGAGCTGCCATCTGCGACTCGACCACGTCTTGGGCCGACAGCACGGCGAAATACTGGGTGGCCACGCGCTGCGCCAGCGCCTGACGAGCTACCAAGTAGTTGGCTTCAGCCTGAGCGACCTGATGGCCGGCGGCCTTGAGCGTCATCCAGTTAGCCCACGAGAAGACGTTTTGGCGAATATTCAGGCGCCACGAGTCTGTATCGGTGGTGCCGACGCCGCCGGTGGCGTTACGGATTGGCGCATTGTTGCCCAGCACGATGTCTGAATAGCCCGTGCCGTCAGACCAGTCGCGGCTGCGGCTGCCCGTGGCGCTGACCTGTGGCAGCAGCGTCGCCCACGCCTGCGGGCGAGCCTCACGTGCGGCAAGCCGGGTGGCCTCGGCCTCGCGCAACTGCGGGTCGTTGTTCAGTGCCCGGTCGTAGACGGCCAGGAGGTCTTCGGCGTGCGCTGCACTGGCCGAGAGGCACAGCAGCGAGATCAACAGTCCGCGGTTCATGAGGCTCCACAGGTCTTTAGTAGGCAAGTGTAAGAGCGTCGAACCTGCTGGCAAGTTCCCGCCCGACCGGATTAGAAGTGAAAAGGCTCCGGTCGCGGTGCGTTGTTCAACGCATCGATCACGGTTTCGAACAGGGTTTGAGCGACGCAGGGGCCATTGCCGGTCCGTGAGACCAGTCTGGCCTGCATGACGGGACCCTGACCTACTACCGCGAACAGCCGGCCGCCCGGGTTCAGCAGCGCTTCGAAACGAGGGTCGTACTGCGGCAGCGAGCCGGTCAGCACCACTACGTCGTAGTGGGGCAGCGTATCGAGCAGCGAGTAAACGTCGGCATGGGTGATTTTGGCGCCGTGAACCTGAGCGGCAGCCAGCGCGGCGCGCGCGGCGGCGGCCATTTCGGCATGCTGCTCCACGCTTTCGACCACGCCACCCCGCAGCGTCAGGCAGGCGGTGAGGAAGCCCGAACCGGTGCCCACTTCCAGCACCCGCTCTCCGGCCTGCACGCCTACAGCTTGGACGATTCGACCGACCAGCTTGGGTGCCAGCATGTGCTGCCCATGAGCCAGCGGTACCTCCAGATCGGCATAGGCCGTATCGCGCCAGCCGGCAGGTACGAAAACTTCCCGGGGCAATTGGCGAAACAGGCCCAGAATGCTGTCATCCAACACGTCCCAGGCGCGCAATTGCTGGGCGACCATTTGTTCGCGGGCGTAGGTCTGGGCGGCCTGCAGGCTGGACATTTTGTTGAATTCCGGGACTCGGTTGGCGGTCTTATGCGGCGGGACGCGGCAAGGTAAGGCAATTCAGGGTCTATGCCAAGTCACAACGTGATCCGTTGTGCTTGAAATGAGCCGATGGTGGGCAGGGCAAACCGCAGCAGCGGTGCGTAAACGGGGTATCAGGCGAATATGGTCTCGGTCACCGCGCTTGCGGGTGGTGGGTTATCGCTGTTGTCGATGGTGCTGTTGGCGGTGTGCCTGCGGCAGCGTTCGGCCTTGCGCGCCTTTGCCGAGCAGCCTTTACACGGCGAGATTGGTCTGCCGGAGATCCCCCAATTTGCTGCCGGCTTCGCACTGACGCCCACGCCGCCGTCCACCGAAGTGGCTGTGGTACCGCAGCAGCAGCCAGTAACCTTGAGCGTCGGCAGCGATTTGTTCCGTGAGATCGGCGAGCGCGTGCACGAGATTGTGCTGTTGCATGGTGATGCCATTCTCTACGCCAACCCGCAATTTGCTGCGCTGGCTGGTTTGCCGGCCGAGCAGTTGGTCGGCCGGCATCTGTCCGAGCTGGTTGTGGCAGAGCAAAAGCAGCCTGTGGCCGACAATTTGCGCCAGCGGCTGGCCGGCGAAGTGGTTGCCGAGCGCTATGAAATAGATCTGCTCGGTGACCAAGGACAAATGACGCGACTGGAGATTTTCACCTCCCCGGTACAGACGGCGGGTCGCAGCGCTCTGTTGGTGACCGGAGTAGAGGTGATTCCCTCCGGCGAACAACCCGCTGTTGCTGGCGTCGCGCCGGTGCGTTCACACGCACGCAATGCAGTAGAGGCAATGGCCGGGGCGGTGCTCACTACCGACGTGGCAGGCCAAATCGATTACGCCAATCCCGCTGCTTGCCGGCTGTTGGGCATGGAGTTGTCGTTTTTGAAGGGCGCCACGTTGGGTGCAGTGGTGAGCTTGGTTGATGAGACCGATCGCAAGTTGCTGGCCGATCCGGTGGATCTGGCTTTGCATGGCAACGGTTCCACAGTGGTGCAGCGCCGCGCCTTGCTGTTGGCGCATGCCAATGGCACAGAACGAGCAATTGAAGTGTCGGCTGCACCGATCCGCGTGCGAGACAACGCGGCAGATGAAATTACCGGCGTCGTAGTGATGCTGCATGACGTGACAGAGAGTCGCGGCATTACTCAGCAGATGTCCTATCAGGCCACTCACGATGCATTGACGGGTCTGGTCAACAGACCGGAGTTTGAGCAGCGCATGAGCGCAAGCCTGCAGGCTGCACAGCGCGGCACGGTCAAGCATGTGCTCTGTTATGTGGATTTGGACCACTTCAAGAACGTCAACGATATTGCGGGCCACTTGGCCGGCGATGCCATGTTGCGTGAGGTGGCCAAGCTGTTGCGCTCTGCGGTGCGCGATTCAGACACCGTGGCCAGATTAGGTGGCGACGAGTTTGCACTGCTGTTGGTGGGTTGCCCGCTGGATAAGGGCCAACAGATTGCCGAGGATCTGGCGCGCACCATCGCCGAGTACCGCTTCGTGTGGAAGGACCGCATCTTCACCATCGGCGCCAGCGTTGGTCTGGTGGAGTTGGCGCGCGACAGCGGCAACCTGGAAGAATCTTTGGCGGCTGCCGATTCGGCCTGCTATGTAGCCAAGAAGCAGGGCACCGGGTGCGTTGCAGTGTATTCGGCACGCGATGAAGTGGTGGCGCGCCAGAGCGGCGAGATCCATTGGCTGCAGACCTTGCAGACAGCTATCCGCGAGAACCTGTTTCGCCTGTATTGGCAGCCCATCGTCTCCTCCTACAGTCATGTGCAGGGTGGTCCGTGCATGGAAGTGCTGGTGCGCTTGGCGGATGACAGTGGTCGTGAAGTGCCGCCGCAGGATTTTTTGCGCGCTGCCGAACGCTATCGTTTGATGGGGCTGATCGATCGCTGGGTCGTGCAGTCCACGCTGATGGCCATGGGTCGCGGCGCCATCGATTTGGAACCCGGCCGCAGTCTGGCTCTAAACATTTCAGCGCAGACCTTGGCCGATGCGCAGTTTTTAGAGTTTGTGGTCGACTGCTTCGATCGCACTGGAGTTAATCCGGCGCAGGTGTGTTTTGAATTGCCCGAAGCTGCGGTGGTTGCCAATCCTGATCACGCCAAGCGCTTTGTCGGTGTGCTGCATGGTCTGGGCAGTCAGTTTGCGTTGGACGATTTCGGCAGCAACCTGGGTTCGTTCTCGAACCTCAAGAACCTGCCCATCGACTATCTGAAGATCGATGGTTCATTCATGCGCAACCTGGCTCGCGACAGCGTCAATCAGGCCATGGTCACTGCCATGGTCAAGATGGCGCGCACACTCAACTTCAAGTTGATTGCCGAGCAAGTCGAAGATGTGGCTGCGATGGACACTGCCCGGGCGATGGGCATCGATTACCTGCAGGGTTTTGCTGTGGGACGGCCACGACCCTTGTCGCTGACCTTGGCGGCCTGAGTGGCCGCGCGGCTGGGGCCGCTAGCGCAGATATAGCGCGTCGAATTCCGCCAGCGTTTTGCCGGCTGCATCCACCAGCCAAAGATGATCGCCCTTGATACGCCATGTGGCAGTGCGATCCAGCATCGTTAAAAAGGCCTGTTCGCGATCCATGCCTGCATCACAGGCCATGCGCGTGGTTGCCTGAGGCCCGAAGCGTAGCGTTTTGCCCTTGAGGGTATAGGTGCCGTTATAGCGGTTGCAGCCACCGTTGCCGGTGCTGCGGTTGCCATCGATATGTAGCAGCAGGTCTACCTGACGCTGTGCTGGTGCAGGCGCCGTCGCGGGTTGACTCGCGAGGCGCTGCAGCTTCCAGAGTGTGTTCTGGACCGGCGCGTCCGGCACCTGATTGCTGCCTGATGTCGTCGCACAGGCAACGAGCATCGAGGCAGCCAGCAGGGCCGGTAGCGTTCGGCGGATCATTACAGCAGGGGCACCAGCAGCAGTGCCACGATGTTGATGATCTTGATCAGCGGGTTGATCGCAGGACCTGCGGTGTCCTTGTACGGATCGCCGACGGTGTCGCCAGTGACCGCAGCCTTGTGGCTGTCAGAACCCTTGCCGCCGAAGTGACCTTCTTCGATGTACTTCTTGGCGTTGTCCCAAGCACCGCCGCCGGTGCACATCGAGATGGCAACGAACAGACCGGTGACAATCGTGCCGATCAGCAGGCCGCCGAGCGCACGGATGCCGGCACCGGGGCCCATCAGCGCGTTCATGCCAAAGCCAACCACCACTGGCACCAGGATAGGCAGCAGCGAGGGCACTACCATTTCCTTGATGGCGGCCTTGGTCAGCAGGTCTACCGCGCGCGAATAATCGGGCTTGGCAGTGCCTTCCATGATGCCGGCGATTTCGCGGAACTGACGGCGCACTTCAACGACGACCGATCCTGCGGCGCGACCCACGGCTTCCATGGCCATGGCGGCAAACAGGTAAGGCACCATGCCGCCGATGAACAGGCCGATGATCACGGCCGGATCCGACAGCGAGAACTCCTGTGCCTTACCGGCGGCAGCGAGGTTGTGCGTGTAGTCGGCAAACAGCACCAGTGCGGCAAGACCTGCCGAACCGATGGCGTAGCCCTTGGTGACTGCCTTGGTGGTGTTGCCCACTGCATCTAGAGGATCGGTGATGTCACGGATCTTGGAGGGCAGTTCGGCCATCTCGGCGATGCCACCGGCGTTGTCGGTGATAGGGCCGTAGGCGTCCAGCGCGACGATCATGCCGGTCATCGACAGCATGGCGGTGGCTGCGATGGCAATGCCATACAGACCGCCCAGCGTGAAGGAGCCGTAGATGGCCAAGCACACTGCGATCACTGGCAGTGCGGTCGACTTCATCGACACGCCCAGACCGGCAATCATGTTGGTGGCATGGCCAGTCTGTGAGGCCTCGGCGACCTTTTGTACCGGGCTGTACTCTGTGGCGGTGTAGTACTCGGTGATGACGATCATGGCTGCCGTCAGCGCCAGACCGATCAGCGTGCAACCAAACAGCGCAGACTGCTGCTCGGGCGCAATGATCTGCTGGGTGATGAACCAGAAGGCTATTGCCGAGATGACAGCCGACACGATGACGCCCTTGTAGAGCGCATTCATGATCTTGCCGCCGTCGGACACCTTGACGAAGAATGTGCCGATGATCGAGGCGATGATCGAGGCCGAACCCAGTGCCAGCGGATAGGTGATGGCCGCACCGCTTGCGTCCTTCATCAGCATGCCGCCCAGCAGCATGGTGGCCACCAGCGTCACGGCATAGGTCTCGAACAGGTCGGCAGCCATGCCGGCGCAGTCGCCCACGTTGTCACCGACGTTGTCGGCGATGACGGCCGGGTTGCGCGGGTCATCTTCGGGGATGCCTGCTTCGACCTTGCCCACCAGGTCGGCGCCGACATCGGCACCCTTGGTGAAGATGCCGCCGCCCAGGCGCGCGAAGATGGAGATGAGCGAACCGCCGAAGGCCAGACCCACCAGTGAGTGCAGTGCAGCGTCGTCACCGACGAAGTTGCGTGCGACGGCGTAGTAACCGGCCACGCCGATCAGGCCCAGGCCTACCACCAGCATGCCGGTGATGGCGCCACCCTTAAACGCAACCTGCAACGCGGCGTTGAGACCGTTGTTGGCAGCCTCAGCCGTACGCACGTTGGCGCGCACCGAGATGTTCATGCCGATGAAGCCGGTCAGGCCAGAGAGGATGGCACCGACGGCAAAGCCACCAGCAGTCTCCCAGTTAAGCGCTACGCCGAGCACCACGAACAGCACCACACCGACGACCGTGATGGTCTGGTACTGGCGGCTCAGGTACGCCTTGGCGCCGGCTTGGATGGCAGCAGCGATTTCCTGCATGCGGGCGTTACCCGCGGGCAGCTTGAGAATGGAGAACATCGATACGATGCCGTACAGAACGGCCACGGCGCCCGCAGCGACCGAAAGCCACAACCAATTATTCACGTCCATCCAGGCAGACCTCCCGCAATAAACCCCGGTTTTAATAATTTGCCCGTTGCGTGACGCCGTCGGTGGAAGTGCCGACAGGCGTCCCGGCAGGGGCGCGGGACTATAGTCAGAAAGGCCGGCCGAAAGCCAGATACCAGCCGGACTGATCGCCGGCGATTCGATACGCGACGCCTAGTGCCGGCATCTTGATGCCCAGCAGGCGACGCTCGGTCTGTTCGAACGCGGAAATGCCCACGGTGCTTTGGACGTTTTGCGCCGGGCTGCCTGTGACCGGCGAGAGTGGCGCATGCAAATACATATCTATCTGGACCCAAGGGGCAAAGCGCCACAGGCTGTTGGGCAACGGATTGAGCACGCGCTCCACACCGTTGCGCAGCCGCACGAAGTGATCTTCGGGTGTATCCCCACGCAGCACCGCAGCTGCCACATTGAACTCCGTAAAGACATCACCGAAGGCGTAGTTGATGCGACTGCGTACGCCGGTGCCAAACTGCACAGCATCCGGCGCCTGGCTGGAGCTGCGCGTGTAGCCGGCTTTGGCAAACGGCGTGATTGTCCAGTTGCCTGTGGGGCGGTAGTCCTTTTCGATGCCCGGCACCAAGCTCACGGAGCCCAGTCCCGAAGGCATGTTCAGCTGCAGCACGTCGCTACTGCGAAAATCCAGCAGGCCCACTGTTACTGGCAGGGTCAGCCGCCAAGTACCCATCTCGAAGGCCAGCGGGATGCGATAGACCTGCAAGGCATGTCCGCCTGATTCGTACACGCCTGAGCCCAGTTCGTGCGCGAAGGCATAGCTGGCGGGCGACAACTCTTCAGGCCGCAGTGGCGCTGGGTCGGCACAGACGGTGGTCAGTGGCAGTAGCGCCAGCGCGCCAAGCCACAGGCCCCGCGGCATGGCTTCACAGCTTCCAGGTTGTCTTGAGTTTGCGCCGTACCGATTTGCCCTTGATGCGCACATAGTCGGGCAGACCGTTTTTGTAGGGCGGATAGTCTTCGCCTGCGATCAGCGGCTCCAGATAACGACGGCAGGCCGCCGTGATGCCGAAGCCGTCAGCCGTGATGAAGTTGCGTGGCACGGTTTTCTCGACGTTGGCCACAGCCGCCAGCGGCACAGCCTCTATGCTCCAGCGATACGGCTTGGAAGACTTGCGGATGATGGCCGGCATTACTGCGTTACGACCAGCAATCGCGAACTCCACCGCCGCCTTGCCCACCGCATAGGCTTGTTCGACATCCACCTTTGAGGCGATGTGACGTGCGGCGCGCTGCAGATAGTCGGCCACTGCCCAGTGATACTTGTAGCCGAGCTCTTCTTTGACCATGTTGGCCACTACCGGCCCGACGCCTCCCAGCTGCGCATGGCCGAATGCATCGCGGGTGCCTGCTTCAGCAAGAAAGCGTCCATCGGCGTAGTGAGTGCCCTCAGAAACGACGATCACGCAGTAGCCGTTGGTATCGACGCTGTGTTTTACCTTGGCCAGGAACGCAGGCTTGTCGAAGGCGATCTCGGGAAACAGGATGACATGGGGTGCATCACTGGCCTTGCTGCCTGCAAGACCACCTGCTGCAGCAATCCAGCCGGCATGACGGCCCATGACTTCCAGCACGAACACTTTGGTGGATGTGCGGGCCATGGACGCTACGTCCATAGCCGCTTCGCGCGTCGAGACCGCAATGTACTTGGCCACAGAGCCGAAGCCCGGGCAGCAATCGGTCAGAGGCAGGTCGTTGTCTACTGTCTTGGGGATGCCCACGCAGGTGATCGGATAACCCAGCGCTTCGCCGATTTGCGACACCTTGAGTGCGGTGTCCATCGAGTCGTTGCCGCCGTTGTAGAAGAAGTAGCCGATGTCATGCGCACGAAATACCTCAATGAGGCGCTCGTACTCGGCGCGATTTTGCTCCAGTCCCTTGAGCTTGAATCGAGCTGAACCGAATGCACCGGAAGGCGTGTGCCGCAGCGCTTTAATGGTTGCCGGTGACTCGAGGCTGGTGTCGATGAGGTCTTCGGTGAGTGCACCGATGATGCCGTGACGGCCCGCATACACGGTGCCGATTTGGCGTGGATAGCGTCGAGCCGTCTCGATGACGCCAGCAGCAGACGCGTTGATGACTGCGGTAACACCGCCGGACTGCGCGTAGAATGCGTTACGCGGCGGTGTTTTGCGGCGAGTTGCAGTGGACTTGTTGCTCATGCGGCGCTCCAGTGCGAAGAAAGGCTGGTTTGACCCGTTAAGACTTGGCCGGTACTGTGCCAGAAGGCTGCCGTACGCGGCCATTATGTTTGGGAGATTGGTTATGACCACGCGCATTGTTCTGCTCGGCGCACCGGGCTCGGGTAAAGGCACGCAATCACAGCGGCTCGTAACACGCTTTGGCATTCCGCAAATATCCACTGGCGATTTGCTGCGCTCTGCTGTGGCGCGCGGTACGCCGCTGGGTGTCGTGGCCGGTGAGGTCATGAAGGCCGGCAAGCTGGTCGATGACTCGATCATGTTGGGCGTTATTCGCGAGCGCCTTGCCGAGCCGGATGCTGCCAAGGGTTTTATCCTCGATGGCTTTCCGCGCAACTTGGTGCAGGCGGCGGCGCTCGAGCAGTTGCTGGCCCAAATCGGTCAGCCGCTGACACGCGTCGTATTGATGGAGGTCGATTACGCCGAACTCACACGTCGCATTTCAGGTCGCCGCAGTTGCCCCAAGTGCGGCAGCGTATTCAATATCCATTCAATGCCTGCTGGCAGTGAGCAGCGCTGCGATAAGTGTGTGGACCGTCCCGAATTGTTTCAGCGTCCTGATGACACTGAGGCCACAGTTGCGCGGCGTTTGCAGGTGTTTGAGGAGCAGACGCGTCCGTTGGTTGGCTTCTACCAAGCGCGCCGCTTGCTGCGCAGCATCAATGCACAGGGCAACGTTGATGCCATCACTGCATTGCTGGTTGCAGCATTGAAGCCAGTGCCCAAAGCCAAGAAGAAAGTGGCCAAGAAGACAGCCAAGAAGACAGCGAAGAAGACGGCCAAGAAAGCTGCCAAGAAAGCAGCGAAGTCCGCTTCAAGGAAAGTTGCTGTTAAAGTGTCGAAGCAGGCTGCCAAGAAAGCAGCCGTTGTAACCGTCAAGAAGACTAAGAGGAAATCAGTGAAGAAGACCGCAAAGAAGGCTGCCAAAAAGGCCGCCAAGAAGACCGTTGCTAAGAAAGCCGCCAAGAAGGTAGCCAAGAAGGCTGCCAAGAAGGCTGCTAAAAAGGCTGCTAAGAAGGCCCCCGCCAAGGCCAAGTAAGGGCTCAGCCCCGCAGTGCAGCCAGCAATGCGTCGCCTATAGCGGCGCGACGCCAGCCGCGCAGCGGGGCAGCTCCTGCGTTGCCGCCCGCGACCTGTTCCAGGTCGCGGCGCGTCGCGAGAATCTCGCTGCCAAGGCCCAGTGCCGCAGCCACCTCGCTCACCACTCCAGATAGCTTCTTAAGGCGCGCAGTGGCATCTGCATCCGGTCGCGTGCGCCCGGGTAATGGCGGCAGCGCCGCAGGCAGTTGTGCACTATCAATCAGCGCGAGAATCTCACTGCCACTGTGCTCGATGAAGCCCGGTGCAAGTTCCGGCAGTTGTGCCAGTGCTACTGCAGTGCGTGGTACCTGCGCCACCAAAGCGCGCAGCCCGGTGTCATCGAGTATCCAAGAGCGCGGGCGGTCTCTGTCTGAAGCGCGCCGTTCACGCCAGGCTGCAAGCAGGCGCGCCAGGCGTTGGCGGTCTTCATCCAGTTCTGCAATGCCTTTGAGTCTTTCCCAAGCACGGTCCGGATCAACGAACAGGCTGTCGCCAGCTACCAGCCCAAGCAGTTCTTCGTCGAGCCAACTGACACGACCGAGCTTGTCCAATTGTTCCAGCAGCAACTGCCGCAGCGGCGCCAGATGGCGTACATCTTCTGCGGCATACATCAGCTGTGCAGCGCTGAGCGGTCGGCGCGACCAGTCGGTGCGCGTATGTGATTTGTCCAGCTCTATGCCAAGCAATCGTTTGACCAGATCGGCATACCCGACCTGTGCCGGCATACCAGCCAAGCCGGCAGCCACTTGCGTATCGAACACATTGCCCACGCTACCGAACGCCGGAAACAGCACTTCAAGATCCTGACGCGCTGCGTGCAAAATTTTGACGGACTGCAATGAGGCCAGCGCCGGTTGCAGCACGGATAGCTGCGTGTTGCCCAGCGGATCCACCAGGTAACAGTCGCGGTCTGTCGCCAGTTGCACCAGACACAGTTGCGCCCGGTAGGTGCGTTCGCGCAGAAACTCGGTATCGAGTCCGATGACGGCAGACTGCTCCAGCTCTGTGGCCAAGTCGGCCAATTGCTGTGTATCTGCGCCGGTGAGGGGGCGTGTGCTCATGATGAAGATTCCGGCGCGGTGCGGCTGATCCAGCGGCCGCTGCGCATGTAGAAATAAGAGGGGACCAGCAGGATGATCCAGTAGAGCCATTCACCGGCCCAGCCCCAGACGATGGGCAGATGCCAAGTTTCGAGCACTACCCAAACATGTATGCAGTACGCGCTGATCGCGACCAATTCAGTATACAGATTGACCCGCGTGTTGCCGGTGCCTGTCACCGCGTTCATCCACACCACAGTCACCGCCATCAGCAGCATCGCAACAGTCACTACACGCAGCACCGGCGTGGCCGCAGTAACGAACGCATCACCTTGCCCATAGACTGACAAGATGGTCTCTGGCGCCACGTTAAGCAGCAAACACAGCACGCCGCTTAGCAGCAGATTCCAGTTGGCTAGTCGCAGCGTAAGCGCCATAACCTGACTGTGCCGACCTTGACCGACAAGGTTGCTGACCATCGTATTGGCCACCGAGGCAAACGCCCAGCTCAGACAGCCGACCACGCCGAAGATATTGCGCATCGCGTTAGAAACGGCCAGTGCCAAGTGCCCCTGGTGCTCGACCAGTACGTAGAAGTATTCCCAGCCCGCCAAGCTTGCCGAGAACTGCAGGATCAGCGGCCCCGACTGCCGCAGGATGGCTGCCACACCATCGTCGCCATGCCAGCTCAGGCGCGTTGTGACTTGCGCGTGTTGGCGCAGCCATGCGCGCAGTCCACACCAGCGCACGACCGACACTGCCACCACTAACCCCAGGCCTTCGGCCAACACACTGGCCACGGCGGCACCGTCAAAGCCCAGTGCCGGCAGACCAAAGTGCCCATAGATGAGCGCGTAATCGAGCACGATGTTGCACAGTGTTTCAATGGCAGTACCGATCACCAGCAAATGGCTGCGGTTGGTACCCACCAGCAGAGCGCTCTGAGCTTGATACGCATACAGCAGCGGCAAACCCCAGATGCGTATTTGCAGAAAGTGCGCGGCCGTTGCTGCATCGGCGGCATCTGCCATCGCCCAGCGCAACAACGCGGGCGCCACTGCCACGGTAAGCAGCGCCCCGGCCAACCCCAGCAGCGCCGAGAGCCACAGGCCCTGACGGTACAGTGTGCCGATGCTGCTGATGCGATCCTCGCCGGCACGGCGTGATAGCAACGACTGCACACCGCTGTGCAGGCCTTGGCCCAGCGCGGCAAACAGCAGGTAATAAACGCCGGTGATGCCGGCTAATGCCAGTTCGCGCTGTCCCAGGCCACCCAGGAAGATGTTGTTGGTGATGAAGTTGAGTTGCGGAACCAGCAGGGAGCCGGCAATGGGCAGTGCCATCCCCAGAATCTGGCGGTGGCCGCCGTGCAGTCGCAGGTCCGTTTTCATGCCCGATTCATGCCCTGCGGATGCACTGTCACGTTAAAGCAGGGCATGATAGCCCAACCGATCCAGACCCCCGAGATACCGTGATTGACGCACCCGGGGCAGACGCCCCGCACCCGATTTTGTTGTACGTCCGCATTGCGCTGCTCAAGGCAGGTCCGCAAGACCTGCCTGCGTCGCCCCGGCTGCTGCCTGCCACCGTTGCTGCCTATGTGCTGGTGAGTCTGCTATTGGGCAGCGTGTTGCTCAAAGATGTCGACAACAGCCTGCTGCTAGTGCTCATCGACTGTGCGTTTACGCTGACCTGTTACCGGCTGTTACTGCGGGCTGTCGGGCGTCCTGAGCGGTTCGCGCAAACAGCGGCCGCCCTGTTTGGTTTTCAGGCCGTTGCCGCGCCTGTTTTGATGAGTGGTTTGTCGCTGTATCGCAGTTACGGCCAGGACTCACCCTGGCAGGTGCCCGTCACCCTGCTGATGCTGGCGCTGGCCATTTGGACCATCGTCGTCAACGTGCGCATCATTCGTTCGGCAACTGAATGGACCGTGTCTGCATGCATAGGTGTGGTGTTTGCGTTGGCTCTGCTGGGCCAGTTGCTGGCCCTGCTGTTGCAGTCCGGCGGCGTTGCCACTTAAGGCGCTAGGCAATGCACGTTCACATTCTGGGCATCTGCGGCACCTTCATGGGCGGTATTGCCGCCATTGCGCGCGCAGCCGGTCATCGAGTGACTGGTTCGGATCGCAACGTTTATCCGCCGATGAGCACACAGCTGGAGCAGCTGGGCATCGAGATTACTCAGGGCTTTGATGCAGCGCAGCTCTCGCCCGCACCGGATGTGGTGGTGGTGGGCAATGTCATGGGTCGTGGCATGCCCGTCATCGAGGCGCTGCTCGACAGTCACGTCCCTTATCAGTCCGGACCACAGTGGCTGGCCACGCAGGTGCTGCACAACCGGCACGTGCTGGCAGTGGCCGGTACGCATGGCAAAACCACCACCTCCAGCATGCTGACGCATGTGCTTGAGTACGCCGGATTGCAACCGGGATTTCTAATCGGTGGTGTGCCTGGCAATTTTGACGTGAGCGCGCGCTTGGGTGGCGAGCAGTACTTTGTGATCGAAGCGGATGAATACGACACTGCGTTTTTCGATAAGCGCGCCAAGTTTGTTCACTACGGCGCACGTACGTTGCTGCTCAACAATCTCGAATACGATCACGCCGATATTTATCCAGACTTGGCTGCCATTCAGCGCCAGGTGCATCACGTCGTGCGCACGGTGCCCGGCAGTGGCCGCATCATCTGCAATGCCACCGATGCCAATCTGGCGGCCACGCTCGCTATGGGCTGCTGGACACCGGTCGAGGGCTTCGCGCGCGCAGGGCAGGGCGTTGATGCGCCGTGGACCGCCGCTATAGAGCCCGGCAGTGACTACAGCAGCTTTGCCGTGTTGCAGTCAGGCAAGCCGGTGGCTCAGGTGCAGTGGTCGCAGTTGGGCGCTCACAATGTCGACAATGCTCTGGCGGCCATTGCCGCTGCCCATGCGGTCGGCGTACCGGTGGCAACCGCTGCTGCAGCACTGTCGAGCTTCAAGGGTGTGCGCCGGCGCATGGAGCACATCGGTCAGGCAGCGGGCGTTCATGTGTATGACGATTTTGCGCATCACCCTACCGCAATAGCGACCACTGTCGAGGGCTTGCGTCGACGCATCGGTACCGGTCGGCTGGTGGCCGTGCTGGAGCCGCGCTCCAACACCATGAAGCTGGGTGTGCATCGCCATACATTGGCGCCTTCGTTGGTGGGCGCAGATGCCGTGTGGGTGTATGCGCCGGCAGATCTGGGCTGGGATGCCACCGAAGTCACAGCATCGCTGGGCGCCAAGGCGCAGGCAGTCGGTGACCTCGACGCCCTGCTGCTGCAATTGAGTGACAGTGTGCGTGCCGGCGACCATGTACTGATCATGAGCAATGGTGGCTTTGGAGGGTTGCACCGTCGGCTCTTGGCCGTCTTGGCGCAGCGACCCACATGAGCGAGTTGCGCACGCTGTCGTTGTTTCCGCTGGGCGTTGTGCTGTTTCCACGCGGTCCGCTGCCACTGCGCATTTTCGAGACGCGCTATACCGACATGGTGCGTCGGTGTCTGCGTGAAGATGCACCGTTTGGCGTGGTGCAAGTGCATACCGCAGCTGCCAGTGATGGCACTGCCACGCTGCATCGGATCGGCACGCTAGCGCGCATCATCGATTTCAATCCGCTGCCTGATGGACTGCTTGGCATTACCTGTCAGGGCGGGCAGCGCTTTGAGGTGCTCTCCACCGAACGTCAGGCCGATGGGCTCAACTTGGGTACGGTCCGCATGCTGCCGCAGGCACCGACGGTGCCGTTGCCGCCTGAATATGCGCACTTTGTGCCGCTGTTGCGTCGCGTGCTGCCAGAGCTGGGCGGCTTGTACACGCCGCAGGACAGTGATTGGGATGATGCGGACTGGGTGGGCTGTCGCATGGCCGAAGTGCTGCCCTTGCAAGGTCTGGCGCGACAGCAGCTACTGGCCATCGATGACCCGGTGCTGCGTCTGGATCCGCTGGATGCCTGGTTATCCCAAGCCATGAGTGACGACGACGAGGATGAAGAATACGGCTCGGATGAGCCGCAGCCGCGCGACGGGTGAGCCTCAGTACGCTTTGTGCTTAGGCCAGGCGCGCAGCATTAGCGGCGCTGTCAGCAGCGTCCAGCCCAGCACCAGCCAGCCCACAAAGCCGTCGTGTTGGCTCAGCAGCCAGTGGCCTGGGGCATCGGGCACCACATGCGTGGCGCGCACCAGCACCAGCATCACCATCACCCAACCGGCATGCAGGCCCATGGCGGCAGCGATGTTGCCGGTGCGATGGCGAATCACCGACAGCAACACGCCAACACCGGCCAGACACAGGAACGCATCAATCATCTGCATGGGCTGAGCAAAAGCCCGCAGCGAGCCGGCAACCAAATCGATACCGCTGCCCGGCCCCACGTCTGCTGCCTCGATGGTGAAGCGGGCGAAGAAGTGCACTGCGGCATAGAACAGCGCGCTGACTACGATTGCCACCACCAAGCCTGCTTCACGCGTGATGGCCGATTGCATGGCGCCGCGCATGAAGCTCTCTTCGATCAAGGCCACGGTAAGCCCGCTGCCCAGTGCGGCCAGCAGGCCGCGCAGTAGTAGGCCGGCTTGTAAGGGGCCATCGAGTTCACGCAGGCCCGTTGCCAGCAGCAGCAGCGACAGCGGCAGCATGAATGCCACACCCAGCAGCACGCCGCGCGCCATTTCATAGATGAACTGCCGGCGTGGCAGGTCAAAGCCCATGTCGCGGCGGTTGTTGACGCGCAGCCAGCGCGCCACCACGTAGAGGCCCAATGCCAGACCGAGCATGGCCAGCCGATTGCCCACTCGATGAAAGGGCACGTTCATGAATCCACTGAGCCAACCCCATACGGTTGGAGTGGCGGCGGCTACCAATCCAAGTGCTGCGGCAAACAAGGCGACAAAGGCAGAGATAGCACGCATCAGTGGTTCAACCTGTGTACTTGAGTGGTGATGCTGCCGTCCGGGTGCAGCGTCAAGCAGCGCCAGGCCGGCGGTGCCGGATCAATCTCAAACTCATCACTGCCAGCCAGGAATTGAAAGCAGGTGGAGGGAGTGCCCAGCAGCCGCACCTTGCCTTGCAGGGCATCAAAGGCCTGATGCACATGGCCAAACACTACGCCGCGAACGCTGTTGTGGCGATCCAGCACCTGCCATAGGGATGCCGCGTTGGTGACGCCTAGCTCATCGATCCAACGGCTGCCCAGGGGCACTGGCGGATGGTGCAGCACTACCAGTACATGACGCTCGCTGGCGCTGGTCAGGGCTGCCTCGAGTGTCTGCAGAGCAGTGGTACTTAGCGCGCCCTCGGTACGGTACGGCAGGCTGCTGTCGAGCAGCATGATGCGCCAGCCGGCCAAGTCGAGCAGCCCGGCGCTTTGAAAAGGGGGCTGCGACAGCGCCGCCCGCAGAGCCGGGGCATCGTCATGGTTGCCCGGCACGCACAACACCGGCTTGCCCAGAGTGCCGGTCAGGGCACGGATGCGCGCATAGCCGGTGGGGTCGTCTTGAACCAGATCACCGGTCAGCAGCAGCGCATCGGCGGCCGCGATATCGGTCGCCGCAGCGGCCAGAACCGCCTGCAAACTGGCGGCGGTGTCCATATCGCGCACGCGGCCGTCCGGGCTGCCCAGCAGGTGGGTGTCGGTGAACTGGACCAAGCGGATAGGGCGGTGGGTCATGGCGAGGACGGCGGCAGGTTGGGCTGCCATGATGCCGCGCCCGCAGCGCGTCTGAAACGCCGATTTGCGGTAGCGCGTCGCAGGGCAGAAAATGCCCGGCTAATTCCCCCCTCGCTCGAGAGTCTCATGCCCAGCCGTACCGACCTTGCCAACGCCATCCGAGCCCTGTCGATGGACGCCGTCCAGTTGGCCAACTCCGGCCACCCCGGCGCGCCGATGGGGATGGCCGACATCGCCGAGGTGCTGTGGCGCAGTGTGATGCGCCACAACCCGTCCGACCCGGCCTGGGCCAACCGCGACCGTTTCGTGCTGTCCAACGGCCATGCTTCCATGCTGCTGTATTCGGTACTGCATTTGAGCGGCTACCCGCTGTCTATCGATGACATCAAGGCTTTCCGCCAGCTCGGTTCGCACACTGCCGGCCATCCCGAGCGTGATCTGCATCTGGGCATCGAGACCACCACCGGGCCGTTGGGTCAGGGCATTGCCACGGCGGTGGGCATGGCACTGGCCGAGAAGCTGCTGGCGGCACAGTTCAACCGTCCGGGCCTGCCGGTGATCGACCATCGCACTTGGGTGTTTCTGGGCGACGGCTGCCTCATGGAAGGCATCTCGCACGAGGCCTGCTCGCTGGCCGGGACGCTCAAACTGGGCAAGCTGGTCGCGTTCTTTGATGACAACGGCATCACTATCGACGGTAACGTCAAGGGCTGGTGCGCCGACGACACGCCGGCACGCTTTGAGGCCTATGGCTGGAAGGTTATCCGTGCGGTGAATGGTCACGATGCTGCTGCCATCGCAGCAGCCATCGCCACGGCCACAGCGCAGGATGCTCAGCCGGTGCTGATCTGCTGCCGTACGGTCATTGGTTCGGGCTCGCCCAACAAGGCCGGCAGCAACAAGACCCACGGCGAGCCGCTGGGCGCCGCCGAGGTCGAGGCCACCCGCAAGCACATCGGCTGGAACCATCCTCCCTTCGAGATCCCGGTCGACATCCGTGCCGCTTGGGATCAGCGTACGGCCGGTGCCGCGGCGCAGCAGATCTGGCAGGGTCTGTTCGATCGCTATGCTGCGGCTCATCCCGAGCTGGCTGCCGAGCTGACCCGTCGTCTGTCGGGCGCCTTGCCGGCCGACTGGCCCGCAGTGCTGTCGACTCTTGGTCAAAAGGTCGCCGCGCAGACCGCGCCGCAGGCCACGCGCCAGTCGTCGCAGCTGGCGCTGGATGCACTTGGTCCGCATCTGGGTGAGCTGGTCGGCGGTTCAGCCGACCTGACCGGTTCCAACAACACCTTCCGCAAGGATTCACGCGCGGTCACCGCCGATGACGCCAGCGGCAACTACATCAACTACGGAGTGCGCGAGTTCGCCATGACGGCCATGATGAATGGCTTGGCGCTGCATGGTGGCTTTCACCCCTATGCCGGCACCTTCCTGGTGTTCTCGGACTACGCACGCAATGCGGTGCGCCTGGCGGCGCTGATGCGCCAGCCAGTGGTGCTGGTCTATACCCACGATTCCATCGGTCTGGGTGAGGATGGCCCCACCCACCAGCCGGTCGAGCATGTGTCGAGCCTGCGCCTGATGCCCAATCTCGATGTGTGGCGTCCTTGCGATGCGGCGGAAACCGCTGCTGCTTGGGTGTCTGCTATCGAGCGCAAGGACGGCCCCAGCACGCTGGTGCTGACCCGTCAGGCCTTGCCGCAGCAGCCGCGTACGCCGGCGCAGCAGGCTGCCATGGCGCGCGGTGGCTATGTGCTGGTCGATTGCGACGGCACGCCCGAACTGATTGTGATGGCCACCGGCTCTGAAGTGGCCTTGGCCGTCGACGCCGCCGCTGCTGTGGCCGCCACAGGTCGCCGGGTGCGCGTGGTCTCTCTGCCCTGCATAGAGGCCTTCGACCGTCAGGACGCAGCCTGGCGCGAGTCTGTGCTGCCGTCAGCCGTCACCCGCCGCGTGGCTATTGAGGCCGGTAGCACCGGCCTGTGGTGGCGTTTTGTGGGCACTGGCGGCCGGGTTCTGGGTTTGGATCAGTTCGGCGCCTCGGGTAAGGCGGCGGACTTGTTCCGTCATTTCGGTCTCACAACCGAACATCTGCAGCGAACAATCGTAGAATTGCTGAGTCACTGACAGCGAGGTTTCATTTCATGTCGATCAAGGTTGGCATCAACGGGTACGGCCGCATCGGCCGCAACATCCTGCGCGCGTTGTATGAGTCGGGTCGTACCGGCGACATTCAGGTGGTCGCCATCAACGACTTGGGCGACGCCAACGTCAATGCCCACCTCACGCGCTACGACACGGCTCATGGCCGCTTCAATGCCGACGTGTCGGTGGACGGCGACTCTATGGTCATCAACGGTGACCGCATCCGCGTGCTATCGCAGCGCGATCCGTCCAAGCTGCCGTGGGGCGAGCTGGGCGTCGACATCGTGTTCGAGTGCACCGGTATCTTCACCAGCAAGGCCAAGGCGTCAGCCCATCTGGCCGGCGGCGCCAAAAAGGTGCTCATCTCGGCGCCGGGCGGTTCTGATGTGGATGCCACTGTTGTCTATGGTGTGAATCACGACGTGCTGTCGTCGGCCCACACCGTGGTGTCCAACGCGTCCTGCACCACCAATTGCCTGGCTCCGTTGGCCAAGGTGCTGCATGACGCCATCGGCATCAAGCATGGCTTGATGACCACCATCCACGCCTATACCAACGATCAGGTGCTCACCGACGTCTATCACGAGGACTTGCGCCGTGCGCGCTCGGCCACGATGTCGATGATCCCCACCAAGACCGGCGCTGCCGCTGCCGTGGGTCTGGTGCTGCCGCAGCTCAAGGGCAAGCTCGATGGCTTTGCGATTCGCGTGCCGACCATCAACGTGTCCATGGTCGACCTCACCTTCACGGCCAACCGTGAGACCACTGCAGATGAGATCACTGCATTGGTCAAGGCTGCTGCTGCCGGTCCGCTCAAGGGCGTGCTGGCTTGCACCAATGCACCGCTGGTGTCGATCGATTACAACCACGACCCTGCCTCATCGACCTATGACGCTACGCTCACCAAGGTGATCGACGGCACTATCGTCAAGGTCTGCTCGTGGTACGACAACGAGTGGGGCTTCTCCAACCGCATGCTCGACACGGCGATGGCTTGGTCAAAGGCCCGCTGAGATGACCGTGTTGCAGATGGCGCAGCTCGACTTGTCGGGCAAGCGCGTGATGATCCGTGAGGACCTCAACGTCCCCATTCAGGGCGGCGAGGTGGTCAGCGATGCGCGTATCCGCGCGGCATTGCCGACCATCCGTTTGGCCTTGGACAAAGGCGCGCGCGTCATTCTGCTCTCGCATCTGGGTCGACCCACCGAAGGCAACTTCGATCCGGCGTTGTCGCTGGCACCGGTTGCAGCGCGACTGTCGGCCCTGTTGGGCCGCAGCGTGCCGCTGCTCAAGCATTGGCTCGATGGCGTCGAGGTAGAGCCAGGCCAAGTGGTGTTGTGCGAAAACGTGCGCTTCAACAAGGGCGAGAAAAAAGACGACGAGAGCTTGTCGCGGCGCATGGCTGCGCTGTGTGATGTGTTTGTCATGGATGCGTTTGGCACGGCGCATCGCGCCGAGGCCAGCACCCACGGTGTGGCCCGTTATGCGCCGGTGGCCGCTGCCGGTCCGCTGCTCATGGGTGAGCTTGAGGCACTTGAGCGCGCGCTGCTGAGCCCCAAGCGTCCGCTAGTGGCCATCGTCGCCGGCTCCAAGGTCAGCACCAAACTCACCATCCTCGAAGCCTTGCTCGAGAAGGTCGATCGGCTGATTGTCGGGGGCGGCATTGCCAACACGTTCCTGGCTGCTACCGGTGTGGCGGTCGGCAAGTCGCTGTGCGAAGTGGATCAACTAGAGACTTGCCGTCGTCTGTTGTCGCGCGCGCACGAGCGTGGTGCTGATATTCCGTTGCCCACCGATGTGGTCACTGCCAAAGAGTTTGCGGCCACGGCGCATGCTGATGTGCGCGGCGTCAATGATGTCGCCGCAGATGATCTGATCCTCGACATTGGACCCGACACCGCAGAACGTCTGGCGCGCATCATCAGCGAAGCCGGTACGGTGTTGTGGAACGGTCCGGTCGGCGTATTCGAGTTCGACCAGTTCGGCGAAGGCACGCGCGCCATTGCCAGTGCCATCGCCAGCAGCAAGGCGTTCTCGCTTGCCGGCGGCGGCGACACGCTGGCAGCCATCGAAAAATACGGTGTCGAAGACGGCATCTCCTACATTTCCACGGGTGGTGGCGCTTTCCTCGAGTTCGTCGAGGGTAAGAAGCTGCCGGCGGTTGCGGTCCTTGAGGACCGCGCAGTCCAGTAAGAGACCCCAGACAGCACCCCCGCGGGTGCCAAGCGAGCAACACAGATGTTCAGGCGTACCAAAATCGTAGCCACTCTCGGACCGGCCACCGATGACCCGGCCGTATTGCGCGGCATGATTGAGGCGGGCCTCGATATGGCCCGCATCAACTTCTCGCATGGCACGCGCGAGGACATGCGCCGTCGCATCGTGCAGGTGCGGGAGGCCGCAGCAGAGGTCGGTCGTCCCGTGGGCATCCTCGCCGATCTGGCAGGCCCCAAAATTCGTATCGAGAGCTTTGCTCAGGGTCGCATTCATCTGGCAGAGGGCCAGGAGTTTGCACTCGATACCAGCCTCGATCCGTCGGCTGGTAATGAGCGCGAAGTGGGCTGCGCCTACAAAGATTTGCCGCGTGACGTGAAGCCCGGCGACTCGCTGCTGCTGGCCGACGGCTTCATCGTGCTCGATGTCCTCAGCGTTGCCGGTACGCGCATTGAGTGCGTCACGCGCATCGGTGGCGAACTGTCCAACCGCAAAGGTGTCAATCGCCAGGGCGGTGGCTTGTCAGCGCCGGCGTTGACCGACAAAGACCTTGAGGACATCAAGTTCGCTGCCGAGATGGCGGTCGATTATGTAGCGGTGTCGTTTGCTCGCGATGCGGCCGACATCCGTCGTGCTCAATCAGAGCTGCGCAAGTGGCGCGGCAAGGCTCATGTGGTTGCTAAGATTGAACGGCACGAGGCCATCGAAAATCTCGCGCAGATTCTGGCTGTCACCGATGCGGTGATGGTGGCGCGCGGTGATCTGGGTGTTGAGATGGGTTATGCAGAGCTTACGGGTCTGCAAAAGACGATCATCCCGCAGGCATTGGCTGCCAATCGCGTGGTGATCACTGCGACACAGATGATGGAGTCCATGATCAACAGTCCGGTGCCCACCCGCGCCGAGGTCAGCGACGTGGCCAACGCAGTGCTCGATGGCACCGATGCGGTGATGCTGTCGGCCGAGACGGCTGCGGGCAAATTCCCGATCAAGGCCGTGCAGGCCATGAATGACGTCATTCTGGGCGCCGAGAAATACGAGCTGGGCAATCCCGGCAGCGTGCGCACCGAGGGCGAGTTCCAGAACACCGAGGAAGCGATCGCCAAGGCGGTGATGTACACCGCTAATCACCTGCGCGTACGGGCCATCGTGGCACTTACGGAGTCGGGTCTCACGCCGTTGTGGATGTCACGTATCCGTGTGGACATTCCGGTCTATGCGTTTACGCGGCAAGAGACCACACGCGGTCGCGTTACGCTGTATCGCGGCGTCTATCCGGTGTTGTTCGATGTCACACACACAGTGCCTGACCAGACTCAGCAGGCGATCTTTGATCGCTTGCTGGATGCGGGCATTGTCGATGTGGGTGACCAGATCATTCTCACCAAGGGTGATTTGTCTGGTGTTCAAGGTGGCACCAACTCGCTGCAGATTCTGCGCGTGGTGCGTCGCTGAAGGCGACCAGGGCCGGCGCGTGTGCGCCGGCCCGTCTACTTGGGTGAATCAGCCCTTGGTCTTGGCGGAACCCTTGAGCGTTTCGATGTCCGCCAGCAGCTCCTTCGAGTGGCCTTCCGGCTTGACCTTCTCGTAGTGGCGCACGATGCGGCCCTGCGGATCGATCAGGAAGGTGTCGCGGCGCGCGATGGTCATCGGGCCGAAGCTGGTCAGCACGCCGTAACGCGTAGCCACTTCCTTCTTGGAATCTGCCAACAGCGAGAACGGCAGACCGTGCTTGTCAGCGAAAGCCTTGTGCGACTCGACGTCGTCAACGCTTACACCCAGCACCACGGCGCCGGCCTTACGGAACGAAAACACGTCATCGCGGAACTCGCAGGCCTCGGTGGTGCAGCCGGGCGTCTGGTCCTTCGGGTAGAAGTACAGAACGACCCATTTGCCGCGCTGCTCTTCCAGGCTGACCCACTTGCCAGTCTGGTCCTGCAAGCGGATGGCCGGCGCCAATGTGCCAACAGCCGGCGCGGTGGCATTGGCTGTGGGCAGGTCGGCGGCCACTGCCGTGACGGTGTTGATGCTGGCAGCGCCGATCAAGGCAGCGGCAGCGGCTACAGCAAACTTGCGCAGTGATGTGCGATGAGCGGAGCATGAACGCATGATGTGTTCCCCAGCGGGCCAGGGCGGCCCGGTCTTGATGGCAATAGTAGCTGCATGCTGAGCGACCCGTCATCACGTCCGCAGGTTCCCGGTCTGGTTCTGACCGGCGGCGGTGCGCGCGCGGCGTATCAAGCCGGTGTCCTCAAGGGTCTTTCCCAGTTGCTGCCGCAACTGGCCAACCCGTTTCGCGTCATCGTCGGCACCTCGGCCGGCGCGGTGTCGGCGGCCGTCATCGCCACCCATGCCCACCGTTGGCACGCTGCGGTCGCCGAGATTGAGCGGGTCTGGGCGGGCTTTCACGTCGATCAGGTGTTTGAAGTGGGCGCATGGCCCATGCTCAAAGCCGGCTTGCATTGGGTCACCTCGCTGGCTAGTGGGGGTTGGCTGGTCGACCCACCCCAGTCCTTGCTGTCCAACCGGCCGCTGCGCCAACTGCTACAGCACAGCATCGCTTGGCAGGGGCTGCAGCGCGGCTTGGCGCGCGGCGATCTGGATGCGCTGGCGCTGTGTGCCAGTGGTTACAGCAGTGGTAAGTCAGTGGCGTATTTTGCTGCGGACGCGGGAGTCGAGGAGTGGACGCGCAGACAGCACCTGGGCCGCCGTGCCGCGTTGAACCTGGATCATCTGATGGCCAGCTTGGCTGTACCGCTGCTGTTTCCGCCGCAGCAGCTCGAGGGTGAGTTTCATGGCGACGGCGCGATGCGCCAGTTGGCGCCGCTGAGTCCTGCCGCGCATCTGGGCGCAACACGCTTGCTGATCATCGGTGTGCGCTCGCGTCAGGAGCGTGAGGTCGTGCCGGTGCAAGCCGCGCCACCTGGACCTGCGCAATTGCTCGGCTATGCGCTGGACAACCTGTTTATGGATCAGGTCTATGCCGATCAACAACAGATGCAGCGCGTCAACCTGCTGGTGCGCCATGTGCCGCAGGCGGTGCCTGGTGCGCGTCATGTGGACACGCTGTTGATGCAGCCCAGCCAAGACCCGGCAGCTATTGCGCAGCGCCATATCAGTTGCTTGCCGCGCAGCTTGCGGGCGTTCTTGCGTGTCGGCGGCGCACGCGGCGCACGCGGTGCACGCTTGGCCAGTTACCTGATGTTTGAAGCGCCCTACACGCAGGAGCTGATCGCGCTGGGCTACCAGGATGCGTTGGCGCGCGGCCCGGAGTTGGTCGCGTTTCTGACCGGGGCTGACTTAGGTGAGGAAGATGGTGCCCAGACCCAGCAGCGTGGCGAAACCGATGCAGTCGGTGAACGTGGTGAGGATCACGCCGGCTGACAGGGCAGGGTCGATCCGCAAGCGTCGCAGTGTCAGCGGCACCAGCACGCCTACCGACGCGGCAGCCAGCAGGTTCACGACCATCGCCGTGCCGATAATGATCGACAGCTTGGTGCCACCGATCCATGCGGCGGTAGACAAACCCACCACCAGCGCCATCAACATGCCGTTGATCATGCCGACGCCCATCTCGCGCATCAGCAGCCAGCGCGCATCGCTCCATTGCACTTGTCCCAGTGCAAGGCCGCGAATGATAAGCGTGACGGTCTGCGTTCCGGCAATGCCGCCCATGCTGGCCACGATCGGCATCAGCACAGCCAGTGCGGCAACTTTTTCGATGGTGCCCTCGAAGGCTGCGACCACGGACGAGGCCAAGAATGCCGTGGCCAGGTTGATGGCCAACCAGATGAAGCGGCGACGTGCGGAGGGCATCACGGCAGCGAACACGTCTTCTTCGTCGCGCAGACCCGCACCAGCCATGACTTCGTGCGCGGCTTCTTCGCTGATGACATCGACCACGTCATCGACCGTGATACGACCCAGCAGCAGGCCATCGTCATCAACTACTGCAGTGGAGACCAGATCGCGAGCTTGGAACAACTGCGCCACTTCGCTGGCCGGCGTGCCCGGCGCAAGTCGTACGGCTTCTGAGTCGAGACTCTCGCCCACCAACCGTTCCGGGTCTTCAGTGAGCAAGCGTGACAGCGTGACAGTACCCAGAAAGCGGTCGCCGCGATCCACAACGAACAGACGGTCGGTGCGTTCCGGCAGCTCGCCGCGCATACGCAGATAGCGCAGCACGACTTCAATCGACACGTCGGCCCGCACGCTGACCGTGTCGGTGCTCATCAGACTGCCGGCGGTATCGTCCGCCCAGGACAGCATGCGGTTGAGTCGTTCGCGATCGAGCTGGTCCATGTTGCGCAGCAGTTGCTGCGTGACCGTCTCGGGAAGGCTGTCGATCAGATCGGCCAGATCCTCCACTTCCATGCTCTCGGCGGCTGCGGCCAGCTCTTCGGGATCCATGTCGCTGATGAGCTCATCGCGCACGTCGTCACTGAGCTCGACCAGCACATCGCCATCGATTTCAGGTTCGGTCAGTTCCCAGAGAAACTCGCGGCGGCGCGGCGGCAGCGATTCGAGGAGTTGCGCAATCTCGGCTGGATGCAGCGTGGCGACCAGTCGCTGCGCTGCACGCACTGCGCCCTCGTCCAGCGCTTCGCGCAGGGCGGCAACGCGCGCAGCCTTTTCGGGGCGCGTGGCTTCGGCCTTGATGTCTGCGGGTGTGCTCATAGTCCTGCGTAGTTTGGACCGGATCCGCCTTCAGGTGTGATCCAGGTGATCTGAGCATAGGGGTCTTTGATGTCACAGGCCTTGCAGTGCACGCAATTGGCCGCGTTGATCTGCAGACGCTTGCCACCGCTGCCATCGTCGATCATCTCGTACACACCGGCTGGGCAAAAGCGTGTGCAAGGGTTGCCGTACTCGGTGGCGCAGCGGGTAGCGCAAATATGTGTGTCAGCCACCTTCAGATGCGCCGGTTGGCGCTCATCGTGCTGCGTCGATGCAAAGAACACCGATGCGGTGCGATCACGAGGCGCCAGATCGCGCTCCACCCAGCCGCGATCGGGTGAGCTGAATTCATCAAGCTTGCCCAGTGCAGTGTTGCTGCTGTTGCGCAGTGTCCAAGGACTGCGGCCGCTGACCAATGTTTCGAAGGCTGCATTAGCAAGACCTGCCCACAAGCCACCTTTGAACCCGGGCTTGATGTTGCGCACTTGATGTAGCTCGCGGCCACCAGGGGATGCGCGCCAGCGTGCATCAAAGCCCGCACTGCTGCCGTGTTCGATCAAGTGCTCGGCGGCCAGCATGCCGCTGCGCAGTGCCTGGTGAACACCTTTGATCTTGGGAAAGTTGAGTGTGCCGCCGGCATCGCCGGCCAGCAGTGCACCGGGCATGTCCAGCTTGGGCATGGACTGCCAGCCGCCTGCCGCAATGGTGCGTGCACCGGCACCCAGTAACTGCCCGCCTTCAAGCAGCGCTTTTACTGAAGGGTGATGCTTGAACTGCTGCAAGGCTTCGAAGGGCGAGAAACGCGGATCCTGATAGTCCAGGCCGGCAACAAAGCCGATGTACACGCGGTCCTGATCCAAGTGATAGATAAAACTGCCGCCGTAGGTGGCGCTGTCCAGCGGCCAACCCAGTGAGTGCTGCACCAATCCTGGTTGCGCGCGACCTGGCGGCAGTTGCCACAGCTCTTTCATACCCAACGCATAGGTCTGCGGCGAGCAGTCGCGATCCAGATCGTAATGGGCAATGAGTGTTTTGCTCAGGCTGCCCCGGCAGCCCTCAGCCAGCACGGTGGTGCGGGCGCGGATCTCGGGGCCGGGCGTAAAGTCCGGACCGGGCGTGCCGTCGTGCTGCAGCCCCATGTCGCCGATGCACACACCGGCCACAGAGTCGTCGTCGTTGAACAGCACACGCGCACCGGCAAAGCCGGCGATGACATCGACTCCCAGCGCCTCTGCAGCAGCGGCCAACTGCGGCATCAGTAGACCCAGCGACACGATGAGATTGCCGTGGTTGTTCTGTTGCGGCGGCACAGGCAGTGACCACTGGCCTTTTCGCGTGAGCAGCCGCAGTTCGTCGCGGGTGACCGGCACACAGGTGGCGGGCGGGTTGTCGCGCCATTGCGGCAGCAGTGCGTCCAAGGGGCCTGGCTCGATGACCGCACCAGAGAGCGTGTGGCTGCCGATGGCAGCGGCCTTCTCCAGAACGCAGACGGACAGTTCTGGCTGCAGTTGTTTAAGACGGATCGCGCAGGCAAGGCCAGCGGGGCCTGCGCCCACCACCAGCACGTCGTACTCCATCACGTCGCGTTCGATATCAGCGGTACTCATCTGGCCATGATAATCGCTGTGCCGGCGTGCGGTGCGATTCAGGGCGCCAGGTCGGGTTCACCTAATCGTTCGAGAATGGCGCTGCGTGCTGCCTGGCGCAGATTCGAGACGGCGGCAGCGTCATCGGCTGCGGGCACTGGCAGTGCCGGTAGTAATTCGACTTCGATTACCCCCGGATAGGCCAGTCCGCGATGCAGTTGCAGTGCCTGACGCGTGCCGCGGATGACAGCAGGTGCCACGGGGCAGCCGGCTCTTACAGCTGCGACAAATGCGCCGGCATGAAAGCGCAGCAGTCCCGGCGTGTCTTCAAACGTGCCTTCCGGAAAGAATGCCAGCGAGGCCCCCGATGCAGCCGTGCGCAGCACGCGGCGCGCATCACGGGCACTGCCCTGACCGCGACCTCTATCTGGCGTGGTTGGCCACGACGACACAGGGACCCTCTGGCAGCCGTTCCGGGTGCAGCAGTCGCAGGCGCAGACCTGCCAACGCCATAAAGCCGCGGGCACCGGCGCGCACCAGCGTCCGACGACGCGGCAACGACACGGGCAACAAAGCAGCCAGCAGCGTCAGCAGGGCCATACCCAAAAACAGGCTGCCGGCATAGGCGGTGTAGGCTATTGCCAGCGGCAGCGGTAGACGGGCTGTGGCAGGAGAGTCGATTGAGGGGCCCAAGATGTGCGCGAGTTCTCTTTGTAAGAAAGTGCCGTGGCTCGGTTGTGATTCGGGTCACGCAGTCGGTGTTGGGTACTGACCATACTGCGAACATGTACTTTCAGCCAATCGAGAGCAGCACGTGGCACTTCCCCTAGTCGCAGTAGATCCGGTCACGCCGGGGACGGATGGGGTGGATGCCGTCGTGGCCCGCTTCCTGGACGCCGTGTGGATGGAGCGCGGTTTGTCCCCCAATACCCTGTCTGCCTACCGGGCAGACCTGGTGGCGCTGTCACGTTTTCTGGCCCGTACCGAGGCCCAAATAGAGACGGCCAGTCGCGCTGATGTGCTGGGCTTTGTTGCCTGGCGTGCAGAAGCCGGTGCGCAGCCGCGTTCTACCGCGCGCCAGTTGTCCTCGTTCCGTCGCTTTTATCGCTACATGACCCGCGAGGGGATGCGCCGCGATGATCCGACTACGCAGATTGCGATGCCCAAGATCGGTCGTTCCTTGCCGCGCTCGCTGTCTGAAGAAGAAGTCGAATCGTTGCTCAACGCACCGGTGGTGCTCGATCCGCTGGGTAGTCGCGATCGCGCGATGCTCGAATTGCTCTATGCCACCGGGTTGCGCGTGTCGGAGCTGGTGAGCCTCAAATACAACCAGCTCAACCTCAACCAGGGCGTGATTCGCATACTGGGTAAAGGTAATCGCGAGCGCTTGATACCGCTGGGTGACGAAGCCATGCGTTGCCTGCGCGATTTTCTCGCGGTCGGTCGCGGCGAGATTTTGCTCGAACGCACTACCGAATATCTGTTTCCGACCCGTCGTGGTGATCGCATGACGCGTCAGGCGTTCTGGCACATCATCAAACGCTATGCGGCCAAGTCCGGCATCAACCGTGACCTGTCGCCGCACACGCTGCGCCATGCATTTGCGACGCACCTGCTCAATCACGGTGCTGATCTACGTGTTGTGCAGATGCTGCTGGGTCATAGCGATCTGTCGACCACTCAGATCTACACGCATGTTGCGCGTGAGCGCTTGAAGGACATGCACGGCAAGCATCACCCGCGCGGATGAAGCGCACACTGTACTTGCTGTTGTTGGCGCTGCTGCCGCTATCTGGCACAGCGCTGGATCATCCTCCTGCATCGCAGCCGGTTGGCGTCGATCCGCGCGCCGGTATCGCTGCGCATATTCCCGGCGCGCACCCGGAAAACCTGCGGCCGACGGCCGTGCCGGGTATTTGGGAGCTGACGCGCGGCGCTGAGGTCACTTACGTGACCGCAGACGGCAAATACATGTTCGGTGGCGATCTGTACAAAGTCGCCAGCAGTGGTGCCATGCCCAACCTCAGTGAGGCTCGGCGTCGTGAAGTGCGTGCCCATACGCTGGAGTCCTTGGACGAATCCGACATGATCGTGTTCGGTCCCAAGGACGCGCGCTATACCGTGACGGTGTTTACCGATGTGGACTGCCAGTGGTGCCGTCGGTTGCACAGTCAGATTCCCGACTACAACCGCCTTGGCGTGCGTCTGCGCTATGCGGCCTGGCCGCGCTCCGGGCCGGCCAGCGATTCGTGGATCCGTGCCCAAGTGGTGTGGTGTGCGCCGGATCGCGGCGATGCCTTCAGCCGTGCCCAGCCGGGCCAGATGCTCAAGGGTTCGGTGTGCAACGCCAACCCGGTGCAGCGTCAGTGGAAGCTGGGCAAAGACATTGGCGTGCGGGGCACGCCTTCACTGGTGATGCCCGATGGCGAGATCGTCAACGGCTATATGCAGCCCAAGGATTTGCTCAAACACCTGCAGCGGGCCACCGCGGCCCGCTGACTTTGCGCCCTTAGCGCTGCAGCAGCTCGCGCTTGCCGGGCTTGTCTTTCCACTCCTCGGCGTCTGCCGGAGCGGGCTTCTTTTCGGTGATGACCGGCCATTTCTTGGCCAGCTGTGCATTGATCTCCAGGAAATCGTCCTGACCGGCGGGCACTTCGTCTTCGGAGAAGATAGCCCCTGCCGGGCACTCGGGCTCGCACAGCGTGCAATCTATGCATTCATCCGGGTCGATGACCAGGAAATTGGGGCCCTCGTGGAAGCAATCCACCGGGCACACCTCGACACAGTCCATGAACTTGCACTTGATGCAATTTTCGGTGACGACAAACGTCATGCGCAGCCCTCTGATTCGATAGGGGTCAATTGTGCCATGACCCCGCGGCGGACGTGAAATGACCGCGTCTGTCAGTCACTGCTGGGGCGGCGCGACAGGCTGGTGACATGCGGGATGTCGCGACCGGCGGCCCGGTCCTCCAGAAACCGCTCTAGGGCATAGATCGTGGACTGAAAGGCTATATCAGCCCACGGGATATCGGCTGCATCGACCAAAAGCGTTTCCAAGCTCTCTGGGCCGGCGCTGTGTGCCGGCGTGAGCAACCGACCGCGGAAAAACACATGCACCTGCTGCGCCTCGGGAATGCTGATCAGCGCCAGCAATGACCCGATTTGTACGTGTGCCAAGGCTTCTTCATGGGTTTCGCGGGCCGCACCCTGTTCCAGGGATTCGCCGTTTTCCATAAAGCCGGCGGGGACGGTCCAGTAGCCCAGTCGCGGCTCGATGGCGCGGCGACAGATCAAGATGCGGCCATCATCGGCTTGCGGCACACAGCCCACCACCACGCGCGGGTTTTGATAGTGAATGGTGCCGCAGGTGTCGCACAGCACCCGCGGCAATTGATCACCCTCGGGGATACGGATGACGGTGCGGTCACCGCAGTGACTGCAAAAAAGCATGCTGCTCATGTCCAGAGATTAGCAGGTGGCTCAGTCGCTGAGACCTGGATCACGCCGGTGGCAAGGGCTTGCCACTTATGCTGACTGCATGACCGCAGCTACACCTCTTGCCAGCATTGGTTTTTGTGATCGCTATGGTGCCTTAGCGCAGGCCTTGGACCCGCGGGTGCTGGGCTTGGTATTGGCCGGCCCGCAACTGCAGCGTACTGCCGCCTGGGGCAGTGCCCCCCTTTCTGTGGATTCGTTGCTGCAGGCCACGGGCTGGGCAGTCGCGGTGCCGTTGCACGATGCGCTGATCAGCCAACGGCTCGACGCTCAGCACTGGGTGGTTCTGCGGCCCTTGTTGTCTGCATCGCAGCAGTTGCTCGGTGCTATGGCAGTGGTAGTGCCTGCCGCAGAGTCGGCGGCCATCGCTGACCTGTTGTTGCGTCTGACACCTGCCCTGGACTGCATGAGCCAAGAGTTGCAGTACGTGGAATTGGCTGCACACGAAGTTGAGCAAATGCTCCTGTCGCCGTTGATAGCCAATGCCGATACGTTGGCTGATGCCAGCACGCTGGAGTCGCTACTTGATGCGGGCTTGGCTGCCAGTGGCAGCCAATACGCGATGCTGAGGGTGCCTGCGCGCGGTATCACTTTGTGTAGGCAGTCGCTGAGCCGGCTCGCTCCGGCGGTATCGCTGGAAGTGGCAGATTTAGCTAACCGACTCGATGGCTTGTGCGGCACGTTGCAGCGTCCGCTGTTGATCGATCCCTCGCAGACCGGTGCGCATGCTGCGCATTGCCGGCTGCGGGTGCTGGCGCTGGATTGCTGCGACGGCAAAGTGGATGCTGTGGTGGCCTATCTTGCGCCACTGACTGCAGCTGAACCCTCGGTCACGCAACTGTTGTCGCTGGGCCTTGGTGCTACGGCCATGGCGCGGCGTTTGGAGGCCGGTTTTGATCGTGCTACCGGCTTGCTCAACCGGCAGGGCCTGGAAGAGCAACTCAAACGCGAGCCGTTGGGTAAGGGCAGTTTGTTGTTGCTTGATTTGGATCGATTGCAATCGGTCAACGAACTGTACGGCTTTGAGGCCGGCGACCAGATGATCGTGCAAGTTGCCCGCGTACTACAGTCCGCAGACGTTGCGCCAGATGCCTGCGTGGCGCGGTTGTTTGGCGGTTGCTTTGCGGTGCTGTTGCCTTGGGCCGATGCGTCCGCGGCCTACTCACTGGCCGAAAAACTGATGGATGCGGTGGCCGCACTACCGCTATCGGGTGTCAGTGGCGGCGGCTTGTCGGCCAGTTGCGGCATTGCCGAGACACGCAATCTCAGTACTCATCTGGACAAAGCCTTTGTGTCGGCCGAGCTGGTGCTCAAACTGGCCAAGGAGCGCGGTCGAGGCCGCGCGGAGGTGCACGTCTCCGAAGACTCGCTAATCATCCGCCGGCACGAAGAAGTCTTTGCCGCGGCCGATCTGCGTGCCGCACTGCGTACCGGCGAGATGCTGCTGTACGGGCAAAAAATAGTCTCGTTACACGAAGCCGATGCGCCGGTTAGTTACGAGTTGCTGCTGCGCATGCGTGATACGCAGGGCAATGTGCATTCAGCCAAAGATTTTATTGATGCCGCGCAGCGCTATCAGCTGCTGCCGGAGATCGATCGCTATGTGTTTGATCGAGCCATAGAGCTGCTCACGCCACACCGCTTGCTGGTGGGTCGGCGGCGGGTCGGCTTCTCCATCAACATCTGTGGCGGTTCCCTGTGTGATCCCGCGTTCATTGATCATGTGGTGGCGCAGGTTAAACGCGTGCGCCTACCGACACGATTGATCACACTAGAGGTCACCGAGCAGGTGGCCGTATCAGATCTGAAGTGGGCGGCGCAGATGATGCAGCGGCTGCGGGACGCCGGTTGCGGCGTGGCGCTGGATGACTTTGGTACCGGCGCCAACTCGCTGGCTTATCTGCGCACGCTGCCAGTCACCCGCATCAAGATCGATGGCACTTTTGTGCGGGACCTGCTGACCGACCCGCGTTCCGAAGCGGCCGTCCGCGGCGTGACGCAGCTGGCCCAGGCTTTTCGTCTGGACACTGTGGCGGAGTTTGTTGAGGACGCGGCGCAGGCCGAAAAGCTGCGCCAGATCGGCGTGGAGCGCGGCCAAGGGCACTACTTTGGCAAACCCGGGCCGCTTGAGTTGTTGCTCCAAGAGCTTGAGGCCTGCGAGGAAGCCGAGCTACAGGAGCTGCTGGCGCCGGGTTGAGGGACCACCATTAAGGTGGTGCCGGTGGTCGGAGTCGAACCGACACATGGTTTCCCATGGCAGATTTTGAGTCTGCTGCGTCTACCAGTTTCGCCACACCGGCGCGAAGGGTGCAGATGTTAAGCACTTTCCGTGCTTGTCGGGAATCTTTCGTTGCGTTCAATGTCTAGTGCTTTAGACCTGTTAACGTTTACTTCGCCGAAATTACTTGGAGCACCTGCCATGAAGCACGTTTTTCTGCCCGTGATTGCCGCGCTGCTAACGCTGCCCGCGCACGCCCAGACTCCCCCGGCTGGTGCCGTTAAAGGCCCTATGGTGATTACGGTTCCTGCGCCGGCCGATGGCTCCAGCCCGCCGCGTGAAATTCGCATCGTTACCGCCACGGGCGAGGGTGGCGACGAGCGCGTGGTCACCCGTCGCATCATTCGCAATGCCATGGGCCCGCAGGGCGCGGTGCTCACCGAGGATGTCGCTGGCATGGCGCCCGGCGGCCCCCGTCCGCCCGGTATGGGCCAGATGATGATGATGATGCGTAAGCCCGCGCTGGGTCTGGAACTGGCTACGCTCTCGCCGCGCCTGGGAAGCTATTTTGGTGCCAAGTCCGGCGTGCTTGTTGTGCACACCGACAACGCGTCACTCAAGATTGAAGACGGCGACATCATCACCGCGATCGACGGTCGTCAGCCCACCACGGCAGAGCAGGCGCGGCGCATTTTGGGCAGCTACGCCGGTGGCGAGAAGATCGCCTTGAAGCTGGTGCGCGACCGCAAGCCGCTGTCGGTGGACGTGGTGATGCCCGAGCCGCCCAAGATGCTCGAGATCAACGTCGAGCACAGCGGTCCGCACGGCAACGTTGCTCCGGCCCCCAAGGCCCCCTAACATCCGCGGCCCGTGCGCCGCTCAGACTTCACCTTCACATTGCCGCCGGACCTGATCGCTCAGGTCCCGCTGGCCGAGCGTTCGGCCAGTCGGTTGCTGCTGCTCGACGGCAGCAGCGGTGCGCTGCAGGACCGGCAGTTCACCGAACTGCCGGGGCTTCTGAGTCCCCTCGATTTACTGGTGTTCAACGACACGCGTGTGGTGCCTGCTCGCGTGTTTGGCAGCAAACCCACTGGCGGGCGCGTCGAGCTGTTTCTGGAGCGTGCCATCGGCGAGCGCCGGGCTCTGGTGCAGATGCGCGCCAGCAAGGCGATCCAGTCAGGTCTGCAGATCACCACGCCGGGTGGCCCGGTGACGGTCATCGGCAAGCAAGAAGACCTGTGGGAAATCGAACTGCCGTGCGAGGTGATGGCGTTTTTTGAGGCACAGGGCCAGATGCCGCTGCCGCCCTATATCTCGCGTACCGCAGACGACAACGATCGCGAGCGCTACCAAAGCCTGTTTGCGCGCGTGCCCGGCGCAGTGGCCGCGCCCACCGCTAGCCTGCATTTTGACCAAGCGCTGGTGCAGGCATTGGCAGACCGCAGTGTGCCGACCGCTCGCGTCACGCTGCATGTGGGCGCAGGCACTTTTCAGCCGCTGCGTGTGGACGACCTGGCGCAGCACGTCATGCATGCTGAGCGCTATAGCGTCGACGCGGCGCTGCTCGATGCTGTCGCGGCGTGCCGTGCACGCGGCGGACGCGTGGTGGCCGTTGGCACTACCGTAGCGCGTGCACTCGAATCAGCTGCCGCGGGGGGCAGCTTGTGTGCTGGTAGCGGGGACACACGGCTGTTTATTACTCCCGGTTACCGGTTCCGGGTGGTTGATGCACTGGTCACCAACTTTCACCTGCCGGAGTCCACGTTGCTGATGCTGGTGTCGGCCTTTGCCGGCCGCGAGGCGGTGCTGGCGGCCTATGCCCACGCCGTGCAGCAGCGTTACCGATTCTTCAGTTATGGGGACGCCATGTTGGTGTTGCCCTGCGAAACGGCGCACACGACGGATTGACACTTCACGAAACAGCCCGTCATTCTGAACGCGGCGGTTCGTAACCGCGGTGTTTGATCAACGGGGGTTTTATGCTGTCACGGCGTTTTCTGGCTTTGTTCGTCGCATCGGCGGTGTTGGCCCTGCCGGCCCGCGCAGCGCGCCTGCCCGATTTTGAGGGTGTATGGCAGAACATCAGCGGCATTCATATCGACCGCTTTGCCGGCACTTTCAATGTCGATCCGGTCGGTAAGAACTCGTTCAAGCCGGCCGCGCCGCCCTATACGCCCGAGTATGCGGCGCGCTATGCCAAGGTTACCGAGGCGCACGCGCGCGGCGAGCCCATCAACGATCCCACCGCCACCTGCCTGTGGCCGGGTGTGCCGCGCGTCATCTGGAACCCGTACCCGCTCGAAATCATGATTTCCCAGGGCGGCAAGCGCGTCACGATGGTCCATGAATACATGAGCCAGGTGCGGCAGATCCATGCTGATGGCCGCGGCCATCCGGACGACGTGGAAGTTTCTTACAACGGCCACACCATCGGTCATTGGGAAGGGCAGACGCTGGTGATGGACACCGTGGCCCTGCGCGGCGACACCATGCTGCAGAACACAGGCATGCCGCACAGCGATCAACTTACCGTGCGGGAGCGCTGGCGCTTGCGCGAGCCGGATCTGCTCGAGGCCGAGATCACCATGATCGACCCTAAGGCTTTCACTAAGCCGTATGTCACCACGCGTCTGTACCGACGCCACCGTGATTGGTCGATCAGCGATTACGTGTGTGAAGAAAACAATCGCGAGCGCAGCGTCAACGGCGTTACCAAACAGGTCATGCCACAACAAAAATAGTCGCGGCTGCGTAGCAGCCACTACACAGGGGGTTCAGGATGCAAGGCAGCAAGAAGACTCGCCGGGAACTTATCGCCATCGCTTCGCTGGGCAGTGTGCTCAGTGCGGTGCCCGTCAGTGCTTGGTCACAGCAGGCTGGCAGCGATGATGTGTTGGGCGAGATCGTAGTCACCGCGACGCGTCAGTCCACCACGGTCAATCGTGTCGCCATCTCCATGACGGCAGTCACTGCCGAGACCATTGAGAAGCAAGGCCTCAAAGATGTGCAGGACCTGGCGCGCAGCGTGCCGTCACTGAACTTCAAGCGCGGTGGCAGCGAGGGCAACCCGTCCATCTCCATCCGCGGCATCGGTTCCACGCTAGGTTCGCCCACCACCGGTGTGTATCTGGATGATGTGCCGATCCAAAAGCGCGATACCAACGGCGCTGTGACCGGTAACGGCTCGCCTTTCCCGATGCTCTATGACCTGGGGCGTGTGGAGGTGCTGCGCGGTCCGCAGGGCACGCTGTACGGCGGCTCTGCACAAGGCGGCGCTATCCGTTTTATTACGCCGACGCCCAGTCTTACAGATGTGAGTGCCAGCGTTCGCGCTGAAGCCTCGACGCTGTCGGGTGGTAGCGCGGGTTATGAGTTGGGCATGGCGATGGGCGGTCCGCTGATCGACGATAAGGTCGGCGTGCGTGCCAGCTATTTCAAGCGTCGTCAGGGCGGTTATCTGGACCACGTGTCGTTCTATACGGGTCAGGAGTTTGCTAAAGACAGCAACTGGCGTGAGGGCGAGGCCGGTCGCGTCACGTTCCTCGTTAATGTCAGTGATGCCGTGCAGATCACCCCTGCGGTGTACTTCTCGCACGAGTACTTCAACAACAACGACGTGTACTACCGCGACATTCCGCAGCTCACCTATGCAGCGGGCATCTTTACCAATCGCGGCACGACGCAAAGCGGCGTGGCTTACGACTTCCCCGATACGGTGTTTGCCGGTGGCACTTTCGGGCCGTACAACTACTACGGCAAGTACAAAACCTTCCAGGGTTACTACCCCAACACCACCACCGCCGAGCTGCTGACTTCACCTCGTACCGGTGAAACCTTGCTGCCGTCACTGACCTTCGACTTGAAGCTCGGTGGTTTTGGTTCGCTCAAGTCGGTCACCTCGTATCTGTCGGATCGCACTTGGGGCTATACCTCCGGTACGGGCCTGGGGCATCGCGCGCAGGTGCTGCCAACCACCACCAACTCGCAGTTCGTACGCACTGGTTCAGTGGGCACCAGCTGCGCCGGTGCAGCCACCTCATCTATTACCGATGACGGTGTGTGTCGTGCGGCCATCAGCGGCGGTATCGGCCCTACCCTGCTGTTCATTCCGGGCTATCCGCAGCGGCAGACCGCGCTCAACTATTCGTTTGGCCGTCGCGCCATTACCCAAGAGTTGCGCTTGCAGTCAACGCCAGACAGCGGCCGCTTCGATTGGCTGGCTGGTTTGTTTTTTACCGATGCCAGCTATAAGCAGCGGCTGATCGAACCGGGCAACGAAGAGCAAAGCGCCATCTTCCTGCGCGGCGTGGGCGAGGAGTGGTTTATGGGCAACGTCAACGTCGACAGTAACGGCATTCCGCTGCCGGTCGGCGTGGCGGGCAATCACTCGTATCGTGACCAGACCACCAAGGAGCGCGAGTTGGCAGCCTTTGGTGAGGCCAGCTACAAACTTACCGACACACTCAAGGCCACCGCCGGCATCCGCTATTCCAAGATGGATGTCAGCTATCTGCAGTACACCGGTGGGTCGGTGTTCGGCAATACGCTGGGCTTTGTGGGCACGCCGGCCTCGCCGACGCGCATTACTTCACCTACTGCCGGCCATCCATTCCCCAATCAGCCGGGCGACCCGTACTACAACGTGGTCGATGGCAAACAGAGTGAAACGCCTGTGTCGCCCAAGCTGGGCTTAGCCTGGCAGGCCACTCCGGGTGATCTGCTGTATGCGACCTACAGCACCGGCTATCGTCCCGGTGGTGTAAACCAGCCCGCCCCTCCGGGCAACTGCGCCCCCACGCTGGCGGCCCTGGGTATCACCAGCACGCCGCTCGACTTCAAGTCTGACAAAGTCATCAGCTATGAGGTCGGTGCCAAGAACCGCATCCTGGGTATGCAGATCAACACCTCGGCGTTCTATATCGACTGGAAGAATCCGCAGATTAGCCAGCGCCTGACGCAGTGCGGCCATACCTACGTAGACAACGCCGGCGCTGCAGTCAGCAAGGGCTTTGATGTGCAGGTGTCGGGTCGTTTGGCACAGCTGAGCCTGCAGGCAGCGGTGGCCTATACCGATGCGCGGTACACCGAAACAGTGCTCACCACCGTTCCCGCGGGCGTTACCCCGCAGGTGCTGGTGTATGAGGGCGATACGCTGGGCGCGCCTAAGTGGCAGCTGAGTCTGGGCGCGCAGTACGACTTTAAGCTGGCAGAGCGTCCGGCGTTTGTGCGTGCCGATTACCAGTACGCCACCGATTACCTGCGTACCACCGGCCCTGGCACGGTCAGCTATCAGGCAGTGGTCTATCAGGGCGATGCGGCGCGTAATCTCAATGCCCGCATGGGCATTTTGCTCAATACTGTCGAAGCATCGGTGTTTGCCAGCAACCTCACCAACGAATCGACGGTGCTGGGTATCGGTAACACTTCGCCATCGCAGATTGTTACCGAGACGGCAGTGCGCCCACGTGAAGTGGGCGTCACACTGTCTTATCGTCATTGAGCCCGGGGGGGTTATCTATGCACATCGTTAAATCAATTCAGGGTGTAGCTGGCGCGTTGGCACTGGCTGCTATTGCGGCACCGACAGCTGGTTGGTCACAAAATGCTATCGCTGCCACGGCGGCACCTGCCGCAGCGCGTGCGGCAGCGGGCTTTGTGCCCAAGGCTTACGTGCCCAAGTCCAAGCGTGACTTCAACGGCCTGTGGGAGAACCGCGGCGGCATTGGCTGGCAGCAGGGTGTCCCGCCCGGCAAGGGCCAGAACGCGCCGCTGACGCCCGAGTATCAGAAGATCTTCGATCGGCACCAAGCCAATGCGGCCATCGGCAAGCCCACCGGCGACCCGACTGCCGCCTGCCTGCCGCAGGGTATGCCGCGCATCATGACCATGACCTATCCCATGGAAGTGTTGATGAACGAGCTGCAGGTGAACATCTTTGCCGAGTGGAACGGTCAGACACGGCGCATCTACACCGATGGCCGGCCGCTGCCGCCCGACGACGAAGTCGATATCACCTACAACGGTTATTCGGTGGGACGCTGGGAAGGCGATGTGCTGGTAGCCGACACGATCGGCATGCGTGGCGACACCAACCTCGAGGCATCTGGTCTGCCGCATTCGGATGCCCTTCGCGTGCGCGAGCGCATCTGGCTGGCCGATGACAACACCCTCAAGGACGAGATCACCCTGATCGATGCCAAGGCCTTTACCAAGCCGTGGACGGTGACCAAGTCCTATCACCGCGCCAAGCCGGGCGCGGAGCTGATCGAGTATGTGTGCCTGGAGAACCAGCGCAACCCGGTCAACGACAAGGGTGAGATCGGCGTCATTCTGGCGCCCAACAAGCCCTAAGCGCTGTGGCCGGCGCGCGCATTGCAGCGCGCCGGTCCCTTGCCTACCATCGCCGTCCCTTGATCTACCCTGTGCGGGGCCGGCTGCCATGATCCGATACGAACTGCTGCGTCGCGAGGGCCTGGCCCGTCGTGGCCGGCTAACGCTGGCGCGCGGCACCATTGAAACGCCGGCATTCATGCCCGTGGGTACCTACGGCACCGTCAAGGCGATGACCCCCGAAGAGCTGGAGGGCATCGGCGCGCAGATCATTCTGGGCAACACGTTTCACCTGATGCTGCGTCCCGGCACCGAGATCATCGATGCCCATGGCGGTCTGCATGGCTTCATGCATTGGCAAAAACCCATCCTCACCGACTCGGGTGGCTTTCAGGTGTTCAGCCTGGCCGAGCTGCGCAAGATCACCGAGGAGGGCGTCAAATTCCGCTCGCCCATCGATGGCAGTGAGGTTCGGCTGACGCCCGAAGACTCGATGGATGTGCAGCGTTCACTGGGCTCGGACATCGCCATGGCCTTTGATGATTGCACGCCTTGGCCGGCCACCGAAGCGCAGGCCCGCGAGTCGATGGAGCGCTCAATGCGCTGGGCGGTACGCGGCCATAAGCACTATTACCGCGACGACCCGGCGCCACCGCGCGGCAATCTGTTCGGCATCATTCAAGGGGGCATGTACCCGCAGCTGCGTCAGGACTCGCTGCAGGCGCTGCTCGATATCGGCTTCCCCGGCTATGCCATCGGTGGTCTGGCGGTAGGTGAGCCCGAAGAGGTGCGCCTGTCGGTCATTGAAGCGGTCGAGCCGCATATCCCGGCCGACAAGCCGCGCTACCTGATGGGCGTGGGCAGGCCCGAGGACTTGATCGCCGCGGTGGCGCGTGGCATCGACATGTTCGATTGCGTGATGCCCACGCGTCACGCCCGCAATGGCCACCTGTTCACGGCCACCGGGGTGGTCAACATCCGCAATGCCGTCCATGCGCGTGACACGGGCCCACTTGATCCGGCCTGCGGCTGCTACACCTGCCGCAACTACTCGCGCGCCTATCTGCGCCATCTGGATCGCTGCAACGAAATCTTGGGTGCCCGCCTGAACACCATCCACAACCTGTATTTCTATCTGGACCTGATGCGACAGATGCGCGAGGCACTGGATCGGGGCGAATTTGCGGCCTTTGCCGCCCGGGCGCTTGCACAGCGACGGTCCGAGCCAGACCCTGTGGCATAATCGGTCGCTCTTTTCGGGGGTCCCGCCGTGGGTGGGCCGCAATCCTAGAGGTACAGCCACCATGTCCTTGTTCATTTCTGACGCCCATGCCCAAGCCGCAGGCGCCCCTCCGGGCGGCGCTACCGGTCAGTTGCTCATCCTGGGTGTATTCGTGGTCGTGTTCTATTTCCTGCTGATCCGGCCGCAGCAAAAGCGCGCCAAGGAGCATCAGGCCATGCTGTCCAAGTTGGCAGCAGGCGATGAAGTGGCCACTGCCGGCGGCATCCTGGCCAAGGTGGTCGAGGTTGGCGAGGCGTTCGTCACGCTTGAAATCGCCGATGGCGTACACATCAAAGTGCAAAGGGGGCAGGTGACTTCCCTCGTCCCCAAAGGCACATACAAGAGCGCCTGACCCGAATGCTTGACTACGCGCGCTGGAAATACGCCCTCGTCTCGATAGTACTGTTGGTGTCGCTGCTGTTCGCCGCGCCCAACTTCTTCGGCGAGGACCCCGCCCTGCAGGTTGCCCGCAAGGACCGTGCAGCCATCGATGCAGCCGGACAAACGGCGATCGAGACTTTTCTGCGTGAGCAGAAGGTGGATTTCTCGCGCTCGTATTTGGACAAGGGCCGCCTGATGGTGCGCTTTGCCGGTGTCGCGCAGCAGTTGCAGGCGCGCGATGCAGTCAACGAAGGGCTGACGACCAACTATGTGTCGGCGCTGGCTCGAGCCTCGCGTGCCCCCGAGTTCTTCCGCTCGATAGGCCTGCGCGCCATGCCGCTGGGTTTGGACCTGCGCGGTGGCTTGCACCTGCTGTATCAAGTGGACGTCAATGGCGCGGTGACGCAGCTGCTCGACAGCTACGAGCAGGATTTTCGCCGCGCGCTTACCTCGCAAAAACTGCCGTTCAATGACGTGAGCAGCTTTGCCTCGGAAGGCAAGGTGGTCGACTCGCTGCGTATTACGCTGCCGCCCGGTGCTGATGCAGACACGGTGCGCGCAGCATTGCTCAAGGTCGCCATCGATCTGACTTACACCGTATCGGGCGATGCACAGGCACCGGTCATCATTGCCTCAATGTCCGCCATACAGTTGCGCCAGCGTCAGGACGATGCCATTCAGCAGAACATCGTCACGCTGCGCAATCGCGTCAACGAACTGGGTGTGTCTGAGCCCATCGTGCAGCGCCAGGGCGTTGATCGCGTGGTGGTGCAGTTGCCCGGCGTGCAGAACTCTGCGGAGGTCAAAGACATCCTAGGTAAGGTCGCCACCCTGGAGTTCCGTCTGACCGATACGCAGAACAACGCCCTTGAGGCGGCGCAGCGTGGTCGCGCGCCCTTAGGTTCCAAGCTGTATTTTCATCGCGACAACCAGCGGCCCACGCTGCTCAAGCGCGAAGTGATCGCCACGGGCGATCAGCTGGTCGGCGCCACATCCGGTGCCTCGCAGGATGGTCCGCAGGTGTCGGTGCGTTTGGATGCCCGCGCTGGCGACGAGATGCTGCGCGTCACCCGCGCCAACATCGGCAAGCCGATGGCGGTGGTCTTCATCGAGAAGCGCCGCGAGATCACTGAGGTCGACGGCCAAAAGGTCGAGCGCGATGTCACCACTCAGGAGGTGATCAGCGAGGCCACCATCCGTGGCGTGTTCGGCAACCAGTTCCAGATCACCGGCCTGACGCAGTCTGAGTCGCGTGAGTTGGCCTTGCTGATGCGTTCGGGTCAGTTGGCTGCACCGCTGTTCATCGTCGAGGAGCGCGCCATCGGCCCAAGCCTGGGTCAGGCCAGCATCGAGATGGGCGTCAATGCATTGCTCATCGGTATGGTGGGCGTGTTCGTATTCATGATCATCTACTACAAGGTCTTCGGTGTGGTGGCCTCGGTGGTGCTGCTGGCCAACGTAGTGCTGCTGACTGCCCTGTTGTCGATGATGGGTGCGGCACTGTCGCTGCCTGGTATCGCCGGCATTCTGCTTACGGTCGGCATGGCGGTAGACGCCAACGTGCTTATTTACGAGCGCATCCGTGAAGAGTTGCGCAATGGTGTCTCACCGCAGGCGTCGATCCGCGCGGGCTTTGAAAAGGCGCTGTCTGCCATCGCTGACTCCAACGTCACCACCTTCATCGCAGGGTTGGTGCTGTGGGTATTTGGTACTGGCGCCATCCGCGGCTTCGCGGTGGTGCTCACGCTGGGCATTGCCACGTCGATGTTCACGTCGGTCATGGGCAGCCGTGCGCTTATCACTCTCATCTACGGCGGCAGCAAGCGTCCCGCACGCCTGCACATCTAAGGAACCACGCAGATGGAATTCTTCAGCAAGGCGAGCAACTTCCCGTTCATGGCCACGCGCAAGCTGTGGTACGGGCTGTCCATTGCACTCATGGTGGTGTCGTTCGCGTCGTTTTTTGCGCGTGGTCTGAACCTGGCCATCGACTTCACCGGTGGTGTAAGCATCGAAGCCAGTTTCCCCGGTACGGCCAACTTGGATGCCATCCGTACAGGTCTTGAGCACGCCGGCTACACAGAGCCCTCGGTGCAGAACTTCGGTTCCTCGCGCGAAGTAGCCGTGCGTCTGCCGCCGGATCCCAATCACTCAGGTGCCGAAATCCGCGCCACCGTCGAAGCTGTGATGAAGCAGATTGATCCGGGCGCCACTATCGAGCGACTGGATGTCGTGGGTCCGCAGGTCGGTGACGAGCTGCGCAACAGCGCCATCTGGGCGCTGTCGATCACGTTGGTGCTGGTGTTTTTGTACATCGCGCTGCGCTTTCACACGTGGCGCTTGTCGCTCGGCGCGATTCTGGCCGTGCTGCACGATCCCATTCTGGTGCTGGGCGTGTTTTCACTGACCGCTACGCCTTTCGATTTGGCGGTGGTGGCGGCCATTCTGGCCGTGGTTGGCTACTCGCTCAACGACACTATCATCGTGTTCGATCGCATCCGCGAGCGCTTTGAGGCTAACCGGCGTCTGGCACCTGCTGTGGCGCTCGATCAATCCATCAACCAGACGCTCTCGCGCACTATCATGACCAAGCTGGTCACGCTGATCGTGGTGGTGGCGCTGTTGTTCCTCGGTGGTCCGGTGTTGCGTGGCTTCTCTGAAGCGCTGCTGATCGGCATCCTGGCCGGCACCTATTCGTCGATTTATATCTCGGCGTCTATTGCCCTGGATTGTGGCCTCAAGGCCGAGCATGTCTTCCCAGTAGTCACCGACCGCAAAGCAACGGACAGCCTCCCATGACTATCCTGGAGTTGATGGCTGATCCCTCGGCGTGGATCGCCTTTGCCACGCTGTCTTTGCTCGAGATCGTGCTGGGCATCGACAACATCATCTTCATTTCGATTCTGGTGGGCCGCCTGCCGCCGGAGCGTCGTCACAAGGCGCGTATCGCTGGCTTGGCGATGGCCATGGTCACCCGCGTGGCTCTGTTGTTCTCTATCGTCTGGCTGATGCGACTGACCCAGCCGTGGTTTGAGTTGGCCGGCAAGGGCTTTTCGGGGCGCGACATCATCCTGTTTGTGGGCGGTCTGTTTCTGGTCATCAAGAGCGCGATGGAAATTCATCACATGCTCGAAGGTGCGGCAGACACGCGCAAGACCCGCACCTTCAGCAATTTTGTGTTGATCGTGGTGCAGATCGCCATCATCGACATCGTGTTCTCGCTCGACTCGGTGTTCACCGCAGTGGGCCTGGCCAGTCCTGATCAGGTGCCGGTCATGGTGGCTGCCATCATCGTGGCGGTGCTGGTGATGATGTTGGTCTCTGGCAGCGTTTCTGACTTTGTCGAGCGACACCCCACCGTCAAGGTGCTGGCACTGGCCTTTTTGATACTGGTGGGCGGCGCGCTGATGGGTGAGGGCCTGGCCGTGCATGTGCACAAGGGCTTCCTCTACACCGCCATGGCCTTCTCGGTTGCAGTAGAGATGGTCAACTTGCGGCTGCGCAAACTGTTGGCCCATCGGGGCCATCATCACTGATGCTCTGGGCATCCCTGCGGTTTGCTGCCTACAATCGGGCGGTAACCACAGGGAGTCCTTATGAACTGGCGAATCAAGCCGCTTGACCTGATCCTCGCGACTGCCGAGAAGAAAGGCCTCAAACGCCAGTTAGGCGCGTTTCAACTGACCATGCTGGGAATCGGTGCCGTCATCGGTACCGGCATCTTCGTGCTCACTTCCGTGGCGGCCAACAAGGCCGGCCCGGGCATGATGTGGTCGTTCATCATCGCGGGCGCTGTCTGCCTCCTCACTGCACTCATTTACGCCGAAATCGCCTCGATGGTGCCGGTTTCCGGCTCCGCCTATACCTACTCTTACGCAGTGCTGGGTGAGGTAATCGCCTGGATGGTGGGCTGGGCCCTCATCCTCGAATACGCGGTTGCTGCTGGTGCAGTGGCTGTGGGCTGGGCCGGTTACGTCAATGGCTTTCTAGCCAGCATCGGCCACGGCTTGCCGGCATTTTTGACCGCAGGGCCTGCTGACACCATCACGCTGGCAGACGGCACCAAGGCCGCCGGTGGCTTCAACCTAGTGGCCTTCTTGGTGTCTGCATTCGTCACCTGGATTCTGGTAGTGGGTACCTCGCACAGCGCGCGCTTCACCTCGGTGCTGGTCGCCGTGAAGATCATCGCGCTGACCGTGTTCGTTGTGATCGCGCTGCCGGCAGTGGATTCGGCCAACTTTGAGCCCATGCTGCCCAACGGCTGGGGCACCCCGCTGTCGGGCGTGGGTGTGCTGGGTGCTGCGGCGTCTATCTTCTTTGCCTACGTGGGCTTTGATGCGGTCTCGACGGCCGCCGAAGAAACCCGCGATCCCAACCGCAACATCCCCATTGGCCTGATCGCTTCGCTGGTCGTGTGCACCATCTTCTATCTGTTCGTGGCCTATGCCGCGGTCGGTGCAGTGGGCGCGCAGCCTGGCGGCGCGCTGTCAGAGTCCAAGGAGCCGCTGGCCTTTGTGCTGCGCCAGCTGGGTTGGCCGCAGGTGGGTAACTGGGTGGCTGCCGCTGCCATCATCGCGCTGCCTTCGGTGGTGCTGATGATGATGTTCGGTCAGACCCGCATCCTGTTCACCATGTCACGCGATGGCCTGATGCCCGACGCGCTGTCCAAAGTGCATCCGCGCTTCCACACGCCACATGTGGTCACCATTGTTACGGGCATTGCGGTGGCGCTGTTCGCCGCCATCTTCCCGGTAGGCATGCTGGCCGACATCTCCAACTCGGGCACGCTGTTCGCGTTCTTCGTGGTGTCGCTGGGCGTCATGATCCTTCGGGTGCGCAGCCCCGAGCGCAAGCGCGTATTCCGCACGCCGCTGATCTGGGTGGTTGGGCCGCTGGCAATGGCCGGTTGCGCGCTGCTGTTCGTCAGCTTGGGTGGCTACACCATCAAGCTGTTTCTGGTCTGGGCGGTGATTGGCTTGGTGCTGTATGCACTCTATGGCCGCAATCGCAGCCACTTGCGCGACAGCAAGTGACTTGTGGCACCGCCGGCATCAGCCGGCGGTGTCGTCTTCGGCGGCTGATTTAATCAATGAAGCGGCCCGGGCGGCCGCTTCGCGATGCGCCTGTTCGATGGCTGCTTCGCGCAGATCTGAAGGCAGCAGCGGCGCAAATGACTCGACTAGCGCCATGAACACGCGCGGGTTGCCGGCAATGATGTTGCCGTTCTGACGGTATTCACCGCCGTCTAGCGTACCCACCAAACCACCGGCTTCGCGCACCAGCAATGTGCCGGCTGCGGTGTCCCAGGGCTTGAGGCCGATCTCAAAGAACCCGTCGGTGCGACCGGCTGCCACATAGGCCAGATCCAGCGCCGCAGCGCCGGGCCGCCGCACGCCGGCTGCTTTGATCATGACGCTGCGCAGCATGGCCATGTAAGGGTCCAAGTGCTGCAGGTTCTCGCTATAGGGGAAGCCCGTGCCTATGAGCGAGCCTTCGAGCGTGCGCTGCTTGCTGACACGCAGTCGCTTGCTCTCAAGGTAGGCACCGCCACCGCGCGACGCGGTGAAGATCTCTTGCAGCATCGGGTCGTAGATGACCGCGTGTTCGATGGTGTCGCGCACTTGGCAGGCGATCGACACGCAGAACTGCGGAAAGCCGTGCATGAAATTGGTGGTGCCATCGAGCGGGTCGATGATCCAAGTCGTGTCGGAGTTGCCGCTGGCACCGCTCTCTTCAGCCAGAAAGGCATGGTGCGGATAGGCCGTATGCAGGATGTTGATGATCTCTGCTTCGGCCGAGCGGTCGATGCTGGTGACGAAGTCGTTGAGGCCCTTGTTGGCCACCTCGACACCTTCAAATCGGGTCAGGCCCCGGACTATCAGGTCACCGGCGCGGCGCGCGGCGCGCACCGCAGTATTAACGAATGGATGCATGATTGAAGCGGGGCCGTGGCTCGGGACTGCGGGCGCTAGAATACCAGACCCGCCACCGACCCCTGCCGCCGATGCACAACTTGCCCATTCGATTTGTTCTGGTCGACACCAGCCACCCCGGCAACATCGGTGCCGTGGCACGCGCTATGAAGAACATGGCGCTGTCTGATCTGGTGTTGGTCAATCCCAAGGAGTACCCCAGCGCCGAGGCTACTGCGCGCGCTTCCGGTGCCGACGATGTACTGGCCGCGGCCCGCGTGGTGGCAACACTGGAAGAAGCCTTGGCTGATTGCCGCTTTGTAGTGGCCACCACCGCGCGCGAGCGTGATCAGAACTTCCGGGTGATCGATGCGCGCAGCGCAGCGCTGCAGTTGGTCGACGAAGCGCGTGGTGTCGATGCTGATGCAGCAGTGGCTGTGGTGTTTGGCACCGAGCGATTTGGCCTGACCAACCAGCAGTTGTCGCAGGCCAACGCACTGCTGTGCATTCCCGCCAACCGGGACTACGCATCGCTCAACATTGCTATGGCCGCGCAGCTCATCGGTTACGAGATCTATATGGCCCGTCAGGCTGTCGAGGGTGTGCCGCCTGCTCGACCGCGTGAGGTGCCGCTGGCTTCCTCGGCAGATTTGGAGCGTTTCTATACCCATCTGCAGCAGGTCATGGATGAAGTCGGGTTTCGCGATCGCACGCAAAGTGGCCTGCATCTGATGAATCGTATCCGCCGCCTGTTCGGTAGGGCCGAGCCCGACATCAACGAGGTCAATATCCTGCGTGGCTTGCTCACTGCTGTCCAAAAACGCCGGCGCCGTGCCGGTCAGCACAACGCCTGAGGGCATGCCGTATGACTGCCACACCGGTGTATCTGGATCACGCTGCCACCACTCCGGTTGATTCACGCGTGGTGGCGGCTATGGCCGAGGTGCTGTCTGCAGGTCTGGGTAATCCCGCGTCCACGCATCCGCCCGGACGCGCCGCAGCGGCACGGGTGGCCCACGCGCGGGAGCAGGTGGGCGCCCTGATAGGCGCTGCTGCCGCCGATATCGTCTTTACCTCAGGGGCCACCGAGGCCAACGCGCTGGCGATTCTGGGGCATGTGCGCGGTCAGCCGGCCGAGCGGCGCAGCAAGGGCCACGTGCTGGCGCTGGCAACCGATCACAAAGCCATTCTGGGCCCCGTACAGCGGCTCGCTGACGAGGGGCTGGCCGTTACGCGGCTGGTGCCCGCTCGCGACGGTGTGCTGTCTGCAGACGCGCTGGCAGCGGCTCTGCGACCCGGCACCCTGTTGGTGAGTCTGGTGCACGTCAACAGCGAGACCGGCGTGGCGCAAGACCTGCCGGCGTTGGCGGCGGTCTGTCGTGAGCGCGGCGTGGCGCTGCACGTGGATGCGGCCCAGTCGGCCGGCAAGTTACCCCTGGATGTGCAGGGCATCGATTACCTGTCGCTGACGGCGCATAAGTTTGGCGGACCGCAGGGCGTGGGCGCGCTGTACGTCGCGCCGGCCCGGCGCGTCACGCTGCAAGCGCAGCAGGTCGGCGGCGGTCAGGAGCGCGGCCTGCGTGCCGGTACGCTGCCCACGCACCAGATCGTGGGCATGGGACTGGCTTGCGAACTTGCCCGCAGCGGGCGCGAGGCATTGGCAGCGCACCTGGAGTCGCTGCGCCAGCGGTTATGGCAGGGCCTGGCCGACCTGCCCGGCGTGCTGCTCAACGGTCATGCGCTGCAGCGGGCGCCGGGCATCCTCAACCTGTCGTTTGAAGATGTGGAGGGTGAGAGCCTGCTGGCCGGTCTGCCCGAGCTGGCGGTGGCCACCGGCTCGGCCTGCAACTCCAGCAGTGGCGAGCCCTCCTATGTGCTGCGGGCGCTGGGCCGCGACACGCAGCTGGCGCAGGCCTCGCTGCGCATGAGTCTGGGCGCCGGCAGCACCGAGCAGGAGGTGGACACGGCCATCGCCGCAGTGCGCCGCGAACTGACACGCCTGCGGGCCTTGTCACCGCGCTTGCCGCCGCCGGTGGCCGACTGGCAGGCACAGGGCTGGCGGGTGTTGCAGGGTGAGGCCGGCGCGCGCCGTCTGGGCACTTGGCTGCGGCTGCTGCTGGCCGTAGAGGGCGATAGGGTGGTGGCGGCGCGGTTTCAGGCCTATGGCTGTCCGCACACGCTGGCCGCCTGCCGCGCGCTGGTTGGCGCGTTGCCAGGGCAGGGCCCCAGCACGCCGCGCGGTTCCCCGGCCGACTGGCTGGCACAGTCGGGTGCACCGACCGACAAGCTGGGGCGTATGCTGCTGCTCGAAGATGCCTTGCAGGCCGCGCTGTCTGCCTGGTGAACCAAATCCACTGACCGGAGTCCCATTCGCATGGCCATTTCACTGACCCCTGCCGCTGCTGACCGCATCCGCAGTTTTCTTGTCTCGCGAGGCAAGGGCGTGGGTTTGCGGTTGGGCGTGCGCACGACCGGTTGCTCGGGCTACGCCTACGTCATCGACTACGCCGACGAGATTGCCGCGGCTGACCAGGTGTTTGAGGACCAGGGCGTCAAGGTGCTGGTTGATCCCGAAAGCCTCAAGTACATCGACGGCACGACGGTCGATTTTGTCCGCCAAGGCCTGGGCGAGTCGTTTCGCTTCATCAACCCCAAGGTGCAGGGTGAATGTGGCTGTGGTGAAAGCTTCAGCGTCTGACCTTAAATGGTAGACTTCGGCCCTTTTTCCCAGCTGGAGTCCTGAAAATGGCGTTAGAGCACACCCTGTCCATCATCAAGCCCGACGGCGTTGCCGGCAACCTGATCGGCCAAGTGTATGGTCGCTTCGAGAAGGCCGGTCTGCGCATCGTCGCCGCCCGCATGCTGCAACTGTCCAAGGCCGAGGCCGAGGCGTTCTACGGCGTGCACAAAGCTCGTCCGTTCTTCAACGACCTGGTCGCCTACATGATCTCCGGTCCGGTGTTGGCTTCGGTGCTCGAAGGCGAGAATGCCGTGCTGGCACACCGCGACATCATGGGTGCCACCGACCCCAAGAAGGCTGCACCGGGCACCATCCGCGCTGATCTGGCCGAGAGCATCGAGCACAACGTCGTGCACGGTTCGGATTCGGCTGAGAACGCCGCTGGCGAGATCGCGTTCTTCTTCCGCGCGATCGAGATCTGCCCGCGCGCCTGATGACTGACACTCGCGTCAACCTGCTGGGGCTGACCCGTCCGCAGCTCGAGGCTTGGGTCCTCGAGCGTGGCGGCAAGCCCTTTCGTGCCCGCCAGTTATTCCACTGGCTGTACAAGCGCGGCGAGACGCAGTTCGAGGCGATGACCGACCTCGCCAAGGCTTTCCGCCAACAGCTGGAAGCCGAGGCCGAGGTGCGGTTGCCGCAGGTCGTCACACGGCAGGATGCCGCTGACGGCACCATCAAGTGGATGCTGCGTGCCGATGACACGCAGGCCTTCGAGATGGTCTATATCCCCGACGGTACGCGCAGCACGCTGTGCATCTCGTCGCAGGTGGGCTGTGCCATGGATTGCAGCTTCTGCTCCACAGCGCAGCAGGGCTTTAATCGCAACCTGACTGCCGCCGAAATTGTCGGCCAAGTATTTCTTGCCCAGAAAGAGCTGGGCTTCGAGGCGGGTGATAACCGTCTCATCAGCAACGTAGTGTTTATGGGCATGGGCGAGCCGCTGGCCAATTTCCGCAACGTCGTGCCTGCACTGCGCATCATGCTCGATGACCTGGGCTTCGATTTCTCGCGCCGGCGTCTGACGCTGTCGACCAGCGGACTGGTGCCGCAAATCAACAAGCTCGCCGAAGAGATCAATGTCGCGCTGGCTGTGTCACTGCATGCGCCCGACGACGAGCTGCGCAGTCAGCTGGTGCCCATCAACCGGCTGCATCCCATTGCCGAGTTGTTGCAGGCCTGCTGGCATTACATCGATGAACAAAACGGCCGCAGCGTCACGTTCGAATATGTGCTGCTCGATGGCATCAATGATTCGCCCGCGCAGGCGCGGGCATTGGCCAAGCTGCTCAAGGGGCATCCGGCCAAGGTCAATCTCATCCCTTTCAATCCGTTCCCCGGGACGCAGTACCGCAGGTCCCGTCCTGAGTCGATCAAAGCCTTCCTCGACCAAGTGCTCAAGGGCGGTGTCATGGCTACTGTGCGACGCACACGCGGGGATGACATCGACGCTGCGTGCGGACAACTGGTCGGTCGCGTCATCGATCGCACCACCTCGCGCCTGGGTAATCGCAACATTGCGGTGGTGGTTGAGAACAGTGCCGAGTCGGTGTCATGAAGTCGCTGCTGGCGCTGGGTTGTGCGCTGCTGCTGAGCGGCTGTGTGGCCATCGGCGGCACATCGGGTCGCACCACATCTGCCAAAGATGCCGCCAAGGCCAACGTGCAACTGGGCGTGGCCTATATGCAGCAGGGGCAGTTGGCGCTGGCCAAAGACAAGCTCGAGCGCGCAGCCAAGCAGGATCCGCGCGGTGCCGAAGTGCACACTGCCTTGGCGTACCTCAATGAACGCCTTGATAGGCCCGCTGAGGCTGAGGGCGAATATCGCTTGGCCTTGAAGCTGTCACCGGGTAATTCCGAAATCGCCAATAATTTTGCTGTCTTCCTATGTCGCACCGGCAAGGTTGACGATGCGCTCAAGCAGTTTGAATCCGCGACGCGTGATCGGCTCTACACCACGCCGTGGGCCGCGTTCACCAACGCCGGTGTGTGCCTGCGCTCGGTGGGTCGTGGTGGTGAGGCGATCCCGCTGCTGCAACAGGCGATCAGCATCCGTCCCAATTACACGCCGGCTGTTTACGAACTGGCCGATCTGCAACTGGAGTTGGGATCACCGGGCGTGGCAGGTCAGGTGATTGATCGCTATCTGGCGCTGGGCCTGATTGCACCCGATGTGCTGTTGCTGGGCGTGCGTGCTGCGATGGCCCGTGAAGAGCGCCAAACGGCGCTGGCGCTGGCAACCCGCCTCAAGCGCGAGTTCCCCAATTCGCCTGAATTGCGGCAGGTGTCCACGCTGTTGGGTGAGGGCGTTCAGCTATGACCAACACTCAGCAGTCTGCTGCACAGGCGCAGCTTGAGGGTCTGGTGCTGTTTGCCACACCCAGCGCACCAGATCCGGCCGAGGCCGCACCGGTGCCCAGCACACAGGGCGGTCAGCTCGCTGCCGCGCGGCTGCGCAAGGGCATCAGCCTGCAGCAGGTGTCCGAGCATCTGCGTTTAAGTATCGAGGCTATCGAGGCCCTCGAGGCCGATCGTCACGACGAGTTGGGTCCGCAGGTCTATGTGCGCGGGCATCTGCGTCGCTATGCCGATTTTCTGGGCGAGACACTCGCGCAGCCGCACGATGCTGCGGCAGAGCTGTCGCATGACCACGAGTTGGGCGGGCAGCGCAGCTTCATGTCGCCACTGGTGCGCGTGCGCACCGGACGCGGACCACAGTTGTCGTTGCAGCGGGCACTGTTGATCGCAGTGGCTGTGCTGGCAGTTCTTATTACCGTTGGCCTGCTCGCGCAGCCGGCGCTTTCCTGATTGCTGCGGTTTTGAGGGTTGCATAGCGTCATGGCCGAAAACACCTTTGCAGTGCAGTCTGTCCGGGGCATGAACGATGTGTTGCCAACCCAGGTAGCTGGTTGGCAGCGCTTGGAGCGCGTGACGCGCGAATTGTTCACGGCCTATGGTTTTGAAGAATTGCGTGTGCCCATCGTCGAGCACACCGCGCTGTTCAAGCGCGCCATCGGTGAATACACCGACATCGTCGAAAAAGAGATGTACACCTTCACCGATTCCGGTGGCGACAGTCTTACGCTGCGTCCTGAAGCTACAGCTGGTGTGGTGCGTGCGGCCATTAGCAACGGTCTGCTGCGCGGTGCGCGCCTGAAGCTGTGGACCAGTGGGCCGATGTTCCGCCACGAGCGCCCGCAGAAGGGCCGCTATCGTCAGTTTCATCAGATAGACGTCGAGGCCATCGGCTTTGCCGGGCCCGATATCGACGCCGAGCTCATTGGTCTTACGGCCCGCTTGTGGCGCCAGCTGGGCATCACCCGCGTCAAGCTCAAGCTCAATTCGCTCGGTACGGCACAGGCGCGTCGCGTCTATCGCGAGAAGCTGGTCGAATATTTCCGTGGCCACGAGTCGCTGCTCGATGCCGACAGCCGTCGCCGGCTCGAAGGTAATCCGCTGCGTATCCTGGACAGCAAGAACCCGGACATGCAGGCCTTGGTGGCCGCTGCGCCGCTGCTCACTGATCACTTGGACAGCGAATCACGCGAGCATTTTGATGGGCTGTGCGCCATGCTGGCCGGTATGGGCATCGACTACGTGATTGATCCGCGTCTGGTGCGCGGCCTCGATTACTACTCGCGCACCGTGTTCGAATGGGTCACCGATGCGCTGGGCGCACAAGATGCCGTCTGCTCCGGTGGTCGCTATGACGACCTTATTCCACAGCTCGGTGGTGAGGCACAGCCGGCCATCGGCTTTGCGATGGGCATCGAGCGCGTGGTCGAGTTGATGGGTCAGGCCGGTGCAGTCGATGCGCCGCTTGCGCCGCACGTCTACATCATCGCCAGCGGTGAACGCGCGCAGCGCACCGCGCTGGCGCTGGCCGAACGGTTGCGCGATGACCTGCCCACTCTGCGGTTCCAGAGCAATATGGGCGGCGGTAATTTTAAGGCGCAGTTCCGGCGCGCCGATCGCAGTGGAGCGTCGCTGGCGCTGATACTGGGAGATACGGAACTCGAACGTGGTGTGGCTTCGCTCAAGTCGCTGCGCGACGAGTCAGGCCAAACCCAATGGCCGCTGCCCGATTTGGCAGCGCGCATCCCGGCCATCCTTGCGGATCTGGCCGGCCCTACTGAAGCAGGCTGACGGGAGAGACTCACAGTGGATTTGCTCGGCGACGAACAGGATCAGTGGGAGGCCCTTAAGGCCTGGCTGCGGCACAATGGCATGGCGCTGGTCGCCGGCCTGTTGCTGGGAACTATCGGCTTGTTTGGCTGGCGCTGGAGGCAAGGCCATCAAGTCGAGCAGCAGCAGGGCAGCACCGCTGCCTATGAGGCATTGCTGCAATCCTTCGACAATCCCGACAAGGATGCGGCCGGCAAAACCTTCGACAGCTTCATCAAAGTGCATGCCGACTCGGCCTATGGCCCGGCAGCGCGCTTGGCCTATGCGCGGTTGCTGGTAGAGCGCAACGAGCTCGACAAAGCACTGCCGCAGTTATCTGATGTGGCCACCAAGGCTGCAGATGAGCAGTTGCGGCTGGTCGCGCGCTTGCGTCTGGCACGTGTGCAACTGGCGCTGGGCAAGCACGACGAGGCGCTGGCCACCTTGGGCACGTTGCCCGAAGGTGCCTTCAAATCCGTTTATGCCGAAGTAAAGGGCGATGTGCTGCTGGCCAAGGGTGACCAGGCTGGCGCAGTGGCTCAGTACCAAGCAGCACAGGCTTCGCGACAGGCCAGCGATGCGGCGCTGGGTGGTCAGGCTGGTCGTGAAGACCTGCTGGCTCTTAAGCTTCACGATCTGTCGGCTGTGGCCGCGGCACCCGCCGCGACCGCTGCACCCGCAAAGGCCACCCCATGATGCACAGCATTCGTCCCTCCAGCCGCTTCGGTTTTGCCGCTGCGCTGCTGCTGTCTTTGGCGTTGATCGGCGGTTGCGAAACGGTCGATAAGGCCGACAAGCCGGCCAAGCTGACCAAGATCAAACAGACCGTGCCGCTGCAAAAGGCTTGGACGGCCAGCGTCGGTGGCGCCAAGCCCAAGCTGCGACTGGGCCTGGGCGTGGCCGTCGACGGTGATCGCGTGTTTATCGCCGGCCACAACGGCCAGGTGCGCTCGCTGTCACTCAAGACCGGCAAGCAGCTGTGGCAAATCAATACGCGCCTGCCGCTGTCTGGCGGTCCTGGTGCCGGCGATGGTCTGGTAGTCGTGGGTGCAAGCCATGGCGATCTGGTCGCGCTCGATGCGCAGACGGGTCGTCGTCGTTGGAAGACACGCATCAACAGCGAGATGTTGTCGGCCGCAGCCATTAAGGGCGATTACGTCGTGCTGCGTACCGTTGATGGCCGTCTGCATGCGCTGCGCGCCAGCGATGGCACGCAGATCTGGCAGATCGAACAGCAGGTGCCGCGGCTGTCGTTGCGTGGCTCGGCTACACCTTTGCTGATGGATGATGTTGCCATCTCCGGCTTCGATAACGGTCGTGTGATGGCTGTGGCGCTGCGCGACGGCAGCACCGTGTGGGATGTGGCGGTGTCGCCGCCCAGCGGCCGTACCGAACTTGAGCGTCTGGTCGATGTGGATTCAACCATCAAAGCGCTCGAAGACGATGTCTATGCCGTGACTTTCCAAGGCAAGGTCGCGCGTTTGGCGCGTGACAGCGGGCAGATATGGTGGGCGCGCGACGTGTCCAGCTACCGCGGTCTGGCTGTCGATGACGATGGTGTGTACGTCAGCAACGCTGATGGTCAGATCATCAAGATCGGTCGCCGCACCGGTGTTGAGATCTGGCGCAAAGACACACTCAAAAATCGCCGTCCATCCGCACCAGTCGTGCTCGGTGGCGTGGTTATCGTTACCGATTTTGACGGCGTGGTGCATGCCTTTGATACTGCCACTGGCGAAGAAACAGGCCGTGTGAAGGGTGGCGGCAAGCTGGTGTCTACGCCGCCTGCTGTGGCTGACGGTCTGGTGTTGTTCATGAATGACCAGGGCAAGCTTACTGCTTGGCGCATTGGCAAATCGCGTCGCGGCTGACGCGCACCCATGCTGCCAATTGTTGCCATTGTAGGAAGGCCTAATGTAGGTAAGTCGACGCTGTTCAACGCGCTGACTGCCACCCGCGACGCCATCGTCGCCGACGTACCCGGTGTGACGCGCGACCGCCAGTATGGCTACGGTCGCGTGGGTCCCGTGCCCTGCATCGTGGTGGATACCGGCGGTATAGTTGAAAGCCCGGTCACCGGCATCGAAGCTTTGATGCGCGAGCAGACCGAGCGCGCTATTGCCGAGGCCGATCATCTGTTGCTGGTGGTAGATGGCCAGGCGGGTCTCACCACAGACGACATGGCTTTGGCGCGCTTGTTGCGCCGCGCCGGCAAGCCGGTGTTTCTGGCCGTCAACAAAGCCGAGGGTCGTGACCCCGGCGTGATCGCCGCAGAGTTTCATCGCTTGGGCTGTGGTGACCCGTTTGCTATTGCTGCTGCGCATGGCATCGGTTGCAAAGAACTCATGGACTTGGTGTTGGACGGGCTTGAGCCTGATGCCGATGCCGCAGTGCCTGATGATGATTCGATCCGCATCGCCATCATCGGCCGTCCCAATGTGGGCAAGTCCACGTTGGTGAATCGCCTCATCGGCGAAGAGCGCGTGATTGCCAACGATATGCCCGGCACTACGCGCGACAGTATCTTTGTCCCCTTCGAGCGCGATGGCCGTAAGTTCACCCTGATCGATACCGCGGGCGTGCGTCGCCGTGCGCGCGTCGAAGACGCCATCGAGCGTGCTAGCGTCGCCAAGACGCTGCAGGCCATTGCCGCAGCACATATCGTGGTGATGGTGCTCGATGCGCACGGCGAGGTCGCTGAGCAAGATGCCAGCGTGCTGGGCATTGCACTGGAACGCGGTCGTGCGCTGCTGGTTGCCGTCAACAAGTGGGACGGCATTCCGTTGTCGCAGCGCGAGTCTATTCACAACGACCTTAAGTTGCGGCTTAATTTCGTGCCGTTTGCGCCGGTGCATTTCATCTCTGCCCGTCATGGCACCGGTGTGGGTGAGCTGGCACGCGCTGCAGTGCACGCCTATGACGCCTCGATGCGCCAGATGGCCACGCCTCAATTGTCGCGCGTCATGGAAAAGGCCATCGAAGCGCATCAGCCGCCGCTGGTGCAGGGTCGTCGCATCAAGCTGCGTTATGCGCATCAGGGTGGTAAGAACCCGCCACGCATCATCATTCATGGCAATCAGACCTTCGCAGTGCCCGATGCCTACAAGCGGTATCTGTCGAACGTGTTTCGCGAGGCCTTTGACCTGTTTGCCAACCCGGTCGCGCTGGAGTTTCGTACCGACGAGAACCCCTACGACCGGCGCCGCGCCTTGCGCAAGACTACGTCGCGACCCGAGGTGGTGGATCGTCCGACCACGCGCGGCGTGACCGGCGGGCGCGCCAAAGCCAAGGCCAAGACAGTCAAGGGTGTAAAGGGCGCGAAGGGCGCCAAGCCTGCTGAGACTGGGCGGCCCAACAAGCCCGGTCCCAAGAATCGCAGCACCACAGATGCAACGCGAGTGGCAAAGCCAGGCAGCAGTCGCAGTGGTAAGGCCAACACGCGCGGACCTCGCGTGAGTGCAGCAACGGGCAAGGCTTCGGCGCGTAAGCGCCCGCGTTGATGGCTTACGGCGCTGGCAAGAACAGCGCCGGATCCACCATGGTGCCGTTGATCGTCACCCCAAAGTGCAGGTGAGGGCCGGTCACGCGACCGGTCGCGCCTACTTTGGCGATCACCTCGCCGGCCTTGACCACATCACCGGGCTTCACATCCCAAGCGCTCAAGTGGCAGTACATCGTCACAAAGCCGCTGCCGTGGTCGAGGAATAACGTGCCACCGTTGAAGAAGAACTCACCACCATCGAGCACCACGCCATCTGCAGGCGCGATGATGGGCGTGCCCGTGGGTGCTGCGATGTCCATGCCCGAGTGCGGTGCACGTGGTTGGCCATTGAACACACGGCGCAGGCCATAGCTGCTGGAGCGCGGTCCTTGTACCGGGGAGCGCAGTGCCAGCGTTACAGGCTTGGTATCGGTGAAGCTGTCGAGCGAGCTGCGGATACGTTTTTGTTCCACTTCGACACGCGCCAGATCAGCCGGTGCTAAATCCACCTGACCCGGCGCCACTTTGAGGCGCTGTTCCACATAGCGCTTGTCGGCAATGGTCAGGGGAAGTTTGCGAGGTGCACCCTGCAACGGCTGCACATCCAAGTGCACGGTGCCGGGCTTGGTCGACAGCGCCATGCCCACAACGGCTACCCAGCGTGTTCCGTCGCGCACGGTTAGTACACGCCGGCCGTTAAAGGTGACAGCCGGTGCTGGTGCTTGCGCATCGCCCACGTCGACCACTGCAACGCCGCCGGGCACCAGACTTTGCTGCGGCAGAGCGGCCAACACGGCGCTTACGGGCAAGGCACAGACCAGAGCGGCCCAGAGTGTTTTGAGGTGCATTTAAGCGTCCTTGATGCTGTGCACGATGGCCTGCACTCGGCCATCGGCCAAGCGGATGTCCAGCGCATCACCAACGTGCAGACTGACAGCCTGTCTGATCAGCTGGCCCTCTGGCGTGACAACCAGTGCATAACCGCGACCTAAAACGGCCAACGGACTCACTGCATCCAGTGCACGTTGCGCCAGTGCCAAGCGTTGGTTGCAGTGATTGAGCGTATCGATCATGCCGCGCCGCAAGTGCTGTGCCAGTTGTGTGCAGCGCTGGGTCAGCTGCGCAACCACTTGGCCGGCATTCACACGCTGCAGTCGCGCGGTGACAGCAGCCAGCTGTTGCTGGCTCTCGCGCACGCTGTGCCCCAATGCCAAACGCATGCGCTGCTCGAGTTCATCCAAGCGCTGCGCCTGCTGATGCAAGCGCGTGCCAGGATGAGTCTGCTGTAAACGCCTCGCGGCAGCCGCATGGTGCTGCGTGGCATGCGATAGCTGGCGTTGCATGCCCAGTCGCAGCCGCGCCAATTGCGCGCCCAACTGTTGCAACAACGATTGCTGATCTGGGCTGACCAGTTGTGCTGCAGCCGAGGGCGTGGGCGCACGCACATCGGCCACAAAGTCGGCAATCGTGAAATCGGTTTCGTGGCCGATGCCGCTGACCACCGGCAGCGCGCAGCGATGGATGGCCCGTGCCACCGTCTCTTCGTTGAACGCCCACAGGTCTTCGATTGAACCGCCGCCGCGCGCCAGGATGACCACTTGGCAATCGGTGCGCGTGCTGAGGCTATCGAGTGCCGCGCAGATCGCCGGTGCTGCGGCCGTGCCTTGCACAGGCACAGGCAACAGCAACACCTGCGCCAGCGGGAAACGCCGCTGCAGCACATGCAGGATGTCGCGCAGCGCAGCGCCGGTGCCCGAGGTGATGACCACGATGCGGCGTGGCAGTGTGGGCAGGGGGCGTTTGCGCCCGATGTCAAACAGCCCTTCGGCAGCCAAACGCTGCTTGAGTTGTTCGAAGGCCCGCTGCAATGCGCCTTGGCCGGCCTCTTCCATCAGTTCGACGGTCATCTGGTACTCGCCACGCGGCTCGTACAGACCGACCCGACCGCGCACGGCCACATGCTGCCCGTTGGCCGGCTTAAAACGAGTGCCGTTCTGGCGACCCCGGAACATCGCACAGCGCAGCTGGGCGTCACGGTCCTTGAGGGTGAAGTACCAGTGCCCGGAGGCTGGTGCGGTGAAATTGGAAATCTCGCCTTCGACCCACAGCAGTGGCAGGCCGTGCGCCAGCAGTTGTCCCACCTCGCGGTTGAGCCCGCTAACGGTATAGATGCGTTTGCTGTTTGCCGGGTCGTTCATGTGACGATGTTAGTACACTCCGCAGGCGAATCTTGGATCTGGAGCTTTAGGTATGCTGAGCGTTGTTAGTGCAACCCGTGGTGGTGGTCTTGCGGTCTGTGCGTTGCTGCTGACGGCGGTAGTGCCGGTCTGCGCAGCCGCGGCGACTGCCGAGCGGCCGCAGTTGCAGATCACCCGCACCACCGTCGTCCCGATCATTGACGGGCGAGTTGACGAGCCGTTATGGGAGCAGGCTGCGCACATTGACGATCTGCGCCAGATCCGCCCCAACGATGGTGCGCCGGGCACCGAGCGCAGCCAGATTCTGGTGACCTACGATGCCGATGCGCTGTATATCGCGGCGCGCTTCTGGGACAGCGCCGGACCCACGGGCATCAGCGCCAACATCATGCGCCAAGGGTCACGACTGTCAGAAGACGACCGCATTGCCATCATTCTCGATCCGTTTGATTCATCGCGCACCGGCTATCGCTTCGAGGCAAACCTCAACAGCGTGCGCAACGACATGCTCTACACCGGCGCCACCTCCTTCACTTCCGATTGGACAGTGATCTGGGACGCGCGCGCGCAGCTGACCGACTATGGCTGGAGCCTTGAGATCGCCATCCCCTTTAAGACGCTGCCCTTCGATGCCAGTCGCGAGGCTTGGGGTTTTAATGTGTCTCGCGCCATTCGCCGCAAGGGCGAAGAAGTGCTGTGGACGTCGCGCAATCGCGCTTGGGGACCTGCGGTGCTGGGTGAATTGCGTGGCATCAAGGACGTTGATCAAGGCAAGGGCCTTGATGTGGTGATGTCGGCCGGCGCGCGGCATCTTCACGACGAGGTCAATTCAACCCAGACCACGGTGTTGGAGCCCTCGCTCGACGCCTATTACCGGCTCACGCCTTCTCTCAATGCATCGCTCACCCTCAACACTGATTTCTCGGCGACCGAGCTCGACGACCGGCAGGTGAACCTGTCGCGATTTGGCTTGTTCTTCCCAGAGAAGCGCGATTTCTTCCTCAACGATGCCGATCTGTTTGAGTTCGGCCGTTTGGGCAGCGGCGGCTATTTGGGCAACAACCGTTCGACCACGCGCGCCAGCCAAGAGAGCGGCAGACCGTTCTTCTCGCGTCGTTTGGGTCTTTCATCCGCTGGTCTGCCGGTAGACTTGGAGGCCGGTGCAAAGCTCAGCGGTCGCGCAGGGCGCTATCGCATCGGCGCGCTGGCTGTGCGTCAGGATGGCTATGCCACGCCGGTTGGCGATATTGATCGCGCCACTTTGGGTGTGGTGCGTGTGTCGGCCGACGTGCTGGATGAATCCAGCGTCGGCTTTATCGCAACCTCGGGTGATCCGGGTAGCAATAGCGCTGCGTCGTTGTATGGCGTCGACTTCCTGTATCTCGATAGCCGTCTGCCCGGCGGGCGCAGTGTTGAGGCGGAGGCTTGGTTCCAGGATTCGCAGGCCAGCGGCAGCTTGCCGGGCAGTACACGCGCCTGGGGTGCCGGTGTGCGTCTGCCTGGCAACGAAGGCCTACGCCTGGGCGCCTCGACCAAGGAGATTGGCAGCCAGTTCCGTCCGGCGTTGGGCTTTGTCAGTCGGCGCGGCGTACGAGACACCATGGTTGATGTGGGCTATACGCGAGTGGTGCGGGGCCGCGTGCTGCAGAGCTGGTTCGCGGGCGTCGATGCCGAGCGCATCGAAGGCACTGATGGCCGTCTGCAGACGCAGGTGCTCTCGGTGCGTCCTCTGGAACTCGAAACACGCGGCCGCGACATCTTGCGCGTGGTGTACCAGTCCAGTCAGGAACAGCTGAGTACGCCGTTTACCATCTACCAAGAGCCTAAGCGCAGAGTTGTCGTGCACGTCGGCAGCTACAGCTTTGCGGACTATGGGTTTGACTTGGAGACTGGGTCGCAGCGGGAGTGGGCCGCAAGCGCCTCGGTCCGCGGCGGCAGCTTTTACGATGGCAACCGCACCGGGGCCGGCGGCGCGATCACCTGGCGACCGTCACGCAACCTGGGCCTCAAGGCCGGCTACAGCTTCAACGACATCTCATTGCCAGGTGGGGACTTCACCACCCGCATTGTCAGCGGCACGGCGGAGGTGGCCTTCAATTCCTTCCTCAGCTGGATCACGCTGGTGCAATACGACAACGTATCCGAGGTGATGGGCCTGCAGACCCGCTTGGTTTGGGTGCCGCGGGCAGGACAAAAGTACTTCCTGGTGGCCAATCAGGGGCTGCAGGACGTGGACAAGGACGGCCGCTTTACGACCGTTTCGACCGAGATCAGCCTGCGCGCCGGCTATACCTGGCGCTTTTGAGACGTCTGCGGGTGCTTTTGCCCCGCAGCCCCCCGACGCGTACAATGTCTTGCTTCCTTCGCCAGCGTGAGTCCCATGCGTATCCTCGAAGAAGCATTGACCTTCGACGACGTCCTGCTCGTTCCGGCGCACTCCAGTGTGCTGCCCCGCGAGGTTGACCTCTCCACCCAGCTCACACGTCATATACGCCTCGGCATGCCCGTGGTGTCTGCAGCCATGGACACCGTCACCGAAGCGCGCCTGGCCATCACCATGGCGCAGGAAGGCGGCATGGGCATCATCCACAAGAACATGACCATCGAGGGCCAGGCCCGCGAGGTCGCCCGCGTCAAAAAGTACGAATCCGGTGTGATCCGCGACCCCATCACCGTGTCGCCCGATCTGACCATCCGCCAAGTCATCGACCTGACCCGCGCACGCGGCATCTCGGGTGTGCCTGTGGTGGTGGGTGAGCGCGTAGTGGGCATCGTCACCAACCGCGATCTGCGCTTCGAAGAAAAGCTCGATGCGCCGGTGTCTACGGTCATGACCCCGCGTGACCGGTTGGTCACCGTGCGCGAGAACGCACCCAAAGAAGAAATCCTGCATCTGCTCCACAAGCATCGCATCGAGAAGGTGCTGGTGGTCGGTGCCGAATCTGAACTGCGCGGCATGATCACCGTTAAGGATTACCAGAAGGCCACCGACTATCCGCGCGCCAGCAAGGACGAGAACGGTCGTCTGCGTGTGGGTGCTGCAGTGGGCACTTCTGCCGATACGCTCGATCGCGTGGCAGCGCTGCACGATGCCGGTGTGGATGTGGTGGTGGTCGATACTGCGCACGGTCATTCGGCTGGCGTTATCAGCACGGTGCGCGCTATCAAGGCGCGTTGGCCCGAGCTGCAGGTCATTGCCGGCAACATCGCCACCGCCGAAGCCGCACGAGATCTGGCCGATGCTGGCGCCGATGCGGTCAAGGTTGGCATTGGCCCCGGGTCCATCTGCACCACGCGCATTGTGGCCGGTGTGGGTGTGCCGCAGATCAGCGCGGTGGCCAATGTGGCACGTGCGTTGTCGGGTACCGGCGTGCCGCTGATCGCCGATGGCGGCATTCGCTTCTCGGGCGACATCGCCAAGGCGATCGCTGCCGGCGCTCACTGCGTGATGATCGGCGGCATGTTTGCCGGTACCGAAGAATCACCCGGTGAAGTTGAGCTGTATCAAGGCGCCAGCTACAAGGCCTATCGCGGCATGGGATCGCTGGGCGCCATGTCTGGGAAGACCGGCTCTGCCGATCGCTACTTCCAAGACGCTTCTGCCGAAATGGAAAAGCTGGTGCCCGAGGGCATCGAGGGTCGCGTGGCCTATAAGGGCAGCTTGGTCGCCATCCTGCATCAGCTGGCCGGTGGCCTGCGCGCTGCCATGGGTTACACCGGCAGCGCCGACATCGACACCATGCGTACCCGTCCGCAGTTCGTGCGCATCACCAGCGCCGGCATGCGCGAGAGCCATGTGCACGATGTGACCATCACCAAGGAAGCACCCAACTACCGGGTGTCTTGAGGCGCAGGCGTGGTGGTGTCAGCCAAGCCTTTGCAGGGCATACAGCAACACAAAGCCTGCGCCGATCATCGAGCCCAAGCGCACCGTCATGACGGTGGTTTGGTGATCAATACGTACTTGCGTGGCCTGAATGTCACGCGACAGAAGTTCGCGTACGTGATGAAGGTCGGATTTGCTGGCCAATTGGTCGCGCATGTCTCGCTCCATTGCATCTACGACAGCCCGCGCCTTGTCGGGCGGGACCTGAATGCTGACCAACGCATCATACAGCGAATACAGATGTTCCACGAAAGGTGCTCCGGTGGTGGCAACAGCCTCCAGTGTCCGGCGCCCCGTACCGTCAATCGAGTCCACTAAGTGCCCACAATGACCGCAAACGACATCCACGCCCAGCGCGTCCTGATCCTCGACTTCGGTTCGCAGTACACGCAGCTGATCGCCCGCCGCGTGCGCGAGCTGGGTGTGTATTGCGAGATCCACCCTTGGGATGCCGGCAGTGACGATGTGCGCGCCTTTGCACCGACCGGCATCATTTTGTCGGGCGGGCCCGAGTCGGTCACACAGGCCGATGCACCCGCAGCACCTGATGCGGTGTTTGAGTTGGGCGTGCCGGTGCTGGGCATCTGCTATGGCATGCAAACACTTGCGGCGCAGCTGGGCGGTCGTGTGGAGCCTGGTGCAGTGCATGAGTTTGGCTATGCCGAGGTGCGCGCACGCGGCCATAGTGCGCTGCTGCGTGACATACAGGACCGCGTTAACGAGCAGGGTCATGGCTTGCTTGATGTGTGGATGAGTCACGGCGATCGCGTGGTCGAGTTGCCGCCGGGCTTCAAAGTCATCGCCTCTACACCCGACCTGCCCATCGCCGGCATGGCCGACGAAGCGCGCCGCTATTACGCGCTGCAGTTTCATCCAGAGGTTACGCACACCACGCAGGGCGCGCGCTTGTATGCGCGCTTCCTGCACGATATCTGCGGCTGCGCCGGTACATGGACCGCCGGCAACATCATCGAAGATGCCATCGCACGCGTGCGCGCGCAGGTGGGTAGCAGCAAGGTGCTACTGGGCCTGTCGGGCGGTGTCGATTCATCTGTGGTCGCAGCGTTGCTGCACCGCGCCATTGGCGATCAACTGACCTGCGTGTTTGTCGACCATGGCCTGCTGCGTCACAACGAAGGCGATGACGTCATGCGCATCTTTGCGCAGAACCTGGGCGTGCGCGTCATCCGCGTGAATGCGGCCGATCGCTATTTTGCAGAGCTTGTCGGTGTGGCTGATCCTGAAGCCAAGCGCAAGATCATCGGCCGCTTGTTCATCGAGTTGTTTGATGAAGAGGCCGCCAAGCTGCAGGACGTGGATTTTTTGGCGCAGGGCACTATCTACCCCGATGTCATCGAGTCGGCCGGCAGTAAGACCGGCAAAGCGCATGTGATTAAGAGCCATCACAACGTCGGTGGCTTGCCCGCGCACATGCGCATGAAGCTTGTGGAACCGCTGCGTGAGTTGTTCAAAGACGAAGTGCGGCGCATAGGCCTGGAGTTAGGCCTGCCCGCAGAGATGGTGCAGCGCCATCCCTTCCCGGGGCCGGGCTTGGGCGTGCGCATTCTGGGCGAGGTCACACAGGCCGCTGCAGACACACTGCGCTTGGCCGATCACATCTTCATCGAAGAGCTGCGCCGTGCAGGGTGGTACGCCAAGACCAGCCAAGCGTTCGCGGTGTTTCTGCCGGTCAAGAGCGTTGGTGTTACCGGCGATGGCCGCCGTTATGACCCGGTGATCGCATTGCGTGCAGTAGAGACCATCGACTTCATGACCGCACATTGGGCGCACTTGCCCTATGAGCTGCTCGACGTGTGTTCACGCCGCATCGTCAACGAGGTCAAAGGTGTGAGCCGCGTGGTGTATGACATCAGCGGCAAGCCGCCGGCGACGATTGAGTGGGAGTGATTAGGTGCCTTTCGCGGTCTATCGGTATCCCGCGAAATACGAACCTCACTCACTGAATAAAAACAAATAAGCTCTCCGAATCGTTCGCCGTCTATCCGCGCCAAGCGAACTGCTCTGACGGTAAAAGTGGGTTCTGGTGCATTGGCGTCCGAGCCCTAGAATCCGCGTCCCAATTGGAGGACGGACCGGATGGCCAGACGTATCTCGCGCGACCCGATCTATGCCGGGCGTCGCTTTTCCGCCGAGACCATCGAGACCTGCGTGCGCTGGTACATCACCTATCGACTCAGCTATCGCGATCTGGCCGCGATGATGGCGGAGCAGGGCGTCGTTGTGTCCCACACGACCATCATGCGCTGGGTGCTGCGCTATGTGCCCGAGTATGAGCGCCGATGGGCGCGCTTCGCGCGATCGCCGGGGTCGTCCTGGCGCATGGATGAGACGGCAGTTTCGGTCCGGGGCGGGCGGCACTACCTTTATCGCGCGGTAGATCGGCACGGAAAGTCCGTGGCTTCGTTGCTCTGCAATGATCGCAGTATGGAGGCCGCTCAGGCGTTCTTCCATGCGGCCGTCAGTCAGGGCGATGTGCCGTGGCCGCAGAAGATCAACGTCGATGGCAACAGCGCGACGCATCGGGGCCTGAGGCTGTTGGGAGATGAAGATCCTCGGTGGAGTGCCGTGGAAGTTCGGGCGCGACGCTATCTGAACAACGTTGTAGAGCAGGATCATCGCGCCATCAAGCAGCGGTGTGCGCCGATGCTGGGGTTGAAGAGCTTTCGCTCGGCCACCATTACGCTCGCGGGCATTGAGCTCGCTCATCGCATTCGCAAGCAGCAGTACTTGTTGCCGACGGGCACGAACAGGCAGCCGGGCTCGTTGAAGGCGTCATGGGCGCTGGCGCTCGCCGATTGCGATACACCGTTGCCTCGGGGCGTCGACCAAATTTCGCGAATGCACCAGAACTCGGCGGAACGTTCCAAGCCGCCGCGCGCGCGAGCGCACATCGGGGGATCGGTGCGATATCCGCGGAAGATCTTCTTCGGCGGAGGTCTGTATCTGCTGGTCAGGCCTCAAGGCGGGCGGTACTGGCACTACCAGTACCGATACGGCAGCAAGCGAAAGACGCTCTCGCTCGGGACCTATCCCGATGTCCCGACTGTGCTCGCGCAGGCGCGCCACCGTGCCGCGCGGCGGCTGTGCGGTGGCCACCGAGTACCCAGGCATCTGGCGTCAGGCGGGGTGAGAGGTTTACGGGTCTTCAAAAATAGTCACCGAGAGTGACTAAAATCGCTGCTTCGAAAACCCAATGCGGTGACCTCAGAATCGGGTGCGCAAGCTGACTCCAATGAGGCGCGGCTAACCCGCCTGGCCGAGGATCAAGCCGGAATTGCCCGTCTGGATCGTCAGCGCGGTCACATAGTCCTTGTCGAGTAGGTTTCGCGCAAACACCTCGGCTTCCCAGCCCGAGGCGAACCGGTAGCCCAGGCTGGCATTGACCACACCGTATCCGGCGAGCCGGGTGTAGCGGGAATTCGTTGTATCCGCGTTGTAGCCGGAGCGCACATTCCAGTCGGCGTGGACGTAGGCCTCACCGCTGCCCGCCTGGGTCGCGTAGTCGACGCCCACGGTGCCGACCCACTTCGACAGGCCGGCCAATGGCAGCCCGGTCAGCACATAAGCGCCGGGAATGGCCGGATTGCCGCGCGGGTTCACGGTCTGGTTTGCCAGCGTTGCCGGCGGCACCAGCGGCTGGCAGCCGCCGGTGGCGTTGGGGTTCTGCCATTCGAGCGGGCAGGGGCCGGCAGGGTAGTCGGTGTAGGTACCGTCGGCGTAGGCCAGCGACGCACGGAGCGTGAATCCGGTGAAAACGAGCGCGGCCAGGTCGGCCTCGAACCCCTTCACCTGGACTTCCGGGATGTTGGCGGGAAAGGTCCGCAAGGGTGCGGCGTTGTTGGCGGTGACCGGCGTTGCGATGTTCGCCTGGAAATCCTTCACGACAGTCTTGTAGACGGCCAGGTTCGCCGTGACGCGACCCTGGAACAGCGTGCTTTTCAAGCCCAGCTCAAGTGTACTGTTCGTCTCGTCACCGATCACAGCAGTGTCCAGCGCGGGTTGGTTTGCACCTGCCCCGGTGCCACCGGTGAGCTGCAGCCCAGACATGTTGATGCCGCCGGCCTTATAGCCGTGGGCAAAGCTCGCATAGGCCATCACATTGTCGGTGAACTGCCAGGCGAGATTTGCGCGTCCGGAAAGACTGCCGCCGCTGTCATCGACGGAATAGCACTGCGGTCGGAACAGCGACAGCTTGGCGTTGTCGCGACCATTGAGCACGGCCCCCGTGAGCATCGTGCAGGTGACCGGATCAGGCAGCGTGGAGAAGGGCAGACCACCCGACACCGTCGTGGCGTAGTCGCCATGCTTGTCTTCGTAGGTGTAGCGCAGGCCAAGCGTGCCGGTGAGTTTCGGCAGGATTCGGTAGTTCAGCTCGCCGAAAGCAGCGTAACTGTTCATCGTGAAATGCGTGTCGCCAAACTGGCCGTAGCCGTTGGCGAGATTGTCCGGCCGATCTGCCGCGACGAAATTCGTGGTGCTGATCAGCCAGTACGCTGCCGCGGGGCCGTACACGCTGGTTGGCTTGCCGTCGATGGTCTGCTTGAAGAAATACAGGCCACCGACGTAGGTCAGCGGACCTTCGCCGTCGGACGCGATGCGAAGTTCCTGGCTGTACTGGTCCTGGCGGGAGGGGATGCGCTGCACGAGCTGGATCGGCACGCCAATGTAGTCGCGGTCATTGGCAACGTCCCAGTCCCACCAACGCCAGGCTGTGATGGAGGTGAGCGTGCTCGCTCCGAGCTTCCAGTCGGCGTTCAGAGAAATACCACCGTCCTGAGTGTCCACATGCAGCGGCGCATCGATGTCTGTCAGTCGGTCGAACACGTTGGTGCTGGGTGGCACATAGGCGGGGAAGCCGTGTGCGGGCAGCGCTGCGGAGAGTCCAGCAAACTGGCGGGCGGCGCCGCGCAGGCTGGTGCCCACGCGAAGATAGCTTTGTGTGCAACAGTCCGCGTCGAAATCAGACACGTCGGCGATCAGTCGCAGCACGAGATCGTCAGTGGCCTGAAACAGCAGCTGACCCTTCAGCGCCACGTTGTTCAAGGAGTTCAGCTTGCGGTCGTTGGAGACGTTCGTGATCAGACCGTCGCGGCGCGTGACCTGTGCCGAGAGGCGGCCCGCCACGCGATCCGTAAGGTCGCCCGAGAAGCTGGCCCTAGCCTGCATGTAGTCATCGCTGGCGAACGACACCTGCGCCGTGCCCTCGGGTTCGAAAGTAGGCGCACGACTGACGATGTTTATGGCGCCGCCGGTGGTGTTCTTGCCGAACAGGGTTCCCTGTGGGCCGCGCAGGATCTCCACGCGCTCGATATCGGTGAAATCGAAGGCGGCAGTGGCCGGACGACCGTGGTACACGCCATCCACATAGAAGCCAACGCCCGGCTCGATGCCATCGTTGGCCGCGCTGACCGACAGGGTGTTCGAGCCCAGGCCACGGATGGTGTAGGCCGTGTTTCGGGGATTCGCGGAGTTGTAATAGAGCGCGGGCACGAGTTGTGACAGTTGTTGAGTATTCACTGTGGAAGATTTGTCCAACAATTCGCCGCCGACCACCGAAACCGCCATGGGCACCGATTGGAGACTTTCCTCGCGGCGACGGGCGGTGACGGTGACCTCTTCAAGTACCGGCTGGTCGGAGCGCACCGCGGGTTGAAGCGTGGCCGGTTGCGCTGCCAGAGCTGGGGTCGCGACCAGCAGAACTGCCACAAAGATGGTCGGTGTCGGTACTCGCAAGATCTCTACTCCGCAACTGAGCGCTCGAACATACAGCGCTATATACAATAGAATATAGCGCATGAGTCGAGGTTTCCCAAACGCTGTGGCGAAGAATGCAGGTGCTCGGGTAGTTAGGCTTTGTCCGGAAGCTTCCGCGTGAGCCTGCGTCGCGTGGCGGCGCTACTGCCGGACTCGCTGTTGACGCGAACGCCGCCAAACGCCTTCTTGGCCAACTGGTCGACGGTCGACTCGAACTGTCGGTAGTCCGCGATGAGGCGTCGGCCGAAGGCCGTCAGCTGCGCGCCACCACCATCCTTGCCGCCGGCAGCCAGTTCAACAGCGTGTTCCTGAAACCCGGCATTCACGCTCTGCAGCAGCAGCCAGGCGCGCCGGTAGCTCATGCCCAGCGACCGAGCTGCGCCAGACAGAGAACCCGTGTGGTCGATGGCTTCCAGCAGGCTGATCTTGCCGGGCCCAAGGGAACAGGCAGCGGAATAATCGATGCGGATATGCGCATGCGGCTTGTCCATCATGCGGCAGTGTAGCCGGGTGTCAGTCTCGTCGCTGCCATGACTGCCACGCAGAGCGCACGGGAGGTTTCCATCTCTCAGCAGATCCCGCAGGGTTCTCGGCATCGATGCCTGCGTTCTGCGCATGATGGTCGGGCGGACACTGCGGCGTGAGTTGCTTTCGCGATCTATCGCCGTCGTTCGCCATCAAGCGGAAACATTCGTCGGTCGTCCTGACGGTAAACTGCTACACTTCCTGCAGGAAATTCAACGGCTTCAGTTAGTTGCGAGTACGGGAAACAATTGAGTGGGAGTAGACGGGCTATGATGCTGCTACTTTGGTGACCCGCTCTTTGAACCGACATCCGGGGGTGCCCATGCGTCCGTTTTCTGCGTTCTCGCTCCTGCTTTCGGTCGGCGTGGCGATGGGGCTTGCGTCATCAGCGGCGTGGGCGGATGAGAGCGGCATCGTCGACGGCTGCCAGCGCGACATCGCCTATCTTCCCGACTTTCTGATCGCCAACGACACCGGTGCGGCCGACAACCGCAGGTTCCGCGGGGAGGCGGTGATCTCGGCGGCGCACGACAAGGCGCTGCGCGAGGCGGCATCCGCGAAGAGTGCAGATGAGTGCGGCGGTATTATCCAAACCTACTTGAGGGCGTGGCGCGGGGGGCATCTCGAGATCGTCCCGGCGGACTGGTCGCCCGCCCGCGAGGCCGTAGGTACGTCTGGTGACGGCGCGGTGACGGCGGGCCCACCTAAGGCGCGGATCGAATGGCTGTCAGACCGCGCGGCGCTGCTCGTCTTTCCCACGTTTTTCGCGACGGCGGCCGAGAGCATCGCAAAGCTGATGGCGGACAACCGCGACCGTCTTGAGCGCACGCCGAACTGGATCATCGATGTCCGCGACAACGAGGGCGGCGACGACAACACCTATGCATCCATTACTAGCGCGGTGATCGGAGATCCCATCTTCATCGCAGGCGTAGAGTTCCTCTCGACGCCCTTCAATATCGAAGGCACCGCCGGCATCTGCGATCTCTACGCACCTGGCGACAAGAGCTGCGTCGTAGCGATTGAGCCCCTTGTCGCAGCTATGCGCGCCGCGAAGCCTGGTACCTATGTGCCGCACCCGACCCTCGGAGCTACTGCTAAACGGATCGAACCCGATGACACCGACCGCAAGCGGCCGCAGCGCGTTGCCGTGCTGGTCGACAGCGGGTGCGGCAGTTCCTGCGAGCAGTTCCTTCTGGCACTTCGACAGGCGTGGAACGTCAAGCTCTTTGGACGTCGCACGAGGGGGGCGCTCGACTACTCCAATCTCCGGCCCCACAAGCTGCCGTCGGGCAAGCGCATGGTGCTGTATGCGACCTCGCGGTCCAAGCGTTTGCCGTACCTGCCTGTTGACGCGGTGGGCATTCTGCCGGATGTGTTGCTGCCTCCGCCTGTGGATGATGCCGCCCGCAGGGCAGAGGTCGAGACGGTGCACGCACTCCTCGAGCATCGCTAGTGGGCAATACGCGAATGTCGCCGCCCGACCCCTCCGACGCCCAAGCGATCGACGCGCTGTACGGATTGGAGCCGGTGTTTGAGCCGGCTGCGCAGCGGGGTGAGCCCATGCAGCTGGTCAGCGTGCAGTGCCCTTATTGCGGCGAGTCCATCGATACTCTGGTCGATTTGTCGGCGGGCGCATTCCGTTACATTGAAGACTGCCAGGTGTGCTGCCAGCCCATCGAGCTCGTGGGTGAGGTCGATGACGACGGAGCGCTGTCTGAGTTAACGGCTGACCGCGCCTAGCGGCGAGTGCGGTGCAGCTGCGCCCGCGGCATGGCACACTGGGGTTTCGTCTCTCCAATGACCAAGGTGCGCAGCCAAGACGCGCCAACAAGAGATCTATGCCATGTCCGATGTGTCGGCGCTCAAACTGCACAAACGCGAGCTGATCCGGCAGTTTGCCGGTGCCACTGACGCACAAGGTGCGTGGCAGGTCGCCGTCACCTTGCTGCCGCTGGCAGCGATCGCGGGGCTGGCTAACCGCTATGCCGCACAGTCTATGTTTGCCGCTGTGGCGCTCACCTTGGCGCTGGCCTTGATGATGGTGCGGGTGTTCGCGCTGCTGCACGAATGCGGTCATGGCAGTGTGTTTCGCAGCAAGTCGTTCAACACCATTTTTGGCTTTGTGTTTGGTGTGTTGTCGGGCATGCCGCAGTACGTTTGGGCGCAGCACCACGACTATCACCATCGCACCAACGGCGACTGGGACAGTTACCGCGGACCTTTATCGACCCTTTCGGTGGCCGAGTTCGAAGCGCTATCGCCATCGGCTCAGCGCAGCTATTTGCGGGCCCGGCATATTGCGCTGGCGCCCTTGGGTGGCTTTGTCTACCTGCTGTTCAACCCGCGCTTTACTTGGCTCAAAGGCACTCTCGCCTGCGCCGTGCATCTGCTGCGGGGGCAGGGCTTGCACAGCTATAAGCCGCGCTATTGGCGCTCCTGGCGCGAGTACCGGCACATGACCGCAAACAATGTGGTGCTGTTGTCGCTATGGGCGTTGGTTGCTACGCAAGCGACGAACCCGTGGACTTTGTTTGCGATTTACCTCACTGGTGTGTCGCTATCTGGCGGCTTTGCCATTGCGCTGTTTACTGTTCAGCACAACTTCGAGCAAGCCGAAGCCAACAGTAAAGACCGCTGGGACAGCGACCGCAGTGCGCTGACAGGTACCAGCTATCTGGTGCTGCCGGGCTGGCTCAATTGGTTGACTGCCAACATTGGCTATCACCATGTGCATCATCTCAGCGCAGCCATACCCGGTTATGCGCTGGCACGCTGCCATGACCAGTACGAGCACTTGTTCACGACGGTGCGACGCATACGGTTGCACGAGATACCGGCACACTTAAAGTGTTTGCAGTGGGATATAGACCGGCAGCAGATCATCGCGACCAATGATCAGCAGCGCGTACGGCAGAGCGCTGCGTTCGGGCAATAGGCCCGCTGACGTACGAGGGCGCCCATGCGCATCATCCTGACCGACTTTGCCCGGGCTCGGCTGTTCCCCAAGCAGCTGCGGCCCAACACCATCCAAGACATTACGGCCGAAGCCTTCGAGCGCCACTTGAATGAGCATGCGCCGTTGCAGGATCTGCCCGGCTACGCGCCGTTCTGCAGGCTGCATGTGCATCGCAACTGGACCTCCACGCGCTGCCTTACTGTGCCCATCAGTGCCGCTAACCAGCACCTGCTGCGTTCGGGCTATGAGGCGCGGCAGCGCAGCGAACTGCCGGTGCTGGTGCGCTGGTTCGAGGGTGTGGAGCCGCCTGTGGCCAACTACCTCATCCCGATTCTGTACAGCCGCGAGCAGCTGCTGGCAGAGGGCACGCCGATAGACGGCGACTGGGGCATAGTCGGCTGCTTGTATACCAGCGAGCCCGCCGAGATCCCTATGGCGCCGATCACCATGATGCGCAATGCTCTGGGTGTGCAGGAGGGTGGGTCTGGGGTGCCGCTGGACACCGCGGCCTACCGTCGTAGCGTCGCCTTTTGGAACGCTAACGCGAACTGGCGCTGATCCTGCACTGAAGAACAACAAACGATTCTTGATAGTCGAGGACACCATGTCATCCATCCGCTTCATCCGTTTACTTACTCTGCTCACCCTGACCGCCAGTAGCGTGCCCGCCCTCGCAGAAAGCTGGCAGGGCGTGGGCGAGATGCCCTTGGACTACCGCGCCTATGTGCGCGACTTCAACGGTGGTGATGACCGCGGCCTGGTCGAGAAGTACTTCACGACCGACACGCAGATGATCAGCGGCAGCGGTGTGCGTGAAGGGCACAAGGGCATGAATGAGTTTCTGGCCTGGGCGCACAATGGTGTGCGCGAAATTGCCCGCCCTCAGGTCGTGATGTGGGACAAGGACCACATCTTTGCCGAGATCGACATGGACTTCGTGGCTTCGAAGCCGCGGCCCGATTTCACCTTCGGTGCCCTGCAGCCGGGCGACATCATGACGGTGAAATTCTTTGCCGAATACACGGTGATCAACGGCAAGATCAAGACGCTCAAGACCATGACCTGGAAGCCCGAGACCGGTGTGACCAAAGCACCCAAGCTCGGTAGCCATGCCGGACAGCGTGCGGCCTTCCTCGCCTATACCCGTGCGTTCTCTGGCGCGCTGCCCGATCAGTATTCGAGCTTTTATACGGATGACGTGAAACTGCAGCTGAGCTCAGTGGGCAACCTTGATGGCAAGAAGGCCATCGTCGATTACTACACCAAGATGTTCCGCACCGTGCGCGAGAACCTGGAGATCAACCAGATCGTGTTCGACGACAACGCCATCGTCGGCGATTTCGTCAGCGTGTTCACTGCCAGTGAAGACGCGCCGGATTTTGTGGTCGCGCCGCTGAAGAAAGGCGAGTCGATCCGCGTGCCGGTGTTCGTTTACTACACGCTCAAGGACGGATTGATCTCACAGATCCGCGTGGCGCGGTCGGGCACGCCGACGCGCTGAGCAATGCTGCACGTCTATTTTGCGCCCGCAGCTTGCGCGTCCTTGTTCGACGTGTAGCCCAGTTTCATCCAGCCCTTCCAGCGTGCGATGTTCTCTTCAGTGCCGTTGCAGCCGCCGTCGGCAGTGGCGTAGTACTTGCCATCGGCAACCATCACCCAGCCGATGCCACCACCCGGGCGCCCATCGCGCAGCGGACAGTACATGACCGTCACGGTGGTGCCAGGCTCGAATGACTTGCCGGTAATGCCGCGCCCGATCAGCTGTGTGGGAGACGCGCTCTCGAAGCTCCACAGTGTCTGCGTGCCATCGTCGTTTGCCACGTTGATGTATAGCCATGAGTGCGGGTTGTTGAAGGCCCAGCGCTGCACGGTGCCCGTCTTCACCACCTCGGTGCTGCGATCGAACATCGCGAAGGAATGATGTGCATGGGCCGTCATGACGCCAAGGCTCGTCACCAATGCGATCAACAGCGCCTTGTAAGCGGTCTTCATGTGGTGCACCTGGTTGCTATTTCGGGCCGGGGGTTAACGTCGTGTTGTAGATCGGATCCCGTGATTGACCTGGCAGCTGCGGAAAATGCGTCTGGCCCCGCCCATCGTTGAAGCCTACTTCGCCGGGCAGATGAAAATTGGATTTGCCCTGGTCATCCAGATACGTGTTGTTGGTCTGCTCGCATTCCCAATGCGCGACGCGATAGTCGGCCTTCTGCAGGTTGGTGGCGTGCCGGAAGGCGTAGACGACGTTGATGGACTTCACGAATGCATGCTTGTCGTAGAAGGTCGCTTGCACCTCCAGTCTCTCGACGCCGCCGGGGTACTTCTTGAGCTCCCAGGTCTCGATGCTTTCAAACTGGTTGCTGGTCATCGGTGACCAACGGGTGAAGTCGGCCGGGTACAGATACTTGGTGCTCATCACCAGCTGGGCGCCGTTCCAGAAACCGATGGTGTCGCCGTACCAGGAATGTGTGCCGTAAAGGTTGTTGTGCTGCTTGCCGATCAGCACCCTGCGTATCGACGGGCCGAAGTCGTTAATCAGGTAAGACTGGTCGGGCAGGTTGATGAACTCGTGCGAGTACGGCTCGAGCAGGAAGCGAGGCATGCCCGGAGGCTGGCACTCGCCCAAGCGGTCATAGTCGACTTGACCTTGTTCGGTCTGCTGGCGCCAACGCTCTTTGTAGGCCGCCTCATAGGCTGGTGTCAGCACACCTTGAATCACCTTGCCGCCCAAGTTGCCGGTGTCGATGAACGCAGCCATGTGCGTGTTGCCGGCCGCAACCCATAAGCCGTCCCAGCGTGGCACCGAGGCCAGCGTGTGCTTTGTGCCGCCGTTGGCTCGCTTGAGCAGGTACGCGTAGTGCTCGTCGGAGGTGGCAAACGTTTGCGGCGCTGCCAGTACCTTCAGCGCAGGGCCATAGCCACCGCCAAATGCGCCTTGCTGTGCAAAGGCGCCCGTCGATCCGATGCTGAGTGCGAGGAGGCCGACGCCGATCCAGATCGGGTGCTTTGCCAATTTCATCTACTCCCCCGGGCGAGGCGAACGACTGACGTTTTTGACGCCGTGCCTCTTTGTTGTTGCCTCGATACTAGGGTCGTGCCTGCCAACCGGTCAACAAGTCAACGAAGTGACGAGTGTGTCCGTCGTGGTATATGACATCAGCGGCAAGCAGCCCGAGACGATTGAGTGGAAACAAACATGCCAGATACCTACCTCATCACCGGCGCCAATCGCGGCATTGGCCTTGAAATGGCGCGCGCTGTATTGGCTGCGGGGGATAGCTTGATTGCCGTGTGTCGCCAGCCGGCAGAAGCTATGGAGCTGCGTGCATTGATCGAAAGTTCTAACGGTGCTGGGCTGATGTACGGCGCAGACGTCTGCGATGCGGCAGCGCTTGAACGTATTGCTGAGCAACTACAGGGCAGCATTGATGTGCTGGTGTGCAACGCCGGTGTCATGAGTGCACGCGGTGGCATTGAAGATGCCGATAACACCGCAGAGGCCATATCTCAGGTGCTGATGACCAATATGGCCGGGTCGTTTTTTGCAGTACGGGCTTTTTTGTCGCAGCTGAAAATCAGCAAGCGCCCGCGCATCGCCATTATTTCGTCGTATATGGGCAGTCAGCAGCACCAAGGCGCCACCACGCACTTTTATCGCGCATCCAAGGCCGGTGCCAATAACCTGATGGTCACGCTGTCTAACGAACTCAAATCAGAGGGTATCGTCGTGACGTCCTTTCACCCTGGTTGGGTGCGCACCGCTATGGGCGGTGACGGCGCAGACATCAGCCCCCAAGAAAGTGCGGCCGCATTGCTGACGCGATTTCGCAGCTTGACGCTCAAACAGTCCGGCGCATTCCTGAACTACGACGGTAAGTCTTTGCCGCTTTGAAGTTAGGTTCTGAGGCGCCCTCTGTGAATTCAAGGCTGCGCGCTGACGCGCCAGATAACGTTACCGACGTCGTCGGCCACCAGCAGGGCACCTTGCTTGTCGACGGCCACACCCACGGGTCTGCCCTGGGCTTCACCGGCGGGGCTCAAAAAGCCAGTGAGCACATCCACTGGCAACCCTGACGGCTTGCCATCGCGGAAGGGAACGAACACCACCTTGTAGCCGCTGTGCGGCTTGCGGTTCCAGGACCCATGCTGGCCGATGAACAGGCCTTCAGAGAAATTGGCTGGCAGCCGATTACCCGACGACGAGGTCAAGCCCAGCGACGCGGTGTGCGGCCCCAGCGCATAGTCGGGCACCACCGCTGTGGCCACTAGGGCAGGTTGTGCGGGTTGCACCCGAGTGTCCACGTGCTGGCCGTAATAGCTGTATGGCCAGCCGTAGAAAGCTCCATCGCGCACTGAAGTCAGATAATCGGGCACTAGGTCGCTGCCGAGTTCGTCGCGCTCATTCACCACTGTCCATAGGGTGCCGCCCGCGCCCCAAGCCATGCCCACGGGGTTGCGCAACCCAGAGGCATAGATGCGATGAGCGCCGGTTTGCACGTTCACTCCCCAGATCGCTGCCCGGCCGCTCTCAACTTCCATCCCGCTTTCGGCCACGTTGCTGTTGGATCCCACGCTGACATACAGCGTGCTGCCATCCGCACTGGCCAGCAGATTCTTCGTCCAGTGGTGATTGATCGGGCCGCCGGGTAGGTCCAGCAACTTCGTTCCTGCGGCCGTGATGGCCGTGTCGCCTGTCCGGTACGGAAAACTCAGCACTGTGTCGGCGTTGGCCACAAAGAGCCGGTCGCCGATCAGAGCCATACCGAACGGTGAATGCAGTCCTGCCAGCAACACAGAGCGCACTTCTGCCACGCCGTCTGCATCGGCGTCGCGCAACAGCGTGATGCGGTTTGCGCTCGGTACGCCGGCGCCAGCGCGCTTCATCACCAAGCCCGCCACCCAGCTCCTGATGCTCTTGCCACTATCCGGATTGGCAGGCGCATTGGTCTCGGCCACCAGCACGTCGCCGTTGGGCAGCACCAGCATCCAGCGCGGATGATCCATACCCGTCGCGAAGGCAGCGACGCGAGTGCCCGTGGCGGCCAGCGGCGTCGCACCGGTGGGCCAGCCTGTTGCTCGGGCAATGTTCACCGTTGGCAGCAATGTCCTGTTGGGTGGCGGCAGCACTGGAGTTGCGCCAGTGCCCTGCGCGAGGGTCAGCGTTGCGACCTCTCCGCAGCCGGCGATTGTCAGCGCACCCACCATCACCATGACAGCGGAAAGGTGTCCCGCGAAGTGCGTCTTCATTCAGGGTACCGCTCGAAGTTGCATTGAAGAGGGCGCCGCGGCGACATCGCAGTGCACGCAAATTCTAACGCAGTATCCAACGGCTGCCTCACGGAGCCGAACTGCCCTGAGGGCTCAAGCTGCGAGCCAGTCCTTGTCGCCGATCAGCACGATAAAAAAAAGGCGGGCCGCATCGCTGCGACCCGCCTCGTTTCTACAGTTCGAACCCTATTGGGATTAGAACTTGTACTGCACTCCCGCCACATAGCGACGACCGATACTGTCGCCGGCTACGCCACTGCCGAAGCCGGTACGGCCACCGGTGCCCGGAGAGATCTGCGGCTCTTTGTCGAACAGGTTGGTGATGGTCGAGTACAGACGCAGACCTTCAAACTTAGAAGGCGACCATCCCAAGCTCAGGTCGGTGGTGAACGTCGCACTCAAGGAGTTGTCATCCACGGTTGTGTAACCCGTTACGGTCGGTGCGTTGACCTTGCTCTCCTCATACAAACGGTTGATCTTCCTGCTGCCGGTATAGCGCTCCAGCAATGACACCGAGAAGTCCCCATTGCGATAACCCAGGATGGCAGTGGCCGCATCCGGAGTCGTCGTGATGTTGTCGATGGTCGGGCCGCGGGTACGGATGCCGCCGGTACCGATCAGCTCTGGTGGCAGCTGTTGCACGGTCAGGTAGTGGGTGGCAAACAGTCGCATCGTGACTGCCTCCGGACCACCACCTAACAACGTCAACGCCTTACGCCAGCCCAGCTCAGCATCGATACCCTGATAGATTTCCTTGTTCAGGTTAAGGAAATAGGTATTGATCTGGGTGATGTCGCCCAGCGGGTTCTGAGTGGTGTTGGTGTTGCGCAGGACATACTGGCAAAGCGAAGCATCGCCCGCATTACATTGGTCAACGATGGTCTGTCCGCTCAGCTGTGCAATCGCACCGCTGATCGAGACCTTGTACCAGTCCACCGACGCTTGGAAGCCGTCGATGAAGCTGGGCTGGATCACGATACCCGCGGTGGTGGTGTCAGCCTTTTCGGGCTTGAGGTCCGGATTGCCGCCCGAGAAACCGATGACCGAGTACGGGATGGGTGCAGTGAGCTTGGAGTTGCGGTCCGTCGCGTTGACACCGCCCAGAGTCTGGTCGAAACGATCACGCAGGTTGGGTGCGCGCACGTCGCGTGAGCGCGTGGCTCGGACACGAATCTGGTCATTGAGCTTCCAGCTCAAGCCAGCCTTCCAAGCCCAAACCTGACCGGCGCCCGCGTAATCGGCAAAGCGCACGGCCCAGTTGGTATCCAAACGCTGTACAGCCGGCAGATCGGCCAGCACGGGAATCTGGAATTCGGCAAAGCCTTCCTTGACCGATTCACTGCCTTCGATGGCACGCTGGCTGGAGAACTGGATAACGCTGGAGTTGCTGGCACCGCAGAAGCCGCTGGCGGCGAAACGCAGGCCCGGTACGCCACCGGCCACAGGCACCGTGCCTGCCGTGCAACCGTACTGCGGCACGATGCCACGTGTGCCATCGCCAATCCCCAGGTCCTTAAGCAGTCGGCCATCCGGCAGCGCGGGATATTCATCGGCTGCGATTGGTGTGCCCTGCACGAACTTTTCACGACGCCAGTTCGCACCCACTGCGGCAAAGATTTCTCCTGCCGGCAAGCCGAAGCCCAAGCTACCCGAAGCAGACAATTCGGCCAGATCCTGATCGACCTTGGCAAAGGCGTGCTTGAAGGGCTGCGAGATGTAAGCGGCCCCCTGCTTCGACAGCGTGGCCGAGCCACCCAGAAGGTTGACCGGAACGCAGTCTTTCCAGTAGCCGTTCGGATCGAACTGCGGTAGCGAAGCGCGGCAGACGATCTTGCCGCTGGCATCCTTCACCGCATCCATCGCGACCTGCAGGCGATCGACACGCGGCAGATTGTAAGCATCGTACAACTGCTCGTTCTCGCCGTGCTGCACGTACCCGTTGATCGACCACTTGCCGATCTTGGAAGTCAGGCCTGCGGTGTAGCTGGCCAGCTTGTTACCAGTATCCAGGATGTGATCACCGCCGAAATCACTTTCCAGTGCAGGTAGAAACACCGTGGCGGTGACCCACTTCGAGCCACCGTCAGCGACGGCAGTACCGCCTGAACCGTATTGGGTGATCAAGCTGGAAATGCTGCTCGGCAGAAAGGCGTTATCGGCATAAATGCGCGATGCCCAGGTGGACACCAACGCGACGTTTTGGAAGCGCACGCGCTGATGGTTCTCTGCCCACATGCCCTGCACATAGACTTCGGTGTCGTCGCTAAGGTCGAAGCCCACGCGGCCGAAGCCGGTGTTGCCCGTGTAGCCGGCCTGCAGCGTGTTGTCCTGATACATGGTCGACATGTTGGCGTCGGCCAGCGATTGGCAATTGCATCCGCCATTGAGCTTGCCAATGCCAGAGAAGGCCAGCTTGTTGGCGAACAATCCCGATCCATCAAACACCAAGCGATCCAGCGGACTGGTGGCAGCGGCAGTGAACTGTATGGTGTTGCCAAAGTCAGTCGGAACCACATTGGCCGCGGTGATGTAGGTCGGGCCGGCCGTGTTGGGGTTAGTAACAAAGCCCCAGTGCTTTAGGAAGGGACGCTTGTCGAGCGAATCCTTGGTGTTGATGGGGGCTAGCGTGTTGCGACCCAAAGAGCCGACGACATGCAGTCGCCCGTCCATGAAGGTGCGACCAAACGCAATGCCAAACTCTTTGTTTGCGCCATCGTTAAGAAAGGTTTCGCCGGTCTGGGCCTTGAGCATCACACCTTCGAACTTGGTGTCGAGCAGGAAGTTGGTGACGCCGGCGACAGCATCTGTGCCATAGCTGGCCGACGCACCACCGGTGATCGTCTCGACATTCTTCATCAGCAAGCTGGGCAGGATGTTGACGTCCACGTTGCCGAAGCGATTGCTGGACACTACACGGCGACCATCTAGCAAGGTCAGCGTGCGGTTGGCACCGATGCCGTGCAGATTGGCGTTGGCACCACCGGAGTTCTGACCACCCAGCGAGCCATTGGCGGTGGAGTTGTTGCGAAACACCGGCAGCGCCGACAGGCTGTCGATGATCTGGTTGGGGCCGAGGATCTTCATGTCCTCTGCCGTTACAGACGTAACGGGAGTGGGTGTATTCATGCCGGGTGCCAGCACAATGCGCGAGCCCGTAATCTGTACTTCTACCAGCGGTTCGCTGTCGGCAGCAAAACCCACCTGAGCGCTGGCTAAAGCCAACGCAATAGCCGATGCCACGCGGATGTTAGTTACTTTCACTTGCTACTCCCCCCAAAATTTTCTAGTTATGAACAGTCTGAAAAGCCAGATTGCAGGTCTGGCCATTTGAGAAACCCCGGCCCAATTGATCTTTCAACGATTATTCTATGCGGGTCGTACCGTATCGTATCGTTTAGCAGCTTTGCGACGCAATGCGATAGCTGCGATCAGCGTTCAAGGGGCGATTTGGCCCTGGGCAGCCCACTGGGGCGGTGGCGCAGTAAACGTCACGGCAACGCCACTTGCCGGGTGGGCAAAGCTGATCTGCCAGGCATGCAGGCATAGCGGGGGTTCGCCCAGCTCTTTGGTCAGTCGCGGTGGCGCGTCACCGTCGCGATAAGCGGCGTCGCCCACCACTGCGCAGCCAAGATGGGCGCAATGAATCCGGATCTGGTTGGTGCGCCCGGTCAGCGGCCGTGCTTCGAGCAGACTGGTGCCGTCGGGCAAGCGCTGCAGCACCGTGAACAGCGTGGTTGCGTCGTCACCATTTTGCTCATCGACCTCGCGCGTGCCAGAGGCACAGGCTTCTCTGCCGATCGGCGCGTCGCACCGGAAGGCATCTTGCGACGGATGGCTGTGCACCCGCACCAGATAGGTTTTGCTGACGTGACCCTCGGCAAACTGGCTCTGCAGCCGCCCGGCAAAGTGACGATTACGGGCGGCAATCACCAGACCGGTGGTGTTGGCATCGAGACGGTGTGCGGGCTTGGGCTTTTGCGGCCGGTACACCGTGTTCAGCGCTTGCTGCAAGGTGTTGCGCGTAAACCGGCCACCGGCATGCATGGGTAGGGGTGCGGGCTTGTTCAGCACCAGCAGCGCCTCATCTTCATAGAGGACCGTCACATCGCCATTCACATCCGGCTCTATGGTCTGCGGATGCCGATGCAGCAGCCGATCGCCAGCGTGCACGACGTGCGTTGCGGCCAGCACCTGGTGCCTTGAATCGAGCAGATTGCCGGCGCGACATTCTTCATCCCAATAGTTCGCAGACAGATGGCTCAAAACGCGACAGAAGGTCTCCAGCACCGACAGGCCATCGCAGTCTTGTGGCACACGCAGTGGGCGAAACACGTCGGCGGGTGTGCTGCCGGGCAGCGGATGCATGGCTGCGCGCATCGCAAGGTTGCGGCTGTGCAAGTGTGCTGCGGCCTGTTCGGCATCACTGCGATAACACCACGGGCAAGACCGCCCGGGTACATAGCGCGCGTCTTTCTGCTCGTCCACAGTCAGCGGCGAGAGGCACTTGAAACACTGCGCAGCGTCGGACTCCTGCAGCGCAGGGTCTACGCCCACGCGCTGATCAAAGACAAAGCACTCGCCGTTGTAATGAGAGCCGCCACACTCCTCGAAGTACTTGAGGATGCCGCCATCTAGCTGCAGCACATTTTTGAAGCCCTGCGACTCCATATAGGGTCCGGCTTTTTCGCAGCGTATGCCACCGGTGCAGAACATCACGATGGTCTGCTCTTTAAGCGCTTCTGGCAGCTTGGCGACCGCGGCGGGGAAGTCCCGAAAATGATCCACGCCAGCAGGCAGCGCGTTCTCGAACGTGCCGAGCTTTACTTCATAGTCGTTGCGCGTATCTAGCAGCGTGATCTGCTTGCCTTCATCCAGCCATGCTTTGAGTTGCTGTGGGGCTAGCTTGGGTGAGGTGCGTTGTGCCGGAACGATGCCCGGCACGCCAAAGGCGATGATCTCGCGCTTGATGCGCACCAGCATACGTCTAAAGGGTTGATCGGCCGTGTAGCTGTATTTGGCTGCAAGGGGTTCAAGGCCTGGCACGCGGCGCAGACGCGCCAGCAGCGACTCTATTGCCCCGGCTTCGCCTGCCATGAACAGGTTGATGCCCTCGGTGCTCAGCAGGATGGTGCCGCGCAACTGGCCTATGCGGCAGAGCGCGAGCAGCTCGGTGCGCAGCGCCTGCAGGTCTTGCAGCGTGGCGAAGCGGTAGGCCGCGATGTTAACGATGGGCAGCGAAGAGCTGGCTGTAGCTTCAGAGGTCACGGGCGGGATGATAAAGGATTAATGGATGATGCCCGCAGGCATCATCCATGTTCCAAGCGCCGTTAGTCGGCCAGTTACTTGACCGGCACCGGCAGCGTGGCCGGATCCCAATGCTCGTCGGCCTTGCCGTCGACAAAGCGCCAAGTATCAAACCAAGTAGTCGTATAGGACTTGGTCGGATCGTCGGTGTACTTGATCTCGCGCACAGTCAGCACGGTCACGTAATCGCCTTCAGCCTGCACGGCGACGACCGGGCTGGTGAGCTTGGTGCAGGTGGGCGTTGGCACGCGCTTGGCGACCTCGATGAAGTACTTCTTCACGCCATCCAGGCCCGAGGCAGCCATCGGGTTGTGCTGAATGTACTTGTTGCTAAGCCACTGGTCAGAACGTGCCCACTGATTGCACTGCAGCAGTTCACGCATGATGTGCAGGGCTGCTTGCTTGTTGCGGTGAATTGCCGCGTTCTTGCTGGTGAACAGCGACTCCGGATCTGCGTGGGCCACCACCGGGTCGGCCAGTGAACGCATCGGTGCTTGGGCAAAAGCCGCTGCACTGGCAAGGCTGGCAGCGATCAACAGCGCGAGAGAGCGTTTCATATAGCGTGACTCCAAGTGACGATTGAATCGGACACGTTCTTCAGACTGCTATCGGATGGAGGGCATGTCAATTATCCCCGCCACCAACAGCCAGCCACTTACCTACTGACCTGAATGCTGGTGCCGCTGCCCGGAATCGCGACGCTGGCACCACTGCCGTCTGAGACCACTTTGACCCAGAGCGCGTCCTTGTCTTTGTAAAACGAGGTTGCACTGGCACTGCGCAGCGCATCGAGACTGCCCAGTGCAGTGCCCGAGGTTGCGCTGGTATAGCCCGGCAGTTCCAAAATGACCCACGAGCCTTTGTCCAACTCGGTCAGGTTCACGTTAAGCGAAGGCTCTGCGGTGGCCAGCTTGATCTCGGTGCCCGATCGCACGTTGCTGCTCTGGGTCACGGTATAGGTCTTGCCGTTGCGGCTGAGCACAATCTGCGGCGGCGGCGGGGGCGGCGTACCCGCTGCACCTGCACCGATTCCGGCGATGGGTCCGCCAGCGGCGCGCGCAAAGTTCATGCGTCCTACATCGCCCTTGCAAACAGCAGCATTCCAGTCGGGCTTGATCTGGCAGGCCTGCGCGTCCGCAGCGATGCTGTCGTAAGCGCCATCGTTGATCAGGATGTATGAATTGGGCACACCGCTGACCGACCCGTCCTTATCGTGGATTGCAGACACTTTCCATGCTGCGCTACTGCCATTGTCATTGCCCCATTTGCGTTCCAGGGTTGGGAAATACACTGGCTTGGCATTGATGAACTTCGCGCCCTCGACAGCATTTTCTGTGCTGACGCCGAAGCTGGTGAACAGCAGATATGAGATGGCGCCGGTCTTGCGCGTCGCGTTGTCTTGGTAATTGACGAAGGTGCTGTTCTGCACATCGTGCCGGTAGTCGTAGTACTCATAGCCGCGGATCGGAAAGTCCGGCAACTGCGGCTTGGGAAGGCTGCGGCCGTAAGCCACTTCTGCTGGTGTCTGAGGGTTGCCGAGGTTCTCGGATTCACCAACGAACAGTGAATCGATCACCCGCGAGGTAAACGGATCACGGCCGAAGTTGCCCGAGGCATGCGTATAGCCCATGGCGTTGTCGGCCAACTTCAGATTGATGAAGGTATGCATCTCACCACGACCCCAGATGCCGCCATTGCGGTTCTTGTAAGCGGTGAGATCCGCAAACACCGATTCCACCGTCTTGCTCGTGGCGTCTGCTGGATCCAGTTTGGGCTGATGCGAACTGCCGGTGACGCCGAAGGTGTTGTTGGCCGCAATGTTGCGGTCGAGCATGAACCCGTCGTAGTTGGAGTGCGCCACGTTACCCTTGAACTCGCGCAGTGCCGTGCGACGCGGCCAAGTGGCCTTGCTGGCATCGGTGCCCAAGAATGCGCCGTTGGGGTGCTCGGGCAAAGACATCCAGAAACCATTTGCATCGGAGCCTGCGGCCACGTTGTCGCGGTAGGTGTTGTCCGGGTTGGTGATCCAGAAAGATGACACGGTGTTGTCTGAAGGCAGCAGCACCTGCTTGGAGGTCTGGCCGCTGGCTCGCACACCTTGGCGATCGTCAAAGCCGGCGCTTTCGCCTGCTGCCGCAAGATTGGTCGGCACGCAGGGCTGAGACGTGTGGCACTTGGTCTGCATCGCCAAGTTGCGAATGAACTCATTGCCGTGCTCTATGCCGTCTTCCATGAAGAAACAGTGACCCACAGTGTTGTAGGTGACGTTGTTCTCCACGCGCAGGTTGTGAGTCCCGTGCACGGTTACACAGCGGTTGTAAGTGTGGTGGATGGCAGCATTCTTGATGTACTGCCCCAGCGCATCGCCCACCAAATGCCAATGGATGGGGTAGCGCGCCAGTGTCAGGTTCTGGCCCATGCGCGTCAGTTCGATGCCCTCGACGAACATCTTGCTGGTGGGCATCGCCATGATGTGGCCGCCAAAGAAGGACTGTGCAGCATCCTCTGATGCCTGAATCTTGATATTGCGCGTCAGCAAACCCACTTCGCCGCGTTCATCCACCCCGAAGGTAATCTTGCCGAAGTGCATGTAGTCGAGCTTGCGATCCAGCGTGATCGTATTGCCCTTGATGGCAGTAATGCTGCGCTGCTCGGCCTGTCGCGGATCGTAATCGGTTGACGCCAGCACGATCTCATCGCCAACCCGCCAGCCTGAGGCATTGCCAACTTGGATTGACGTGCTGCCTGCCGCCGCCGTCCGGGTCAACTTGGTCCACGTGTTCTTCTGGTTGCCGTGCAGGTTTAAGGTGCCGCCCGACAGCAGGATGCCGCGGTCACCCATGCCACCCATGAGGTTTTCACCTTTGATCTTGTCGGTGAGGGTGATGGTCGCTTTGCGCGTGTGAGGCTTGGCTTGTGTGCCGATCTGCAGCTCACCGTGCAGCATGATCCATTCAGTGGTGAGTTCCAGGTCGACCGTGTTGGCGAAGCTGAGCGTGCCGTTGATGGTGATGCCGTTGAGCGCAGGAGGGCTCACGTCCAAAATCACTTGTTTGTCGCTGGCAATCTCGACGGTGTCGCCAGCGCTAGGAATCTTATTGCCCGGCCAACTGGCCGGATCCGACCAGCGCGTCGCCTTGACCTGCGCCGCTACAGCGGCGCTGGGCGAACAGGAGAGATAAACGGCAGCAGCCGTCACTGCAACAACCAATGAATGAACTGGCTTAATCATGTTATCGCCCCTGTTTCTTCTTCTAACGTTGCCCCGGAACAGATAGGACCAGAGGATAGCGCTATCGGCCGGGTTTGCGCTCAGTCCCAGTGTGGGGGGGGGGGGCGATGGGCGAGCGGCAGCCCTTCAGTCAAGTAGCTGGCTGATCTCTGCCTTGATGGACGCGCTGTCGTACTTTGCAACCACCAGGCGGTGCGCTTGCAGCGTCAGTGTCTCGGCTGCCTTCCAATTGCCCAGCAGCTCACAACACGCTAGGGCAAACAACTCTGGCGTATCTGCAATCAGGCAGTGATCGCCGTGCATAACATCCAGTCCTTCGGCCCCAATGGTGGTGGATACCACAGGCCGTCGGTTGGCAAAGGACTCCAGAATTTTTATGCGCGTGCCACCGGCTGCAAGAATGGGCGCTATGGCCACTGACGCAGTTAAATAAAACGGTAGGACACTGGGAACGTCCGCATGCAGAAAGACGCTTTTGTCGTCTACATGTCTGAATAACAGTGGGTCTGGGGTCTTGCCCACGATGTGCAGTGTTGCATCTGGATGGGTGGCCAGAACCAGTGGCCAGGCGCGATCAAGAAACCATTGCAACCCGTCCAGATTCGGGCCGTAGGAAAGGTTGCCGCAGAACAACAGTGCTTTGGCTGACCATGCTTGCTGTGAATACTGCGCGATGCAGGTATCGCTGGCGACACTGATCCCATTAGGGACGACTCTGACATTGCCCGACCAGCCTCTTGCCAACACATGGCGTCGATCCGCTTCGGAGCAAACCAAGACCTGATCCAACACTGCCAGTCGCTTGTGAAAGTTGGCTAGCAGATAGTTGTTAAACCGAGACCTGTAATAGCGATACGTAAACGGACGCTCTGTTTGCGCCAATTGGCGTGCAGCCTTAATGGGCTCTATGTCGTCCAAATCCACAATGACTCTGCCGTGCAGCAGGCCGTGCTCTGGCAGGACAAATTGCGCCGTCGAGATATAGCGGCAAAAGACAAAGTCGAACCGGTGGCTGTTTACCACGGCCCGAAATTGCCTCGCGTACTCGTCGATTGCTGAGCCAGAAAAGCCCCACGGGCGGCCCTTTAGCAGATCAAACACTTGGCTGCATTTGGCAAGCAGTCGTTCCCCAACACCTCTGGCAGTAGGTCTTTCCTGTGGCGTCTGGACGGGCCACAGCTGTTCATAGTCTCGATCTGCCCACTGCGCAGGCGGCGGCGATGCTGCATCGGTCTGGTAGATCAACGACACCAGCAGCCCGGCCTCACGTGCTGCATCGATGAACATGCCGGTACGCATCCGCGACCCAGAATTGACGGGATAGGGCGGCTCGCTCAGTACAAAAAGCACCCTACGAGGTGCCATGTTTTCGCTCCGATAGTGGGGCGGTTGGGCAAGTCACAGGGTTCTGGAGGTCTTGCCAAAACGGCCAGCGCTAAAATCGATCAGGCCAAACCATTTGAACTTTGTCGCTTTGCTGGGCAGTGCCTGTAAATCCCAATACAGGCGCTTGATCCACGGGTGTTGGCCTGCAAGTGCAAAGCCGGTCGCAGCGCCCGGGAAAAACATCGACGCAGCAGCTCCCAGATACTTTCTAAACCGCTCGATGCCGCTGAAGTTCTTGTGGATGAACAGCAATAAGTTGCGGCTCATATAATAATTATAGGTGGTTGATGTGGCGCCACCGGTTGATGCCGAGACCTTGTGCCAGACTTTGGCTTCGGGAACATATAGGCATTTGAAACCTAGGTTGCGGGCCCTGTAGCACCAATCAGTTTCTTCAAAATAGACGAAGAATTGTCCATCGAGTAAACCGACTGTATTTGCCACGTTTTTGGAGAAGAACAACGCGCAGCCGGTGATGTAGTCGACTTCTCGCATCTGCTGCCAGGTCACACTGTCGTCAATTTTCCCCATGCCAATATGGGCAAAACCGTTGTGACGAGCATCCCATTGGGCCCCGGCGTACCAGAGGGTTTGAGGGTGTGCGTGGTAATAGATCTTGGCGCCATATATCCCAGCGTCTGGGCGGGCCAGGGCGGCGGCGATCAGCGCGTGTAGCACCTGCGGATCAACCACCGTGTCGTTGTTGAGCAGGAACAAATAGTCCGCGCCGGCTGTCAGCGCGTGCCTGATGGCAACGTTGTTGCCGTCGGCAAAGCCCAGATTGGCGCCATTTTCTATTAAGGTTATCTGCGGATAGTGCCGCTTAATAGCTGCCGCCTGCTCATCCCGGGAACCGTTATCTGCCACTACCACGTCAAAGTTCGGGTAGTCGATTTCGTAGACTGACGCCAGACACTCCAGCGTGTCCTTCAGGCCATTCCAATTAAGAATGATTATGGAGACTTTTGGATATTGCATCGCATTCACTGGTTTAAATACAGTTGCTTGACGCTGGCATAGCGCTGCTCAAAGTTAAAATGCTGCTGTACTTTGCGGCGGCCGTTTTGGCCAAGCTGCAGGCGATATTGCGGATCTTCGACCAGTCGGTGGGCGTGGTTCAGTAAGTCGGTCCGGCTGGAAATCACCCCATCCACACCGTCTGCAATGATGTCTTCCGGCCCCACCGACCCCTGCAATACCAGGGCGGGTATTGCACAAGACATGGCCTCTATCACCACCTGGCCGAAGCTTTCTTTGTAGGACGGAAACAGCAAAAACAGCGACTCCCGCATAATATCCGCCAGCTTGGACTTGTCTTGGATATAGCCTAGGTACGAGACTTGATCTTGGAGTTGATGTTCCTCAATGTAGGCGACGACCTTCTGCCAATAGGCTGCATCCACTATTTTTCCGACTATCACCAACTGCACATCTTTGACGTTTAAATCCCGCAATCCCTTTGCAACTTCCACGGCCTCCAATACGTCTTTTTCCTTATAAATCTGCCCGACAAAGATCAGCTGTTTCTTTGTTGGAAGATTTTGAGCTGGCTGGAAAAGCTGCAAGTCGGTGGGAATTGGAATATATAAGCCATTATCTAGGCCGTACTGCTGGCAGTATTTCTGCAGAAATGTCGCAGATGAGAAAATAATCGCCCTGGCTTTCGAAAATATCTCTACTTTTGCCCGGTCAAAATATATTTCCCCGCCCATGTGCTCCATGACATAGGGCGTAGTGCCTTTGACCAACTGCCAATCATGCTTATGGAACAAGCCATACAGATGAATCAGGTCTTGGCGATGTTGCGCAAGATAGGCCGCAAATTGGCGTGACCGCTCGCGGTTGAACCCGTTGAGCACGAGGCCCCACATACGCGCCGGCAGAAAGTTCAGGTCTCTGGGAAAGGAAATAAATCGCAGCCCATCGAGGGTTCTGTCGAGAACCGTCGCGCTCTGGGTGTAATTCCAGATCTCGTTTTGCATGTTGTCTTGCGAGTTCAGCGCTGCCAGAACCCTGTTGGCGCCCAACGGCACTTGAGAGGATTCCCAGTCCCTATCCGAGTAATTCAACACTTGCGGTGAAAACGGATAGATATGGGCGATTTTCAAGGTCATCAGGGGTTCCGGACGGACATTGCGCAAGCTTGGGCTTGTGGTCGTGTACGAGAACGATGGGCAGACATAGTGGTGAGACTATGCATGGGTGCCCCGGCTCGGCCCATGACGCACTTCGAAGAATTGCGATGACACAGTGGGGTACTAGCACCGGTTTCCAGCGTGGCGTAGGCCAGCCGTTACCATGCTGCCAGCCGCTGACGTGGTAGTGACGCTACTAGGGTAACGCGCTGTTTTTTCAGCTTTAAACGCTTTTCAGTGCACGTTTCGCCAGAGAGCGACGTACTATCGGCGGGGCAGGCCTGATGTCTCCAACCGCGACGTATTTCGAGCAGATCGTGGGAGACGCAACCGGGCCAGTGACGCGCGTGGGGACATACGTCTCTGAGTCCCTTACCGTGCGCCTGTTGAGGCTTACTCGATCATCGTTGTAAGGCGGGGGTGTTATGCGATCGATGTTTTTGTTGAAGCTTGCTTGCCGTGGCATGTTCATGCTCGTGGGCGCCACTGTTTTCTCGCAAGCTGCTGTTGCGCAACACGCAAGTGTGGACAGCGGTGCGTTGATCCAGAAGTACTGCACCGAATGCCACAACGACAGTGACTACGCTGGCGGCCTCGATCTGATCGGTACCTCTGCCGCGAACATCGTCGAGAAGCCCGACATCGGCGAGAAGCTGATCAAGCGCCTGCGCGCCGACATGATGCCGCCGGTTGGCAAAGACCGTCCCTCTTACGAGATCGTGCAGCAACTGGCAAAAGTGCTCGAGCAGAGCATCGATAAGCAGGCTGCCACCAAAGCCGCTCACTTGCCCGCGCCAGGTCTGCATCGCTTGAATCGCACCGAGTACAGCAACGCTGTCAGGGACCTGCTGGGTCTTAAGGTTGATGCGTCCAAGTTTCTGCCGTCCGACGATTCCAGCCATGGCTTCGACAACATGGCAGGTACCCTGACCACGTCGCCGGCCTTGCTCGAGGCTTATCTGTCTGCGGCTGGCAACATCAGCCGTCTGGCCATCGGCACAGAGACTGCGCCGACGCTGGCGGTGTTCGATGCGCCGCACGACACCAGCCAAAACAATTACGTTGAAGGCCTGCCCTTCGGAACCCGCGGCGGCTTGCTCATTGAGCACGAGTTCCCTGCCGACGGTGAGTACACGCTGACCGTCAAGGGCATGACCGGTTACTTCACTGCGGTGCTTGGAAACGTGAAGGGCGAGAAGCTCGAAGTCACCGTTGATGGCAAGCGGGTTTATCTGTACGACTGGGACAAAGAGATCGCGCCCACGCGCAGTGATGGCGGCAAGACGCCGGCACTGCCCATCACGGCTGGCTTCCATCGCATCGGTGTAGGCTTCCTCGCTACCAGTGATCTGCCTGATACCGGCCTCAATAAATCCTTCCAGCGCACCATGAATTCGCCCGGGTCGATTTCCGGATACACCTTCTATCCGCACGTCGGTCAGGTGTTTGTCGAAGGTCCGTTCAAGGGCAAGCCCGCCACCGATACGCAAAGCCGCCGCACCATATTCGAGTGCTACCCGCGCGGCCCCAGCGAAGAGGCCGACTGCGCACGCAAGATCATCACCACCTTGACCACCAAGGCCTTTCGCCGGCCTGCCAGCGACGCAGACCTTAAAGTCATGACTGCGTTCTATCGCAGCGCGCGAGATCAGGGCGGCAAGTTTGACAGCGGCATCGAAGCGGTCATCCAGCGATTGCTGACCGATCCGGATTTCATTTACCGCTCCGAGATCGAGCCGGCCCAGTTGACCGCGGGCGCTGGCTATCGCATCAACGACATTGAGTTGGCATCGCGTTTGTCGTTCTTCCTGTGGAGCAGCATCCCCGACATCGAGCTGATCAATCTTGCTGCGGCCAACAAGCTGCACGAGCCCAAGGTGCTCAAAAAGCAGGTCGATCGCATGATCGCCGACCCGCGTTCGCAGGCGTTGGTGCGCAACTTCACCGGCCAGTGGCTCAACATCCGCGGCATCGCTGCCAGCGAGCCGGTGGTCAACACTTTCCCGGATTTCGACAGCACGCTGCGCGAGGCGTTTAAGCGGGAAGTCGAGTTGTTCTTCGCCAGCATCATCCAAGAAGACCGCAGCGTGAACGAGCTGCTCACGGCCGATTACACCTTCGTTAACGAGCGACTTGCCAAGCACTACGGCATCCCCGGCATCTATGGCGCGCAGTTCCGTCGGGTCAACTTGGGAGCTGATCAAGACATACGCCGAGGCTTGTTGGGCAAGGGTGCATTGCTGACCATCACCTCTGATGCAGCCCGTACATCGCCTGTTAAGCGCGGTAAGTGGTACCTGCAAACCTTCCTGGGCGTCAGCCCCCCGGATCCGCCGCCGGGCGTGGAAACAAAGTTGGATCAGAAGGTCGGTGAAAGCGCAAAGACCATGCGTGAGCGCTTGGTGCTGCACACCACCAATCCGACCTGCGCCAGTTGCCACAAGATGTTTGAGCCCATGGGTTTGGCCATGGAAAACTTCGATGCGGTGGGCCAGTGGCGCACGACCGAAATCGGTATCCCGATCGATTCGGCCGCCTCCATTTCTGACGGCACGCGCATCGATGGCATCAAAGGCCTGCGCGATTTCTCGGTACGCAAGCGCGAAGTGTTCGCTGAAGTTGTCATCGAGAATCTGCTGACCTATGCCATCGGGCGCGGTCTGGATCACAAGGACATGCCGCTGGTCCGTTCGCTGGCCCACAACGCCGCGAAGGATGACTACAAGTTTTCGTCACTGATCATGGGCGTGGTTCAGAGTCCGACTTTCACCATGAACATGAAATCAGCCGTTGTTGCATCGAGGGGGGAGTAACACCATGTTCATTACCAAGAAGCACATCGACCGTCGTACTCTGTTGCGCGGTGCCGGTGCTGCACTGGCCCTGCCATTGCTGGATGCAATGCTTCCTGCCATGACAGCTCAGGCCAAGACGGCCGCAAATACGCCGTCGCGGTTCTTCGGTGGCTTCGTGCCACACGGCGCTGCCCCCGGCTACTGGATTCCTGAAAAAGTGGGTGCTTTGCCCGCGGAGCTGCCGTTCATCTGGAAGCCGATGGAGCCTTATCGCCAGCACCTGAACATCCTCAGTGGCCTGCACTCGCGTTCTGCTGAGCCGCCTCCGGGCGAAACCGGTGCCGATCACTGGGTCGCTGCGGCCTATCTGTGCGCGCAGAAGCCGCGCAAGACCGCCGGTGCAGATGTTTACGCCGGGCAGACCATCGACCAGATCATCGCTGGCCGCTACGGTCAGGAAACCCTGCTGCCGTCCGTAGAGATTTCTGTGGAAGACCCGGGCTCGGGTTCCAGCAACTGCGGCGAAGGCTACAGCTGCGTCTATACCAACACCATTGCCTGGTCAGCACCCAACATGCCGTTGCCCATGGAGCTGAACCCGCAGGTGGTGTTCGAGCGCATGTTCGGCAGTGGCAGCACTGCAGAGCAGCGCGTGATGCGCCGTGAGCGCAACCAGAGCATCCTTGATTCGGTCAATGACAAGATCAAGGGCGTGCGTAACGCGGTCAGTGCACCGGATCGTGCACGTTTGGATGCCTTTACCGAGAACGTTCGCGAAATCGAGCGTCGTCTGGCCATTGCGGCCAGCGCTACGACTGCAGCACCGGAAGGTTTCGCAGTGCCGCCGGGTATTCCGCAGTCCTTCGATCAGCACATCAAAATCATGTTCGACTTGCTGACGCTGGGCTTCCAGGCCGACATCACTCGGGTCAGCACTATGCTGTTCGCGCGCGATCTGACGGGTCGTGTGTATCCGGATAGCGCGTCGCCGACACTGGGCTTCCACGGTGGCTCGCACCACGGTGAAGACCCGAACCTGATCAACCAGCTGTCCAAGATCAATCAGTATCACGTCAAGATGATGGCGTACTTCGTAGACAAGCTGGCCAACACCAACGATGGCGATGGCTCGCTGCTTGATCACTCGCTGTTGATGTACGGCAGCAACATGGGCAACCCCAATCAGCATGCCCACTACGACGTGCCGCATATCCTGATCGGCGGTAACAACGGCAAGCTCAAGGGCGGTCGCCATCTGGCGTTCCCGACCAAGCAGGTGCCCACGGGCAACCTGCTGCTCAGTGTTCTCGATCAGTTCGGCATTCAGCGTGACAGTGTCGGCGACAGCACGGGCCATCTGCCTGGCTTGGTGTAACGGCTCGAGGATGAACACTATGCGTAGCCTGATATCCAAAGTGCTCTGTGCTGCAGTGCTGTCGGCAATGGCCGGCACTGCGTTGGCGCAAGTAGAGATTGCTGCCGCTGCAAGCAAGGGCGACACGGCGACTGTTGAGCGCCTGCTCAAGAGCGGTGCCGACGTCAACGCACAGCAGGCCGATGGCGCTACCGCACTGCAGTGGGCCGCCTATCGCGGTGATGTGAAGTTGACCGAGCGGTTGTTGAAGGCCGGCGCCAAGCCGGGTTTGGGCAATCGCAACGGTGCTACGCCGATGTGGCTGGCTGCGTCCCATGGCGATGCTGCCGTGATTCAGGTGCTGCTCAAGGGCGGTGCCGACGCCAACGAACAGCTGCCGCTGGGTCGTCGTCCGCTGATGCTGGCGGCACGCTCGGGCAGTGTCGGTGCCGTGCGTGCGTTGCTCGACCGCGGCGCGGATGTGAATGCCGTCGAGAGCGAGCGGGGTACCAGCGCCTTGATGCAGGCTGCGGATCAGGGCCACGCTGACGTGCTGCGTGAATTGATCAAGCGCGGCGCCAATGTGGCGGCACTGGCCAAGCCTGTGATGCGTGATGGACGTTCGGCCGCCTTGGGCAATTCCGAAGATCCTCGCCGCGCCGTGCGCCAGCAGAACATCGCTGCGCTGTGCGAAGCCAAGAATCCTGATTTGGCGCAGGTGCGGGAGCAGCGCGTCATCCTGTTGGGCGCTGGCCAGCGCACCATTCCTGAAGCCGATCTGTGCAAAGGCATTGAGCGGCGTGGTTTGGGTTTTGTCACTGTGGCAGGTGCCGGTGGCAACGCGGGTGCGGGTGTAGGTGGCGAAGTGGCGTTTGAGCTCGACGCCGACGGCAATCCGGTGCTCGATGCCAATGGCGACCCAGTCCCTGTCAGCAGTGGCCGTGGCCGTCGTCCCCCACCGCGTGAACCCGATGGCGGCGCTTTGACCGCGTTGGTCTATGCGGCCCGCAACGGCAACATCGATACCGCACGTGCGCTGCTCGATGGTGGCGCTGATGTGAATCAGACCACCCGCTATGGCTGGAGTCCGCTGCTGGCTGCGACGCAGAACCAGAACTATCAGATGGGCAAGTTCCTCATTGAGCGCGGCGCCAATGTGAATCTGGCCAACAAGGGTGGCTGGACACCGCTGTATCTGGCCACTGACAACCGCAACATTGAAGGCGGCGACTACCCCACGCGCGAGGCCGACTTCGACAGCCTTGCGTTCATCACGCTGCTTATCGATAAGGGCGCCAACGTCAATGCGCGCATCACCGAGAGCACTGAGACTCGCACGGTGTTTACCAACCAGTGGCTCAACGAAGAGGGTGCGACGGCCTTCCTGCGTGCAGCGCAATCTGGTGATCTGGAGTTGCTCAAACTGCTCGTCGCTCGCGGCGCTGATCCGAAGATCAACACCAAGCTGGGCGTGACACCGCTGGCGGTGGCTGCCGGTATCGGCTGGGTGGAAGGCGTTACCAGAGAGCGCTCTACTCAAGAGACTGTGGACTCAGTCAAATACCTGCTGTCGCTGGGCATCAACCCCAACTTCCAGGCCGATACCGGTCGCGTAGCGCTGCATGGCGCGGCGCACAAGGGTGCCACTGAAGTGGTGAAGGTGCTGGTGGCAGCGGGCGCCAAGATGGATGTGCGCGACTTCGGCAACACCGACAATCGCGGCAGCCCCGAGCTCTCGGCACACACTTGGTTGCCGATCGACTATGCCGACGGATTGGTCCGCGTCGGTGTGCAGTCGGCCATTCCGCATCCGGATACATCGAAGGTGCTGCGTGACTTCATGCTCAAGGCGGGCATCAAGGCACCACCTGAGGGCCGCACGCTCGAGTCGCTATGCATAGTCGAAGTCTGCCGTCCGGGCTACGACCCGATGAGCCTCAATCACTGATCCATAAAGTAGCGCCCACCAGTACCTTCAACGGGTACCGGTGGGTCGCTCTTGGTTACTTGCCGGACAGTTCCGCCACCAACGCATCCACGCGCTCTGGCGGAGCCCAGAATTGGCCGCCGATCTTCCAACCCAGGTCCGCGGTATTGAGCGATGCGATCAGCTCTTCTTTAGGCGTGCCGGCATCGATGGCAGCCTTGATGCGGGTAATCAGCGTGTCGATCTTGGTCTTATAGGCCTTGACCTCATCGCGCGTGAAGGTCTTACCGCCATGGCCCGGAAACGCAACATCCCAACGCAGTTTCAGACTCTCGGCTAGCGCGTGCTGCAAGCCCAGCAGCGAACCGCCCCCGTTGCCGGCATCGTAGTTGGGCACCGTCGGATCCATCACCAGCAGATCACCAAAGGCGATGGCCTTCTGGTTACCGAAATACACCAGCGTGTCCGCACCCGTGTGTCCTGGCCCGAAGTGGTATAGCCGGGCATCGGTGTGCTTGCCCAGACGCACGCGCATGAATTTGGAGTAAAGCGTGGTGGGTGCGGCCGGCGTGTGGGGTGCCAGGCGCGTGGTGTAGTTCTCCAGGATTTTGGGCATCGTTTCCTGACCGATCACCTTGGTGCCGGCAGCGATGAACTTCTCGTTGTTGCCCGTGTGGTCGGCGTGATGGTGGGTGTCGATCACTACTTTGACCGGCTTGTCGGTGACCGAGCTGATGAGCGTCATCAGGTCGCCGTAATCCTTGTCATTGAGGTTTTTGGTATCGACCAGTAGCGCGCCGTTGGCGGTGGTCAGCAGTTCGGAGTTACCGCCTCCACCCACAATGAAATACAGGTTGGGCTTTACCTGGGTGATGGTCATGGGCGGGGGAGGTGCGCGGGGCGCGGTAGGCGGCGGGGCGGGCGGCGACGGTGCGACCGAAGCGGCCTCCTGCGCCAAGCCGGATCCTGCCAGTAGCGCGGTGGTCAGGGCGATGGCCGCGAAATTGTGCGTCTTCATGGTTCCTCCGGCTCCGCCTTCGGCGGCACCGCTTTTGTGCAGATCCGGTGTGCACCTTTACAGGTGCGTCCGCAGGGGTCAACGGCCGATAAAGGTGTACCCCCACCCCAGCAATGGCTCCTATACTCGGAGCTCAAAGATAGTGGACGGATCGTCGGCCCGGCCGGCGACCAACGGGGGTTCTGTGGTGAGTTCGAATCGACTGCTGGCGATGGTGGCGGGCCTTGGGGCAATTGTGGGTCCGGCGAATACCGCAGCGGCTGCCGATGCACACGCGGCCAACTGGAAGACCGTCGAGACCTACTGCTTTGGCTGCCACAACACTACCGACTGGGCCGGTAGCGTCGCACTCGACACGCTGTCTGCCGATGATGTGCCGCAGAACGCCAAGATTTGGGAAACCGCGATCAAGAAGCTGCGTAGCGGCTTGATGCCACCGCCGACCGAGAAGCAGCCAGAACGCGCTGCCGTGCAGAGCATGGTCAAGTGGCTCGAAACCACCCTGGACAAGGCGCAGGAAGTGGCACCGCATGTGGGCTATGTGCCGCTGCGTCGTCTCAATCGCCGTGAATACGCCAACGCGGTGCACGACCTGCTGGGTCTGCAAATCGACGCGGCCACTTGGTTGCCGCAAGACCCGCTCAAAGACGACTTCGACACCAACGCCGACCTGCTGCAGATGAACGCATCGTTCATGGACCAGGCGGTCACTGCGTCGCGCTCGCTGGCGCTGCTGGCGGTAGGCGATCCCAAGTCGGTGCCGCTCGAGACCACCTATGGTCTGGTGCCCAACATGATCCTGTCGCTGGCTGCAGCGCCGGCCGCAGGCTCAGGCAATCAGCGGCGCTATAAGGACGGCATGCCCTTTGGCACGCGCGGTGGTATGAGCGCGCTGCACAACTTCCCTGCCGACGGCGACTACGTGCTCACCATCGGCGACATGGCGTTGGCGCGCACCGTGCCCAACATGGAGTTCGAGAACACGGTCATCGCACTGCTCGATGGCAAGGAAATCTGGCGCACCAAAATCGGTGGCGAAGACGATCACACTGCTATCGATCAGCGTCTGGATGATGCAGTGGCGCAGATCAACGGCCGCCTCAAGGACATTCGTTTCACAGCCACTGCGGGTCAGCACACGCTTGCGGTGACCTTCCTGCGGCGCAGCTATGCCGAAAGCGATTCGCGCACCCTGCAGTACCAGCCTGGTGACGATCGGCGCCCGGCCAATGCGCTGGAAGGCGGCCAGCATCGCGTACCTGCTGTGCATGTCTTCCAAGTCAAAGGCCCTGTCAAAATCACTGGCCTGAGCGACTCGGCCAGCCGCAAAAAAATCTTTACCTGCAAACCGTCAAGCACTGCTGATGAGCGCGCCTGTGCGCAGAGCATCCTGGGCCGGCTTGCACGTCAGGCCTTCCGCCGTCCGGTCACCGATCAGGACATGAGTCCGCTGCTGGCCTTCTACGACAAGGGTTCCAAGGCCGACGGTTTTGAGGGCGGTGTGCGCGAAGCCATCGCGGCCATTCTGGTCAGCCCGCACTTCCTGTATCGCGTTGAAGGCCCGGCAGAGGCGGGCGCTCGTGAGCTGACGCAATTGGAGCTGGCCTCGCGTTTGGCGCTGGTGCTGTGGAGCAGCCTGCCCGACGACGAACTGCTCAAGGCTGCTGAGAAGGGTGATCTGGCCAAGCCCGATGTGCTTCGAGCGCAGGTGCATCGCATGATCGCCGATCCTCGTGGCATCTCGCTGACGCGCGACTTTGCCTTCCAGTGGCTCAACGTCGCCAAGATGGATTCCATCGTCCCGTCAGCGGCGCAGTTTCAGCATGCCAGCGGTGTGTACGACCCGCGCCCGGCGCTCAAGAAAGAGCTCGAACTGTTCATGGACAGCATCCTGCGCGCCAACCGTCCGGTCACTGATCTGCTGACAGCCGATCACACCTACATCAACGAACAGGTTGCGCTTATCTACGGTATGACCGACGTGCGCGGCAATGGCTTTCACAAGGTCGCACTGACCGATCCCAATCGCCATGGCTTGTTGGGTAAGGGCGCAGTGTTGATGCTGACAGCCAACCCCAATCGCACTGCGCCAGTGCTGCGCGGTGCCTGGATTCTGGAGCGCATCTTGGGCACACCGCCGGCCGCGCCGCCGGCCAGCGTGCCGGACCTGGCTGATGCGGTGAAGGGTAAAGCCGCCACGGTGCGCGAGCAGACCGAGATCCACCGTGCCAACAAGTCCTGCGCCAGCTGCCATGCAGTAATGGATCCGCTGGGCTTTGCACTAGAGAATTTCGATACGGTGGGTGCTTACCGCAAGATCGATCCGCAATCGCGACTGCCTATCGATTCGGCGGCCACCATGCCCAGCGGTGAGCGTCTGTCTGGCCCGGCAGATCTGCACAAGGCATTGGCCGCGCGCGGCGATCAGTTCTCGCAAATTCTTACCGAGAAACTGATGACCTATGCGGTAGGCCGCCACGTTGATCACGATGACATGCCGGCAGTGCGTGCCATCGTTCGCAAGGCAGAAGCCGAGGGTCTGAGTTTTGAGGCGTTGGTGATGGGCGTGGTTAACAGCGATGCCTTCCGTCGCCGTGCTTCACCTGCGGCGCCACTGCCCAAGACCACCACCGCTCAGCTTGTTTCGACTGTTCAGTAGCCCAGCTGGAGGCATAGAACATCATGTTCATTACTAAGAAGCACATTCCCCGCCGCGCTCTGCTCAAGGGTGCTGGCGCTGCCATCGCCTTGCCGCTGCTCGACGCGATGATCCCTGCCGGCACGGCTTTGGCAGCCACTGCCGCTGCAGTCAAACCGCGCGTTGGCTTTGTCTATGTGCCACACGGCGCCGTCGAAAAGTTCTGGGTGCCCAAGACCACGGGCAAAGCCTTCGAGCTCTCGCCCATCCTCAAGCCGATGGAAGGTGTGCGTGACTACGTCACGGTGATCACCAACATCCGCAACAAGTCCGGCGAGCGTCAGAACCCGCCGCATGGCATCACCGAGCAGACCTGGCTTACGGTGCAGGATCCGCAGCTCAACACTTGGGGCCCGCAGGCCGGCATCTCGGTGGACCAACTGATTGCCAAAGCGATCGGCAAGGACACGCCGCTCACCTCGCTGGAGCTGTGCGCAGAGCCTGGTGGCGCGACGTCGTTCACCGGCCTCAACCGCAGCCTTCCGCTCGAAGGAAATCCGCGCAAGCTGTTCTATACGATGTTTGGCCCCGGCGACTCCAACACAGATCGTGTCGCCCGCCTCAAGGCCACCGATAGCTTGCTCGACTATGTTCTGGAATCCAGCAAGATGCTCAGCAGCAAGCTCGGTGCCAGCGATCGTGCATTGGTCAGCGATTACATGGAGTCGATCCGCGAGGTCGAGAGTCGCGTTGCCAAGTTGATGGCCAAGGCCGACAGCTTGGGTCAACTGCCCGACGCGCCGCGCGGCACGCCTGATGACTTCACCGAGCTGGTCGATGTGCAGTTCGAGATGGTGGCGCTGGCCTATCAAACCGGCCAGACACGCGTGGCCTCGCTGCGCATGATCAAAGAAGCCTCGATGCGCACATTCCCGTCCATCAATGTGGATGAGGCCTATCACCCGCTGTCTCATCACGGCGAAGACCCGGACAAGCAAGAAAAGCTGCGCCGCGTGCAGACCTGGCAGATGGAGCGTTTCGCTAAGTTTGCCAAGAAGCTCGACAGCATCAAGGAAGGCAATCAGAGCCTGCTCGACACCTCGATGATCATGTACGGCTCCAACCTGGGCAATTCAGATCTGCACAACTGCAGTCAGTTGCCAGTGCTGGTACTGGGTAAGGGTGGTGGCTTCAAGGGTGGTCAGCACATCTCTGCACCCAAGGACACGCCGCTGGCCAATGTGCTGCTGACGATGTCGCAGCGGGCTGGTGTGCAGGTGGAGCAGTTCGGCGACGCCACCGGCACATTCAGCGAGGCGTAATCACATGGCACGAGGGCGACTTCTTGCAGCGTCGGTCGCTGTAGCACTGCTGGCGACGGCCAGCGCGACGGCCGCCAAGGTCGATGAACCGGTCAACGCTGATGGCAGCACTGCGCTGCAGGTGGCGGCATTTGAAGGCGACGTCGCTGCCGCCCAGCGACTGATCAGGGCCGGTGCCAATGTCCGCGCCACGAATGTGTATGGCGTCAACGCCATGCAGTTGGCCGCCGACAGTGCCAATACCCAGCTGATTGCGCTGCTGCTCAAGGCCGGTGCTGATGCGCAGTCGCCTAATGCCGATGGCGAGACTGCACTGCATCTGGTGGCACGCGCCGGCAATGTCGAGGCAGCCAAGTTGCTGCTCAAGGCCGGTGCCAAGCTGGACGCACGCGAGAACTTCGGTGGACAGACGCCACTGATGTGGGCCGTGGCGCGCCGCCAGCTGGCGATGGTCGAGTTGCTCGCGTCCAAGGGTGCCAACGTTAACGCGCGCAGCACCATTCGTGATTACCAGCGCGTAGTGACTGCCGAAAGCCGTGCCAAGTCGCTCGAGCGCGGCGGTTTTACGCCGCTGCTGTACGCTGCCCGTGAGAATTGCCGCCAGTGCATCGACATCCTGCTCAAGTACAAAGCTGATGTGGACTTGGGCGACCCCAGCGAGGTCGGGCCGCTGTCGGTGGCCATGCTCAATGCCAATTGGGACATTGCCAAGCGCTTGGTTGAGGCCGGTGCCGATGTAAATGCTTGGGACTGGTACGGTCGCGCGCCGCTGCATGTGGCCATCAGCAACATGCAGACGGCCAACAATCGCAATCCGCTCGACAACGACCAACCCAACAAGACCACTGGTCGCGACCTGGTAAACATGTTGGTTGAGCGCGGTGCCAATCCTAATCAGCAGCAGCACTTTGGCGCATCGGGTTTTGGCGGCGCTTCGGATCGCGGCCTTACGCCGTTTCTGGCTGCTTGCGGCAGCGGCAATATCGATGTGGTCAAACTGCTGATGGCGAACGGCGCCAATGTGCACCTGGCTACAGCAGATGGTCGCGGCCCGATCATCATGGCCGTGAACTCACGCGGTGGTCGCGGCGGCAGACCGGCCTTGGGTCCGCTTGAAGCGGCTCCTCCCTCAGAAGGCGACGATGCACCGCGTGGCGCTCGCAGCAATCCGCAGGTCGATCTGGTCAAGCTGCTCGCGGGTGCCGGTGCAGACGTCAATCTGATGTCCAAGCGCCACTTCCTCGCGCGCACGCGCGGTGGTTCGCCGCTGCACTATGTGGTGCGCAACGGCGGCAACCCACAGCTCATCCAAGCGTTGCTCGATCTCAAGCTCGACATCAACGCCAAAGACGACGACGGGCTCACGGCACTCGATTACGCGATGGGGCGTGGCTATGTGGCGTTCCTGCAGATGGCACAGCCGCCCAACAACCCGCTGGCTGCCAATCTGCGCAAGCTCGGTGCCAAGGTCGAATTGACTGCGACACCAGACTGGCCGCCGCAGGGCCCTCCTATTGCCACGGCTGTGTACGACTCCGTGCTCTGGCCGGTCGATTCGGTCGTCACGCGCTAACGAGAATTTCATGACCCTTTCCCGTCGACATTTTTTGAGCGGCAGCGCGCAGCTGACCTTCGCTGCGCCGTTGTTGGCCGCCACAGCGCCGTTGCTCGATGCTCCACCGGCCGGCATCGACTATTCGCAGATCACCAAGCCCTTCGTCGGCAAGAAGGTGTCTGCCAAAGACATCACGCAGCAGGACATTGGCGGGCTGGCGCTATTCGCCGGTAGTGGCTGCAATGTGGTTGGCTTGCAGAGCCCGCAGGGCGCGCTGCTGATTGATGGTGGCCAGGCGGTCAACGCGGCACTGCTGTTGCAAGCTGTGCACGCACGGCTGGGCACACGCCGTATCGGCGCGCTTATCAACACGCACTGGCACCCGGACCAGACCGGCCTTAACGAATCGGCCGGCAAGGATGGCGCCACGATCATCAGCCACGAGGTCACCAAGCTGGCTGTGGGTCGCAAGCTGCGCTCGCCGCTGTTCGACGGCACTATCGGCCCGTTGCCCCAGACGGCACGTCCGACCAAGACCACCTATGACGCTGGCGAGTTCGACTTCGCTGGCGAACAAGTGCAATACCGCCACCTGCCTGGCGCACACACCGGCGGCGACCTGTATGTGTACTTCCCCAAACGCAACGTGTTGGTGGCCGGTGGTCTGGTCACTTCCGATCGCTGGCCGGTGATGGATTATCTCAACGGCGGTTTCATGCATGGCTTCGTCCGCTCGTACGACATGCTGTCTGAGCTGGTAAAGCCCGATACGCGCGTCATTCCCGCCAATGGCCCGGTGATGACTGGTGCCGAGCTGGTCAAGATGAAAGATCTGTATTGGCAACTGTTCAAACAGTTCTTCGTCCTGTTCAACAAGGGCTTCGGTCCGGTGGACGTGGCGCAGTTCAACGCAGGCAAGGAGTTCAAGGGCGTGGTGCCTGTGGTGGCCGAACGGCCGTTGCTAGGCAATCCGCTGTTGCAGCAATTGGGCGATCCGAGTCAGTTTCTTGAGTTTGCATTCCGTAGCACGCAACTGGCTACGCTGCCTTTCTAACAACCTATTAAAAAAATAACGGGCGGGGTTCATTCCATGTCGAACAAATTTGTAACGGCGGCCGTTGTTGCCGCGTCGCTGGTAGGTGTTGCCACGCCGGTCATGGCGCATCATGGCTTCGGGCTGTTCCAGATGACCATCTCGAAAAAGTGGTCGGGAACCATCACGAAGATGCACCTGATCAACCCGCATGCATACATGGAACTCGATGCCATCGATGAAACCGGTAAGAAGCTGCACATGCGCTGCGAAATGCGCGCTGCTGCGCTGCTGATCCGCTCGGGTTGGTCGGCGTCGATGTTCAAGCCTGGCTCACACATCGAGATCGAAGGGCGTCCGCATCGCGATGACCCCGGCGCCTGCTACATCGAGACCTTCAAGATCGGTGATGCGCCGGCGATCAATCGCAATGATCAGTTCGCGCTCAAGACCACCGTTGATACGTCCAAGCGCCCGCTGAAGCTGGCTGATGGCCAGCCCAACATCAGCGGTGACTGGGCCGTGGAGCAGCTGGTTCTCACCGTGCCGCCCAGCGGCGGTAATGGCTCAATGGTTCCCAAGAGCATGTCGCCAGACTTTGCGGCCGGCAAGATTACCCTGCAGCAGGTACAGGCCACGCAGCCAACACGTGCCAAGGCCGTGTACACCGCAGACGGCCAGAAGGCCGCTGAAGCGTTCAACGGCCGCTCACCCAAAGACAATCCGTGGTTTGCCTGCAAGCCCACCAGCGTGATTCGCGACTGGACCGCAGACTGGCCCATCAACCGCTTCGTACAAAAGACCACCGCCACGGGCCAGAAGGTCATCGATATCACCTACGGTCTCTACAACTTCGAGCGCCGCATCCATGTCGGCATGAGCAAGCATCCGGAGCGCATCAAGCCCAGCTACGCCGGGCACTCCATCGGCAACTGGGAAGGCAATACCCTGGTGGTCGACACCGTAGGCTTTGCAGCTGGCGTGTTGTCACCGCCCACGCGCAGCAGTGAGCAGATGCACATCGTTGAGCGCTTTACGTTTGATCCGCAGAAGTTCTCGCTGCGCCGCGACTATTCGGTCACCGATCCGGTGTATCTGGCAGCGCCGTATGAGAGCTACGACATCATGTATCTCTCGGACGTGCCGTTCCAGAAGCAGCCGTGCAAGGACATGACGCCGGAGTTTCAGCAGTAACAAAGGGGTAGGGCATGACCAAGCGTTTCTTGCTCTCCCTGCTGTGTGTGGGGGCCTGGATTGCCAGCGGTACGGCTGCTGCTGCTCAGGCCCGCGCCTGCGATCGCGCCTGTCTGGGCGGACTGCTCAATCAGTACGTCGATGCACTGGTGGCGCATGACCCTGCACGATTGTCTTTGGTGTCGCCTACGGTGCGCTACACCGAAGACTCCAAAGACGCTAAGTTGGGTGAGGGTCTTTGGAAGAGCGTGACTGGTAAGGGCACCTTCCGTCACGACTATCTGGATGTGGCCAAGCAAAAGGCGGCCACGCATGTGCACCTGCTGGAGGGCGCCACGCCGGTGTTGTATTCGGTGGTGCTGCATGTGCAGGACCGTCGCATCGGCGGCATCGAAACGCTGGTGCAGCGCGTCGCGCCGGATTCAAGACTCAAGCCCACAGAGCTGGGCAAGCCGGTGCGCGGCTTGGAAGATCCTGTTCCCAGCGGTAAGCGCCAGTCGCGTGAGTCGATGGTGCGCACTGCGCTTAGCTACACCGAGGGCTTGCGCATCGGCAGTTTTGTGGATGCCGGCACGCCGTTCGCGACCGATGCTTATCGTGTGGAGAATGGCGCAATCCTTGCCGGCGCAGGGTGTCTGCGTCCGCCACACTGCGGGCTATACGATCAGAACATCATCCTGCACCCATCGGTCATGGCCAGCGTCGCGGCGGTCGATGAAGACAAGGGCATCGTGGTGTTGTGGATGAACTTCGGCTACACCGGCCCGGCCTACGGTGAGGGCAACGCGCTGGTCACCTTCGAGGCCTTTAAGGTCTGGGGCGGCCAGATCCGCACGATCAATGCGTTCTTTGCCGGCCTGCCGCTTTCCACCTCGCGCTGGTGGGCTACTACCGATCCGGTGCGTATCGCGCCTGTCATACGGTAAGGGTTGCCAAGGGGCTTCGGCTCCACTAGGTTGCGCATACAAGTTGCTTCTAAATGCAACGCTGGGATCCGCCTGAGGGTTGCCCGGTACGCTGAGACTGGATTTAAAAAAAGGGGAGCTCGATGCAAACAACAACCGGTGGCACAACGCAGGCGGACGGCAAAGCCTGGGATTCTAGTTACGAGTGGAAGATCATCGCCCTTCTGGCCGTTACCTTCGGTCTGGTGGGCCTCGACCGGTTCATCCTGCCGGTGATTATGCAGTCGCCCAACTCCACCATGGCTGCAGATCTTGGCCTCACGCCTGCCGATGGCGGTGCGATGGCGGGCTATCTGGGTATGGCTTGGGGTGTGTCAGCGTTCGTGATGGGCTACTTGGCCGACAAGGTAGGCCGCCGAGCAGTGTTGATCCCCGCGATCCTGGTGTTCTCGCTGATGTCGGTATTCAGCGGTCTGGCCGGTTCGGTTATGGCGCTGGTTGTCGTGCGCGTCATCATGGGTATCGCCGAGGGCCCGGTAGCCTCTACCGGTGTGGCGGTGGCAGTCGAGGCTTCCAAGCCTTCGCGTCGCGGCCTCAATAACGGCATCTTCCAGTGCATGGTCTCGTTGTTTGGCTTGGCGCTGGGCCCGATCATTGCCACGCGCCTGCTCGACAGCCACAGCTGGCATACCGTCTTCATGCTGGTGGGTATCCCCGGCGTAGTCATGGCTGTGCTGGCTTGGCTGGTGGTGCGTGAGCCCGTTAAGGCTGCGATCACCGACCACACCCCGGGCAGCGGCTCGCTGCTGGGTATGTTCGGCCACCGCAATGCCAAGATTGCCCCGCTGGCGCTCATCTGCGCGATGGGTGGCATCTTCGTGATTGCTGCCATGCTTACGGCCTACCTGACCGCGCCTATCGGCAATGGCTTGGGCTTGGACCCGATCACGGCAGGCAATGTGTTCTCGGCAGTGGGCGTGGGCGGTGCCATTGGCCAATTCGCCATTCCGGCCCTGTCAGACCATATCGGCCGCAAGATCTCGACGTTGGGGTCCTACATTCTGGCCTCTATCGCGTTGTACTTCTTCACCCAGGCCGGGCCTGAGAACACCACCACGCTGTGGTTCCTGTTGTTCTTCGCCTCGATGTTCAACTTCGCTGCACTGGCCATTCTGGCCGGTCCGGTGGCCGCAGAGGCTGCACCTCCGGGCATGTTGGCCTCGATGGCTGGCTTTGTGATCTTTGCCGGTGAGTTCGTCGGTGGTGGCATCAGCCCCATCATTGCGAGCCACCTCGCAGGCATCTACGGCCTCAAGGCTGCGCTCTATTTCGCATCCTGCGGATTGGCGCTCGGGTTTGTCGTGTCGCTGTTCCTCAAGGAAACTGCGCCCAGCAAGACCGGCGGCCAGTAAGCACAGGCCCAAGGCGTCAGCCACTTCGGGTCTGACGCCTGTTCTGTTGATGTTGCCAATGTCGTCCGGTGTTTCAACCGGCCGGCATTGGCAGCAGAATATCCCGCTCGGCCCACTTCAGGCCTTCCGGTGATCACCCATGACCAGCAATTCCCGCGGTAGCGACTTCTTCGCGCCCATGCGCTTCGAGGCAGAGGTGCTGGACTGCGAGGTTGAGGGCACGTTGCCCGAGGCGCTGCAGGGTACGTTCTATCGCAGCTGTGCCGACCGCAGGTTTGAGCCGCTCTACGCGGACGACACGCCCTACAACGCTGACGGCGCAGTAGATCAATTCCGCTTTTACGACGGGCATGTGGACTACCGGTCGCGCTACGTGCGCACCGAACGCTTTCTGGCCGAGCGCAGCGCCCATCGCGCCCTGTTTGGCCGCTATCGCAATCGCTACACCTCAGACCCCAGCGTGCAGCACCTCAGCCACAACACGGCCAACACCACGCCCATCGTGCATGCCGGCATGTTGTTCAGCATGAAAGAGGAAAGCCTGCCGATGCGGCTGGACCCCGACACGCTCGACACGCTGGGCGAGTGGGACTTTAACGGCAAGCTCACCGCCACCTCGTTTACTGCTCATCCCAAACAGGATCCTCACACGGGTGAGTTGATTGCGTTCTGCTACGAGGCCAAGGGCGACTGCAGCGACGATCTGGCTGTGTATGTGATGGACCGCAACGGGGCCGTCACCAATGAAATCTGGTTCAAGGCCCCTGTGGTCTCTGCCATGCACGACATGGCCATTACCGACCGTCATGTGATCCTGCCCACTACAGGCATGGTGACTTCGCTGGAGCGCCTGCAGCGCGGCCAACTGCATTGGGCATACGATCCTGCGGTGCCTGCGCATGTGGCCATCGTGCCGCGCAACGGCACAGCAGCTGATGTGCGCTGGTTTCATGGCACACCCGATCAGGCGATGCTGATTCACACCACCAACGCCTGGAGCGAAGGCAACAAGGTGATCCTCGAAGCACCGGTTGCCGCCGAGAACTTTCACTCCTATTTCCCCCGCGTGGACGGCAAGCCCAACGATCCTTCGCGCTATGTGCCCACCATGCGTCGCTGGACCTTTGACCTAGACTCAAACAGTGACCGTTGGCAGGAAGAGATTCTGTTCGGCGGCATGAAGGTCACCAGCTTCACGCGCATCGACGATCGCTATGTGGGGCGCAAAAACCGCTATAGCTTCATGATGACCAGCGATGCCTCGCTGCCGGTAAATAGCGACTTTGCCGACACTTTGGCTGTGCGTGTTTCCAACGCATGGCATCGACTCGATCACGACACGGGTCATATCGACAAGTTTTCTGCCGGCGACAGTTATGGCGTCTCTGAGCCTCAATTTGTGCCGCGCTCGCCCACTGCTGGCGAAGCCGATGGCTACCTGATCGGCGTCGTGAATGACTTTCGCGCGCTGCGATCCGAACTGGTGGTGGTCGATGCCATGAACCTGGCTGCCGGTGCTGTGGCGCGCGTCAAGCTGCCCTTCCGCTTGCACATGCAGGTGCATGGCTGGTGGACGCCGCGGACGCTGTTGCCCTTTGAACCACGCTAATTTCTGTTACTTACCCTCTGGAGCTTGCTTATGACTACCACTGCCTCTGGTCTGCAGTACGAAGACACTGTTACCGGCACGGGCGATACGGCCGCTGCAGGTCAGAACGTGACCGTGCACTACACCGGTTGGTTGTTTGATGCCGCTGCGCCGCAGAACCGTGGCCGCAAGTTTGATTCCAGCAAGGATCGCAACGACCCCTTTGATTTCTCGTTGGGTGCGGGCATGGTCATTGGCGGCTGGGACGAGGGCGTGCAGGGTATGCAGGTTGGCGGCACTCGCGTGCTGACCATTCCGCCCGAACTAGGCTATGGCGCGCGCGGTGCAGGCGGGGTGATTCCGCCCAACGCGACGTTGATATTTGAGGTGGAGTTGTTGGCGGTTTAAGGTCGCCGGCCCGTGCCAAGCCACCTTGCGGGTGGCTTGGCATTGCGGTTGGGCAGATCAGCCGCGCAGGTACTTGTTGAACCAGCCGACCATGCTGTTCCAAGCTTCGCCAGCGGCCGCCGCGTCATAGCGCTCGGGTGTGGCGTCATTAAAGAAGCCATGCACCGCGCCCTTGAAGATGTTCCCTTGGTACGGAACGTTGGCAGCCTTCAGAGCCTTTTCATAGGCCGGCCATGCTTGCACCAAGCGAGTGTCCAGCTCCCCATGCTGCACCAGGATAGCGGCCTTGATCTTGGCCACATCGGCAGCTTCTGGCGCTGCGCCATAGAACGGTACCGCTGCGCCTAAGTCGGCACCCAAGCGTACGGCCAACTGATTGGACACACCGCCGCCATAGCAAAAGCCCGTGGCGCCGATCTTGCCGGTGCTATCGGGTCGTGCCTTGAGCCACAGCGCACTGGCGACGATGTCTTCAAACTTCTTGTTGTTATCGATCTTGGCGAACAGCTGTCCACCTTGGTAATCGTCACCAGGGTAACCGCCCACTGAGGTGAGCACATCCGGGGCAAACACGTTGAAGTTGGCCAGCGCCAAGCGACGGGCCACGTCTTCGGTGTGCGGGTTCAGGCCACGGTTTTCGTGCACCACGACGATACCGGGCAGCTTGACCGACGCTTCAGTGCGACTGTCAGCGCTGAAGGGCCGCACAAAGTAACCCTTCACATAGCCATTGCCCTGCGGTGAGGGGATGGTGATGTAGCTGGCACGGATGCGCTCATCGGTCTTGGAGACCTGTTGCGCGTCTGCATAGTTGGGCATCAAAGCGGTGACGATGGCACCGGCAGTCAGCCCCGCGACGGCCAGCTTGTTTGCGCCGCTGATGAAGTCGCGGCGAGTGATCTCGCCATGGATGAACTGGTTGTAGAGTTCGATGGCTTCGGGCGGAACTGAACGCTTTTCTTTCGAGGACATTTCAGAGATCTCCTGAGCGAGTAAGAAACAGTGTGATCAGGGCCGCGAGCGCCCTGCATCGATGACCTTGCCGTTGGTATCCAGCGTCAGCGTCTTGCCGTCCGCATCCACCGGGTTGCGGTTATTTTCGGCGCAGGCGTAATCCATGATGCGGATCTCGTCACCACCTGGGATGCGCGTAAAACGCTTGGTGACCACCCAAGGCCGCACGAAGGCTTTGGGATCTTCGATCGTCAGTTTGACTTCTATGGCATCGGCGGTGGGCTTACGGATCTGCGTGGTGGCATGTGCTGCATCCGACAAAATAATGCCGGTGCGATCGACGATAGTGCCGTCCTCGCCGCGCAGACCGATGGTGGTGAAGGTCAGCGTATCGCCCTGCCAACTGCCCACACTGTCACCGGTATAGGTGGGCCAGATGAAATCATCCGGCAAGTGCTTGCGCCCGTCTGTGTAGATACGCAGCGTGTTGGGGCCGTTCTCGGTCAGGATCCACGTCTGCTTAGGGGTGACCACGAACTCATAGCCATCCGGTGCATTGAAGATGCGCGGGAAGCCAATCGGTGTGCCGCAATTGCTGATCGGATCGGGCAGCTTGTCTTGTTTCACCAGTTCGATGCGCGCGAGGTATTTCTTTTCCCACTCGGCGTTATACGGCGGACGCTCGCGTGCGCCCGGCTGGCCTGCAGCAGCATTAGCCGGTTCGGCAGTGGATCTGTCGAAGATGGTGCCGCCCATCATGCGCCACACGCCGGTGTAGTCACCGGGATTGAAGCCAGGGCCTGCAGGCGCTTGCGCTTGCGCTACGCCGCAGGCCACGACGGTGGTTAAGAGCATCCAGTGCTTGAGCTTCACGGTTACTTCATCTCACCGAGGGTTTCGCCGTTGGCCAACTGCGCGCCAACAAAAATGCCGGCAGCGGTGCCGTCGATCATCGGGCCGATGCGGACCTTGACCTTGTCACCCGCGTTGAATGTGGTCTTACGCCAGCCGGTGCGAGCCAGTGTGTTGGGGCTGCCGCATTCAACCGACCATTCCTTGGTGCCACCTTTACCGTCTGACACTTCGACCTGCAGCCACGAGTGTGGGTTGGTCCACTGGAAGGCCTTCACAACACCCTCGAGCACCATTGGCTTGTTGCGATCAAACATGGCACCGGAGTGGTGTGCATAGACCGGGCCTGCGGCCAGCACCAGCAATACGGCGCACGCCACGAGGCCTGCTACCAGAGACTGTACGTGTGTGGTCTTCATGTTGATTACCTCGTGAGTCCGCCGGATTTTTTTAAAAACTCAAGTACCGTGCCCGACAGCGATGTGTCGGCCGTGTTGACTGCATAGTTGCCAGACATATGGCCGTGATCACGCAGTAGCAGATAAGGCGGGCAGTTGCCTGCCGCGCAAACAGCGTTCATCAACTTGCCGGCCTGTTCATGGAAGCCAACTGGATCAAGCTCGGCGACGATCACCAGATAGGGTGTCTTGGTGGCCACCAAACCCGGCAACGACGAGTGTTCGGCGGCCTGCGCGCCAAAATAAGGATGGTTGGCCTTTTGGCCTGGCGCAGGCGCGAACTCGAAATTGCCAGAGCTGAACACCGCTGCTTTCAGACCCAGTTGGCCGTTGGGGCCAAACTCGGGGTGTGCAACGTAAGAGCCCACGTGGCCTGCACCGGCTGAGTGTCCCATCATGTAGAGCTTGGCCGGATCGCCGCCGTAGCGGGCAATGTTGTCCTGCACCCACTTCACCGCAGCGCCCAGGTCTTGTTGCACTGCCGGATACTGAAACTGCGGTGCCAGCCGGTAGTTGACGTTGACGCCGATCATGCCGTTCTTGACGGCCCAGATCATGATGTTGTCGTAGAAGATGCTGGCCTTGCCGGTCTCGTCCAGTGTCTTGTCGCCGCGCACATAGCCACCGCCGTGCACGAACAAAAACACCGGACGGGGCGTGCCGCTGACCGCAGCAGGCGCCACGACATCCAGGGTTTGCTTGGCGTCTGCACCGAACTTCAGATCGCGCGTGGCGCGCATCGAGGCCGGCAGGGGCTCTTGCAGCGGCGCATAGAGGGCGCCGGTCTTGAGCGTGTCGACTGTGCGTCCGATGCCGCGGATCTGGGCGGCCAGCTCTGCCGGCACTTGTGCCAAGCAGGGCAGTGTAAGACCGGCTGCGATGACAGCGACCGTAACTGTGAATCTCAAACGCATCAGGCAGTCCCCCTCAGAGCGTTAAACCGGCAGCTGTCAGCCAATGCCTCTTGCCGGGCTTGGGCTGATCCAAGCTATGTTCGATCCTTTGGACGGCCAAGTCTATAGTCGGTCAATACCTGCTAAATTCACCACAAATAACAAGCGGCGGGGTGGGGCATGCGGTACGCAAAAATCCTGTTTACGGGGCTGTTGGTGGTGGGTGCGTCGCTGGCCAATGCAGCGGCAGGGCCTTGCGACAAGGCTTGCATGGAGGCCATCGCCGACCAGTACCGTGCGGCCTATGTGAAGCACGATCCCAAAGGACTGCCGCTGGCCCGCACGCTGCGTTACACCGAGAACGGTGTGGTGCTCAAGTTCCCCGATGGCACCTGGGACACTGTCACCGCTGAGGTCGGCACGGCCATGACCTTCTCAGACCCGCGCACTGGCAATGTGGGCGTGTATACCGCCATCGTGCAGAGTCGCGACACCGAAGGCTACTTGGCCATCCGCCTCAAGATCGCTGACGGCGAAATCACCGAGATCGAACACATCGTCTCGACCAAGCGCAACCTGTCGTCGCCACCCACACCCATCGGCCCGCACGCGCAGTACAAACCCGATCGCAACTTTGTGAAGTCGGTCGATTCAGCCCGCCGCCTGCCACGCGAGCAGCTGGTGACCTATGCCGATGGCTACTTTTCGACGTTGCAGCAGAACGACGGCACGATCCGTGGCACTGCCTTCTCGCCAGAGGCCACGCGCATCGAGAACGGCTTGCTGTTTCCCGAGATCGAGAAGGGCTTCAAGACCGGCAACTATCGCTTCAATGAGCGTGTGCGTGACCGCGACTATGTGCTGATCGACGAAGAGCGGCAGGTGGTGATTGCCCGCGGCTTTATCGATCACAAGGGTGTGCTCGATGACTACGTGCTCACCGATGGCGCACCGCGCAAGTCTGTATATCGCGAGCCGCACAGCTGGGCCTTTCTCGAGATGTTCAAGGTAGAAGACCGGCGCATTACTGCGGTACAGGCCGTGTTCTTGGGCGCGCCTTACTACATGCCGCCACCGTGGCCCACGTCGCCCATCGTGGCGCAGATCCCGCCGGTCAAGGTCACAGGCGGCGAGGTCAGTGGGCTGTACGAGAGTGGTCTGTCTGTGTTCAAAGGCATTGCCTTCGCGGCGCCGCCGGTTGGCGCGCTGCGCTGGAAGGCGCCTGCACCTGTTGCGCCTTGGACTGGTACGCGCAAGGCCGACAGCTTTGCCAATGCCTGCATGCAGGCGCCCAACACACAGGGCAACACTGCGCCGGTCAGCGAAGACTGCTTGTACCTCAACGTATGGACTCCCGCGCGCACCACTACAGCGAAGTTGCCGGTGATCGTTTGGATTCACGGTGGCGGCTATGTGGGCGGTTCCACCAGCATTCCGATGTATGACGGCACTGCGCTGGCCAACAAGGGCGCGGTCGTGGTGAGTGTGGCGTATCGCCTCGGTGTGTATGGCTTCATGGCGCATCCTCAGCTCAGCCGTGAGAGTGGCCGCGGCTCAGGTGCCTATGGCATTTTGGATCTGGTGGCCGGCCTGCAGTGGGTGAAGGCCAATGCCGCAGCGTTTGGCGGCGATCCGGACAACGTCACCATCTTCGGTCATTCGGCAGGCAGCGCTGCGGTCAGTCTGCTGGCAGCTAGCCCGCGCTCCAAGGGTCTGTTCCATCGTGTCATTGCCATGAGTGGCGCATCGTTTGGCCCCTTGCAGACGTCGGCCGCGAACGGTTCGGGTCTTGGCATTCCGGCGCTGGCGTATGCCGAATCTAATGGCAAGGCTTTCTTAGACAAGCTTGGCGTCAAAGATATTGCTGCAGCACGGCGCTTAGATGCGCAGACGCTTCAGGCAGCCACTGCAGGCATGGCGTTTCGGCCTGCTGCCGATGGCTATTTGATCAACGCAGATCTGCGCACGTTGTATGGCAAAGGTCGCTTCAATGACACGCCCGTGTTGCTGGGTAATGTGTCAGATGAAACGCTGGTGTTTGGCGGGCCCAAGTCCGTAACGCCTGCAGACTTTGAGAAACAGATGCGCGAGCGTTACCCCGCGCAGGCGGACGCGATTCTGGCCGCCTATCCGCATGCGACCGAGGCCGAGGCCATCAAGGCCTTGCGCCATGTAGGCAACGAGACCAGCTTTACGTGGAACACGTGGGCTTGGGCGCGTGACCAGTCGCTACACGGCAAGGGCAAGGTGTTCCTGTATCACTTCAACAACCCGGTGCCGCCGGCAGAGGGTTCGGGGCATGGCAGCGATGTGCCGTTTGCGTTCCGCACGCTGGCAACGCGCCGCGCGCCGTCGCTGCAGGATGCAGCGTTGGCCGACACGATCAGTTCCCTATACGTGAACTTTGCCGCGAAGGGCGACCCCAACGGCCCGGGCTTGCCCACGTGGGCAGCGTTTACCGAAGCTAGCCCGCAAGCCATGGTCTTTGATGCAGCACCCAGCTCTCGCACCTACCCGCTGCTGCAGCGGGTGAAGCTGTTTAACCCTTACTTTGAAGGGCGGCGTTAAGGCTTCCAGCCCAAGGGCGGCTCTGTGCCGCTCTTGATCTGGCGCACCGCATAGCGCCAGATGCCTTTGACCTTGGTGAACCGTGCGTACTCTTTGCCTTGCACGATCACCTTGGGGGCATCGCCCTGCTTTTCGATCTCGAACTCGGTAAACACCAGCTCTGCGCTGGCGCTGTTGCCGTCGACGACGATGAGCGGATTGCTGATGGTGACGATGAACGAGTAGCGGGCAGGGCGCGGCGGGCGCGGTGGCTGGCCTTCCTTTGCAGGGCCGCGACCGTAGGCTTCTAGGATGCCGTCTTTGCCCTTGAAGTGACGCTCACCCAGGATCAGCTCGGCTCCCTCGGCATAGAAGTCGGCGAAGTTCTCGGCGTTCTCGCGCCCGAAGTTGTTGTAGTAGCGGGTGATGAGGTCTTGTATCTGCAAGCGATCGACGACTGTCTTGGTGGTGACCTCTGCAGCCGGTGCAGAGGCAGTCGCTACTGTCATCAGCAACGCTGCAACAGCGCTCGCGCACCCGGCTTTAGTGAAAGTGTGCAGCATCATTGTTTCCCCGCTATGTTGGCTCAGGTCTTCGAGAGTAGCCGACCGTAACCCGGCGCAGACCCTTTAAGGCCCACCAGTTTCGCACCGGCCCACAGGCCATGCGGCATGCTCGAGATAACTGGTACGCCGGTGCGCGCTTCTAGCGGCGCGATCAGTTCCAGCGTACGAAAGCCGCCGCAGGACACCAGCAGCGCATTGGTACCGCGTGCCTTGGCCTGCACGCTTACACCAAAGTTGATCAGGTCCTGTTGAGTCACCTTGTCGATGTCGGTCATCGCTTCGATGCCCAAGCCTTCAACCACGACCGGCTCTATGCCGTGTTCGAGCAGGAAAGCACGCAGTCGCGCATTGACTTCGTCGTTGTATGCCGTTGCCACAGCCACTCGTGTGGCACCGACGGCCTTGAGGCCGTCGATCACGCCATTGCTCATGGTGGTAGCGCGCAGCCCCGAGGCTTGCATTACCGTCTCGCGCAATTGGCGATTGAACGCCTCGCCCTTATAAAACGTGAGCGAAGTGCCGGTCAGTTCGATGGCCTCTGCGCCGGCTGCCGCCAGCTGCTTGGCCGCCGCGGGTATGAGCGACAGCGCTGCATCGAAGCTGTCGGGTGTCATGCGCTCGATGCCCAGTCCTACGGTGACATAGCGCAGTCGATCGCCGTACATCGCCACACCCTCTTCGGGTATCGCGGTGCGGTTTGGCGGGAAGATCAGACCCAGCACTGGCGCCTTAGGCTGCGCGGCCAGTGCCTCGGCGCCCAATGTATTGGTGCCCAGTGCAGCCGCAGCGCTGGCCAGAATCAGTTCACGGCGAGTAATGCTCATGGCTGCTTGGGTGCTGCGGCTGGTGTGGATCGATGCTGTGCTAGCGCACGACTTGGTTGAGTTCGCCCTTGGCATAGCGCTCGGCCATCTTGTCGAGCGCGATGGGCTTGATCTTGCTGCCCTGACCGGCGCAGCCAAAGGACTCAAAGCGCGCCAGGCAGATCTTCTTGGCTGCTTCGCGTGCCGGCTTGAGGTAATCACGCGGGTCGAACTTGCCCGGGTTCTCGGCAAAATAACGGCGGATGGCGCCGGTCATGGCCAAGCGGATATCGGTGTCGATGTTGACCTTACGCACGCCGTGCTTGATGCCGCGCACGATCTCTTCGACCGGCACGCCATAGGTTTCTTTCATATCGCCACCGAACTCGCGTATTTCGGCCAGCAGGTCCTGCGGCACGCTGCTCGAGCCGTGCATGACCAGATGGGTGTTGGGAATGCGCGCGTGAATCTCGGCGATGCGGTCGATGGCCAGAATGTCGCCGGTGGGCTTTTTGCTGAACTTGTAGGCGCCGTGGCTGGTACCGATAGCGATAGCCAGCGCGTCGCAGTTGGTCTGGCGAACAAAGTCGGCGGCCTGCTCTACGTCGGTGAGCAGCTGCTCGCGGGTCATATGACCCTCGGCGCCATGACCGTCTTCCTTGTCGCCCTTCATGGTCTCCAGCGAACCCAGCACGCCCAGCTCGGCCTCGACCGACACGCCGATGGAGTGTGCGAAGTCGACGACCTTACGGCTGACTTCGATGTTGTACTCGTAGCTGGCCACCGTCTTGCCGTCGGCCTCCAGCGAGCCGTCCATCATCACCGAGGAAAAACCGGAGCGGATGGCTGCCATGCACACCGCCGGGGACTGGCCGTGGTCCTGGTGCATGACGATCGGAATGTGCGGGTAGGTTTCCAGCGCGGCGAGGATCTGGTGCCGCAGGAAGGCCTCGCCGGCGTACTTTCTGGCGCCGGCGCTGGCCTGCATGATGACAGGGGCGTCTAGCTTGTTTGCCGCTTCCATGATCGCCCAGACCTGCTCCATGTTGTTCACATTGAAGGCGGGCAGGCCGTAACCGTTTTCGGCGGCGTGATCGAGCAGTTGGCGCATGGAAACAATAGGCATAACGAACTCCTTCGTAGATGACCGATTATAGCGCCCCGGTAGGCCGGGGCGATCGCCATCAGTGCTTGAGCGGGTTGGGTTTGTCGGCAATGAACCGCGTGGGGCTGGTTTCGTTGTAGATGGTGTGCCGTTTGAAGTACCACTTACCACCGTATTTGACGAACTGATCGTCCCAACTACCGAAGCTCAGCCACTCGATTTTGCGGCGGTCGGCGTTGTTGGCGTAGTTCATCCAATAAGAAATGCCGCGCGCTGTGTTGCCGTTGATCTCGATTACCTGGTTGGTGACGATGTGGCGCACCGTCGAGGGCCAGTCCCGACCATCCGGTGTCTTGGCGGGCTGAAAGTTCATCTTGCGCAGGTCATAGGTGCCGCTGGCCATGAACTCGCGGATCGCGGCGCGTCCCTTGACCTCGCCGCGTGCCCAGTCCAGCACGGCGTCTTCGGTGAATACGGCGGCGTAGCCATCCGCATCAAAAAAATCCATTGCCAGCACATAGCGGTGCTGCAGGTCGATGATGGCGGCCCGGTCGGCCTCTGCCGTGGAGTGTTGCGGCAGCTGAGCGCAGCCGCCGAGCAGCAACAGAGCCGAAAACAGCAGGCTTTTGGTCATGGCAAATTCCCTCCCGGTGGTCGACGTTCTGCAGTGTACCGGAGGCTGCAGGGACTTCCGAACCCGGCGCAGTCTTTAGGGCCGGGCACGATCAGCCGTGATAGGGTCTGCAAAAACCTGATGCAGGATTCCGAGACGCATGAACGTCTATAGAGCGATTCGCCGCGGGACTATTCTGCGAACCGTCGCAGGCAAAGAGCCTTTTTACTGGGTGGATCAAAAGCCCGGGGTGGTCGAGTTTGGAACCAAGTTCGCGCGTTGGGCCGTGGATGCCACGCTGCTTTCGGAGTCGACCACGCTCTTGTCTGTGGGTCTGGGTGAAGAT
>JAPLSH010000015.1 GCA_026398735.1 Pseudomonadota bacterium | reverse complement strand
CAGCGCGCGGGCAATAGCCACGCGCTGCTGCTGACCACCCGACAACTGCGACGGCACGTGATCCATCCGCGCGCCCAGACCCACCTTTTCAAGGCAGCTACGGGCGATTTCGGTGGCGTCGGCGCGGCGCGGACGCGAATAGGTGAGCGGCAGCTTGACGTTGTCGAGCGCGCTGGTACGTGCCAACAAGTTGAACTGCTGAAACACGAAACCAATGGTGTGGTTGCGCAGTGCTGCCAGTTGGTCGCGATCCAGGGTACCGATATCGGTGCCATCGATCATCAACTGACCGCTACTGGGTACATCCAGCGCACCGATCATGTTCATCAGTGTGGACTTGCCAGAACCCGACGGACCCATGATAGCCACGAACTCGCCGCGCTGGATGTCGAACGACACCTCGCGCAGCGCATGCACCGACTGCTCACCCAGCTGATAGGTTTTGCAGAGGTTGCGCGCCGCGACCACCGGCACCGGCGAGGCGATGCCGGCCGACGTCATTTCTTGACCTGCACACGCGAGCGGGTCACGACCGCATCGCCTTCCTTGATGTCACCACCGACAATTTCGGTGTACCGGTCATCCGCCAGACCCAAGCGCACCGGGTTGGCCTTGGGCTTGTTCTTGTCGAGCGTCCACAGCACGCCGCCGCGCGTACGCACGCCACCGCCACGCGTATTGTTCTGGGCCTGATACTTTTTGAACTGCTCGGGCGTCAGCACGCTGCGCATCAGGTTGTCCATGAGCGCGCGCATGGCCTGACCTTGATCGCCGCCAAAACCACCGCCGCCACCGCCGGCCAAGCCGCCCTGCGGCTGGGCCTGGGCACGCATCGCGGCAAATAGCTCGCGACGACCGGAATCGAGCTTGTCCTGCTGCTCTTTGCTCAGCCCAAGCTCCTGGGCCATGGCTGCGTTCTGGGCAGCAAAACCGCCGCCAGGTCCGCCCGGGCCACCGCCAAAACCACCACCGCCGCCACCACCGCCCTGCGGGCCCCGTGCGGCACCCGCACCGGCAGCTGCGCCGGCAGGCTGGAAGCGCGCGGCATCATTGGCCACGCGCAGTACATTTTCACGGCGATCGGTAACGATGCGCACGTTGGCAGTCATGCCCGGCAGCAGCAGCTGACGCGGGTTGGCGGCCTGCACCATCACGCTGTAAGTGACCACGTTTTGAACGGTGGTGGCGGCCATGCGCACTTGGGCCACACGACCTTCAAAGTTCTGATCAGGGAACGCGTCCACGGTAAAGGTGGCGACGTTACCCGTCTTGATCGAACCGATATCCGCCTCGTCGACCTTGGTCTCGAGTTGCACGCGCGACAGGTCTTGTGCGATTTGGAACAACACTGGTGCTTGCAGGCTGGCGGCCACAGTCTGGCCACGGTCGATGGCGCGTTTGATCACCACGCCGTCGATAGGCGAGCGGATCTGAGTGCGCGACAGATCGATACGGGTCTGGTCCAACGTGGCCTGACGGGTACGAATGGTGGCCTGCGAATTGGCCAACTGCGCCTTGGCTACCGCCACATCGCCGCGGGCTAATTCCAGCGTTTTAAGGCCCGTCTCCAGGCTAGAGGCGGAAATCAGCTTTTCTTCAGCAAGCTTTTGCAGACGCACATAGTCGCGCTCGGACTGCGCCAAGGTGATTTGCGCCTTGTCAGCATTGGCCTGCTGCGTGCCAATGTTGGCGCGCGCCACGGCCAAATCTGCCTCGGCTGCGGCCACGCGGCTGCGATAGGTCTGGGCGTCGATAACAGCCAACAGATCGCCCTTTTTCACCGGGCTGTTGAAATCGACGTTGAGCTCAGCGATCTGACCGGAGATTTGCGAGCCGACATCCACCGTGATTAGCGCTGCGACCGAACCCGAAGAGCTGACAGTCTTTTCGACCGTGCCTTTGTCGACCACAGCTGTCTCGTAGCTGACCGCCGGGGCGGCTTTACGGCCAAACCAGCTATAGGCGCCAGCTGCTACGGCCAGCACCACGACGACCACGATTGCGCGCTTGAGCAGCGGCTTTTTGCTTTTGATGTCCATAAGAGACTACGACCACGCCAGAGCCGGAAAGTTCGGCGCGCAGAGTGTACGGAATCAGGGCAACAATTTGATGCCTACAGCCACCAGCACCACGGCAATGGCCGCCCTCAACAGCCGATCCGGCAGCTTGCCGCCGAAATGAGCACCCAGCCAGACACCAGGCAGCGAGCCCAGCAACAGTTGTCCGAGCAACACGAAATCGACATTGCCCAGCAGGATGTGCCCGATTCCGGCAACCAGCGCCAGCGGAATGGCATGGGCCAGATCGGTGCCTACAAGCCGGGCCGGCGCCAGGCGCAGCGGATACAGCAATAGCAGCATCACCACGCCCAAGGAACCTGCGCCGATCGAGGTCAGCGTCACCAGCAAACCCAGCACTGCGCCAGCAATCACCGTCAGCGTGGGCTGGTAGCGCAGCAGCTTGGCCGACTGCGACAAGCGTTGCTGTGCATCGGGTCGGATCAGCAGTGGCATCAGCACCATCGCCACCGCCGTCAAAATCAGCACACCACCCAGCACGTGCATGATCACGCCGTCACGCATGCCGTTGGAACCACTCTGATGCAACAGGATCACGGTCACAGCAGCAGTGGGCAAGCTGCCCAACGCCAGGCGCCGCACTACTTGCCAATCAACGCGCTTGGCAAAGCCATGCACGCCGACCCCAAAAACCTTGGTAATCGACGCATACAGCAGATCGGTGCCGATAGCGGTATGCGGCGCGACACCGAGCACCAGCAACAGGATGGGCGTCATGATCGCGCCACCGCCCACGCCAGTGGCGCCGACCATGGCACCGACCAGCAGGCCCGCTAATGAAACTTCCCAATTCACCGCGCGACTAACCCGCGGCGCGTGCCAGCCTCGGCAGCCTCAAGCAGACCCTTTTCCTGCAGCCACGCGCGGTCATATAGCCGTGAGGCGTATTTGGCGCCGCTGTCGCAAAGAATGGTCACGATGGTGTGGCCAGGGCCCAGTTGCCGTGCCACGTTCACTGCTGCGGCCACATTGATGCCGCTGGTGCTGCCCAGAAACAGCCCCTCTTCGTGCAGCAGGCGATAGACGTATTCGATGCTCTCGGGGTCTTCAATGTGCACTGCATCATCGATGGGCGCATCGCGGAAGTTGGCCGTCACACGCGCAATACCAATGCCCTCGGTGACCGATCCCTTGCCGGTGGCTTTGAGCTCGCCGTTGCGCACAAATTCAAATAGAGAGCTGCCCGGCGGATCTGCCAGCACCGCGCGCACGCTGGCACGTTGGCTCTTTAAAAACTCGCTGGTGCCAGCCAAGGTGCCGCCCGTCCCGCTGGCGGCCACAAAGGCATCGATGCGACCGCCGGTCTGTGCCCAGATCTCCGGGCCGGTCGATTCGATATGCGCGCGACGATTGGCTGTGTTGTCGAACTGATTGGCCCAGATGGCATTGGGCAGTTCGTTGGCCAGCCGGCCGGCCACATGCTGATACTGGTTCTGGTCGCTGTAAGGCACAGCCTTGACCTTGCGCACTTCGGCGCCCAACGCCTCGATAAGCCGGTACTTCTCTGGCGACTGGTTGTCGGGCATGACGATGACGCAGCGATAACCGCGCGCGTTGCACACATGGGCCATGCCGATACCGGTGTTGCCGGCCGTGCCTTCCACCACCGTGCCACCGGGCTTGAGCAGTCCGCGCTGCTCGGCATCGAGCACGATCCATTTGGCAGCGCGATCTTTGACCGAGCCACCGGGATTCATGAACTCGGCCTTGCCCAATATTTCGCAACCGGTCTCACGGCTGACGCCGGCCAAGCGCAACAACGGCGTGTTGCCTACTGCATCGACAAATCCATTTCTGATGCTCATGCCCGCTCTCCACCACTCTTGATTGTCTGTTGCCCTGCCACTGCAGCCTGCAGCCCCAATGCTGTGACTTCACCCACCACCAGCAGCGTGGGCGACTGCAGCACGGCACCCTGCGCCAGCGCCAGCAAACCGCCCAACGTGCCCTGCAACACGCGTTGATCGGGCCAAGTGGCCCGCTCGACCAATGCCACCGGATGCGTTGCCGGCAAGCCATGCTGCAACAACTGCGTAACTACTTCAGCGAGTTGCCCCACACCCATGTAAAAGACCACGGTCTGCAGCGGCCCGGCCAGCGCACGCCAGTCCAACGAATCGCCCTGCGCACCGGTAGCCGTCACAAACGTCACCGACTGCGATACGCCGCGCTGCGTCAGCGGAATGCCCGTACTGGCGGCAGCACCCAGGGCTGCAGTGATGCCGGGCACCACAACAACAGGGATGCCGGCGTCGCGCAGTAACTGCAACTCTTCACCACCGCGGCCAAATACAAACGGATCGCCGCCTTTGACGCGTGCTACGCGCAGGCCACGGCGCGCATGCTCCAGCAACAAAGTGTTGATGTGCGCCTGCGTGACTTCATGATTACCAGGCAGCTTGCCGACGTTGATCTTCTCGGCATCGCGGCGTGCACGGTCGATGATCACCTGCGGCACCAGCCGGTCGTACAACAACACATCGGCTTGTTGCAGCAGTTGCTGCGCGCGAATGGTGAGCAAGTCCGGATCACCCGGACCCACGCCGATCAAATACACCTCACCCAATTGCGTCGCCGCTGCGCTCTGTGCCGCGTCCAATTGCTGCTGCATCGCGCTATCTGCACCGTGCAGCACACCAGACAACACTTGGCTGGCAACGGGACTGGCATAAAAGCCATCCCAGAATCGCAAGCGATCCGGCAGCGCCGGAAATACAGCTTTAGCGCTAGCGCGCCAGCGACTGGCAAAGGCCGCCAACTCGCCCAAACGCTCGGGCAACAGCATCTCGATCTGTGTACGCACGCGCCGCGCTAAGGTCGGCGAACTGCCCTCGGTACCGATGGCAATCACCATTGGCGAGCGATCGACAATAGCGGGAAAGATGAAGCTGGAACGGCGTGCGTCATCGACCACATTGACCCATAGACCGCGCTCCTGCGCCGCCTGCGAGACCGCTTCATTGACCGCCTCATGATCGGTGGCAGCCACGACCAGACGCGCACCGTCCAGCACCTGCGGTTCAAACGCCTGAGCCAGATGCTCGAGCTGCCCTGTGTCACGCAGCAGCGTTAGCTCAGCACCGAGCTCCGGCGACACCACCTGCACGTGGGCCTGCGCCTTGAGCAAGTGCTCTATCTTGCGGGACGCCACGATGCCGCCGCCCACGACCAGCACGCGCTGGCCGCGCAGATCGAAGAACAGCGGCAAGTAATCCATGGGCGGTGTGTCCGGCAGTACCAGCCCTCAGGCCGGTGCCTTGGCAGCCGGACGGGCGCGCGACTGCAAACCGCATTCGCGTGAGTCGGTGTTTTCCCACCACCAGCGGCCGGCTCTGTTGTCTTCACCAGGCTCAATCGCACGTGTGCAGGGCGAGCAACCGATGCTGGGGAAGCCTTGATCGTGCAGCGGGTTGTAGACCAAGCCTTTGGCACGGATATAGGCCCACACATCGTCGTGGGTCCAGTCGAGGATGGGGCTGACCTTGTGCAGACCATTGGCAGCGTCGAACTCGACCGCGGGGATCTGCGCACGATCGGCCGACTGCTCGTGGCGCACGCCAGTGACCCAAGCCCCAAAGCCCTTGATGGCGCGCGCAAAGGGCTCGATCTTGCGCAGATGACAGCAGGACTTGCGTGCCGCCACATCGTAGTAAAAGCCATTGATACCGTTGGCAGCGACCCAGGCCTCTACAGCCTGTGACTGCGGATGGATCAGGCGCATGCGGCGCTGATAGCGACGCTCCAGCATCTCCAACAGCGTATAGGTCTGCTCGTGCAGACGGCCGGTGTCGAGCGTGAAGATGTCGATGGCCGGCGCTTGGGTCCAGATCAGATCGGTCAGCACCATCGATTCGGCACCCAGACTGCATGAATAGGTGACCGTGCCGTGATCGCGCACAGCCTGCTGCAACAGCGCCACGCTGCGGGAAACCTTATCCTCCAGCTGCGCGTTAAGGGCCTGCGCGCCGGTTTTCTGCTGTGCCATCGATGATCCGTTGGGGTGACTAGGGCGCAGGGCCCAGAGTGGTGTATTTTCTGCCTCCAGCTTATAACAATGGCACATTGCCAAAGATCGAACCGAGGGGTCATGAGCCGAATCAACCTGCGTCGCCTGCGTCAGGATCGCCATATCCGCGGTCTGACCCGCGAACATCGCGTATCGCCCGAGCAATTCATCCAACCACTGTTTGTGGTCGAGGGCTTGGCCGGGCGTGAGGAAGTACCGGGGCTGACCGGCGTCTATCGCGATACCCCAGACTCCCTGCTCTACCAGATCGAGTCCGACCTCAAGGCCGGTGTCGAGAAGTTCCTGCTGTTCGGCGTGCCCATGGGCAAGGCCACGCACGCTATCGACTGGAGCTTTGACGCGGGGCAAATCGCGCGCATCAAGCAGCGCTTTGGCAGTGACATCTGGCTGTCGGTGGATGTATGCCTGTGCTCCTCCACGCCCCATGGCCATTGCGGCGTGCTCAATCCAGAGGGCGATCATCTGGACAACCGTGCCAGCGTGCGCGAACTGGCGGCCGCTGCAGCCGCTTACGCACAGGCCGGCGCCGACTGCGTCGCCCCCAGCGACATGATGGACGGGCGTATCGGTGCCATCCGCGATGCCTTGGAACAAGCCGGCTGCGATCGCACGCTGCTGATGAGCTATGCCGCCAAGTTCCACTCCACGTTCTATGGGCCATTTCGCGTGGCCGCAGACTCAGCGCCCAAGCAGCAGAGCAAGCTTACCGATCGCTCCAGCTATCAGATCGACCCGGCACGCCCCGGTGATGCTCTGCTGTCGGTAGAGCGCGATGTGGCCGAGGGTGCCGACATCCTCATGGTCAAGCCGGGCATGCCTTATCTGGACATCCTTGCAGACCTGTCGCGACAGTTTCCGCAGCCTTGGGCGGTGTATGAAGTCAGTGGTGAATACGCGGCCATCGAGTTGCTGGCGCGCGAAGGACTGACCAATCGCATCGCTGCTCACCGTGAGGCTTGGACTGCGCTGGTGCGCGCCGGTGCCTCGATGATCATCAGTTACGGCGCGCGTCATGCGCGCGAATGGCTTGCTCCATGAGTACTTCAGACGACTTGTTCGCCCGCTCCAAGCTGGTATCACCCGGCGGTGTGCATTCGCCAGTGCGCGCTTTTAAAGGCGTGGGTGGTACACCGCGCTTCATGACCGGTGGTCATGGCGCCTTCATGACCGATGTTGACGGGCGCGACTACGTCGACTTTCTCAGCGCTTTCGGCCCGCTGATTTTGGGTCATGGCAATGCCGCAGTACGCGAAGCAGCCATCGGTGCTATCAGCCGTGGCTGGAGCTTGGGCACTACCGAGCCCTACTCGCTGGATCTGGCCGAGTTCATCACGCGCCGCATTCCATGGGTGGAAAGCATCCGCTTTGTGAATTCGGGTACCGAGGCGGTGATGTCAGCACTGCGAGTTGCGCGGGGTGCGACCGGTCGCGACAAAATCTTGAAGTTCGACGGCTGCTATCACGGTCATACCGATTCGATGCTGATCAAGTCCGGCTCCGGTTTGGCTGAAGCCACCGTGGCCGATAGCGCTGGTCTGGATCATGCGACGCTGTCGGGCACTGTCGTGGCGGCGCTGGATGATGATGCCGCGTTAGAAGCGGCCTTCGAGCGCCATGGCTCACAGATCGCCGCTGCCATCGTCGAACCGGTACCAGCCAACTATGGCTTGTTGCCGCAGCGTCTGGCCTATCTGCAACGCCTCGCGCAGCTGTGCCGCAAGCACGGCGCACTGCTGATCTTCGACGAAGTGATCAGCGGCTTTCGCGTGGGCTTCCAGGGTGCTGCAGGCCTGTATGGCTTTGAGCCCGATCTGGTCACCTATGGCAAGGTCATCGGTGGTGGCTTCCCGGTGGGTGCTTACGGCGGCAAGCGCCAATACATGGATCTGGTAGCCCCCTCGGGCCCGGTTTATCAGGCCGGCACGCTCAGTGCCAATCCTGTGGCCATGTGTGCAGGGCTTGCCACGGTGCAGCAGCTCGCCGATGGCAGCTTATATGCGCGACTAGAGAAGCTGGGCCAGCGACTCGACGCGGCTTTTGCCACGCAGCGACGCATTACGCTGCAACGCGTGGGCTCGTTGTTCTGGTTTTATCTGGTGCCGCCGACTGCACCCATCCGCTCACTGGCCGACATGCAGGCTCGCCCTGCCGCACCCTTCGGGCCGTTGTTTCATACGCTGCTGGAAGGCGGCATGTATCTGTCGCCCAGTGCCTATGAAGTGGGGTTCTTGTCGGCAGCGCACAGCGAAGCACAAGTCGATGCCATGGCCGCAGCAGTGCTGGCAGCCACGGCACACCTGCCGTCAGGCTAATCGCCAGGGCCGACGCCCTGGCGCGTGGTGTCAGCCGACCTGCCCGCGACGGTGCGGCTGCACCACCGTACCCACAGCGGTCTGATAGGCCACGCTGAAGCGATCCAGTTCTGCGGCAGCCAGCGTCAGGTTCTCGCCTGGCGCCATAGCAAACGCATCAAAACCGCAGCGCGCCAGCAGGAACACCTGATCCAGCAACACCGCGCCGGCTGCGCGCAGTTCACCGCGATAGCCATAACGCTCACGCAGCATGCGCCCTTGCGTATAGCCGCGACCTTCTGCGGTCTTGGGGAAGTTCACCACCACCAGCTGCAACTGGGCAGCAAAAGGCAGCAGCTGCGCCTCGTCATCGGCAGGTTCCAGTTGCACGCCTAACGCAGCGCCTGCGGGCGCTGGCGAGGCCAGCGTGCCGGCTTGCACTGCAAGGTAATCGGCCAAGCTCACCACCACACCGGCTGCAGCAGCAGCTTCATCAGGCATGGACCAGGCATCGGCCTGGCATTGACGATGCTTAACGACTTGGCGCATAGACCCGCTCACGAAACGGCGTGACGCCGACACGGCGCACGACTTGCAGGAACGTCTCGTCTTCCTCGCGGATCGAGACATATACATCGAGCAGCATGGCCAGTGTGTTGGCCACCTCGAGCTTGGCAACCGACGGCCCGATGACATCGCCCAGCGAACTGTCGCCACTGGCCGAGCCGCCGATGGTGATCTGGTACCACTCCTCACCGTGCTTATCGACACCCAAGATGCCGATGTGGCCCACATGATGATGGCCGCAGGCATTCATGCAGCCGGACATTTTGATTTCGAGCGGTCCCAGGTCGTAGAGGTAGTCAATATCGGAAAAGCGCTCGGTAATCTGGTGCGCGATGCTGATCGAACTGGCATTGGCCAAGCTGCAAAAATCCAAGCCCGGGCAGCAGATCATGTCGGCCAGTGTGCCGATGTTGGCCGTGGCCAAACCCAGCGCAGTCAGGCGCTGCCAGGTTTCATACAGGTCTTGCTGACGCACGTCGCCCAGCACCAGATTCTGGTCGTGCGTACTGCGCACTTCGCCCGAGCTGATCAGATCGGCCAGATCGGCAAGCCCGTCCATCTGCTCTGCGGTCATATCACCGGGCGCAATGCCCGGCGTCTTGAGCGACACCATCACTGCGCGATAACCACTGACTTTGTGGGCGCGAGTGTTGTGCCGGTACCAAGCGACAAAGGCCGCTTCGCGGCCGACAGTGACATCGATATCGGGCAACTTCTCGTAGGGCAGCGGCCGGAAGTACTTGCGCATGCGATCGATTTCGGTCGGATCCAACAGCAACGCCGTGTCGCGTATCAGCGCCCATTCCTGCTCTACCGCGGCGCGGAAAGCCTCTTCACCCATGGCTTTGACCAGAATCTTGATGCGCGCCTTGTAGATGTTGTCGCGACGGCCCGCGCGGTTGTACACGCGCAGCACGGCTTCCAGATACGACAGCAAATGCTCACGCGGCAAAAAGTCACGAATGACCTTGCCGATGATGGGCGTGCGACCCAAGCCACCACCGACCAGCACCTCGAAGCCGGTCTGGCCATCAGGGCCACGGCGCAGGTGCAGGCCGATATCGTGTACCTGTGAGGCAGCGCGATCGGCCGGCGAACCGGTGACGGCGATCTTGAATTTGCGCGGCAGGTAGTTGAACTCGGGGTGCAACGTGGACCACTGACGGATGATCTCGCAGTACGGCCGCGGGTCATCGATCTCATCTGGGGCAATGCCGGCGAAGTGATCGGCCGTGGTGTTGCGAATGCAGTTGCCGCTGGTCTGAATAGCATGCATCTCGACGGTGGCAAGGTCTGCCAGCATGTCGGGCACTTCTTCGAGCTTGGGCCAGTTGTACTGAATGTTCTGACGCGTGGTGAAGTGGCCATAGCCACGGTCGTACTTGCGCGCCAAATGCGCCAGCATGCGCACCTGCCGGGTGGACAGCAGGCCATAAGGCACAGCCACGCGCAGCATGGGCGCGTGCGTCTGGATGTAAAGGCCATTGCGCAAACGCAGCGGCTTGAACTCATCTTCGCTGAGTTGGCCAGCCAGAAAGCGCTGGGTCTGATCGCGGAACTGCGCCACGCGCTCGGCGACGAGGGTGTGGTCCAGGGTGTCGTATCGGTACACGGTGCGGGCTCGGTGGCGTTGCCAGGGTCAAAGGTTGAGGGGCGTATTGTGACCTGCGCAGGGCTGCAGCGCTAACCGGACATCATCCGGTGGTCTGCAAGCCTTGAGCGATGCCGTTGACGCTGGCCAGCACGGCCTGAAACAGGTCTTCATCTTCGCGTCCAGTGGCTCGCCAACGCCGCAACAGGTCTACCTGCATCAGGTTCATCGGATCAACGTAGGGATTGCGCAAGGCAATGGCCCTTTGCAGTGTCCGGTCACTGTCCAGCAGCTCGCTGGCTTGCTTAATTTGCAGTAGCTGCTCGCAGGCCAGCGCGTGCTCGGCCTGCAACTGCCCGGCAAAACGCCGCAGCACCGGCGTGGCCAGTTCGTCGTAATGGCGCGCGATCTGCAGATCCGTGCGTGCCAGCATGCGCTCGAGCTCATCGAGCATCTGCGAGAACAGCGGCCAACTGGCATAGCTATCGCGCAGCGCCTGCACACCGTGAGCAGCCACGGCCGCGGCAAGGCCCGTGCCCGCGCCATACCAGCCGGGCATCATGCAGCGCGATTGCGACCAAGCAAACACCCAGGGTGTGGTGCGGATGGACTGTAAAGGGCTAGCTCCAGCACTGAGCGGACCCCACACGGTGCGCGAGCCGATCTGCATTCGCTCGATGACATCGATCGGCGTGACCGACCGAAAGTAATCGTGGAAGTCGCTCTCCTGCATCACCAGCTTGCGCCAGGTGTCGCGGCTGGCGACAGACAGAGTGGTGGCGCACTGATGCGCCAGCACCGACTCGGACTTGCCAGTGCCTGCAACGGTGGCGGCAGTGGCCAGGCTCAGGGCGCTGAAAGCGCGCTCGAGTGTGCGCATCGCATTGGGGCGCAGGCTGTAGCCTTGGCTGACGCTCTCGCCCTGTTCGGTGATACGCAACACACCATGAGCGGTGCCGGCTGGCGCTGACTCAACCATGGCATCGATACGCGACCCGCCTCGACCCAAGCTGCCGCCGCGCGCATGAAAAATGATCGGCTCTAGGCTGCGCGCCGCAAAGGCCTGCGCCAGACTGCGCTGCGCGTCATAGGCAGATAGTCGTGTTGCCAGATAGCCGGTATCGCGACAGCCATGCGTATATCCCACCAGCACACACTGCCGCCGGCCGCGTGCCGCCAGATGCTGGCGGTACACCGGCTCATCAAGCACCGTGCCGATGATGGTTGCGCAATCGCGCTGTGACTCAAATGACTCAAATAATGGCGCTACATCCAGTGCCACGGCACCGCTGCGCTTATCGTAGGCACCGGCCCAACGGGCAAGCACCAGCGGTGCAAGCACATCGTCTGGACCACTGACACCGCTGACCACGTAATACCCGATTGCCTCGGCGCCATAGCGGTTGCGCGCCTGCATAGCTGCATCAAATACTGCCAGCACGCGTTTGCCCAACGCATCAAACGATCCCGTAGGTCCGATATCGCGCTCCAGCAGTGCGACCAATCTGGCGTAACGTTCGGCCGGCGGACGCTGCATCCACTGCGGATCATCCAAGCCCTGCGCGAGCACCTCGTGATGCACATCAGCATGCTGACGCAGATCGAGCATGGCCAAGTGAAAGCCAAACGTGCGAGCCCGTAGCACCAGACGATGCACCTCGTGATAACCGGCGTTGATGCCCCGATTGGTACGTAGACTGTCGGTCACCAATTGCAAGTCATCCAAAAATTGCGCCGCAGACTCATAGCGGTTGGGGCGGCCCTCGTAGGTGTGGCGCAGTCGTTCTGCCACCTGACCAAAGAAGCTGCGATAAGGCATGCGATCGTGCCGGCCCTGCGAATCCAGTCGCGCGCCGGGCAACAGCACGCGGTATTCCTCTATGCGGCGCGCAAGCTCTGTTGAGATGGCCACTCTGCTGGCGCTCTGCGAGAGCGACTGCGCCAGCCGTTGGCATTCGCCAAAGTAGGCGTTGATGATCACTTGCTGCTGACGGGCCAAGGTTTCGCGAATAGTCTTGGCATGCACTTCGGGCGTGCCTTCCATGTCACCGCCAACCCAACTGCCGAAGCCCAGTATGTTGGGCAGATCCAATTCGCTTGCCGGCTTGTGCCACAACTTCTCGATTGCGGTGCCCACTTCTTCATAGAACGCCGGCACGATGCGATAGAGCACTTCGACCAGATGGAAGATCGCGTGCTCGCGCTCATCGGCTACGGTCAGCCGGTTGCGCGGGTGCTCTTCGGTCTGCCAGCCCGCGGTCAACTCGGTGCGAATGCGCGTCCACAACTGCCGCCGCTCGCGCGGATCAAGATTGGGATTGAGCTTGTCGAGCAATATGCCGGCCATGCGCTGATTGCGGCGCAGCTGTGTGCGACGCGCCGACTCGGTGGAGTGCGCCACCAGCACCGGACCAATGCGCAAACTGGCCACCAGCGACATCAACTCATCCAGACCCATCCCCTGATCACGCAAGGTGGCTAAAGCCGCCTCGACACCGCTGGGTTGCGGGCGGTCGCTGTCGGTCTGAAAGTATTCGCGGCGACGGCGAATGCGATGCACACGCTCTGCCAGATTGACGGCACGAAACCACGTCGAGAACGCGCGCACCAGATCACGCGCGACCTCAGGCGGGCGGCCGGCCACCCGCTGCGCCAACGCACCCTGATCGGCGCCATCGTCCTCACGGCGCTGAATGGCCGCGACGCGATCACCCTCGACTAGGTCAAACAGCGGGTCCCCGCCCTGCTCACGCAGGATCTCGCCGACCAAGGCACCGAGTTGGTGGACGTCTTCGCGCAGCGCAAGGTGCTTGGCGGGGAACTTAATCTGATCTCGGTGCACGATGGTGACGATTCTACCCGCCGCAGTGCCCACAATGGCATCCTGACTCAATGTTCATGTCTATACGGCCCAACAGGGCTGTCACCGGCCTGTTAATGGCTGCCGCAGGGGCCATCCTGTTTGCCAGCAAGGGCCTGTTCTCCAAGGCGCTGTTCCTGCAAGGGGTCGATTACCAGACCCTGACGGTGCTGCGCGCACTGTTGGCGCTGCCGCTGTTTGCAGCTCTGGCTGTCCACCGCGGTCTGCGGCTGCGCGGTTTGCCGCCGCGCGCTGTGGCGCAAGCCGGTTTTGCCGGCGTGTTGTGCTACACGGTCGGCGCCTTGATCGACTTTCACGCACTTGAACTCATCGACATCAGTTTGGAGCGCGCCCTGCTCTTCAGCTATCCGGCGATGGTGGTGGTGTGGACCGCGCTGGTACGTCGCCGCCTGCCCTCCCTGCCAGTGATGGGCGCCCTGGTATTGACCTGGGCGGGCATCTTGCTGGTGGTGGGCGGCTTTGACGCAGCAGCTTGGCAGCGCAATTTGACGGGCTCCTTGATGGTGCTGTTCTGCGCCACCACCACTGCCACTTATTTTTTAATGGGCGAGCGCAGCATCCCGCATCTGGGCAGCACGGGCTTCACTGTCGTGGCAATGACTGCCGCGACGGCAGGAGTCGTTATCTGGTATATGGCCACGCACCGGCTCGACGCCGTGCTGCAGGTCAGTGGCCACGGCTGGCTATTGCTGATGGCCTTGGCCGTGCTGTGCATGTTCCTGCCCACACTGTTGCAGGCAGAAGGCATCAAGCGCGTGGGCGCCGTGCGTGGCGCTCTGGCAGCCACGGTTGGCCCACCTGCATCGCTGCTGTTTGGCGCAGTGCTGTTGGGCGAGCGCCCAGGCCTGATTCAGTTGGCCGGCACAGTACTGGTGATCGCAGGCATTGTGGTACTGAGTCGCCCTTCGGCCACATAACGGGCAAATTCGGGCTTGGTGGCCAGCAGGATCTCGAGCGCCGCCTTGCGATCGGCCGCACTCCAACGATCAAAGCCTGCGCTTACGTCCTGCCCGCGCAGCACGGCCAGCACGCGCGCATACACGTATTCGCGACCCAACTGCGGCATGCTGTCAAAAGACTCCGTCAGAATAAAAAAGCTAACGGGCCAACGAAACAGAGTGGTCTGCAAACTCAACTGACGCAGCGAACGCCCCTGAGCGTCGCGCGGACCGCGCGCCTCAAACGCTTTTTCAAACCCGGCATAGCCACTGATAGGGCTGGTGAACTCGATTGCATCAGCAAACAGCAATTGCCGCGTCAGCGGCTCCAGCAGCGCTTTGACCGTGGTCTGCGATTTGGCTGAAAGCCCCTCCAGCTTGGTAGGCAGCACGCCGCCTTCAAATCGCGGCAACAGCGTGCGCAACTTAAAACTGACGCGCGTCATCAGGTTCTGCGCGGCGGTTTGGTGTTCCAGCACCATCAGTGCCACAACATCACTTTGATTGCTGAGGTAAGGCTTGGTATTGAACAGACCGTCCAACGTTTTAAGGTTCAGGCGCTGCGCATCGCTTCGACCTGCCAGTAACGGATCATTGCTGACGGGCAAATTGCCCAGATGCAGCTGCTTGCCCACCTGACCGGTGACATACCAACCCCCCCAACGATCGCGCAGGGCTGAATGATCCGATGTCTCTTCGGAGGTTTCGCGCCCTGACGGGTTGTGCTCGCCGTCTACCGCTGCGGACAACACCATGATGCGCGGCACGCCACCACCCAACATTGAATAAGTGTCATGACAGGTCAGGCAGCGCCCTGCCTCACGGTCAAAACGCGGCGCGACCGGTGGGCGGTTGGCGATGCTGTAGAACACCAAGCCCAGCTCGCTATCCATCGCGGCCAGCTCCAGCAGCGGCATACCCTGCACAAAACCAACATAGGCTTGGTCATTGAAATAAACCGCACGCGGTGTGGCCGCCACGATGCCGTCGATCTGCAGACTGGTCTTGGAATACACCAACACTTGCGATGAGACATCAATGTTGAGCTCTTTGAGCAGCGCATCGAGGTAACCGCGTGTGGGGTGATAATCGAGTTTGATCTCACCGCGATCCAAGCGCTGCTGCAATCGCGCAAACGCGTTGTGCTTTGCCGGCGATGAATAGCCAACACTCGGATAATCACTGTCATAGCGCAGTGAACCCAGCAGTGGCGCATCGGCCGCTTGCGCGGCACCTGCCACACCCAAGACCATCAACAGCCCAATTGAAACCAATCTAGACAGCATCAACAACGTCCTAAAAACAGTATGCCTAACAGTGTGTGCCACATCAGATGCGAGCGAGGCAGGTAATGCTCCGCTGAGCATGTGGCAACTACGCATGACCCTTAACCCGCCAGCAACAAGCTCTCAGCATGTTCCAGCGCTGCCGGAAATCCAAAGATGACCAGCACATCACCTTGGCGCAACAACGTGTCGGCCGCAGGTTGGCGGCCCGTCACACCCTGGCGTCGCAGAGCCACGAACTCCACCTCAGCACCACGCTGGCGCACTTGCTCCAGTGTACGGCCGACGGCCCAAGCTTCAGGGGGCAGCACGACTGTGGCTTGATGCTCTATGGGCGCATCCAGCGAGGCATCTGACTCTTCACCCTCGCGCGGGATGATGGTTCGCAAAGTGGCGTAGCGACGACTGCGGATGTCTCCCACGGTGCGGACGACACGCGACACCGGCACGTGCAACAACATCAGCACCTGCGACACCAGCATAAGACTGGCCTCGAAAGTCTCGGGCACCACTTCGGTGGCACCTGCAGCGGTCAGCTCAGCGATGCCACCGTCGTCCTGGGTACGTACCAGTACCGGCACATCGGTGCGCAGCAAGCGCACAGCCCGAACAATACCCAGCGCCACAGCCGGATTGGCAAAGCTGATCACCACGGCGCTGGCAGTGCGCAGCCCGCAACTGAGCAAGACATCTTCATCAGAGCAATCGCCATAGACCACCGGCTCACCCGCCTGGCGCGCCGGGCGCACGCGAGCGGTATCCAGATCGATGGCCACGTACTCAAAGCCCTGCGATTCCAGCACCCGCGCAATGTTCTGACCCACGCGGCCAAAGCCACACAAGATGACATGCTCACGGGCAGCCACCGCGTTGGTGGCTTCGGCTTCGCGCTCACTGGCCCGTTGTGGCGGACCACGTTCTGCCAGCAAGCGGCGCGCAATGGGCTTGTTGAACCGAATGCCAACCGGCGCCAGCACCATGGTCAATACCATGGTGACCAGCAGCACCTGGGCAATGCTGGCCGGCACTGCATTGGTAGGCAGCAACACAGTCAGCAGCGCCACACCAAACTCGCCACCACCACCCAACACCATGCCGGTGCGCAGGGCCTTGAAGTGCGTGCTGACAAACGGTCGTGTGACCAAAGTCGCCACGCCAACCTTGCCCACGGTGAGCACCACCAACAACAAGAAGATCACCCAGAACTCATCGAGCAGCAGATTAAAATCCAGCAGCATGCCGACCGAGATGAAAAACAATCCCAGCAGCAATTCGCGAAACGGCCGGATAACAGCCTCGACCTGATGGCGGTATTCGGTCTCTGCCAACATCATGCCGGCAAGAAACCCTCCCAACGCCATAGACAAGCCGGCCGTCTGGGTAATCCATCCCGCGGCCAGCACCACCAGCAGCACTGTCAGCGTGAACAGCTCCTTTAGCTGGCTGCGGGCAATCTCCACCAGCAAGGGTCGCAGCAACAATCGACCCACAGCAAATACGCTCAACACTGACACTGCGCCCAGACCAAATGCCCGCAAGGCGCTGGCAGGACTGAACGCACCGGCCAAGGCTCCAGTGCCCACCGCAGTGGCCACGGCCAGCAGCGGCACGAAGGCAATGTCCTGAAACAGCAGGACGGCCAGCGCAGTGCGGCCATGCGTGCGATTGACTTCGCTCTGTTCGGTGAGCTGGCGGATGACGATGGCAGTAGATGACATCGAAATGGCGCCACCCACCACGATAGCCGGCAACCAATCGACACCGACCCACCACGCCAACAGCGCAAACAACGTGCCGGTGCACACCACCTGCAGAAGACCTAAGCCAAACACTTCGCGACGCATGGCCAGCATGCGCGGCCAGGAGAACTCCAGACCCAGAGTGAACAACAAAAACACCACGCCGATCTCTGCCAGCAGGTGCGTGCCGTTGGTTTCGGCCACCAATGCCAAGGCATGCGGCCCCAGCAACATGCCGACAAACAGATACCCCAAAATGGCCGGCAGCCCCAAGCGCCGAGCGACCGCCACCACGCCGACAGATGCCAGCAGCAGCAACAGAACTTGTGTCAGCGGTTGCTCAACCATGAGTCCACGTTAAGCGGCGAGCCTGCTCCGCGCAACACGCCAGTCCACACACTAGAGTAAGATTGGTGCCGTATTTGTTTGCAGTGAGGATTACGCCCATGCCCCGATTCACATCCCGGCTCGTCGCTGCCGCTCTGCTGCTGCTGTCCTGCATCGCCGCCCCCACAAGCCACGCTCAGGCCCGCGAGGAATCGCGTCTGCTGGTGGCCACCGAAGTGCTCAGCGAACTGCGCGGCCAACGCGATGACGCCATCCCCGACCGGCTGTTGCAGCGTGCCTATGGCATCGCGGTCATTCCAGATGTCACCAAAGTAGCCTTCGTGCTCGGTGGCCGGCGCGGCAATGGTTTGCTGGTCGTGCGCGATGCCTCCGGCAAGTTCAACAATCCAGTATTTGTGTCGATCACCGGCGGCGGTGTGGGCTGGCAGATCGGTGTGCAATCGACCGACATCGTGCTGGTGTTCACCACGCGGCGGGGTGTCGAAGGCTTGGCAGGCGGTCAGCTGACACTGGGCGCCGGCGCCTCGGTAGCCGCAGGTCCGCTCGGTCGCCAAGGCGAAGCCGCAGCCGGTCTGGATGCAGAAGTGTTCTCGTACTCGCGCAACCGCGGCCTGTTTGCCGGTGTATCACTGGATGGCACGGCCCTGTCTATCGACAAGGGCGCCAACGCGCGCTTTTACGAGCGCAGCGGTGTGCTGGCCTCCGAGATCATGAGTGGCGCGGTAACGCGCGAACCTGCAGGCTTTCATGGCCGAGATCGCCCGCAGCACCAGCGGCACCACCGTCGCTGAGCCGGCGCCGGCCCAGACCAAGGCCCCTGCCACGCCGGTTCCTGCTGCCCCAGCGGCTGCTGCACCCACCGGCGGCGCGCGCAGCTTTCCTGCCGAGGACACGCGTCCGGGACAAGAGCCCAGGTAACGGATCAAGCAGCCGGGCAGTCAGCCCGGCAAATGCAACAGCCAGAGCATCACCGGCACATACACCAGCGCCATCAGCACCGTCAGTGAGGCGGCGCTGGCGGCCAGCTCACTGTCGAGCTTCTCGCGGTTGGCCATCGCCACCACCGAGAACCCAATCGGCGCCATGCCGGCCAGCAACACGACCGCACGCGGCATGCCGGTCAAGCCAGCCAATTCGACAAAGCCCCAGGCCAGCGCCAGGCCCAGCCCGATGCGCAGCAACACGATGCCCACCACTCGTGTGGAGCGCAGCAAGCGCACATCAAACAAAATACCCAACGCCAGGATCACCAGCAGCAGGATCAGACGGCCCGCCCAGCCCAGCGTGTCGAGCACCACAGCAGGCACCGGCACCTGCAGCAGATTCAGCGCCAGCGCCACAATCACGGCCCAGAACGGCGGAAAACTGATCATCCGGCGCAGCAATGCCGCGGCGCTGGCGCTATGACCGCCATACCAGGCAGCGGTGCCAAACACCGCCGTGGCCTGCAGAATCGAGTTGCCCACATCAAACAACGCCAATTGCGCAAAGGCCTGCGGCCCCCAACCCGCCAGCACAAAGGGGAACAGGAAGGCGTCGTTAATCGACATGCTGCAGATAATGAAGGCGCCCAGTGAGGCGCGCGGCAAACCCATGGACCGGCCGGCAAACACAGCGACGGCCATGGTGATGAGCATGATCACGATCGCGGCGAGCGGCAGAGCCGCCAGCTCAGAAGTAAGCGGTGTGCGCGTCAGCGTGGCCAGCAACATGGCCGGCAAGCCGACATTGACCACCAGTTGCAGCATGCGACCGGCATGCGGTGGGGCGAGCCAGCCGCGCCAGCGGGCCAGACGGCCCAGGGCGAACAGCAGGATGAGGGACGCAATCTGCATTTGTACTGACATGGCGCCGCACTCTAGCAAACCGGTCACGGCCCGGCGCGGGCCGCTGCTGTATCATCGCGCCGCGGCCGTCAGGCCGCTACGCACCTGCCACGAATGAGGATGGCCATGACCGATACCAAGATCATCTACACGCTCACCGACGAAGCTCCGGCATTGGCGACCTATTCGCTGCTGCCCATCGTGCAAGCTTTTGCCCGAACTGCCGATCTGGCGGTGGAGACGCGTGACATCTCTCTGGCCGGTCGCATCCTCGCCAACTTCCCCGAGGCCCTCACGCCTGCGCAGCGCCAGAGCGACGATCTGGCTGAGCTGGGCGAGCTGGCCAAGACGCCTAAAGCCAACATCATCAAGTTGCCCAACATCAGCGCCTCGGTGCCGCAGCTCAAGGCCGCGATTCGCGAACTGCAGTCGCAGGGCTATGCGCTGCCCGACTATCCGGATGATCCGCAGGATGATGCACAGCGCGCGCTGCGCGCCCGCTACGCCAAGGTGTCCGGCAGTGCCGTGAACCCGGTGCTGCGCGAAGGCAACTCGGACCGCCGCGTCGCCAAGGCCGTCAAGCAGTACGCCCGCAAGCATCCGCACTCCATGGGCAAGTGGACGACCGACTCGCGCACGCGCGTGGCTCACATGAACAGCGGCGATTTTTATGGCAACGAGCAGGCTGCCTCGGTTGCTGCGGCAGGTACGCTGCGCATCGAGCATGTGGATGCTGCCGGCAAAACCACCGTGCTGCGTGAAGCAATCAAGGTGCAAGCCGCAGAGCTGATCAGCACCACGTTCATGTCGCGCACTGCACTGCGGAGCTTCTATGCGGCGGCACTGGACAGCGCCAAGGCCGATGGCCTGTTGGTCTCGTTACACCTCAAGGCCACCATGATGAAGGTCTCCGACCCCATCCTGTTCGGCCACGCGGTCAGCGTGTATTTCCAAGCCGCTTTCGAAAAACATGCGGCGCTGTTCGCCAGCATCGGCGTCAATCTCAATAACGGTTATGGCGATGTGCTGGCTCGCGTCAACGCACTGGCCGAGCCGCAGCGCAGTGAGGTGCTGGGCGATCTGCAGGCTGCTGCAGCCGCCCGCGCCCCGCTGGCCATGGTCGATTCAGACAAGGGCATCACCAACCTGCATGTGCCCAGCGACGTGATCATCGATGCGTCGATGCCCGCTGCGATCCGCACCTCGGGCCGCATGTGGGGTGCCGATGGCAAACCGCACGACATGGTCGCGATGATTCCTGATCGCTGCTATGCCGGTGTGTATCAGGCCGTCATCGACGACTGCCGCGCCAATGGCGCCTATGACGTGCCCACCATGGGCAATGTCAGCAACGTGGGCCTGATGGCCCAGGCCGCCGAAGAATACGGCTCACACGACAAGACTTTCGAGATGGCGGCCGACGGCCATGTGCGCGTGGTGGATAGCAGCGGTGCTGTACTGACGCAGCACAGCGTGCAGCAGGGCGACATCTGGCGCATGTGCCAGACGCGTGACCTGCCGGTACGTGACTGGGTCAAGCTGGCCGTGAATCGCGCCCGCGCCACCGGTGCCGCGGCAATCTTCTGGCTCGATCCGCAGCGTGCCTACGATCGCCTGCTCATCGAACGTGTGCAGACTTACCTCAAGGACCACGACACCGCCGGCCTGGACATCCGCATCCTCTCGCCGGTCGAGGCGACTCATGCTTCGTTGGTGCGACTGCGTGCCGGTCAGGACAGCATCTCGGTCACCGGCAATGTGCTGCGTGATTACCTCACCGATCTGTTCCCCATCCTCGAGCTGGGCACCAGTGCCAAGATGCTGTCGATCGTGCCGCTGCTGGCCGGTGGCGGCATGTACGAAACCGGTGCCGGCGGCTCGGCGCCCAAGCACGTGCAGCAGTTCGTCGAGGAAGGCCACCTGCGCTGGGATTCGCTGGGCGAGTTCCTGGCTCTGCAGGTGTCGATCGAAGATCTGGCCGCCAAGACCGGCAACAAGCGCGCCGCAGTGCTGGCCGAAGCACTGGATGTGGCCAACGGCCGCTTCCTTGAAACCGACAAGTCGCCCTCGCGCAAGGTCGGCGAACTGGACGTGCGCGGCAGCCATTTCTATCTGGGCCTGTACTGGGCGCAGGCGATGGCCGCGCAGACGCGCGATACGGCGTTGCAGGCTGCGTTTGCACCGCTGGCCACTGCACTGACCGATGCCGAGGCCGTCATCGTGGCCGAGCTCAACGCAGCTCAAGGCAAGCCCGTCGATATCGGCGGTTACTACCACCCAGACGCTGCCAAGTGCGCCGCGGCCATGCGCCCTAGCGCAAAGCTCAACGCCGCCATCAACGGCTAACCGCCACCACAACAAAAAGGGCTACACCATGACAAGTAAACAAACACTCGGCATGGCAGTGGCCCTGGGCCTTGCTGCTGCACTGCTGGCAGCGCCAACGCTGGCACAGCAACCAGCCAGCGCCGCCATCGCAGTGGCGCACCAGAATGCGGGTCGCTATGAGCGCATCAGCGTTCATGGCACCTCTCTCGAGGGCAACCTCGAGGGTGACTCAGCAGACCGACAAGTGTCTGTCTATCTGCCGCCCGGCTACGATCAGTCGCCGCGCAAACGCTATCCCGTGCTGTATCTGCTGCACGGTTATACCGATTCAGACAGCCGCTGGTTCGGGCTCGACGGCAAGCACTTCGTGCACGTGCCCACAGCCATCGATAAAGCCTGGGCCGCCGGCGCAGCGCACATGATTATCGTCATGCCCAATGCCTACACGCGCTATCAGGGCAGCATGTATTCCAACTCCGTCACCACCGGTGATTGGGAAGCTTTTGTGGCGCGCGACCTAGTGGCCTATGTGGATGCTCACTACCGCACGCTGGCACGGCGCGACAGCCGCGGCTTGGCCGGTCACTCAATGGGTGGCTATGGCACGGTGCGCATCGGCATGAAATATCCGCAGGTGTTTTCCAGCCTCTATGCAATGAGCCCTTGCTGCATGGGTGCAAGCCTTGCACCCAATGCCGAGATGGCCGCACAGGCCGCTGCGATCAGCAGCGATGCGGACTTTGCCAAAGCTGGCTTTGGTCTCAAGGCAATGCTGGCCTCGGCTGCTGCCTGGTCACCCAATCCGGCCAAACCGCCGCGCTATTTCGATCTGCCGGTGGTCGATGGCAAACCGCAACCCGAAGTGATCGCCGCTTGGGCTGCCAACGCACCGCTGTCGATGGTGCATCAGTACATTCCGGCGCTAAGCAGCTTCAAGGCGATTGCCTTTGATGCGGGCGACAAGGATGTAGGCATCGCTGCCACCGTGCGCAGCCTGGATCAGACACTCACCGGCTATGGGCTCAAGCACGACTGGGCCATCTATGACGGCGACCATGTCAGCGCCATCGAGCAGCGTCTGCAAACGCAGGTGATGCCGTTCTTCACGCGCCATCTACAGGCGCGCTGAACACAGCGGCTATTGGACGACGCGCACCGCAGTCACAAAGTACTCGGTGTCGCCAAAGCAGGTGCTGGGAATAAAGCGGCGCTGCACATAAGTCAGCGCCACGCGCTTGCCCACCGAGTCGTTGATCTGCTGGGCCACGGCAGCAGTGTCTGCCGTGAACTCGAACTTCTCGGTCAGCGTGCCGGGCATGGTGACCATCGCCATCTCGCCTTCCCAGGTCTTGCACAGCCAGCCCTTGCGCGAGAGCTTCTGCACATAGCCTGCGCGCTCGCCATCGGAGTAGGTGTAAGTCAGCGTGAAGGCAATGAAAGCTCCGCCACCGACCATGACCAACACCAACAGATACAGCATGAGCTTGCGCATGAAACCGCCTCTAAGAAAAAGCTTGATTGGGTGAGTCAGACCGACAACTGCAGTGGCACACCACAACCGCCCAAACCACAGTAACCGTCCGGATTCTTGTACAGGTACTGTTGGTGATAGTCCTCTGCCAAATGAAACACCGGCGCATCGACTATCTCTGTAGTGATACGGCGGCGACCGGCAGCAGTTAGCGCGACCTGATAGGCATCGCGCGTGGCCTCTGCTGCAGCGCGCTGCGACTCATCTTGCAGATGAATAACAGAACGATATTGCGTGCCGATGTCATTGCCCTGACGCATGCCCTGAGTCGGATCATGGTGTGTCCAGAACAGCTGCAGCAATTGCGTGTAGCTGATGAGCTGCGGATCAAACACCACACGCAGTACTTCGGCATGGCCGGTGGTGCCCGAACACACATCCCGGTAGGTCGGTGCTGCCGTACTGCCACCGGCATAACCGACGGCCGTGCTGTACACGCCGGGCTGGCGCCAGAACAAGCGTTCCGCACCCCAGAAGCAGCCCATGCCAAACACGGCCTGCTGCAAACCTTCGGGAAACGGGGCAACGATGGGGTGGCCGTTGACGGCATGGGGTGCGATGAATGTCATAGAGCCACCATGCCGCGCCGCAGACGGCAATTCAAGACAGTTGTCGGTATCATTGCGCCATGGCCATTCAATCCGTACACAACCTGCGTCAGCCGCAGGGCACAGAGTCCGCCGGCTATGGCATTCGTGTCAGCCTGCGCAGCAACGACCCCTTCCGCCGCCTGCTAGGCCCGGACTGGCACCGCGATCACTGGTTCAGCACGCTGGACGAGCGCGAAGCAGCGCTGACAGACATGAGCCGCAAGCACGAATACTCGCGTGCCACCGACAGCCCGGCGCTGGAATTTACCCGCGTACAGAATCTAGCCGCCAGTCATCCCTGACGGCTCGCGCCCTTAGAAGGCGCGACCTAGAAACAGGTAAAACGCGCTGCGGCCGCGATCGTCGTAGCCGGCAGCAACATAGGCCGGCCCCAGGAACGTATCCAGGCCAAAGAACACGCTGCCATCCTTGCGCGCGCCACCCAAGCTGATATCGCCGCGGTCCTGCCAGGCATTGCCCATCTCGGCAGACACACCCAGATACAGCGGCACGTTTAAGAAGCCCTCGCCGCCATAACCCACCTTGCGGTAGTAGATAAGCCGCGAGATCGCGTAGTGCGGCGCACTGATCGCATCCGGTGTGAGGCCGGATAAATTTAAAAATCCACCCAACGGATACCAGCTGCGCGGTGAGGATTGCTGCGGCTGCAGCTGACTGCCTGCCGAGGCCCACACCACGGCCGTGTTGCGTCCCCAGCTGCGAGCCATGCGCCAATCCACGCGCAGTGAATCCGATGCCGCACCCGGGCCGGTGTCTTGGATCTCACCGCGCCACTCCAGTGTCAGCTGATCACCGCGGCCGGGAAAAGCCGCGCGATCCAACGTGTCGTAGGTAAAGCGGCCGAAGTATTGGCGGCTGCTGAAATCCTCGCGCGGTTGTGCGCCGGTGCCCAGCCGCAAACGTGTGCTGCCACGTTCACGCTCCACGCCCACGCGCAGCTCTGCCGTATTGCCAAACTCCCGGCCGGCATCGAGCCCATATCCCAAGCGGTGCACGCGTAGCGCGCCCACCTGCTCCTCGTTGACTATCTGCGGCAGATTGCTGACGGCAAACTGTGCGCGCGGCGCAATGAACCAGCGTTCGCGCTGCGAGAGCGGCAGATACAAACTGGTACCCAGCTTGGGGCTGCTGCCCACCTGCAGATCGGTAAGCCATTCCGCACCTAAGTTGCCGATGCCAGTCATCGCCAAGCGCATCGCGCCGTCAAAGCTGGAATTGCCTGCAAAGTCGTCCTGCAGACGCAGGCCAAAGCGCACATAGGTATCGCCCCAGGCATTGGGTCTGGCACTGAACTGCAAACCGCGAGGCCACTGCGGCATGTCCTGCACCAAACGGTAATCGAGCAACTCGAGCGTGCCGCGGCCGTAGTACTGACTCATGCGCCGTGACAACAACGGGCCATTGAGTGGTTGCCCGGCCAGATCACCAAACTGACCCTCAATGGCCTGTGCATAGGCCAGCGATGCCGCATCGGCACGCACGAAATCGATCTGCGGCGGTGTTGCAGCGCCAGCACCTGCACGGCGCGCCTGATACTGCTCGAAAGCTGCGCCCTGCAGCGCCAGAGCCGACAGACGTTGCAGCTGCGCACGGGCCGCCACCTCGCCTTGCGTCACCAGCGCGTCAAGGCGTGTGAAATCATAGGCCGACTGGGATCCCAACTGCGGCTTCAAGGCGATGTCCGCCTCGGTCAAGGTGGCCAGCTGCTGCTCGGTGTCTTTGCGAATCAGGATGGCCAGCATCTGGTTGGAGATACGCGTCACCGACTCCAGATCACTGCGCGTCGACAGCGGCGAACTGACATCCACCACGATCAGCACATCGACGCCCATCGCGCGTGCCACATCGACCGGCAGATTGCGGGTGATACCACCATCGGCCAACAGCCGCCCTTCATGCTCCACCGGTGCAAACAGGCCCGGCGCCGACAAGCTGGCACGGATAGCCGTGGCCAGATCACCCTTGTCCAACACCACAAGCTGGCCGGTTTCCAGGTCCGTAGCCACAGCACGAAAGCGCGTGGGCAGATGGTCAAAGTCGGGCGCAGCGGCCACAGGCAAGGTCAGCTCACGCAGCAGCCGCGCCAGCTTCTGACCCTGCAGCAGGCCACGCGGCAGCATGAACATGCCATTGCGCAGACCCAACGGCAGCTGCACCAGATACTGCTGCTCTTCGACCTTGCGGCGCAGGCTCAGGTCGCGACGCAGCGGACGATCACGAAAGGCCTCCTGCCAGTCCACACCAGCGATAACAGACTCGATCTGCGTCGCGCTCATACCGCTGGCGTACAGGCCACCGACCACGGCGCCCATGCTGGTGCCGGCGATGGCGTCTACCGGCACCTGCAATTGCTCGAGCACTTTGAGCACGCCGACATGGGCGGCACCACGCGCGCCACCCCCCGACAGCACCAAGCCGATGCGCGGGCGCGCCGGCTGCTGCCCCGCCATCGGACCCGCCGGCGCAGGGGCTGCGATTTGGGCTTGCGCCTGTCCGACCGCCAATAGCAGCAGCAGCGGCAGGACTCTAAACAAAAGTGGTGGGCAGGCCATGGCCCAAGGATAAACGCCCTGCCACCTGTCCCGCACAACCGCGTATGGCTGGTAAGCTACATACATGCCATTGCCTTATCTGTTGCTTTCCCTGGCCCTACAGGCCGTCCTCATCATTCATTGCATCAAAACCGGTCGCAATCAGATCTGGATCTGGGTGCTCTTGATGTTGTCGATGGTCGGTGTCGTGGCCTACGTGGCCGCAGAGCTTATCCCCGAGTTGGTGCGCAGCCGTACCACCCAGCGCACTGTGCGGGGCGTCAAAAAGGCTATGGACCCGGAAGCCAACCTGCGCCGCTTCGAGCAACTCTCACGCGGTAGCGACAACGTCGACAGCCGTCAGCGCCATGCCGAAGAGCTGCTGCGGTTGCAGCGACCGGCCGAGGCAATCAGCCTCTGCGCTGAGGGGCTCAAGGGCCTGTACGAACACGACCCGAGCCTGCTGCTGACCTTGGCCCGCGCGCAGTATGAAAGCGGTGCAGCAGCTGCTGCGCGCGTCACGCTGGAACGGCTGATCGAACACAATCCCAACTTCAATTCGCCTGATGGTCACCTGCTGTTTGCCCGCGCCCTGGAGGCAGAAGGCAACACAGAGCGTGCACTGGAAGAGTATCGCGTGCTGGCAGGCTATTACCCAGGCGCCGAGGCCACCGTGCGTTGGGCGCAGTTGTTGGTAAACCAGTCACAAGCCGAAGCGGCTCGCACTGCGTTGCAGGAACTGCTGCAACGCGCGGAGGCTGCACCGCAGCACTATCGGCGCACTCAAGAGGCTTGGCTTTCGCAAGCCAAGCAAATGCTGGCCTGACTATCCGCGGCGACGGCGCAGCGGCGACGCACGCCGCAGCGACGCCGGCACCTGCTGCGTGATGCAGTGAATGTTGCCACCACCGAGCAGTATCTCGCGCGCGGGCACACCGACTACTTGCCTATCGGGAAACACCCGCTGCAACACTGCCATGGCTGCCGCATCGCGACGCGCATCCAGCAGTGGCATGACCACGCCACCATTGGCCAGATAAAAATTGACGTAGGAGCCGGCCAGACGATGCCCAGCCGGACGCGCCTGGCTGCCATGGGCCTGCAATACACCGGCCGCTTCGGCAACCGTGCTGCGCAGTGGGCCTGGTTGCACGAGCTTGTGCACGGTGAAGCGACGACCCTGTGCATCACGCGCCGACTGCAGACGCTGCAAGGCATCAGCGGACACCGCGTATTGCGGATCACGCCGGTTGTCAGTCCACGTCAGGCACACATGACCGGGCCGTGCAAAGCAAGCCAGGTTGTCGACGTGGCCGTCGGTTTCATCGTTGATGACGCCCTGCCCCAACCACACCACCGTACGAGCGCCCAGCCACTCACATAGCAGCTGCTCCAGTTGCTGGCGATCGAGCCCCGGGTTGCGGTTGGGATTGAGCAGGCATTGCTCGGTGACCAGCAGCGTGCCCTGACCATCACTGTGTATAGCGCCGCCCTCCAGCACAAAGGGTGCGCGGTAGCGATCGCAGGACTCGATTTCGAGCACCTTGCGCGCCACCAGGTCATCTTGGTCCCAGGGGAAATACAGGCCGCCGTCAAATCCGCCCCAAGCATTGAACTGCCAATCTGCGCCGCGAACTTCACCGCGTGCATTGACCAGACAGGTGGGGCCCACGTCGCGCATCCACGCATCGTTGCTGGACAGCTCTACCAGACGGATGGCTTCGGGCAATGCGGCACGCGCATAGCCAAATTGCGCGGCGCTTACACCGACCGTGACAGGTTCAAAGCTGGCAATGGCTGTGGCGACCGCCGCAAACGCGCGCTGCGCAGGCTGCGCACCGGCACGCCAGTTGTCCAAGCGTTCAGGCCACAGCATCCAAGTGCCGGCATGGGGCTCAAACTCCCCGGGCATCCAGAAGCCGTCGATCGCAGGCGTTGTGTTCAGAGTGCGGGACATACCCGCATATTAGCAGCGCAAATCAGCCGATATGCGACAGCAAGGCTCGAACGTCGCCAGTTGCGCCCCGGGCAGCCATCAGCACCTCGGCCTCCAAGCCCAACTCCTGCCCCGCCGCATCAACTAGACCCGGTGTGCAATAGCCTTCATAGAGCTGCTCAGAGGCCAGCAGGCTACCGATATGAATCAGTCGTGAAGGCAGGGTCGGCGGTAAACCGCCGCGTGATGGTTCACCACAGTCACGCCAGCCCAGCAGCGGCTGAGAAACCGCTGGCGTTAGCGCCCATGCACGCACAATGCGTGGCGCCAACTGGCGTGAACGGGCCGTGATCACATCGCGCAGTGAGGCACTGCGCAGCCGCTCACCGGTCAACGATTCGGCATCCGCCAGTGCTGTCAGCAACCAGACGTCTGCGACGCGGTACAACACTGCAGCCGCTGCAACACAGGGTTCGTCCAAACCCAACACGCGCGCCATAGCCACGCTGTTGCAAGCTGTAGCCAGCGACTCGCGCCACAAACGCCGCATCTCCGACTGACGTGCGGGCGCAACGAAAAACGCATCGCGCAGCGCCAGCAATCGCCGCTGCCCAAATGGCAGATCCAGCAATTGCCGTGGACCGCCGACTAGATGTGCAACAGAGGCTTCGAAGGCTGTCGGCCGTAACGGCGGCAACTGCTCCAGACGCACGGCCAGTGCTTGCTGCACTCGCTGAAGGGCTGCGTCGTTGTCGCGCTGAGGCATGACAAACGGAAGGACATTGGATTTGGCCATACGCGCAGTGTGGTCGCTACGCCTCGGCGGCTCTGTGACGCAGATCACAGGCAGCGGCAAAACTTAGCCGCGCGCGACAGTCAACGCTTGCAGCACATCATCGATCAGATCGGCTGGATCATCCAAGCCCACGGACAAACGCACAGTGCCGGCACCGATTCCACAGCCGGCACGTAACGCCGGCGGCACTTGGTCCAACCCCAGCATAGACGGTGGCAATGCCAGCGATTCGGGTGAGCCCATGCTCGCGGCAATGCGAAACAACTGCAGAGCATTCACAAAGGCATTGGCCCGCGCGGTTCCACCGGCGATATCGACACTGACCACACCACCGAAGTGCTGCATCTGCTCCCGCGCCAGCGCGTGCCGCGGATGCGTTGCCAAGCCTGGGTAGTGCACGCGATCTACGCCAGGATGCGCAGCCACTGCCTGCGCCAACTGCTGCGCCGACTCGGATTGCGCCTGATAGCGCAGGTGATAGGTGCGCAAACCACGCTGCAACAGAAAAGCCGCATGCGCATCGAGGGTACCGCCGAACAAAATGAAACTGCGGCGCAGCGAGTCGATCAACTCTTTGCGACCGATCACCGCGCCACCGAGTACATCACCATGACCGCCAACATATTTGGTGAGGCTGTGCAGATACAGATCAACATCGTACTGGCCATGCTGATGCGGCCCTGCGAAGGTGTTGTCGAGCAGCGTCAGCGCGCCTGCTCGCCGCGCTGCCGCGCAGAGCCTGGCAATGTCGGCAATACGATTGACCGGATTGGTGGGGCTCTCGAAGATCACCAACCGGGTGGGCGTGGCTGCCAACACCGCTTCAATACCGGCATCATCGTCGATCGACAACATGGTGTGCGTAACACCAAAGCCCGCCAGCGTATGACGCAGCAGGCTGCGTGTCGGGCCATAGCTTTCGGCAAAACACAGCACATGATCGCCCTGCCCCAGCAGCGCCAGCAGCGTTTGCGCAATGGCGCCCACCCCCGATGCACACACCAGCGCATCGTCACGACCTTGCATCTGCGCTAGCGTCAGCTCCAACTGACGCGTGGTGGGATTGGAAACACGTGAATAAAAATAGCCGCCGGCATCAAGGCCCGCGTGCGTGGCTTCCACCCCTGCAAAATCAAACTTCACGCTTTGGTAGATGGGCGCAACCAGCGGTTTGTTACCCTCAGGCAGCGGTGCCTGTGGCGGATGATTCAGGCGTGTCCGATCTCTCATGCTTCAACCCATCCAGTGGCGCAACCGTGATGCGCCCTCGCGCAGAGTCTCTTCACGCTTAGCAAAGCACAGCCGCAGCAGAGTCTGCGCCGGCGGCACTTTGTAAAACGGTGATAAGGGAATAGTGGCCACACCGGCCTGTTCCAGCAGCAGCTGTGCTGCGGCCTGATCATCCAGTGCGCTCAATGCCTCGCAGCCACTGTAATCGACCAATTGGAAGAAGCTGCCTGCAGCTGGCAGTACGCGCAGCGGGGAGCCTGCCAACAGCTGCGTCAACAGATCACGTCGCGACTGGAAAAACCCTGCCAACCCGCTAAACACATCGGCCCGCTCACTGATATAGCGGGCGATAGCATGCTGCAGCGGCGTCGCGATGGTGAACGTGTTGAACTGATGCACCTTGCGCAGCTCGATGGTGATGTCGGCTGGGGCTACTGCATAGCCGACCCGCAAGCCTGTGGCATGCAAGGCCTTGCCAAAGGAATACACAGCCACCGCACACTGGCGCAGCTGCGGATGTCCCAACACGCTGTAATGCTGCCGGCCATCAAACACCACGTGCTCATACACTTCATCAGACAACACGCGGATATCACGGCCGGCAACAATCGCCGCCAACTGATCCAGATCCGTCGGCCCCAACACTGTGCAGGAGGGATTTTGCGGGCTGTTGATGATGATCAGTCGCGTCCGCTCGTTGACTGCGGCACGCACCGCATCCCAGTCATAGGCAAATAGCGGGGGTGCCAAGGGCACATGCACACAGCGCGCACCAGCCAAGCGCACCGCCGGATCGTAAGAGTCATAACTGGGATCAAAAACCAGCACCTCATCCCCCGGACCTGCCAAGGCCTGAATGCTGGAATAGATCGCCTCGGTCGCGCCCAAGGTGATGGTGATCGACTGCTGCGGATCAATGCCCAGTCCATAGCGCGCCTCAAGGCGACTGGCAATGGCCTCAAGCAGCGCGGGCACACCCGGCATGGGTGCGTATTGGTTGTGGCCCTCGCGCATGGCATCGGCCACCAACTCGGCAAGCCGTGTATCGATGGGATAGTCGGGGAAGCCCTGCCCCAAGTTCACTGCACCAAGCTCTGCAGCACGGCGCGACATGATGGTAAAAATAGTGGTGCCAACGTCGGGCAGCTTACTGCGCATCAAAGTTCCTCTATGGCCGCCAACGCGGCACCCATTGCACCGGCCTGTGCCATGAACTGCGCAGCGCGTACTGGCGCACGGCACTGCAAGTAAGGTTCAAACAACGCAAAGTCCTGACTGATTGAACCACCGAGAATGATCAGATCGGGCCAGAACAAGGCGTGATATTCGGCCAGCACACGATTAACGCGCATCGCCCACGAGGGCCAGTCCAGCGACTCAAGGGTACGCACTCGCGCCGACGCTTGGTGCTCTGCTTCCCGGCCATCCACCTGCAGATGCCCCAACTCGGTGTTGGGCAGCAATCGGCCCTCATGAAACAGAGCCGAGCCGATGCCAGTGCCAAAAGTCAGCAGCAGGACGACGCCCTGCTCACCCTTGCCAGCGCCCCAGCGCATCTCGGCAAGACCTGCCGCATCGGCATCATTGAGCACCGTGACCGGCCGACCTAGAGCCACGCGCGCCGCAGCAGCGCAATCAAAGTCAATCCAGCCCGGGTCTATGTTTGCCGCCGAGCGCGCGATGCCGTGTTGAACCACGCAAGGCAGGGCAATGCCCACTGGATCTGCAGGTGCCAACTGCTGTGCCAACTGCGCAAACAACTGCACCAGCGCAGCGGGCGTAGCAGGTTGGGGTGTGGGCACGCTGTGAAACGGTGAGACCAGAGCCTGCGTAGCCGGGTCGACACGGGCAACCTTGAGTGAAGAGCCGCCGACATCAATACCCAGTGCTGTAGGACTCATGACTGCAGCATCCGTCAGTCTGCGCCGGCAGCAAGTCGCAGATCACGCTCACGCCGGCGCTCCTGGCGCCGCAGCAACACAGTGGCGATCACTACACCCACGGCCACCGTGAGCACCATCAGCGTGGCCAGCGCATTGATATCTGGCGTGACGCCCAAGCGAACCTTGGAGAAGATCACCATGGGCAAGGTACTGGAGCCCGGACCGGCAACAAACTGCGAAATGACCAGATCGTCCCAGCTGAGCGTAAAGGCCAGCAGCCAGCCCGACACAATGGCCGGCGCGATCAGCGGCAGCGTGATGCGCAGAAACACCGTCACAGGTCGTGCGCCCAGATCCATCGCCGCCTCTTCTAACGACAGATCAAACCCGGCAAGACGTGACTGCACAATGACCGCCACATACGACAAAGAAAACGTGATGTGCGCGATAGTGAGTGTGGTGACGCCACGGCTGGCGGGCCAACCGATGGCCTGCTCCATCGCCACAAACAACAACAACAGCGACAGGCCCGTGATGACTTCGGGCATCACCAGCGGCGCAGTGGTCAAGGCGGTAAGCAGTGTGCGGCCGCGAAAGCGCCCGAATCGTGCCAGCACCAACCCGGCCAACGTGCCCAGAATGGCCGCGCCGGTGGCATTGAGCAGCGCGATACGAAACGACAGCCATGCTGCATCCAACACCTGCTGATTGCGCCACAGCGCCGAATACCACTTCAGCGTGGGTGAATTGGCACTGTCCCAGACCGTGACCAGCCGCGAGTTATTAAACGAATAACCGATCATGGCCAGGATCGGCACATACAAAAAAGCAAAGCCAAAGGCCATGATCGAGGGCACTAAGATACTGCGGCGGGCGTGGATCATCGCGCGTGCGCCGCGTTGTTCTGCAACCGCTGGAACGCCACGATAGGTACCACCAGGAGCACCAACATCATCATGGCCACAGCACTGGCCACCGGCCAGTCGCGGTTGGCAAAAAACTCGTCCGACAACACGCGGCCGATCATCAGTTGATCTGGGCGACCCAGCAGTGTGGGGATGACGTACTCACCCACCACGGGGATGAACACCAGCAGCGCGCCCGCGAGAATGCCCGGCACAGACAACGGCAGCGTGACGCGCAGGAACGCCGCCAGTGGCTTAGCCCCCAAGTCTGCTGCTGCTTCAAGCAGTGTGCCGTCGTGCTTTTCGAGGTTGGTGTACAGCGGCAAAATCATGAACGGCAGATACGAATAGACGATGCCCAGATACACGGCAAAGTCGGTCTGCATCATTTGAATAGGCGTATCGATAACCCCGGCCCACAGTAAAAAGTTGTTGATCAAACCGTTGTTGCGCAGCAAACCCATCCACGCATACACACGCAGCAAGAAGCTGGTCCAGAACGGCAGGATGACGAGCATGAGCAGCAGATTGCGCCGCGCCGGCTCGGCTCTGGCTATCCCTAAGGCCATTGGATAACCGAGCAGCAGACACAACAGCGTAGACACCGCCGCCACTTGCAGCGAATAGCCGTAGGCACTGACATACAGCGAATCGGTAAACAGGTAGCGATAGTTGGTCAGCTGCAAATGCATGGCAACCAACTTGCCATCGGCCCATTCGAGCAAGGGCGCATAGGGCGGGATCGCCAAGCGCACTTCCGACAGCGAGATTTTGAAATCGATGAGAAACGGCGCTAAAAAAAACAGCAACAGCCAACCCATCGGCACGCCGATCACCAGCAGCCGTCCCAGACGCAGGCCTCTGGCAGCCATCAACCCGTCCCGACTACCGGGCTGGCCGCATCCCAGGCCAGCCATACTGCATCGCCGCTCTCGAAGATTTCTTCTTCCTTGCGCTGCAGATTGGCACGCGTCACGCGCAACTCGCGCCCAACTGGCAGTACCACCAGATAGATGCTCATATCGCCCATGTAGGCGACATCACGCACCGTGCCTTGAGCAATGTTGTCTGCGACCTCGGGTCGCTCGCGCAGCAGCTGAATTTTTTCCGGGCGGATCGCCACCCACACCGTTGCATCAGGTGCTGCCGACACCCCGTGGTCAACCAATACTGGTGCCGGCAATTCAGGGCAGGCTACGCGCACATAGTCGGCTTCGTCTTCTGTCAGACGCCCTTCGAACAAATTGACCGATCCGATGAAGTCGGCCACAAAGCGCGTGGACGGATATTCGTAAATGTCGCGTGGACTGCCTACCTGCACGATGCGACCGCGATCCATCACGCCGATGCGATTGGCAAGCGTCATCGCTTCTTCCTGATCGTGCGTCACCACCACAAAGGTCACGCCCAACTGCTTTTGCAGGCCCAGCAACTCAAACTGCGTGTGTTCACGAAGCTTGCGATCCAGTGCACCCAGTGGCTCATCAAGCAGCAGCAATCTGGGCCGCTTGACCAGCGCACGCGCCAACGCCACGCGCTGGCGTTGGCCACCGGACAACTGATGTGGCTTGCGCTGCGCCATGCCATCCAAACGCACCAGCGACAGCATTGCCTCGACGCGTTGCGCGATCTGATCCTTGGGCAGCTTCTCCTGCTCAAGACCAAAAGCCACATTGGCCTGTACGGTCATATGCGGGAACAACGCATAGGACTGGAACATCATGTTGACCGGCCGCTCATAGGGCGCAATGCCGGCCATATCCTGACCATCGATCAGTATGCGGCCGGCAGAGGGCTGCTCGAAGCCGGCCAACATGCGCAGCAAGGTGGTCTTGCCGCAGCCAGATCCACCCAGCAGGCAGAAGATCTCGCCTTCTTGGATATCGAGACTGACGTCATCAACCGCTGTGAACTCACCGAAGCGTTTGGTTACGCCTTCGATGCGCACACAGGGCTGTGCAGCCGACAGCGGCGCGCTCGCCGCGCCGTTGTCTGCCGCGGTCACCTACTTGCCCGTCTTGAACCGCGTCCAAACGCGGGTCAGCTCACGCGTGTACTCCTGAGAGCGCGCCAGATTGGGCGACAGCTTGGCGGCCACCTCAGGCGTCGGATAGATGCTCGGATCGCCGGTGATCTCGGGGTTAATGGCATCGCGTGCCGCTGCGTTAGGCGAGGCGAAAGTCACAAAATTTGTGTTCTTTACCGCCACGTCCTTACGCAGCATGAAGTCGATGAACTTGTGCGCATTGCCCACATGCGGCGCATCAGCCGGGACAGCCAGCATGTCAAAGAACTGGATCGCGCCTTCCTTGGGGATGTTGTATTGGAGCTTGACGCCCTTGCCGGCTTCCTCAGCACGGCTCTTGCCCTGACCCACATCACCACTCCAGCCCAGCGCCACGCAGATTTCGCCGTTGGCCAGATCATCGAGATAGCCCGATGATTTGATCTCACGCACGAACGGCCGGATCGACAGCAGCACCTTTTCGACAGCAGCCAGATCCTCCGCCTTCTCGCTCATCGGCTCGCGACCCAAATACAGCAGCACCGTGGCCACCACTTCATCCGGAGCATCCAGGATGGTGACGCCGCACTTCTTGAAGTTGGCGATGACCTTGGGGTCGTAGAACATCGCAAAGCTGTCAACCGGCGCATTGGGCATGGCCGCCTTGACCTTGTCGATGTTGTAACCGACGCCCGAAGTGCCCCAGAAGTAGGTCACAGCATGTTCGTTGCCGGGATCGTGCTTGGCCGTAGCGGTCTGGATGGCCGGGTCGATATTGGCCAAATTGGGGAGCTTGCTCTTGTCGAGCTTCTGGAACACGCCAGCCTGAATCTGTTTCTCGAGGAAGGAGCCCGACGGCACTACGACGTCGTAGCCGCTCTTGCCCGACAACAGCTTGGTCTGCAACAGCTCGTTGCTGTCGAAGACGTCATAGTTGACCTTGATGCCGGTCTCTTTGGTAAAGTCCTCGAGCACCGTGGTGTCGATGTAATCCGACCAGTTGTAGACATTAACGACCGGCTCTTCTGCGGCAGGTGCCGGGGTGGTCTCGGACTTTTTGCCGCCGCAGGCGGCCAGCAGCAAGGCAAGGGCGGAAACAGCAAGGGCGCGCGATGAAATGGGCATGGGGCAATCCTGTGACTGGTTGTATAACGCAACTCACAGAGGCAGCCCTACGCCGCCTCTTGGGGTCTTTATAACCCAGCGGGGCGCCGCCCCGCCAACCTCAAACATTGAGCAGCAAGTGCTCACGTTCCCACGAACTGATCACCTGCAAAAACACCTCGTACTCAGACTCCTTGACGATGGCAAAGGCCTCGACAAAGGGCTCGCCCAATATGGCGATGAGCTGGGGGCAGCCGCGCATCTGACGCAGCGCCTCGTCGAGTGAGCGCGGCAAGGAAAACGGCAGATCATGGGCACTGCCGGTGATCGGATCACTCGGCTGAAGGTTCTCGACCATCCCCAGATACCCGCAGGCCAGCGAGGCCGCAATGGCCAGGTAGGGGTTGGCATCGGCACCACCGACGCGATTCTCGACGCGGCGCGCCTGCGGCGCCGACACCGGCACTCGCAGACCTGCGGTGCGGTTGTCATAGCCCCACTGTACGTTGATGGGCGCAGTCTGCAGACGCGAGATGCGCCGGTAAGAATTGACGTTGGGAGCAAACAGCGCCATAGCTGCCGGCAGATATTTTTGTAGGCCGGCAATGTGCGAAAAGAACAGCCGCGAGGGCGTGCCGTCAGCCTCACTGAAAATGTTCTGACCGGTCTTGGTGTCGAGGATGCTCTGGTGAATATGCATGGCACTGCCGGGCTCTTTGGCATAGGGCTTGGCCATGAACGTTGCATAGATCTTGTGGCGCAGCGCTGCCTCGCGCGCGGTGCGCTTAAACAAGAAGGCCTGATCAGCAAGATCTATAGCGTTGCCGTGCAGCAGGTTGATCTCCATCTGCGCAGGGCCATCTTCATGGATCAGCGTATCGATTTCGATGTCTTGCGCTTCGCAGAAGGCATAGATGTCATCAAACAGCGGATCGAACTCGTTGACCGCAGCGATGCTATAGCTTTGCCGACCCGGCTCTGCACGACCCGAGCGGCCCACCGGCGGCTTGAGCGGATAGTCAGCGTCGATATTGGGCTCTACCAGATAGAACTCGAGCTCCGGTGCTACCACCGGTTGCCAGCCACGCGCTTCGTACAACTCCAGCACATGGCGTAGCACATGCCGTGGCGCCATGGTCACGCGACGACCATCTGAATAAAAACAATCGTGGATTACCTGCGCAGTGGGCTCGGCAGCCCAAGGCACCACTCGCACCGTACGCGGATCGGCCTTGAGCACGATGTCGATCTCGGCAGGACTCATTGCCGCATCGGTGTTGAGCGGATAGTCGCCGGTTACCGTCTGCAGAAAGATGCTCTCTGGCAGGCGCAGCCCTGCATCCACGGCGAACTTCTCGGCGGGCATGATCTTGCCGCGCGCGATGCCTGCCATGTCGGGAATGATCGCCTCGACTTCCGAGGTGCGATGTTCCTTGAAGAATTGATGAATCTCACTGCTCATAGATCACCTGTCCTTGCCGCGTTCAGCGGCACGTTCACGCGCTGATGCGGCGAACCGCGCAAACAGCGCGCTGGAAAATGTATTGCTTGCAGCCTTCCACTCTGGATGCCATTGCACCGCTACAGCAAAGCGCTGCGCATCACGCACCCGCAGTGCCTCAATAAGCCCATCGGGTGCATGCGCCTCGGCTACCAAGCCGGGTGCCAGATCGCGCACGCCCTGATGGTGCAGCGAGTTGACACACAGCCTATCGTGCCCAGCGATCTCATGCAGCAGACCACCGTGCACCAACTGCACTTCGTGAGACGGCCCATATTGCACGTCCAGCGTGTCGGCAGCGTTTTCGTGATGGCACAGCAGCCCCGGCACCTGATGCACTTCCTGCCACAGTGTGCCGCCATAGGCGACATTCATTTCCTGAAAACCGCGGCAAATACCTAGCACCGGAATACCCGCTGCCACTGCACGCGGAATCAGCGGCAAGGTAGTGGCGTCGCGTGCCGGATCATGCCAAGTGCCCGGCTCACTAGGGTCGCCCTGATAATGATGCGGCTCCACGTTGGAGGGGCTGCCGGGCAACACCAGACCATCGACCACATCGAGCAGGTCATCCAGTGCCAGCTCACGTCCCAGCGAAGGGATCAACAAAGGCAACGCACCACCGGCATCGAGCACGGCGACGATGTATTTCTCACCGACCGCGTGAAACGGATGTAGACCGATCCGGCGGCGGTCGGCGGGTATGCCGATGAGAGGTCTGACGGTACGCATGATGATTTACAGTTTGCATTAGACCACGGCCCAATATCCGTGCGTCCGTGAACCCTATCGGAGCCTGTCCTGAGCACACCCTCGCCATCGCTGGATCCGCGCCCGGTCTATCAGGTAGGACTGCCCGCCCGGCAGTCTGAACCAGCGCTGCAGGGCAGCGTCCACGCCGATGTCTGTGTAGTGGGCGCAGGCATTGCCGGATCCTCGGCTGCGTTGCACCTGGCCGAGCGCGGCTACCGCGTGGTGCAACTGGAGGCCGACGCACTGGGCCAGGGCGCCTCGGGCCGCAACGGGGGGCAGGCGCTGGTGGGTCTGGCCACGGGTCACGAGAGCCTCACAGGGCTGCTCGGAGCGGGTGACGCGCGCGCCGCCTGGGATATGACGGTCGAGGGCCTGCAACTGCTGCACAAGCTCTGCGAGCGCCATCGCATCGACTGCGAATGGACGCCAGGACACTTGCTGCTGGGTTTACGCCAGCGCCATAACACCGAGCTGCGCCACACCCAGCAGCAACTGCACGCCTTAGGCTACGACGGCACGCAGCTGCTGACGCGCGCCGAGCTGCCCGATCATGTTGCAAGCCAGCGCTATGGCGGTGGCCTGCTCGATCCGCGCAGCGGTCATTTGCACCCGCTCAAATATCTGCGCGGCTTGGCCTCTGCCGCACACAACGCGGGCGTCACCTTGCACGAACACAGCCGCGCGCTGTCATGGTCGCAAGCCCCCGACGGCAGCGTCACTGTTATCACTGCGCAAGGCCAAGTGCACTGCAAGCAGTTGCTGCTGGCCGGCAATGCCACACTGGGTGCCACAGCACCGCCGCTGGCACGCCGCATCATGGGCGTGGGCACCTACATGGTGGCCACCGAAGTACTCGGCGCAGCGCGCGCCTCAGCACTGCTGCCGGGCAATGCAGCAGCGGCAGACATGAACTGGGTGCTCGATTACTTTCGCCTCAGCCGTGATCAGCGGTTGCTGTTCGGCGGACGGGTCAGCTATGGCGGACTCAACAGCCAAGACAGCGCCCGCGCAACGCTTGGCCGTATGCTGGCTGTGTTTCCGCAATTGCAGGGCGTGCACATCGAACATGCCTGGGGCGGTTGGCTGGACATCACGCGCAACCGGGCACCGGACTTCGGGCGGCTATCACCGACCGTTTGGTATCTGCAGGGATTCTCGGGTCATGGCCTGGTGCTGGCGGGCATGGCAGGCAAACTGGCGGCCGAATCGATGGCCGGCAGCAGCGAACGCTTTGATGTGTTCGCGCGGATCAAACACCGGGAGTTTGCGGGCGGCACCGCATTGCGCCGCCCTGCCCTGGTGCTGGCGATGCTGTGGTATCGCCTGCGGGATCTGCTCTAGACCCCGCAGGCAACGCCATCAGGCAACGCTAAAGCCGGCCTTGGTGATCGGCAGAGTGCGGATACGCGTGCCGGTGGCCGCGAAAATCGCATTGCAGATCGCCGGGGCGGCAGGCGGGAACGCCGGCTCACCCAGACCGCTGGGGTTGTAGTTGCTCTGCACGAAGTGCACATCCACCTGCGGTGAATTGGGCATGCGACGCGCCGGGTACTTGTCGTAGTTGACCTGCTGAGCGGCACCATTTTCCATGGTGATCTCCAGCGCCAGCGTGCTCATTGCATCGACGATGCAACCCTGCACCTGGTTCTCGGCACCAGACAGGTTGATCACCGGGCCGATGTCGCAAGCCACCGTCATCTTGTGCACGGTGACCTTCTTCTTGGCATCGACGCTGACCTCGGCGATCTCGGCGATGTGACCCTGATGGCTGAAGAAGAAGGCCATGCCCAGATGACGGCCCTTGGGCAGCGGCTTGCCCCAGCCCGCCTTCTCAGCGGCGAGCTTGATGACGCCGATGGCACGATCAGGGTTCAGACCCGGCGGGCCGGCCTGCGGCGCAGCGCCGGCCTTGCGACCGAACACTTCGAGCAGGAACTCTACGTGGTCACGCTTGGCGGCCACGGCCAGTTCGTGGAAGAACGACTGCTGCACCCACGACATCGTGTTGGTACCCGGCGCGCGCCAGGGACCGCACGGCATCGACAGCGGCAGACGTGACATCGAGGCACGGTAGTCGGTGAGGTAGTTGGCCGGGAACTCGTTGGCACCAAAATCCGACGCGGTAGTGGGCGCCTTGGAGACCGGATCCTCGAAGCCGATCATGTGCGCGTTGAGCGCGGCAAGCTTGCCCTGCTCGTCGAGCACACCCTTGTAGGACATGAAGCCACCGACGCGATAGGCGTCATGCTCCATATCGTCCTCACGGGTCCACATCAACTTGATCGGCGTGTTGGGCACTTGCTTGGCGACATAGGCCGCATCGGCAACGAAGTCGTTGAGCAGACGGCGGCCGAAACCACCACCAACGCGCATCTGATGCAGCGTGACCTTGTCGGCCTTCAGACCAACGATGCCTGCGACCAGCGGCAGGCTGTTGGCCGGCAACTGCGTGGGAGCCCACAACTCGATCGAATCGCCCTTGAACCAGGCGACCGTGTTCTGCGGCTCTAGCTGCGCATGCGACACGAAGGCGAACTGGTAGTAGGCCTCGACCGGCTTGGCGGAGGCCAGCACCTTGTCGATATCGCCGACAGTACGCACAACCTTGTCGCCGACCGGCTTGACCGACAGTTCCTTGGCCTTGGCGACGTAGTCGGTCCAGCTGTCCTTGGAAGCGGTGCTGTGATCCCAAGTGACCTTGAGCTGCTTGCGCGCCGAGAACACCGCCCAGGTGCTCTTGCCGACAATGGCCACGCCCGGCAACACGCCGGTCAGCATGACGTTGGCGGGCTTGGCGGTGCCTTCGACGATGAAGGCATCGGTGATGCCGGGCAGCTTTTTGATCTGGTCGATGTTGGCACTGGCCACCTTGCCACCGACCGACGGGCACTTGACCAGCGATGCGTACAGCATGCCAGGCAGGTTCACGTCGATGGCGAACAGCGGCTTGCCAGTTACCAGATCAAGATTGTCTACACCGGTGAAGCGCTTGCCGATCAGCTTGTAGTCCTTGCGGTCCTTGAGCTTGAGGGCTTTGGGATCGGCAGGTACAGGCAGGGCAGCGGCAGCGGTGGCCAATGAGCCATAGCTGGCCTTGCGACCGCTGGCCGCATGGATGACAGTGCTGTCTGCGGTGGTGAGCTCGGACTCGGCAACGCCCCACTGCTTGGCAGCAGCGGAGACCAGCATGGCGCGGGCGCCAGCGCCGGCCTGGCGCAGGTTGTCCCAGTTCATCGGGATGGACAGCGAACCGCCGGCAAACTGCGCGCCATACACGGCGGCATTAATCTCGGACTGTTCAACCGTGACGTCGGCCCAGGCAGCATCGAGCTCTTCGGCGAGGATGACACCGAAGGCGGTCTTGATGCCCTGACCGATCTCAGGGTTCTTGGAGTACAGCGTGATCTTGCCGTCCGGCGAGATGCGCACATAGGCACCCGGCGCAAATGGAACTTGCGGCGGCGGCGCACCCTGAGCAGAAGCCTGATCGGGCAGGCCGACGGCCAGCGCCAGCACCAAACCACCGCCCACACCACCGGACAGCTTCATGAAGCCGCGACGACTGAGGGATTGGGCAGCAGCTGCCTCAACGGGCTGCGCCAGCAGGCGCTCGAACTCGGCGATCATAGTGTGATGCTCCGCGTTGCTGTGGATGACCGCGCTCATGCCGCACCGCCCTTACCTGCCGTCGCGGCAGCTGCAGCGTGGATGGCCTTGCGGATACGCACATAGGTGCCGCAACGGCAGATGTTGGTCATGAACTGATCGATCTGCGCATCGGTGGGCTTGGGGTGCTGCTTGAGCAGCGCCGTCGCAGTCATCAGCTGACCGGACTGGCAATAGCCGCATTGCGGCACGTCATGGTCGATCCATGCCTGCTGCAGCGCAGTGAGCTGCGCACCGGCAGACAGACCCTCGACGGTCGTGACCTTCTCGCCGGCAGCGGCAACAGCAGGAATTTGGCAGGAGCGGATCGGCTGACCATTGAGGTGCACGGTGCAGGCACCGCACTGACCGACCCCGCAACCGAATTTGGTGCCTACGAGTTTAAGTTCATCGCGCAGCACCCACAGCAGCGGGGTGTCATCGGCGATGCCGTCGATCGTCCGTTCTTGGCCATTGACGTTGAGTCGCAACATGGTCGTTTACCGTCCATCGTGGAGTTTTCAATGAATGGGGCGGCACGCCCCCCCTGTCCCTAGGCTAGTCGAAACTACGCCGGTCGCGCTAGCCGTTTCCAACTGGTCGGTGGCGCACTTCAAAGCAGCGGTGGATGCGCGGGTTGCCCTGAAAGTCGAAGGGGATCGTCGCCGCCGAAACATCGGTGACCAGATACCGCTCGGCCAACCCGGCGTCCAGCTGAAAACGCTGCGCATTATTGGAAAACAGCAGTAAGCCGCCCGGCGCCAGCAGCTGCATGCAGTCGTCGACCAGTCGCACGTGATCACGCTGCACATCCAGCACACCCTGCATCCGGGCCGAATTGGAGAAAGTCGGCGGATCCAGGAAAATGAGGTCCCAGGCCGGACCCTGCGGCGCTTCAGCCGCCAGCCAGGCCATGCAATCGGCCTGCAGCAAGTGGTGCTGCTGCTGGGCAAAGCCGTTGATCTCCAGGTTGCGTGCAGCCCAATCCAGATAGGTACGTGACAGATCCACACTGGTCGTGCTGAGCGCACCGCCGGCCGCGGCATGCACCGACACGCTGCCGGTGTAGCAAAACAGATTGAGCACTCGTTGCCCGGCCGATGCAGCGCGCACGCGCTGGCGGGTCAAACGGTGATCGAGGAACAAACCTGTGTCTAGATAGTCATCAAAGTTGACCAGCAACTGCAGGCCGTCTTCTTCGACCACATGCTGGCGACCGCGCGCACCGAGCTTGTCGTATTGGCTGGCACCCTTTTGCTTACGACGCACTCGCAGATGAATGTCGGCAAAGGCCACGCCGGTGACCTCGGGCATCACGGACAGCGCTTCCTCGCGACGACGGCGCGCCGCTTCCGGATCGACCGTGTCGGGCGGTGCATATTCCTGCACGAACAACCAACGCTGCTCGGCTTCACTGCCGGTGCCGACATACAGGTCGACGGCCAGCGCGTACTCGGGCATATCCGCGTCATACAGTCGCCAGCACGACACGCCTTGGCGACGTGCCTGCTTGCCCAAGTGCTGCAAGTTTTTGGTGAGCCGGTTGGCGAACATGCGCGCGCCGTTGCTCTGCGCGATGGTGGCATCGTCAATGATGATGCCGGCGGTGGCCTCGCGCCGTGCACGACGCTCACCCGGCGCAAAACGCAACAAGCGGCACTCGATAGCGCCGTTGAACACCGTATGTACGCGATGCGCGTTGATGCCGATCAATTGTCCCAAAGCCGGCTCGCCGGTCAGCACCGCTGCGTGCCAACCCACAAAGCGCTCGCGCAGTGCCACGCCGATATCGCGGTGCGCCTCGATGGCGTCTTCACCTTGACCAATACGCTGCCCATAAGGCGGGTTGACGCATAGCAGACCGAAGCTCACATCGGCCGCATCGACACGCGACGGGCGCACCTTGGCCAGTTCCACCTGCTCAAACAAAATATCGCGACCCACACCGGCACGGCGCGCGTTGGCCGCAGCGGTGGCGATGGCCGCGCTGCTGCGATCGGTACCGCGGATGATCACCGGTACCTGCTGATGCATACGTTCCATGGCGTCGTCGCGCAACTTGTTCCACAAGCCCGCGTCATGGCCGCGCCAACCCAGAAAGCCGAAGAAGTCACGCATCAAGCCCGGCGCAATATTGGCGGCCATCCACGCGGCTTCAATAACGAAAGTGCCCGAGCCGCACATCGGATCGAGGAACTCGCCACCGGCTTCGGCAATCTTGGGCCAACCGGCGCGCATCAAAATGCCAGCGGCTAGATTCTCGCGTAGCGGTGCCTCGCCACCGGCGATGCGATAGCCGCGGCGACTGAGCGACTCACCGGCCAGATCAATAGACAGCGTCACCTGATTACCGGCGGCATGCGCATGCACACGCAGCGACGGGCGTTCGGTTTGTACATCGGGGCGACCACCGGTGGTGTCGCGAAACTGATCGCAGATCGCGTCTTTGACTTTCAGCGTGCCGAAATAGCTGTTGGTGATGGCAGGATGCGAACCGGTGTATTCGCAGGCCAACGTGCCGCCGATATCCAAATGCTCGCGCCAATCCACCGTGCGTACAGCGTCATATAACGACTGTGCATCGGTCATCGACGCGTTGCCCACCTGCAGCAACACGCGACTGGCCAGACGCGATTCCAGACACGCGCGATAACCAATGGCCAGCGGGCCCCAGAAGGTCACGCCACCGGCGCGCTCACGGATGTCGGTGGCACCCAATGTGGCCAACTCAAGTGCCAACAGATCGGCAAAGCCTTTGGGGACCGTGGCAACAAAGCGCTGCAGCGTCTCGGTAGTCAAGCGCGCTCAATCCAGGTCGTCATGCGTTCAGTAATCAAGTGAGGTCTATCCAGGTCGTCTTAAGTTCGGTGTATTTGTCCAGAGCATGCAGCGATTTGTCGCGGCCGGTTCCTGACTGCTTATAACCACCGAACGGCACGGTGATGTCATCTGCATCGTAACAGTTGACGTAGACCATCCCGGCCCGCAATGCGCGCGCCATGCGATGCGCTGCGGTCACATCCTGTGTCCAGACCGCTGCCGCCAGTCCATAGCGGCTGTCATTGGCCAGTTGCAGCGCCTGCGCTTCGGTGCGAAACGTAAAGCACGACAGCACCGGCCCGAAGATCTCTTCGCGGGCGATGCGCATGCCCGCTTGCACGTCATCAAACACCGTCGGTTGCAGGTACTGACCACCGCTCTCGAGTCGGCACTGCTGGCCGCCACTGCGCAGCCGGGCGCCCTCGGCACGACCACTGTCGATATAGCCCAACACGCGCTGCAATTGTGGGCCATCGACTATGGCACCCAACCGCGTCGCCGGATCCAGCGGATCTCCGGGCTGCAGCTGCGCAGCCAGCGCATCGATACGTTCGAGCAGCGCGTCCTTCAGATCCACATGCACCAGCAACCGCGAGGCAGCCGAGCACATTTGGCCCTGATTAAAAAATATCCCCAGCGCTGCAGCCTGGGCCGCGCGATCCAAGTCGCGGCAGTCCGCCATGACGATGTTGGGCGATTTACCGCCCAGTTCCAGCGACACGCGCTTGAGGTTGGACTGGGCAGCGGCGGCCATCACCTGCCGGCCGGTCGCAGTAGAGCCGGTGAAGGTGATGGCATCCACGTCATCGTGCAGGGCCAGCGCCGCACCGGCTGTGTGCCCAAAGCCCGGCACCACGTTAAACACACCCGGCGGCAGACCGGCCTCTACTGCCAGCTCTGCCACGCGCAGCACCGACAGCGGCGACTTCTCGGAGGGCTTGAGCACCAGGCTATTACCGGCCGCCAGCACCGGGCCGATCTTCCAAGCCGCCATGATCAGCGGGAAGTTCCACGGCACGATGGCGCCCACCACGCCCAGTGGCTCGCGTGTGACCAGCGCCAGCGACCCGGGACCCGTCGGGGCAACCTCGTCATAGCGCTTGTCGATGGCCTCTGCATACCACTGCAGGCAGTTGGCTGACGACAGCACATCCACCGTCAAGCTGTCTGAAATGGGCTTGCCGACATCCAGCGTCTCGGTGAGCGCCAGCTCGTCGCGGTGTTCGCGCAGCAGCTGGGCAAAGCGCAGCAGCACCTGCTTGCGATGCCGCGGCGTCGCGTTAGCCCAGTCGCCGCGCTCAAAGCTGCGGCGCGCGGCGGCCACGGCCCGGTCGATGTCGGCGCTATCGCAGGCGGCCACCTGTGCCAGCAAGCGACCATCGGGGGGGCTGTGGCAGTCGAAGGTGGCGCCGGACAGGGCATCAACCCACTGCCCATCGATAAAAGCCTGCTTGCGGGGCTGCAAAGCAGCCGCACGCGTATGCCAGTCAGCGGTTGTCAGAATCGCATCCATCGCCTACTCCAGCTGCCAGGGCCGGTGGGCCCGAAAAGGGCGCGCGCCTCATGATAGGCGTGCACCACCGTTTTTGTTATGTGGACATCCCTCGCCCCAGAGGCGGGCCTTACCTATTATCGCGCCCCTAGAAGACGCCCCTGCCGGGGCTTTTGGCGTTGTTTGCCGAGGAGCAATCCATGACCGACATTCTCAACACCCTTAACGTGCGCCCGATGACCCGTGAGGCTCTCGAAGCCCACTGGATGCCGTTCTCGGCCAACCGCAATTACAAGGCCAAGCCGCGTCTGCTGTCGCGCGCCAAGGGCATGCACTACTGGACTCCGGAAGGTCGTCAGATCCTCGACGGCGTGGCGGGTCTGTGGTGCGTCAATGCCGGTCACGGCCGTACCGAGATCGCAGAGGCCGTGGGCCAGTCGCTGGCACAGATGGACTTTGCGCCGCCGTTCCAGATGGGTCACCCGCTGGCCTTCGAGCTGGCCAACCGCATCACCGAGATTGCCCCGGCCGGCATGGACCATGTGTTCTTCGTGAACTCGGGCTCCGAGGCCGTCGAAACGGCGCTCAAGATCGCGCTGCAGTATCAGCGCCTGCGTGGCGAAGGCACTCGCACGCGTTTGATCGGTCGTGAGCGCGGCTATCACGGCGTGAACTTTGGTGGCATGACCCTCGGCGGTATGCCCCCCAACCGCAAAGTGTGGTCGGGCGTGATGACCGCCGGCGTGGACCACCTGTCCCACACGCACGATCTGGCGCGCAATGCGTTCAGCCGTGGTCAGCCCGAGCACGGTGCCAATCTGACCAGCGAACTGGAGCGTCTGATCGGCCTGCACGATGCCTCGAACATTGCTGCACTGATCGTCGAGCCGGTGGCCGGTTCGACCGGCGTGCTGGTGCCGCCCAAGGGCTATCTGCAGAAGCTGCGCGAGATCTGCACCAAGCACGGCATTTTGTTGATCTTCGACGAAGTCATCACTGGCTTTGGTCGCACCGGTTCGGCGTTTGGTGCGCAGGAGTTCGGCGTCACGCCGGACATCATCACCATGGCCAAGGGCCTGACCAACGGCTCGGTGCCGATGGGCGCCGTGCTGGTCAGTAAAGAAATCTATGACGCCTTCATGGTCGGCCCGGAAGCCGCCGTCGAGATGTTCCATGGCTACACCTATTCGTCGCACCCCACTGCCTGTGCAGCGGGTCTGGCGGTGATGGATATCTATAAGCGCGATGGACTGTTTGAGCGCGTCAAAGAGATGGCGCCGTATTTTGAAGACGCATTGCACAGTCTTAAGGGACTGCCGGGCGTCACCGACGTGCGCAACTATGGCCTGATGGGCGCTGTGGAATATGAGCCGTTTGCGGGCAAGCCCGGTGCGCGCGGCTTTGACACGTTTGTGCGTGCGTTTGATGCAGGCATCTTGGTGCGTGCAGCCGGTGATATCACCGCCCTGTCGCCGCCGTTCATCGTCGAGAAGTCGCACATTGACGAGCTGGTTGAGAAGCTCGGCAAGGTCATCCGCGAGACCAAGGTCTGATGACCCTGGCCTCGCGTATGCGGGGTTTGCTTACTCGCTGGCCCAAGGCAGGGTGGTCGAAATCGTCGCGACCACCTTGCTGGCAGTCGAGAACGGCTGGTTGCGCGAGGCACCCGGCAGATCCGAACCATCTACGTAGCTGACATTCAGCGTGATGCTACCGAAGGTCTTGGCAACGCCGACCGAGTAGTCCAAGTAGCTCTTGCCATACTTGTCCCAGTAGTCGCCAAAGCTGTAACCCGCATGGGTCACCAGCGAGAACTCAGCAGGCAACGGGAACGTACCGGTGGTCGAGAGATACCAGGCCGGTGTGTTGCCGGTGGTGGCCTTGCCACCGAAGTCGGGGCTGTAGAACACCTTGCCGTTAAACCAGCCCTTGGTGGCGCCGGCATAGACTTCCAGATAGTTCAGGTCGCTGGGGCTAGTGCCACCAAAGTAGGTGTAATACACGCCGCCGATGTCCCAGGCCACACCTTCCTTGGCATCGCCGAAGGTGTAACCACCGGCCAGATCCAGTTCCAGATTGGTGCCCGGCGGATTGCCGAACTTGACGTTGCTGGCCCAGAGACCGGCATAAGCGCCACTCTCAAAGCCGTAGGTGGTACCGAGCTGAAAGGCAGCCTTATTCTCGGTCTGCGTGACGCCGCGGAAGTCGTAATCCGACGTCACCGCAGGGGTCACCGTGAGTCCGGCATGGGCGCTGCCGGCTGCAGCAACAAACAGGGCACTGGCCAGAAGAACACGTGACTTAATCATTTAGAAACTCCTCAAAGGGGATGGTTGGTAAGACCCCGCGGTGTACGTTGCAACTGCCGTACCAACTGCTGAAGGGCCGGTGGGTAACATCCGCAATAAACCCGAAATAGTATTGCACCAAAAAGGCGCCCGCTGGCAGGACTCGCCAGTAAGCAAAGCACCAAGTCAGGGCGACTTGGGCGCCGACCAACCCAACAAGCCGCTCCAGTCGCCAGCCGCGCGCGCCAAGGCAGCGCGTGCGCGCCAGTAATCGCGCAGATAGCCGGTGGCCTCTTCTTCGGCAGCGATGTTGGACAGCCGCAGGCGCAAGCGCCCCAGGTCGGACGGATCGGCACTGCGCATCTGGCTCAGCAGCCACTGCTGACGCGGCAACAGTTGGTCGCGGTAGTTCATATACAAAGTGCGTGTGGTCTGCATCTCGGCCGCATGAGTACGCAGCTCGTTGCGAGCCTGCTGGGCCAGCAGCTCGGTTTGGCGCAGCGCCGAACGCAGTTGCGCATCGGAAGCCAGCAACTGCGACTGTCGCTGATCAAACAACGGCAACTCGAGCACGGCGTTGGGGCCTGTGAAGCGGATCTGCGATGACTGCCCTTCGCGAAACACACCTAACTCAAAGGCACCCAACCACCTGAAGCGGCGCTGAGTACGCAGTGTCTCAAGCCGTGTGGCGATCGCCTCGCGGGCAGCCCGCATATCCAAGCGCTGCGCAAAAGCGCGCTCTTCCAGACTCCCGTAGTCAGGGTCATCGGCGGGCAAGGGTTGCAGGTCTTCGGTGACTTGCCAGTCATCGGCTATACCAGCAATGCCCATCAACTGGCCCAACCGCTCGCGCGTGGTGGCCACTTGCAACTGCGCACGGCGCAACTGCGACTGATTGCTGAACAGCGCATTGCGCTCGACAACTAGGTCACCCGGCGCATTGATACGCCCGTTTGCAACATTGACAGAGATGATGTCGACCGCGGTGGTGGCAGCCGCAGTGGAACGTTCGCGCAACTCCAGCACGTGACGGGCTGCTACATGTTCCAGATAGGCCAGACTGACCTGTGCAGCATGCGCAACGATGCGATCGGCTAAATCCAGCTGCGCGCGCTTCAGGTCTGACTGTGCGACGCGACGCTTGGCCGGTATCGAAATCAGGCTCAGCACGTTCTCTAACAGGCCGATGGATACGGTCTGTTGCGGATAAAACGGCGCCAAGCGACCGCCTGGCTCACGCGTCCCCAGGATCAGCACCGGATTGGGCAGCGTGGACGCTGCCACCAATTCGCTGCGGCTGATTTCCAAGCGCTCGAAGGCCAGCTGCAATTCTGGATTGGCCAGCAAGGCAACGGCCACGCTGTCGGCGACGCTGAGGCCATCAGCCAGCAGGGGCGCGATTTCGGACTTGAGGCGAACATCGTCCGCACTACTGCGACGCCACTTGGCACGCACACCCCCGACCTCACGGGCTGCTTGGTTTACCGCGGTATCTGACGCCTCGCGTTGACCGGGCACACTGCACCCAGCCAAGCCCACAGCCAGCAACGCACTTGCCACCAGGCCAAGTGAAGCTCGCCGCAGGCTGTAGTTAACCGGTGCGTTCACAACGACAACTATACGCGAGACCCGAGGAAGTGGCTTGTGGGGCTAGGCTGCGCGTCATAGCATCCCAGCCCTTCACACCAACTGCGTACCTGAACCATGAGCGACATCCTGCAACAACACCGCACCCAAGGCGGCACTCTTCACTACTGCCGGCACGACAGCGCCAGCACTGGCACTGCCATGCGCTATTCGCTGTTCCTGCCCCCGGGTAACGGTCCGTTCCCGTTGTTGGTGTGGTTGTCAGGACTGACCTGTACCGAAGACAACTTCACCACCAAGGCTGGTGCTTATGCCGCTGCAGCACGCTTAGGGCTGGCTGTACTGGCACCGGACACCAGTCCGCGCGGCGAAGAAGTGGCCAATGACGCAGCTTATGACTTGGGCCAAGGCGCCTCTTTCTATGTGGACGCAACGCAGGCGCCGTGGGCGCCGCACTTTCAGATGGAGCGTTATGTCACAAACGAACTGCTAAACGTGGTGGCACGCAGCTTTGCCGTGGATCTGACACGCGTGGGGATCAGCGGGCACTCCATGGGCGGTCATGGCGCACTGACGCTGGCGCTGCGCCATCCGACGCTGTTCAAGTCGGTCTCGGCGTTCTCTCCCATCTGCTCGCCGCTGCGCTGCCCCTGGGGTGAGAAGGCCTTGGGACATTACCTTGGCGAAGATCGCAGCACCTGGCAGGCGCATGACGCCAGCTGGCTCATCGAACAGCACACTGCCGCCGGTCACTACGACAACATCTTGGTTGATCAAGGTTTGGCTGACAGCTTTTTGGAAGGGCAACTTAAACCCGAACTGCTGGAAGAGGCCTGCGCTGCTGCAGGCCAGCCGCTGACGCTGCGCCGCCATGAAGGCTATGACCACTCCTACTTCTTCATCAGCAGCTTTATCGCCGACCATCTGCAGTGGCATGCCGACCGGCTGCGTGCATGAGCACACGGCCCAAGGTACTGCTGACCCGGCGCTGGACCGATGCGGCGCAAACGCAATTAGCGCAGCGTTTTGAACTGACGATTAACCAGGACGATCGGCCCATGAACGCGGCAGCACTGCTGCAAGCGTTGCGCACGCACGATGCGATCTGCACCACCGTGACCGACTCGGTGACTGCGGCGCTGCTCAACGAAACCGGTCTGCGCTCAAAGCTCATCGCCAACTTTGGGGTGGGCTTTAATCACATTGACGTGCAGGCCGCACGTAGCGTCGGCATTGCCGTCAGCAACACTCCCGATGTGGTGACCGATGCCACGGCAGATCTGGCACTGCTGTTGATGTTGATGACCGCGCGCCGTGCCGGCGAGGGGGAACGCGAACTGCGCGACGGTCGCTGGACTGGCTGGCGGCCCACGCATCTGCTGGGGCAAGACTTACGCGGCAAGCTGCTCGGACTGGTGGGCTTTGGGCGCATCGCGCAGGCCACAGCACACCGCGCACTGCATGGCTTTGGCATGCGCATCGCTTATTTCGGCCGGCGGCGCGCCGACGCAGGCATTGAATCGGCGCTGCAAGCACAGCATTACGCCTCGTTAGATGACTTGCTGCAGCACAGCGATGTCATCTCTTTGCACTTACCCGGTGGCGTCGACACACACCATCTACTCGACGCACGACGCTTGGCGCTGCTCAAGCCTTCGGCCCTGCTCATCAACACCGCTCGTGGCACGGTGATCGATGAAGCGGCGCTGGCCGATGTGCTGGCACGCTCTGCTATCGGCGGCGCAGGGCTCGATGTGTATGAGCGCGAACCGGTTGTGCATCCTGGACTGCTGGCATTGGACAATGTCGTGCTGTTGCCGCATCAGGGAACCAGCACACTTGAAACACGCACGGCGATGGGCCTGCGCGTCGGCACCAACCTCGATGCCTTCTTTGCAGGCCTGCCGCTGCCAGATCCGGTGGTCTGAGCGTGCTGCTAGATAGCGCCTGGATCGACGATTTTCTGCAGCGAGAGCGACTGCCTGCCAGCTTTCGCAGCGTAGTGCACGAAGTACATCTGCCCATCGCCGCGCATCTGGCTGCGTTGGCTCACGAACATCGAGGCCCGCTGCTTGTGGGTCTGACTGGTACGCAAGGCAGTGGCAAATCCACTGCTGCAGCAGTACTGGGCAGTCTGCTGCGCGCCAGCGGTCTGGCCACTGCGGTGCTGTCTATCGATGATTTTTATCTGACGCATGCAGAGCGCTTGCAACTGGGTGAGCAGATACACCCCTTACTGCGCACACGCGGCGTGCCTGGCACACACGATGTAAAGCTGGCTCAGGCCACGTTGAAGAGTTTGCAGAGCAACTCAGAAGTGGCACTGCCCGCCTTCGATAAGAGTGTTGATGATCGCCGGCCGCAAACCGACTGGCCACTGTTTAGCGCACCGGCTGCAGTAACGATATTGGAAGGTTGGTGCGTCGGCGCGCGCGCCCAGACACCAGAGAGCCTTGCCGAGCCCATCAACTCGCTAGAACGCGATGAAGATGCACAGGCTCTGTGGCGCACCCACGTAAACAAAGCATTGTCTGGTCGTTACCGCAGCCTGTTCGGCATGCTCAATGCACAGGTCATGCTGCAGGCGCCGTCATTTGACGTGGTCTATGACTGGCGATTGGAACAGGAGCACAAGCTGCGCGCGCGCATACAAACCGAGGGCGGTGACTTGTCGCGCGTGATGGACGATGCAGCTATTGCGCGATTTATAGCGCATTACGAACGCATCACACGCCACCTGCTTGACGAAATGCCGGCCCGTGCAGACATTCTGGTGACGCTGGATGCGGCGCGCAGACCCACTGGCCTGCGCGGTGCCTGAGCCGCTTACTGGGCGGCTTTGGCGCGCTCCATCGATTTGACGATCAGCGCGCGCGCTGCTGCCGCATCGCCCCAACCCAGCACCTTGACCCACTTGGTGCCTTCCAGATCTTTGTAGTGCTCAAAGAAATGTTGAATCTGCTTGAGCGTGATTTCAGGCAGATCGGTGTAGTTGTGCACGTTTTCGTAGCGACGCGTGAGCTTGGGCACCGGCACGGCAATGATTTTTTCGTCACCACCGGCCTCGTCTTCCATCAACAACACGCCTACAGGACGACACGCCACAACGGCACCGGGAATGATGCCGCGCTGATTGGCAATGAGCACATCACAGGGATCGCCATCGTCAGACAGCGTGTGCGGAATAAAGCCGTAGTTGCCCGGATAGCGCATCGATGTGTACAGGAAACGATCGACCACCAGCGCACCGGACGCCTTGTCCATCTCGTACTTGATCGGCTCGCCACCGACCGGCACTTCGACAATGACATTCACTTCTTCAGGCGGATTAGTACCAATCGCAATCGCTTCCAGACGCATGGAGTCTCCAAGGACACAAACACGGGGAGTGGGGGGATCCGCAGCCGGATCAAGTGTGACGACTATACAGGCGTCGGGCCAACCACGGCAGGCTGAACACCCACAGGGCAGCGCCAACTGTCACCGCGCCGCACCACAGCGCCAGGCCGATGACCCACCCAGAGGTGTGCGCCGCCCACCAGGCCGCTGCCAGCAACAGTGCCGCACCTATCGTTCGCAGGGCGACCGTGGGGCGTTTGTGCAAGGCGCGGCGCCACAACTGCCGCTGACGCGCCGGCTGCGACAGCGACAGGCTGACCAGCCCCAGCATGACCAGCAGCAGGGTCAGCATTGTTGCCGCGCCATGCGCCGTGCAACGAACGCAAAAATCAGTGCCAAGATCAGCAGGCACAGATCGATACCTGCCAAGACCCAATCACCTTCGCGCAATGCCCACGGCAGGCTTACGCCTAAATGCCTATCGGTGGTGAACACATTGACGACAGGCAGCGCAGCGCAAGCCAGTGCCAATAGCGCTGTAAGCAACCACCAGGCACGCGGCGGTCGCAGCGGCAGCGTCAATACCAACGCCAGTGCCCAGCCAAAAAACAGCGCATGACCTTCCCAACTGCCTCGCTGTTCTAAGTCCACCGGCAGCAGTCGATTGGCCAACAAATAGGTGCACACCCCCAGCAACGGACCGATCAACATAGCGGGGTTAGCTCGTTCAACCCAGACCAACCCGCCGGCGCCCTCACCTGCCACACCGCCGCGCCGTTCACGCCGTTTGGCAGCCCAGAACACCAGCCCACCGCCCACCATCACCGTACCCAAGGCACCCGACAGGCCATACAGGGCGCGCAGCAGTGGCGCCGCAAAGGTGCCTTTGTGCAAACCCAGCATTGCATCGCGCGTCTGACGTAGCGGCCCGCGCTGCAGGCCAGCATCGAGCAATTGCCCGCTCACAGCGCTGTACACCTGCTGATCGGTGCCATTTTGCGCGTTGCGACGCTGATGCAGGATGACCACCCGCGCGTTGGCATCGCCTGGATTGCGCACGCTATACGATGACAGTCGTATGTTATTCAATGCCGCAGGTTGCCGCGCCAGCAACTGCGCCGGCAGCAGCATCGGCGCTGCTACACCGCTGCGCGCTGTATCAGCAACACGCTGCGCGTTATCGGTAAAGAACACATCCTGCGCGTCTTCATCAAAGCGATAGATCTCATCTAGCACTAGCGGCATGTAGGTGTAGGCCAGCAACACCAGGCCGCTCCAGGTAATCATGAGGTGAAACGGCAAAGCGATACTGCCCAACACTGAATGCAGATCGCGCCACGTCCGCTTGCCTGCAGCGGGCCTGAAGGTGAAGAAATCGGTGAATATTTTTTTGTGCAGGATGATGCCGCTGAGTATCGACACCAACATAAACATCGCCGCAGCACCGATGATCCAATAAGCCTGTTGCGTGTCGATGTAATGCAGCCGGTAGTGCAGCTGATACAGAAACTGACCCCCGCCGGTGGGTCGGGGACGTGGCGCAGCATCGGCTGGTAACAAGGGTTCGGTGCCCGCCTCGCCACGGGCACCCTCGGCAGTCGGCGGCATGCGCCAGACAATGCGCGGCGGCAGCGGTGATTTGCGTTGTGGCAGCTCCACCGACCAGCGTTCGGCGCCCGGGGCACGCTGCTGCAGGCGGGCCAGGCCGCGCTCGATCAACTCCCACTGCGGGTCGATGCGCTGGCGTAGCGGCAACTCAGGCTGCATCCAGCGATCAATCTCGACGCTGAAATAGCCCAAGGTACCGGTCAGAAACACAAAGTAGAGCAACCAGCCCGGCAGCAGTCCGCTCCAAGTGTGCAGCCAAGCCATCGAGGGGCGAAGGCCGCCTTTCATACCGGCCCTGCGCCGCCCAGCGGCCACAACCACCCGCCCAGCAGCAGCGTAGGCAGCGCCAGCGTCCAACAGGCCCGCCAGGCACTACGAGCCGCAAACACCCACAACACGGCCACAGCGTGCACCACAAAGCTGGCAAGCAAAGCCAACATGACCGCTTCTGAGGCTGAGATGGGCAGGGAGCGCACGACGGCGATGACGATGACGTTTGCGAAGGCGTAGCCGCCGACAGTTGCCAACAGCAGGCGCAGCAGTAGCTCTAGGTGATGGGCCCGCATGGCGGGCATTGTGCCCCAAGCCATAGGCGTGTCGGGGAGTGGTGGCTAGGGACGCCAGCGGCACCCGCCAACTGGGAATTACAGGAGATGGTGGCTAGGGAGGGATTCGAACCCTCGACCCCGGCATTATGAGTGCCGTGCTCTAACCAACTGAGCTACCTAGCCAAGGTGCAGGTTAGCCGGCGATTGTCCCGGCGCAGGCGCCGGGGTGTCAAGCCGTAATCGACAGCAATGGATCAGGCAGAGCCCAGCGCGGCCTGCAGGCTGGCAACCTCTTCGGCCGATTCTTCCAGAATGGCTAAAACCGCCTCGTGATCCAGCTCCATGCGGTCAAACGCAGCCACACCTTGCATGTTGAGCTCGATTGCGTCCGGGAAGCTGTTGAACGACACCAACAACGTGGCCACAGTCAGCACATCAGTAAGGTCTGCATCATCCTCATGGTCACGCGACAAGTCTTCGTGGGATTCCACAGCAGCGACGACATCGTCACTCATGTCCCAATTCTCAAGGATGCACTTGGCGATCGCGGCATGCCAATCGCGCACGATCTCGTTGTAGCTGGTCTGATCGGCCAGCAACTGCGGGTGATCCACCGAGCGGGACAGAATGTAGAGCCGCCCCACGCCGTGCAACAAACCGGCTAGCAAAGCCGTATCGGCATTGACCTGCGAGCAACTGCGCGCCACCACATAGGACATCGCCGCAACAAATACACAGCGCTCCCACAGCTCACTCATCGGCTGACGCAGGCTGGCCATCGACGGTGAATTGCGCATCTGCTCTACGGCAAACGTCAGCGATGCACTGCGCACCAGATTCAAGCCCATACGCGAGATCGCGGTCTTGAGGTCGGTGACGCGCTGGCCACTGGGGTTGAGCGCTACCGAGTTAGCCAGCTGCATCAGCTTGGCAGCCAGCGCAGGCTCGGAGCTGACAACCTTGATGATCTGCTTAGAGCTTACAAACTCATCAGACAGCACCTGACGGACACGCGCCGCAATATCAGGAAATGAGGGCAGCTCCACTTTTCCCGACGAAAGCTCTGCAGCGAGCGACTCGACAAAGGCAAACCCTGCTGCGTTAGGCAATGCGTTACTGGTAGCCGCGCTGGTGCTGGTGTTCATTCGATCTCTTGACAGTGTAATGGTCAGGCCGTACGGCGGGGTCCGTGCAGTCTCGCAAGAAGCTCGGCCTCCCGTCGCGTGACACCACTGGTTTCTGTGATGTCTTCCACACTTGAGCCGGCACGAGCCAACCTCAGTGCCAATTCATAGCCACGCGGCGCCGCCGCTGCAGCCGGCTGTGCAGCCTGCACGCGGGTGTCCAATTTGTTCTCGATGCCGCCGATTCGAAACAGCAACGCTTCAGTAGCAGCAGCCAACGTGCGGGTCTCACCGCGAGACTGCTCCAGCTCATGAATCACGCGCTGCATATCGCGTGCACTGGCATTGCGCCACCGGGCGAAGACCACCGCAAAGGCGATAAATGCAGCAACCAAAATCACCGCACGCCCTGCGAAAAAGACCATTTGGCTAGGTTCGACTAGGAAGTCCATCTGCATGCTCCTGCTCTGGCACCTTCGCGTACCGGCGACGGGATTCCGTCACTGCTGCGGCACGCAGGTGCGTGTAACAGCAGAACAGCAGGATTCATGCCAGATCAGCCACCCAAAAGGCTTTGCAGTTCGCGAATTTCCTCATCGGCATACGCTAGCAGTGCGAGCAGACCATCGGCATCCACTTGCAGACGCTCCCAAAGTTGCGGTGTGTTCTCAAGCATGGGCAGCAAGGTCTCCGGGGTTGGCAGCTCGCTGGCCAACTGCTCGCGCAACGCCTCAATTTGAACCGCTGCAGCCAACACATCAGTGAAATCGATGCTGTCCGTAAATTGCCGATCCAGGTCGGTATGAAACCGCGCCGCATCAATCACCTCATCTGCCATACCCCAGTCCGACAAGAGCGCTGCACCAATGTCGCTATGCCAATCGGCCAGGATGCGCGCACAGACCTCTGGGCGTGCCAGCAACTGCGGGTGCACTGCCAATCGAACATGAATGCAGAGTTTGCCCACCGCATGCAGCAGCCCCACAAGCACGGCCACGTCGGGATTGATGCGGGCTTTGTGCACAGCAACCGTTCGCGACAGCGCCGCAACATTGACGCTCAAGCGCCACAGCTGCGCCAATTGCTGCTGCACCGGCGCGTGCGCAGGAGTTAACTGCAACTGCTGCATGACAAAACTCATGGCCGCAATTCGCACCATGTTGTAACCCAGGCGCCCCACCGCCTTGCGCAGGTCGGTGATCGGACGTCCCATCGAGTTGATCCGCGCAGAGTTAGCCATCTGCATGATGCGTACTGCGAGCAAAGGCTCTGCGCTGATCGCACGCACCACCGTTTCCAGTTCAACATCTTCACTGGCCAACGCCCGCTGCACACGCATGGCCGCCTCTGGATAGCTGGGCAACTGCACACTGCCCGAGTTGATTTCGTTGGCCAACTCCTTGATGAAGTCGAGGGCCTCTTGATCAAGTGGTGCGTCTTGCAAGCTCATTTACGGCACTCCGGCAGTTGAGGCAGAAGCAACCGGCTCTGCAATCGGCAGGTCGTAATCACTATTGAGCACACGCAGCACAACCCGGCGGTTGGCGGTACGACCTTCATCGCTATCATTGTCTCGAAGCGGAATCTGCTCAGCGTGGGCAACTACGGACAAGCGTCTTGCAGCCACGCCACTGTCGGTTAGCAGATGAACCACGCTGGCAGCACGGGCCGCCGACAGTTCCCAGTTGGAGCGAAATACAGCCGAGCGTATGGGGCGGTTGTCGGTATGACCCTCTACACGCACATCGTTCGGGAAGCCCACCAGCACCTGTGCCAGCGCACCGATCACCGGCTCTGCCGTCGGGGCAACATTACCCACACCGCTGGCAAACAAGATGTCGGATTTGAGGTCCACCTGAACATACTCGTCACTGATGTTGACGTCGACTAATCCCCTGTCGATAAGGCTCCCCATCGCGGTAGCAATCTTCTCGCCGATTTCATGCAGACGACGCGTGCGCGGGCTGACTTCCTGAAGCATTGAGGAGGAAGTCATCATCCGGTCTTGTGAGGATTCGCGCAGATGACCTTGCACGTCGATGACCGCCATGCCGCCAGCAGGACCTAGTCCACCACCTATAGCCTCGTCATCGCTCATGCCCGACGGAGAACCCTGCATGGCCTGCACCAATGAGGCCGACAGCTGGCGATATTTGCCAGTGTTTACTGAAGAAATGGCATACATGACCACAAAGAACGCCAGCAACAACGTGACCAGATCACCATAGGGAATGGCCCAAGCCTCGTGGTTGATGTGATCCTCATGACGCCGGGTGCGGCGACCGTTGCGGCGAGTCATGTCGGTGGGCCTAGTGCAAGTAGCTTTGCAACCGCGCTTCCATACGGCGCGGGTTTTCACCCTGCGCCAGCGCGATCAAGCCTTCGACAATCATCTCGCGCATGTGGCTCTGGTGGTGAATCACCGCCTTGAGCTTGCTGCCAATCGGCAGTAGGAACAGATTGGCTATACCGATACCGTAAATGGTGGCCGTAAAAGCCGCGGCAATACCCTGACCGAGCTTGCTGGGGTCAGCCAGATTCTGCATCACCGCCATTAAACCCAGCACAGCACCAATGATGCCCATAGTAGGGGCATAGATACCCATACCCTCGTAGACCTTTGCGGCTCGCAAGTCCGCAGCCTCGCGGCTACTTAGATCCAATTCCAACGTATGGCGAATGACCTCGGGCTCTCCGCCGTCTATTACCATCGCCAAACCCTTTTGAGTGAAATCGTCCGGCGCTTCCACGACAGCAGATTCCAGCGCAAGTAAGCCGCTTTTGCGGGCCACGTTGCCCCACTCAATCAGTAACGCAATCAGCGCATTGGGATCCAGATGGGGTGGCTTGAAAATCCAGGGCAAAATGACCAAAGCCCGACGCATCGCTACGCCAGGGGTCTGAATCATGATCGCCGCGATAGTTCCCATCACCACAATCATGAAGGCCGCAGACGACAGCAAGGCATGAATGCCTGCGCCCTTGAGCACCGCACCGACAAGGATGGCGGCAAACGCCAACACCACTCCAATCAGACTCAGCAAATCCATGGTGGTGTTCCTGTTGCTGCTGATTGCGTCAGGAAATGAAATCGGTACGCGACTGCTCGGCCCACGCTGCCAAACGGGCCTTGAGTCGCACTAACGCCTGGCCGTGGATCTGACAGACACGAGACTCGGAGACTTTGAGGATCAAGCCAATTTCTTTGAGATTGAACTCATCGTCGTAATACAGCGACATCACCAAGCGTTCACGCTCTGGCAAATCGCCAATCGCTTTAGCCATCGCATCACGAAAACCCGCTTCCAGCGCCTGCCGTAACGGGTCGGATTCGCGATCTGCGATATCGAAATTGAGCGGCAGATCTTCGATGCTGCCCACCTGGCTGGAAGATGCATCCTGCATCACCCGGTGAAAATCGTTGATTCCCAAACCCATCTGCGCCGCGGTTTCGGCATCGCGCGCTTCGCGACCGGTTCGGGCTTCGACAGCACGCATGGCTGCCGCGGCTTCACGCGACTGGCGATGCACTGAGCGGGGTGTCCAGTCGAGCTGGCGCAGCGTGTCGATCATGGCACCGCGAATACGGATACCCGCATAAGTCTCGAATGTGGCGCCGCGATCTGCAGCAAAACTGGCAGCGGCCTCCAGCAAGCCGATCATGCCGGCCTGCACCAGATCTTCCACATCAACGGATGACGGTAAGCGTGCTGCCAAATGATAGGCAATACGCTTAACCAAGCCTGCATGTTGCACGATCAGCTCATCGCCTTCGCGATGAGCTTGCACAGCGCTGTAGGCATTGGCAGCTTTCACCTGGCAATCTCTAGGCGCGGCTCGTTATGAGCCACCAACCGTTCAACAAAAAACTCCAGATTGCCGCGCGGGCCAGCCGCCGCAGGCCAGGATGAGACATTGCGTGCAAGACGCCGGAACGCCAATGAAGCCGGCGCAGACGGATAGGCTTCCATCACCGTACGTTGTTCGCGAATGGAGCTTCTCACTAATGGGTCGTCCGGGATTTCACCTGCGTATTCGACCACTACATCTAGAAAGCGACTGGTAACTCGCTCCAGTTTTCGAAACAGATTTTCGCCATCTCCTGGGTTTTGCATCATGTTGGCCAGCACTTTGAAGCGCATCACGTTGTGATCGCGACGCAGTACCTTGACAAGCGCGTAGGCATCGGTCAAAGACGCCGGCTCATCGCGCAGCACGACAAGCACATGCTGGGCGGCCTGGCAAAACTGCCGCACGCCATCGGCAATACCAGCAGCCGTATCGACAATCAACACATCAAGACCCAGCGTCAGATTGCTAAATGCCTGCACAAGGCCCAGATGCTGCGAGCTGGATAACTCGGCAAGCTTGGCTACGCCCGAAGCTGCCGGAATGATTCGAAAGCCCTGCCGGGTTTCCAGAATTGCCTCTTCCAGTGTGCAGCGCCCTTCCAACACATGTTCAAGCGTGAAGCGCGGCGTTACGCCCAGCAGCACGTCCACATTGGCCAAACCCAAATCGCCATCGAGCAACAGCACGCGCCGACCGGCTTTGGCCAGCGCCGTAGACAAATTCACCGATACACAGGTTTTGCCGATACCGCCTTTACCGCCAGTGACGGCAATAACCTGCACGGGCCCAGGTCGAGCTGCTGCGCGTAGGCCAGCCGCTTGTGAGGGATCGAACCTATGCGAAGACATGTGCGACGCCTCCGAATCGACGCACCAGCATTTCTTCGCTTGCGGCAGCGCCAGCCTCTCGCGTCAACAACACCGAGCGTGCAACCAATTGATGTGCCCGGGCGGGCGCCAGATCTTCAGGGATTGCCTGGCCTTCGCTGACGTAGCTGACTGGCAGTTGGCTATCGACCAACATCGACAATGTGCCGCCGAGGCTGCTGGCTTCATCAATCTTGGTGATGAGACAAAACGCTGGCTCAAAGGTGCGGAATTTATTGCAGGCATCCTCAAGGACACCCGCTTGGGCTGCCGCAGAGAGTGTCAGGCAGGTTTGTAAGCCACATTGTTCGGCAAGCGCGGCAAACTGACGACCGCGTATTTGCAGTTCTGGATCGCGGGGACTAAGGCCACCGGTATCAATTAACACAAGGCGACGATCTGACAGACGCTCGAGCAGTTCCGGTAAGCCAGTCATGTCTTCCAGCGTAAAGGCCTGTATGCCGAGCAAGCGGCCCAGCACCTCAACCTGCTCTTGCGCACCAAAGCGCTGAGCATCAACACTTATAAGGGCTACATCGCGGGTGCTGTGGCGCATGACCCAACGGGCAGCAAGCTTGGCAATAGACGTGGTTTTTCCTACGCCTGTGGGCCCTACCAACGCCACACGGCCCCCACGCTCCAACAGCCCATCACCGGTCACACGGATACGCCGGGCAACGCCGGCCAATGCACGGCGCTGGGCATCGTCATAGCTGAGGCCACCGGGAATACTGGAGGCTAGATCAGCCGACAAGCCCGGGGACAGACCCAATTCGGTAAGCTCTTTGAGCAACTCTGCCTGGGACGGTGCGCGGCGCGTCAGATCGTTCCACGCCAGCTGATTCATCTGGCTTTCGAGCAAGGTGCGCAAACTGCGCAACTCGGCACCCATTTCGGCAGGGGGCGGCGGCGCATAGCTGGGCTCATCAGGCAATGAGGCCATGGAATTGAGTGCTGCGGGTGTCACCTCATCGTCGATGGCAGCAGACACCTCCACGCCGCCCGGCACAGCACGAGTCGAGAGAATGACGGCCTCGTCACCCTGCTGATCACGTACCTGGCGCAGCGCTTCGCGCATGTCCCGGGCGATGAATGTCCTGATCTTCATGGCTTATTACCTTCGTATAGACCTTTCAACGACCCACCGCTGTGACCAAGCGCACTTTGCGGTTGTCGGGGATTTCATTCCACGCCAGGACCTGAAGGCCCGGCACACTGGCGCGTACAAATCGCGCCAACGTTTGACGTAATGTCGGCGGCACTAGCAACACGGCAGGCTCGCCCAGCAACTCCTGGCGCCGCGTGGCATCAGCCAAACGCTGCTGCAGACGATCGGCAAGCCCGGGCTCCAAGCCTGGCGTTGCAGTGCCATTGCTGCCCAGCGAGCTGTGCAGCAACTGCTCCAGATCTGCATCAAGCGTGACCACCGGCAACTCATCCTTCATGCCGGCAATGTCCTGCACGATCTGACGACCCAAGGCGATACGCACCTGCGCCTGCAATTGCTGTGGGTCTTGCGTGCGAGGAGCGTGCTCTGCGAGCGTCTCGAAGATAGTGCGCATGTTGCGTACGGGCACGCGTTCCGACAGCAGTCCCTGCAGAACCCGCACCACCACACTCATGGGTAACAGCTTGGGCACCAGATCATCCACAAGCTTCGGTGCAACCTTGGCCAGCGAATTGAGAATGTTTTGGACCTCTTCGTGACCCAGCAGCTCGTGCGCATGCGTTTGCACTACATGACTCAGGTGCGTCGCAACGACAGTGCTCGGATCAACTACCGTGTAGCCGAGCGTCTGGGCCTCATCGCGCAAACCAGACTCAATCCACACCGCCTCCATGCCAAAAGCCGGATCGGTGGTATCAATGCCACTGATCTTGCCAAACACAGTGCCCGGATTGATGGCCAGATAGCGGTCGGGCTGGATGACGCCCTCGCCCACGGGCACACCAGACAAATTAATTCGATACACCGTGGGGCTGAATTCCAGGTTGTCGCGGATGCGAACTGCTGGAACCAGAAAGCCCAGCTCCTGCGTCAACTTGCGACGAATGCCTTTGATGCGCTTAATCAGATCGCCGCCCTGATTAGCGTCGACCAAGGGCACTAGCTTGTAGCCGACCTCAATCGACAGCATGTCGACAGGGCGCACATCGTCCCAACTGAGCTCGGTCGATTCGGTTGATGGCGCAGGTGGCGGCAGAGCCTTGGCAGCCTTGGCAGATGCGGCAGCAGTTTTTGCTGTGTTCTTCGTAATCAACCAGGCTGCACCGGCGCAGACGGCGCCAATAGCCAAGAAAGCCAAATTAGGCATGCCGGGGATCAAGCCCATCAAGGCAATCATCGCTGCGGCGACATACAGCGCCTTGGGCTGCCCCAACTGCTTGCTGATCTCGCCTCCCATGTCTTGAGAAGCAGACATTCGCGTCACGATAATGGCGACGGCAGACGACAACAGCAGCGCAGGTATCTGCGCGACCAGACCATCGCCGATCGTCAGCAAGGTATAAGTGCGAGCGGCGTCTGAGAAGGAAAGCCCGTGCGCGATTACACCGATAGTCACGCCACCGATGATATTGATGACCAGAATCATGATGCCGGCCGTGGCATCACCGCGAACGAACTTGCTGGCGCCATCCATAGAGCCGTAGAAGTCAGCCTCGATGCGCACCTCAGCACGACGGATTTTTGCCTCTTCCTGCGTGATCAAGCCGGCGTTGAGATCGGCATCAATCGACATCTGCTTGCCAGGCATGGCATCCAAGGTGAATCGCGCAGTCACTTCTGAGATGCGCCCCGAGCCCTTGGTCACAACGACAAAGTTGATGATGGTAAGAATGATGAAAACAATCACGCCCACAGCGTAGTTGCCACCCACCACAAACTCGCCGAACGACTCAATCACCTTTCCGGCTGCACCGGTACCCGTATGGCCATGCAGCAGCACAACGCGAGTCGAGGCAACGTTCAAGGCAAGACGCAGCAACGTGGCCAACAGCAAGACACTGGGGAACACACCGAATTCCAGCGGGCGTGCCACATAAAACACCGCCATCAACACCACCAGCGACAGCGCGATGTTGAAAGTAAACAGCACATCCAGCGCTATAGGCGGCAGCGGCAGGATCACCATGGCTAAAACCGCCAGAACTCCGACGGGTACGCCAATACCACTGGTCATCAATGCCCGAAAATTGTTGCGCTGAACTGCTGCCATAAAACCTTATTCCGTGAAGTCGATCACAGGCACTGCCGGCGGCTGCACCCGATCGCGGCGAGCCGTACGCAGTTGGAAGACATAAGTCAGCACCTGGGCCACCGCGAGGTACAGATTCGCCGGAATCTCGTCACCTATCTGAACACTACGATGCAAGGCTCGGGCCAACGGCGGGGCCTCAAAGATAGGCACGTTGGCAGTGCCTGCAACCTCACGAATCTTCGCGGCAACTTCATCGACACCCTTTGCCACCACAACGGGCGCACGCATGTTGGTATCGTCGTATTTGAGCGCTACGGCATAGTGCGTCGGGTTGACGATGATCACATCGGCCGTGGGTATATCGGCCATCATTCGCCGCTCAGAGATCTCTCTCTGCAGCTTACGGATACGCTGTTTCACCTCCGGCGCGCTTTCAGCCTCCTTGGCCTCACGCTTGACCTCCTCCTTGGTCATCTTCAGATCGGTGCTGTGCTGCCACAGTTGAAATGGCACATCGATCGCTGCGATCAGGATCAACGCCGCAGTCAGCGCAATTAGCGCATTGCCGGTAATGCTGATGGCATGGCCAATAGCGGCACCTACTGGCTCTGCACCCAAACCCAACATCGCTCCAGCATTGCCACGCATCACAATGACACCAGTGATGGCGACCACGGCAAACTTAGCCAGTGTCTTGGCCAGCTCTACGGCACTACGAGCCGAGAACATGCGGCCCAAGCCACTGCCTGGATTGATGCGGTTGAGATCCGGCGCAACGGCACTACCCACAAACGACCAGCCGCCCAGAAACAAGGGGGCCCCGATAGCAGCAACCATCGTCATTAGCAGCAGCGGCGCCATCGCCACCAACGCTCCCATAGCCTGACTGGAAAGCAGCGAGAGCATCTGCGCAGAATCCATAGTTTGTTCGCGCGTCAGTTGCAGACCGTTGCGAAACAGGCCCGCCAATTGTTCGCCCATCCACCCGCCAGTGGTTCGCAGTGCAATGCCCGCGGTAAGCATGACCGCAGCGGCAGTAAGGTCACGCGATCGAGGTATCTGGCCTTTGTCGCGCGCGTCTTGCAGACGCTTTTCTGTTGGCGACTCTGTCTTATCGTGCTTGTCTGTCTCTGAATCTGCCATGGCCTACGGCCCCGCCGGCTTGAGACTGCCAAGGATTGAAAATGCGTCGTGCAGCATCGCAATGAAGCCCTGCTGCATGGAGGGAATGCTGTTGAGCAATATGAGCAGGCCACAGACCAACGTGACTGGGAACCCAATGGCAAACAGGTTCAGTGCCGGTGCCGCCCGACTGACTACACCAAAGGCCAGGTTAACGACCAACAGAGCAGTAACACCCGGCAGCGACACCATGAGTCCGCCACGAAATATCTGGGAGCCCCATAGACACATCTGCCACAAACCCTCACTACCCAACCCGGTACGACCCACCGGCAGGGTCTTGAAGCTGTCTACGAGCACCTGCAACAACGCCAAATGCCCGTCCAGCGCCAAGAAGGTGAGCGTCGCCAGAATGGTGTAGAACTGCGATAGCACCGGTGTGCTGGCCCCGTGCAACGGATCGACGTTGAACGCGAACGACAAACCCATGGCATTGGCGAGCATCTGGACGCCAAGCGCCAACGCATCAAATACCAGATTGATAGCGAATCCGAAGGCGATGCCAATCAGCAGTTGCTGCGCCAAAATCACAAAACCAGTGGCAGAAAAAATCTGCGCATCCTGAGCTGGCAGCAAAGGCGCGACAATCAATGTGATGGCTATCGCCAAAATCAATCTGGCCCGCACCGGCACAGTAGCAGCAGAGAATATCGGGGCAGTCATCAAACAGCCCGCGATACGCACAAACGGCCACAGGTAAAGCGCTATCCAGCCTTCCAGCTGACCGGTGCTGAGCGTCAGCATTGAAAACCTAGCCTATGAGGCCAGGAATACTCTGGAACAGCTCGCGCGTATAACCGATCAGCACCTTGAGCATCCAGGGCCCGGCAATCACCATGGTGGCCGCCAGACCCAGCAACTTAGGGATGAACGACAGCGTCATCTCATTGATTTGGGTGGCTGCTTGAAATACGCCAACTACCAGACCCAGCACCAGTGCTACCAGCAACAAGGGTGCCGCTAGCAGCAGGGTAACTTCCAGTGCGCGCGTGCCGATAGTCATCACAGTTTCGGGGGTGAGTGTCATGGGTAGCTCCTACTTGTAAAAGCTCGAGGCCAAAGTCCCCATCACCAGCGCCCAACCATCCACCAATACAAACAGCATCAGCTTGAATGGCAAGGAGATCAGCACCGGCGACAACATCATCATGCCCATCGACATCAGCACGCTGGCGACCACCAGATCGATGATCACAAACGGTATGAAAATCATGAACCCAATTTGAAAGGCTGACTTGAGCTCGCTGGTAGCAAAAGCCGGCACTAGGATCGACATGGGCACGTCTTCAGGCTTGGCAAAGCCCTTGCCACCGGAAATGCGCACAAAGGTTGATATGTCACTTTCGCGTGTTTGATCCAACATGAAAGTGCGCAGGGGTACTGCTCCACGCGAGAGCGCCTCGGTGGTCTCGATGGTGCCCGCCATATAAGGCTGCACGGCTTCGACGTTGATGCGATCAATGACCGGCGACATTACAAAAAACGTCAAAAACAGCGCGAGTCCAACCAGCACCTGGTTAGGTGGCGACTGACCGGCGCCGATGGCTTGGCGCAGGATGGTCAGCACGATGATGATGCGGGTAAATGCGGTCATCATCAGCAGAACCGACGGCAACAAGGTAATTGCCGTCATCAGGATCAGCAGTTGCAGCGTCAGCGAGTAGCCCTGGCCCGCGCCGGTTCCGGTCACGGTCAGAGCTGGAATACCAGGGGCCGCGGCACTGGCAATGGCAGGCACACACAGAGCCACTGCAGCAACAGCCAGGCCAAGCACGCTATGGCGGCGGAGCAGATTCATCGACCCAGGCTCCGGCGCAGTAGCGTCGCAAAATCCGCCTTGCCAGTTTCTGCTGTCGGCGGCACGGCAGCCACAACACTACCCTCAGGCAACTGCTGCAGCAGATTGACGCGCCCTGGTGCAACACCCAGCAGCACATGCAGTTGGCCAACACGAACCACCACCGCGCGCTCACGCGCACCCAGTGCAACCTGCGAGACGATTTCTATCGTGGCAGTGCCAGGGCTGCCAAGCGTACGCAGCCGGCGTGTCATCCACGCCACCGCAAATACCGCCGCCAGCACCAATAGCAACGCAAACGTGACCTGGCCTAGACCTACGGCACTACCAGCAGGGACAGTTGCAGCGGCTGCCGGAGCAGCAAATACACGCGGTACAGCGTCGACAGCTTCGGCAGCCCTCAGGCCCAGCGGCGCAGCCAGAGAAAGAGCTGCCAGAACGCAAGGGTATCGCAGCGACATCGGGTTACCGCAGAGTGCGGATGCGATCCGCAGGACTGATGACATCGACGAGGCGAATGCCAAACTTGTCATTGATCAGGACAACTTCGCCGTGTGCGACCAGCGTGCCGTTTACATGCACATCCAAAGGCTCACCGGCAGCGCGCTCCAGCTCAACCACAGAACCTTGGTTAAGCTGCAGCAAACTGCGGATCGGCAGCCGTGTGCGACCCACTTCCAAAGTCAAGGTAACCGGTACTTGCAGAATGACGTCCAGATCAACATCACCCTTTTGCTCAATAGAGCCGCGCGGCTCCTGCCATATTGGTGGCTGCTGAGAAGCAAGGTCTGCCTCCATAGCTGCCGAGATTTCTTCTTCGCTCATTTCACTCATGGGAAAGCTCCTGGCCTTGCGACTACTGCATCACGAGGGTGGTGAAATACAGACCTTCGATGGTCTCTGGCTTGATGCCCTCATGACCGAGCGTCAAACGCACAGTCTCCAGAGCTTCAGCGCGCAGCTTTTCCTTACCTTCTAGGCTGGACAAACCTGCAGCGGTTTGCTGACCGAACAGCAGCAACAGGTCGTTGCGGATCGCCGGCATATGACCCTTGACCTCTTCAACAGCCTTGGGATCACGCGTCATCATCTGCACCGCAATCTGAAGGAAGCGGGCATTGCTGACATTTTCAAAATTCACAGTAAACGGCGGGTCCAACGGCACATAGACCGCAGCGAGCTTGACCGCTTCGTGGACTTCCTCAGGTTTGGCCTTATCGCCACCCTTCATCATGAAGAAGGCGCCGGCGCCGCCACCACACAGGACCACCACCGCAGCAATACTGATGATCAGCTTTTTCTTGCTGCCACCTTTCTTGGCTTCTTCGGCTTTAGCAGCTTCTTCGCCGGCCTTGGATTTGGCAGACTTTTTTGCATCAGCAGTAGACATGTCGTGTATCCCTCAACTGTAGGCGTGGCGGGAAGTGGTTATCCCGAACAGGTTTAGCAAACCTTGTGCCACGCGCAGAGAGCGCACTTCAAGCTACTGAAGCCATAGATATTTTGCAGATTCAACGAATGTGAACTGCGTCACACAGAGCAGTCAGCGACAAAAAACCGTCGCAACAATCGTCGGTAATCAGGCGATGGTATCGAGCGTTCCGCTATGGCGCAGACCTGCTACGGAAATGCTGGTTTCTACGCCAGTGCTGTCCGCATCGAGGCCAGATCCGAAGTTACGCGTAAAGCGTGAAGGCATTGCCTGCCTTGCGCCCTCTCTCGACACACCTGCATCGAGCAACTGCAGGCCTGACGCGGCAAACAGTTCACGCAGTCGCGGCAAAGCTTCCTGCAATGCGGCGCGCGTATCGGCGTGCTGCGCCCCGAAAATCACGCTGGCCTTGTCGTCTTGCAACCGAATCTGCACTTCAAGCGGTCCAAGGTGCTCTGGCGACAGCCGCAAGGACCCGGTTTGCTCACCTCTTGCTGTCATGACAGCCAATCGAGTCCCGAGCTCCTCCGCCCACTCGTTGGTTCCAACCGGCGATTCAATGGACGGACGCGGGACCTGCGCTGACTGCGCAACCTGCGCCGAGAGGGATACCGGTTGGCCGGCTTGGTTGAGGACCGCGCCGAAGCTAGTCGTTGCTGCTTGCGGTAGAGCTGCCGTGTCAGTACCGCGTAATTGCGAGGATCCTGAATCGCCTTGGTCCTGACGCTCGGCGCCGGCTGTGAGCAGTAAGACTGGCGCAGTACTGAAAGCGTCGTCGCCAAGCGTCGCATCGTTAGCTGGCGCGTCGTTGGTGTCAGCTGCTGCAGTGGGTAATCCAGACGGAGCAAGAGGAGCCGCACCACTGGTGGTCGGCGCCGTGCCCACTGGTGCCGGCGCTACTGCCAGCCATTGCAAAAGAGCAGCAGCAGCGGCCACTCGAGCCGCGTCAGCCGGATCTGCGTCGTCGGCCAGCTCTGCAGAACTGGCCTCGCGCGGTCTGTCCGGTGTCGGTTCCGGCTGCGCATCGGCCTGGCTTACATCAGCCTCATTGTCTGGCGGCTGTTGCGCCTCGGCCTCTGTGGCTACCGTCTCGGGTGTTTGGGTCTGTCTGCCGACCGATTTTTCAGGTCTCTGGGCAGACATCAGTTGATCAAAAGATTGATCTTGTGAGGGCTCGGAAGTTGGGGATCGCAGCGAAGTGTTTTGATTAGGGGGTGCGGCAGGAATGTTCAGTGTCAGCGTGTTCATCAGCCTATTACTCCTGTCTTGCGCAACAGCATAGAGAGCGCCCGCTCATCAGTTGCAGCTTGATCGCGTCGGTCAGCCAACTGCTCTTCCTGGCGCTTCCATCCGGCGACCACCGAATCCAAACCACGCGACTGACGCGCCGCAGATTGCCAATAGGCAGTCTGCATGGCCATCTCCAGTTTCTGCTTCTCGACCAGCTGTTCTTGCTGCCGTATGGCATCCACCAGCCGAACCATGAAAGCCCGGTAGTCCTGCAGCACATGCACCGCAGCACCGTGTGCTACTTGTTTGTCGAACCCTGCCGCATAGTCTGCCTGATAGCTGCGCAGCTCTTCCAAGCGCCCTTCGGCGGCTGCGACGGCCTGTTGTGCAAGGCCAAGCTTGCGAGCCTGCGCCTGCTCCTTGCCCTCTAGCACTTTTTGCACTGGGGCAATGCGCGTTGAGCGGGTCATGCAGCGTCCTGGAACAGCGCCGCAAGTTGGGCGACGCTATCGGGCAGCGATACGCTCTCGTGCATACCCTGCGCAAGAAATCGCTGCATCTGCGGCCACAACGCCATAGCGGCGTCAATGCGCGGATCGGTGCCGCGGGTGTAGGCGCCTATAGCCACCAGATCACGGTTCTGCTCATAAGCCGACAGGGTCTGCTTAAGCTTACGGGCAGCGTTGGTTTGATCGGTGGGAACAATGTCGTGCATCACACGACTGATCGAGGCTTCCACATCGATCGCAGGATATTGGCCCGTTTCGGCAATCCGGCGTGACAACACGACATGGCCATCCAAGATGGCACGGGCACTGTCGGCTATCGGATCGTTTTGATCATCACCTTCGGTCAACACAGTATAGAAGGCGGTTATAGAGCCGGTTCCCTGGGCACCATTGCCCGCACGTTCTACTAGTTGGGGCAAACGGGCAAATACAGACGGCGGATAGCCCTTGGTGGCTGGCGCCTCGCCGATTGCCAGACCGATCTCGCGCTGAGCCTGAGCAAAGCGTGTCAAGGAATCCATGATCAACAGGACATTCTGACCTTGGTCGCGGAAGTACTCCGCGACTGCAGTAGAAAGCCAAGCCCCATGCAGACGCATCAGGGGCGTATTGTCGGCGGGAGAGGCGACCACAACAGAACGACGCAGCCCCTCTTCACCCAGAATCTTTTCGATGAACTCTTTGACCTCTCGTCCGCGCTCACCCACCAGTCCCACAACGATGATGTCGGCCTCGGTGTAGCGCGCCATCATGCCCAGCAACACGCTCTTACCCACACCAGAGCCTGCAAACAAGCCGATGCGTTGACCTCGACCGACGGTTAGCAATGCATTGATGGCGCGCACACCCACATCCAATGTCTGCGTGATCGGTGCGCGCTGCAGCGGATTGATGGCGGTGCCTGTCAGACGAGTCTGACCCTCGCAGCGCAAGGGGCCTTTACCGTCAAGGGGAACGCCTGCGCCATCGATTACGCGGCCCAGCATCTCCGGGCCTACTTTTACAAAACCCGCACCAGTGCGAGGAATGACCCGCGCACTGGGCCGCAAGCCGTGAATGTCGCCTGTAGGCATGAGGTACAAACGGTCGCCGGCAAAGCCGACCACCTCTGCCTCAACAAAGCTGCCATCGCCGGCCATGACGTCACAGCGATCGCCAATGGCTGCTTGGCAGCCCTGCGCTTCCAAGGTCAGCCCCACCATCCGGGTCAAACGTCCTTCAACGGCAGGCGGTGGCAATAGCTGCACATCACGCAAATTGCGAGCCAAATGCGCCGTCCACTTTCCCGATAGGTCACGTGCGGCGGCACTCATGGTGCGCCGATCTCGCCGTTAGCACGTTCGCGCACACGCTCTTCGCCCAACAGGCTGACAATGACCGCAGCCATGCGCGATTCAATGCGTGCATCGATCTGCGACACCCCGGCCGTAACCCGGCAGCCACCCCGCGACAGCGTCGGATCTTCAAACAGCGTCCACGCACCCTCGCCTTGTGGCAGCGACAGGCGCTCCCGCAGCAGGGCCGCATCCTCAGGATGCAGAACCACGCGCACATCTGGCGTCGCGGCAGGAAGTAGGCCTACGGTCTCGCGGACAATGGCAATCACCTGAGCCGGGTCACTGCGCAGCTCACGGCGTACTACATGGCGTGCGATCACCGTAGCCAGCTCTGTCAGTTGTGCACGTACCTGCTCGTCAACGGCAAGCATGGGCTGGGCCAGCGCGGCCAGCGCGGACTGCAGCGTGGTGTATTGGGCAGCCAGCTGCTGATGCATGGCATCAATGTCGGCACGTGCTTGTGCCATACCGGCATCCCAGGCCTGTTGTTTAAGGCGTTCAAGCGCGGCGTCAGCCTCTTCCGGCGTATCTCCGAAAAAATCTCGACGGTGTCGACTGCCCAGCACAGCGCCCTCGATATCGGGCATACGCCAGGCACGGATTTGGGCAGTACTCACATCAGTAGACATAGTTCAGCAAACCTTAAACATCGTTCTGAACCCACTCTTTGAGCACCTGCGCAACACGCGGCGCATCCTGACTGACGATCGTCTTGGCCTGTTCCAGCTGCAGTTCAAACGGGATACCGGGCATAGGCGGCGGCAAAGGCGCTGGTGCTGCCGGAGAATTTGCGGGACTGGGCAGCTGCGCCAGGGCCTTTGAGCCCGATACCAAAAGCGGTTTGGGTGGGGGCGTGAGGCCCTTGATAAGCGGACGAACCACCATCACCAACAGCAGCACCACAATGACCAAACCCGCACCGATCCGCGCGACCTCGCGCACTATCGGCTGTTCAAGCAGGGGCGTCTTTTCTATCTCTGGCACACTGATCGGATCGGTGTGGAAGCCTTGGTTGACTACCGATACGGTGTCGCCTCGCTTCTCATCAAATCCAACGGCATCTTTGACCAGCGTCTTGAGACGCTCGATCTGCTCTTCGCTCAAGGGCTCTTCGGTTGTATTGCCCTCTTTGTCTGTCTTGCGCATGTTGTCGACCAACACCGCGACCGACAAACGCTGCAGGCGCCCGGCAGGATTCTTGGTATAGGCGATCGTGCGGTCTAACTCATAGTTGCGCGTGGCCTGACGATTGGTGTTTTCTGGCGTTGCAGCGCTGGCTGCAGCGGCTACAGCAACCTGAGCACCCGGCGCTGTTGCGCCTGGAGCACCGGCGACGGCGGGCGTGGCAGCAGCAGGCGCGGCCTGAGCGACTGTTCCACCCGGTGGCGGCTGATTGCTGAGGGCTCCGGGTATGCCTTGGGCAGCGTTGGGCCCCGTGCGGGAGCTTTCCTCGCTGGTTTGCTCACTGCGCAGAATCTGGCTGTCGGGTCGATACTGCTCGCGGGCCTCTTCGGTAGCAGACATCTCTACCTGTGCAACCACCTGCGCCTTCACGCGACCATTACCCAAAATAGGTGACAGCAGCGATTCGATGCGCTGGGCGTAGTCTTCTTCCATGCGACGGGCAATTTCGATTTGCTGTTCGCGCTGAGCCACTTCGCCGTCCCGGTCTGGCGAAGAGAGCAATCGCCCCTGGCTATCTATGACAGTGACCTGGTTGGGGTCCATGTCGGGAATACTTGAAGCCACCAGATTGATGATGGATGAGATCTGTTCGCGCTCCAGACGACGGCCACTTTTCATCTGCAAAAACACAGATGCCGAGGCCTGACGCTTATCACGCACAAACGCGGATTGCGCTGGCATGGCCAGATGCACCCGGGCGCCCTCCACTTGTTTGAGGCTCGCAATGGTGCGGCCCAGCTCGGTCTCGATAGCATGCTGGTAGCGCGCGCTCTCCATGAACTGGCTAACGCCAAAACCAGGATCTTTGTCCATCAGCGAGTAGCCACCGGATTCCGGCAAGCCCTTCGCAGCCAGCTTCATGCGTGCATCGCTGACTTTGTCACTGGGCACCAGCACCGCACCGGTACCGGGCTCTAATCGATACGGAATAGCGGCCTGGTCAAGCGACGCAACCACTTGCGCTTTATCGGTGTCAGCAAGATTGCCATACAGCAGGCTGTAACTGGGACCTTGAGACCACAGCACCACCCCAACGCCAGCGGCAACCGCAGCGGCTACGCCAATGAGCATCAGCAACGGTTTGAGACCGGCAGGGATAATGGTTCCCTTCTCGGCCTCTATGACGACTTCATCTTCATTCATCGTGTGGCCTCATGCCGTCAGATCTGCATATTCATGATGTCCTGGTACGCACTGACCAGGCGATTGCGCACTTCAACTGCTGCGCGGAAAGACACACTGGCTTTTTGAGATTCGAGCATTACCTGTGCAAGATCGGTACCCGGGTCACCGCGCTCAAATGCCGTCGTCATGCTCGATGCACTGGCTTGCGTCTCGTTGACTTTATCCAAGCCCGCCTTAAGGACATTGGCAAAGCTGCTAGCGGCCGGTGCCTGTGCAGCATCCGGTGCAGACAATTGGTCTGCAGGACGAATGCTGGGCGCTCCAATACGCGTCTGCTGTTGCAAAGAGCGAATCTGCGCAAGGACACTATTGATCTGCATATTGCTCATGGCTGTGCTCCTGGGTCTGATCAGGCGACAGGAACTGCAACGCCGTCGGCACGCAAACGAGCTAATTTGTAGCGCAGCGTCCGCGGACTGATGCCCAACCGCTCTGCAGCCTCGTTGCGCGTCGCACCACTACCTAGCGCATCCAGAATCAAGTCCCGCTCCGTATGTCGCAGCGACCCTTTCAATGCGGCACCCGCTCCCATTGGATCGTCGCCGGGCGGCGCGCCTGTCGCACTCCCAAGCACCGACTCAAAGCGTATATGTTCCGGACCCAGCACAGCGCCGGTAGCAAGAATCAACGCACGCTGCAGCAAGTTGTCCAGCTCCCGGGCATTACCCGGCCAGGGATACAGCAGCAACAAGTGCGCCGCATCGGCACTGAGCGCCGGCACTGCCTTTCCGGGTGGGCAGCGCGATGCCAGCAACTGCATTGCCAACGGCAGCACGTCATCACGACGCTCGCGCAATGGCGGTATCGCCAACGGGAACACGCAAAGGCGATAAAACAGATCTTCGCGGAATCGACCACCCAGCACTTCGGTGCGCAAGTTGCGATTGGTGGTGGCGATGACACGCACATCCAACGCGATAGGGCCCCGACCGCCGATGCGCTCTACTTCGCGCTCCTGCAATACGCGAAGCAGCTTGGCTTGCAACGACAAGGGCATCTCGGTGATTTCATCGAGTAGCAACGTGCCACCCTGTGCCTGCTCAAACTTGCCGGGATGGGCATTGGCAGCCCCGGTAAAGGCCCCGCGCTCGTAACCGAACAGCAGTGCTTCAAGCATGTTCTCTGGAATAGCGGCACAGTTAATGGCGACAAAATCGCCTGTGGCTCGCTTGGACTGGTTGTGGATATACCGGGCAAGGACTTCCTTGCCTGTCCCCGACTCACCAGAAATCATCACCGTGCAATCAGTGGCCGCAACACGGCGGGCAACTTCATAGAGTGCGCGGGAATTGTCTGCAACGACCACCGGCTCGCGGTCGAAGGCAATCACATTCAATGCATCAGTCATGGGTTCATCCACGTTACAAATCTATCGTGGCAAGTACAGAGCAAGATGCGTGCCGGACATGCCTTGCCGTTCCTGTGATGCAGTTCACAAGATGCGGCAAAAATGCGTCAATCCTCCGTCACCTCGTCTATGCCGCTGATGCCGCTGATGCCGTATTTGCGTAACTTTTCAACCAGTGTCGTCCGGCGCAAGCCTAAAAGCCGTGCAGCTTGTGCAACCACCCCTGCCGTACGATCCAGCGATTGTCGAATGAGCTGTTCTTCAATAGCAGCAATGTGGATACGCAAGTCGAGGCCCATTTCGGGCAGCGTTGCAAGGTCAGCAACCGGCAAACGCAGGTCCTGCTCGAGAATCAACAGCGCTTCGCGCTCGTTGAGCCCGACGCTGTCGTAGTCGTAGCTGTCGTTAAACCGCGTTGGTTCCTGCAATGACTCAAGCGCAAGCTCCTGAAACAACGGCGGCACCCAGTCTTTGGGTCGGTAACGCGGCGGCAAGTCACCGATTGTCACTGGACGCGAGCCACACAGAATGGACAGCCGCTCGATCAGATTAGCCAACTCGCGCACATTGCCAGGCCAGGGATAGTCAGCCAAACACTGCAGCGTCGTTATAGATTGCGAAATCATTGACTAAAACAGGCAAGTCTTCCAATCGGCCACGCAAAGGAGGCATATCGATAGGAAAGACATTGAGGCGATAGAAAAGATCTTCGCGAAAACCGCCACGGGTGATCGCCTCTTCTAGATTGCGGTGAGTGGCGGCAATGATGCGCACATTGCAGCGAAACTGCAGTGCGCTGCCCACGCGTTCAAATACCCGCTCCTGCAGCACGCGAAGCAGCTTCACCTGCATGGGTAGGCTCATGTCGCCAATTTCGTCTAGAAACAGCGTGCCACCCTCAGCCAGCTCAAAGCGGCCCTTACGCGTGGCCACGGCACCTGTAAAGGCGCCTTTTTCATGGCCAAAGAGCTCAGACTCGAGTAGGTCAGCAGGAATTGCGCCGCAATTGACGGCAATGAACGGCCGGCTACGACGCGGGCTTGCCTCATGGATCGCACGAGCAACCACTTCTTTGCCCGTGCCAGATTCTCCCAGCACCAATACACTGGACTCGTGAGCCGCGACTTGGTCAATAAGGGTCAAGACATCACGAATGGCGCGAGACCTGCCCGTGGGCATGCTGGCCACGACAGGCGCACGCAAAACCGGACCGCTAAACACTTCGCTTTCAATCGTTGCCATGAGTCCTGACACCACCTCTTTGAAGAGCAGTGATTGTCAGGTTATGGGAGCGTCGAGAAAGTGACGCATTGCCGAACTCAGCAGCAGCCACCTGTGACGTGGTTCGCGAATCAGTCCCTGTGATGCTGCCGCATGCCGGCAACTTGACGCCTATGACGGCGGAACGCCAATTTCCCGATAAGTTCTGCCACCGGCTCGCCAGGCGGTGTGAACTGTGCACGCACCCGCCCGTCTTCCGTGGCGCCTAGTACCGTGCCTATGAATGTTAGCGGCTGAGCCAAACACTCTTGCAGGTAGATCTGCAGCAAACCCTGAGTTCCGGTCGCAGGCACCCCTTGCGGGTTATGCCACACCCCACCCAGAGCATTAAAACGCACTGCTTGAGCGGCGGGTCTAGGGTCTTGAGCAGCCATCAACTGGCCCAGTACCTCCAACGCCATGTTGAGCTTGACCTCAACCCGATGCAGATCGCTGGCGTAAGGGTTTTTTTCATCAAAGGCATCGACTGCGATCTGACTCTCTGCGGCAGAGCACACTTGCAGCACCTTCAGGTTGCGCTGGGCAAAGTGGGCGCACTCGGCAACGGAGAGGACCGAGGAAAGCGGACTCCAGCGAACTGAGAGCACATCTTCATAGGCCATTTCGTCAAACAGCACGACAGTATCAACGCCCTCAAACCTGCTCACAGCGTTCTCCAGGCGACCCTCAGGGCCGCAGCAGCGCCTCAAGCGCCATGTCGGACTCGTTGACTGCAGCGGTCATTGCCGCCAGACACCCCAGCGCGTCGTCATCCCGAACGCTAAAACCAAGATCCCGCAACATGCGGTGACGGTCGGCCATCATGCGCCGCACCTCTCGCTGATCCCGATCGAGCAGGCATCTTGCCATCTGCTCGGTGAGGGCGACAACGCCCTGCGTCAGGAGTTTTTGCGAGGCGGTGCGCTGCAATTGCAGCGCCGCACTCATGAGCCAGTACGCAGCTGTTTAGCAACGGGCTGAATGCTGACCCAAGCACTGCGCAGTTGCCGCAGCAAACCGGCTACCTCTTCAAGCGGCTCTACCTTTTGCCCCAGCGAGGCCAGCAGCAGACGACGGCCGCAGTACTCATAGAGATCGCCCAGGTTGTTGGCGATAGAACCATCCTCTTGGGGCCGCAAAGCACACCGCAACTCTTCGACAATGTCGACGGAACGGGAAATAAGCTCTGCGGCGCTCCGGCGCTCTCCTGCAGCCATGGCGCCGCGGGCACGCTGGATCCGTTCGATGGCACCGTCGTACAGCATGGTTACCAGCTGATGCGGATCGGCGGCGGCGACACCACCGTGAGCAGCATTCTGGCGGTAGGCGTTAAGGCTAGAGGACGGCGAACTTGCGAACATTTGAAACTCCCTGTGCTGCAGCGTAGTTAACGGCAGCAGCGGAGCGGACTTTAGTGAAAGTCAGGCAACAGAAAGCGTCTTAGATGGAAGTCGACTTTGAAAGCGACTGCGACAGTTGGCTCGAGGTGGTCTGCATCTTCGACAACATGCCATCCAACGAATTAAAGATCTTTGTCTGGCGCGCTTTATAGTCTGCTATCCGCGCTTCAAGGGCAGTTTTCTGCTTGGCAATGTCTTTGGTTCTCGCGGCGATGACGGCCTCTCGCGTCGCCAAATCCGCAACGCCGGTTTTTGTCTCGGTGTGTTTGTCCAAGGCAGTAGCAAACGCTGTCGCTATTCCGCCAGAGCCCGCAAGCACCTTGGATACTGACTGTGAATCCGCAGTCAGGGCTGCCTGTAACTTGGTGGCATCTACCTTGAGCTTGCCCGTCACGTCCGCTTTGTTTGTATCGTCACGCACAACGCCAATGGCCGATAAGGTGTTGTAAATAGACGAACCGCCAGACACGACCATCGTCGCAGTGCGCCTGACCTGCGTCTGGATAGACTGCATCATGCTGTCGCCCAGCATCGCACCCGCTGTTTTGGTGGTGGCGTTGTATCCGCCCAGACCAGCCATGGTGGTGATTAGATTGTTATAGGCATTCACAAAGTCAGAGACTTTTGCTGCTATCGCCGAATCGTTGTTAGCCACAGCAAGACCGGTAGTGCTGCCGACGGTCGACACACCCGCCACGTTCACCGTGACCCCCTGTATCGCCCCAGAGAATGTGTTTGTGGCGCTCGTTGCGGCAAGCCCATTAATCGTAATGTTTGCGTTGGCTGCCACTACCGTCTGGGCAGAATTAAACAAGGCAGCAAGGCTGACATCGCCGGCAGCAGATGGATTGCTTGCCGCAATCGACAGGGCATTGGCTGAGCCGGTAGCCCCACCATTGAGCTGCAGATGTACGCCATCGGCCAGAGTCAACAGACTTGCAGTGACACCGGTTGTTGAAGCAGAGGAATTTATCGCATCCCGCAAGCCACTCAAGGTGTTGTTGCTGGAGTTGATGACGACATTGAAAGTGGTAGACCCTTGAGTGACTGCGAGCGTGCCAGTCTGTACGGCCGAGGCTGTCGTAGCGCCCAAAGAAACGGTCGTGAACTTTCCAGCGGCTGCCAGGTTCTTAACCTCAATATCATACGAGCCCGTACTGGCAGTACTGTCTGCCGTGGCCGTAAACAACGCAGTATTTGCACTGGTTGCCGTTCGCAACACCAATGCCGTCGAATCTTTGAGTGCTGTCGCCTTGTCCTGAAACGTAGCCATGGCGCCGCGCAAGGTGCTTACCGCGGTCAGGTCACTGGTATTGGCCTTGTCAAGTTTAGTGATGCGCGCATCAGCGGGCGCACGCTCGGCCGCCACCAGCTTGGCGACCATGCCGGCGACATCCAGGCCGGAGCCGAGCCCACCTGTTGTAAGAGTTGAAGCCATGCCTGCAGTATCCCAAAGCTGTCTAGCGCCAGCGTGATAGAGCTCACGAAATAGCCAGTGTCATCAAATCAGCTTATCAACCAGCCCGCCGACCCCGGCCTCCAGATTGCGGATCATCCGCAATGCGTCTTCGGACGGATATTGCATGATGACCTCTCCGGATTCGACATCACGCACTATCACTACTTGGCTTTGAGTTGCCTCGTCTACGCTGAATTCCAACGCTGTTGAGTTGAGGCGTGCAGCCGAATTGAGCGAATCTGCAACATCGGCTACTGGCTCTTCCTGCGAAGATGCCGGAATCTTCAACTCAGTGGTCTCTGCACCTTGCGGGGCGACACCGGGCACACCGGTGCCAGTTACCGCTAGTGCTGGTGAAGATGACAACAACTGAATATCCATAAGGCCCGCCCACAACTCTAGAGGCAGTCCCAGAAAACATCCCGGAACGGCTCACTACCGGTAACGGCAAGAAGCGGGCAAGCTTTAGCCACTGTTTGTGATCTGCATCACATTTACGACCAGCAGGCAAAAAAATGGGTGGGGCCGCTAACACAGCCCCACCCGTCCTCACCATAACTGATCGATCTAACTTAACGCAGCAGTGACAGTACCGACTGCGGAGCCGCGTTAGCCTGGCTCAGGATCGCAGTGGATGCCTGCTGCATCACCTGCGCCTTGGTCAGGTTGGCCGTCTCGGCCGCGTAGTCGGTGTCCAGGATGCGGCTGCGTGAAGCCTGCAGATTCTCCGAGTTCACCAGGATCGACGAGATCGTGGCCTCGATACGGCTTTGCACCGCACCCATCTGACCACGCAAGCTCGACACTTGATCCAGCGCCGCATCGACGTTGGTGATCATCGAGTTGGCATTGGCCAGCGTGGTCACCGAGCTTGACGATAGCGTGCTGGTGCCCAGCGCCTGCGTCGCGGCGGCGTAGCCGATGCGAAGCGGCGTCGTGCCGCTGACCGTCACTGCACTGGATGACGTCAAACGAATCGAACCGCGATCGGTCAAAGCAACCGCCGTGCTGACAGCAGTGGTCAATGCCGTAGCCGTATTGCTGCTGTTGTTGGTGCCTGCCTTTAGACCGAGGCCTTTACCAACATCACCGGCCACCGTGGCTGTCTGGGATATCGCGATGTCGCGACCATCAACAGCCTGCATGGTCATGCGGTTATTAACCGAGTCGAAAGTTGCGGTTACACCGGTGCTGCCGGTATAGCCGTTGACCATGGTGGCCCAGTCTGATCCCGACAGTGCAGTAGTGCCCGCAGTGGTTATGGCCTGACCGTTGATGCTCAGCGTGTAGCCGACGCCCGTCGTAGCGGCATAGGCATAGACCGATGTGGTGTCGGCCGTCGCTGCCAGCGAACCAACGCCCGAGGCGTTGATAGCCGCTGCCTTGGCGAAGGCGCTGGATGAGCCCTGGCCCGTCGCGGCGCCAGCATAGGCCGCCGAGCCGGTGATCGATACGGCGGCGCCAGTACCAATGGCAATACGCATATCGCCTGCGGCCATCGCGGTGGCGTCTACTGCCGCACCCTGCTGGCCAACGTTGAGTGCGCTGTTGTACGCCACGTTACCGACGCTGTCCGACACCTTGCCCAGCACGCTGGACTTGACGCTCTGTGACAGGTTGACCGAGATGGTCTCGCCGGCGTTGGCGCCGACCTGGAAGGTGCTGGTGCCGAATGTGCCGTCGAGCACTTTCTGGCCGTTGAAGTTGGTCTGGGTCGCGATACGATCGATTTCTGCAAAGCGCAGCTGCACTTCCTGATCCAGCACCGCGCGATCGCCGGCAGAGTTGGTGGCGTTGGCAGACTGGACAGCCAGCTCGCGTACGCGCTGCAAGTTCTTGGTGACTTCACCCAGCGCACCTTCTGTGACCTGTGCCAACGAAATGCCGTCGCCGGCGTTGCGGGCAGCCTGGTTCAGACCGGTGATCTGCGTGGTCATGCGATTGGTGATACCCATGCCGGCCGCATCGTCCTTGGCAGTATTGATGCGCTGGCCCGAAGACAGGCGCTGCAACGAAGTCTGCAAGGTGTTATTGGCAGTGGTCAGCGCGCGCTGGGCACCCAGAGACGAGCTGTTGGTGTTGATATAAAGAGGCATTGAGGACTCCTGAATTATACAAAGCTTGGTGACGTTTAAACTGCGGCGATAGCGCCACGAAGTTCGTAGGCCGCCACACTGCTGTACAGGTTATGTAGCGGCACCAACCAAACATTCTTGAGACTGCTCATGTGATGCAGATCACGTTTTAGCTTTGACCTGCTCCCCTGCAAAAAACGGGGCCGCTTACGCAGCCCCGCTTTTCACCTTATCAACTCCAGCTCAGCTATCAACGCAGCAGCGAGAGCACTGACTGCGGAGCAGCATTGGCCTGGCTCAGGATCGCGGTGGATGCCTGCTGCATCACCTGCGCCTTAGTCAGGTTGGCCGTCTCAGCCGCGTAGTCCGTGTCCAGGATGCGGCTGCGCGAAGACTGCAGGTTCTCCGAGTTCACCAAGATCGACGAGATCGTGGCTTCGATACGACTCTGGATGGCGCCCATCTGGCCACGCAAGGTCGACACTTGATCCAGAGCCGCATCGACACTGGTAATCATCGAGTTGGCATTGGCAAGTGTGGTCACCGAGCTCGACGACAGCGTGCTAGTGCCCAGCGCCTGCGTCGCAGCGGCATAGCCGATGCGAGCGGGCGTCGTGCCGCTGACCGTCACCGCACTGGATGAAGTCAGACGGATCGAACCACGGTCGGTGACGTTCGTTGCCGCCAGAGCAACTGTTACGGCGGACGTGGTATTGGTGGCGTTGTTGGTGCCGGCTTTGGCCCCAAGGCCCTTACCAGAGTCACCGGCTACGGTGGCCTGCTGAGTGATAGCAATATCGCGCCCATCGGCCGCCTGCATTGTCATGCGGGAGTTGACCGAATCGAAGGTCGCCGTCACACCGGTGCTGCCGGTATAGCCGTTGACCATGGTGGCCCAGTCTGACCCCGACAGTGCCGTGGTACCCGCAGTGGTAATGGCCTGACCGTTGATGGCAAGTGTATAGCCGACACCTGTGGTCGCCACATAGGCGTACTGAGACGTTGTGTCCGCTGTGGCTGTCAGCGAGCCGACGCCCGAAGCGTTGACAGCACCTGCCTTGGCATAGGCGCTGGCTGAACCCTGGCCCGTAGCGGCACCAGCATAGGCGGCGGAGCCTGCAATAGAGACTGCAGCGCCGGTGCCAATCGCAATACGCATTTCACCAGCGGTCATCACGGTGGCGTCCACTGCCGTACCCTGCTGGCCAATGTTCAGCGCGCTGTTATACGCCGAGCCACCGACGCTGTCCGACACCTTGCCCAATATGCTGGACTTGACGCTCTGCGACAAGTTCACCGAAATGGTCTCACCGGCGTTGGCGCCGACCTGAAAGGTGCTAGTGCCAAAGGTGCCATCGAGCACTTTCTGGCCATTAAAATTGGTCTGCGACGAAATACGGTCGATTTCTGCAAAGCGCAGTTGCACTTCCTGATCCAGCACCGCGCGGTCACCGGCAGAGTTGGTGGCGTTGGCAGACTGAACAGCCAGCTCGCGTACGCGCTGCAGGTTTTTGGTCACTTCACCCAGCGCACCTTCTGTGACCTGCGCCAGCGAAATGCCGTCGCCGGCATTACGGGCAGCCTGGTTCAGACCGGTGATCTGCGTGGTCATGCGATTGGTGATACCCATACCGGCCGCATCGTCCTTGGCGGTGTTGATGCGCTGGCCTGAAGACAGGCGCTGCAACGAAGTCTGCAGAGCATTATTGGCGGTCGTCAGGCTGCGCTGGGCACCCAAAGACGCACTGTTGGTATTGATATAAAGAGGCACGACATTCTCCTGGAGGTTTTCATATTTCCGGGAGACCGCAATGTCTCCTCAGAAGCTCACAGGAGAACTAACGGCAAGGGGCGGCAAAACTTTGCACCCTCAGTGTGATCTGCGTCACAGGTCGCGCCACAACACTGAAATTATTTCAGCCTCCGCGACAGGCGGCAAAACCACCTGTCGCGGAACTGACCGTCGCGTTACTTGAGCAACGACAACACACTCTGCGGCACGGCGTTGGCCTGACTCAGAATGGCGGTAGATGCCTGCTGCATCACCTGCGCCTTGGTCAAGTTGGCCGTCTCGGCTGCGTAGTCGGTATCCAAGATGCGGCTGCGCGACGACTGCAGGTTCTCTGAGTTCACCAGAATCGACGAGATCGTTGCCTCGATACGACTCTGAATCGCACCCAGGCCACCGCGCACCGACGAGACTTGCTCCAATGCTGCATCGACCATGCCGATCATGGAGTTTGCATTGCTCAGCGTGGTAACAGAGCCGGCGCTCAGCGTGGAGGAGCCCAACGCCTGCGTACCCGCGGCATAGCCGATGCGAGCCGGTGTTGTACCACTAACCGTGACTGCACTCGACGACGCCAGCCGGATCGAGGCACGATCAGTCAGCGCAACCGCTGTGCCCACAGCAGCCGTCAGCGCGGTGGCCGTATTGCTGCTGTTGTTGGTGCCTGCCTTAGCGCCGAGGCCCTTGGCAACGTCACCCGCCACCGTCGCGGTCTGTGAGATAGCGATATCACGGCCGTCAGCGGCCTGCAGGGTCATACGATTGTTGACCGAGTCAAAGGCGGCCGTCACGCCGGTGCTGCCGGTGTAACCGTTGACCAACGTTGCCCAATCCGACCCGGTAAGGGCGGTGGTACCGGCACTGACAATGGTCGTGCCGTTGATGCTCAGGGTATAGCCGGCGCCCGTGGTGGCGACATAGGCATATTGAGAGCTGGTATCTGCCGTTGCGGTCAAACCGGCAACGCCCGATGCATTGATCGCTGCAGCCTTGGCATAACCGCTGCTTGCGCCCTGACCGGTTGCTGAACCGGCATAGCCCGCCGAGCCCAAGATCGACACCGCCGAACCGGCACCAATGGCAATGCGCATATCGCCTGCGGCCATCGTCGTGGCATCTACTGCTGCGCCTTGCTGGCCGACATTCAGTGCGCTGCTATAGGTGCTGCCACCCACGCTGTCAGACACCTTGCCCAATGAATTGGTCTTGATGCTGGTCGACAGATTGACGGCGATCGTTTCGCCGGCATTGGCACCGACCTGGAAGGTGCTGGTACCAAAGGTGCCATCGAGCACTTTCTGGCCGTTGAAGTTGGTCTGGGTAGCAATACGGTCAATTTCTGCAAGACGCAGCTGAACTTCCTGATCCAGCACCGCGCGGTCGCTGGAGGAGTTGGTGGCATTGGCCGACTGCACCGACAGCTCGCGAACGCGCTGCAGGTTCTTTGTCACTTCACCCAGCGCACCTTCGGTCACCTGGGACAGCGAGATGGCGTCCTGGGCATTGCGTGCGGCCTGGTTCAGGCCCGAGATCTGCGTGGTCATCCGCTCCGAAATTCCCAAGCCCGCTGCATCGTCCTGGGCGCTGTTGATGCGCTGACCGGACGACAACCGCTTGAGCGCTGTCTGCAGAGAAGTGTTAGCCGATGTGAGACTGCGCTGTGCATTAAGCGCAGTCGTATTGGTATTGACGTAAAGAGGCATGGTGAGTCTCCAGTTCTAAGGCTGTATCTAAAATCCGGTGTTAGCCGGTGGGTTGTAATGGCAACCCATCGGCTGCCTGGGTCTCGATCAGCGCCTGTGAGAGCGCCTCGCGAATCGGTGTATGCAAGGTCATAGCCATGGCCTTACAGATAATTAAAGAGTGAAAGCTGAGCGATACGGCTATAGGCCGATTGAGCCGCCTGCAGCCCGAGCATCTGTTGGTTCATGCGACTGACCGCTTCGGCGTAATCCACGTCCCGAAGCTTGCCGACAGCACCGGTGAGTTCATCACTAGCTGCTTGCCGCACAGACTGCGTCGTGGCGATAGTCGACATCCGCGTGCCCAATTCGGCGCGCAGTGACGAAATATTGGCCAAACCGTTGTCCAGCTGAACCAGCGACTGCTGCAAGGTCGTCGTCAGCGCCGCACGACTGACTGCCGTATCTGCTGCACCAGACAAGCTGTTGCGCAGGGTGTCGATCGACGAGAACACGTCTTGCGTATTTGCTGGGCTGATCGTGTAGGTGTCACCGGCAGCGGGTGTGCCAGTGACCTTGACCTGCGCACCGTTGAAGCTGATGACCGACCCGCTGCTATAGCTGCCACTGGCTACTACTGCGTTGGCGGAGTTAACAACTTGCCAGGTGTCGCTAGCGGTGAAGTTGAGCGAATAGTTGCCAGCAACCCAAAGAGAGGGGTCCACGACCACTCCTGCATCAATGGAACTGGTGCCAACATGCACTCCCTGACCGACTGCAAACGTGCCATTGCCTTGGGCAATGCTACGAAACACTTTCTCGCCAGAGAAACCATCAGCGATTTTCTGGTCGGTACCGATCTGCAGCACACGAACGCCCTGATCACCGAAGTAGCCGTTGAGGCTTCCAACCGCGGCAAAAGGCCGAGTCTTGGTCGACAGTCCAGAGAACAGATATTCGCCATTCGCGTCTGTGCGATTGGCAATATCCATCAGCTCTTGTTTGCGCGTGTCCAGTTCTGCGACCAGCGTTTTGCGGGCACTGGTCTCAACCGAAGGACCACTGGCCTGCAAAGTAATCTCGCGAATGCGGTTGATCACTCCGTTGGCGTCGGCAAAGGCCTGCTCGGTGAGGGTCAGACGGGAATTGAGCACCTCGGCATTGGTGCCGAACTGATTGAGCTGGGACCTCTGCCGCTCCATATCGAGGATGCGAGTTGCAGCGACCGGGTCGTCCGCTGGCGATTGAATGCGCTGACCAGAGGCCAGCTGCTCCTGAGTCTTAGACAGATCCGCCTGCCGCGAGAGCATGCGATTGACGGTGTCCCCGTGGAACGAAGCTGTTGAGATTCGGTAACTCATCAGCGTGTCGCCTGCAGCAAGGTGTCGAAGAGGGTTTGGGTCGCCTTGATGACCTGGGCAGTGGCCTGATAGGCCTGCTGGAAGCGCATCATGTTGGCGGCCTCCTCATCCAGATTCACGCCCTGCACGCCATCACGAGCAGAGGTGGTGTCCTCCAGAATCAGTTTTTGAGTATCCCGGCCGTTCTGGGCCTGATTAGTGGCCACACCTACAGCGCCAACCATGCGCGAGACCGCGCCGGTCAACGATTCAGTACCACCGGTGAGCACGCCGGTGTCGAGCATGCGGGCAATTTCCAGAGCGTTGCGGTTATCGCCTGTGCCGCCAGTGTTGGACTGCACGACAAAGCCATCGCCTGCGGCAGGCGTGCCCGACAACTGCACCATCCAGCCATTGGCGGCGATGATGCCGCTGGCTGGCAGCGTGTAGGAGCCTGTGCCGTTGAGCATGTAAGTGTTCGATGACGTAAAGGCGATGTTGACCGTAGCGCGTAGCTGCGGCGCAGTGGCATCAAGCACCTCACCGGCCGAAATGGTTACGCCGCCCTTGTTGCCAAAAGCGACCGATGAACGAATGGGCGCAGCAGCAGCCACCTTGGTGGCATCGGTGACCAGCACCTGCAGACCACTGATCGCACCGGCCGTCGGTTGCAGCTTGTAACTGTCGCCAGTAGCTGGCGTACCGCCCACAACAAAGGCCAAGCCCTCGGCCTGAAACGGATCGGCAGCAGTGCCAGTTCCGGTTAGCGCAACGGCCACGCCCGTATCGGCCCGGCGCAGTGCCCAAGCTCCGCCGGTGTATTGCAACACATAGTCATTGGCCGTCAGGACAGAGGCACTGGTGCGGCTGATGCTGACCGAGCCGGAACCCGCATTGGAACTGGCAGGCAGTACTCGCACGCCACCGACCGAGAATAAGTCTCCACCCATATTGCCGGCCAAGTCCTGGCCTTCGCGATGTTGGGCATTGACCACTGACGTAAGGCCTACGGTGACCTGACCCAGCTGATTGCGCGCGGGGTCCAGCAACTCGGTGCGAAAGTCGAGCAAGCCACCGAGGCTGCCGCCACTGAGTGTGTCACCGAGGCTGGAGCTGGTATCACCCAGATTGGTATAGGTGCTGCCCGACTTGTACACCAAGCTCATACGCGACACATCATAGCGGTCTGACTGAGCCACGATGCTGGCAGCACGAGTGCCCAAAACCAGCGGCTGACCCTTACCGATATAGACGTTCAAGGTGCCATCACCCTGCGACTGAATGCTGACGCTGACGTGCCGGCTGAGCTCGTCGATCTGTTGATCGCGGGCATCCATCAAATCGCTAGGCTGCTGGCCGGTCTGATTCTGCGTACTGACGATCTGCTGATTCAGCGTGGCAATGCGCGCCGCCAGATCGCTGATCGTCGTAGCCTCGTTCTTGATCGAGGTGTTGGTCTCGACAGAAATTTCCTGCAGCCGGTTGTCATAGGTCTGCAAGCGCTGCTTGAGGCCTTCGGCTTCGCTGAGCAACACCTGACGTGCAGCCGTCGAGGTGGGCGTATTGGCCACACCCTGCACTGCATTGGTAAAGCGCTGCAGTGAGGCACTGAGACCCGTCGCGCTATCGCCAAACAGGTTGCTGAGCGTTTGTGCGCGGCTGGCATAGGTATCGAGCCGTGAATAGTTTCCTGCGGCTGAGCGCTGCTGATTGGCCAGCAGCTCGTCGTATGAACGACGCACACCCAGTACGTTGACGCCCCGACCGACAAACTCGCCACCACCGGAATCGGCTGGCAGCACGGCAGCCAAGTCCACACGTTGGCGGCTGTAGCCGGCAGTGGAGGCATTGGCAATGTTGTGACTGGTCACATCCAGTGCGCGCTGCATCGCGAGCAAGCCGGATACGCCAGAGTTCAGCATGTCAGCCATGCGCCCTCCCCTGGATCATGACGATCGGGTTCAGGGTCATGCGATTCTCCCGGCGGCTGCGGTGTTGGCAGCCAAGGCGTGCAACTGACGAGCGACGGCGCCGAACTTGCCGACATAGTTAGGATCGGTGGCATAGCCGCCACTCTTAAGGCCCGTAGCAAATGCTGTGGCGTCGGTGCCGGTGCCCAGCGCAGCGCCAAAGCGCGGCTTGGAGGCCAGCAAGTTGGCGTAGTCCTCAAGGCAGGCTTGCGGCGAGCTGTAGGAACGGAACGTTGCCGTCTCGTTACGGGCCACGCCATTCACAAATTCGACCGTGCCGGCCTGGGCGCGTGCGCCACTCCAGCTGTTGCCGGCCTTGATGCCAAACAGGTTAAAGCTGCAGCTGCCATCGGCATTGCGCGGCATCGACTTGCCCCAGCCGGTTTCAAGGGCCGCGTGGGCCACCAGCGACTTAGGATCCACACCCAGCTTGCGACCGGCTTCAGTCGCTGCGGGCATTAGCGCATCAATAAACTCTTTGCGTGTGGCTGGAGGCCAAGCAATAGCGGTGGGCACTGTACTGGCAGCAACCGGCGCAGACGCGGCCGCTGCCGCTGCCGCGACAGGCTTGGACGCTGCAACACCACCTGCTTCGCCGGCGTTGCGCATCAACTGCTGTACTAGCATGTCGGCAAGGCCCAGCCCCTTGCCATGCGACAGGTGTGTGGCCATCTGCTGGTCAAACATGTCCTGATAAAAGTCCTGCTGGTCACTGCCCATCAGGCTGTCTTTGGGCGTCGCGGCACGCATGCTCTTGAGCAACATGCCGGTGAACAGGCTCTCGAACTGGCGCGCAGTCTCGCGCACCGCCTCACTGCCCTGAGCGCGCACGTCTTTACGCAGCGCACTGAGACCCTGAGGGTCGGCGTAGAACTGGCTGTTGACGGGAGCGGCGCTCATGTTTGAGGTTCCTGTGCCTGACTCAGATGACAATCAGCTGCGCATGCAATGCGCCGGCTTGCTTGAGTGCTTCAAGAATCGCGACCAAGTCGCCGGGAGCAGCGCCCACCTGATTTACTGCGCGCACGATCTCGTCCAGGCTCACGCCTGCGTTGAAGACAAACATGCGTCCTTCACCCTGATTCACAGCGATTTGGCTACTCGGAGAGATGGTGGTGGTGCCATTGCTAAACGGCCCAGGCTGACTTACATCATTGCGCTCGGTGATGGTCACAGACAGCGAGCCATGGGCCACCGCAGCTGGTGTCACGCGAACATAGGAGCCAATAACAACCGTACCGGTACGTGAGTTGACGATGACGCGCGCCGGCGCATCGCCCGGTTGAATCTCGATCGCCTCAAGCGTCGACAGATAGGCAATGCGCTGATCTGCATCCTGCGGAGCAGTGACTCGAATCGACACCGCATCGACAGCCTTGGCGGTAGATGCACCGAGCAGCGCATTGATGCCGGTAGCCATGCGCGAGGCAGTCGTAAAATCGGGTGTATGCAGGTTGAGCATCACATAAGGATTGCTGTTGAAGCTGTTGGGCACTTCACGCTCGACCGTGGCACCGTTGGGTACCCGACCCGCGCTGGGTACGTTGACCGAGATACGCGAGCCATCCTTGCCCTGCACACCAAAGCCACTAACCACCAAGCTTCCCTGCGCGATGCCATAGACCTCGCCGTCCACACCACGCAGCGGCGTCATCAGCAACGTGCCGCCCCGCAGGCTGGAGGCGTTGGCCATCGATGAAACCGTCACATCAACTGTCTGCCCCACTTTCGAGAAAGCCAGAAGATCTGCGGTCACCGTCACGGCAGCCACGTTCTTGAGCTGTGGGTTGGCGTTGGGCGGAATGGTCACGCCAAACTGACTGAGCATGTTCTTGATGCTCTGAATGGTGAACGGCGCCTGACTGGTCTGATCGCCGGTGCCATCCAGGCCCACGACCAAGCCATAGCCGATCAGCTGGTTGCCGCGCACACCGGCCACCGAGGCGATGTCTTTGACGCGCTCGGCATGCGCCGGAGGGGTCACCAGCACTACAAACAGGGCGGCCAACATGGCCATGAGTAGATTGCGCTTCATGATCACATCGGGTTCAGAACAGAATTAAAGAAACGCGACAGCAGGCCCGGGGTATTGGCATCTGCCAATGCGCCCTGTCCGCCATAGCTGATGACCGCATCGGCCACCTTGGAAGAAGGCACGGTGTTGTCGGGCAGGATGTCTACCGGGCGGATGATTCCCTGAATGCGCACGAACTCGCGGCCCTGATTGATCGTGATCCACTTCTGGCCACGCACCACCAGGTTGCCGTTGGTCAAACGACGGGCCACCGTCACGGTGACTTGTCCTTCAAGTTTGTTGCTCAGCGAGCTGTCACCCGAACCATCAAAGCTGTTATTGCTGCTGATGCCACCGGTCAGCTCGGCCACGGCGTGGCCGGCAAAGCTAGGCGGAGTCACGTTGGCGGCAGTCTTCTTGGCCGTCGTAGTGCTCGAGCTCTTCTGCGCGGCCGTGCTCTCCATCAGGCTGATGGTGATGGTGTCGCCTACATGGCGCGCCACCGCATTTTCGAACAATGCGATGTCGTGACCGGCCTGAAATATGGCGCCCGTCGCCGCCGCCGCTGCAGGGATCTCCTGAGGCATGGTGGCGTCGTAGTTGCCGCCGCCCAACTGCACCTGCTGGATGCAGCCTTGCAGCAGCAGCGCAGTGCCAGCGGCACAGAGCAGTTTGACGGTCTGTTGAATCACAGGTTCTGGCTCGCGTACTGCAGCATCTGATCCGTGGTGCTGATCGCCTTAGAGTTCATCTCGTAGGCGCGCTGGGTCTCGATCATCGTCACGAGCTCCTCCACCACATTCACGTTGGAGCCTTCCAGCGAGCCCTGCAGCAGCGTGCCCAAGCCACTGATACCGGGGTTTCCGGTCTGCGCCGGGCCGCTGGCGGTGGTCTCAGACAACAGATTCTCGCCGCGCGGCTGAAGGCCTGCGGGATTGACGAACTCGGTTAGCTGCAGCGTGCCGACCGTCGTCGGAGCAGTAGACCCTGCGCTCAGTGCGCTGACCACACCGTCATTGCCGATGGTGATGCTCTGTGAGTTGGCAGGTATGACGATGCCGGGCTGCACTTTGTAACCACTGGAGGTCACCAGCTCGCCGGTGGAGCTCATCTTGAAGGAGCCATCGCGGGTATAGCCGAAGGTGCCATCGGGCATCAGAATCTGGAAGAAGCCGCGGCCGTTGATCGAAACGTCCAGCGAGTTGCCGGTGGTCGACAAGCTACCTTGGCTGTAATTCTTTTCGGTAGCCACCACGCGCACACCGGTACCTACCGAAAGGCCTGTCGGCGAGACGGTATCTTGCGAGGTAGCACCGCCGACCTGCCGGACGTTCTGATACAACAGATCTTCGAACACCGCGCGGTCTTTCTTAAAGCCGGTGGTGTTGGCGTTAGCCAGGTTGTGTGAGATGACCGACATGCGCGTCTGCTGCGCGTCGAGTCCAGTCTTAGCTGCCCAAAGTGCGGAGTTCATATGTGTTCTATTGCCTCAGGTGTGCGCTGCGATCAGCCGTTTTTGAGCAGCTGCGCGGAGGCAGCACCATTGTCTTCTGCGGTGCGCATCGCCTTGACTTGAAGGTCATAGCGGCGCGCCAGTTCAATCATGTTCACCATCGTGTCGGCCAGGTTCACATTGCTCGACTCGAGCATTCCAGAGCCCAGATGTACCGAGGCACTGGCTGGCGCATCGGTGCCGTCTTTGAGTCGAAACACGCCTGCATCAGAACGCACCAGCTGGCTCGTCGGCGGATCGACCAACTTGATGCGGCCAACAACACTGCGTGTTTCCGGGCCTTGGCCCTGCGGCACAATCGATATCGTTCCGTCCGTACCCACTAGCAGCGACGCGTTGGGCGGCACGCTGATCGGACCCGCATCACCCATGACTTGCAGACCGGCGGCTGTCATCAACTGACCGGTCGGATCAACCCGCAAGTTGCCGGCGCGTGTATAGGCCTCACGACCATCACGGCCCTGCACTGCGATATAGCCACTGCCCTGAATCGCCACGTCCAAGTCACGGCCGGTGGACTGCATGGCACCACTGGTCGCATCGAAGCCCACCGACGAATTGGTTGCATAGGCTCGCGTGCCATATCCGGCGCCCTTAACCGACTGGCTCTGAAACGCAGCCAGATCCGCGCGAAAGCCGGTGGTACTGGCATTGGCCAGATTGTGGTTATTCGCGGTTTGGGCCTTAAGGGTTTCCGTGGCGCCCGACATCGCGACATACAGCATGCGATCCATTGTTGTGTCCTTTTAGTGCCTGGTCACTCAGCGCATGTTGATGATGGTTTGAGTGATCTGGTCAGACGTCTGGATCATTTGCGCGTTGGCTTGAAAGTTGCGCTGTGCAGTGATCATGTTGACCAGCTGCGAGGTGATATCGACGTTGGAGGCTTCCAGTGAGCTGGACTGGATGCTGCCCAGACCGGCGATACCCGCCTGACCCTGCACTGCCTGACCCGAGCCATAGCTCTCGGCCCACTGCGTGTCACCAAGCTTCTGCAAGCTGGCCGGAGCAGAAAAATTGGCCAGCGCCACCTGACCCAGTGCATTGGCACGGCCGTTGGTAAAGCGAGCCTGCACCACGCCTGTCTTGTCGATATCAATCCCGATCAAACGACCACTGGTGTAGCCGTTCTGGCTGACCGAGTTCACACCAAAAGTGCTACCGAACTGCGTTGAGCCAGTGAAGTTAATAGTCATAGCCAGAGCGGCTGCGCCTGTGGCCGGCGTATAGGGCGGCAAGGTCACCGTGCCATTGGCCGGCGTAACCAAGCTGCCGCTATCGTTGAATGTCAGCTGCTGCGCCGGACCGACTGGCGTGCCGTCTATCGAGGCATGCACATCCCATTGCCCACGGACAGCAGTCTTAACGAAATAGGTCTGCGTCGTATGCGCAGCACCCAGCGAGTCATACACGGTCAGTGCTGAGGCGCGTGAATAGCTGGTCGGATCTGCCGGATCAAAAGTTGCATTGCTCGGAACCGTTGCATCCGATGGCAGGTTCAGCAACATGTCGACCGCGGTCGTGGCCTGCGGTGCACTCTCAGCGGTCACCAATTGCAGATCGCTCAGGGCGCCGGTGTTGAAACCACCGGTATCCAGCGGCGGATAGACCTGCAGACGCTGGCCCTCGCCATTGACCACAAAACCGTTAGCCTCAGGACGAAATGCGCCAGAGCGCGTATAGCTGAGCGCGCCGCCACTACTGAGCGTAAAGAAACCCGAGCCGCTCAGCGCCAGATCCAGACTGTTGCTGGTGGTCTCGATGTTGCCCTGCTTGAACTGCTGAGCCACGCTGGCAACCCGCACACCGTTGCCGGTAGCCTGGGCAGATAGAGAATCGGCAGTGCTGGAGAACAGCTCCGCAAACTCAGTGCGCGAACTCTTAAAGCCAGAGGTGGCCGAGTTAGCGATATTGTTGGCCGTGACCGTAAGGTCAGTCGATGCGGCGTTAAGACCGCTGAGCGCAAGGCGGAAAGACATGAATAAATCTCCTTACATCACGCGGCGCACAGCGCCGAGTGCAATGGGGCCAAGGTCGGTATTGAGCGTCAGCGCATGGCTGGCAGGGTCGATGGTCACGGACTCGACCTTGCTGCTCATCTGGGTTTCAAGCTGCTGGTTGCGACCGCCAATGTTGGCGACGGCAGACACTTTGTAGGTGCCAGCTGGGGCACGTGATCCACCGTCGGTGTTGCCATTCCAGGAAAAACTGGCGAGGCCGGTCTGAGTGCTCATCGGCATGCGCCGCACCAACTGGCCACTGGCGTCGGTGATCACCATGTTTACTGCCGAGGCACCCTCGGGCACGGTGATAGACCCGTTGACCTCACCGCTCTGCTGCAGCGTAGCCACATCAGAGGCAGCCAGAATGCTGTGACCGACCAGCGCAGTGCCGTCGATCACTTGCGATGAACGCAGCGAGTCGGTCAACGAGGCGATGTCTTTTTGCATCGACTGCGTACTGCTAACAGTGCTGAACTGCGCCAGCTGGGCAATAAACGCACCAGGGTCCTGAGGCTTGAACGGATCCTGATTTTTCATCTGCGAGAGCATCAACTTCAGGAACTCGTCCTGACCGAGCTGACTCTTGGCGCCTGCGCTGGCACCACCGGTCAAGGCGGAGGTCGTTGCTGCAGTAATTGCGGATGTGGCCATGGTTTACCTGTGCTGCTGTTATTGGCCGAGGCGCAAAGTGGCCATCAGCAGTTCTTTGGACGTAGTGAGCACTTCAACGTTGTTCTGGTAAGCACGTGAGGCACTGATCATGTCGACCATCTCCTCGATGCTGTTGACGCTGGGTGCAAAGACATAGCCATCGGCATTGGCCGAAGGATTGCCGGGCTCATAGCGCGCTGTGGGTGCAGCGTCAGACTCGACCACACCTTTAATGCGTACTGCGGCACCAGCCTCGCCATTGCGACCGGCAGCCACGTTGGCGCGCACGGCCTCGAACACCGGGTGGCGCGCTTTATAAGTAGTCGACGGGTCACCGCTGACGCTCTCTGCGTTGGCCAGATTGCTGGCTACGGTATTGAGGCGTACCGACTGGGCGGACATACCCGACCCGGCGATATCAAAAATGCGAAATGAAGACATGCTGCTGCTCCTGAGCCTGTTACTGGCCAGTGATCGCGGTCATCAAGCTGCGGAAACGCCCTGACAGAAACTGAAGGGTTGCCTGGTAGCGCACGGTGTTGTCGGCAAACGCGGCCTGCTCCAGCTGCGCATCGACGGTGTTGCCATCGAGTGAAGGAGCCAGCGGTGTGCGGTACTTCAAAAATGATTCGAGTGAGTCTTTGCCACCCAGCGCACCTGCAGATTCAGCAGCAGACGAGCCGCCTATGCCGATGTGGCGGGCGTTGGTAGCAAGCGGTGTCGAGGGCGTATTGGCCGGACCCATGGCCGCGGCAATCGCAGACTTGAAGTCAATGTCGCGCGCCTTGTATCCAGGCGTGTCGGCATTGGCGAGATTGGTCGCGAGCAACTCAGTACGCCGCGCACGCACCTGCAGTGCCTGTGCATGAATACCAAGGTATGAATCGAGATCCATCGCCACGTTTGTGCTCCGTCAAAAACCTGTCTCGGTATTGACTTGAGCAAGGGCTGTGCCACAGGCCTGTAAATAGGCTTGATGTGGCCTGCTAGCCCTGAAAGGGCTGCTGTTTCGTGAACTGTGTCACACGAGCAAGGTGAAACCTTGCCGCGTGCGGCTAATGGCTGTCGTCTTGTAACGGCCGACTAACGCATAACTTGAGCACAGCATTGTGTGCTGCATCACCTTCTATAGCGTGGCATGGCGATTGCTTTGACGTAAGCAGCGCTGTTGCATGCGTTGCGGAATCGACGGAAACCCGTCACTGCAGTCAAGCAACTCCGCGCTGCACAACGGACACCTTATATATGGCGCACTTCAAACATCTGCTCTGGCTCACCGCCCTGCTTTCTCTAGAGGCATCTGCACATGCAATCCAGGACACCGCGCAGTTGCGCCAGCTGGCCAGCGCACATGTGCGCTCGCTGATACCTGGCGGTGATGGCAAAGCAACATTGCATGCGCAGGCTGCAGCACTCGATACGCGATTGCGCTTACCCGCCTGCCCTGCACCCGAAGCGTTTTTGCCGCCTGGTACATCCACTGCCGCACGCATGACTGTGGGAGTCCGCTGTACCAACCCTTTTTGGACTGTCTACGTACCGGTCACCCTTGAGACTGAAATGCCCGTTCTGGTGCTGCGCAACGCAGCCGCTGCCGGCAGTGCGCTTACCAGCGCAGACGTAGAACTGCGCACCCAGCGACTGCCGGGCTTTACATCGCGTTACGTGAGCGACATCACGGCACTGCAAGGGCGACACCTGAAGAATGCAGCTGGGCCGGGGACCGCACTGACAACCGACCTGCTGGTAAGTGACGTGCTCATCAAGCGCGGGCAGCGCGTGACTCTGGTCGCCGCAGCCGGTGGCCTTGAGGTGCGGGTCCAAGGTGAGGCCATTGCCGATGCCTCGCCTGCCGGACGGGTCAGGGTACGCAACTTGGACTCGCAGAAAGTTGTGGAAGGGCAGGCAGAGTCGTCAGATCGTGTGCGACTCGGGATGTGATATGACAAATTGGTCCTCAAGTTCCAATAAACCTTGCCGTTAGCCCCTATGAGACAGGCAAGAGTAGTGACAGGAGAACGACGGTGAGCAGCAGTATCAACGGCTTTGGAACCCAAGCGGTCCGCATTGCGGGCGGCAAGGCAGTTTCGCGTGCCGCTGACGCCAGCGACACCGGACCTTCTGCAGATCCGGCGTCTAGCGAACCGCCGAGCGACAGTGTTTCGATCAGCTCTGCTGCACGCAGCATGGCCGCACTCGAAGCGGCCGTCAGCCAGTCTCCCACGGTAGACAGCGCCCGCGTGGCAGCAGTCCAGCAGCGCATCGAGGATGGCACTTACAAGCCAGACCCGCAGCGCATCGCTGACAAGCTGATCCGCATGGAACGTGAACTGCCGGGGCGCCAAGGTCGTCAATGACGCGCGGCATTGATCCGTCAGTCTGTCGCGACACGCTAGGGCGTCTGCTCAGCGACGAATATTCCCTGCTGATCCAGCTCGAGCGCCAACTTGTGCGTGAGCATGCTTTGCTTGGCAAAGGCGACATCGATGGCCTGGAGGCTGTCGGTGGCGAGCGCCAGGCCTGCGTGGCTGCGCTGCTCAAACTCGAAGACGAACGTTTGGGCCTGTGCCGCATGCTCGGCCACAGTCCAGACTTGAATGGATTAGAAACGCTGCTGCGATGGTGTGACCCGCAAGCCATCCTGCGTCAGGCATTACAAGACTGCACCGACCTGGCCGGTCGCTGCCGCGATCAAAACACGCGCAACGGCATATTGGTCAACGTGCGCTTGCAGCGTGTGTCGGGCGTGCTCGGTCTGCTCACCAGCAATGACGCCACACCCGCCTCATCAGTCTATGGCCGTAAGGGCAATGCTTTCGCTGCGCCTACTACCGCCGGGCGCATGCTCAGCTTCAGCGCCTGAACCTTGCGCCCTGCCCGCTCGGGCTTGCGGCGCCTTTCCTTGAACCAAAAAAAACCCGGCCCTCATTTCTGAGGGCCGGGCTGTTCTCAGCTATTTATCTGACGCGAGTCAGAACGAATAGCGGGCCGACAGACGGAAGTAGCGCGGCGACTGGAAAGACGTCGGCTGACCGTAGTTGGCATTGAGCTGGTTGCCGCTAGCGGCATTGCTGGTGCCACGGCTGTAGTCACGAGTCTCATACAGCTCGGTCGGGCGCGAGCTGTTGAACGCGTTGAACACGTCCAGAGCAAAGCGCATTTTGCCGTTGGCCACCAGATCGTCGCTGGTGTAAGACAACTGCAGGTCGACCTGCACGGTGTCCGGCGTACGACCGAACGTGCCACGGTCATGCAACTCCGACACACCCTTGTCGTTCAAGCAGTAGAACGACGAAGCGGTGCCGTAGTTGCTCGAACCTTTTGCATAATCGCTTACGGTTGGGGGCACAAAACCAATGCAACTCAGCGGCCGACCCGAAGCGTAGGTGAGGTTGGTACCGACCACCAGCTTCTGGGTAATGCCGTAGTTACCAAACAGCTTGAACACATGACGGCGGTCGTTGGGCAGGTAGCCATCGGCACCGTTAGTGAACGAACCGAAGTCGAAGTCTTGCGAAACGCCGGCATCTTCCTGATTGATGATGGAGTTCACATAGCCTTCAGCCGTACCCTTGCTGAACGACAGCACGTACGAACCACGCACGGCGTACTGACCATTCCAAGGCTTCTCGAAGGTGAATTGAGCAGCCTTGTAAGAGCGGGTGTACTTGCTCAGACCGGTGTACGAGGCAGGTATGTTCTGCACAACCAGCTTGCCATCGTTGTTGATGTCCATGGCGATGCTCAGATCATTGCCCGGGTTAATCAGCTGGCAGCCTGCCAACGTGTGGTAATCGAACTTGGTAAAGCCCTTGTCCTTGGCGTAATTGATGTACGGCGTCGGATCGCAATAGTCGTCCATGCCGGCATTGATCTTGCGATAGATCAGCTTGGTGCCCAAGGTCCAGTTGTTATCCAGCGTGCGCTCAACGCCCAGAATGAACTCATCCTGGTTCATGGGCTGGAGCTTCGTATCAACCACACCGCCCGGGTTGGGCAGCGAACCATCACCCACGATCTGCGGCACGCCGATCGACGGCCCCAGATTCAGCGGCGCCGCAGTACGCGGATCGGTGCCGTTGTAGGTGTAGTAGTAAGTGGACGACAGTTCGCCACGGGTCATGCGGATGTTGGTGTTGGAGGCGATCGGGATGTAATAGCGACCGGCCGTACCATAGAGCTTGGTCGGCTGGTCTTTGCTGATATCCAGCGAGAAGCCCAAACGCGGCGCAAGCAGGTTTTCCTTCTTGGCAAACGCAATACCGTCGCCGTTCTTGTTCTCAAAGCTTTCGGCGCGCAGACCCGCATACAGATTCAGACGGCTGGTGGCCCTGAAGCTGTCTTCGATGTAGTAAGCGGTGTTGATCACCTCGTACTTACCAGACGTGCTCTTGGCGATGCGGTCACGCACATAGGGCGTGGCAACCGACTGGGCGACACCGTTGATGGTGGTCGTCGGCGCGTAGTAGCGGTAGTAGTGGCCACCCGAATAGGTGCTGCCACCGGCCTCAGCCGACTTGAACTGCTGCACGTCGGCACCGGCCTTGATCGTGTGCGCACCGAGGCGGTACTCCACGTCGAAGCGGCCCGCAGTGCGGTTGTCCTCGTCCTCGCTCGGCGCGTCCGGGTCGCGGCCGCCGTTGCTGGGGAAAGGCGGCACCCAGCAACCCAGCGGAGTGGTGGCACCGATGTTGTACACCACCGGGCAATCCTGACCCAGCGTACGAGCACCGCGTATCACGCCGGCCAAGCTCTTGACCTGACCCACGTCAGCCGAAACCGTCAGGTTGTCGGTGACATAGCCGGTGTACTTGCCGATGAGCACTGAGCCACCGGTGTAGACAAAGCTGTTAGCACCCAAGCCATCGTGCGACGTGCTGTAGGGCTTGGCGTTGGTGAAGTCCGTGAAATCTTGGCGCTGCTTGTTATAGATGCCGGTGACTTCGAGCAGGTTCTTGGAATTGATGTTCCAGTCCAGCTTGACCATGGCATTGGGCGTATCTGCCGACCGATGAACGCTTTGCGACTGGCCGAACGAATCGATGCGAGTTGCGGTGCGCTCCACCAAACCGAAGATGAACAGCTTGTCCTTGATGACCGGGCCGCCCAAATAGGCGGTGGTCGTAAACTCATCGGCAGTGTTGTTGCTACCGAACAGCCAGTAGCTGCCCTTACGATCCGGCTCCTTGTCGAGCAGATCATGGCCGCGGGCACGCAGACCAGCAGGCTCCCAGATCATCGACACGCCACCCTTCCACTCGTTGGTGCCGCGCTTGGTCACGAGGCTGATGACACCGCCCAGCGAACGACCGTACTCGGCGCCATAGCCGCCGGCCTTAACCTGCTGCTGCGCGATCGCTTCGAAGGGCAGATCTGCATAGGCCAGGAAGTTGCGGATGTTGGTGACGTCAAAACCGTTGATGTAGTACGCGTTCTCGGCGACCGATGCACCGGCGAACGACGGCAGGTTGCCCGAGCCCAGGCCCGAGTCACCCTTGAGCACGCTGGGCGACAGTGCCGCAACCGCGTTGACCGACAGGGCTACAGGCAGGGCCTGAACCTGCTCCTGGCTGAACACGAAGTTGGTCTCAGTGCTCTTGAAGTCGATCGCGCCGACGCGACCCGAGGTCACCGCCACGGTGGTCAATGCCTTGTCCAGATCAACCAGCGTGCTGCCACCGATCGACACGTTCACGTCTGATTCTTTGCCACCGGCCGAGACGGTGTACTTGCCCGGAGGCAAGCGCGAGGCGGTGAAGTTACCGCCGGAATCTGCAGTGATAGTGCGGGTGGTGCCCGTCTCGGAGCTGGTCAAGGTGACCGAAGCGCCCGGGGTAACCTTGCCGTACAAGGAACCCTCGGATGACTGTGCAAAGGCCAACGAACTGCCACCTGCGGCAACCAGCGCGAACGCGACGGCAGCGGCGACCTTGACGGCACCGGTGCTCAGCTTGCGCTGGGCCAGGGCATTAACGACATGCTTGGACATTATTTAGTAGCTCCCTGATCGTGTGTTGCTCAGTTGCAACCTGCGGACAGGGTGCAGCGAGCGCATGGGTTTGGGCACGCCACCCCGTGGTAGCGCGACCCGTATGACAAAATTAATACGTTCGGGGCCTAAAGGCCACCCCTCGCGAGCGTTTTTACGTATTTTGAGGGTGGAAAGCAGCGCGAAACGGCCAGCTCTTCGCGCTGCGAAACAATAGTGTTGCCGGAGCGCAACACTATTAGGCTGCAAATTAGACGTTGAAGCGGAAATGCATGAGGTCGCCCTCGCGCACCAAGTACTCCTTACCTTCCAAGCGCAGCTTGCCCGCTTCTTTGGCGCCCGCCTCACCCTTGCAGGCGATGTAGTCGTCGAAGGCGATGACCTCGGCACGGATGAAGCCGCGCTCAAAGTCGGTGTGGATGACCGCCGCGGCCTGCGGCGCCGTTGATCCGGCCTTGACCGTCCAAGCCCGCACTTCTTTGGGGCCCACAGTGAAATAGGTCTGCAGACCCAGCAGCTGATAGGCACCGCGAATCACGCGGTTCAGGCCCGGCTCTTCCAAACCCAGGTCCTTGAGAAAGTCGATGCGCTCGGCGTCCTCGAGCTGACCGATCTCGGCCTCGATGGCCGCGCAGATGGCTACCACCACAGCGCCCTCGGTGGCAGCGCGGGCGCGCACCGCGTCCAAGTGCGGGTTATTGGTAAATCCGCTCTCGTTGACATTGGCCACATACATGACCGGCTTGAGCGTGATCAGGTGCAGATCGCGCAGCTCTTTGCGGTCATCGTCGCTCATCTGCATCGAACGCGCCGGGTTGCCGTTGTTCAGGTGCTCGCGCAGACGCTGCAGCAAGTCGCGGCGGCGCAGGGCCTCTTTGTCGCCAGACTTGACCAGCTTGGCGGCGCGATCGACGGCCTTCTCAACGCTCTGCAGGTCTGCAAGACCCAGCTCTGTGTCGATGACGTCGATGTCGGCAATGGGGTTAACCCCGCCGGCCACGTGGATGATGTCGTCGTCCTCAAAGCAGCGCACCACATGCGAGATGGCATCGGTTTCGCGGATATGCGCCAGAAACTGGTTGCCCAGGCCCTCGCCCTGCGAGGCACCGGCCACCAGGCCTGCGATATCGACAAACTCTATGGCAGTGGGCAGCACCTTCTCGGGCTTGGCGATGGCAGCCAAGGCATCCAGACGCGGATCGGGCACACCCACCACGCCCACATTGGGGTCGATGGTGCAGAACGGATAGTTCTCGGCTGCGATCTGCGCGCGCGTCAGCGCGTTGAAGAGGGTGGACTTGCCGACATTGGGCAACCCGACGATGCCGCACTTGATGCCCATATGCCTTAGACCTTCTGTTTTCCGTCTGCGGAGTGGAGGGATTTCATGACCTGCTGCGCGCCCTGCTCCAGCACGCGCGGCAGGCAATCGGCGCCGGCATAGGTGCCGTCGTCGAGTAACTGCTGCTCGGCCGCGGAAGCGCGGCCCAGCACAAAATCGGTGACCAGATCCCGCGAACCGGGATGGCCGATGCCCAGCCGCAGGCGCCAGAAGTCCTCGCCCAAATGGGCAATGAGGTCTTTGAGGCCGTTGTGACCACCCGAACCGCCGCCCTGCTTCAGGCGTACTACGCCAGGCAGCAAGTCGAGTTCATCGTGGACCACCAGCATGCTGGCGGCAGGGATCTTGTAGAAATTGGCCACACCGGCGGTGACTCCGCCGCTGCGGTTCATATAAGCCTGAGGCTTGACCAGCCAGAGCTCTGTGCCGGCCACCCGCACGCGGGACAGCTCGGCATCAAAGCGTGGCTCGCGCCGCCAACTTCCGCCATGACGCCGGGCCAGCTCGTCGACGAGCCAAAACCCGGCGTTGTGACGGGTCTGCGCATACTCCTTGCCCGGGTTGCCCAGGCCGGCGACCAGTTGGATGTCGGTACCGGCCATAGGTGCGGGGGCAGGATGCAGCGCGGACGCGGCTTACTTCTTCGCCGGAGCCTTGGCAGGCGCAGCAGCAGCCTTGGCAGCAGGCTTGGCAGCCGCCTTGCCCGCAGCGGGCTTGGCTTCTGCGGCAGCAGCGGCCTCGGCCTCGGCTTCCTTGTCGACGCGCGGCGCATTGATGACCACCACCGGTGCGTCATGACCGTGCACGAGCTCGGGGATGGTGACGCCGGCAGGCAGCTTGAGGTCCGACAGTTTGACCGAGGTATTGATGCTCATTTGGCCCATGTCGACTTCAACCGACTCCGGCAGATCCTTGGGCAAGCACTGGATCTCGATATCCGCACGCACGTGCGACACCGTGCCGCCCTGCAACTTCACGCCGGGGCTGGTGGCCTCGTTGAGGAAGCGGATGGGCAAGTGCACGCGAAGCGGCTGGTCTTCGAACACACGCAGCAGATCGACGTGCACGACGGCGTTCTTGGCCGGGTGCATCTGCACGTCCTTAACGATGACAGCCTGCTTGGTGCCGGCCACATCGACATTGACGATGGTTGAATAGAACTTCTGGTTGTCAATCACCAGCAGCAGCTTCTGATGGCTGAGCGAGATATTGGCCGGTGCGGCGCTACCGCCGTACACAATGGCCGGCACCTTACCCGCGTGACGCAGGCGGCGGCTCGCACCTTTGCCCTGGTCGTTGCGCGGTTCGGCGCTGAGTTCGAAAACAATACGCATGTTGATCTCCTGACGTTGACACAACGGCACGCCGCCGCGACCTGCGGCGCGCCACCTTCAAAAACTAATCGATATAAAGCGAACTGACGGACTCTTCGTCGCGGATGCGACGGATGGTCTCTGCCAGCAGTTCGGCCACAGACAGCACGCGGATGCGGCTGCAAGCCTTGGCTGCAACAGACAGCGGAATGGTGTCGGTGACGACCAGCTCATCGAGCTCTGAGGTAGAGATGCGCTCGACAGCCTTGCCCGACAGCACCGGATGGGTGATGTAGGCAATGACCTTGCGCGCGCCCTGCTCTTTGAGAGCCACCGCGGCTTGGCACAGCGTGCCTGCGGTATCTACCAAGTCGTCGATGAGAATGCAGCTGCGATCGCGCACATCACCGATGATGTTCATGACTTTGACTTCGTTGGCACGCGGCCGGCGCTTGTCGATGATGGCCAGATCGCAATCATCGAGCTGCTTGGCCAGCGCACGCGCACGCACCACACCGCCCACATCGGGCGACACCACGATGAGGTTCTCGTGACGCTGACGCCAAGCATCGCCCAGCAACACCGGTGAGCCATAGACGTTGTCTACGGGGATATCGAAGAAGCCTTGGATCTGGTCGGCATGCAGATCGACCGTGAGCAGGCGATCAACACCGGCGCCGGCAATCATGTTGGCGACCAGCTTGGCGGTGATGGCAGCACGCGTGGCACGCGGACGGCGATCTTGGCGCGCATAACCAAAGTACGGAATGACTGCGGTGATGCGCGCGGCCGAAGCACGGCGACAGGCATCGACCATAACCAGCAATTCCATGAGGTGGTCGTTGGCCGGCGGGCAGGTGGACTGCACGATGTACACGTCGCGACCGCGCACGTTTTCCATCAGCTCGACGTTAACTTCGCCATCGCTGAAGCGGCCCACTGAGGCACGACCAAGGGGCACCGTGAGGTGCCGCGCGATATCATGGGCCAACGCCGGATTGGCGTTGCCCGTGAAAAGAGCCATCGATTGCTCGGTCACGGTCTCGAACCTGCAAGGCAGTCTGCGGAACCGACAATTATAGCCCAGCGCTGCCTGTACGTCATTTCAAAACCAGCCGGGGGGCTCTCCATGACCGATATTTCTGACGACTTCGCGGCCACCCGCCGCCGCTTTCTGGGTGGCGCCACTGTGGCAGCCGCTACCGCCGCCACCGGTCTAGCTGCCGGCCTTACCCCGGCCACCGCCCAGGCCCAGACCGCCACCCCAGCCGGCTACCGCCCGTCGCAGACCGCCCCGCTCAAGGACGTGGCTGGCAAGGTCGCCTACATCACCGGCGCCTCCAGCGGCATCGGCTTAGGCATTGCCCGTGCTGCCTACAACGCCGGCATGAAGGTCATCATCGGCTATATCGACGACACGCAGATCGAAGGCGCGCTGGCGCTGTTTGCCGACAAGTCGCGCGTGCATGCCATCAAGCACGACGTGACCGACCGCGCCGGCTGGGTGCGCCTGGCCGATGAAGCCGAGAAGAAGTTCGGTCGCGTGCACCTGCTGGTCAACAACGCCGGCGTGGGTGTGCGCGCCCAAGTGGCCGAAGCCACCCACAACGATTTTGATTGGGGCTTCAATGTAAACGTGGCAGGCGTGTTCAACGGCATACAAACCTTTGTGCCGCGCATGCGCGCCTATGGCGAAGGCGCACACATCTGCACCACTTCATCAATGAGCGGCGTGCTGCCCGGTGGCAAGGCCGGCATCTATACGGCTAGTAAGTTTGCAGCGATGGGACTGATGGAAGCGCTGCGTATCGAATTGGAAGAAACTAACATCGGCACGTCGGTGTATCTGCCCGGCGCAGTCAACACCAACATCGGTCGCAGTGAGTTGTATCGCCCCGAGCAACTCAAGAATGCACCGCGTGCTGCCACTGCTGCACCGCTGCCGCGCCCGCCCGGTGGCATGCCGGGCAACCCGCCGGCACCGGCCGGCATGGACCCGATCGAAGCAGGCGAAGTGGTGATGGCCGGCATCCGCAACAACGATCTGTTCATCTTCTCGCACCCCGAGTTCAAGCAAGGCATCGCCGAACGTTTTGAATCCGTGTTGGCCTCGATCCCCACCGGTCATCAGCCCACGCAAGAGCGTTTGAATCTCGAGCGCGTGACCATGCGTGTACCGCTGTACGCCGCCGAGACGGCCAAGCTGCAAGCACGCAGCAAGTAAGCGGCAACAAAAAGGCCGCGGCGGTTGCCCGTCGCGGCCTGTATCCATCGGGCAAGCCGGCTCTGCAGCCGGCTGCCTCAAGCACTCATCAGAACGTCAGGCTCAGGCCCAGCTTGTAAGCACGGCCGATGGTGTCGTAGAACACCGCGTTCGTGCCGCCATTGGCTGCACCACCAAAGCCCGTACCCGTCGCCACCGGCGGGTCCTTGTCGAACAGGTTGTCGATGCCACCCCACACCCGCAGAGTCTTGGCAAAGCCCAGATCCTGGAAGGTATACGAAGCATTGAGTGCGAACACCTGATAGCTGGGCACCGAGTTCACATCAGAACTGGTGTAGCGACCGGTAGCCATCAACGCCGTGTAGTCGGAATCCGACGGCGTGGTGCCCAGGTAATTCATCTTGCCCGAGCTGACATAGCGATCCTGCAGCGTGGCGCTGAAGTTCCCCAGTACATAGGTCGCCGACAGCGTGGCCAGCCAATCAGCCGAAGGCTGGTTGTCTGACAGGAAGCTGTTGGCCGTACCGACCTGACCCACCACGTTGACACGTGAGGTCGGATCCGGTGTCGGCTGGAAGCTCTGCTCCATCATATGAGTGGCCAGGAAGCGGAAGTTGACCGCACCATAGTCATTCAAGTTCAGCTTGTAGCTGCTGGTGATGTCAAAGCCGCGATACAGGTATTCGCTGCCATTGAACGCCAGCGCGCGCAGGTTGCTCACACCCTTATAGCTCTTGCCGTTGAACGTGTAGGTCGTGCCGTCCAGCGTCAACAGATTGCAGAACTCTGCAATGTTCGACACTTGGCAGCCATCGAGCACGCGCCGCACATTGGCCTGTTGGACCGCGTCGGTGATCTTGATGTTGAAGTAGTCGATGGCGAACTGGAAACCAGGCAGCGCATCGGCAGGCGTCAACACGATACCGGCAGTGAACGTGTCTGCCTTCTCAGGCTTCAGATCGACATTGCCTTCGAGGCTCCAGTTACAAGCATCCACCTGATTGCTGCCCACCGGGCCGCAGAAACCAAAGATGCCGCCGGCTTGAATCTTCTGGCCGTAGTACAGCTCGCGGAAGTTGGCTGCACGGCTATCGCGCGAGTAAGTACCACGCAGGCGAACCGAATCCACCAGATCCCAGTTGAGGCTGGCCTTGTAGGTCAGCATGTCGTGGGTGCGCTTCTCACCAGTGGTGCCAGCCTTGCCCTGATTCTCGTACTGCGAATAACGCGCAGCCAGATTCAGGTCAAAACGCTTGGCCAACGCAGCATCGCGCAGCAGCGGCAGATCAAGCTCGCCGTAGCCTTCGATCACGTTGACGTTACCGGCGAACGACTCACCGTATTGAATCAGGTAGTCGGTGCGCACGTAGTCGGGTGCACCGCCCTGTGAGCCGATGTTCTCGCCCTTCTCCTGACGATACTCCATACCGGCTGCAGCCTTGAAGGCACCAGCGCCGATACCATCTGACACGTTACCGGTCGTGTTGAAAGCAAACACCGACTGCTTGTAGGTCAGCTCTTCGAGCAGATAACCAAAGGCGTAGTCGTGTGCGGCCTTGGATATTGCGCCAGTGCCGAACGGATTGAGTGCAACGCAACCCTTGGCAATCGGATCGGTCGAACCGGTCAGCGTGGCGCGGCAGATAGCCTGACCCAGCGTGGCCGAACCGGCACGCGTGTCGATCACAGAGTCGATGGCGTAGTTATAGGCATTAAGGTGACGGTTATCGGCCACCAGCTGCGAACGCTTGGTCTCGCCGTACTGGAAGTAGCCGTCCCAGGTCCAGCTCGTGCCGGCAAAGCGACCATCTAGGCCCGCTGCCAAACGCTTCACTTCGGTGTTGAAGTCCGAGTGCGAATCGATCTGGCTGGTCCAATCCTTGTTGTAGAACGCAAAGCCGCCCGGGAACAGTGCGGCAGCAGCCTGCGCTGCCTTGAGCGAACCTGCACCAGTGGCGGTACCGAGGAACGCATTGTCGGCGTTGATAGCCGTGAACTGCGCATCCAAGCCGCCCGTGCGGTTGGAAGTGACCACCTTGCCGTAGCTGGCATCAACGCTCAGGTTCAGGTTGTCGGCCAGCTCATAGGTGAGCGTCAGGGCGCCGACATCGCGCTTAACAGGGGCGCGCAGGTTGGAGTACTTGTAGGCCGACTTGCCGTCACCACCGACCACGGTGTTAAACGGCGAACCGGTAGCGCCAGTGCCCACGTTATAGGCCACGGTGCCGGTGCCAGCAGCGTTCACGCCATAGGTCGGCGCGCCAAACGGTGCACCGAAGTTCTGGAACACACCGGCGTCGCTGATCTGCGCAGCACGGGCATTGTCCTTGAGCAGGTACTGCGGCGCGGTGGCACTGGTGCCACCGTTGGCGGTGCTGTCCGGGTTGTTCACGAAGGCAGTGCCACGGGCGCACCAGTCGCGCACGGTGTAGCAACCGATCGAATCCGACTGCTGATGCTCATAGCCCACGCTGAAATGACCGCGACCCTCGTTAAAGCTGCTGCCAAAAGCCGCAGCAATGTGCCGATCCTTGCCATCGCTCTGCGCGGTCTGGCCGAAGTCCACATCCAGCTTGCCGCCCTCGAGCTTGCGAGCCAGAAACACGTTGTTCACACCCGAGATGGCGCCCGAACCATAAGCGGCCGATGCACCGCCGGTCACCACGTCCATGCGCTCGATGAGCACCGACGGAATGAAGTTGAGATCGACGCCATCACCCTGGTTGGTGGGGACGAAGCGGCGGCCATTGACCAGGTTCAGCGTGCGGCTGCCAAAGAATGGGTTCAGACCACGCAGGTTGGCGATGGTCGAACCGGCGAAAAAGTTGGCGTTGCCGGTGGTGGTCGGCGAGTTGTTGGACACGTTCGAAGGCAGCGACTTGATCGCGTCACCCACGTTCACGATGCCCATGTTCTTGAAGTAGTCGGCATCCACGACCGTGGTCGGGTTGGCGGTGTCGAAGTCAGTGGCGCGCTTGATGCGCGAGCCTGTGACCTGCACTTCGTCGAGCTTCTCTTCAGCCGCAAAGGCCTGCGAAGCAAAACCGCCGAGCAGAGCAGTGCCCAGTGCAGCGGCAACAGCGGCGCGTACGCCAGCGGTGTGAAAGCGTGTGGTGTTTGATTTCAAGTGTGCGTTCCTGTGTGGTCGTAAAGACTGCCGGATAAGGCCACAGTTGATACTGCAATGACAAGCGAAAGTTGCGATGACAACTCGATCCGGTGCGTTTTTGTTGCGTCAATGCAACGCAAACAAAAAGGCCGCGGCGGTTGCCCGTCGCGGCCTTCAAATCAACATCAACTTACGCTGCCTGAATAGGTGGCGGGCTTGCACCCGCCACCGCAGACAGACTTCCTGGCTGGCGCTTAGAACTTCGCCTTGAAGCCCAGGAAGTAACGGCGACCCAGCACGTCGTAGTAACCACCGTTGGTCGAGCCCTGGCCCGAAGTGCCCAGGCTGTACGCACCCGGGTTCACGCAACCCGGCGCGCCATTGCAGACGCCCGACAGCGTGGTACCCACGGGATAACCGTTGGCCTTACCGGTGATTGCCGGCTGGGTGTCCAGCAGGTTGTCAACGCCGGCACGAACGGTGAAGTTCTCCGAGAAGTTCCAGTTCACCGAGAGGTCGAACGCGTCATATGCCTCGACCGGCTCGTTGGTGATCGGCGTGTAGCTGAGGATCGGCAGAGCAGCGCCCGCTGCGGCAGCGGCGTTGTTCTTGACCGTCGCATCCTGAACAGCCTGACCAGCAACATTCACCGGGGGCAGATGCCTCCAGCGCAGGTTGAAGCTTGCAGCCGGCAACACGTAGCTGAAGTTGGTGAACAAGCGATAGCTATATGCACCAGCGTTGAAGCCCTGCAGGCTCGGTCCCAGCGAACCCTTCCAATCCACTTCCGGATCGTAGCTGGCAGCCGATTCCTTGGTCTTGTAGTAGTTCAGCCAAGTGCCCTGAACGCTGACGTTCAGACCGCCCGGAATGCTCTCCAAGCCCATGTCGGCCATCTTGGCAGACCAGCTCATGGTGAAGTCCACACCCGAGGTCTTGACCGTAGCCTGGTTGTCGTAAGACACCTGGGTGGTCAAGGCACCGCCGTTAGACGTGCTGCGCGGCATGTTCAGGCAAGCCGCAGAGTTGGCTTGCGCTGCAGCACCGGCGGCGTCGGTCACCTGCACAGCGCCGTAGCACAGGTACTGTGCATAGGTCGTCGAGTACGGGAGGATCGTGTTGTTCAGGCTGATCTGATACCAGTCCACCGTCGCCGTGATGTTCGACAACAATGCGTTCTCGAAGGGCGAACGCAGCACGAAGCCGGCGGTGTAGGTGTCAGCGATTTCAGACTTGAGCTTGGCATTACCGATCTGGTTCACCCAAGCGAAGCCACCACCACCGATGGCGCCCGGGGCGCTGGTCGGCGAATAGTAGCCGCCCGACGGGGCGAAGGCACCGGCACCCATCTGCGCCTGGCAGATGAGGTAGGCGCTCTTGGCACCGGCAGCGGTCTGGCCACCGGCCAGCACAGCCGGGTTGGCAACCGCGTTAGACCAGGGGTTCGGAGCTGCACCACCCGCACCGAAGGGCGAGTTGGAGATCAAGCTGCAGGGATCACCGTACTTGGGGCCACCGGTGAAGATCTGCTGCAGGTTGAGGAACATCTCACCCAGGTTGGGGGCGCGATTGGCACGGTTGTAACCACCACGGAAGCGCACAAAGTCATTGACCTCGACGCTGGCGTTGATCTTGAAGGTAGTGGTCGAGTCGGTCTTGTCGTAATCCGACATACGGCCGCCCAGTTCCAAGTCGACCTTCTTCACAAAGGTGTTCGACAGGACCGGCACCAGCAGTTCGGCGTAGTAGTCGTTGACCTTGGTCTGTGCGTCCAGATACCCGGTGGGGTACACGCCGATGACCTGATCGGTAAACGAGGCAGTCGACTGCAGGATGTCGGGGATGAACTGCGAGGAGTTGCGACGGTACTCATAACCGGCGGCGGCGCGTACTTCACCGGCAGGCAGGTTGAACAGGCCGCCCTGGAAGTTGACTTCACCGATGTCCTGCTGGTTCTCGGTGCGAGTCTGCAGCGGGGCATTGACGGCATACAAGCAATCTTCAGTCGGACGTGCGTCGCCCTTGAAGATCGTGTCGTAGAAGCCGCTGGTGCAAGGCACAGCCACCGAACCGAAGCCAAGGTTGGCGCCCGGGTTGTTGGTCCTGTTGCTCTGCAGGTTCGACTTGTAGCCATAGTCATTGGCCGTGACTTCACCACGCCAGCGGGCCAGCGAGTTGTTGCCGTTGGCAATGTTGTAGGTCTGCGACTCACCGCGCGAGTAATACACCTCGCCCTTCCAATCGCCGAACGGCAGGTCGAACTTCAGGCCAGCTTCGATCTGCCAAGCCAGGTTCTCGTCAAGGGTGCTACGCGAAGCGAAGCTGTTGAGCGGATAGGTCTCAACAATCCAGCCCGAGGTCAGCGGATTGGTGGCGCGGCTGTTGAGCAGGACGGCCATGTTCAACGGCACGGGGTTCTTGGCACCCACGGCACCGTGAGCGATGAAGCCCGGGTTCGCGTAGGCAGCCGGGTTGGCCATGATGGCCGCGACCGTCGCCTGATCCTTGAAGTTCAGCGTCGGGTTGACCGGGCTGTCGGTGGTGGCGTTGTAAGGAACCGTAGCTTCCCAACCGAAGCTGGCGTTGGTGCCGGCCAGGTAGGTGGTGGTACGGCTCTGTGCAAAACGCGCACTCGAGTAGAACTGCAGATTGTCGGTGATGTCGTACGAGCCCGAGCCCATGAACGCATAGCGCGTTTGCGGCGAACCGGCGTAGCCGTCGATCTCGTTGTACTTGACCTTCTGAATGACCGGCGGCGGGTTGGCCGCGTTGTTCACCAGGCTGTCGTTGTAGGCGTTTACATACGCGTAGCGCTGTCCATCGATCGGCAGCTTGAAGGTGCTGGCGTTGTTGCCGGTGATCAGGAAGATCGAGCCGTCCGGATTGAAGCGGATACCGCCGCTGCCCGCGCCCGACGGGCCGGTGACGGTGGCCGGGGTCTTGCCCAGAATGCCCGCCAGCGCAGCCGGCGAGTAGTTGTTGAAGATCGGGTTGTAACCGTTGACACCGAAGATGAAGCCCAAGAAGTTGCCACCAACGGTAGCGTCGCCCCAGCCCTTGGTGAAGAAGCTGCGGTTCTTTTCGTAGGCAGCTTCGCGGTTGTAGTACTCCGCAGCGAAGACCACGTTGCCGCGGCCATCGGCGAACTTCGTGCCCATCAGGGCCGAAGCGCGGGTTTCCTGACCGTCGCCGGCCTGGGTGATGCCCTGCTGCAAGTCGACTTCCAGGCCCTGGAAATCCTTACGCAGGATGAAGTTCGACACGCCGGCGATAGCGTCGGCACCGTAGGTGGCCGAGGCGCCGCCCGAGATGATCTCGACGCGCTTGATCATCGACGAAGGCACGCTGTTGATGTCAACAACCATCAGCGCATTGGTCGGGGTGGCGCGGTGGCCATCCATCAGCACCAGGCCGCGGTTGGGGCCGAAGCCGCGCAGCGAGACCGAAGCGATACCGACTGAGTTGACTGCAGAGATCTGCACGTCTGAGTTACCGCCGGTGCCGCCCTTAACAGTGGGCGAACCGGCCGGGTTGAACTCCGGCAGCTGGTTCAGGTAGGACTCAATGTTGAGGCCAGACTTGGACTCAAGCGCCGCGGTATCAACCGACACCAGCGGGCTGTTGGACACATAGTCCTTGCGGACGATGCGTGAACCGGTGACCTGTACTTCTTCAAGCTTATCGGCAGCAGCGGCATCGGCGGCATACGCCTGCGGCATCTGACCCAGCATTGCAAAGCCACCCAGCGCCATCGCTACGGCGGCGCGTACGGCGAACGAACCGCTCGCAGACAGGCCTTTGGTTTCAGCGTGCTTCATCTGATCTCCCCAAACTAGTTATTACAAAAAATCGTGGGGCCATAAAAAAGTGACAGTTAGGCACCTTTTTCGATGCTTTGTTCCCCACCGCGAATCAAGCCACATTTACAACGGGTGTTTCAAGCAATTTGGACAAGTTATTGTCGGTATTTAGCAACAGTGTCTCGAAATGACCGCGGAACCGGCGGATTCTGTTGAGGATGCAACTAGGATTTATTCAAGGCCGATTTACGCCGCATGGCAAACACGACGCGCTTCAGGCAAGAATGCTCAAACGCATTACTGGGGACTTCAATGAACAGATCACTCGCTTGGCTCGTGCTCGCCGCCACAGGCCTGTCGGCCACCGCAGCCGAGGCGCCCCAACAAGCCGTCAGCAAGGTGATCGACTGCAGCAAAGTGCAGGATTCGCTGCAGCGGCTGACCTGTTTCGATCGCGAGGCCGCGGCACTCTCTAAAGCCGTTGCTCCCGCGCAGGCCGTCGCTGCGCCAGTGGCCGCTGCAGCACCGGTTGCAGCACCTGCTGCGACTGCGGCCGTCGCCAAGCCCAAGTCACCTGGCATGCTGGCGCGGGCCAAGTCCGCTGTCGGCTCGGTGTTTAGCGGCTCTGCAGAAGCAACTGAAGTGGCTGCCGCACCTGCCAAAGCCGCGGCGAGTGCCCCGGCAGCCTTTGGCGCAGAACAGATCGCCAGGAAGCCCTCTGAAGTTCAGAAGGAACAGCAGTCGCAGGAGCTCAAGGCCATCATCGAAGACTTGCGCCAGACCGTGCCCGACACCTGGCTGTTCACGCTCGATAACGGTCAGGTGTGGCGTCAGGACGAAGTACGGGTGGGCTTCGAACCGGAAGCAGGCGACGAAGTCACAGTGCGCAAAGGCTCGATGGGCTCTTACCGGTTGAGCTTGGACAAGGACGGCAGCAAGAGCTGGGTGCGCGCGACGCGCGTGCGCTGAAAATTGGCTGGGGTGGAAGGATTCGAACCTCCGAATGGCGGGATCAAAACCCGCTGCCTTACCACTTGGCGACACCCCAACAGTTAACCGATTCCGCGCACCGCCCAGGCCTGATGGCCGGGTGGTGGCGCTGCTGCCACGTTCCGGGCTGCTGCTTCGTCGGCGAACGCCGCAAACACACAGGACCCGGTGCCGGTCAGACGGGCCGGGGCAAACTGCCCCAACCACTCCAGCGCCGCGGCCACTACCGGGTAGCGGCTGCGCACCACCGGCTCACAGTCGTTATGACCATGGCCGGCGAGGAAGGCCGCGATTGTGATGGGCGGGGTATCACGCGTCAATTCAGAAGCAGCGAATACCTCGGCTGTACTGATCGAAACCGGCGGCCGCAGCACCACAAACCAACGCTGCGGCGTTTGCAGCCGCACAAGTTGCTCGCCCAAGCCCTCGGCCCAGGCGTTGTGACCGTGCACAAACACCGGCACATCCGCGCCCAGCGCCAGCCCCAGCTGTGCCAACTCGTCGCGTGACAGCCCCAAATTCCACAGCTGATTGAGGCCCAGCAGCACCGCAGCAGCATCTGAACTGCCACCGCCCAAGCCGCCGCCGGCCGGAATGCGTTTGGTCACGTGAATGCGCGCGCCCAGCCGGCAGCCTGTGTGAGCCTGCAAACGCAGGGCGGCTTTGACACACAGGTCGGCGGCATCGGGCAGTGCCGCCAACACAGGATCATCGGGCGGCGGGTCGCGCACGATGCGCCCGTCGTCAGTGGCCGCCAGCGAGACCTCGTCTTGCAGGTCAATCAGCTGAAACACCGTCTGCAGCAAGTGATAGCCATCGGGCCGGCGCCCGACCACATGCAGAAACAGATTGAGCTTGGCCGGCGCCAGCACCCGCAGCGTACTCATGGCGATTCGACTGTCCAACGGTCCACCACCAACCGCAGCCTTACCTGATCGCGCGTCAGCGTGAGACGACGCGGCAACTGCGCTGCAGCTAGCGTGCTGCCATATCGGCCGTATTCGCTGTAATCGATGTGCCAGCCGAGCTGATCTATCGCAAGCAGCGATTGGCCATCAGCCGAGAGCTGCTGAGTAAACAGTGCAACGGTCGGGTCGGGCACGCCCAATACCCACCAGCGCAGGCTGCCCAGCGGCGGCTCAAAACCCAAACGCTGCGTCAGTTGCTCGCTGGCCAACGGACCACTGAAGTGTTCGCCACGACTGGCCTCCAGCGTCAGCTGACCGGCATCGCGCACCACGCGCGCGGCGCCAAAACCCAGTGGGGCGCGCAGGTCCAGCTCGGTACGGTCACCGCGCTGCGTCCAGCCTAGATTGGCATTGAAGCCCTCGCCGGCCACAGCCGCAGCGAGCCGCCCCTCTAATTGAAACGACTGCACGGCCTGCAGTGCGGCGCGTCGTTGGTCCAGCGGCGCAAGAACCACCGCTGGCACAGGCGGTGGGCGAACCGCGCCAACGCAACCGGTAAGCAGCGCCATCAGCAGCAGCGGCAGCGCAACTGCCGCGCCGGCATACCGTGCTCTAGCGGCCACGCTTGGCAGGTGCCGCACCGGTGAGCCGATCCTGGGTGGCGATCACCACGGCATTGCCCGGATCGTGGTTGAGTGCCTGGGCCCAGACATAGCGCGCCCTGCCCTCTTCACCGCGCCGCCACAGCACCTCGCCAAGGTGCGCGCCGATCTCGGCATCACGGCCATTGCGCCAAGCGGTCTCAAGGACCGGCTGCGCTTCGGCGAGTTTGCCGCGACGGTAGTGCAACCAACCCAGACTGTCTTGAATCGCCGGGTTGTCAGGCGAGATGGCCAATGCCTGACGGATAAGCTTTTCAGCACGATCCAGGCTGCGATTGTGATCGGCCAGCGTGAAGCCCAGCGCATTGGCCAAGCCCGGATCATCGGGCCGTGCGCGCAGCAACTGATCCAGCGCCGCTTCGGCCTCGCGCAGGCGACCGGCCCGCTCCAGCAAATTGGCACGTTGAAAGCCCAGCGACGGATGCGCCGGATAGCGCTGCAACGCTGCATTGATGTCGGCCAGCGCAGTGGCAAAGTCACCCTCGCCTGCCAGCAGATTGGCGCGCGTGTTGACGGCCTCGATAGCAGCATCGGGATTACGTCGAGCGTAATCCTCTAGCAGTGCTAGCGCCTCGCTGCGCTTGCCGGCTTTTAGAATCACGCGTGCCGCACCGGCACGAGCCTGCAGGCCAATGCCAGCTTCATCAAGCATCTGATAGGCACGCAACGCACGTTCGCTATCGCCACGGCGCTCGGCAATCTGTGCAAGTGCCAAGGTAGCCAGCGCAGTACTGCCGCGCTGTGACATCAGACCCATGAAGCGCTTTTCGGCTTCGACGTCATCGCCCTGCTCCAGTGCTTGCGCACCCAAGCGCCGGTCTGCACCGGCAGCCAGCTTGGCATCCTCGCGCAATCGCAGCAGCTCGGTGCGTGCCTGCTCACCTCTATCGGCATTGGCCAACAGATCGGCAACTAAAAAGGCGTCCTCGCCACTGAGGGATGGCAGCAACTCACGAGCCGATGCCAGCGCTGCATCATGCTCGCCCAACAGCGATCGGATGCGGATCGACAATAGTTTGGCCTTTGACTGCTGCGGCTCCAGCTTTATCACCCGCTCTGCCAACTGCAGGGCGCGCTGAAAATCGTAGGAATGAAACGCAATGTTGGCGGCAGCCAGCACGACATCGGCGTTGGAATCGTCGTTGAGGAACACCGGTGCAAACACACGCTGCACGGCAGTGGCCTCGGATTCGCCTTCAAGCAACTCGGCAAATCGCTGCGGATCCTGATTGCCGGCCGACGACGAGTCGTACCACACCGTCAGCGCCTTACGGGCGTCCTCGAGTTGGTAGCGCTTTAGCGCCACCAGCGTAGCCAGCAGCGCAGCCTCACCATTGCGCGGCACCAGTGCTTGCCAGCGCTGCACGGCACGCCAAGCGGTATCGAGCTGTTCACACCCGACTGCCACCTGCGCGGCGCGTGAGGCAAGCGACGCGTCGGCAGAGGCAAGCGCCGCCTTGGTATAAGCCTCGGCGCCCTCCCGGCATTGACCGCGTTGCAGCGCCAGTTCGGCGATGACCACATCGGGGCTACGCGCCCAGCCCGGCTCGGATGCCGGTGCGGCCGCCAACAAAGGATTGGCCAGCAGCAACAGCACGCCGGCAGCCAGACGGACAAGGGTTGATTGAGGCATCATGCCGCCGACTATATGCCCATCACCTGCAGCCGTCCCGCTTGAAAGACTCGCTCCGCACCAAACTCGAAAAGACCTCGGACCGCTTCGAGGAAATCGGCCACCTGCTGGCCGATCCGGCCATTGCCGGCGGATCCACACAGTTTCGCGAACTGTCGATGGAGTACGCGCGATTAGAGCCAGTGGCACAGGGCTTTCGTGCGCATCTGGCACTGGAACAGGAACTGGCTGCCGCAGCCGAACTGGCCAACGATGCCGACCCTGATATGCGCGACATGGGCGAAGAAGAACAGCGGCGTCTACAAGGGGTAGTGCTGGAACATGAGCGCGCCTTGGGCCTGCTGCTGGTGCCGGTCGACACGCGTGATGAGCGCAACATTTATCTTGAGGTGCGCGCCGGCACGGGCGGCGATGAAGCGGCCATTTTTGCGGGCGACCTGCATCGCATGTACAGCCGCTATGCCGAACGGCGCGGCTGGCAGGTCGAACTGATCAGCGAAAACATCGGCGAACACGGTGGCTTTAAAGAAGTCATCAGCCGGGTGGTTGGGCGCGGCGCATTCTCGGCCTTCAAGTTTGAGTCAGGCACCCATCGCGTGCAGCGCGTACCGGCCACCGAAGCACAGGGCCGCATTCATACCTCGGCCTGCACCGTGGCCATCCTGCCCGAAGAAGACGCGATCGAATCGATCGAGATCAATCCTGCGGATCTGCGCGTGGATACCTTTCGTGCATCCGGTGCCGGTGGTCAGCACGTGAACAAAACCGACTCGGCCATCAGGCTCACGCACATTCCCACCGGCGTGGTGGTGGAGTGTCAGGACGAGCGTTCGCAGCACAAGAACCGCTCGCGAGCGATGGCCTTGCTTAAGGCACGATTGCTGGCGGCAGAGCGTGAGAAGCAGCAATCCGCGCAGGCGCAGTCACGCAAACTGCAGGTGGGCAGCGGCGATCGCTCCGAGCGCATCCGCACCTATAATTTTCCGCAGGGTCGCATTACCGACCACCGCATCAACCTCACGCTCTACAAGTTGGCCGATGTGGTGGAAGGCCAGTTAGATGAACTGCTGCAGGCCTTGCAGCAAGAGCATCAAGCCGAGGAGCTGGCCGCGCAGGTTGGCGAGTAACTAGGTCTTATCGTGGCGGGAGTTTTAGCGACTTGCGCAGCGCATCATTCATGCGTGTTTGCCAGCCGCTGCCTAAAGCACGAAAGGCATCAATGACATCCGCGTCGTAACGAATGGTGAGTGCCTTTTTAGGATTCGCGACCTTGGGCCTGCCACGCTGGACCAGCAGAGTTCCCTTATAAAGATCTGCAGCCTCAAAGAAGGCTTTGGTCAGCGTTGGTGCGTCATCAGCATCCGCTGATGCGGTTTGCGAAGAGCGCTTGTTCCCTGCCATTGGCTTTCCTCAAACTGATGACTCGCACCCCAGAGGGTCGCCGGGTCCACACCAAGACCACCACTCGCCGATCCAGTTGACCGACAGTGATGAAACGCGCCTCCCGATAGTCTCGCCTCGCGTCCCTCTGAGTCAGATGCAAACCAGCGAAGATTTCTACGGCGCGCGAAAAATCGAGCCCGCGCTCAAGCAATGTCCGAAGACGCTTTGCCGGATCAAACTCGAGCTCCATGATATTTCGTAGTTACGAAAAAACAAGCCTTCAGGAGTTTGAGGCTCACCCGACCTGGCGACTCTGGCCAGATCAGAATCTGGCGCATCAAGGCATTTAGCCGCGCGCACCACGCTGCACGCTGACCAGCATTGCGCTGACGTAGATCACTGGCAGCGACAGCAGCGCGGCAAACAACACCCGCGATACGGCCACGCCAGTGCGCGCGCCCTCCTGCCCGGCCAGCGACATCACGACGCCAAAGAAAATGCCCACCAGCATCACGAATACCAGCACGGCTGCCAGCGTGGCCAGATAACTGCCGGTCAGCGTCAATGCATTGCCGCGCACCAGCGCGATGCTGCGACGGCAGGCCTGCAAGGGCCCCAAGCCTTCGCATACCGCTACCGTCCAAGCCAGCGACAGCCACACCATCGGCAATACCAGCGGCGCACACAGCAGCCAGATCACTGCAGTAAGTGCGGCAGAAGGCAAGGTGATGAGGCTACGGCGCAGCGCATCAAACACCCGCAGCGCCCTGCCATCGATCAGCGACTGCTGACGCAGCGTTACCGCGCCATAGCACAGCAGCATGATGAGGATGCTGGCGCCGTACAGCGCCCACCACTGGCCGCTGTGCACTAGCCCACTGCCCTCGCCGCTGGCGATGGATTCAGACCCGGGCGCTCCACTGGCCAATACGCCAATCAGTGCTAGTGGCAAACAGAACACCCACGATAGCTGGAATAATGCCGCCGCCGCCCGCAGCACCTCTCGCGCCTTTAGCGTAGAGGGCGGACGCCACTTCACCACTGGAGTTTCAGGTTTGGCAGACGACGAGGACAGGTCAGCTTCAGACACGGCAGGCTCCATATTCGGGGCCAGCAATGTAGCAGAGCAGCGCAGCATTGCCGCGCTACTGCAGCATGCGGCTGAGTGCGGACTGCAGCGACTGGACGCCGAACTGCTGCTGACCCGCGCCACCGGCCTGTCACGCGCCACACTGCGCGCTCATGACGAATTGCCCGTCGCCGCCTCCGCGCAGGTGCAGTTTGCCGCTGAATGCTCACGTCGGTTGAGCGGTGAACCGTTGGCCTATATCGAGGGCAGCAAAGAGTTCTGGTCACTGCCGCTACAGGTCTCACCTGCGGTGCTGGTCCCGCGTCCCGAAACAGAACTGCTGGTCGAGCGCTGTCTGACACTGTTGCCTACGGGGCCGCAGCACATCGCAGATCTGGGTACCGGCTCCGGTGCTATCGCGCTGGCGCTGGCACACGAGCGGCCGCAGTGGTCGATCACTGCTGTCGATGCGTCCGCTGCCGCATTGATACTGGCGCAAGCCAACGCGGTGCAACTGAAACTGCAGCATGTGGACTTTAGGCTAGGCAGTTGGTGCGAGCCGCTGGGCGACAGGCTGCTGGATGCGATTGTCAGCAACCCACCCTACGTCGCGACCGATGACCCGGCACTTGCAGCATTGGCGCATGAGCCGCTATCAGCGCTGGCAGCCGCAGAGGATGGCTATGCCGACTTACTGACCATCGCAGGCCAAGCGCGTCGTCATCTGCGGCCAGGTGGCTGGTTGCTGCTGGAACACGGCAGCACTCAGGCACCGCGGCTGGCCGCAGAACTTGCGACGCTCGGTTACGCTGAGGTTGTCTGCCACGCCGACCTTGCCGGTCTGCCACGCGTGACTCAGGCTCGTTGGTCCGCGGGCACACTGAACGTCGGAGACAGTTGATGCGATTGCTTAGAGGTCTGCTGCGGACGATTGTGTGGAGCGTGTTAGCAGCGTTGCTGCTGAGCATTCTGCTGGTGGCGGCGCTGCGCTACGTCAACCCGCCCACCAGCGCCTTCATGATCGCGGCGCGCATTGAAGCCTGGAACAGCAAGAGTTCCAAACCGTTTGTGCTGCGTCAGCAGTGGCGACCGCTGTCCAACATCTCACCGCAGGCCGCCATTGCAGTGGTGGCTTCCGAAGATCAACTGTTCCCGCAGCATCGCGGCTTTGATGTCGCACAGATCCGCAAGGCCATAGATGAGGCCGATCAGGGCGGCCGCGCTCGCGGCGCCAGCACCATCAGCCAACAGACTGCCAAAAACCTGTTCCTGTGGTCGGGCAAGAGCCTGGTGCGCAAAGGCCTTGAGGCTTGGTTCACCGTACTGATGGAAGCGTTCTGGCCCAAGCGACGCATCTTGGAGGTGTACCTCAACGTAGCGCAGTTCGGCGACGGGCTATACGGCGTGCAAGCGGCATCACGAGAGTATTTTCGCCACGACGCCGCCAAGCTCAGCGCCAGCGAGGCCGCACTGCTGGCGGCCGTACTGCCCAATCCGATTCGCCTGAAAGCCGGCAAACCCAGCGCCTATGTGCAGCGCAGACGCGATGAAATTGTGGGGCAGATGCAGGCGCTGGGTGGCCCGCGTTATCTGCAACAGGTGCTGTAGGCGCACTTGCGGGTGATGTACTGATGCGTTAGCATCTGATTCATGCGAACCACACTCGACATTGCCGATGATGTACTCCTCGCCGCCAAGGAGCGGGCCCGGCGGGAAGGCAAAACCGCAGGCGAAGTCATTTCGGCACTGGCCCGGCTGGGTCTCACCCAGCCTGTAACAAAAGCCGGCGTGGCAGAACCCGCTGCCACCTATGGGTTCACGCCCTTTCCATCCCGGGGCGGCATCGTCACCAACCAGCTCATCAACACGCTTCGCGACGACGACGCCTACTGATGCGATCGCTGCTGGATATCAATGTCCTGATCGCACTGCTAGATGCTGACCACATTGGTCATGCCAGCGCCACCGCTTGGTTTGCCGCTCATGCACCCCAAGGCTGGGCGTCCTGTCCGCTGACCCAAAACGGCTGCGTGCGCATCATGTCCAACCGGGGCTACCCCAACCCCATGCCCATCCAAGCAATCACTCAGCGTTTGGCGGCAGCCTGCGCATCGCCACTGCATGAGTTCTGGCCAGACGACATCAGCTGGCTTGATTCCAGTCGCATCAAGGCATCGTATGCCCACGCGCCCTCACAGCTCACCGATGTTTATCTGTTAGCGCTGGCCGTTCGGCACGGCGGGCGACTGGTGACGTTCGACCGAGGCATCAGCCTCACTGCCGTGACCAATGCTGCAGCAGACAACTTGCTGCAACTGTAAAAGCGGGCTCAGTTCACCGAGCCGGGCAGATCCGGTGCCGGCGCATCAGCAAACACCTGTGCTGCATCAATCGCATCGTATCGATATTGGCGATTGCAAAACTCACAGGTAATGGCCACTGAACCCTGTTCGTCCAGAATCTCTTTGACCTCATCCTCACCCAGCGACAACAGCAGGCTGTTCACACGGGCTTGACTGCAGCGGCAGCTAAAGCGCACCGCGTCGGCGTCAAACAAACGCACATCGTGAGCAGAGAAAAGCCGATGCAGCAGCAGCTGTGGCTCGGTATCGAGCAACTCCCGGCCACCGAGCGTATCGAGCAGCAGTGAGCACTCGTCCCAGATCTCCAGCATGCGCCCACGCGCACCCTCACCGGCTGACTGCGTCTGCGGCAGCTTTTGCAGCAACAGGCCGCCGGCGCGCCAGTCGTCAGCGGCCAGGAATGAAGCCCCCGCCAACGGCACGATGCCCTGCCAAGGCTCGCCACCGTCGTGATTGTCTAAGGTGACCACCAACGTGCCGCGGCCGGCCAATTCAGCCAGACCTGCATCGTCGGTAATAACAGCGCCTTCACGCACCTGCGCCACACCACGCAGTTGCCGGTCGTGGGTGCATTGCACGATGAGCAACGGCACATCGCCTTGGCTGCGCACCTGCAGAGTCAGCGTGCCGCGAAACTTAAGACAGGCAGCCAACAAGGTAGAGGCAGCTAATGCCTGCCCCAGCAACGATGCAACAGCAGGCGGATGATCTTGGTGAGCGCGGGCTTGAGACCAAGCATCTTCGAGCTTGACCCAATGGCCACGCAGCGGCGCCTCCTCAAACAGGAAACGACGCAGGCTGTCGGTTTCGCGCATGCCGCTGTGGCGCCCTTAAGGCGCCAGCTTTGCCTTGAGCAGATCGTTGAGCAGCGCCGGGTTGGCCTTGCCGTCGGTGGCCTTCATGGCCTGACCGACAAAGAAGCCAAACAGCTTGTCCTTGCCAGAGCGGTAATCGGCCAACTGCTTGGGGTTGGCCGCCATGATGGCGTCGATGACCGCGCCGATGGCACCGGCATCGGTGATCTGGCGCAAACCGCGCGACTCAATGACCGCATCGGCTTCAAGACCTTCGGCCCACATCGCTTCGAACACTTCTTTGGCGATCTTGCCCGAGATGGTGTTGTCGACAATGCGACTCACCAGCACGCCCAACTGCGCAGCACTGACACGGCTGTTAGCAATGTCTAGGTTGTCTTTGTTGAGCGAGGCGGAAAAGTCACCCATGACGGTGTTGGCCACCAGCTTCGGGTCGGACGGCACCAGTGCCACCACCGACTCATAGAACGCGGCCATTTCGGCACTGGCAGTCAGCACCCCGGCGTCATAGGGCGACAGGCCATGCTGCTGCTGAAAGCGCAACGCCTTGTCGTCTGGCAGTTCGGGCAAGCTGGCGCGCACGGCCTCGACAAAGCTGTCTTCGATGACCACCGGCAACAGGTCCGGGTCGGGGAAGTAGCGGTAATCGTTGGCCTCTTCCTTGGAACGCATCGAGCGCGTCTCGTCCTTGTCGGCATCGTAAAGGCGTGTTTCCTGCACCACCTTGCCGCCGCCCTCCAGGATGTCGATCTGCCGTGCCACCTCGAGATTGATGGCCTTTTCGACGTAGCGGAACGAGTTGAGGTTCTTGAGCTCGGCACGCGTACCAAATTTCTCTGCGCCCCTGCGGCGTATCGAAACGTTGGCGTCGCAGCGGAACGAGCCTTCCTGCATGTTGCCGTCGCAGATGCCCAGATAGCGCACCAGCGTATGAATCTTTTTCATATAGGCGACGGCTTCTTTAGCCGAACGCATATCGGGCTCTGAGACGATCTCGACCAGCGGTGTACCGGCACGGTTGAGGTCGATAGTCGACACGCCCACGCCCTCGTGCTGCGACTTGCCCGCATCCTCTTCGAGGTGCGCGCGAGTGATGCCGATACGCTTGGTGCTGCCGTCTTCTAGCAGGATATCGAGGTGGCCACCGGCGACGATGGGCAACTCGTATTGACTGATCTGATAGCCCTTGGGCAGATCTGGGTAGAAATAGTTTTTACGGGCAAACACCGAGCGGCGATTGATCGTGGCGCCCACCGCCAAGCCGAACTTGGCCGCCATACGCACCACTTCGGCGTTGAGCACCGGCAACACGCCTGGATAGCCCAGATCAACCAAGTCGGCCTGAGTGTTGGACTCGGCGCCGTAAGCGGTAGCTGAACCGGAAAATATCTTGGATTTGGTGGCCAGCTGGGCATGGATCTCGAGCCCGATGACCGTCTCCCATTCGCCACTCATCAGGCTTCTCCCGCAAAGTCTGCGCCAAAGGCCGGCGGCGCCCGCAGGTGCCAGTCGGTTTCACGCTGATAGGCATGGGCCGCGGCCAGCAATCGGCCCTCGGCAAAGTGCGGCCCGATCAGCTGCACACCCACCGGCAAACCATCGGCAAAGCCGCAGGGCAGCGACATGGCAGGCAGACCGGCCATGTTGGCGCCGATGGTGTAGATGTCGTTGAGGTACATCGTGATGGGGTCGCTGGTCTTGTCGCCCAAGCCAAAGGCCGTGGTGGGTGTGGTGGGCCCCAACAGCAGATCAACCTCGGTGAACGCGCGGCGGAAGTCGTCGCTGATGAGCGAACGCACGCGTTGGGCCTTGAGGTAATACGCGTCGTAATAGCCCGCCGACAGCACATAGGTGCCGGTCATGATGCGGCGTTTGACCTCGGCCCCGAAGCCCTCAGCGCGTGAGCGCTTGTACAGGTCCATCAAATCGCGCGGCTTATCGCAGCGATGCCCAAAGCGCACGCCATCAAAGCGCGCCAGATTGGAGGAAGCCTCGGCCGGCGCGACCACGTAGTAAGTGGGCACCGACAGCGGCAGGCTGGGCAGGCTGACTTCACGCACGGTGGCGCCCAATCGCTGCCAGGTAGCCAGTGCCTCGCGCACCGGGCCTTCGATGGCCGCAGACAGACCCTCGCCAAAAAACTCTTTGAGAATGCCGATGCGCAACCCTGCCAGCGGCTGCTGCAACTCGGCCACATAGTCGGGCACGGGGGCATCGATGCTGGTCGAATCGCGCCGGTCGAAACCCGCCATGGCCTGCAAAGTCATGGCCGCATCTTCGGCCGACACGGTGATGACACCGGCCTGATCGAGGCTGGAGGCAAAGGCGATCATGCCGTAGCGCGACACGCGGCCATAGGTGGGCTTGATGCCGGTAACACCGCACAGCGCCGCCGGCTGACGAATCGAGCCGCCGGTGTCTGAAGCTGTAGCCAGAGGCGCCAGACGCGCGGCCACCGCAGCAGCCGAGCCACCCGACGAGCCGCCCGGCACGCGCGCGGTATCCCAAGGATTGCTCACTGGGCCGAAATAGCTGGTTTCGTTGGACGAGCCCATAGCGAACTCGTCCATGTTGGCCTTGCCGACCATGACCATGCCGGCATCGGCCAGCAAAGTGACGATGTGCGCGTCGTAGGGCGAGACGAAGTTGGACAGCATGCGCGAGCCGCAGGTGGTGCGTACCCCGGCCGTGCAGAAGATGTCCTTGTGGATCATCGGCACGCCGGTGAGCGGGCCGGCGGTGCCGGCGGCAATGCGCTGATCGGCAGCGGCGGCAGCGGCCAGAGCCGACTCAGCGGTGACCGTGACCAGCGCATTGAGCTGCGGTTGACTGCGCTCGACACGCGCTAAGGCGGCGCGAGTGAGCTCGACGCTGGAGTACTGGCGGGCCTTGAGCCCGGCAGACAGGGCAGCCAGAGTGGGGGCAGTCATTCGATCACCTTGGGAACCACATAAAGACCTGCATCGACCTGCGGGGCATTGGCCTGCAACAGGTCCCGCAAATTAGGCGAGCTGACGACATCGGCGCGCAGTCGCTGTACCTGACCTTCCAGCGGATGAGCCATGGGCGCGATGCCGTCGGTATTGACGCGCTCAAGCTCGCTGACAAGGCCCAGAATGCTGGAGAGACTGTCGACATAGCGGGGGATTTCGGCGGCGTCGAGCTCAAGACGTGCCAGATGCGCGATGCCTTCGATCTGTTTGGATGAGAGACTCATAGTGGCAGCCCGGGTGCTAGTGGGAGGCCTTGCGGCCTTGGAGCTTTTGGCCCCTAGAAATACAGTCATAAAGGATACACGTCGCCTTGCGGCGTGTCGTCTCGATTGATAGATTAGCGCACCCTATTTCCCCCCTCCTTCCCACTCATCCGAGGCCGGGTATTTCATGTTCAAACGCCTGCGCGGCTATTTTTCCAGCGACCTTTCCATCGACTTGGGAACGGCCAATACGCTGATCTACGTGCGCGGCAAGGGCATCGTGCTCAACGAGCCTTCCGTAGTTGCCATCCAGGACGAGCCCACGCGTGGCGGCAAAGTCATCGTGGCGGTCGGCGCCGAAGCCAAGAGCATGGTCGGTCGCACACCCGGCCACATCAACGCTGTGCGCCCCATGAAAGACGGCGTTATCGCCGACTTCACGTTCACCGAAAAGATGCTGCAGTACTTCATCAAGAAGGTGCACGGCAATCGCTTCCTGCAACCGTCACCGCGCGTGTTGGTCTGTGTGCCCTTCGGCGCCACGCAGGTCGAAAAGCGCGCCATCCGTGAATCAGCTGAAGGCGCCGGCGCACGCAATGTCGCCATCGTTACAGAGCCCATGGCTGCTGCGGTGGGTGCCGGTCTGCCCACCGGCGAAGCACGCGGCTCAATGGTGCTCGACATCGGCGGTGGCACTTCAGAAGTTGCGGTGCTGTCGCTCAACGGCATTGTGTATGCCAGTTCGGTACGCATCGGTGGCGATCGCTTCGACGAAGCCATCAGCGACTATGTGCGTCGTAACTACGGCATCCTCATCGGCGAATCCACCGCCGAGCGCATCAAGATCCTCATCGGCTCGGCCTACCCTGGTCAGCAGGTGCGCGAGATATCCGTGCGCGGCCGCAATCTCTCCGAAGGTGTGCCACGCTCCTTTACGCTCAACAGCAACGAAATCCTCGAAGCGCTGCAAGAGCCACTGCAAGGCATCGTCAAAGCGGTCAAGCAGGCACTGGAGCAAACACCACCAGAGCTCGGCTCAGACGTGTTCGAGCGCGGCATCGTGCTCACCGGCGGCGGCGCCTTGCTGCGTGATATCGACAAGCTTCTGGTCGAAGAGACCGGCCTGCCGGTCATCATTGCCGAGGATCCGCTGACCTGCGTCGCGCGCGGTGGTGGCAAGATCCTCGAACTGATGGACGAGCTGGGCCCCGGCCACTTCGGCATCGACTGAGCCAGGAGCTGGAGTGGCCTTCGTCGGCCGTAGCCGTCATCAAAATTCCAGCCGCGACAGTGCGCCCGGCCCGCGCTTCGTGGTGTTCGCGCTGTTGTCCGTCGTCTGCCTTTACTACGACCAGCGCGATGGCTGGCTGCAGTCGCTGCGTTACTGGCTGCAAGGCTCGGTCTATCCGCTGCAATGGCTGGTCGATGCGCCGCGCATAGGATTGCAAAATCTTGGCGATGCCCTGGAAAGCCGCGACAGCCTGCGCGCCGAAATCGCCCGCTTGCAGCAGCGAAGTCAAAGCGCTGCGCCTCGAAGCGTTGGAACACGAAAACGCGCAATTGCGCGCGCTCACTCAAGCGCTGCCTGCATTGGTCACAAAGCACCTGGCTGCCGAGGTGATCAGCGTCGAACTCAATCCGCTCAAACAGCGCCTCATGCTCAACAAGGGCAAGCGTGATGGCGCATTCCAAGGCCAGGCAGTGGTGGATGCACGCGGGCTGCTGGGCCAATTGACGCGCGTCGGTCCGCAGGCCTCAGAACTAATCCTACTCACCGATCCGGAACACGCCGTGCCCGTGCAGATCGCACGCAATGGTCTGCGCTCTATCGCCGTCGGCGCCGGCAACAGCGGTGAACTGTTGCTGCCTTATCTGCCCGTCAATTCGGACGTCAAGGCTGGCGACCTGCTGATCACGTCAGGGCTCGGCGGTGTATTCCCTGCCGGCTATCCCGTAGCCACCGTCACCGGTATCAAGCGTGATCCCGTGTTGCTGCTCACACAGGTGCGCGCCAAACCACTGGCCACACTCGAACGCGATCGAGTAACACTGCTGCTGTGGTTTGATCCCACACATTCGGCAGCGCCAGTGGCGCCGGTGGCCAGCGACACGCTACCGCAAGTCACGCTGGGCGCACCGGTAGATGCCTCCGACATCGAAGCCGCAGCCGACGACCCAGTCGCTAACGACGGCGGCGAAGGCGAGATGCCCGCAGCACCAGCGCCCAAGGCAGCCAAGCCATGACGCTGCGCGAACAACAGCGCATTTCAGCGTTGCTGGTTGCGGCTACGTCGCTGGCCGCGCTGCTGCTCATGCTGGCACCACTGCCCCTATGGCTGTCATTACTGCGGCCGCCGCTGCTGGTGCTGGTGGTGCTCTACTGGTCCACCATGTCCCCGGCCACCGGTGGCATCTTCATCGGCTTTTTCTGTGGCCTGCTACTGGACGTGCTGCAAGGTGCACAGCTGGGACAGCACGCACTGGCGTTATCGCTGGTCACCTATCTTGCCGTTAAGCTGCACCTCATCACGCGTGCCAAGCCGATCTTCGAACAAAGCCTGCTGGTGTTGGTGGCGCTGCTGCTCTATGAACTGGTGCTATGGGCCATCGACGGCTGGAGCGGACACCCACTCAACAGCGTGCTGCGGTGGCTGCCGCCCTTCACTGGTGCCGCTGTGTGGCCAGTGATTGCCGGCCTGCTCGGCCGCACCCACCAGCCGCGTTAGGCTGGTCCGCACTATGGCCGGCCCGGTCAGCATCAGAAACCCACAGCGTGAACAGCACGCCTTTCAGCGCCGCATCGTGCTGGCTGTGTCTTTGGTGGCTGTTGCGGCAGTAGTGCTGGCGGGTCGGCTGTTTCTGTTGCAGGTGCTGCGTCACGATTACTACCTGCAGTTGTCGCAGGGCAATCGAGCAAGACTAGAGCCGATCCCGGCCAATCGCGGACTGATCCTGGATCGCAACGGCAAAGTCTTGGCCGAAAACCAGGCCGCCTATCAACTCGAACTGATTCGCGAACAAGTGCCAGACTTGGCTGCTACTTTGCGCGGGCTGGCGCATTTGCAACTGATCCCCGCCGATGAAGTCGATGAGATCCGGCGTATGGTGCGTGCAAGGCGCGGCTTCGAAGCAGTGCCTATCCGACTGCGCATGAGCGAAGAAGAAATTGCGCGCTTCGCCGTGCATCGTCATCAGTTCCCGGGTGTCGACATTCGCACGCGTCTGACACGCTTCTATCCCCATGGCGATCTGGCCGTGCATGCGCTGGGTTATGTGGCCGCCATCGGCGAAGCGGATCTGCCACGCATCGATAGATCCGCCTATGCCGGCACCACCTTGATCGGCAAGCTAGGCGTTGAAAGTGCCCGCGAAAAAGAACTGCATGGCACCAACGGCTTTCGCGAAGTGCTGGTCAACGCGCAAGGGCGCTCGGTGCAATCACAGGGCGGACTGGCGCCGGACCTGAAATCGCGTGCGCCCAAGGCCGGCGCAGACCTCATCCTGTCGCTAGATCTAGTGGCGCAGCAGGCAGCAGAACAAGCGCTTAGAGGACGTCGCGGTGTGGTGGTTGCGCTGGATCCTGCCAACGGTGATGTCCTTGTGCTCGCCAGTCAACCCGGTTTTGATCCGAGTCTGTTTGGGCGCGGCCTGACGCGTGCCGAATATCGCAACCTTGAAACCGACATCGATAGGCCGCTGTTCAATCGCGCACTGCGCGGCACCTATCCACCGGGCTCCACCGTTAAGCCGGTGATTGCCCTTGCAGGCCTGCACAACGGCACGGTTACACCTGAGAGCTCGCGCTTCTGCGCCGGTGAATTCTATTTGCCGGGCAGCAGCAAACCCTTCCGTGAAGGCCGCAGTGGTCGCCACGGTGCAGTCAATCTTGAAGACGCCATCGCAGTCTCGTGCGACGTGTATTTCTACGGCCTGGCAAGTCAACTCGGCGTCGACAACATTTCCCAATTCTTGGCGCCCTTTGGCTATGGCAAACCGACTGGCATCGACATTGCCGGCGAGCAGTCAGGCATCCTGCCTTCACGTGAATGGAAGAAAAACCGCTTCAAGCGCCGACAGGACCAAGTGTGGTTTCCCGGTGAGACGGTCAATTTTGGTATTGGCCAAGGCTATATGACTGTCACCCCGATGCAGCAGGCGCACATGGTGGCAACCGTTGCATCGCGCGGACGCAGCTTCAAACCCAGATTGGTCACCGGCATGCGCAATGCCGAGACCGGTCAGGCTACAGTTGTGGCGCCGCAAGCGCTGCCGTCAGTAGAAGGCATTCCTGAAGCAGACTGGAATCATGTGTTCAACGGCATGATGGGCACCATGACACGAGGCACCGGACGCGGCGTGGGCAATGGCGCCGCCTATTCCATTGCTGGCAAGACCGGCACGGCACAGGTGTTCTCGGTCGGAGCGAACGAAAAATACGTCGAGAAGAATGTCTCGGAACGGTTGCGTGACCATTCGTGGTTTATCGCTTTTGCACCCGTCGAAAAACCCCGCATCGCATTGGTCGTATTGGTCGAGAACGGTGGCTTTGGCGCTGCGGCAGCCGGGCCCATTGCACGCAAAGTGCTCGATGCCTACCTGTTGCCCCAGCCCGTAGCACCTGCACCCGCTGTCACTGCTGCACTACAGGCCAAGCCATGAGTTTCCCGCAAGTTGAATCGCCGTCGGCTCGCCGTACGCTCACGATCGCCACACGCATCCTGTTGGCCTTAAAGCTGGACGGTCCTCTGCTGATCGGACTGGCACTAGTGGCCTGCTACGGGCTCATCGTGCTGTACAGCGCGTCGGGCCAGAACAGCGACATGATCCTGCGCTCGCTGTTGCGCATGGGACTGGGCACAGCGGCCATGGTCGCTGTGGCGCAACTGCGTCCCAACACACTGCGCAATGCCGCACCCTGGTTATATGCCGGCGGCGTGCTGCTGCTGCTCGTGGTTGATGCGTCGGGTTACATCGGCAAAGGCGCGCAGCGCTGGCTGTATCTGGGCTTCATCCGCTTCCAACCTTCAGAGATCATGAAGATCGCCGTGCCGATGCTGGTTGCCTGGTATCTGCAAGAGCGGCCGCTGCCTTTGGGTCTGGGTACGCTGTTCGTCACTGCTGCAATCATCCTGGTGCCGGTGGGCCTGACAGCCATACAGCCAGACTTGGGCACTGCA
>JAPLSH010000004.1 GCA_026398735.1 Pseudomonadota bacterium | reverse complement strand
TGATGCCCGCGGCGGCAACACCCGAACCGATGATGCCCGTGGCGGCAACACCCGAACCGATGATGCCCGTGGCGGCAACACCCGAGCCGATGATCCCGGCCGCAGTGGCTGAGGCGCCAGTTACACCCTGCTGGGCGGCCTCAGAACGCTTGGCCAGCACGCTGTCCGCGGCGAACGAGGCGGGTACTACCGCGACCGTGACCGCCAGCGTCAAACCTTTGATTACATTGGAGATGCTGTTCGTCATGGTCTTCGAGCTCCCTGAAAGTGAGTTCTTGTCGGGGACGGTTACAGACGACGCGCCATTCTGTGCGCCCCGTCACAACCAATCCTTAATATGTTCAATTCGGATTGAAATTAGAGTTGACCGGGGCCAGGGTCAACGGCAGGCGGGGCTCTTAGTCGGGGGTGCGGCAAGCAGAAAGAAGGCCGCGTTGCGCAGAAAGCGCCAGAGAATCTCAGCTCAAGCTGTTGTTTTGCGAGGGAGAGCTGGTGTCACCCTCAACAAGGGGGAGCGGCGGAAATTGGCTCTCTGTGGGCTCAATGTAGTGAAACACCGAGACGCCAGTTGGAACACGAGGGCGGTCTGCAGTGTGTTCGACACCGACACGGCGGCCGATCCAATCGTCCACCTCGACCAGCATCAGCTGCACACGCTTGTTCAAAAAATCCTGGAACTCTGGCATCAGGTCGACAGGCAAGCCTTGGTCGGCCACGACCGAGCGCTGCAACAGCCGGGTGCCAGTGTCACGCAGGTTGTGCTCAAAGGTGGCCGCCAACTGACTCAGCGTGTTGCCAAACAACTCGAGCCCGGAAGCAGACATCATCTTGGCGACCATAAAAGAACGGTCCACGACGCGGTAAGTGTCGTCCTCGTTGAGCAGCACGGCGCCAGACTTGAGCAATGCGTCGACCACCTCGCGCGGGTCGGTGACCGAACTGGCACGGCGCACCAGGTCGACAATAGACCGCTTGGAGTTGTTGTCGAAGCGGATTTCCAGTGGCAGGCCGTAGGGACCCAGATACGTCGGCTCGGTGCTCCACATGTGCAACACCAAGGTCACAACAGAGTTTAAAGACTGGGCGGGCTGCAGCAAGGAGTTGTCGTCGAGGAACCGGTCTACTTCGCGCCGTGGCAAGCCAGTGGCCAGAGTGATGCGCCCACGGGTCTGCGGCACATCTGTACCAAGCCCATCGCGTACCGCCGTTTCGATGTAAGCGCCTTTGACGATCTCGGTGAACTCGTCGTAGCGAAGACCAATGCGCATAGACAGACGCAGCAGCGGCCGCAGTATTTTGCGAAACGCCAAGACCAGATGGATATGCAGACTGTCCATAGGTGGGCGCTGTTAGCTGCGCTCCCCTGGAATAAACATGCGCTCGTGCTCGAGAATGGCGTAACGATCAGTCATCCCGGCGACATAGTCAGCGACTGCGCGGGCCCGGCCATCCGGACCGCTGCGAGCTTCGAGAGTCAGCGCTGCGGCGCGGTGCTCATCGGGCATCAGCTGCGTATCGTTGAAAAAAGCATTGAACAGAGCCTGCACAACACCGCGCGCTTTGAGCGTCATCCGCCGTACGCGATAGTGTTTGTAGAGGTTGTCGCGCAAAAAGGCCTTGAGTTGCAGGTGCTGCGCAAACACCGGCTCGCTCATCGCCACCAGCGGCTCGCTGTGTGAGCGCACTGCTTCGCTGTCCGCCGGCTGCACCGCTGCCAAGCGTGCGGTGGTGGACTCCACCACATCGACCACCAATCGATTGATCATGCGGCGCACTGTTTCATGCACCAGACGACGGTGATGCAAGCCGGGATAACGGTCTTGCACATAGTCGAGTTGCTCGCGCACCAGATCCACGTCGCGCAGCTGCTCCACTGTAATGAGTCCGGAGCGCAGGCCGTCATCCACGTCGTGATTGTTGTAGGCGATCTCGTCGGCAAGATTGGCCAACTGCGCTTCCAGACCAGGCTGGCGACGCTGCAGGAAGCGTTCACCCACATCACCGAGCAAACGCGCATTGGTTGCTGAGCAATGCTTGAGGATGCCCTCGCGGCACTCATAGCTAAGGTTCAGGCCGGGAAACTCTGCATAGCGTTCCTCGAGCTCGTCGACGACCCGCAACGACTGCAGGTTGTGCTCAAAGCCACCATAAGGGCGCATGCATTCGTTGAGTGCGTCCTGGCCGGCATGGCCGAAGGGCGTATGGCCCAAATCGTGTGCCAGGCAGATGGCCTCGGTTAGCGACTCATTGAGGCGCAGCACACTGGCGATGGAGCGGGCGATCTGCGCCACTTCCATGGAGTGCGTGAGGCGGGTGCGATACAGATCGCCCTCGTGGTTGACGAACACCTGGGTTTTGTAGACCAGGCGACGAAAGGCATTGGAATGAACTATGCGGTCGCGATCGCGCTGATATTCGGTGCGCAGCTGCGGCGGTGCTTCGGGATAACGCCGGCCACGGGACTGGCCGTCCTGTTCGGCCCAGGGTGCCAGTGTTGAAGAGTGCGTCGCGTTGCTCATGGGTTAATCGAAGTGTGATGCCAGCGTGGCAGCCAACGCATCGGCCGGATAGTCGGCCGTAAAGCGGGCCCGGCCGATCGCCTCTTGCAGCACCAAGCGGATGCGGCCGGCTTTGACCTTCTTGTCGACACTCATGTAATGCATGGCCTGCTGGGCACCGATGCGCGGCGCCGCACGATCGAGGCCGGCGCGCTGCAACAATTGCTGTATGCGCTGAAAGTCTGCCGCAGGCAACAGCCCCATGCGCACTGACATATCGGCAGCGATGAGCATGCCGGTGGCGACCGCCTCGCCGTGCAACCACTGCGTATAGCCAGTTGCCGTCTCGATGGCATGGCCAAAGGTATGACCGAGGTTGAGCAACGCCCGCTCGCCCTGCTCGCGCTCGTCGCGCAGCACGACTTCGGCTTTGAGCTGACAAGAGCGGTAGATGGCATGGGCCAGCGCTTCGGGCTGCAGCGCCAGCAGCTCATCGAGGTGGGCTTCGATCCAGTCCATGAAGACGGTATCGAAGACCAGCGCGTATTTGATGACCTCGGCCAATCCGGCCCGCAACTCACGCGGGTTGAGAGTGCGCAGCGTGGCGGTATCGGCTACCACCACTGAAGGCTGGTGGAACGCGCCGATGAGGTTCTTGCCGCCGGGATGGTTGACGCCTGTCTTGCCGCCGACCGAAGAGTCGACCTGCGCCAGCAATGTGGTGGGCAGTTGGGCAAAGGGCACACCGCGCTGGTAACACGCTGCGGAAAAGCCAGTGAGATCGCCGATCACACCGCCGCCGAGGGCGACGACCAAGCAATCGCGGCCAAACCGGTTGGCTACCAGCACGTCGAGCACGCGCGAGACGTTATCGAGTGTTTTGTGTTGCTCGCCGTCAGGCAACCGTAGATCGAGGACCCGACGGCCGTGCAAAGCCTGCTGCACGCGCTGCGCATAGAGCGGTGCAACGGTGGTATTGCTGACCAGCAGGATGTCCTGCGCGTTCAGATATTGCGACAAGGTGCTAGCGTCGGACAGCAAGCCTTCTCCGATGAGAATCGGATAGGCACGACCGGGTAGTGCTACGTGCAGTTGGAGCATGGCTCCAGAGTATACGGGTGCGCGCGACCGGCTACGCGCGTTACGTCTCATCCTCTGGGCTTGGAGGCACTTCACGGCCGCAGATGTCACGCATGATCTGCCCGGCCACCCGCAGCACCCGGCGGTGGTCGGTGTGCACCACATGATCGGCCAGTTCGCGGTAGATCGGCTCGCGCTGCGCACGCAGGGTGCGCAACCGATCTGCGGTGTCACCGTCTCGCAATAGCGGGCGGCCGCGACCACTGCCTACACGGTGCAGTTGCTGGGCCAGGGAAGTCTCCAGATACACCACTGTGCCGCGCGCCTTGAGCACATCGCGATTCTCGATGCGCAAAATGGCGCCTCCGCCGGTAGCCATCACCACCGGCTCAAGCCGGGTCAGTGCTTCGATAGCCTCTATCTCGCGTTGGCGAAAGCCCGCCTCGCCTTCCTGCTCGAAAATGTAGGGAATATCGACCCCGGCGCGACGCTCGACCTCGGCATCGCTGTCGTGAAAAGGCACACCCAGCATGCGGGCGAGCTGGCGTCCGACTGCGGTCTTGCCCGAGCCCATGGGCCCGATAAGGAAGATGTTGGGTTTGCCGATCATGCTCTGGTCAACAAAACGGCCACACAAGGCGGCCGTCAGGTCGGGTTAAAGGTCCACAGCGGCCCACGGGGCCGCCGCGGATCGCCAGATTACGGCACTGTAATCGAAACCTGCGTGAGGGTCTCGTTGCCCATGGGGGTCTTGATGCTGATGGACAGCAGACCGGAGCCCGCAGCCGTTGCCGACACATTGAATGAGAACACCGTGAGGCCGCCGGTTTGCACGTTGGGCGACTGCGCGCTGCACCCCAGCGTGAAGGTAGACGGCTCACCCAGGGTTACGCCCGAGCCGGAGATCTTAGCGGTGACCGTAGAACCACCGGGCATCGGGTTGCCATTGACGTCGCGGATCCACACGGTGACCGAGCCTGACTGTTTGGCGGGGATGGTCAGCGGCTGCAGGGCACCGCCATTGGTGGCGCTCATCAGCGCATGGCTGCCAGACATGATGATCAAGGTTTGGGTGCCGATCGGTGCGTACTTGCGAGCAGGATCGGTCGCCAGATCGGGGCAGCGTGCCGCATCGGTGCACAGCGGCCCGTTGAATTTGCCGTCCGGACCATCGCGCACACCGGCCTGGCCCAGAGCCGCGTTGTTATAGAAGTCATAAAACGGCTCGCCGGCCTCATAGCTGCCGTTCTCGTTCAGATCGAGCCAAGGCTCGCCCAGATCATGGGCTGGCAGACCACCGGAGGCCGTGAGCCGGAAGGTATCGACCGCGGTGAACACGCCATTACCGTCGGCATCGACGAACGACTCCTCACCAATGGCCGTGGCGAGCACCGACACGCGACCATCGGGCATGCGCGGGTTGGAGCTGCGCCAGTTGACGGTACACAGCCCCCCCTCGGTCGAGGTGGTGGTAGTGGTGCACTGCGCTTGGATGGAGCCGGTTTCGGCCATGAACGACACCGCTGTACCGTTGGGTACAGGGTTGCTGAAGCGATCGGCCAGTCGAACCGTAATGGGCGCGATGGTACCGTCATATTCGAGGCCCTCGACGTTGGCGCACACCGGCGCCATCGAGAAACTGCCCTGGGTCGCGATGCCCGTAGACACCGTGAGCTGACTCGATTGCGTGGAGATGGTCGGGCTGTCGGCCACTTGCGCCGTTACGCGCACCGTAGTTGCCACCGTGCCGGCATTGACCGTGGCCTGAACATTACCCTGCGCATCGCTGGCGCCAGTGGCAGCGGTTAGGTTGATACCACCGACCGTGCTGCTGAGCGTGAAGTTGACGGTGGCGCCGGAACGCGGCCCGCCCGACACATCCAGCACACGAAACACCACTGTGCTGACTTCGGGGCGACCCACATCACCGGTGCCCCTGAGCGCAATGCCGGTAGGCGTGGCTGACACATAAGCGATAGAGCCGATGGCTGCTTGCGCAACCGTCACAGTGCCGGTAGCCAACAGATTCTGGCTGCCTACTGTGGTCGTGGCGGAAATCTGATCGGTGCCTGCGCAACCCTTAGCCACATAGGTGACCGTTGCCTGACCCGTGGTGGTGGTCGCCGAGGCAGCGGGTTGAATGGCTGCGGTACCTGCTGCCACACAGGGCGAATTGAAGTTGATCGTCGCGGGCTTGGTATAGAGCGTACCGTCGCTTTGCACGAGGGTGACCGTCACGCTGGTGCTACCACCGACCGACAGGGACGCAGCGCCCAAGCCCAACAAGTTGGGACGAAAGCCGGTACCGGAACCCGAGCCCATGCTGATGCTGGTCGGCGGCACGCTTGCAGCAACCGCCACCACTACAGACGCGCTCTTGGTGCCGACGGTGCTGGTGACGGTGATGTTGCGCGTGGTGCTATCGCCGGCCGTGCTGAGCGTGGCAACGGCTTGACCATTGGCATCGGTGACCGCTTGCGTGACGGCTAAGCCACCGGAGGTGGCAGCAAACGATACCGGCACACCCGCCATCAGCAGGTTGTTGGCATCACGCACGATAGCCGCAACCGTTGCAGTGGCAGAGCCATCGGCAGGAATGCTGGTGGTACTGGTAACCAAAGTCACCGCGTTGACCAGACTGGTGGTGGCAGGCACTCCGACCGCCACATTGACTGTAGAGGTAAGCGTACCGGCCTTAACAGTGACTGCAATGTTGCGAGTGGCCGGATCGCCGGCGGTGCTAAGCGTGGCATGCGCCTCACCGACAGTGTCGGTGGTGGCCTTACCCGTGGTCAGTGCACCCGACGAGGACTGCAGCGTGATGGCCACGCCAGGCAGCACTACGTTGGAGGCATCGCGCACCAGCACTTTGATGTCTGAGGTGATAGACCCGTCGGACGGCAAGGTGGCCAGACTGGAAGTGACCACCAGCGAGGAGGCAACCGGTGCCGGCGTGACCGTAGGCGGTGGTGCAGAAAACGCGCCACTACCACCATTGCTGGCATCGCCGCCGCCACAAGCAACCAAGCTTGCTGAAACTGCTGCAAGCAACGCGTAGCTGAAGCTGCGATGCAGACGCGAAACCAGACCGGACGAGCCAGTGGTGTACTTAGTAAACATTGACGCCCTCACGGAGAATCTTTGGCGTAACAAAAATCAACAGCTCGTCTTTGTTGCTGACCTTGCCGGTGCGCTTGAACAGGTTGCCCACCATCGGCAGATCGCCAAGCAGCGGGACCTTCATCAGTGAATTGCGGCGCTCGGTCTGCAAAATGCCGCCCAGCACCACGGTCTGGCCGTCGGCGACGATGACCTGGTTGGAGATCTCGCTGGTATCGATAGAGGGCACATTGACGCCACCGGAAGTCACGATGACCTGGCCGACGCTGTCCTTCTTGACGTTGAGATCAAGCACCACGCGGTTGTCCGGAGTGATCAGCGGCGTGACCTTGAGAGACAGCACTGCTTTCTTAAACTGAATAGTGGCAGCGCCACTGGATGCAGACTGCTGATAGGGGATCTCTGTGCCCTGCTCGATCAGCGCTTCTTTTTGGTTGGCGGTGATGACACGGGGCGAGGAGATGACCTCACCGCGACCCTCGGACTGGGCCGCAGAGAGTTCAAGGTCGACGATGTAATCAGCACCCAGCACCATCAATGCCAGGCTGCCCGCCGGATTGGGCACAGGCAGATTAACGTTGTAGCGATTATTTGCTGCACCGCCGACCGGCACTTTGACCGGATAAGGCGAACCACTGCTCACCAAATTGGTCAGTGCCGAGGACAGTGTGGTGTCAGTGGAGGTGGCCGTACCGCTGGTTGAGTAAAGACCACTGGCGCCGTTGCTGCGCGTTGCTGTCAAACCGGCCCGCACGCCAAGATCGCGTGAGAACTGATCGCTGACCACTACGATACGCGCTTCGATAAGCACCTGCCGCACGGGGATGTCGAGCGTCACTACTAATTGACGCACGTTGGCAATGCTGTCGGCGGTGTCCTGCACTAGCAGCGTGTTGGTGCGATCATCGACCGACACCGAACCGCGCTCAGACAACATCGAGTTCTTACCGGCAATACCGCCCTTGCCACCCGTGGCTTGAACCAGCGCAGAGATGTCGCTGGCCTTGGCATAGTTGATCTGCAGGTACTCGGTGCGCAGCGGTGCCAGATCTTGTATGTCACGACGCGAAGACAAAGCGGCCTTCTCGCGCGCCGCCAACTCTTCGGCCGGTGCGACGATGATGACGTTGTCTTGACGGCGTTTATCCAGGCCCTTGGTGCGCAAGACAATGTCCAGCGCCTGATCCCAAGGCACGTTCTGCAAGCGCAGCGTCACTGAACCATTGACTGAATCTGGCACCACGATGTTAAAGCCGCTGGCATCGGCCAGCAGCTGCAGCACCGAGCGCACTTCGATGTCTTGGAAGTTGAGGGTGAGCTTCTCACCGCTGTACACCGGCCGTTCGGCCTCGGCCTGAGCACGCGCACTGCGTGCCGGTTGCACTTCAATCACATACTGATCGTCGGACTGATAGGCCAGCTGCTCATAATCGCCGACGGCAGAGATCACCAGGCGCGTACCACCGTTGGAGCGCACGGCATCAAAGCCCTGCACCGGCGTGCCGAAATCCACGACGTCATAGCGACGCAGATAGTTCTGCGGCAGCGACGCACCAGGGAAATCGACCAGAATCTGGTTGCCTTGGTTACGCACGCTGACCGGAGTACGCGGATCAGCAAGGCGCACAATGATGCGGCCAGAGCCCTCTGTGCCGCGACGAAAATCGAGGCTGCGGATGCCACTGCCGCCTGTGGAGGGCACTAGCGTATTGGTGCGCGGTGCTGCAGCTGCAGCACTAACGGCACCAGGCTCAGCAGCGCCGGTAGGCGCCTCACCCAGCGTCAGAAAAATGCGATTGCCTTCGACACGCGTATCGTAAGGCTGCAGACGGTCAAGGTTGAGCACCACCCGGGTACGGTCGTTACTTTCAGCCGCAACGATGGAATCCAAGCCCGACTTGTGTACATCGATGCGCCGTGACGGCAGTGCCAGCGTTGTGCCGGGTAGATCCAGAGAAATACGCGCCGGGTTGTCGATGGTGAAAGACAGCGGTGCCGGCGCAGGACCGGACAGCGAAAGCTGCACCTCGAGGCGTTGGCCAGACACGGCCCGCACATCGACCGACTCGAGCCGGGGCCTGGGATCGGCCGGCGCATCTGCGGCACGCAGGGCTTCGGGCCCTGCCCCACACACTGCAAGCAACAGGGCGATGAGCGCACCCCGGAAAGGTCTTTGACGGATCATTACAGCTGTCTCCATACCGTTCATTCGGCCGCCGATAAGGCCGCGGGGCGTTCAACGAAGCCACCAAGCCCATCGGGGACAATTTCGACGACAGTCACTTTCGAGCTGGTGATGTCGGTGACACGGCCATCGTTTTGGCCAAGGTGATTGCCAGGCAGGACTCGATGGACCAAGCCATCGCGTGCCACGACCAATGCATAGTTCTTGCCGGCGAGGTTCAGCGTGCCGACCATGCGCAACGTTTCGAGCGGGAACTGCTCGAGGAACTCACGATTGCGCCGTGAGTCGGGGCGCGGGCCACTGACAGTGCTGCTGCTCGAGGCGGACGGTTGGAACGGCGAGCGCAGCGCCTGGGCGGAGTAGCTGAAGCTCTCGTAAGGCTTTATCTCTGGCAGCGGCTTGACGCCCGTGGCCTGCTCTTGGCGGGTACGATCGATGAAGCTATCCAGATCGGCATCACGACCCCGGCAGCCGGCAATGGCCAGCACTGCCAGCGTCATCGCAGCGCAGTGACGCAACCCGATCACTTGGCGCCCCCTGGCCTGCGGCCTTGCTCACTCTTGCGGCGCTCGGCTTCAGCAGCCTGCAATTCCGCTTCATCCAAATAGCGGTAGGTCTTGGCGACTACATCCAGCTGCAGTTGATCCGATGCACTCTTGCCCGCGCCGCGGATGGCCACCTCGTGCAGCGTGACGATGCGCGGCAATGCGGCTATGCCACTGACAAAGTCCCCAAACTGATGATAGCTGCCTGTCAGGCGAATCTTGATCGGCATCTCGGCGTAGAAGTCGCGATTCTGCTGCGGCATAGGTTGGAACAGCTGCTGCTGTAATCCCGCGGCAAGTCCGGTTTGCGAGATGTCTACCAGCAGGTTGGGCACTTCGGTACGTCCGGGCAGCTGCCGCAACATCGCGCCGAACGAACGCTCGATATCGGCGAGCTGCTGTTTGTAGATATCGAGGTTGACGGCTTTGGAGTGCTTGTCGCGAAACTCTTCGCGCAGCTTTGCTTCCTGACTACGAGCCTGCTCCAGGTCGGGGCCCTGGTTCTGCCAAACCAGCACATAACTGAACACCAGCAACGCCACGACGAAGCCAGCGCCTATGACACAAGCGCGCACGCCCAAAGGCCAGCGGCCTGGATCGCGCCAATTCAGTTGCCGCAGCTCCTGTAAGGTCATGGCTTGACCCCGCGTGCCGCACCCAGTGGCGAGCGCACCACGCCGCCATCGGTGATTGAGGCTTGATCGGCATAGAGCGTGAAATCGTTGCCGACCGAGTTCTCTTTCTTGGTTTCCACCACTTCGAGTTCGGGATTTACCAGCCACTGCGACGCATCGATGTTGCGCATAAAGGCCGATACGCGCGTGGATGATTGCGCTACGCCGCGAATCTTGAGACGCCGATCAAGCTGGGTGACCTCGGTGAGATAGCTGCCGTCGGGGATCATGCGGACAAGTGTGTCCAGCACATGCACGATCTCTGGACGCGACCGTTGCAACTTCTCGATGATTTGCATGCGCGCAATAAACTTTTGTTTCTGCTGCTCGAGACTGTTGATCTCCTCGATCTGCTGATCGAGGCGGACAATTTCGTTTTTGAGCCGCTGATTACGGGCGCGCTGATCGGAGACCATCGCCCCTGCCCAAAGATAGGCGCCAATGGCGCACATCAATGCAACAGTGAGGGCCGCACCCATGCCGACCCCGAAGGCCATTTTGCGCTCACGGCGCTGTTGTTCACGCCAGGGAAGTAGATTAATGCGTCGCATGTCAGTCGAAATTCCGCAGCGCCAGACCCAGAGCAACGATCAAGGAGTTGGCCTCACGCTGTGCACCTTGCGAGCGCGCCAGCGGAGTGACGCTGATCTGGCCGAGAGGATCGGCCTTTTCTGCGGCGATACCGATGCGGCTGGCCATCAGATCGGCAACGCCTGGAATGCTGGAGCAGCCGCCGCAAACGAGGATTTTTTCTGGCTGCTCGCGATCGTTACCGGCAGCCATATAAAACTGCCTTGCGCGAATGACCTGTTGGTTCATGTCATCAATGAAGGGGTCCAGCAAATCAGACTGATAATTGCCCGGCAGACCGCCCTCTTTCTTGGCGCGGCCCGCCTCTTCGATGGTCAGGCCGTAGCTGCGCATGATGCTTTCTGTCAGCTGCTGACCACCGAAGTTAAAATCGCGGCTGTAGGCAAGCTTGTTGTCACGCAGCACTGTAAAAGTGGTGGAGGTGGCACCGAAGTCGACCAATGCAATGACCCGATCAACGCCGCCGTCGGGCATCTGATGCCGCAACAGTTGCGAGGCGTTTTCGATGGCATAGGATTCGATGTCGATAACGCGTGGGGTGAGACCCGCATAGCCGGCGGCATCGCGCAGTGCGCTAACCAGAGACATTCGCGATGCCACAAGCAGCACGTCAACGGAATCGCGATCACGCGGCGACGGGCCCATAATCTGAAAATCGAGTGACAGCTCGTCAACCGGCACTTCTAGATACTGATCTGCCTGCAGTTCGATCTGGATTTCCAGCTCTTCCTCGCGCAGCGCTACCGGCATCTGGATGATTTTGGCCAGGTGGTTATTGGTGCCGCTGACCGCCATAGCCACTTCACGACATGCCGAGCCAGTGCGACGTACTGCCCGAGCAATGGCTTCGCCGACTGCCTGCGGATCGGCCACCGTGCGGTCACTGATCGCGTTGGGCGGCATTGGCTCGACGGCCAAGCACTCAACTCGATATTGGCCGGCCACCAGCGACAGCTCGACAACTTTCACCGACGAAGTGGTGATGTCGAGCCCCAGCAGGGAGCGCTTTTTGCGGACAAATCGCAGCACCGATTTTCTTTCCTTCCAACCGTTCAGGACCGAAAATGGCGACGTTCGCCATATTTCACGGCACTATAGAGATCGCGTTTTCCATAAAACACGAACTGCTCCACGGCTTTGATGTCTAGTCGGTCACAAATGCGCAAATGTCCTGCAAATAGCGGTTTTAGCTCTCACAAGACGCTCTGCGACCAGGGCCCAACCTTGGTTGCGCCCCTCCTATCGCGCAACTACATTGAGTTAAATCCGTGAAGCGACCCTCATTCGTCATCCTTCGGCACGGCTTACGGGTGTTGGCCATGCTGCCGCTGCTGGTCGTGCTGGGCGTTGCCGGTGTGTATGTGTTCATCTCGCCGTCGCTGCCGTCGGCTGACGCGATGCGCAAAGTCGAGCTGCAGGTGCCTTTGCGGGTCTACACGCGTACCGGCGGCGTGATCTCCCAGATTGGTGAGCAACGGCGTATTCCGGTCACCTATGACCAGATTCCCGAGCTGGTACGCAATGCCGTACTGGCGGCCGAGGACGATCGATTCTTTAGCCATCACGGTATTGACTGGACTGGCGTGCTGCGTGCTGTCGTAGTCAATGTGGTGTCTGCAGACCGGGCTCAAGGTGCCAGCACCATTACGATGCAGGCCGCGCGCAACATGTTCCTCAGCCTCGACAAAACCTGGCGGCGCAAGTTGCAAGAGGTGTTTGTCACCTATCGCATGGAGCGGGACTTCACCAAGCAGGAAATCCTCTCTACGTATCTGAATGTTATTTTCTTCGGTCAGCGTAGCTATGGCGTTGCGGCCGCAGCAGAGACTTACTTTGGCAAGAGTCTGTCGCAGCTGAGCGTGTCTGAGGCGGCAACGCTTGCGGGTATCGTTCAGGTACCGTCTCGCTATAACCCCATGACCAACCCGGCTGCAGCGACCACACGCCGCAACTATGTGCTGCGCCGGATGACTGAGCTTGGCTACATCGACATCGAAACCGCTCGCACTGCCCACGCCGAGCGCATCGTGGCGCGCAGCTATGCGCCGGTGTTTGATGCCGAAGCGCCATACGTGGCAGAGCTGGCGCGCCAAGAGATTGTCAACCGTTACGGTCCAGCGGCTGTCAACTATGGCTACAAGGTATTCACCACCCTAGATGGCAGACTGCAGACGGCTGCCAACCGCGCGCTGCGGCTGGGTCTCATTGAGTACGATCGACGCCATGGGTACCGCGGGCCATTAGCCAAGGCCAACCTGCCACCCAATGCCGATGCTGCGGCCATCGAGAGTACGCTTGATGGACGTGACAACATTGGACTGCTCGAGCCTGCTGTAGTGCTGTCGACATCGGGGACCACTGCCCGCGTACACGTGCGCGGCAGCGGAACTGCACAAATAGAATGGTCCGGCATGAGCTGGGCCAGGCGCATCACCAAGGGTCAACCTGGCGGTTTTCCCCGCCAGGCCAGCGACGTGATGGCGCGCGGTGACATCATTCTAGTGGTGGCCGACCATCGCGGCAGCGCTTTGTTGGCGCAGGTGCCGGAAGCCCAGTCAGCATTGGTTGCACTGGATCCGCTGGATGGTGCCGTAGTGTCGTTGGTGGGCGGCTTTGACTACTACAGCAACCAGTTCAACCGGGTGACTCAAGCCAAGCGTCAGCCGGGTTCGGGCTTTAAGCCGTTTCTATATTCGGCAGCACTTGAAAACGGCTTCACGCCCTCGTCCATCATTCTTGATGCGCCTATTGTTCTCGATGACGCCTCGGTCGAAGGCGGCTGGCGTCCAGAGAATTCTGGCGGAGACTTCAGCGGCCCACTGCGGCTGCGTGAAGCATTGGTCAAATCACGCAACCTCGTATCCATCCGCCTACTGCGCGATATTGGACTGCCGGCATTTACCGACTATGCAGCGCGCTTCGGTTTTGAAAAGGCTGCACTGCCGCAAAACCTGACGCTGGCACTGGGTACGCTGTCGGCAACACCACTGCAAATGGCCACGGGCTTTGCCACGTTTGCCAACGGCGGTTACAAAGTGTCGCCTTACCTCATTGACCGTATCGAAAATGCCGCTGGCGAAGTGCTGTTTCAAGCAACCCCTGCAGTGGTGTGTAGCAGCTGTGATGATGCTTCTGTGCCGCCGCCACCCCTGGGCCCACAACGCCTACCTGAGGGCACTACGCTGCCGGAAGGCCAGACCATAGCGGGATTGCTCCCGCCGCTGGATCCGGTACCGTCGGCAGAACAGGCCGCAGCCCGCGTGGCTGATGCACCGGTTCGCCTGCGCGCATTGGCTTCGGTACAAGGTGGTCAGGGTGCGCTCAAATCAGAGCACATTGCGCCGCGGGTAATCAGCGCGCAAAACGCCTGGCTCATGCGCGATATCCTCGCCGACGTCATTAAGCGAGGCACCGGCCGCCGCGCGCTGGCCCTTGGTCGAACTGATCTGTCCGGCAAAACCGGTACAACTCAGGAAGCGCGCGATACCTGGTTTAACGGCTTCAACAGCACGCTGGTTGCCACAGTCTGGGTAGGCTATGACGAGGAGCGGCCGCTGGGCGAAGGCGAGGAAGGTGCGCGCACTGCCGTGCCGATCTGGGTGTATTTCATGCGCGAAGCGCTGCGTGGTGTGCCGCAGGCGGCGCAGGCGCGGCCCCCTGGTTTGGTTGATGTACTGATCTCGTCTCGCACTGGCGCCATGACAGACGACTCAGATGTAGATGGCATACGCGAAGTGTTCATCGAGGATCGGCTGCCAACAGGCGCAGAGCCCACCACACCAGATCACGTCCCCGCCCGCCCGCCACAACCCGGTGCCGGCGAGGGTTTGTTCTGAGCCAATACTGATGCCGCGCAAACAGCCAGGCAGAGCCGATGCACTGCGCGCTGCCATCGCCCAAGAGGCCGCGAGGCTGATGGTCGAGAGTGGCATCCAGGATTTTCTATTGGCCAAACGCAAAGCTGCCGAGCGCTTTGGCGTATCGGAAGGCAGTGCGCTGCCGCGTAATACGGAGATCGAGGCTGCGCTCGTGGCCTATCAAAGACTGTTTGGTGGCGGACTTCACGGCACCAACTTGCGCACGCTACGCGAAGCCGCGTTACGTGCCATGCAGCTGCTGACCGCCTATCAGCCCCGTCTGGTGGGGCCGGTTCTTGCAGGCACAGCGACGGCTAACAGCGATGTGCAGTTGCACCTGTTCTGTGATCGACCAGAGACCGTGCACATCCTTTTATTAGACAAGCATTTGCCTTTCGAGGTTGTAGAACGTCGTCTGCGCTATCAAGCAGACCGTTATGTGCAGGCACCAGGTCTACGATTCGAGGTTGACGAGATAACAGTAGAGGCGCTGTTGTTTGGGCTTGACGCCATCCGGCAAGCGCCGATCAGTCCTGTAGATGGAAAGCCCATGCGGCGCGCCGACATTGCAGACGTACAAGCATTGCTGGCAAGTACTAATTGATGAGTGACATTTCGCTATACAGGCGCTTTGAAGATATCGCAGAACCACAGTGGAGCGAGCTGCTAGCACACAGCGCTGATGCCACTGTATTTCAGCACTACGCTTGGGTACGCGCCTGGTGGAACAGCTTTCGACAGCCGGAATGGCAGCTGCACCTGTTGTGCGCGAGAGAGGGCGACAGGTTGATGGGTTTGGCGCCGCTATACAGTCGGCCCGGTCGGTTTGGTGGGCGCGAACTGCGGCAGCTTGGTGAGGGTCATTCAGACTATCTGCTGTTCCCGATTCGACGAGGCGCCGAAGCCACAGCAACCCAACTGCTGTCTGCCCTCGCCGTGGTTATCGATGAGGGGTGCAATGCACTCTTAAATGATGTGCTGGAAGGATCTGTGTTGCATAAAGCCTTGCAGCAACAGATGCAGCGCAGCACAACTCCAGAACAATTGAGTTTGCACTGTGTGCATCGCACGCCCTGCCCGCAGTTTGCACTGGCAGGTAACGCTGATGCGGTACAGGCAGCGACACGCAAGCAGAGCCTGCGTCGGCACCAGCGCAGCTTAGCGACAGTTGGCCCGATCACCATTGAACATCACAGCACTGCAACTGCCATCCTGCCGCTGCTGCCGCAGCTCTTCGCGCTACACATCGACCGGTGGAACGGCACAGCCACTCCAAGCCAATTCGACCATTTGGCAGAACGGCGCTTTTATGAAGATTTGGTAAGAACCCTGCCTTCGGGCACCGTGTGGCTGACCACATTGCACGCCGGCAGAGAATTGGCGGCACTGCATCTGGGCCTACTGAGTAACCGCGATTTTATCTGGTACAAGCCTGCTTTCGAAAAAGCCCTGCAACGGCACGGACCAGGAGAAGTGTTACTGCAGGCACTGCTGCAACACGTGCATGCGCAAGGCATTCAAACTTTTGACTTTGCGCGCGGCGATGACGCTTATAAGCAGCGTTTTGCTACCCGCACCGCATGGACTTCAAGCTACGAGTGGATTAGCGAACGTTGGGCCCAACGCGGTTGGCAGCGGCTGCGGCTGGCCGTGCGCAAGCTGCGCGCGCTGCGGCGCAAGCAGTGACAGAGATTCGAGCACCTGGCGCATAGGTGCCATGGGGAACTCTCCCAGCAGCCTGTCCAAGCGGGCTTCGCAGCGATCCAAATTGGTGTAGTGGCGCACTCTAGACAGCCAGCCGGCGGCAACGCGTGGTTGCGCTGGGTCTACTTCCCAAGGGTGCAGATAAAACACAAATGGGCGCTGCTCAACTTTATTGAGGCGCCGCAGTCCAGCGCGAGTCACTGCATAGGGAAGAAGCCGAAAGTAGCCGCCACCGCTCACTGGCAGGCGGAGCCCCGGGTACTGCACGGTAGACATGGGGAATTCAATAATGCTTGCGCCGGATGGAGCGCGCAGCAACCCGGGCTTTTGCGATGCGTCTGGAATTCCATAGACATCATGGCGAATAGGAAAAATGCTCGAATCATAAGCAAACCCTAGCTCGCACAGTACATCCAGTGCCCACAGTGACCGCTGCGTAATGGAGTACGTTGAGGCGCGATAGCCCTCGCAGGCAGTGCCGGTGATGTCCTCCAGCAACGCCTTTGCATCACGTGTTTGTTTATAGAATTCGTCGCGAGTCTGGTTAAAGACCAGTTCGTGAGTCATGCCATGGCTGGCAATCTCGTGACCAGCTGACTGTATACGTCTCACCAGCTGCGGGCGCCGCTGAGCAACCCAACCAAGCACAAAGAATGTGGCCTTTACGCCCCGTCGTTCAAACAGATCCAAGAGGCGCTGAGTGCTGGTCTCCACACGCAATGGGATGTCTTCCCATTCGCTGCGCTGTACAACCTTCGACAGCGCCAGCACATGGAACCAGTCTTCAACGTCAACGGTTAGCGCATTGATCATCGGCTGGAAAAGTTGTTTAAAGCACCGCGTGATACGCCGTAACGTAAACGCAGCCACACACGATTCTCGGTTCCAGCAATACCATTGCTGGCAATCGGATCCGTGCGATAACCGTTGTAGTCCAGATCGGCATACAAATTACGTGTGATGCGCAGATCCAGGCCTGCATTGACTGACAACTCACGCAAGCCCTGACCGGAAGTTACATAGCTGTCGGTCGACCATGTACCGCCCGCGCTTGCACCGAGTCGCGAAAAGAGTTGTCGATGAACAACGCTGCGCGCTGTGAGCCGGCGCCGGTCAAGCAACGGATTGGTTTCAAAGCTGTCTTCGTTCCAAGTGAAATCAACCACCATTGTGGTGTGAGCACCCGATAGACCAAGGCCGCTTCCCGCGTGAGTACGACGGAAGCTCTCTATCGTACGTGTCTGACTGGCAGTGTCGAGTGTGGGTGCCCAACGGGCCACATAAGAGGTACCCATCTGGGCGCCCTCATCGGTGAACTGCCGACCACCTGTAAAGAACAACTGCGTACGGCCGCTTAAGCGGCGCTGTACTTCAACCTCAATTCTAGGGCCTGTAAATGTAGTGCCATTGAGCAGTAGGCGTGAGGCGCCGCCATTGACGTTTACGGTGGTATTGGCACCCATTAACGCATAGTTCAGATAAGCAGATTCGCGATCATAGGGCTCTACGCCGGAGGACGGATCCGGCTCAATGCGGTCGTGGCTGGCATGCAGACCCAGAGTTGAACTGGCTGACAAGCGCCTTTCAATGCCGATGTCAGCCCCGTACTGCTGACTATTGAGTTGATGCGATTCATGATCGTTGCGAGTGTAGGTACCCGCGATGAGCAAATTAGCCACATCACCGAGTCCGACAATGACACGAGGTCCGGTCGAGAAGTAATTGACGTTCTCGCGGTTGTCGGGGGTTAGCGCGTCGTAAAGGCTGCGACGGGTTTGACCAAACACATCTTTGACCATCCAGTTTAGGCGGTCTGGCACAACAGCCAGTACCGCCTCACCGCGTAGGTTGCCAACCACCTCTCCACCGTAAACACTGCCGGGATAATTGAGGTAGGACAGACTTGTGTCTACGTCGAGCAGCAGTCTTCGGGTTTTTTCTTTAGCTCCAAACTGCACCCCAAGTGTATTGATCGCTTGGTATTTCTTAGTGGTGCTGCGCGTGAGGTTGTCGGACACACCGACCCCCGCGCTGACAGAGCCCGTGGTTTCCATTGCGAGTGCTGCTAAAGGCAGCGCACCCATCAGCAACGCGATAGCTGCCTCAGGCAGCCGGCGCGGGAGGTTGATCGCCATAATCACCATACGCTCCATATCCATAGCCATAGCCATACAGCCCATCCAGCAAGCTCGGCCGGCCTTGATTGAGTACCAGTCCTATCGCGGCGTGATCGCCTAGCAATTGGATCGAATCCAGCACAGCGCGACGCGGGGTTTTACCGGCCCGGACCACCAGCAACACCTGTCCAACAAATTTGACTAGCTCCCGCGACTCACTGGAGACTAATAGCGGCGAGGAATCGAGTACCACCATGCGACGTGGATCTGCCGCCAGCAGCCGTTCGACCAGATCTGCCATGCGCGCACTGGCGAGCAACTCGGTGGCGCCCGCAGAGCGAGTGCCGGCAGGCAGCAGCGAGAGCCCCGGTACGTCGGTGGTTAACACCAATGACTCGACGTCTAAAGACTTGTCATCTAGCGCGTCAACCAGTCCCGGCTGATCACCTACGCCAAACATGTCGCTGACATGTGGTTTGGCAACGTCAGCATCAATCAGCAACACCGAGATGTCGCTTTCGCGCGCCATGCTTAGGGCCAAATTAATGCTTGTGAAGGTTTTGCCGTCGCCTGGTAGCGCACTGGCCATCATTACGAGACGTCGACTGCTGGTGGCGGGCACGTCTGCCGCCACAGGTTCTAGCGCAGCAGCGATCAGCGGCCTTTTTATTTGACGATAGTGGCCGGCAAACTGCCGGTCACAGCGGCTGTCTGGTAAGTACCCCAACGCGCGCAAGGCGTTTCGGTCCACCAGCAATCTAGGTGCAGTGCTGGAATGCTTGCTGTCGGTCGAACTGGCGGGTGCCAGCGCGGCGATGCTACCGTGGGGCAACAAAGGAGCTGTAACAGCACGCTCGGCTGGCGGTGGTGCAGCCACACGTACCGGCGGCCGTTCGCCATCATTGAGGCGACGAGCCGCACCTGGGTTTTCGCGCCGCATCTTATCTATCGCACGTTCAACCAGACTCATGGCTTAACCCCCCAACCCAAGTAGGGGTGCAAGTCGCAGCCCGCGCCAGTTGAGGAACAGCACCAGCACAAAGGCGACCAGCAACATGAAAGACGCCAAAAACAGCTGGCGGACATCACGCCGGTTTTCACGTGCCAGCTGTTCGGGGAACGCTGCCATGACAGCGCCCAGTACTGGCAGGTCAACCAACTCGGAAAGGCCACGCACCGACACCACAACGGGGCGCACTAGGTGCATTAGAAAGGCAACGCCACCACCCACTGCAGCAGCGACCAGTAAAGCTCCGGCGAGCAGGAGTGTGCGTCGCGGCGATACGGGACCGAACTCGGCTGTAGGTGGCGTCACAATTTCGAAGCGTATCGATCCGGCGTTGTCAGCTTGCTCACCAAGGCGCGCTTTCTCGTAGTTGGAGAGCAGATTCGTGTACTGCGCACGGTTAACTTCATAGTCTCTGTTGAGCTGCGCATACAGCGCCTCTACCTCTGGCGCACTGTTGAGCCGCGTGCGCAGATCGTCAGTCTTGTCGCGGTTCTGTGCCAGCTGTGCACGTAGCGATGCAACCTCAACCTCGGTTTGATTCATTTGCATTTGCAGATTTTGAACCACCGGGTTGGTCGCGATGCCGCTGTTGGCGACAGCTGTTGAATCACCACGCCGCAGGCTGTCAATTTCTATCGATCGACGTTGCTTTAGATCCAAGAGAATTTCCCGCACAGCGATGACGTCGGGATGTCGATCTGTATAGCGCAGCAGCAATTCGTCTAGCCGTACCTGGGCCTCTTTGATTCGGGATACAGTATCGGTTCCCATGCCAGCGACGCCGGTTGCTTGTATGGCTGTGGCACCTACAACAGTGTCACCGCGCATTTGGCGAGTAAGCTCAGCAAATTTGCGTTCGGCAAGCGCCAATGCGGCTTGCGTTTGGCGGGTTGCATCCAGCTGGGCCTGCAATTGCCCAAAATAGCCGCCGCCTTCCGCGGGCATTAAGCCAACGTTGGCGCGCTTAAAGTCGGCAAGCTTGCCCTCTGCTTCACGCAGGCGTTGCTCATAAAGTTTGATCTGGCTTTCAAGAAATCGCTGGGCACTTTCAGAGCCCTTGCGTTTACCGCCAAGGGTTTCTTCCACAAAAGTGTCGAGTACAGTTTCGACGACTTTCAGTGCACCGGTGCGGCTAGGCGCAACATAGTTAAAGCTGTAGATTTGTCCGCCGCCATCTCCGTCACGTCCGCTGGCGTTACGCATGGTGAGCGCGACCTCATCACCTAGCTGGGTGAGAATGCGTGCACGTTCAATCTCGTCGACAACGTTCTTTCCCAGCACACCGGATTCTTTTGCGATCCGCTCCAGTTGTGGCCCGGTAAGCAAGGACTGCCGCACATAGTTGAGCTGAACGCCAACATCCTGTTCAACGGTCAGCCCCTGTAGAGCAGGCCGAAGTGCTGAACGGGCATCAACAAAGACGCTTGCGTAGGCCTCAAAGCGGTCTGGCAACAGGAAGATGATGGTCCAGGCGAAGACTGCAGTGACAAACGCACTGATAACGGCTAGCCAGCGAAACCGCCAAACGCAGCGCAGCTCGTCGAGAAGGCTTTCGACCGGTGCGTCCATGGCTCAGAAGCGGCTCTCTGGCACCAGCAATACGTCTCCCGGTTGGAGTGGGATATTGAGCGCCATGTCGCCGCCATCCAGGATCTTGTCGAGCTTTAGACGAATCTCTTTCTGTTTGCCATTTTCCATGCGCATGAGACGCGAGCGGTTGCCGGCAGCAAACGGGGCAAGGCCACCCACCGACAACACTGCATCGAGTACGGTCATGCCTTCGCGATAGGGCAGCGCTTGGGGATGCTGCACTTGCCCAATGATCTTCACTTGACTGAAGTAGCTCACTGGGTTGGTGACGATGACATTTACCCGTGGTGCCTTGACATATTCACTGAGTATTTTCTCGACATCGCGGGCCAGCTGCGACGGGTTCTTGCCAACCGCAATCATGTCCTCAACCAGCGGCGTGGAGATCTTGCCGTCGGGACGGACAGGAATCGTGGAGGTGAGCTCGGGATTGCGCCAGACGTAGATTTGCAAGGTGTCGCCGGGCCCAATGCGGTAGTCACTACCCACTGCCGGCGGTGCAACCGCCATTTCAGCAGGTGCGGCTGCTACAGCTATGGCAGACCCATAGCCAGCCAGCTGCACGGCCAGCGCCACCATTGCACACCACAGCACACGCTTTATCACCGCAGCACCCTCTTTCGCGCTAGTCCAACGGAAGTATTTAACCCGTTGGAGTCGGAGCGAAATGCGCACCAGCCCACGGTTACTGCATCAGGCTCTCGCGCAGCTTGAGTGCAGCGTCACGCCCTGAGAGGACCACGCCTCCGCGCAGCGCCTCGTCCAGCCACCGTTTGGCTCCGGCGCGATCGCCCGTTGCAGCCAACACCTCTGCGTAGTGGTAACGCATCTCCGGAACACCAGGTGCCATCGCAATGGCTTGTTCCAGTAGCGGCTTGGCCGCTGCGGCGTCTCCACTGCGGGCCAGCAGCCAAGCGTAGGTATCAATAACCAGCGGCGCCTTGGGGGCACCTTCCCAGGCACGCTTTGCCAGGATCAGGCCACGCGCATCACCGCGCTCACCGTAAATAACAGCGAGGTTATTCAGGGCGAGGGTTTGATTGGGTGCCGCTTTGAGAACTTGTTCATATTCGACAATCGCTTTGTCTGAATTGCCCAGCGTGGCTTCGGCATCGGCCAGCAACAAGCGTATGACTGGGTCACGGGGCTCCCGTTGCAGCCAGCGACGAAGCGGTTCGGTGCTGTCGGCAAGGCCCGCATCCCGGCGGGCTCGCGATATCTCAACAGCAACCTGCGCATTGGGCTTTAGTAGCCACGACTGCTCGTAGACGTCGGCTGCTTCGGCGTGTTTGTTATTGACCTTCAGCGCTTCGCCGAAGATTCCTAAGACCATTGTGTCCTGGGGCTTGGCAGCCGCCAGTGTCCGCGCTTTGTCTAAGCCTCGCGCTCTAAGACCGGATTGCAAATCCAGTCCAATCCCGCTGGCCGCCAACTCTATTGAGTCGGGATTGGCATTGAGGACGTTAGCAATGACGCGCCGTGCCAGATGCGGCTCACTGAGGTAGATGTGGGCCGATGCAACGGCGATGGCGTGTTTGGGTGTGTCGCGCGGGGTTTCTGCTGCGGTTTTGATCGGAATGCGGGCAGCCTCGACGCGGCTGCCAGTGCCACTGATTTTGGCCAGACCATCGAGTTGCCGCAGCGCCAGTTCATAGCTCTCTTTTTCAAGCAGGCCTGCGATGAGGGCCGAATGAACCTGTGCGAACTCCGGTACGTCCGCAGCAAGCGACGTCAGATCCGAAACGGCCTTGGCGGTTTCGCCAACTGCCAGCTCCAGTTCAGCCGCGTACAGACGCGTGAGCGCACCGCGTGGGCTGAAAGCGGCCAGCGTTTTTTGCAGGGCCGCTGCGGCAGCTGTATCGCCAGATTGAAGTGCAACCATGAAGGCGTTGGATATCAGCGTTACATACTGACCGTAAGTCAGCTGTCCAGGCGCCAAAGCCAAAGCATGCTCACGTGCGTCGCGCGCCTCGTCCAGACGACCCAGCGACTGCAGCAGGCCGGCATAGATCGTCCAAGACTCGGCGGACTGCGGCGCGTCTTTTACCGCTAACTGCAATTGCTCCAGCGCCAACTCGGGTCTACCTAGCTGAATATGGCTCTCTGCTGCGCGCAGACGCGCGTCTGTGAGATCAGGGTGTGCCGCAAGCAGCTGGTCGTACAGGGCCAGAGCGTCCATCGGACGCCCGAGGCCCAGGAGCGCATGGGCACGATAGAGCGACCGCGTAGGTTCTTCAAAGCCGCTGCTACCGGCGTCTATGCTGTCGAACAGTTCTTGAAGCTTGCCCCGACCAGCCAGCAGCCGCGCTTTCGCCTCTGCTAACTCCAGTGGAGTCGCACTTGCCTTGGCGGCACTGTCATAGGCAGCTTGCGCCGCTTCCATATCGCCGCGTTGCAAATGCGCCTTGAGCAACAGCATCTGCGCCTGCTTGTTGCTGGGATCTTTGTCGGTCACGGCGCGCAGATCGATCACAGCGGCGTTGTAGTCGCCCTTGGTCAGTGCCTCTGAGGCCCGCTTTATCCGGGTCTGATCACCTCCGAGATAGTTGCAAGCTGACAGCAGCAGTACTGCACCTAGCAGCGTAGAACGAAGTATGGTTTTCATTGAAGGTTATCCAGACTGAGGTTCGTTAGTAGGCGCCGCCGGTAGCGGCATGAAATTGCGACAGAGCATTTTCGGCGCGGCCGCAATGCGGCTTGCAGGGGCTGCGCAATATAAAAACGCGAGACAAAAGGGAATGCTGATGGCCTAAAGACGAGAGGCCGTACCACAGCTGAGCTTGAAGAGCGGAATCGAACGGACGGCCCGCCACGTCATAGCCCACAAGAACCACCCACTCGTTGCCCGTCGTATCACGCATCCTCATGCGATGGGCATGCCAGCCGTTGAGCGTGACGGCATCCGCCTCCAGCAGATCCGCACCTGGCAACGGGCTGTTGAAGTAGCCGCCAAATTTCTGCTCAGGACTCATGTGGCCCCATGCACCGGCATAGGCCTCCACAAACGGTAGCGTTGGCCGCTCATAGCGCGCGATTTGAAATTGATGTACTCCGTCGTATCTGGGGTGCCAGCCATTTTTTTGCGGTACGTCGGTCATCTCCCAGCCTGCAGGGGCGCGAGGCACTGCCGTACTGGCCTCCACGGGACGCGCAGCAAGTACGCGCATCAAGCCGGGCAAGAGCAATGCCAGGAAGGCCGCCACCAATGCGCCGGTCCGCGCCCGACCAACCGCTGCCTGCGGAGGGAACATTGAGTGCATCAATGCGGGCAGCGCGGCAGCGCCGGAATTGTTAGCGACTTGCCAAGGCATGCGCCGCTCGATAAACAGAAACAGAACGATCATGACCGCAAATAGCGACCACCCAAATTCATAGTGAGAGGTGGCCACGATGTAATGCTGCATCTGTGTCAGTTGACCAATGAGGATGATCAAAAAAACACGCAGCCAATTCATTATCAGAGCCATGCCGACGGCCAATGCCAACAGCTTGCAGCGGCGACGCAGCGTGTCGTGGTTGAGCTCGCCTAGCAACGCAGCAATTGCCAAGGCAGAAATCATGAAATGCAGGCCGCTGCAGCCCCCGGCGATTTCGAAACTGCCGGAAGCTAAGTCAACTCGATTGCCTTCAAAGGCAACCGGGATACCCGCTAGCAGCAGGCCAAACTGTACTGCACACACCGTCGCCCACTGCAAAAGGCCGTTGAATGAGCCCCATAGCGGCGTGGCAAAAACTAGTAGCAGTACAGGAAAGACCGAACGACGAAAGCCTTCCTGACCGAAGAAAGTCAGAGCAGCCAGAACTGCCGTCAGCAGCAGCAACAGCATCGCCAAGATGCCGATGCCAGCCTGCACGCTCCACGCCCACGTCACACCAGAGATGAACAGCAACACCGCTGCGGGAGGTTGCAGGTCAAGAACCAGTACGGGCCGATCTATTCCATTTCGCCATACCAGCCACAGTGAAACTGCCAACAGCAGCGAGCCGTGCACATAGGTTGTTCCACCTGTATCGGCCCAGAGGCTGCCCAAAGACAAGGCTGTAGGCCAGAACACCAGGGGCACCAGCAACAGCAGACCAATCAAAGTAAGCGAGCCACGCCGGATCGGCGCCGCCATGGCTACTGGCTCAGTGACGACGGACAAGTTGCTTCCCCCGCTCTATCCAAGAGCCTTGCTGCAGTACTCGAGAGATCGAGCTAGGCAATCCGAACCGTGCCAAGGTAAAGGTCGGAGCGCCGCCATGCCCACCGATCAAGGCGTAGTCACCTGCGGATGAAACTCCGGCCTTAATGCCCAACCCAACTGCGATGCGCTCGTCCCGTGGTGTGTAGTCACCGGGCAGGCCAGTCGGCCATGACACAACAGGCAAGGGGTTGGTCAATTCGGATTGCAGGCGCTGCCAGCTTGTTTGCAACTCCTGCTGCAGCGAGAGCTCGTCCAGCCTGGATACGATGCGGTGGGTACAAGTGTGAATACCAAACTCAATCCCGCTGCTCTCCAATTCCCGCGCCTGTGCCCAAGTCATTGCGCTGTGTTGGGGTGGCGCCTCTGCCGGTATCTGCACTTGAAGCTGCGCCGCCAGTGCAGCAACAGTGTCGAACAACTGATGGCCGGGGAGTTGCTTGCACGCTGATCGTGCGATACGCAGCGAGGTCAGGCGCGAGGACGGGGAAGTGAGATCCAGTTGCCGCGCACCCCTTCCCCAGTCCAGCTCAACACGCTGCAAGGGCGAGTGCTCAAAGGCCCAGCCTAGTCTGTCGTCCCACGGCCATAGCCTGCCATCGAGGAAATCGGTCACTGGAAAGCAGGTGGCTGGGCAACCACGCGGCACGAGCACTTCCCGGCACATTTGGTACTGGTCCGCAAAGCCGTCATCTATCGTAAGAGCCACCCAATTGGGATTGCCCGGCTCCGCTTTCGTGTGGGCCTCTACGATTAGGCGCAGCGGAACAATTTCAGCGCCACTGGCGCGCAGCGCGTCTACGGCGTTGCCGATGTAGCTAAGACTGTGACCACGCACGCCAGCTTGCGGGGCATGCACACGGTGCAAGACAAATATGGTTGCCCTGCCCTTCATGAGCGGACGCATAACGCTACGCCACGGTTGACTGGCGAGCCACTTTAAAAGGCGTGGCGGCTTAGTCACTGAGCGCCCCGGCGACACTGCGTAGTTGCAAGCCATAGGCTTTGAGCATTACTGGCAATGCATAGTGTTCGCGTACATGTTTTAACGCGCTTTCTATGAGTCGTTTGGAGAGCGCTGGTGTGTTGGCAACTGTCGCGATGGCAGTTGCCAGACCAGCGGCATCAACCACGGGTACCAACACGCCGGTCACGCCGTCCTCGATGATTAACTCTGGTCCGCCGCTTCGAGTTGCCACGACAGGCACTGCACAAGCCATCGCCTCTATACAAGAGATGGAAAAACCTTCGGTTGTCGAACTCAACGCGTAGATATCGAGATTGTTCAACACTACTTCCACGTCCTCGCGCAAGCCGAGGAAGTGACAACAGCCGTCCAGTCCAAGCGCACTGCGTAACACCAACAGGGACGTATGCAGAGCGTTGCCGCCTTCGCCGCAAATGACAAAGTGGTAGCGGGTGTCCTGACTGCGCAACAGCGCTGCAGCGCGCAAAAAAGTGGCGTAATCCTTTGGTGTCCGGATATTGCCGATAGCGCCGACAAGTATGGCGTCTGCTGGCAGCAACAGCGCCTCACGCAGGCTGTTATCCGGATGGGGTCTAAAGCGTCCGAGATCGACGCCGTTAGGGATGACCAAGGCTCTGGCTGCGGCGATGGGCAGCACTTCGGCTAGATGCTGTTGCAGCATCGGAGACACAAAGATGACGCGCTGGGCTATTTTTTTAATGAGCCAGAGCTTTAGAGCAACTCGTAGTGAAAACGAATCTATGTCGGTATGACCATGCAATACGACTACTACCGGCCGACGGGTGAGCAGTCCAAGCAAACAGCCATACACTGCAGAGCCAAACAAATGCGCAAGAATCACTTGGCAGTTAGCAGACAGCAGGAGACGTCGTAACGCCAACAGATAGCCAAAGTTGAATGAGCCGCGAGCAGGCACAATGCTGGGCAATACGCCTGCCGTTCGCAGTGCAGAGGCTAGCCAGCCCTCGCGGCTGACCACTGGCGTCACAGCGAATTGTTCACGTGACAGGCCCGTGCAGGTTTGCAGAAACACAGTTTCCGCCCCGCCTGGGCCGCCGGTATCGATCAAATTAAGCACTCGCAGCGCTGTCACAACAGAGCCCTGAGCCACTGGGAGGCTTCGCGCACTGCAGGCATTCGATCGTCTGAACGCAGAATTTCCTGCCGGCATTGCGCATCAAAAAACGTCTTCGCAAAGCATTTAAGCGAATTCCAACGACTGCCCTCTTGGAGTTGGCCCTTGAACTGAAGCAGCAGATTGTCGACATCGCCGAGCAGCCAACGTAAGCGTCGCTGTGGTTGATAGTCGCCTTGTAATGGCAGGTCTTGGCCCTGTGCGAGCCTGAGTAATAGCAGCGGGAAGTTAACGCCGGCATCCACGGACAGTTGCAACGATCCCCAAAACCTTCCATTCACTTCCATCAGGAAGGCCCGGCCATCGGGTGCAATCCGATATTCGACCATGGCGGGTCCCCACCAGCCCACATGACTGAGCAAGGTTTCAGAGAGAGCGCGCAGGATTGGGTCTACGGTCGTGCTCTCGCACAACACACTGACGCCCCCAGCCGGGGGTTTCTCGCGCAGCCGCCGATGGGCAAACCAGGCCACCGGACCTGCGGGGCCGTAGAGGGCAAAGACACCAGCGCCATGGCCGGCAATCCAGGCCTGCACCAGCGCTGGCAGATGCGCCAACCAATCCAGTTGTGGCAATAGCAGATCTAGCTCTGCTGAATTTTTAACAATGCGCACACTCGTGGAGCAAATTCGGTTACCAAGCCGATAGCGCGAGCGTGACGGCTTGATCACAGCAGGAAAGCCGATCTGGTGGACTGCCGCCCTGATGCTCTGCGCATCCCGCGCACTGAGTGTTACCGGAACATTCATACCCAGGCTCTGCGCCAACTCGAGCAGTCTGCCTTTGTCCGTTAGCCAGTCATAGGCCGCGGCGGGTGGGCCAATGACCCGGCATAGGTCCGCAGACACGTCTTGCGTCGACGCAAGCAACATCGTCGATACGTCGGTCATGGGCAAAACGAAATCGCAGTGCTGGGTGCGCACATGGCCTGCGACAGATTCCAACCAACCGCGAACATCAACCAGCGGATCGGGTGTTTTAAGCACCCTGCGGACATGCCGAGACGCACCTGCCAAGGGCCGCGGGCACGCAGACGCCACAGACACTATCGCGCCTGCCTGACCCAAGCTGCGGGCAGCCGCCAGCGCACTGCGCTGTTCAGCATCAAGCACAAGGACGCGTGGGACGTGCGTCACGTTGGGGGGGCAATCGAATCGGTCATGATCCGATGCTAATCAATGCCTAAAGATCGGGCAGACCCACTGCACCAGACTGTGACCCAATCATGATTGCCTATCTCAAACAGCGGCTTCGATTCACTGATTACGGTGGCGGCAAAGCCTGGCTGGCCCATTGGCAGTCCACAATAGCTGACGCGGCCGGCTGGTACCGGGACGTCAAGCAGGTGGATTGGTCGCGGGTGGAGCGCTTGGTATTTGTCTGTAAGGGCAACATCTGCCGTAGCCCCTATGGTCAATACCGCGCAGCAGCGATGGGTTGGCCCGCCATTTCTATGGGGCTAGAGGCACTGCCGGGCAGCTGTGCAGATGCTGATGCCATTGAGGCAGCGTCCCGCCGGGACGTTGACCTGCGTGCTCATCGCTCTACACGCTACTCCCCGCAGCTATTGAAGAGCACTGACCTAGTGCTGGGATTTGAGCCCTGGCACCTGCAGCAGATGCGACAACAGACTGGCTCGGGCATCGCCCAAATGACTCTGGCGGGTCTGTGGTGCCAGCCTCGACGGCCCGACCTTGGCGATCCGCATAACCGCGGCCTGCACTACTTTGATATCTGCTACAGCCTCATAGACACAGCGATGCAAACCATGACCCAATGCAAACGCAGTTAGCGTTTCTTAGCGTCTGGTATGGTGATTTTGACGTCGTCGATGGCCACGGTGAAAGGCTGGTCGCCGGTTTGAGCCCAATCAAAAAACACGATGCGCTCAATAGGCTTGTTGGACCAATGCCGATTAAACAGACCAACCGCATCCACATAGGTGACGCCGTCAATAGCGACGCGATATTCCCCATCGTTTTTTTCGGTGGCGACGCTAGTCCCGGAGTTGTATTTAATATGAACCGAAAAATGGTGCCAGTCGGTGCCCCAATTTTTACTGTCCCAGACTTCGTACTGCGGCGTATCAACAATATTTCCTGCAAGTCCGTATGAGCGGCCTACGAATTTGGCCTCTGCTCCGTTGAACGCGATGTAGTTGCCTGCGTCGTTGGCTTTCTCCACAGCTCCATCACCATAGTGGATGTTCCAGATGGAGCCGTTGTTTGTGCCGGTGTAGTCAATCCCGAGAGTAGTGTTGGCATAGCCCTCGCTATCCCGGATTCCAAACACCTTCATGAACTTCAGGCCCTGCTTGGCGTCGGGCATACGGGCCCAAAACTCCACTTTTATTTCGTAGGTTTGGTACTTCGCAACATTGAAGTCGGCCCACGCATAGAGAGCACCTTTAGGGATCGGATAGCTGGCTTTAAGGCTGTACTTTCCGCGATGAGCGGATTCGGTGTCGAACCACACTCGACCCCCGGATTGACTGCCAATAGACCATCCTGGTGCGGCTTTGCCGCCTTCGAAAGATTCTTCAATGACCACTGCAGCGCTGGACAACGCGGGCCCAAGTACCATCAGCAACACTATCGAAAGCTTCATGGGTCTGACCTTTTCCAAGAATGGCTAGGTGTGGTTAGCAGCGTGGCGTACAACATAGCCATGCTCTTAGCATTAGATGCAGCAGTAAATTGATCAGGCAGTGCTACCGCTATGGGGCGCTCGCCGCTTTGCGGGTCTTCAAACAGTCTGCGAAGGTTCCCGGCGTATCCGGCGGCGGTGTGGTCGGTGACCAGGTTTTGAGGCGGTAAAAGCCCCTGCAATCCACCAACGCCATGCGCTACGACAGGCACACCCAATGCCAAGGCCTCCAGTGCGACCATGGGCAATCCCTCATGGTCGGAGCAGATCACCACTGCGTTCATTTTAGCGATCAGGGGTGCGACCGATGGGCAATGCCCATGGAAGTCCACATGACTGTTAATGCCAAGGCGCGTTGTTTTTTGCTTTAGAGACGCTGCCTGCGGGCCATCGCCTACTATGTGGAAGTGCCACGAACGTGTTGGCTGCTGCAATAGCAGTGCTGCCATATCCAAGAATAGATCGCCGCGTTTCACAGGGACGAGCCGGCCAATCAGGGCAACGTGCGTCTGATGAACGCTGAGCGCGGCGTTTGACCCTTGCGCCACCTCTAATTGTAGAGCCTGTGTATCAACACCGTTGGGGATAACCGCAACGGTTGCGCGAGGGGCGGTTGATGTCAGCTTCGCACCGAGCTCGACAGATACGGCAATGCTGGTCTGTTGCAGCCACTGACCGCACCATCTGTCTATGCGTCTTAACAGAAGTGCGGGCAGCGATCGCAAGGAAGCTGATGGAGGGTGTTCATCCTGGCCGTGTACTGTCCTGACACAGACTGCGCAGCCAGCAAGCTTTGCGGCTAGCGACCCAAGAATATTTTCTTTTAAGCGGTGTGTATGGACAACCTGTGGCTTGCACTGCCTCAACAATAGATAAAGCTTTAGCAGCAGCACGGGCGCTGAGTGTCGCGTCTCGTCTAATACAGTGACGCTAATTTTTGCAGCATTAAGGCGTTGCTGAAGCTCGCCGTAATTTAAAACTATAACCCGCACAATGCAGTGCTCTTGCCCAGCCAGTTGCGTTAGCAGTGTGTGGGCTTGCGCTTCAGCACCGCCCCACAGGTCTCCGGATATCACGTGGACAATGTTCATCGCCCAGACATCTGCCGAGCGACGTTACCCGTAGCAACCATCATCGCCAAGTTGATCCAGAAAAACGGGTAGTACGTTACCGTTACAAACTGCCCCGCGATCACGAACCCCCACATTGCAATATGTAAGCCCCGCGCAGCAGGCAGCAGCATTCGTTTATGAAGCGCCGGCATCTCGGACAGCTTGCGCACTCTGCGAGCTATGAGCATGGTCTGCAAAATCAGTGCGCCAAAGCACCCGAGCCCCAAAAGTCCCGCGTCTGTTCCCACCTGAACAAAGATGTTGTGAGGTAACTGAGCGACACCAAACAGGATGTCTTCTGGCCAATGGGCGGTGTAATAGGCAGGGAAATTGTAGTAGCCGACGCCCAGCACTGGATGCTCTTTGACCATCTCCACGCCGTGCTTCCAGTACAGCAGCCGTTGAATTGAAGTCTTGTCATCACCTGCCGAGGCAAATCTGGCCTTCTGGGCGTCTGGTAGCAGATAAACCGCCGTCGCTATAACCGTTAGCGCAAGTATCAAGTTGCGTAACGAGAGCCTGCCCTTAATCAGGGTTGGATAGGTCTGCACTGCCAGTGCCAGCTGAGAGCCGCGGCTGCTGGCACCAATGACCACCATGGCTGCGGTGATCGGCACCAACAGCAAAACGCGCTTTGTCCATTTCGACAGATAGGGGCGGAAGAAGAACCACAAGAACAAGGCCAACGGGCCAAACATGAGCATTTGTATGGATAGCTCACCGGAGTTGAAGAAGTACCCAGGCGGACCCTGCAGCCCCCATTCTGTGAAGGCAAAGCCACGCATGGCCCAGGTCTTTGACAGCGAGAGCGATAGTTTTGCGCCGCATAAGAGGAACACAAGCAGAAAGACCAGCAATCGACGTTCGGTGTTTATGACGTTGATGATGAGGAAATAAATGATGGCCCACAGATAGCAGTTGCGTAGGTAGACCATCGAGACGTCTGGGTATTCAGCAAAAAATGCTGAGAGCAAGATGACGATGTTGAACAGGATGATCCAAGTGTTGGCGGCGTCGCGCACCCAGGTTTTTGGGCCGGGCTCCATGAGCTTAGCTATGAGCGCAGCAATTAAGGTCAGTTGGCCCCAAGGCAAAGCATCGAGCCAGCTGATAATCGACTGCGGCCTGACGTATTCGACAATCAAGTAGGCACACATCATCTTGAACGCCACAGACTCAGACCAGAAATAGGTCCACAGGTCCCGCACGCGCAGGGAATACAAAGGCTCTACAGGAACATCGACAGCTTCAGCGACAGAGGCGTCTGCAGCGTTGCCACCGGTGCTTGCCGTGGCTTTTTGCAAACTTGGGCGACCGGTATACGGGCGATTCATCGCGTCGTTCCAGCGATACGTTTGATAAGCAGGTTGGCCATCAAGGCCGCCTGCTCATTAACTCCGGCATGGGTCGGCAAGGTGAACAGGTGCTTTGCTAGCCGGTCCGCTGCCGGGTAGGGGCCGTCGCCTCGAAACTGCTCTGGCACGCCATCGATCTGCGGCAGAGACCTGCCATAGAGGCGCGATGCACCGAGCCCAGCATTACAAAGAGCATCTACCAGTGCGTCCCGCAGCTGTGGTGATTCTGCCGTTAACGCCAATCGCAAGGGCTCGGTCGGGGTGCTAACGCTGTGTACCGCACGAAGCCGGTGTATTCCAAGTGCTTCCCACGCAGCCATGTAGGGCAGCCACGCTGTGATGCTGTAGCTGGCGCACTGCCGCCAAGTGGGGATGGCATTTGCCAACTGCAGGGCTAACCGTGGTGGCGGAGCTGTAAGGTTTTCTGGCAAGTGATAGCGCGTTGTGCCTAGGCCTAGGCCTGGCAACCGCGATGCAACGCCATATAGAGAGGCATGAGTAGCAGCATTAAACAGCAGCGCTCCTGCACGCGACTGGATCAGACGCTGGATGGGCCCTTGTCCGCTGACGGCGTGCGATTGCGCAACTCCGGTGGCTGCGCCTCCTCCCATCAGGTTGAGCGGTTTACCGCGGCCAAAGCTGAACACTTGATAATCACTCGACCAAGTTGAGCGGTATCGCGGCAAGTGCTGCGCACTGTCCTGAACCAGTGCTATGTGGGGATCCGTAATCAGCCCGCGCAGGCGCAAAGACTCATCTCCCAGGCCCAGCAGGTCCACTGCGACCACCGCCAATGTGGCGGGGCTGAGTGCGGCTAGGAGGCCAGCCTGGCAATAGCCCCAACCGTCGCCGAGGATATCCACCATTCGTGGCTTCAATCCCGCACCCAGACAGGCTGACAGCAAATCCGGACAACCGTAGGCCGGCAAGATCACTTCATTACGCAGTGAGGATTGGTTTGCAGCGCAATGAGTCAGTACAGCTTGGAGCGCCTGAGTTGCGGATTTGAACAGCGATACCTGCTCAACACCCAATAGAGCCTTGAGTTGGGCCCGTCCTTCCGCGCTACGACCGCGACGCAAAGGCACAGGCCGACGCACTGGAGCAAGTGCGCGCATAGTCAGCGTTTGGAAGGCTCCCACGCCTTTATATCTTGCCCTTTTAACAGCATCAGCGTCGCGTGCAGGATTGCGGCATTGACCTCGATAAAGAAGGCCGCAAGGCGCAGCAGCGAGTAGCGGCGCAGGTACGGGAACCAACGCACAACCAGCGGCGACAGGCACAAAAATGTGAGCGACTCCACCATGAGGATATGGAGTAATGAGCCGTCTCGCGCCAAGATAATTGCACAGATTTCAGACAGCACCAGCAGCCAGGGCACCGCCCAGCGCATCACCTTGTGACTGAAAACCTGAAAGCTAAACGCGCCGAATTTGAAGGGATTTAGAACTTCACGACGAAACACCAATCCGCCCATACCCCGAAGCACTGTTCGAACCTTGCGGGTGTATTCCCGATTAGGATCGGCCAGATTGCGGTAGTAGCCGATAAGAGACCGGTCTGAGACAGCTTTTAGCCCCAGCGCAGCGCAGTTGAGCGCGACGCCAAAGTCACTGCACACCTGGATATCCCAGCGCATGCATACCACTCTGCGTGCCGCGAAGAACGATCCGCTTAAACCCACTAGAGTGTTGTACCTGTGCTCCAAGTCGCGCAGCCACATCTCGTAGCGTACATACAGCCCCTCGCCTTCAATGCGGCCGTCTTCGCTAATGATCTTATCAACGCTTGATACGGCGCCGATTTGTGGGTTTTTAAACAGAAGTGCCAGTCGCAGCAACGAGTCGGCTGGCAAAACTGTAGCCGCATCGGTGAACACAATGACATCGCCAGTGGTGCGGGCGATTGCAAGCTTTTGAGCATGCTCTTTGCCATGCCGCTGCTCGGCCCGGGACAGGACTACGCCCCGCGATTCATAGTTGCGCACGATGTCATCGGTAGCATCGGTGCTGGCATCCGAGGCAACGAGCACCTCCACCTCAAAGCCATCGGTACTCAGGGCTACTGTATTGAGCAATTTTGCTTCAATCTGACTGGCTTCGTTGTGTGCGGCCACAATCACGGAAATGCGCCGCACAGCAGGCAGCTCGGTTTTTAGCGGAAATTTGCGCCTCGGGAGTACGAGCAACAGCAACGGATAAAACACATAGCCATAGAGAATCAGCGCCGTGCTGCCCCAGAAAACGCACTCCAGAAAAATTGTCATGGCGCTCATGCTGGGATCTTAGCGACTGTAAAATATGTAGCAGAGACAGGCGTCGCAGAATTACCTATGCAGGAAGGAGACGACCCCAAGCCAGAGGGATTTGAACAACAGCAGAGTTGGCCTGAACGCAATGCGCCAGGTTAGGGACTGCATCAGCTTGGTGCGAGCCGTAGCGCTGTCACCTACAGCCAGAGCCCCAGAACCCCAGTCTTCGTAGACCTTTGCATAGGCATACCGAACCGCGCGCCCGTGCGCAGCACCAAACTCCGGGTGGGCAGCAACAAAATCGGCAATTACAGTTAGGTTGTCGCGGAACACCCCTTCTTTGTGTAGGGCAGTAGTGCTGTGAGGCGTGGTGACAACAGTGGTGAGTACACAGGGCAACCGACCGACAGCACCCTGCCAACCGAGCCGCAGCCACAGGTCAACATCCTCAGCCGTACGCAGCTGCTCGCGAAAGCCCCCAGACGCTTCAAATGCTGCCTTTTTGACCATCACCGTTGGTGTGGCCAGATAGGGATGGGAGAAAAGCTCTGCGAAAGTTGCGCAACGGACCAAGTCATCAGCTTCTATCAAGGGCCACGGCGCCTGAGCCTGCATCGGGCTAACACAGCGATAGCCTGTGCAGCACAGCAGCAAATCCGGATCTTGTGAAAACGCCTGAACCTGCAGCTCGAGCTTGCGCGGATGCCAGTAGTCGTCGGCATCAAGAAAGGCGATCAGGTCTGCATCCGCCCTGGCGACCGCATTATTGCGGGCTGCAGCGGCACCGGAATTAAGCTGAACATGAAAGCTGATTCGATCCGCAAATTCTAAAAGTGCGCTGCGCGGATCGTCCCGTGAGCCGTCATCTACAACAATTACCTGGGATGGGAGCAAGGTCTGCGCAAAGACAGACTGCAACGCCCGATAAAGAGTACCCGCGCTGTTATACACAGGTATCACCACAGCGACGGAGGCCGGCTGTGCTGGTGGTGCCTTAGCTGCTTGTACTGGCCGGATCATCTGGTGTCTCGTCGCCATTCATAAGCCGCCGGAAAAATGCGTTGCGACTTAGCACAGCCTCTAACGGCCCGCTGTCTTCAATACGTCCTCCATTCACCACGACCACATGGTCTGCATAGCGAATAGTCGAAGCTCGATGGGCGACCAGCACGACAGTGGCCTGATCGCGCAAGCCAGCAACTGTAGCCATCACTTCATCCTCGGTCGTCGAATCAAGTGCACTGGTAGCCTCATCCATGATGACTACTGCAGGTTGCGAATACAGGGCTCTGGCGATGCCCAGCCGCTGCCGCTGGCCTCCACTTAGCAGCGCCCCGCGCTCACCGACCACATATTCAAACCCTTCCTTTAGTCCAGCGATATAGCTATCTAGGCAAGCGCTATGTACTGCCTTTTCCAATGCCGGTACAGAGGGTGGAATTACACTGCCGAGGCTGATGTTGACTGCAATAGTGTCGTCGACCAGGAATATGTGCTGCGGCACATAGCCGATGGTGTTTTGCCAGGCTCGCAGATTTGCCTTGGATATGGGTTTTGCACCGACAGTTAAAACCCCGGTATCGGGCTCTAGAAGTCCCAGCAGCAGGTCAAGCAGGGTGCTTTTGCCAGCGCCTGAGGGCCCGACTATCGCCGTGATGCGATGAGCTGGAAAGACCACATCAACATCAGTTAGCGCACGATGGGCCGCCCCTGGGTAACGAAAGCTAAGGTTGCTAAATTGGATGTCACCCGCAAGGATTTTGTCTGCGGCGTGGTGGGTTCTTGGTGTGCGTTTCTCGTATGATCTTCCGGCAACGATGTGGGGAAACAAATTCTCTATGACGTTTTGGTTGGCTTTAATACTCGAAAAAGATTTGAATACTGTCTGGGCGGCTGGCAAGAGTTTGTAGCCGGCAGTGGCATAAAGACTAAGCGTCGCCACTATTTCCATAGTTGGTGTGCCTGCAAGTAACAGCACAATAGCCATAGCCAACAGTGCCGCAAAGGCAATCGTCTCGAGCATGAACCTAGGTAGTTCACTGAGCAGACTGATCATGGTCAGTGATTTATTGGACTGACCACTGATTCTTTCCAGATCACGCTCATAAGCCCACTCTGTACCGTTGAGCTTTATTTCTTTCATACCGCCAAAGGCCTCTGTCATCACCCGCTGTCGGCGACTAGTCGTGCGCCATATAGCATCGCCATGCACCGTTAGTCGCTCTTTCACCATGGCGAAGATGGCGGCATACCCAAGACCAATGATTAAGAGGGCTATCAGCGCCAGCTTTGGATTGAAAGCGACAAGCACTATCGCAACGATGATTACAACCATTGCTTGACTGATTACTTGTAGCGTTGGCTGAACAACCATATAGATGAATCGGGGCCCTTCCTGAACGAGCATGGTGATCATGTCCGCAGAGTTTCGCCGACCAAAATCAACATAGCTTTGGTACAAGCTGCTGCGAAAAACGTCCAGCTGTATGCGGTGGCCGACGGACATCGAAAAGCTAAATAGTGCCCACATCGATATTGCCGCTACAGCATTGGTTACAATAATGAGAGCAATGATTGCGAGGGCAATCAGGGTTAGAAAGCCGTTTACTGTCGTTGCATGGGACTGGCTGTACAGCCAGGCAATGGCAGCGCTGTCTTGGATCAGCGCCGGGCTGGAAAGCAGCGCAATGAACGGAGCCAGTGATGCAACGCCAGCGACCTGCAGCAACGCACCAAAGGTGAACAGCACAAGTAGCGCGTAATAGTGTCGGCGCTGCTTGACCGTTAGGATTTGATGGACGGCAGCAAACTCACGAAACATTTTTAGTTCCCCACGCCAAGGTAGGCGCACGCAAGCCGTCCGAGCACTGTGTTGACTGTTGCGCCAGAGCCATCATGCAAACCAATGCGTTTTAGTCCATGAGGCTCGACGCCTAGGGGGTTGATACCAGGCGTGTTCAATACCGAATAGCGGTAGGTTTTTCTGACCTTGTGCAGCGCTTCGCTGCTGGCATCGCCGTTTGGATAGCAAAAGCCACCCGGATGGTTCCCGGTCTGGCCGGCGATTTCCATCGCCGAGATGCCGATCTCGTCATCCAGCAACTCGGATCCCAGCCGGGCATTGAGCCGGCGATGGTTGCGGGTATGCGACCCCAGCTTTATGAGCCCGGTGTCAGCCATGCGTCGCACTTGCTCCCAATCGAGCAAATCCGGCTGTTGGTTGCGCATTTGAGCAGCTGCGAGCAGCGTGAGCGCAGCGTCAATGTCCTGGTCAAGATAGTATTTTTTGAGCTGATCGATGACTTCATAGGCAACGGCGCGACGAGCCGTTATGAGCACTGACTTGGGCCAACGAATGAGCGGAAGCCGGTCTGCAAGCGCTTCAAGGAGCGCGTGGTTGTCCTGCTGCCAAGCTTCGAGAAGCAGTCGTCCCAGCGTCGTTGGCCAGAAGCCCAGCACGGTGCCGATCCGGGCTGTTGCCAGGAAGATAGTTGCTGGTATTTGCAGGCGCTGCAGCACTGCAAATGCGTGGTGGTAGTTGTCTGACCAGCCATCATCAAAGGTTACCGCGCAGGTTAGGCGCGGCAAGGTGGCGCCCGCATCTCTTTGATCCAGCCAGTCATCCAGATGCATAAACGTTGCGTAGCCACCGATCAGGCGCAGGTGCATCTCCAGGTTCTGCGCCGAGACCATCATGCCCTGCTCCTCGTACTCACGGGCCGGATGGGTCGGCGGTAGCACGCGGTGATAGGTCAGGATGAGCAGGCGCGATCCAGGCAAGCCGCGCATTAGCATCGGGGCCAATGCAGCGGTAGCTGCATAAGCTGCAGCTTTTAATGTTGGACGCAGTAACTTCACCACGGAAGTCTCGGGCTGACATAGGGGCCCACCGTGTTGACCAAAGAAAGGGGTAGCAGGCTCCAAGCGCGGCTCACACGCTTGCGCCATTTGCTTGGCACGGCGCTGTGATCAGCCGCGTCGACTGGGGCGTTACGCTCCCAACGATGCCAATACAGCTGCACGGGCTGCGCTCCCCACTGTGCTTTAAAGCGCCAGGTGCCACTGCCGGTTGTGGTGCGACCAAAATCAAAGCGCTTACAGCCGCGGGAAATGCTCAGCTGCAGGGCCTCCAAATAGAGCTTCATGTTGAAGCCTTGGGGCTTGGCATCTTCGCGACAGGCGGCCCAAGGGATCTCTGCTGTCGTACCGTCAAACACCAACAGGCCCGCGGCCATCGGTTTGTCTGCTGCGCGTATCACCACTACAGCAGTACAGTTAGCGAAGCGCTGCAGCAGCTGTTCGAAAAAGCGCTTGGGATAGACCGGTGTACCCAGTGCATGCATGTTGCGGCAAAACACATCATAAAAATCAGTCAGCAGTTCCAGCCCGCCCACATGCGTGGTGGCGCCTTCGCGTTCTGCCCGTCGGGTTTGGGCACGTAACTTGGCTCCCAGCTGTGCGGACAGCGCCGTGGCATCTACAGGCAGATCCAGCACCATGCTCACCTTGTCGGTGCGCGTGAGCCAATGGGATGCAGCCGGGACGGTATCGCGCAGCTCCAGATAGCGGCAGCTCATTTTTTGCGACAGGTCGCGCGCCGCAGACATGAGTGCCTCACGCACCAGTACATCAACGGCCAACGCACCACCGTAGTTGAAATAAGGCATGGAGGTCAGGTAGCTGCCGAGCAGCGGGCCATGTTGACGCACCACTTGTAAAACACCTTGTAACGCACCGGTGCTGGTTCGCGATTCGAGATACCAAGCACGTAGGCCAAATACCTCACAGGCCAGCTGTGCCCACGCTGGCTGGTGATATACCGAGGCCTGCGGTTGGGACCCGACAAATACCTCCCAGTCTGAAGCGGGCTGATCACAGATCTGTACCGTCATGAGCGAGCACTCATGAGGCGTTCTCAGGCCGTATCTGCAGCTTTTCGAGCAGGTCATAGAGCGTGGGTCTGGTGACGCCCAGTAATTCGGCGCTGTGCGAGACGTTGCCACCGGTCATTGCCAGTGCCTGTTCTACTGCCTGGCGTTCAGCACGTGTGCGCACGGTTTTGAGGTTCAGTACTGCGACAGACTCTGCGCCCGACGCCAAGCCCAGATCGTCGGCTGTTAGCTGTGCGCCACTGGCCATGATCGCAGCTGAACGGACTTTGTTTTCCAGTTCACGCACATTGCCTGGCCAAGGGTGGCTTTGAATGGCTTTTAGTGCGTCATCGGTAAAGCTCTTTGGGGCGCGGGGTAGTTCCTGCGCAGCGCGGTGCAGAATGGCACGGGCCAGCACTACTGCATCGGATGGTCTGCTGCGCAAGGGCGGCAGAGTCAGCGAAACCTCGCTTATGCGGTAATACAGATCCTGGCGAAACTGCTTTGCCTCGATCAGGGCTGGCAGGTCCTGGTGGGTAGCGCAAACAACGCGTACATCGACAGGAATCTCGTGACGGCCACCAACACGATCGATGACACGCGCTTGCAGAAAGCGCAGGAGCTTGGACTGTAAGGACAGTGGCATATCACCGATTTCATCGAGGAACAGCGTGCCGCCCTCAGCCATCTCAATTTTCCCGGGCGTAGTTTTAGCTGCGCCCGTGAACGCGCCTTTCTCATAGCCAAAGAGCTCGCTTTCCAGCAGTTGCTCGGGAATAGCGGCGCAGTTGATAGCTACAAAACGATTAGCAGCACGATCGCTGTGCGTATGCAGGGCACGTGCTATCAGCTCTTTGCCGGTGCCACTCTCACCCAGCACCAATACAGAGGCGTTGGTGGTCGCCACTTTTTCGACCATGCGACACACTTTGAGCATCTGCGGGTCAGTGGCGATGATGCCCTCCAAAGGCATCGGGCCGTGTGCCTGACGCAGGCTGCGATTCTGCCGCTCCAACTCAGCGACATGAAAAGCACGACCGACAATCAGCTTGAGCGCATCGGTTTCCACCGGCTTGGGGAAAAAATCCCATGCACCCAAACCCACTGCCCGAACCGGATTGTCCTTGTCCGCATTGCCGGTCATGACTATCACTTTGGTTTGGGGAGCCAGCGCCAGCATCTGTTGCAACGTGGCAAAGCCTTCGCTGACCCCCTCGGCATCGGGCGGTAAACCCAAATCCTGCAGGACTACTTGCGGTTCGTGCCGGCGCAGTAGCGCCAGTGCCTCAGTACGGTGCGAGGCCTGAAGCACTTCCATACCGTCAAAGCACCAGCGCAGCTGCTTTTGCAGTCCCGCGTCATCTTCGACGATCAGCAATTTGGGTGTGTTGTGGTTCACAACGGGACCCTAATCACCATGGCGGTGCCATGTCCGGGACTGGTTTGCACTTCCAGCGAGCCACGCAGCTGCTGCACATAGGCGCGAGCCTGATAGGCACCAATACCCATTCCTTTGGAGCCTTTGGTGCTATCAAAGGGTTTAAAAAGACGCTCGCGCACGAACTGCGCGTCCATGCCTGGTCCCGTGTCGGTAACGCGTACGCTCCAGTGGTCTGCAGCCACAGACAGCCTCACCGTTACTTGTCCCGACGGACCGGCGGCATCTTGGGCATTGCGGATCAAGTGATCAAATACGCCAGCAAGGCGATCTGGATCGACAGTCGCTGCTATGGCAGGTGTATCGCTGTGCAATATAGGTGATGGTGCGCGCGGCAGTGCACGCGCTACTGCAGCGCATAAAAGCGCTACAGCATCTACCTGACGTTCGGCAGACTGCGCATCGCGCGCCTGCAGTTGGCTGATCAGTCGCGTCATGCGCTCGACAGTATTGGCAATAGTGTCGATGGCATCGTCCATGAACTGTGGGTTATGACGATGCCGCGCAGCATTGGCCACCAACAGCTGCAACTGGGCCACCGAATTCTTCATGTCGTGCATCACAAAGGCAGCGAAGCGGTTGAACGCATCAAACTGTCGGCTCTCGCTCAGCTTCTGATCGGCTTGCTGCTGCGCCAGAAGGACCGCGACGTGTCTACCTACGGTTTTAAGCAGGTCACGGTCTTCATAAGTCATGTCGAAAGGCGGCGGCGGTGACTGCAGCACCAAGATGCCAGTCAGCCGGTCAAGCTCGAGTAACGGCACCAGCATTCGCCAGTTGCCATCGGGTTCGAGTAGTTGCTCAGGTAGCGCTATGTGCCTATAGCGTTCGGGATACTGCACAAATTCATGCAGGTCGATAACCCATTGGCTTGCAGCCAGGAACGCCGGTAGTTGCCCGTGTGGTTCAAACGCTGGTAACGGTGCCAATGGCACACGGCCAGCGTTCCAGCTGGCGACTGGCAGCAAAGGCTGGCCTACCGATTCGCATTGATACAGCACGCCGCCGGGACTGTTGAAGATCTGCGCAATGGCACGGATCGCAGTGTGGCGGGCATCTTCGCCATCACTGGGTGGCTGCGACAGTGTGGCAATGAAGCGTAGCCACTCGATGCGGTAGTCGTATTTATTGCTATAGAAGTGCTTGGCGATGAAGACCTTGAGCCGCCGCGAGGGTGACTCCGACAGCAACACCACAGCCAGCACTACCAGTGCGCCCAGCAACAGCAGTACACGCAATGGCTGCGCCCAGCTGCCGCCGCGAACCTGCAGCAACCAAGCGGCAAGTGAGGCCAGCACCAGATACAACCCGACCGCTACTGCGGTGGAGCCATAGAACACAACCTGTCGCGAGACAAAGGCGCGCGACGGTTGGCCCTCAAGGTTTTTGATACCCAACCACAGGAAGGGCAGCAGCAGCAGATATACGACACCGCGTACCACCAGCAGCACTACCTGCTGATCTGTACTGAGCGTAGCCTGCGCTGCGACAAACAAGTCGCAGGTGAACATGCCACCTATGGCCAGCGCACACAGCTTAAGACCGCTACCGCCGGCGATCGGCGAATTGCGCACGACCTGCTCCACGAGCACCAGTCCACTGACGGTTAGCAATAGGGCGCCAAGACCCGGCAGGTGGGATAGATCCTCAGACCAGCCGGCATACGAGGCCAGTAGTTGAGCCACGCCGGCCAACAGCAGCACGCCAACGCAAAGAGCCAGAGCGGAACGGGCGACCCAAGCGCGCAGTGGCAAGGTGCCAAGCGTCACCAGCAGACACAGCAATGCGCCATAGCGCAGTGCGTCGACCGACATCAACAGCCAATCAGACAACACGACCTGTGAGGCGCGTGCAGCAATCACCGCAGCCCATAAGGATTGCAACACCAGAGCCCAGCCCAGAAAGCGTCGCCGCCAATGACCGCGCGTAGCCGACAGCAACAGCGGCAGGGCAGCCAGCATCAGCACTGTCGTCAGTCCATAGGTGAGTATCGCGAGGTTCACCGCACGATTCTCTGCGCAGTGAGGAGTGCCTCACCATGAACGGTGTCGGATTTCTTTACGCTGCTTCGAGCGCTAGGTCACATCGGTATCAGTGCAGTGGCCGTCGATGCCCCGTAGCTGGACTTAGGCGTCTTATGTGAAATCGGATTTCTTTACAGCCAGAGCGACGCCGGGACGCTGAACAGCATCGACAACATCGTTGCATTCTTTTCTGATCAAGCAGTTGCGCGCACATGGCACGGCTTGTGCTTTGTTCTTGCCAGTAGAACTTTTCCAACTGGAGAACACCTTGAAAGCACTTCGTACTCTCGCCCTCGCAGCAGTAGCCACGCTGGCTTCTCTGCCGGCATTCTCGGGCACCTATGCGCTGGGCACCCTAACCGTCCCCAGCACGACGGGTATCGGTCCGGTCTTTTACGCCAGCACCGTAGCCAGCTTCAGCGACACGTTCACGTTTGATATCGCCTCAAACGCAGGCGGCATGGCGCTGACCACCACGATGAACTTCACTGGCATCGCCGGTGCAGGTGTCGTGACACTCAACAGCATGCAGTTGCAGACCTCAACCGGCACTGTGCTGGGCAGCGGCGTGATCAGCGGCAGCATCATCCAAGGTAGTTTCGGCACGCTCAGCGCCGGCAGCTACAAGATTGTGGTCACCGGTAGCGCCGTGGGCGGCACGCCTGCTGGTAGCTATGCAGGCAGCCTGGGTCTGACCGCAGTACCCGAGCCTGGCACTTTGGCACTGTTCGGCTTCGGTCTGGCAGTTGCTGGTTTTGCCGCTCGTCGCGGCCGCAAGGCCAGCGTCTAATACGCTGCGCTGCTGACCCGGCCCGTTGATGCGGGTCGGGTTGTGCAAGCCCCTGCTAATTGCAGGGGATTTTTATGAAACGCCTTAGCGCTTGTCGACCGACACGTAGTCGCGTTGTATGGAGCCGGTATACAGCTGGCGCGGACGACCGATGCGCATCGCAGGATCAGAAATCATCTCCTGCCAATGCGCCACCCAGCCCACAGTGCGCGCAATCGCGAACATCACCGTAAACATAGAGCGCGGAATGCCCAGCGCGCTGTAGATCACGCCGCTATAGAAATCGACGTTCGGGTACAGCTTGCGCTGCACGAAGTACTCATCCTTGAGCGCGATCTCTTCGAGGCGTAGCGCCAATTCGAACAACGGATTGTCGGTGCGACCCAGACGTGCAAGCACCTTATGGCAGGCAGCGCGGATGATCTTGGCCCGCGGGTCAAAGTTCTTGTACACGCGGTGGCCAAAGCCCATCAGGCGGAAGTGGCTGGACTTGTCCTTAGCCATCGCCAGGTACTTGGGAATATTGTCGACTGTGCCGATCTGCTCGAGCATCGCCAGCACTGCTTCGTTGGCGCCGCCGTGTGCCGGGCCCCACAACGCTGCCACACCGGCCGAGATGGCCGCATAGGGGTTGGCGCCGGTGCTGCCTGCCAGACGCACCGTCGAGGTGCTGGCATTCTGCTCGTGGTCTGCATGCAGGATGAAGAGCAAGTCCAGTGCCTGTGCTGCAACCGGATCGACTTCATAACGCTCGCAGGGCACTGCGTAGAACATGTTGAGCATGTTGGCGCAGTAGTCGAGGTCGTTGCGAGGATAGACAAACGGCTGACCCAGCGAGTGCTTGTGCGCCGCTGCGGCGATCGTCGGGATCTTGGCAATGATGCGGTGCGCGAAGATCTCGCGGTGACGCGGGTTATTGATGTCCATCGAGTCGTGATAGAAGGCCGACATCGAGGCCACAACCGCTGACACCATCGCCATCGGGTGGGCGTTGTGGTGAAAGCCATTGAAGAATCGCAGCAGCGACTCGTTGATCATCGTGTGATGACGAATGCTGTCGGTGAACCCTGACAGACCCGCCGCATCCGGCAGCTCACCGTTGAGCAGCAGGTAGGCCACTTCCATGAAGCTGCTCTTCTCGGCCAACTGCTCAATGGGATAGCCGCGGTGCAACAGCACGCCGGCATCGCCGTCGATATAAGTGATCTTGCTTTCGGTGGCGGCAGTGACCCCAAAGCCAGGGTCAAACGTGAAGACGCCGTGGTCCTTGTTGATGGACGCGACATCGATGATGTCAGGGCCAATTGTGCCGGACCGGACGGGGAGATCGGTCTTCTTACCGGAGCTCAGATCGGTGAGCTCGAACTTCTTGTCTGCCATGCGCCGAGAACCCTTTTGAATGACTGTCGCTGAAAAGATACCGTGCAGGGCAGCCTACACGGATCGTCATTCAATTCAAGGCAACCGGTCCCAGACCGGAAGCGCGCGCAACCGTCAGGCGGGCTTGGCGGCGGCTGCGGCGTACTTCTTACGGAACTTGTCAACGCGACCGGCGGTGTCGACCAGCTTCTGCTTGCCCGTATAGAACGGGTGGCAGGCGGCGCACACGTCGAGGTTGAGGTCCTGGCCAACGGTGGAGCGGGTCTTGAACGTGCTGCCGCAGTTGCAGTTGACGTTGATCTCGGCGTACTGCGGATGGATATCGGCCTTCATGTTTCGCTCCAGTAAGTCAGTTGGCTTGGCGAATCGGCAACCCTGTCCCGAAGGACCCAGAGCATGACGCCGCCAAAGGGGCAGGGAGTCTAGCCGCACAGCGCCCTACCCTCAAGCCCTGTTTCGCCAAGTCCTACCTGGGTCTCACCGTTATCCACACGATCTGTGGATAACTCTGTGTACAGCTCTGTTCAGCGACCGTCATACCGCTGTAATGCAAGCATAATTGTGAGGTTGGTCAAATAATGACCAGTGAATTTGTCCAAATAAAAACAAAGGGTTACGTCTGTCTTATCGCGCACTGCCAGCACATTAATCTGTAATGCGTTAATAGTTTGACGGCCATCCCGCCACTGTGGATAGAAATTGCAAATGGCGCAGCAAACCGCCTAAACCACTGGCGTGGCTTGCGAAATTTCCCCCGGCAGAAAACTTGCGATGACGTCGTTCAGGAAGCGCTGCCCCTGTTCAGTGGCCCGCCAACGATCGCCGACCAGTTCCAGCAGCCCCCGCGCTTGCTGCTTCTGCAAAAGCGGCAGTATCTGCTGCAAGTCCAAACCGGTACGGCCGACCCACAGCGCCGGCTCAAATCCCGCCACCAACCGTAGGGCGTTCAGCGCGAACTCAAAGGGCAGATCGTCGGCCGGTACGCGGCGGCGCTGCAAACCCTCCACCGGTTTGGCTTGGTAACGCCGCGGCTCGCGCAGTTGGGTGGTGCGGTAGATAACTCCTGCGGCATCGGTGACCTTGCCGTGCGCGCCAGCGCCCAGCCCCAGGTAATCACCAAACTGCCAGTAGTTGAGGTTGTGCACACACTGGCGGCCGGCGCGCGCAAAGCCCGACACCTCGTATTGGCCAAAGCCTTGTGCCGCCAGCACGGCGTGACACTCCTGCTGCATCTCCCAAGCCAGATCATCATCGGGCAGTGCCGGGGGCGGCAGCGCGGCAAAGGGCGTACCCGGCTCCAGCGTCAACTGGTAATGCGACAGATGTGCCGGCTGTAGCGCCAGCGCCTCACGCAAATCTGCCAACGCGCCCTCGCGCTGCTGTCCTGGCAACGCAAACATCACATCGAGATTGAAATTGTCCAAGCCGCAGGCATGTAGCTCTTGGGCAGCACGATGCACATCGGCTGGCACATGAATGCGACCGAGTGCCTTGAGCACCACCGGGTCAAAGCTCTGCGCACCAAGCGACACGCGATTGACGCCCGCGCTGCGGTATTCGGCAAAGCGGCCGCGCTCCACCGTCGCGGGGTTGGCCTCCAGCGTGACCTCGGCATCGGCCGCAAAGGGCAGCGCAGCGCGCAGCATCTGCAGCACTTGGCCGATGTCATCGGGTGTAAACAAGCTGGGCGTGCCGCCACCCATGAACACGCTGACCACCGGTCTGCCCTGCACGGTGGGCAACTGCGCCTCAAAATCAGCTCGCAACGCGTCCAGATAAGTGCCGGAGGGCAAGGCGCCGTGCAACGTAAAGGAGTTGAAGTCGCAGTACGGGCACTTGCTCACACACCACGGAAAGTGGACGTAGAGCGCGAGCGGGGGCGGGATCAGCGCAAGCTCCCGGGCCAACGGGCCAGCAACGATTGCAGCGCTTGGCCGCGATGACTGGCCTGGTTCTTGGCCACCTCATCGAGCTGTGAAATGGTGAGCGCGCCACCTTGCGGCACAAACACCGGGTCATAGCCAAAACCACCGTCACCGGCCGGGGCCAGCGCAATGTGACCTTCCCAGCAGCCGCTGGCGATCAACGGTGCAGCGTCGTTAGCATCACGCACCAACACGATCACACAGCGAAAGCGCGCGGTACGCGCCGCAAACTCTACACCCTGCAGGCGTTGCAGCAGCAACGCGGTGTTGGCAGCATCACCGGCATGCTCACCGGCATAGCGGGCCGAATACACACCCGGTGCACCGCCGAGCGCATCAACTTCTAGTCCCGAATCATCTGCCAAGGCCGGCAAGCCAGTCGCCGCTGCCGCATGGCGCGCTTTGAGCAGTGCATTGGCCTCGAAGGTGGTGCCGGTCTCTTCGACGCTGGTCACCCCCAATTCGGTTTGCCGCAGCAGCTGCAAACCCCTGCCCTGCAGCAACGCGGCAAGTTCGCGTTGCTTGCCGGCATTGCCTGTGGCCAGCACCAGCGACTGCATCGCTTTAGCCTGCGTGCAAAGGCAACAGCAAGGCTTGGCGCTGCAACTCAAACAGCTGCTGCGTGCCGCGCTCGGCCAGCGCCAGCAATTGGTCGAGCTCTTCGCGACGCAACGGATGACCCTCGGCCGTGCCCTGCACCTCGATGAAGCCACCACCGGCATTCATCACGACATTCATATCGGTCTCGGCCGTGGAATCTTCGTTGTAATCCAGATCAAGCACTGGCCTGCCATCGACGATGCCCACTGAGATAGCTGCGATCTGGCCATGCAGCGGATTGGCAATGCCGCGACGCTGTGTGAGCACTGCGCAGGCATCAACCAATGCGACGTAGGCACCGGTCACTGATGCGGTTCGCGTGCCGCCATCAGCCTGCAACACATCGCAATCGAGCGTGACAGTACGCTCGCCCAATGCGCTCAGATCTAAAGCAGCGCGCAATGAACGGCCGATCAGACGCTGGATTTCTTGTGTGCGCCCCGACTGCTTGCCCTTGGCTGCCTCGCGCGAACCGCGCGTATGCGTGGCCCGCGGCAACATGCCGTATTCGGCTGTCACCCAGCCTTGGCCCTTGCCGCGCAAAAACCCCGGCACGCCTTCTTCGATGCTGGCCGTGCACAACACGCGGGTGTTGCCGAACTCCACCAGTACCGAGCCCTCGGCATAGCGGGTAAAGCCGCGTGTAAAACGCACGGCACGCAAGTCATCGGGCGCCCGGCCATCATGGCGCGGACGCAGGGTGGTATCGATCGTCATGAATCAAGCCTCGATGCGCAGCACGGCTGCGCTGGTGTTGTCACTATGTGGACCGGATCGCGCGACAGCAGTGCTTGCCATGCCTTCCAGAACTTCTTGAAGCGGTTCGGCAACACGCAGCGCGCGCGCCATCTCGTCGTCATACAGCCCCGACCAGAAACCGTCACTGCAGGCCAGCAGTACATCGCCCGGCTGCACGCGCAGCGCTGGTGACAACTGCAACTCGGGCAGTGCCGGTTCGCCGCCGATGCAGATCTCAACATAGTTGCGCAGCGGATGATTGCGAACTTGCGCAGGCTTGATCACGCCCTCATGCAACAAAGCTTCGACATGGCTGTGATCGCGCGTACGCCAGTGAACTTCGCCGTGGCGTAGCAAATAAACGCGGCTGTCACCACCGTGTGCACACCAGGCCACCCCATCCTGAACCAACGCCACCGCGCAGGTGGCTCGCGGCCGGCGCTCAACGGGCAGCTCACTGCCCAGCGCGACCACTTGGGCGTGGGCGACGGCCAGCGTGCGTAGCAAAAACCCCTGCGGATCGAGCAGCGGCACAGATTGGACAGCAAAGCGCTGGGTCAGCACATCGCAACCGCACTGTGCAGCCTCAGCACCATTGGCGTGACCGCCCATACCATCTAACACCGCCACCAAGGCAGCGCCTGCGGCAAGGCTGATGGCAGTACGGTCTTCGTTGCGCTCCCGGCCTCCTCGCAAGCTCACCTGAGCAGCGCTCACGGACAGACTTTGCGGTTGGGGCGGGGAAATTGGCACGCACGCAGCATAACATCCGCGATAATCGCCGAACCTTGGCAACTTCACGCGGACCGCAGCAGCAATGATCACCAGCATGACCGGCTTCGCGCGTCGCGAAATCACCCTAAGCAGCGGCACACTCGTGTGCGAACTGCGCAGCGTCAATCATCGCTTTCTCGAAGCGGCCCTGCGCCTGCCCGAAGACTTGCGTGGCCTGGAAAGTGAGCTGCGCGCCAAGCTGCAACGCGAAGTGCGGCGCGGCAAAGTCGACGGCACCTTTACCTGGCGTGCCGCAGCCCAAGCCGACCGCAAGCTGGAGCTCGACACCAGCCTGCTGACCCAACTGGGCGCGCGGCTGGCCGATGCGGCTGCAGTGGTGCCAGCAGGTTCAGCGCAAAGCCAAGTGGATCTGATGGATGTGTTGCGGTTTCCGGGAGTGCTACGCGAAGCCGCTCAAGACAACGATGCGCTGCTGGCTGCCGCCCGCACGCTCTTTGAAGCCACGGTGATCGACTTGTGCGCCATGCGGCGTAACGAAGGCGAGAGGCTCGCTGCTGTACTGCTGCAACGCTGCGATGGCATCACGAGCTTAGTAGCGCGGGTCCGCGCCCGTCTGCCTGAAGTGCATGCGCTGATCCGCGCCCGTTTTGATGAACGTCTGGGTGAGCTGCGTGCCACGCTCGACCCGGCGCGCCTCGAGCAGGAAATTGCGCTGCAGCTGCAAAAGCTCGATGTGGCCGAAGAACTGGACCGGCTCGACGGCCACCTGATCGAAACGCGCCGCATCATCGACAGCCCAGAGGCCGCCGGGCGGCGCTTGGACTTTCTGATGCAAGAGTTCAACCGTGAGTCCAACACGCTGTCATCCAAGTCACAGGACTTGGACACCACGCGCGCTGCGGTCGACATGAAAGTCCTCATCGAACAACTGCGTGAGCAGGTGCAGAACATCGAGTGAAGTGCGCGGCGTACTGTTGAATCAGCGTCACCACAGACCACTTACTTTTTCGCACCAGCCTTCTTGGCTTTGCCTTTGTCTGCGTATTCTTCGCCAGGCTTGAGCAGCTTGCCGTTCTTCCAAGTGCCTTCCTGCACAACCACGGTACCGCCCGGAGCGCGGTCAGGCGTGTAAACGCCATAGCCGTCGAACTTGCCAGCCTTGAAGCCCCCGACATACTTAAAAGACTTTTCGATCCAAAGCGCGCCTTGGCCAGATCGAGAGCCATTCACATAGTCGCCTTCGTACCGCTCCCAGAGCGTCGATCCACCACCTGATACGGAAATGCCCTTGCCGTGACGTTTTCCATCGAGCATTCCACCCGAATAAAAGCGATCTCCTGAACTACTGAAAAATTGCGTGCCTTCGCCCTCCGGCTTGCCGCTCTGCAAGCGCCCCTGATACTTGACCCACCCGTCGTCGGCAAAGAAGCTTCCCAATCCGTCGGGGATGCCCTCTGTAAAAGCACCCGCATAAAGAGTGGCCGTCGAGGCTTGCAGACGCTGACCCGGTATGGACTCGAACTTGAGGAACCCAAAACAATTGGTCCAGGCCAGCGCCTCATCCCCCTCGCAGGGAGCAAGGCCTCCTAACGTATCCAGCAAGAACACCTTCTTCGGTTCGGCCAGTTTGTCTTCTTCCCAGATACCTTGCTGAGGCGGCGAGCCGTCCGCAGCACGATAGATGCCCATGCCGTTTCTTTTGTGATCCTTGAAGTAGCCGATGTACATCGCGCCCTTCAATCCGTCGTCGGCGTTGTAATAGTAGGTGCCGAACCCGTCGAAATTTCCTGCACTAAAAAACCCCAGATACAAATCGCCAGCACGGGCACCAGACTGAACCAAGTAGCGACCGTATCCATTTGGAGAGCCATTTAGAAATGACCCGGTATAGGTACCAGGATTGTCGAAAGCTTGGTTCTGATCCTTATATGCAGTGCTTACCCTGGCGCTAGTAGTGTTGTGGCAAGCCTCAAGCAAACCTCCTGCTGGCTTTTGTGGGCTGCATGGTGGCGTTTTGATCTGCGTATAAGGCGGCGTTTTTGCAGGCTGAAAACCCGGCGGGGCTTTCCAATAGGCCTGGCAGATCTTCAACTCCGGATTGAGAACCTTGACGACAAAATACGCCTGGCTGACTTGCGTACCGCGGCCCTCATAGGTCAGCCCAGACCCATCAAACCCAGCAATCCACTCAGGCTTGCCGCTACGCAGCGGATCAATCATTGCCTCACCGGCTGCCTGAGTGCCGGTGAAGAAGTAGTCCTGTTCCGACATCCAGTAGCGCTCTGACTTGGGCGGCAGGCTTCTACGCGAGCAGTCGTAATGAACAACCGACAGCACGGAGCGATACGCTCGCCTGCCATCGAGCAGCAGGTTGAGCTCATTGTCGACCGGCAGATCCACCAAATAGGGAATAGAGACGTAGAGATCTTTTTGTTCGATCAGCGCCGGGTCGTAATAAAAAACAATGCCTCGCTGTTCATACATCTTTTGCCAAGACGCGCTTTGCGGCGGTGCTTTGGCTGGCTTTAAAGCCTTGTCGACAAGCGCCTGACGGGCAAGCTGCTGCTGCACCAACGCCCGCTCAGCGGCATCAGGCGCTTGCGCGGACCAGCCAGCGCCGCTGGTCATAAGCATCAGGACGCTCAGCACCAGCAACGCCCTAGCGTGGGTCAAGAGTGTTTTAAGCGCTGACGACAGAATGTTTTGTGGATTGCTGATTGTCCTAGTATAACTTTTTGCACTTTTAGACCCTCCGGTAGGCCATCGAATGACCTCTATGCACTGCGCACTTCTGCTCTGCTTACTCACTGGCGCAATGAGCGCACAGGCCGCAGCACCGCCGGCTGATCCGCGCGTCGCAGGCACTCTCACAGCACTGCGCGTCGATGAGGCGCCGCAACCCCAGCGCAGCAACGCACGCTGGCAAGCACCGCGCAAAGTACTGCTATTGGCCCAAGGCAATGCTGCGCTTGCCGCACAGGCGACGGCATTTGGTGCCGTAGCACCAGGTGCGCGGATCGTCATCGCCACCGATCGCACCATGGCTACCACCGAGGCCGTCGATGCCGATGTCATCATCGGCTTCAATCCGTCCATCTGCGATGCACGCATACTCGATGGCGCGCGCGAGTTGCGCTGGCTGGTGTCGCTGTCTGCCGGCGTCGAAAACTGCGTCGGCCTGCCCGCGGTGCGTGCCCCGGGCGTGTTGGTGACCAACATGCGTGGCGTCGATTCACCGGCCATCGCCGAACACGCCATTGCGCTGATGCTGGCGTTGGCACATGGACTGGATGGCTTTGCAGCCGATACGGCGCGCGGCCATTGGGGCAGTGACACCGGCTCGGCGCTGCGCATGATCTCGGTTGATGGCAAAACACTGCTGGTCTCGGGCTTAGGGGGCATCGGCACCGAAGTGGCGCGCCGTGCTGCCGCGCTGGGTATGAAAGTCATTGCCACGCGCGAAGGCGGTGGCCCGGTGCCGGCCTTTGTGTCGTATGTCGGCCAACCGGCAGAACTGCTGACGCTGGCAGCACAGGCCGATGTCGTGGTCAGTGCCGTGCCGCTGACTGCGGCCACCACCGGTCTCTATAACAAGCGCTTCTTTGATGCGCTGCCGCGCGGCGCGATGTTCATCAACGTGGCGCGCGGCGCCAGCGTGGTCACCAACGATCTGGTGCAGGCACTCAGCGACGGCCGCGTGGGTAGCGCGGGTCTGGATGTCACCGAACCGGAGCCGCTGCCGCCCGGCCATCCGCTGTGGCGGGCACCGCGGGTGCTCATTACCCCGCACATTTCCTCCCGTTCAGACCTGCCCGGTGATGCGCGCTGGATTCTGGCCGTCGAAAACCTGCGCCGCTATGCGGCGGGCGAACGCATGCTGCTGGTGGTCGATCCACAACGCGGTTACTGACGCTCATTTGCGGTAGCCTGCGCAGCCATGACCGAATCCGGCCACCTGTACGTGATCGCTGCGCCCTCCGGGGGCGGCAAGACCAGCCTCGTCAAGGCGCTGCTGGCGGCCGAGCCGCAGCTGGCGCTGTCGGTATCGCATACCACGCGGCCACCGCGCCCGAACGAACTCGACGGCCGCGAATATCACTTTGTGACGCCCGAGGTGTTCGCCCAGCGCGTGCTGGCGGACGGCTTTTTGGAGCACGCTCAGGTGTTCGACAATCACTATGGCACCGGCCGCGAACAGGTCGAGGCGCAGCTGGCTGCCGGACGCAACGTCATCCTGGAAATCGACTGGCAAGGTGCCCGTCAGGTGCGTCAGGCGCGGCCCGACACCCGCAGCATCTTCATTCTGCCGCCCTCGCTGGCCACCTTGCGCCAGCGCCTGGAGGGGCGCGCCACCGACAGCCCGCAGGTGATCGCGCGCCGGCTGGCCGATGCGCAGGGCGATATGTCGCACTGCCTGGAGTTTGACTACGCGGTGATCAATGACGACTTCGGCCGGGCGCTGGCCGACTTGCAGCAGATCATCGCCGGCCACGGTGCGTCGCTGCGCGCCGATCGGCCCGAACTGTCGCCACTTCTGGCAAATCTGCTGGCGTGACACCCCCTGCGGCGCATATACTTGCAGACCGACCTTAGCTGTAATTCCAGAAGCGAAACGCCATGGCACGAGTCACCGTCGAAGACTGTCTGAACAACGTCGACAACCTGTTTGAGCTGGTGCTCGTGGCATCTGTTCGCGCCCGTCGGCTGGCCAACGGCGCCCCGCCCACTGTCGAGCCCGACAACGACAAGGTCACGGTAATCGCGCTGCGCGAGATTGCCGAAGGCAACATGACTGCCGAAATGCTGATGCCCCCCGAGCCACCGCCGTCGCCGCCGGCCCCCGAACTGTCCGCCGAGAACGATATCGACGCACAGTTGGCGGGCTTTCGTGCGCCGCAGTTCGGCCTCGGAGACTGATCCCGGCCGCTGCACATGGACCCCGCGCCTTCGCCGTCCGGGCCACTGCCCGCGTCCTCCGCGAAGCGCACTCCCGGACTCGATGAACTGCTGAGCAAGGTCGCGGCCTACCTGCCGCCCGACCAAGTCGACCGCATCCGCGAAGCCGGGCGTTTTGGCACCTTGGCCCATGAGGGCCAACGACGCCGCTCCGGCGAACCCTACATCGCTCACCCGGTAGCCGCCGCCGAAATCCTCGCCGACCTGCACTTGGACGCAGACACCATCGTCAGCGCCATCCTGCACGATGTCATCGAAGACACGCCTATCGCCAAAGAAGAGATCGCCGCGCGCTTTGGCACCGATGTGGCAGAGATCGTCGACGGCGTCACCAAGCTAGACCAGATCAAGTTCAAAAGCCGCGAAGAAGCGCAGGCGGAGAGCTTTCGCAAAATGCTCATGGCGATGGTGCGCGATCTGCGCGTCATCATGGTCAAGCTGGCCGATCGCACCCACAACATGCGCACCATCGACAGCATGCCGGTGCACAAGCGCCGGCAGGTCGCGCGCGAAACACTCGAAATTTATGCGCCGGTAGCCGAGCGTCTGGGCCTGTACGGCATGAAGCTCGAGCTGGAAGACCTCGGCTTCCAAACCCTGTATCCGCATCGCCATCGGGTTATTGAGCGCGCACTCAAACGCGCACGCGGCAACCAGAAAGAATTTTTGTCGCGCATCGAGACCGCACTCAACGCCTCGCTGCAACGCGCCAGCATCAACGCCACCGTGCAGGGGCGCGAAAAACATCTTTACAGCATCTATCGCAAGATGCGTCGCAAGAGCGCGCTGCTGGCTGAGATCGTGGATGTGTATGGGCTGCGCATCGTGGTCGACAGTGCAGACACGTGCTATCGCGCACTGGGCGTGGTGCACGGCACCTTCAGGCCCATGCCGGGCCGCTTCAAAGACTATATCGCCATCCCGCGCGTGAACGGCTATCAGTCGCTGCACACCACGCTGTTCGGGCCCAACGCCGTGCCCATCGAAGTGCAGATTCGTACCGAAGACATGCACCACGTCGCCGAGAGTGGTATCGCCGCCCACTGGAAATATAAATCCGGCGTGCGCAGCAACGACAGCGTGCAACAAGAGCGCGCGCGCGCCTGGTTGTCGCACTTGGTCGAAATGCAGGAAAGCGGCAACTCCGAAGAGTTCATCGAGAGCGTCAAGGTCGATCTGTTCCCCGACAAGGTCTATGTGTTCACGCCCAAGGGTGCGATCCTGCGACTGCCGCGCGGCGCTACCGTCGTCGACTTTGCCTATGCAGTGCATACCGATGTGGGCAACCGCTGTGTGGCGGCCAAGGTCGACCGCCGTCTGGCGCCACTGCGCACCGTGCTGCGCAACGGTCAGACAGTACAAATCGTCACCGCCAACGGGGCCCAGCCCAATCCTTCGTGGGTTAACTTCGTGGTGTCGGCCAAGGCGCGCAGCGCCATTCGTCATTACTTGCGCTCGCTACGCAGCAACGAGGCGGTCGAGCTTGGAAGGCAACTGCTCAACGCCTCGCTGGCAGAGTTCGGCATCGATGTCGAAGCCGTGGCGCCGGCAGCGCTGGCAGCAACGCTGACCGAGTTCGGGCTCACTGAGCGCGACGAGCTGTTCGAGAAGGTGGGGCTAGGCGAGCGCCTTGCGCCACTGACCGCACGCCTGCTACTGCCCGACCAGAGCAATGCCCATGGCGAACGCACATCGCTGGAAGTTGCCGGCACCGAGGGACTGCTGGTCAGCTACGCACCCTGCTGCCATCCCGTGCCTGGCGATCCGATCATCGCGTTCCTCAGCAGCGGACGCGGCATCCTCATACATCGCGATGAGTGCGCCAACGTCGACGACTATCACAAGCATCCGGACAAGTGGCAGCCGGTCAATTGGCAAGACGACACCACGCGGCTGTTCAGCTCTGAAGTGCGCGTCGAAAGTGCCAACAAGGTAGGCATGCTGGCAGCCATCTCGGCAGCCATCGCCGACACCCAAACCAACATCCAGCACGTCACGCTCGAGCAACGCGATGGTGATATCTCGGTTATCACCATGGAAATCGAAGTGCGTGATCGCGACCATCTGGCACGCATCCTCAAACGCGTACGCCGCATGCCAGAGGTGCTGCACGTAGCGCGCACCGTCCTCAAATCCGAAGCGCGGCGCGAACGCCTGCGCACACCCACACAAACCACCAGGAACTCCGACGCATGAGCCGCAGCATTATCCAGACCGCCAACGCTCCTGCCGCTATCGGCACCTACTCACAGGCGGTGCGTTATGGCGACACCGTCTACGTGTCTGGGCAGATCCCTCTGGATCCGGCCACGGGTCAACTGATCGGCAATGACATAGATGCCGAGATCCGCCGCGTGTTCGACAATCTGGCGGCTATTGCCGAGGCTGCTGGCGGCACGCTGGCCAACACACTCAAGCTCAACGTGTTTCTTACTGACCTGGGCCACTTCGGCCGCGTCAACGAGATCATGGCCACCTATTTCCCGCAGCCCTGGCCGGCGCGCGCCGCGATCGGTGTGGTAGCGCTGCCGCGCGGTGCGCGTGTGGAGATGGATTGCATCCTGGGACTGTAAACGTAGAACTCGACGACGCGCTGTTCACGCTGCCGTCGCGCTACGAGGATCGCACCCAAGTCACACCCATCGGCGCTCTGCTGAGCGGTCAGCGCGCCGTCATCGAAGGCCAGGTACAACTGACCGAAGTGGTCTACCGGCGCCGGCGTGCGCTGCTGGTACGACTCTCTGACGGTAGTGGCTTCGTCAATCTGCGCTTCTTCTATTTTTCTCAGGCCCAAGTACAAGGGCTGGCGCGCGGCACGCAGCTGCGCTGCTTTGGAGAAGCACGACGTGGTCCGATGGGCCTCGAAATTGTCCATCCGGAATACCGTCGCATCGGTGCGGTGGCCGAACCGCTGGAAGCCGCGCTCACCCCTATCTATCCGCTGACAGAAGGCGCTACCCAAGGGCGGGTGCGTCAGCGTGTTGATCGTGCGCTGCGCGCACTGCGCAGTGGCGAACAGGACTCTGCCGATTTGCTGCCTGACCATGTGGTGCAGGCGCTGCAGTTGCCCACGCTGCGCGATGCGTTGCAGTTTGTGCACCATCCGCCAGTAGGTACGCGCCTGGAGGATCTGGCCGCTGCGCGTAACCCAGCGCAGCAACGTCTGGCCTTCGAAGAACTGCTGGCGCATCAACTGTCACTGCAACAACTCAAGCAGCTGATTCAGTCGGATCCAGCTGGACCATTGGCGGATGCCGCGGGCCTCGAGTCACGCTTTATCGCAGCACTAGCGTTCAAGCTGACCGGCGCACAGCAACGCGTGCTGACCGAGGTTGACCTAGACCTTGCGGGTAACCGGCCCATGATGCGGCTGGTGCAAGGCGATGTCGGCTGCGGCAAAACAGTCGTTGCTGCCGCTGCTGCGGCACGCGCTATCGGCAGTGGTGGACAGGTCGTGCTGATGGCGCCCACAGAGCTGCTGGCCGAGCAACACCATCGCAGTCTGCAAGCCTGGTTTGCACCATTGGGTATCGACGTGGGTCTGCTTACCGGCTCGCTACCGGCACGCACGCGCCGCAGCACGCTAGCCGCTGCAGCCAGTGGCGAGTTACCACTGCTGGTCGGCACACATGCGCTGTTTCAAGAGGGCGTAGAGCTGGCCCACCTGCGCTTGGCTATTGTTGATGAACAGCATCGCTTTGGTGTGCAGCAACGCATGCAGCTCAAGGACAAAGGTCGGCACGAAGGTCTGGTGCCCCACCAGCTGATCATGACCGCCACACCCATACCGCGTACGCTGGCGATGACCGCTTATGCGGACTTGGACGTTTCGGTTATCGATGAGTTACCACCAGGTCGTACACCAGTCCAAACGGTGGTGATTGCCGAAGAAAAGCGTGCCGGTGTCGTGGCACGTATCCACGCGGCATGCAAAGAAGGGCGCCAAGCCTATTGGGTCTGTCCGCTCATCGACGAGTCCGAAGAGCTGCGCTGCCAAGCCGCCGAAGAGACTGCGGTCACGCTGGCTGCTGCGTTGCCGGGTATTATCGTTGACCTGGTGCACGGTCGCATGCCACCGCGTGATAAAGCCCGCGCCATGCAAGCGTTCAAAGCCGGTCTCAGCCAAGTACTGGTCGCCACCACGGTGATTGAGGTCGGCGTTGATGTGCCCAATGCCAGCCTGATGGTGATTGAAAACGCTGAGCGCATGGGGCTGGCGCAGCTGCATCAGCTGCGCGGTCGTGTCGGTCGCGGTGCGGCGCAGAGTAGTTGCGTGCTGTTGTATCGCAGCCCGCTGTCACCCTTGGCGCGCGCCAGACTGGCGACCATCCGCGACAGCAACGATGGCTTTGAGATTGCCCGTCGTGACCTGGAACTGCGCGGCCCCGGCGAGCTGCTGGGTACGCGCCAAACCGGACTTGCCGAGCTGCGCGTAGCGGATCTGATCCGGGATGCAGATCTATTGCCACAGGTGCGCGATACTGCGACGCAACTGCTGCTCGAGAACTCGCCCTGCATCGAACCTTTGCGACGGCGCTGGATAGGTGGCGCCGAGGAGTACGGCCGTGTCGGTTAAAGCGCTGCAGCGTAGGCTGCGCAACTGGGTGCACATCACCCGTCTCGACAAACCCATCGGCATTTTTTTGTTGCTGTGGCCTTTGCTATGGGCCCTATGGATAGGCGCAGGCGGCCCGCCACCACTGCGTATTCTGATTGTATTCATCGCCGGCACCGTAGTGATGCGCTCAGCCGGCTGCATCATCAATGACTTCGCTGATCGCAACATTGACTACTACGTCAAACGCACGCGTGACCGGCCCTTAGCGGCGCGACGCATGTCGCCACACGAAGCACTGTGGTTGTTTGCCGTATTGATCGCCGTGGCGCTGTGGTTAGTCACCCGTTTGGATGCACTGACAGTGCGCTATGCGTTTGTGGGCGCGGCCTTGACCATCAGCTATCCGTTCATGAAGCGGTTTTTCCCGCTGCCGCAGCTGTACTTGGGTGCGGCATTCGGCTGGGCCATACCGATGGGCTTTGTCGCCCTTCAAGGTCATGTGCCACAGGTGGGCTGGCTGCTGTTTCTGGTTGCTGTGTTATGGGCCGGTGTGTACGACACAGTCTATGCCATGGTCGATCGCGATGATGATCTGAAGCTGGACGTGCGCTCTACCGCTATCTTGTTTGGCGATAACGATCGCACGCTGGTCGGCGCGCTGCAGGTCCTGGTCATCGTGGGCCTGCTGCTGGCAGGCCGTGCTGCCCAATTAAACTGGCTCTGGTATGCCGGCGTCTTGGCGGGCAGCGCTTTGTTTGCTTGGCAGCAATGGCTGATCCGCCATCGTGCCCGGGCCGATTGCTTTCGTGCCTTCACCAACAACGGCTGGTTTGGACTGGTGGTGTTTGTCGGTGCACTGCTTGCGCTGCAACACTGACCGGCTGTTAGCATCGGGTACTCATCACCAAACGCAGGGGATTTCATGCGCCATTCAACGCTTGCGCTAGTCGCATTGGCTGCCACATTGCTGACCGCTACTGCTTCCGCACAACAGCTTCGTGCCGGTGAGCGCGCAGCAGAGCCTTTGGCCATTGCCGGCGTAGTGGATGCAGGCGCTGCTTGGGAGCTGGTGTGGTCTGCCACCATGAGTGCCGATGGTCTGCTACCCACCGCCGATGGCGGCATCCTGTTTGCTCAGGAGCAAAGCGACACGATCAAAAAGCTCGACAGCGGACTGCGTGAATACATCGTGCTGCGCGACACGCATGGTACTGGCGCGCTGTCGATGGATGCCCAGGGCCGGTTATTTGGCGTACAGCGAACCTGTACAGATTCGGCGCGCCCCTACTATCAAAGCTGCCAGGAACTCACCTATGTAGCGCAGCTGCTGCCCGAGCAGCGCCGGTTGGTTGACAGCTTCCCAGACGGCAAGCCGCTGGGCCGTATCAACGATCTGATCACCGACGGCAAGGGGGGCGCCTACTTCACCTCTGGCGGTGCGTGGCATGTGTCTGCGCAGGGTGTTGTGCAACTGGTCGCCGATCAGGACATCCGCGCCAACGGCATATTGCTTAGCGGCGACGGCAAGTTGCTGTGGGTCACCAATGGCGATCATGTGCTGGCGTTTACAGTGCAGCCGGATGGCAGCGTCAAGAACCGTCGGACGTTTGGTGCATTGAATGGCGACACCGGCGGCGATGGCATGGCCGTTGATGCCGACGGACGTTTATATGTCACGGCCAGCAAGGGCGTACATGTGTTGTCGCGTGATGGTGGCTATGTGGGGCTGATCCCCACACCGCGGCCGCCTATCAGCTTGGCGTTTAGCGGGCCGGGCAAGCGCACGCTGTATGTCGCGCAAATGGGCGCAGTGGGGCCCGATGGCAAGGCGTGGTCCACGCCGCCGGGCATACGCAACATAGGAATGTCTATCTACCGGCTGCCGATGCGCAGCGCGGGCTACGCAGGCCGCCCCAAATAAGGGGCGGCTGCGGCAGAACCTGGACTTAAGCGTCCGGGTTTTTGTCGGTGCAAGCAAACTCCTTCAACCAGTAGTCGTTGGGCATGCGCTTGAAGGTCAAGCGATAGCTCCACGGCTTGGTGAAGGTTTGCGGATCGGTCACCGTAATCACATTTTCCAGACGCTGACCGCCATCGATCAATTTCATGCGCTCCTGTAACACCATCTCGGTGGAGTGCGGAATACCCGCCTTGTCCAAGGTGGTGAGGTCATTGAAGCCCGCTGAATCGATCACCAGCGTGTCGCCGTTCCAGTTGCCCACCGACAGGCCCATGAAGTTGCCATCCAGATCATCGATCGGCGGCAGCTTCTCGCCCAGGTATACCAGGCGCGGCATGTGATGCACTTCGTGCAGGAAGGTGATCTGCTTTTTCTCTTCTAGCACTTCGATGGGGTACGGCGCGCCCAGCAAACGCGGCAGACCATGCGGCAGGCACTTGGTGAGCGTGTCGCCGGTGTACTTGCCTACCTTGCGTGCCGCCACAGCAGCGTTGTAGCGCTTGCGTGCTTCGGCCGTCATCGGTGGCAACTTACCTTTGTCATCGGTGAGTGTGTCGTGATTGCCCTCAACCAGCCAGAAGCCAGCCAATGAGGGCGCTGCCTGTGCAATGCCCTGCGAGAGCAGAGACACCAGGGCCAGTGCCGCAATGCGCGGCGCAAATGAATATCGGCTCATGATGCTTTTCCTGCTCACTTGGCCACGGTCACGCCGTTTTGCGGCGCGTTGCGGTTGTTCTCTTCGCAGATGTATTCCGAGATACGCAGATCCGGACGCCAGGCGTAGTTGATCTTCTTGACCCACGGACGGGTAAAGAACACCGGATCGATCATGGTGACCTCGTTCTCTAGGTTCTCACCGTTCTCCACCTTGCGAATACGCTCGATGGTGTACAGCTGGTCAGAGTGAATGATGCCTTCCTCATCGATCCAGGTGCGCGTGTCGGTGCCCTTGGTTTCGATTACCAGCGTGTTGCCTTCCCAGTGACCGACCGAATAGCCGAGGAAGCTGGTGGGCACCTTCTCAGGCATCGGTACATCCATACGAATCTGTCGGATGTTGTGACCCACCTCGTGCACGATGCTGATCTTGCCAGGCGACTGAATGATCTGTATGGGATACGGCGAGTTCATCACTCGCGGAATGCCATGCGGCCAGCAGTGCGTGGATGCATCGGCCATCGGCGCGCCATCAGTCTCGGCCTTGACGCGCTTGTCGAACTCCACTTTGCCAAACGGCGTCAGCGGCGGCAGCGTGTTGATCGGCGTGCGAAAGCGCCGGTTGTAATCACGAATGAACCACACGCCCGACAGGTCGCGCTGATCCTTCATCGATGAATATTGATCGCGGTACTTGGGCTCCGGCAACTTGGGTGCCGGACGGTACAGCGCGCCATTGGCCTGCTGGGCGTCGGCCAGAGCCGGCACCAGACAGGTGGCCGCAAGCAATGCCGCGGCGGTAAATCGCAAAATCATGTCATCCCCCTTGCGTGTTATCGGTTGCGGTCAGCGCTTGACAGGCAGACCGTGAATTTCAATCCAATCTATGCGTGATGAGCCCACTTGGCCACCGCTGCCATGGCCACTGCCCACCGACAGATCAGTCCAACCGATCTGCTCGATGCGTGACAGGTCGGGCTTGTCGACCCACGGGCCATCATTGATGAACTTGGGATCAAGCGTGCGCCAGCGCACATCAGCCAGCGCAAACTCGGTGATGCGCCAGTCGACGCTGCCACCTTCAAAGTGATCGCTGACCAGCAGCGGGCCATCGGCCAACTTGATGACCAGACGCAACTGATGAAAGCCAGTCTGCTTGGTGCGCCAGCGGATCTTGGCCAAGCCGGTCAGATCGACATACTGCGTCTTGTCAAAAAGGGTGAACGCACAGGTCTGTGTGCAAGAGCCCAACCACACATAGCCGGGGTCATCTTTGGGTGAGGCATGGTGACTCTTGGCCACGCCCTCTTTGCCCGGACCATACAGCGCGAAGCCAACGTTCTTGCCTTGGATGCTCGCCTGCGTGATGGGCGTTTCATCGGGTTCGTCGTTGAAGTCTTCGCGCAGGAACAGGCCGGGGCGGTGGTCCTCGGGCACAAATCGCGCCGGCGCACCGGGTGCTGCAGCCTGAACTACCACAGGCGCTGCCAAGCCACACATAGCGGCCGTCACCCACAGACCGTACCGAAGTACCTGTCGCATGCTTTGCTCCCCCGCATTTTTATTGTGCGGCAAGCATAGTCCTGCCCTTGGGGGAATGCGACAGCCCGAGGCGCAGCGGCCTGGGCTGTCGACGTAGACCGCCTTCAGGCAGGCGCTGGCCTGCCGATCAGGTTCGACGCAGGCTGCGCTCCAGCAACAAGGTGGCCAGCAACAACACCGCAGCACCTGCATTGTGAGCAGTAGCCCATGACAGCGGGAAGCCAAAGCGCACCATGAAGATGCCGATAAATAGCTGCAACAGCAGAGCCGCGCCAACAGCCAGTGCCGCTCGGCGCACTGTATTGCCGGCGCCTGCACGCCAAGCAAGTAGCATGGCCAACAACAACGCCACCGTCACCACCACTGCGCCTATACGATGTGTCAGGTGTATGGCGATGCGTGCCGGGTAATCGAGTACGCCACCTTCATAGTTGGTGCCCAAGCCGCGCCACAACACAAAGCCTTCGCGAAAATCCGCTTGCGGCCACCACTGCTGTTGGCAAGTGGGAAAGTCAGGGCAACCCACTGCGGCATAGTTGGTGCTGGTCCAGCCGCCCAACATGATCTGCATGATTAACACCGGCACTGCCAACAACGCAGCGCGGCGCGCCCAGCGCAGCGGGTTTGGCACCGGCAGGTTGGCTGCGGTGTCTGCGTTGTGTTGCGGTGCAGACTGCAACCGACCCAGCGCCAGCCAAAACAACCACAACAAAGACACGGTAGTGAGGCCAAACACCAAGTGTGCTGTCACCACCAGCGGCTTAACCTTCCAGGTCACGGTGAGCATGCCCAGCAAACCTTGGAACAGCACCAGTGCCAGCAGGCTGCGCGCCAACCCATGCGGTAACCGCTCGCGGCGCCAACGCAGCGACAGCACGGTGATCACCAGAATAATGAATCCCAGTATGCTGGCCGCATAGCGATGAATCATCTCGCGCCATGCCTTGCCCATGTGCAACGGCGTGTCAGGCGTGCCCGCGTTGGCGTCTTGTGCGCCCAATGGCGTGACATGGCCAAAGCAACCCGGCCAGTCCGGACAGCCCAGACCCGCATACGTCAGGCGCACATAGGCACCGAACACCACCACGGCCAACCCCAACAACACACCGGTCATAGCCAGCCGGCGCAGCCACAGTACATGCTGGGTATTCATCCGATACTCGACAGCTTGAGTAGCTTCTTCAGATCGGTCAGCAGATCTTTGGGATTGGCATTGATGTCATAGCGCATCACGACGTTACCCAGCGGATCGAGGATATACAGCGCATCGGCATGGCCGTCCGCAGGAAAGGCGGCGCGCAGCGCGGCACCGGCGTCGGCAAGTGTTGCCATGTCCAGCTGTAACAAGCCTTGATGCTGTTGGTTCAATTGCGACTGGTCGCAGCAATCGGCCGCAGCCACCAGCATGCGATTGACGCGTGTTGAATCCTGATTGAGCGACAAGCGCGTTTGCCGTGCGACGAGCAAGGCACGCTGGCAGCTGTCTTCGCAGCGGCCCTCGGCTATGTGTACCAGCGTCCATTTGCCTTGCAGTTGCGCGATGTCCTGCGGAACAGTACGCGTGGGCAACAGCAATTGGCCGTGGCTGGTACTGCCGGCTGGTCGCCAGGCACTGCCGTAGTACAGCCAGAACGCTACTGCCAGCGGTACGAAGAACAGTGCGACAACCACTAGCAGCTTGGCGCGCTGCGGACGCAAGTCAGAAGTCATGTGCGTTTCCTGATGTTCAAGCCCAACAGCAGACCCGCGGCCAAGGCCGCAAAGGACCACCACTGGATAGCGTAAGAATAATGCTTTTCGGGGGCGATGCCGGGCAGAGGCCACTGGCGCTGCCAGCCCGGCCCGCTGTCGGTATCCAGCAACAACACTTGCTCACTGACTGGTTCGCCCAGCCAAGCTGACAGCTGCGCGGCCGTAGGAAAGCTGGCGACCCGCGGCCACTGTACTGGGGCCGTGGCTTCGGCAGCGTTGGCGGCTCGCTGTAGGCCAGGCACCGGCAGCACATCCAGCCGCCCGGCAAATTCTGTGCCTGGATTGGCGGGTAGACTCAGGTCGGGTATGCGATTGCGATAGCCGTCGAACGGCAGCCATCCGCGATTGACCAGCAGCAGCGCGCCATCGGCCAGGCGCAGCGGCGTCAGCACTTCATAGCCGGGTTTGCCGGCACGCGAGATGTTGTCCAGCAGCAGCTGGTGCGCGCCATCGAGTTGTCCGGTCACCCGCACGCGGACATTGCGCGGTTGCCGGGCCAGCGTGGCCGCGTCAGCTACCCACACGGGCGCTGCCGTCAGCGCCGCCTGAACCTGCTGCCGCTGCTGCTGGCGCTGCTCGCCACGGTGCCATTGCCAGCGTCCCAAGCTCACGAACAAGGCACAGACACACAGCGTGACCAGCAGCCAAGGCCAGGCAATGGACAACTGACGGTTACCGAGAGGCAAGCGCAGCGGCATAATATGGTGATGAACCCCTACAAACTGTTGATCGTCGCCGCCCTCATCGGCGTACTCGCCAGCCTGGGCTGGGCCTTGTTCCATCTCTCGTCAGATCAGGGCGATCCGGACAAAATGCTGCGCGCTCTCAAGCTGCGCATCGGACTGTCGGTACTGTTGTTCTTGATGCTGTTCGTCGCCTGGTACTTCGGGCTGATCTCGCCCCACCAAGTCCAGCGCTGAGGCCGGTGCCGGTGCGCAGAGCGCGCACCGGTAAGCGCCCGGCGAACTGCCGGGCGCCGTACGCAGGTTAGATCCAGTAAACGAAGACGAACAGGATCAGCCACACCACGTCGACGAAGTGCCAGTACCAAGCTACCGCCTCGAAGGCGAAGTGGTTCTTGGCAGTGAAGTGGCCACGCAGGCAGCGCAGCCAGATCACCGTCAGCATGATGGCGCCGATGGTCACATGCAGACCGTGAAAGCCGGTGAGCATGAAGAAAGTCGAACCATAAATACCTGTCGACAACTTCAGGCCCAGCTCGGTGTAGGCCTCATGGTATTCGGTGCCCTGCAGGTACACGAAGATGAAGCCCAGGATCCACGTGGCAGCTAAAAAGATGGACAGCTGAGTGCGATGACCGGCGCGCAGTGCATGGTGCGCGATGGTGATCGTGACGCCAGAGGTCAGCAGCAGCGCGGTGTTGATGGCCGGCAGGCTGAAGGCCGCAATGGTCTCGAAGCTGCCATCAGCATGACCACCAAGGCGATCGGGTCCGTTGGTCGGCCAGGTGGGTGCGAAGTCCTGCCACAGCAGCAGCTTGTTGAAGACCTTGACGCCTTCACCGCCGATCCACGGCACCGACAGCTCACGGGCATAGAACAGCGCGCCGAAGAACGCTGCGAAGAACATCACCTCAGAGATGATGAACCACATCATGCCCATGCGGAACGACTTGTCGACCTGCGCGTTGAACAGGCCGGCCTGGTTCTCATTGATGACCGTGGCGAACCAACCGAAGAACAGCACCAGCAACAACAAGGCGCCGGGCAGGAACGACCAAGCCGAACCCCAATCATTGAGGAAGGTGACAGCACCCCACATCACGCAGAACAGAGCGATGGAGCCGACGATCGGCCAAGGGCTGCTGTGCGGAACGTAATAAGTGCTGGAGTCGTGGGCGTGCGAGTTGCTGCTCATAAGATCACTCTATCGTGCGAAACGTTAACGTTTGGCGCTGGGCGCCTGGGTGTCATAAAAGGTGTAGGCAAGCGTGATGCGGTCGATGTACTCGGGCAGTGCCGGATCGACAATAAAACGCACCGGCATGGTTTTGTTTTCGGTGGCAGTGAAATGCTGCGGCGTAAAACAAAAACACTCGGTCTTGCGAAAATAAGCGGACGCCTTGGAAGGCGCCACATCGGGCACAGCCTGACCGTAGGTGTCACGGCCAGACAAGTTGCGCGCGGTGTAAGTGGCTTCATAAAGCCGCCCCGGATGCACCTTCATGCTGGTGACCACCGGTGCGAATTCCCAACTGCCCACAGAGGGCACCTGTGCCACAAACTCGACCGTCACCTCGCGCGCTTCATCGGGGTGTTCGGCAATGCGCGCGGCTTGAGTGAGGTTGGCCTTGTTGGCCACACCCGTTATGGTGCACAGCACGTCATACAACGGCACCAGCGCAAAGCCGAAGCCAAACGCCCCCAGCGCAACCAAGACCAACTTGATTGTCAGACTGCGGTTGGCGACTTTGCCGTGCTGCTCCATTGATAGGTCTACTTGAGCAAGGACCAGGCGATAAAGCCCAGGTAGACCGCAAAGGCAAGGCAACCCAGCAACACAGCTGAGTTGCGAACCTTACGGCTGTTGTCGACGGGCGCGCTCATCAGTGGGCAGCGCCGCGCTCGATCAGCTCAATAGCAGGGGCTTCGGACCAGCTGTGATAAGGCGCCGGTGACGGCACTTCCCACTCCAGACCATGGCTGCCTTCCCACACGTGGGCCGTAGCCTTCTCGCCACCGCGCACGCAGCTCCAGATCAGGTACGGGAAAATCAGCTGCGCCAAGCCGAAACCGAAGGCACCGATCGACGAGACTGCGTTCCAGTCGGCGAACTGCGTGGCGTAGTCGGGGATACGGCGCGGCATGCCGGCCAGACCCAGGAAGTGCTGCGGGAAGAACAATACGTTGACGAAGATGGCCGACAACCAGAAGTGCCACTTAGCCAGCGTCATGTTGTACATGTGGCCGCTCCACTTGGGGAGCCAGTAGTACACGCCGCCGATGATGGCGAACAACGAACCGGGCACCAACACATAGTGGAAGTGCGCCACTACGAAGTAAGTGTCGTGGTACTGGAAGTCAGCCGGTGCGATGGCCAGCATCAGACCCGAGAAGCCACCGATGGTGAACAGGAACAGAAAGCTGATGGCAAACAACATGGGCGGCTCGAAGGTCAGCGAGCCCTTCCACATGGTGGCTGACCAGTTGAACACCTTCACGCCCGTAGGTACGGCGATGAGCATGGTGGTGAGCATGAAGAACAGCTGGCCGGCCAGCGGCATGCCCACCGTGAACATGTGGTGCGCCCACACGATGAACGACAGGAAGCCAATCGAGGCTGTGGCGTACACCATCGACTCGTAGCCGAACAGCGGCTTGCGCGAGAAGGTCGGCAGGATTTCGGAGACCACGCCGAACGCCGGCAGGATGAGGATGTAGACCTCAGGGTGACCAAAGAACCAGAAGATGTGCTGGTACATCACCGGATCGCCGCCACCGGCCGCACTGAAGAAGCTGGTGCCGAAGAAGTGATCGGTGATCAACATGGTGACAGCACCGGCCAACACCGGCATCACCAGGATGAGCAGGTAAGCGGTGATGAGCCAGGTCCAGCAGAACAGCGGCATGCGCAGCAGTGTCATGCCGGGAGCGCGCATGTTCATCAGCGTCACGATGACGTTGATGGCGCCCATGATCGACGAGGCGCCCATCATGTGCACCGCGAACATGGCCATCGGGAAGCTGTCGCCACCCTGCAGTACCAACGGCGGATACAGCGTCCAGCCACCGGCCGGTGCACCACCGCCCGTGAAGAACGTGGACAGCAGCAGGATGAATGCAAAGGGCATGAGCCAGAAGCTGAAGTTGTTCATGCGCGGCAACGCCATGTCGGCGGCACCGATCTGCAAGGGGATCATCCAGTTTGCCAAGCCGACCCACGCCGGCATCATGCCGCCGAAGATCATGACCAGCGCATGCATGGTGGTCATCGAGTTGAAGAACTGCGGATCCACAAACTGCAGACCAGGCTGGAACAGCTCGGCGCGGATGACCATGGCCATCGCGCCGCCGAGGAAGAACATGATTCCGGCGAACACCAGATAGAGGGTGCCGATGTCTTTGTGATTGGTGGTCAGTACCCAGCGCTGCATAAAGCCCTGCGGTGCGCCGTGGTGATCATCGTGCGCGTCATGGGCGGTGTGACTATTTGCCATGTTCGTCTCTCGGTCTGAATACGGAATTAAAAGTGTCTTGGTGCGCTGGCGTCAGGGCGTGTTGGCAGCGATGGCAGCCGGCTTGGCGGCAGCCTGGCGCTCGGCCAGCCAAGCCTTGTAGTCCTCGGGGGACTTGGCTTCGACGACCACCGGCATGAAGCCGTGATCACGGCCGCACAGCTCAACGCATTGGCCGCGATAGATACCGGGCTTATCGGCGTCGACTTGGAACCACAGCTCGTTTACAAAGCCGGGGATCGCGTCTTTTTTGATGGCCAGCTCGGGTACCCACCAAGCGTGGATGACATCGGCTGAGGTGAGCAGCAAGCGCACCTTGGCGCCGGTCGGCACCACCAGCGGATAATCGACATCGCGCAGGTAGTCGTTGACGGTGGTCGGGTCGATGCCCGACTGCAGCTGACGTGCGGCATTGCTGTCACGCGACAACGTTGAGAAGTAGCTGACGCCCTGATCAAGATAGTCGTACTGCCACTTCCACTGGTAGCCGGTCACCTTGACGGAGAGCGTGCTGCCACGCGAGTCCTCGAGCTTGATGAGGGTCTTGGCGGCAGGCACTGCCAACACCACCAGGATGAGCACGGGAATGATGGTCCAGATGATCTCGGCCTTGGTGCTATGCACCATGGCGGTATCGGGCACCGCACCCTTGGACTTCTGGAACTTGACGATCGAGACGATCATCCAGCCGAACACGAACACGGCGATGGCCACGCACCACCAAAACATTTTCATGTGCAGCGAGTAGATCTCGCCCGACATGCTGGTGACGCCGGTGGTCATGTTCAGCGTCCACTCAGCGTGCGCCAAGGGAGCTGCCAAGGCGGCCACAGCGGCGCCGAGGGCGGTAAGCAAGCGGTGTGTGCGAAGCATCGAATGACCTTACTAATTGAAACCAAAAACGTGCGCGGCTTAGTCCGCGCCCAGTGGCGGGGTTTCACTGACCCGCCCGATCAACTGTTGCAACTGCCGGGACAACCCGCGGCGTTCGTCGTCGGTGAGGAATGGCCCGATCTCGCAGGCACGTCCGGATGACTCAATGAACAACCGACTAGGATGATGAGCAACAGTCGCGTGCCTCAGTCTAACCCGAGACCAGTGTCTGGAAAAGATGAACTGCATCAACAAACGGCCTTTGCGCGTGGTTTGTACCTGCACCTTATCTTCTGTAATGAGAATGGTTTGCACGCAATGTCTGCGATCGAGACTCAACTTCAATGCGAGTCCTAATCCGGCCATCTCCAGACCCGCAAAAGGCAGCACCGGCCAGAAGCCCTGAGCGGCAACCACACCTGCCACCAGAAAGCTGGCGGCGCAGATGGAAAAGAAGAACAGCCGCGCCTGCGCCGGGCTCAACGAGCAGCGCGGTACCAGTTGGATGGTTTGCGATGGCGCGGACACGACTCGATGGTATCAAAGGTCGCTAGCGAATCAGGGCGACCAAGGCACCCAACCCACACAGGGCGCAGGCAGGCACTGCGTTAAGGCACCGCGGTAGTCGTCAATGCCGTCGAAGGTTGGATCAACGACGCAGCCCACCCAGCCGGCCAGCGGCAGACCGCTGCTGCGTATCGCCGCCATCGTCAGCAGCGCATGGTTGAGGCAGCCCAGTCGCACGCCGACCACCACAAGCACCGGCAAACCCAGCCCCACGGCAAGATCAGCCAGAGTGGGTGCCGGCGCGCCCGGCTGTGACGGCTCGGCCAGCGGCACCAGCCAGCCTCCGGCACCCTCCACCACGGCGCGATCGAGTGGCGCCAGCGCAGCCCGGCACTGGCTCAGCAGTTGCCCGCAGTCGATGCGCTGGCCGACGGCCGACGCCGCCAGATGCGGCGCCGTGGCCTGCGGCAGGCAGCACGGATTGATCACACTATAGGGCAGCAGCACCGATGCGGCCGACGCCAGCGCCAGCGCGTCATCGTTGCGCAATCCGGCAGGTGTGAGCTGGGCGCCTGCGGCGACCGGTTTAAGGCCGGCCACCGCCAAGCCCTGCGCCGCCCACTGCCGCAGCAGCAGCGTGGCCACCCGGGTCTTGCCCACCCCGGTGTCGGTACCGGTTACGAAAACGCTGTGATTGAGGTCGATCATCGGCGTTTCTGCCGCAATCCAGCAGCAAATTGCTCGGCGCTGACAACGCTCTCACCGGCTACCGCCGGGCCGCGACGGACAGGGGCGGCAGGCGCCCAAGCCACGCCATACACCACCTCCCAGGTGGCCGGCAGACCCTGCGGCGTGCGCAGCGCTTCATAGGCTTGCACCATGCGCTGCCAACCTTGGCGCCCGGTCAGGCCGCGCGAACGCCCGGCATTGACGTTATGCGCACCGATCGCCTTGAGCTCGCGCATCAGGCTCAGCGCATCCGGGTAGTACAGACGCACGCGATCCACATCCAGCACGGGCTCCACCGCGCCGGCACGCTGCAGCGCAGCGCCCAGATCATGCATATCGACAAAGCGGTTCACATGCACCCGGTCGTCGACTGTGGCCCAAGCCTCCCGCAGCTCACGCAGCGTGTCGGGACCAAAGCTCGATAGCAGCAACAGCCCGCCGGGCCGCAGCACCCGCATCGCCTCGGCCAGCACCCGGTCCGGCGGCTGGCACCACTGCAGCATCAGGCTGCTGAACACCAGATCCACACTGGCATCGGCCAGCGGCAGGCTGCGCGCATCGGCGGCCACCGTATGCAGCCGCCGCCAGGGCCAACTGCGGCGGCGCACCTGCGCCAGCATCGCCGGCGCCGAGTCCAGCGCTAGCACCTGGGCGCGTGGAAAGGCCTGCTTGAGCCGCAAAGTACCCAAGCCCGTGCCAGCACCCAAATCCAGCACCCGCGCGGGCCGTTCGCGCAGCAGGTTCAGTCGCGACAGCAGTTCGTCGCGCACCTGCTGCTGCATCCGGGCGGCCGGCTCATAAGTGCGACTGGCGCGATCAAAAGAACGCGCCACCGCCGCCGCATCAAGCGCCTGTGGATCGAGTGGAATAACGGGTTTGCCGGTCATGCGGCTTCTGCCAAGAAGCCAGCAAGATGAGCGCAGAAGTCGTCTTGATGGGAGATAAAAGGCGCATGTCCAGCGCGGGGTATCTGCACATACCGGGCCCGCGGCAAGGCGTTTGCCAGCCACGCGCCGGCGTCCGGATGCGTCACGCGATCGTGCTGCCCGCTGAGCACCAAAGTTGGCACGGCGACCGTCGCTGCCGCACCGCGCAGATCGCTGTCGCGCAATATCTGCAACCCTGCCGCCAGCGCCTGCGGATCAGCGCCACCGTGTGCGGCAACCGCCTGCTGCAACAGCGCCAAGGCCTCGGCGGCATCGCGGCTGCCACGCACCTGCAACTGCAGAAACTCGGCCAGCGTGGCCTGCCAGTCGCGAGCCAGCCCATCGGCAAAACGCTGCAGCGCCGCCGGCGACATGCCAGGCAGCCAATCGGCACCGGCCACAAACCGCGGCGTGGTCGCCACCAGCACCAGGCGATCGACCCGCGCTGGCTCGCGCTGCGCCAGTCGCAGCGCCAGCTGGCCGCCCAGCGACCAACCCAGCAGCACACAGCGCGACGGCAACTGCGGCAACAAGATATCGGCCCAGGCATCGAGCGTACTGACGACGCCGACCGGCGGCCGGGCAAATCCAGCGCCAGCACGGGGCCGTTCCAGCGCGCGCGCAAACCGTCGAAGACCTGCCGATTTAAGCCCCAACCATGCAGACACACCAAGGGCAGCGCACTCATGCAGCCACCGCCGTGGCGCGGATGGCCTGGGCCAGCGCCGTCACCAGCGCGTCGACCTGCGCGTCGGTATGCGCGGCCGACAGCGTGACGCGCAGTCGCTCGGTGCCACGCGGCACAGTGGGGGCGCGAATTGCCGTGACCCAAAAGCCGGCATCCCACAGTTGCTGACTGGCGGCCAGCGCACGGGCCGGATCACCGAGCAACAGCGGTTGAATGGGGGTCTGCGAGTCCCCAAGCGGCAGGCCTTCGCGCTGCGCACCGGTCCGAAAGCGGGCGACCAATTCGGCCACACGGCGGCGGCGCCAGCCCTCTGTGGCTGCCAGATCGACAGCGGTCACTGCAGCAGCGGCCAGAGCCGGCGGCAGGGCCGTTGTGTAGACATAGCTGCGCGCACGCTGCATGACGCAATCGATCAGGTCGCGGTCACCGGCGACAAAAGCGCCGCTACAGCCAAAGGCTTTGCCCAAGGTGCCCACCAGCAGCGGCACCTGCTGGGCAGACAGACCAGCCAGCTCCAGTGCGCCGCCGCCCTGCTCGCCCAACACGCCCAATCCGTGCGCATCATCCACCAGCAACCAAGCACTGCGACGCTGCGCCATCTGCGCCAGCGCTGCCACCGGCGCAATGTCGCCATCCATACTGAACACGCCATCGGTGGCCAGCAGCCGGCCCCGCGCATCGCTGGCATCGAGCCGGCGGGCGGCCTCGTCAACAGCACCGTGGCGGTAGCGCAGCAAGCGCGCGCCCTACAGCAGCGCGCCATCGAGCAAAGAGGCGTGATTGAGCCGGTCCTGCAGCACCAACTCGCCGCGGCTCACCAGCGCGCTGACCACACCGACATTGGCCATGTAGCCGGTGGAGAACAGCAGCGCAGATTCGCGACCGGTGAAGGCAGCAAGGCGTTCTTCTAGGGCGTGATGGGCGCGGCTATGGCCACTGACCAAGTGCGACGCACCGCTGCCAAAGCCCCACTCACCGGCAGCGAGGGCCAGTGCCTGCGCTAACCGTGGGTCACGCGCCAGACCCAGATAGTCGTTACCGCAGAAATTGAGGCGCACACGGCCATCGACCACCGGTTGCACCGTGCTGACCGGATCGGCATGGCGCTCGATGCTGCGCCGGGTGCGGCGCAGATGGTCTTGCTGCAGAGCCTGCAGCAACTGCGCTGCGGCCTGCGGAGTGCGGCGCATCGCGCGCGCCGTTAGCAGCAGCCCGCGGCGGGGGCCTGGCGGGCCCCTACCTGACGCTCCTGAGTCTGTGCAGCGGTTTCGGGCTCAATTTTCAGGCGTGCCAGCAGCGAACGGTCGCGCTCCACATCCGGGTTGCCGGTGGTCAGCAGCTTCTCGCCGTAGAAAATGGAATTGGCACCTGCCATGAAGGCCAACGCCTGGGTTTCGTCGGACATCTGCTCGCGGCCGGCCGACAGCCGCACCTGCGCTGCCGGCATCAACAGGCGTGCCACGGCAATGGTGCGGATGAACTCGAAACTGTCGACACCCTCGCCCTCAGCCAGCGGCGTGCCCTGCACGCGCACCAGCTGATTAACCGGCACGCTTTGCGGATGCTCGGGCAGGTTAGCCAGCGTCACCAGCATGCCGGCGCGGTCAGTGCGGGTCTCGCCCATGCCGACGATACCGCCGCTGCACACCTTAAGACCGGCATCGCGCACTGCTTCGAGCGTGTCGAGCCGATGCTGATAGGTGCGCGTGCTGATGATGCGCTTGTAGTAATCCTCGGAGCTGTCGATGTTGTGGTTGTAGTAATCCAGACCCGCGTCTTTGAGCTCGCGTGCCTGCTCCGGCGCCAGCATGCCCAAGGTGGCGCAGGTCTCCAGACCCAGCGCACGCACTTCGCGCACCATCTCGCCGACGCGCTCGATGTCTTTTTTCTTGGGTGAGCGGAAAGCCGCGCCCATGCAAAAGCGCGTAGCGCCAGCTTCTTTGGCGCGCCGGGCCGCTTCAACCACTGTGGCCACCGGCAGCGTCTCTTCGCGGGCTACGCCAGTGTCGTAATGCACGCTCTGCGGGCAATAACCGCAGTCTTCGGGACAGCCGCCGGTCTTGATCGACAGCAGCGTGCTCATTTGTATGCGGTTGGGCGCATGCCAGGCGCGGTGCACCTGCTGAGCGCGAAACAGCAGGTCCATGAACGGCAACTCGAACAGGGCCTCGACCTCGGCCAAGCGCCAGTCGTGCCGCAACGGACTGATGGGGGTCAAAGAGGAGTGATCGGCGACAGCATTCATGGGAAATTCCTCACAGAGGACAGATAAGCAGACAGCGCGGGCGACGCAGGCCGGTGACACTGGCTTTCCCGCCACGCTCCGGTGCCACGATGTTCCGGTTCACCTCTTACTCTGTCAACCACAGCACCCGCCCGCCGGATACGCTTGGTCAGATTTTAACCACCCCGTGGCAACGCTGGGTGCAGGGCGTGGCCCACCTGCTGTTCCCACCCCACTGCTGTCTGTGCGACGCCCCCGGTCAAACCGAACCTGCGCCCTGGGGGCTGGATTTATGTACCCACTGTCAGGCGGCCTGCCCGGTGCTGCCGATGGCTTGCCCGCGCTGCGGCACGCCCCAACCCAGCGGACGCTGCTGCGTCGATTGCATCGTGCGCCCGCCGCCCTTCGATGCGCTGTTTGCCGCCTGCGCCTACGACGCGCCGGCCGACCAACTGGTTCGCGGGCTCAAGTTTCAGGGCACGCTGTCCCACGGCCGGGTGCTGGGGCTATTGCTGGCAGCACATCGGCGTGCGCACTGCGCGCCGCTGCCAACGCTAGTGGTGCCCATGCCGCTGCACCGTGAGCGCTTCGCCGAGCGCGGCTTCAATCAGGCCGAGGTCATTGCCCGGGCAGCGGCTGGCGCGCTGGGTCTGCCCGTGCGATCGGGCCTGCTGCAGCGACTGCGCGGTGGTCCACGGCAAAGCGGTTTGGGTGCAGCGGCGCGGCGTGCCAACCTTCAAGGTGCTTTTGAGGCTGGGCCACTGGCCGGCTGCGGGCCAATCGCGCTAGTCGATGACGTGTTCACGACCGGCAGCACTGCAGGCGCAGCGGCGCAAGCACTCAAGAACGCCGGAGCCCCGCGCGTCGAGGTCTGGGCAGCCACTCGGGCGTTGGCCATGGAGGACAGTCCGATCTGCTAAAATTGTCGGCCTTCGCAGCGCCGGACGCAGCCCTCATCGTGGCGATCACCGATACTTCACTTCCCGCCTTGGCGCCTGTCGCCCGCTGGCGCTTGTACCTCGAACTGACCAAGCCCAAGGTCGTGGCCCTCATTGTGCTCACGTCGGTGGTGGGCACCTTGCTGGCCGCTCCGGGCTGGCCACCGCTCGATGCCCTGTTTCTGGGCAACCTGGGTATCGGCTTAGCCGCAGCATCGGCTGCCACCATCAACCAGCTCATCGATCAACGCATTGATGCCGACATGCTGCGCACACGATCGCGGCCTCTGCCCACAGGCGGTCTGACCGAAGGTCAGGCACTGGTCTTTGCCATCGTGCTGGGCGTGGTGTCGATGCTGGTGCTATTCGCGTTTATCAACGTGCTCACTGCAGTGCTCACGTTTGCCTCGCTGATCGGCTATGCCATCGTCTATACGGTGTGGCTCAAGCGCGCCACGCCACAGAACATTGTCATCGGCGGCGCCGCCGGTGCCGCACCGCCTGTGCTGGGCTGGGCTGCAGTAACCAACACCATCGACCCCAATGCGCTGGTGCTGTTTCTGATTATCTTCGCTTGGACACCGCCGCACTTCTGGGCACTGGCTATCGCGCGACGCGACGACTATGCCAAGGTCGGCATCCCCATGCTGCCGGTCACACATGGCGTGGAGTTCACACGCCTGCAAGTGCTGCTGTACACCATCATCATGGTCTTGATCACTTTGATGCCGTGGTTCACACGCATGAGTGGCCTGCCCTATCTGGTCGCAGCCATGGGACTCAACGCCGTATTTTTGTACTACGCCATCACACTCAAGATTACTGCTCGCGCCGATCTGCCCATGAAGCTGTTCCGCTGGTCGATTCAATACCTTATGTGGCTGTTCCTGGCGCTGTTAGTCGATCACTACTTGCCACGCCTGCACTGATCCCGTCGACCCGCGGAGACTCTCATGCACCCACGTTCCGGCCCTGCTGCATTTACCACCGTCCGCTTGCTTGGCGTACTGCTGGCGCTGACTGCACTGTTCACACCACACAACGCGCAGGCGCAAATGCTGTGGCAGCAAGGCGTGCACTACGAGCTCATCAGCTCGCCTACGCAGCCGACCACACCCGGTAAAGTCGAAGTCACCGAGATCTTCTCGTATGGCTGTCCGTTCTGCTTTCGTGCACTGGACGTAGTCGATCAGCTCAAAGCCAGTCTGCCGGCCTACGTGCAGATGACCTATGTGCATGCTTCATTCAATTCGGCAGAAGCCTGGCCAGTGTTTCAGCGCGGCTATTTGACTGCGCAGGCACTGGGTATTGCCGATGCCAACCACGAGGCCATGTTCAAAGCCATCTGGGAGACCGGCGAACTGCCGCTGATCAACCCAACCACTCAGCAACTGGTCAATACATTGCCCACTGTTGCTGATCTGGCGCGCTTCTATGCCAAGCGCAGCAAGGTCACAGAAGCGCAGTTCCTCAAGCTGGCGCAAAGCCCGCAGATCGACGCTGCGGTTAAGAACAGCGACGACCTTGTTAAGCGCTGGCAGATTGGCGGAACGCCCGGCTTTGTCGTCAACGGCAAGTACCGCACAGGTCGCGGGCTCAAGAGCTATGACGAGCTCATCAAAGTAGTCAACTATCTGGTCGCACTCGAACGCGCCCGGGCAGGTGGCTAAGCCATGCTCGTCGAGCGCATCTGGCCCGATAACCGCCTGCGCAACTTCCACTATCTGGTGGCTTGCGAACAGACCGGCGAAGCACTGGCTATCGATCCGCTTGATTGGCAGTTGGTGCTCAACACGGCGCGCGCGCGCGGCTGGACCATCACCCAGATCCTCAGCACTCACGAACACGCCGATCACACCGCCGGCAATGCGCAGCTCAAAGCTGCGACAGGCGCGCGTGTGCTGGCGCATGCAGAGGCTGCATCACGTATCGGGGGCATAGACCAAGGCGTACAAGGCGGCGATGTAGTGCGCGTTGGCCGTCATACCGAACTGCAATGCCTCGATACGCCAGGGCACACCATGGCGCATATCTGTCTGCTGGCGCACGGTGATACGCCTGCGCTGTTTTCGGGTGACACGCTGTTCAATGCTGGCGCCGGCAACTGTCATGGCGGCGGCCATCCGCAGGCGCTATACGCCACGTTCGCCACGCAGCTGTCGCAACTGCCCGATGCCACACAGCTGTATGCAGGACACGACTACCTGGCCAACAACCTAGGCTTTACGCTCGACCGTGAACCGGGTAACGCCGCAGCGCAACGCTTCCTCGATGACACACGCGGCGTCGCCGCGCCACAACTGCCGGTCACAACGCTGGGGCAGGAAAAAACCTTCAATACGTTTTTCCGTCTGCAGAACCCGCAGATCATCGCGCGCCTGCGCGAACGCTTTCCCGACCTGCCTGAAGCACCCACGCCCGAGCAAGTGTTCCTGCGACTGCGCGAACTGCGCAACAGCTGGTGATGCATGAGCGATGAGACCGAAGGCAAGCTACTGCGGCAGGGCTTCACCGTCGTGGTGGTGGCGCTGATCGTGATCGGTACTGCCGTGGTGCTGGCGCCGCTGCGACAGCCGCTGGCGTGGGCCGCAGTGCTGGCCTTCCTGCTGCAACCCGTGCAGCACCGACTCACCACGCTGCTTCGGGGCCGGGCCACCACAGCCGCAGGGTTGATCACCGCACTAACACCACTGCTACTGCTGTTGCCGCTGATGCTGCTGGGCATCGCCTTTGCCCGGCAGGTCAGTGCGCTGTTAACCGCCCTGCAAGCCAACCCGCAACTGTGGAGCATCGACGCTTGGCGCGACCCGCTGCTCCATCCACGGCTGAACGAAATGCTGATGTGGATCCAGTCGCGATTGAATCTCGGACCGCAGGACCTTTACGACCAGCTGTACTCGGTAGCGCAAAACGGCATCAAGCTGCTGGCCGGTACCAGCGGTCGATTCGTACTCGATGCAGCCAGCACGCTGCTGGAGTTCGGTCTGATGCTGTTCATCCTGTTCTTCATGCTGTGCGACGGCCCAACATGGGTACAGCGCGTGGCGTTGCTGTTGCCGCTTTCAGCGGCGCGCCGTGACTTGCTGTTGGATCGCACCGCCAAAGTCACCCGCGCGGTGGTGTTCGGCACGGGTCTTACCGCAGTAGGCCAAGGCGCGTTGGTGGGCATCGGCTTTGCCATCACCGGACTGCAAGGCGCCGTGGTGTTTGGCGTGATCGCTACGCTGCTGTCGCTGCTGCCGGTGGGCGGCGCAGTCCTGGTGTGGCTGCCGGCAGCCGCTTGGCTGCTATTTGACGACCAGATAGGTTGGGCGCTGTTTATGCTCGTGTGGGGCGGCTTTCTGTCGACCGCCGACAACTTCGTGCGGCCCGCGCTGATCTCGCATCAAACGCCTGTCTCCACACTGCTGGTGTTTCTAGGTGTCATCGGCGGTATAGCGGCGTTTGGCTTCATCGGCTTCATCGCAGGCCCGGTTATCCTGGTGCTGGCCACCCAACTGCTGCGGTTTGCCGAACCGTCACGCGACAGCGCACGCTGATGGACCTCTCCGAGATTCTCGGCCCGCTCAACGACGAGCAACGTGCTGCTGTCACGGCCGAGCAAGCGCCCACTTTGGTGCTAGCCGGTGCAGGTAGCGGCAAGACGCGTGTTCTCACCCATCGCATTGCCTGGGCAGTGCGCGCCTTGGGTGCGTCACCCTGGAACGTGCTGGCCGTGACCTTTACCAACAAGGCTGCGGCCGAGATGCGCCATCGCATCGAGCCGCTGCTGGGCATGCCTGGCAACGCCATGTGGGTCGGTACGTTTCACGGCATTGCGCACCGGCTGCTGCGCCTGCACTTCGAAGAAGCTGGCTTGCCACGCGGCTTCCAAATCCTCGATTCCGACGACCAACAACGCATCATCAAGCGATTGATTAAGGCACAGGGCTTGGACGACACGCGCTTTGTGCCGCGTGAAGTGCAGTACTGGATCAATCAGCGCAAAGATGACGGTCAGCGTCCGGCGCAACTGAAGCTCGGCGAAGACCCGATGCAACAGGTGATGCGCAAGCTGTACATCGATTACGAAGAGATCTGTCGCCGCAACGGTGTGGTGGACTTTGCCGAATTGCTGCTGCGTGCGTTTGAACTGTGGCGCGACAACGCCTCGTTGCTGGAGCATTACCGCAGCCGCTTCTCGCAGGTGCTGATCGACGAGTTCCAAGACACCAACGGCATCCAATACGCTTGGACGCGACTGATTGCAGGCACCAAGGGTGCGCCGTTTGTGGTGGGTGACGACGACCAGTCGATTTACCGCTGGCGCGGTGCCAAAGTCGAAAACCTGCAGCAGTTCACTCGCGACTACCCGACTGCCACGCTGTTTCGGCTCGAACAGAACTATCGCTCGACCGGCAACATTCTCGATGCCGCCAATGCGCTGATCGCGCACAACACCGGGCGATTGGGCAAAAACCTGTGGACCAACGGCGGCAAGGGCGATCCGATCCGGCTGTTTGCAGCCACCAACGATCGCGATGAAGCGTCGTTTGTGCTGGCGCGCATTCAAGCCTGGGCCAAACAAGGCGGCGCGCTGCGCGAAGCGGCAGTGCTGTATCGCTCCAACGCCCAGTCACGCGTACTCGAAGAAGCCTTCCTATCGGCGCGTATGGCTTATCGGGTTTACGGTGGTCTGCGCTTCTACGAGCGCGCAGAAATCAAAGACGCCTTGGCCTATATGCGGCTGGTCTCCAACCGCGACGACGATGCGTCGTTTGAGCGTGTAGTCAATTTGCCGGTACGCGGCATTGGCGCGCGCACCATGGACGTACTGCGCACAGCAGCGCGTGAAAGTAATCAGTCGTTGTGGCAGGCCGCAGTGACGCGCACGCGCGGCGGGCCCGATGATCTGGAGTTAGGGGCCCGCGCGATCACCGCACTGCGCGGCTTTCTGGCGCTCATCGAACGCCTGTCGGCCGAAGTGGCCGGTCGTGCGCTGCACGAACAAGTCGATACGGTACTGCAAGGCTCCAACCTGCTCGAGCACCATCGTAAAGACAAACAGGATCGCGGCGAAGCACGCGTCGAGAACCTTGAAGAACTGGTCTCTGCTGCGCGCGGCTTCGACAGTTTTGACATTGCACAGGACAGCACCGAGCAGGCGCTGCCACCGCTAGAAGCGTTTTTGGCGCATGCAGTGCTTGAATCCGGCGAGGGTCAGGCCGATGCCTGGGAAGACTGCGTGCAGATGATGACGCTGCATACCGCCAAGGGATTGGAGTTTCCGGTGGTGTTTCTGTGTGGAATGGAAGAAGGCCTGTTCCCGCATCAGCGCTCCATCAACGACCTGGATGGTCTGGAAGAAGAGCGCCGCCTGGCCTATGTGGGTACCACACGTGCCATGCGCCAGCTCTACATCACCTATGCCGAAAAGCGTGTGCTGCACGGCATGGAGCGCTATGGCACGCCGTCACGTTTCATCGAAGAGATCCCTGCCGAATTGATGGAAGAATTGCGCCCGCGCACCCAGACTTCACGGCCCATGGGCGGCTACGGTAGCGGCGACAGTGGATTTGCAGCGGCTGGGGCTCGCCGCAGCGGCTCTGCCGGCGACGGCTCGACCGGCTTGCGACTGGGCATGCCCGTGCGTCACGCCAAGTTTGGTGATGGCATCATCTTGTCCATCGAAGGTCAGGGCGCGCAGGCGCGCGTACAAGTCAATTTCGAGCAGCACGGGTCCAAGTGGCTCATGCTGGCTTACGCCAACCTGGAGACCATCCGGTGAAAGTGCTGATCCTGGGTGCAGGCCAAGTAGGCCGTACCGCTGCTTACCACCTGTCACGTGAACCGGCCAACGACGTCACCATCGTCGACACCAACGAGGACGTGCTGCGCGATCTGCAAGACCGCCTCGATGTGCGCACGGTTGCCGGCAGTGCCTCGCATCCGTCGGTGCTGGAAGCAGCAGGCATTGCCGAAACCGACATCCTGGTGGCGCTGACCAGCTCGGACGAAGTCAACATGGTGGCCTGCAGCATCGCTCACACGCTGTACCGCACGCCGACGCGCATCGCACGCATACGCGCCAGCGAATACACCAATCACACGAAGCTGTTTGCCGACGGCGCACTAGCTGTGGACGTGTGGATCAATCCGGAACAACTGGTCACCGAATACATCGAGCGTCTGATCCACAACCCAGGTGCTTTGCAGGTGGTGGACTTTGCCGACGGCAAGGTGCGGCTGGTGGGCCTGCGCGCACTGCGCGGCGGGCTGCTGGTGGGACAGCAACTACGCACCCTCAAAGATCATATGCCGCATGCCGAGGCGCGCATTGCTGCCATCTGGCGTGATGGCCGTACCATCGAGCCCACCGGTGAGACCGTTGTCGAGGAGGGCGATGAAATTTATTTCATCGCGGCACGCGACTATATCCAACGGATGATGGGCGAGATCCGTCGCACCGAAGAGCCGGTACGCCGCGTGGTGATTGCAGGCGGCGGCAACATCGGCCTGCGGCTGGCGGCGCTGCTCGAGAAGCAATATCAGGTCAAACTGATCGAACGTGATCCCAAGCGCGCGCGTATTGCGTCAGAGCGTCTTGAAAACACCATCGTGCTGCAGGGCGATGCGCAGGACGAAGACCTGCTCATCGAAGAGAACATCGACAGCATCGATGTGTTTGCCGCGCTCACCAACTCCGAAGAGGCCAATGTGCTGTCGGCGATGCTGGCGCGGCGGCTGGGTGCGCGCAAAGTCATGGCGCTGGTCAACAAGCCCTCGTATGGCGAGTTGATGGAGAACCGCAGCATCGACGTGGTGATCTCCCCGCAGACCGTGACCATCGGCAGCTTGCTGGCCCACGTGCGCCGCGGTGATGTGGTGCGGGTGCATTCGCTGCGTCGCGGTAGCGCCGAGGCACTGGAAACCGTGGTGCATGGTCCGGCCGAGCTGTCGCGCGTGGCTGGCCGCACGGTCGAACAGGTGGCGTTGCCAGAAGGCGCGTCCATTGCCGCCATCGTGCGCGGCGAGCAGGTCATCATCGCTCACCATGACACCGTCATCGAAGAAGAAGACCACGTGATCGTCATGCTGGTAGATCCGCGCAAGGTCGAGGCCGTGGCGCGCGTGTTCCAGGTCGAGTAGCGCAACACCTGCCATGCGCTCCATCCTCGCAGTCTGCAACTTCCTCGGCTCACTACTGCTGGTCTGCGCGGCACTGTACCTGTTGCCGGCACTGACCTCGCTGTTCAACGGCGAGCCGGACACCGCCGTGACTTTCATCGGCGGGGGGTTACTCACCGCTGTAGTTGCCTTAGCCCTGCGACTGCCCACCCGCCGCTACCGCGATGCGCTCAAGCCCCGCGACGGCTACCTGCTGGTCACGGTCGGTTGGCTGCTGGTCACGCTGGTAGCAGCGCTGCCGCTGATGCGCGAAATCCCGGGCCTGAGTTTTACCGACGCCTACTTCGAGGCGATGTCCGCGCTGACCACCTCGGGGGTCACCACGCTGTCGCATGTCGATCTGCTACCGCGGGGCGTGAACCTGTGGCGCCATGCACTGCAGTGGTTCGGTGGTATGGCCATCATTGTGCTGGCTGTGGCCATCCTGCCCTTGCTGGGTGTGGGCGGCATGCAAGTGCAGCGCGGTGATGCGCCGGGCGGTACCAAAGACGCGCGCCTCACCCCGCGCATTCTGCAAACTGCCGGCGCACTATGGCTGGTGTATTGCGGACTAACGCTGCTGTGCGTACTGGCCTTATTAGGCGTGGGCATGCCGTTGTTTGACGCCATCTGTCATGCCTTTACCGTGCTGTCGCTGGGGGGCTTCTCCACTCACGATGCAGGTCTGGCGTATTTTCATTCGGGCCGCATGGAAGCAGTAATTGCGCTGTTTATGCTGGTCGCCGCCATTAACTTCTCCACCCACTTCGCCGCGCTGCGCAAGGGCGACACCAGCATCTATCTGCGCGATCCGGAGGCACGCTGGCTGTTGCTGTGGATTGCTGGCTCTGTGCTTGGGCTCACTGCCTATCTGCTTAATTATGGAACGTTCACGTCGGTCGGATTAGCGCTGCATCAGGTGAGCTTCAATGTGATATCGATGGCCACTACCTCGGGACTGTCTACCGTCGACTGGTCGGCCTGGCCGTTGTTTGCGCCCATGTGGATGCTGTTTTTGGGCAGCATTTCCAGCAGCAGCGGCTCGCCGGGCGGTGGCATTAAAATGTTCCGTACGCTGGTGCTGTTCAAGCAGTCGCTGCGCGAGATGTTTGTGCTGGTGCATCCGCAGGCCGTAGCGCCACTCAAGATTGCCGGCAGTGTCATACCCAATCGCGTGGTCTATTCGGTGCTGGCTTTTATATTTGTGTACTTCATGACGCTGGTGACGCTCACCTTTGCCATGCTGGCCACTGGGCTGGATTTCATGACCGCCTTCACTGCTGTGCTGGCCTCGCTTAACAATGCAGGCCCGGGGCTCGGCGCCATTGCACCGGGACACAACTGGGCTTCGCTAGCGGACTCTCAGATCTGGCTGTGTATTACGGCCATGTTCCTGGGCCGTATCGAACTGTTTACCGCGTTGGTACTGTTTACCCCGGCGTTCTGGCGCAAGTAGTCTCCCAGCAGCGCATCCACATCGATCTGCACGGGTACCTGGGCGGTGCCGCCGGCTGTTGGCAACACGCTGTCGCCCGGTTCCACAACATCCGATACGCCATCCACTACCAGCGCACATTCGCGCGGGCCTGCGACTGTATTGACGGCCAGCAATAAAATCGCCGCATCGCTACCGGGTGCCGGTAAAGGCAAGCCCAGCCGTGCACGCAGGTGCAACAGCGGAACAAACTCACCGCGCAGATTCAGCATGCCGGGCTCGCTACCGTTCGCAGCAGGCAGATGCGGCGGCGGCGCGCTGCGACGGATTTCGTGCAGACGCTGCAGATCGATTCCATACAGGCGACCACCGCACTGCACCACCAGCAACTGTGCCAAAGCGTAAGGCTGGGCTACCAAGCGCTGCTGTTCCGGGGCATTCATGTGCAACAGTCCTCTGGTGTCAGGCGCTGTGGCGCAGTTGAAGCAGGCCGTCGGCTACCGACTCGCCCATGATCTGGCCATCGACAGCAATGGGCAGACACAGCGTAAAGCGTGTGCCCATACCCGGCTTGGACTGCAGTTCGATGCTTCCGCCGAGGGTTTCAACGTTGCAGCGCACCACATCCATGCCGACGCCCCGGCCGGACAAGTCTGTGGCAACGTCGATCGTTGAAAGGCCAGGCAGGAAGATCAATTCATGGACCTGCTGCTCAGTAAGCTCGGCCTGCGCCTGTGGCAGACCGCGCGCACGGGCCTTGTCTAAAATGCGATGTGAATCGAGCCCCTTACCGTCGTCACTGACTTCGATCACCACCAAGCCAGCGCTTGCCGCAACCTCAATATGCACATGGCCCTCAGCAGGTTTACCGGCTGCCACCCGCAGCTGAGGCAACTCAATGCCGTGATCAATGCAATTGCGCACCAGATGCAGTAGCGGATCGCCCAAGCGCTCAAGAATGGCCCGGTCAAGCTCCGTGTCATCGCCGCCAGTGGTTAAACGGATCTGCTTGCCAAGCAATGCGCCGGCATCGCGCACCAGGCGCGGAAAACGTCCAAACAAGGTGCCCACCGGCAACATGCGCAAGCGCCGTACTTCTTCTTGGAGTTGCCGCAGCTGTAGTTGCAGCTGCGTCATCCCGAAGCGCACGCCCTCGGCAGCACCACCGGCCAATGCGGAAACTTCGCTTTGCAACTGCGCTTCGGCGCTGGTGACACGATTAAGCGCTACCTGCACTGCATCAATCTTGGCCAACGGCATCCGCACCGAGGCCGCATCCTGCTCAGCGGTGTGCGGATCTGCCGCTGCTTGTACCAGCGCCGGCAACTGCGTAATCACCAAATCACAATGATTTTCGGCCCAGTCAAACAGCAGCTCAATCGAATCCTGTGGTGCATCGGTCTGCAGATGCAGTTCCCAGCGAAGGTGGCAAACACTTGGGTTCAGGTCGGCCAGCGCAGGCAGGCCCGCGGTATCTGCCGTTGCGTGCAGCGGACCCAGTGCAGACACATCCGCAAAAAGCTGCGCCGGATCGATGCCAGCAATCAGCAAAGACTCGCGCGCCGAGAACCCTATCAACCATTGACCCGTTGCATGAGCCGTGTTGCACGTGGGCGCCGATGCTGGCGCGTGAGCTGGTGCAGCCTGCGCCGGCACTTCGCTGATCAAGGCCAGCAGTTGCTCACGCATCACATCGCTGCTTAACGTTGCTTGCCCGTGCCCAGTGCGCAGATCAATCATCATATTGCGCAGTGCATCTACCGCCAGCAGTAAAGCGTCAGCAACCGGTTGCGTAAACCCGCGTTGGTTGGCGCGCACCTGTGCCAGCAATGATTCAAGTAGGTGAGTGAAGCTGGCCACGGGCGTAAAGCCCAACATGCCGGCGTTTCCCTTGATCGAATGAGCAAGTCGGAAAATAGTGTTGATGCGATCGGCATTGGCATCGCCCGCATCCATCTGTAGCAAGCCACTCTCCATGGCATCAAGTGCTTCCAGACTCTCGTCGAAGAAGGCAGCTTGAAATTGCTCTGTGGTGTCAATCACGGGGCGAGCCCCTGGGTATCAAGGCCCAACAGTTGCAGCAGACCAAGCTGCTTTGCGGCCATCCGTAGCGGCGTACCAACATGTACCCACTGCACGCAGCGTCGCTGCTGCTGCAGCTGCGTGATAAAAGCCAGCAGCAGCTGCAGGCCGGCGGTATCAACGGCTTCAACATCATTGGCGTCTAATTGAACATCACTGGTAGTTGCCGCTGCAGTGAGCAGACTGGCGCGCAGCGCTACCGCCTGCGACAACGTACAGTGCGCCGGCAGCTGCAACACCAACGCGCTAGCGCCGCCCAGGGCAACGCCGGGCGTTGCGCCGATGCCAGTATCGTTATGCTGTTGTGCGCCAGACGCGGCCATGCAAACCTCTGCTGTGCCGAATTTTTCAGCCAGTCGTGCCGGTAGTGTCAGGCAGCAAGGGGGTCCGTGACTGCGCCCTGTGTCACAGGCTACGCAGATGGACTTACAGGCCCAGATCGGCCATCAGATCATCGATGTTGGTTTGATTGCGCGAGTCGGCGCCTGTCAGGCCGGGAATAGCCGGTCCATAGGACTGACCTGGCACCGGTAAGTCCGGGCGACGCCAAGTACCGGTGCGACCCGTTGCGCCTGTCATCTCCAGCAGTTTTTCCAGCACGGTCTCCACTTCAGTGACCAGGCTTACAACGCCGCGAATGATCTGGCCTGTGAGGTCTTGGTAGGACTGAGCCAGCATGACTTGCGACAGGTTGTTACGGATTGCACCGCAATCCAGCGCTGCCGTAGCAATGAAGTCTTCTACTTGCACTTGCAGCACGGAAGGCACGCTGTCGGGGTCGTCGTCGGTCGATTGAAGGGTCTGCTGCAGACTTTGGGCAACCGTGGCAATGCGCTCGGCTAGCGGCCCGCACTGCTCGATCATATCCATGGTCCGGTGCGCAGCTGCATCTGTCAGCTGCAAAACATAGTTGAGCCTTGCGCGCGCATCAGGCACTTCATGCTCTGCCATGTCGGCAACATTAAAATCTTGTCTAAAGCGCAGCATTGCATCATGCAGCGTGGTTGCCAGCGATCTCAGCTCTACTCGCACATCCGAGGATCTGCGCTCACGCAACTGCTCAAGCACTGCATGAAAGCGCTGCGAATCGTCTTGTTGCATGGCGGCTTGCAGCTGCCCCACTGCCTCGCCATACAGTTGCGCCAGGCTAAGGGGCGCGCTCTGTACGCTCATCCTGCAGCCTGTGACGCCTGCTGTCCTGCGCCTTTACCGGCCAAGATCTTGTCGAGTTTGTCTTTGAGTGTCTGCGCAGTAAACGGCTTGATGACATAGCCATTCACACCGGCCTGGGCAGCCTCGATGATCTGCTCGCGCTTGGCTTCAGCGGTCAGCAGCAGCACCGGCATCTTGGAAATCTTGGCATCGGCTCGTACAGCCTTGAGCAGATCCAGCCCCTGCATGCCCGGCATGTTCCAGTCAGTGATCAAAAAATCGATAGTGCCGCTCTTGAGAATCGGCAAGGCGGTCATGCCGTCATCTGCTTCCTGAACGTGGTTATATCCCAGATCATTGAGGAAGTTTTTGATGATGCGACGCATGGTTGAGAAATCGTCAACCACCAGAAAGCGAACCGCAGAACCCATAGCGTTGTCTCCTCGGACCTAACTGGTCAGCGCCGGCTGCGATTGGTCGAGACGGAATCGGTAAAGCGAACGCCATAGCGCTCGTTCACCATAACCACCTCGCCGTGAGCCACCAGGCGTCCATTGACATATACGTCGAGCGGCTCGCCTGCGGGGCGGTCCAGCTCGATCACAGTTCCCACATTCATCGCTAAAAGCGCGCCCACGTTCGATGTCGTACGTCCCACTTCCAGCGATAACTCGACGGTAATATCGAGAATTACGTCATGGGCACTGGCCACCAAGCCCATTTCGGGCAGCGCCATGGGCGCTGGCAGATCCGAATCAGTTGCCAGAGCGGCGGCCATCAGCATTTCCTCACGAAAGCATCGAGTGAGTTGGCAGTCTTGCGGGAGATCAACTCGCGCACCTTGACCACCTGCCGGCCACGTTGCTGACCCACTTCACCCTGAAACAGCTGCAGTCCATCAGACAGCACAGTGGCTGTGCCATTGAAGGTGCAAGGCACGACGTCGCCCGCTTTCATATCCAGCAGTTGGCTCAGTGACACCTTGGCCTCGCACAGCGTCGTGATGAGCTCCACCTCAGAGTCTTCCAGCTCATTGCGCAGCGACTGACCCCAGCGATTGTTCTCGCCAGCGCGATCGGCCTGCATACCGGCTTTGAGCATGTCCTTGATGGGTTCGACCATTGAATAGGGCAGCGTCACATGGATGTCACCACCGCCGCCTTCCAACTCAATATGGAACTTGCTGACCACCACGATTTCGGTAGGCGTCACAATGTTGGCGAAGTTGGGATTAATTTCCGAGTTGATGTACTCCATGCTGATGTCCATCACCGGAGTCCAGGCATCTCGCATGGCGGTGAAGATCTGCTTGAGCAGCATCTGGATGACCTGCATCTCGGTCGGTGTGAACTCGCGACCCTCTATCTTGGCGTGGCGGCCGATACCGCCGAAGAAGTTGTCGATCACCGCAAACACCAGCTTGGGCTCCAGGATCACCAGACCCCTGCCCTGCAGCGGCTTCATGTAAATGAGGTTCAGGTTGGTGGGCACCTGCAGCGTAGGCAGATACTCGCCGAATTTGGGCAGCGTAATCGGAGCCACCGCCACGTCTGGCGAGCGGCGCAGCATGTTGAACATGCTCAATCGCATCTGGCGTGCAAAGCGCTCGTTGATCATCTCGAGCGTGGGCATACGGCCACGCACGATACGCGTTTGCGTTGCGAAGTCGTAAGCACGTACTTCGCCCGGCTGTATCGGCGCAACAAGATCGACGGTACCGCTGTCTACTCCATTGAGTAGAGCGTCGATCTCGTCTTGATTCAGAATATCCAGTGCCATGTGCGCTCAATAAGTGTGTGGTGTAACAGCCAAAGCGTCAGACGAACTCTTCGCCGGTGTTGTTGAGCATGATCCGGCCTTCCTCGGCCAGCTTGCGCACGGTCTTGAGAATGGTTTTCTGCGAGGTTTCCACCTCGGCAAGACGCACCGGGCCGCGCGATTCCAAGTCGTCTTTAAGCATCTCGGCTGCCCGGGTCGACATGTTGGCCATGAATTTGTCGCGCATTGCGGGCACTGCGGCTTTAAGCGCCAGCACCAACGTGTTGGTATCGATCTCGCGCAGCAATTCCTGAATGCCACGATCGTCGACCTCTAGCAGATCCTCGAACACAAACATCAGGTCCTGCAGTCGCTGGCACAGCACTTCGTCGGCTTTGCGGATCTGACCAATGACCTTGCCATCGCCAGTGCTGTCGATGAAGTTGAGAATGCCAGCAGCGGCCTTTGGTCCGCCGAGGTTGGCGGCAACGCCACTGGGCTTGCCGTTGAATTGTTTTTCGATCATTTCGTCGACGGTATGCAGCGCACTGGGCGGCACGCCGTCGAGTGTTGCGATGCGCATGATGATCTCGGCCTGCAGCCAGTCCGGAAACAGTTCCAGCACCTTGGCAGCTTGGTCGGTATCCAGGTACGCCATGATGATCGACAGTACCTGCGGGTGCTCCTGGCGGATGATTTCAGCGATGGCTTTAGGCTCCATCCACTTGAGCACGTCCAGACCGCTGCTGGTGCGACCCAGCGAGATGCGGTCGATGATGCCCGAAGCTTTTTCATCACCCAGCGCGCTGACCAGTATCTTTCTGATGTATTCGTCAGAGCCGACTTCAATCGAGGCGCGCGCGCCCATCGCCGAGACAAAAGAGCCCACCACCGCGGTCACTTCGTCATTGGAGGCTGTCTTGAGACCAGACATCTCGACGCCGAGCCTCTGCACCACCTTCGTATCCATGTGACGCAAGATCTCAGCGGCCGCCACCTCACCCAAAGCCAGCAGCAGCACGGCTGCGCTGCGGGTAGAAGGGACGACTTCCATCGGGGTACTCATAAACTGTGGCGCTCTACGTGGACGATGTGACGATAACCAGTGGCAGAAGTAGCAATTACCGTGCCGCGTGTATTGCGTGACGGCGGTCACACGGGTGCGACGGTTTTCCGGCGCCTAGTGTCCCGCGCCACGTCTTGTGCTTCTGTTGGCTGCGTCACAAGCTGGCGTACGCGGCCAGCAGTCCTCTGTAAAATAATCCCGAACCCGCAAGGCGCGTTTGCGGCACCACGACGGAGTATCGCCATGAGCTTGTTCACACTGAGCCGCCTGCGTTGCGGCGCTGCTATCGCTGTGTTGGCCCTGCTTGGGGCGTGCACCCCGGCCAAGCCCACGCTGCGCATCGATCAAGACCAGCGGGCTAATTTCAATGTGTTCCGCACCTACAGCTACGTAGAGCCAGCCGGCACCGATGCCAGCGGCTACTCCACGCTGGTCACACAACATTTCAAAGATGCCATCGACACCGAAATGACGGCTCGGGGCTTTCGCAAGGTTGCCGAAGATGCCGACCTGCTAGTGAACTTCAACGCCAATACCGTCGAGAAGACCGACATCCATACGTCGCCGGGCATGTTCCTTGAGCCGGGCTTGGGGTATTACGCTTACCGCCGCGGCTTGTATCTGGGTCTGGGTTCGCCGTTCTACGGGCCAGAGATCAACACCGTGCGCTACCACGTCGGCACTGCCAACATCGAAGTCATCGACGCGCGTCAAAAGCGCGTGGTGTGGGAAGGCGTGGCTGAGGGCCGGCTGTCGCGGGAAGCCATGAAGCAGCCGAAGCAGGCCATCACCGATACGGTGCGGCAGCTGTTCACGCGCTTTCCCGGCCGTGCTGCCGGGTCTGTCTAACGCGCACTGCATCAAGCAGCGTGAGTGCAAGCGGGCAACTGCGGCCGGTCATCAACCTCAACAGCTGTGAGGGCAAGGGTGTGTGCGCACATCTGTGTCCGCAGCAGGTGTTCGAGGTCCGCCAGCTGACCGCCGCAGAGCGCGGTCCCCTGAGTTTGGCCGGCAAGCTGCGCTCACTGTTGCATAGCGGACGACAGGCTATTGCGGTGCGAGCTGCCGATTGCATCGGTTGCGGGCGCTGTGTGGCCGAATGTCCGGAAGAAGCGATCCGGCTGGTGCCGGCGGACTGAAGACTCAGGCGGCGCGGCCGCGCTTGAGGTGCACCAACAAAATGGCGATGGCCGCGGGTGTAAGCCCCGGCAGTCGTGAAGCCTGGCCCAGGGTCACCGGCCGCGACTCAGACAGCGTCTGACGCACTTCATTAGACAAGCCCTGGATCGCTGCGTAATCCAGCGCCACTGGCAGAGCCAACGTTTCGTTGACACGCTGGCGCTGCACCTCGAGTTGCTGGCGCTCTATATAACCGGCATAGCGCGCGCGCACTTCCAGTTCCAAGCGCACCTGCTCGACCAGGCGATCATCCAGATCTGCAGTGGCCATCGGACCGATCAGTGCCTCAAGGTCGGCGTGCGCCACTTCGGGACGTCGCAACAACTCCAGCGCAGTCTGTTCGCGCGACAGCGGACCACCCAACACTCGCGTCGCCCACTGGGCATCGATTTGCGCCGGACGCAGCAAACTGCCAGCCAAGCGCGCCGCCTCAACAGCCACCGCCTGCTGTTTGGCCTCAAACAACGACCAGCGCAGATCATCAACCAGCCCCAGCTCACGGGCGACTGGCGTAAGACGCACGTCGGCGTTGTCTTCGCGAAGGGTCAAGCGGTATTCGGCGCGACTGGTGAACATGCGATAGGGCTCGCGGGTGCCCACCGTGGTGAGGTCATCTACCATCACACCGATGTAGCTGTTGTCGCGTTGCGGCACCCACGGTGCAAGCTCGCAGGCCAGCGCAGCGGCATTGATACCGGCAACCAGACCTTGCGCAGCGGCTTCTTCATAGCCGGTGGTGCCGTTGATCTGGCCAGCGAAAAACAAGCCCGGCAGGTCTTTGGCGGCCAATTGCGGCGTGAGATCACGCGGATCAAAGTAATCGTATTCGATGGCATAGCCGGGTCGTGTCAGCTCGGCCTGCTCGAGACCTACAATGCTGTGCACCATGTCCATCTGCACATCAAACGGCAGACTGGTGGAGATGCCATTGGGGTAGACCTCATGGGTATTGAGGCCCTCGGGCTCAAGAAAAATCTGGTGTGACTGGCGCTGCGCAAAACGCATGACCTTGTCTTCGACGCTGGGGCAATAACGCGGGCCCACGCCCTCGATGACACCACTGAACAAGGGCGAGCGATCGGTTGCTGCACGGATGATGTCGTGGGTGCGCTCGTTGGTCGCGGTGATATGGCAAGGCAACTGGCGCGGATGATCGCTGCGCCGACCCAGAAACGAAAACACCGGTCGCGGCTCATCCCCCGGCTGCACTTCCAATCGTGACCAGTCGATGCTGCGACCGTCAATACGCGGCGGCGTGCCCGTCTTGAGGCGCCCGACGCGCAGCGGCAATTGGCGCAGTCGCTGCGCCAACTGTAACGACGGCGCGTCACCGGCTCTGCCGCCAGACAACTGCTGCAGACCCACATGAATGCGACCGCCGAGGAACGTGCCGGCCGTCAGCACCACGGCCCGCGTACCAATGCGGATTCCGCCGGCAGTCACTACCGCGTGGACCTGTCCGTTCTCAAACTGGATATCCGCCGCTTCCTGCTGAAACAACCGCAAATTGGGCTGGGCATCTACCGCGGCGCGTATGGCCTGGCGATACAGCTGGCGATCAGCCTGGGCACGCGTGGCGCGCACCGCCGGACCCTTGCTGGCGTTGAGCGTACGCATCTGAATGGCAGCAGCATCGGCCGCACGCGCCATGACACCGCCCATCGCATCGATCTCGCGCACCAGATGGCCCTTGCCGATGCCGCCGATGGCCGGGTTGCAGCTCATCGCACCCACGGTTTCCAGGTTTTGAGTCAGCAGTAAGGTGCGCGCACCACGGCGCGCTGCGGCCAATGCAGCCTCTACGCCTGCATGACCACCGCCAATTACCACCACATCGAATGACATCTGCGTTTGCATCGGTGACTATTCTACCTGTGAGAAGCCTTTTCGCCCCTGCCACTGCATTGGTGCTAGCTCTGCTGGGTGCTGCGGCAGGCGCCGCATCGCCTGCAGCGCAGGTCAGCCTCAGCCTCACACCCTGCCAAATTGAGCAGCAGCAACGCCTGATCAGTCTGGCAGCCCAGTGCGGCGAGCTGTCCGTCCCCGAAGACCGCAGCAAGCCCGACGGCCGGCAGATCAAGCTGTTTGTCGCGCGCGTTCCCGCTCTCAATCGCCAAAGCAATACAGAACCGGTGTTTCTGATCGCCGGCGGTCCGGGCATGGGGACAGTCGACTTCTATACCAACGTGTCGGCAGCGTTCAAACAATTAGGTCGCGATCGCGACATCGTGCTGGTGGATCAGCGCGGCACCGGCCGCTCGGCGCCGCTGCGCTGCGCCGAAAGTGATGAAACGATATGGAGCACGGGGCGCGCTCAAGTGCTGCAGGCCATGACCCAGTGCCGCACTGCCCTGGCGGCCAAAGCCGATCTGGCTCAATACACCACCAGCGTTGCAGTAGTGGACCTGGATGTCGTGCGCAGCGCGCTGGGCTATGCGCGCATCAATATCTATGGCAGTTCCTACGGCACGCGAGTGGCGCAACACTATGCACGCCGTTACCCAGCCAACACCCGCGCGCTGATCCTGGATGGCGTGGTGGCGCCGCAGACAGTACTGGGTCCGGCGATGGCGCTGGATGCACAGGCTGCGCTGGACCGGATTCTGGCTCGCTGCCGCGAAACTGCGCAGTGCCAAGCACGGTTTGGTGATCCGGCTGCTGACTATCAGGCTTTACGCAGCAAGCTGGCTCGTGAGCCGGTGCAAATCACCGTGCCCGATCCGCTGAGCGGCAAGCCAATACATCTGCCGTTCTCCAGCGAAGCGCTGGCCGCAGTCCTGCGCCTGTCGGCTTATAGCGGCAGCCAGGCAGCGCTGCTGCCGTTGGCGCTGCACATGGCCGTACACGATCAGCAGTACAGCGCGCTGGGCAGCTTGTTTTTGATGAGTGCATCGAGTGTTGGCGACGCCTTGGCTTATGGCATGCACAACAGCGTGGTCTGCGCCGAAGATGTGCCACGGTTCGATCCCAAGCTCGATCGCAAGGCGCTGCAAGCGACCTTCATGGGCACCGATCAAGTCGATCTATTGCAAGCGCTGTGCGAAGGCTGGCCGCGCGGTCCGGTCGATGCCTCGCTATACACGCCTCTCAAGGGCGAGTTGCCGGTGCTGTTGTTGTCGGGCTCCGCCGATCCGGTCACACCGCCGGTACAGGCAAAGCTTGCTGCGCTGCAGTTGCCCCATGCGGTGCAACGCGTGCTACCAGACCAAGGGCATGGCCAATTGATGGCACCTTGCATGGACAAGGTGATTACCGACTTTCTGCGGCTGGCAGCGGTTGCCCCTGCCGTGCGCCAGCTGGATGTCAGCTGTCTGGAGGCCGTGAAGCCCGCGCCCTTCATGCTCGGACCTGCAGGGCCAGGCCCATGATCGAAGCGCGCGGCTTGTCCAAGCGCTTTGGCACCGTCAGCGCATTGCGTGAGCTGAGTTTTTGCGCGGCAGACAGCCGCATCACCGGCTTGCTCGGGCCCAACGGCGCAGGCAAAAGCACCACGCTGCGCATCCTGCAGACCTTAATTTCTGCCGATGCCGGCACAGCTCTTATCGACGGCCACAGCACGCTTGCGGATCCGCTAGCAGCGCGATCGCGCATCGGCGTACTGCCCCATTCAGCAGCTATTTATGCGGGACTGACTGCACGCGAGAACATCACATACTTTGGCCGGCTCTGTGGTTTGTCACGCGCTGCTGCAGCGGCGCGCGCCACTACGCTCATCGATCAATTGGACATCGGCGATATTGCCGACCGTCGCGCCAAAGGCTTCTCGCAAGGGCAACGACTCAAGACCGCGCTGGCACGCGCCATGGTGCACGAGCCGCGCAATCTGATGCTCGATGAGCCCACTAATGGCTTGGATGTGCCCAGCGTACGCATGCTGCGCACGTTGTTGGGCCAGCTGCGTGACGCGGGCCACTGCATCTTGTTTTCAAGTCATGTGATGCATGAAGTGGCCTCGCTGTGCGATGACATCGTGGTCATTGCCAGTGGCCGCGTTGTAGCTACCGGCACACCTGAAGCACTGCTGACGCAGACCGGCGCTGCGGATCTGGAAGATGCCTTTGTGCAACTGACCTCTGACAGTCGCAGTGCTGCATGAACACACTGCTTATAGTGTTCGCCAAGGAAATGCTGGAGAGCCTACGCGATCGACGCACGCTGCTGACCACGCTGCTGCTAGGTCCGGTGTTCATGCCGGTCATGTTCAGCTTCATGACCCACACCATCATTAAGCAAGTGATGGACGGTGCAGACGAGAAGGTCACCATCGCCGCGATCAACGCCGATGTAGCACCCAACCTGCGCGATCACTTAGCCACCCACGGTGTAACGCTGCGAGCCTTTGCCGGCGACGAGGCAGCGGCACGTGCAGCGGTTGCCACAGGCACAGAGAAGCTGGTGCTGGAGATTCCGCAAGAGCATGCGCAGCGCATCGCCGCTGGCGAGGCCGCTCCGCTGCGGCTGTACTACGACAGCTCAAACCGCGACAAGCGCGGTCAGGTAGATCGCGTTGAGAGCCTGCTGCGCGAGTGGAATCAGCGTATCGCCGTGCAGCGACTGGTTTTGCGCGGTGTTGATCCGCGGGTGCTGAGCCCCATTCCACTGCAGCAGATAGATGTATCCACGCCTGCAGGGCGCTCGGTGGTGCTGCTGGGCATGCTCAGTTTCTTTCTGGTCATCTCGATGTTCGCCAGCGGGATCAGCGTGGCTATCGATGGCACAGCAGGCGAGCGCGAACGTGGCAGCCTCGAGGCCCTGCTCACACTGCCGGTGCGCCGCGAAGTGCTGCTGGGCGGCAAGTTGATGGCGACGGCGGCCATGATGACGATCGCGCTGCTGCTGACCACCACCGGACTGACCGTCGCGCTGAGCCGCATCGGTCTGGAACAACTGGGCATGAGCGCCAATCTGGGGCCTGCCACCGCATTTCTAATGGCAGCTATCTTGCTACCGCTGGTGCCGGTGGGTGCTGGACTGTTAACGCTGGTGGCAAGCTTTGCGCGCAGCATCCGCGAGGCTCAGGCCTGGGTGGGCATCGCGCAATTGCTGCCCACCATGCCGCTGGCTTTCGTGTCGATGCTCAATCCCACGGCCAGCCCGCTGCTGATGTGCGTGCCGAGCCTGTCGCAGCATCTGCTGATCATGAAGCTGCTGCGCGCCGAAGCCCTAGCTCCACTCGATGTAGCGCTATCGGTGGGCAGCAGCCTGTTGATGGCAGCGCTGCTGATCAGCGTTGCAATGCGCCTGTACCGGCGCGAATCGCTGCTCGGCTGAGTTACTTCACCGCCGCCAGGCGCTTTTTCAGCTGATCGAGCGGCAATGCGCCATCGATGCGCTGACCATTGGCCAAGAAGATGGTGGGCGTGGCGTTGACCTTGAGCTTCTTGCCCAACGCCAGGTTCTGCTCGATCGGATCTGCAGCGCAGGTTTTCTTGGGCAAGGTCGTGCCCTGCAGCATCCAGCCCGTCCACAGTGCATCGCGGTTGCTAGCGCACCAGATATAGCGCGATTTGTTGCGTGCATCGGGATGGCTGGGCAACGGGAACAGAAACGTATAGACGGTGATGTCGTTGATCTGTGCCAGCGATTTTTCCAGCTCTTTGCAATACGGGCAGTCCGGATCAGCAAACACTGCCAGCTTGCGACTGCCATTGCCCTTGACCATCTTGATCGCACGATCCATCGGCAGGCTGGCAAAGTCGATGGCATTGACCTCGGCCCAGCGTGCGCCGGTCACGTCCTGCTGAGTGCGCGTATCCATGATGCGGCCGGCCACCAGATAGTTACCGCTGACATCCGAATAGACGATCTCGCTGTCGGTGACCACTTCGTACAGCCCAGGGATGGGCGCAAACGGCTGTACTGCGTCAATCGCCACGCCGGGAAAGCGCTCGGTCAGCTTGCGCTTGAGCTCGACCGCCGCGGGATCCAACGGCGCAGCGGCCCAAAGTGCCGGACTGGCTGCCGCCAGCAGAATCAGCAAAGCAGAATGTGCAGCACGCATGGAAAAACTCCTGTGGATGGCGCAGTCTCGACGAGTTGGGGGTTCAGCGCCAGCCGGCTCGCTCTGTTGTGTTTCCACAACATGGCTTGTCGGCGCTTGCTTTGGGATCCCGTTCGGGATCAAACTCCGTCGCCCTTTGTGCACCATGTCCTTAAATAGAAGAGGATTCGAGAACTTTATGACTCAACAGAGCCTGGAAAGCGTCCTGAAGGCCGCTGGCAATACCGTCGATCACCTGCGCAACTCGCAGATCGGCGCCTACATTTACCCCGTCGTCGCCCCCGAGTTCTCGAACTGGCGTGACGAGCAGGGCGCATGGCGCAATGCCGCCGTGTTGTTCGATCAGACCCATCACATGGTTGACCTGTTCGTTGAAGGTCCTGATGCGCTGAAGTTGATCTCCGACCTGGCGATCAACAGCATGAAGGGCTTCGTGCCGAACAAGGCCAAGCAATTTGTGGCCTGCTCGCACAGCGGCCATGTCATTGGCGACGCCATCCTCTTCTATCTCGCCGAGAACAGCTTCGTGATCGTCGGCCGCGCGCCGTCGTGCAACTGGGTGCAGTTCCACGCCAAGACCGGTGGCTACAACGTCACCACGACGTACGACGATCGTTCGCCGTCGCGTCCGAACGGCCACGCCGTCAGCCGCAAGTTCTATCGCTTCCAGATTCAAGGCCCCAAGGCCAAGAACGTGATCGAGAAGTTGAATGGCGGCCCCTTTGCCGACATCAAGTTCTTCAACATGGACACCATCAAGATCAAGGGCAAGCCTGTGCGCGCACTGCGTCACGGCATGGCCGGCGAGCCGGGCCTCGAGATCTGGGGCCCCTATGCCGAGCGCGAAGAGATTCGTGATGCCATCCTGGAAGCCGGCCGCGAGTTCGGTCTGGTGCCGGTGGGCTCACGCGCCTACGCCACCAACACGCTCGAGTCGGGTTGGGTGCCGTCGCCGCTGCCGGCCGTGTACACCGACGAGCGCATGAAGTCCTATCGCGAGTGGCTGCCGGCCAACTCGTACGAGGCCGCTGGCGCCATCGGTGGCAGCTTCGTGTCGAGCAACATCGAAGACTACTACCTCACTCCTTACGAAATCGGCTACGGCCCGTTCGTGAAGTTCGACCATGACTTCATCGGTCGCGAAGCGCTCGAGAAGTTCGCTGCTGTGGGTGGCGGTCGTCGCAAGGTCACGCTGGCCTGGAATGGCGAAGACGTCGCCAAGATCCAGAACTCCATGCTGGGCAAGGGCGAGCACTACAAGTACATCGAGATGCCGCTGTCGAACTACGCCAACAGCAACTACGATGCGCTGACCGTCGGCGGCAAGACCGTCGGTGTCTCGCTGTTCGGTGGCTACAGCTACAACGAGCGTTCGTTCCTGTCGCTGGCCACTGTCGATGAAGACGTGGCGATCGGCAACGAAGTGGTTCTGCATTGGGGCGAGCCCAACGGCGGCACCAAGAAGACCACCGTCGAGCACCACAAGCAGGCCGAGATCCGCGCGATCGTCAGCCCGGTGCCCTACGCGGTTACCGCCCGTATGGCCTATGCCGAGGGCTGGCGTACCGGCAAGAAGTAAGTCGCCCACGCGACTGCACTCCTTGCAGTGAATGAAAGGGGCAGGTGGGCAACCACCTGCCCTTTTTCTTTGGAGAAGCTTTGATGAGTGATGCAGACATTCAGCAGGTCCCGCCCTACGAGCTGATGGGCGGTAAGCAAGGCATCGATGATCTGGTGGATCGCTTCTACGACGTCATGGACGCGCTGCCGCAAGCGCGCACCATCCGCGCGATGCACGGCCCCGATCTGACGGTCATCCGCCATGTGCTCAAGCTGTATCTGGCGCAGTGGTTGGGCGGCCCGCAGGACTACAGCCGTGAGCGCGGCCATCCCATGTTGCGCGGCAGACATCTGGGTTTTTCTATCGGCCTTGCCGAACGCGACGCTTGGATGCAGTGCATGGACGCCGCGCTGTCACAGGTGGCGTGCGAACCACAGGTGCGGGAGCACGTGCGTGAGGCCATGCTTAAGCTGGCCGATTGGATGCGCAACCAGCCAAATAACCCGTGAATGCCAATAAAATAGCCAGTGACTGGCAATACCAGTTTGCAATGATAAATAGGCAACAGTGTTGCTTTTACGTCTCTTAGCAGTGATCCTCTGCGGCTCGTATCTGAACTCGAAAAAGCGTCCGGGAGCATGGGTCGCGCTAGCGCCCCGCTGCAGTACCGACGCTTACCATTTTTATCTGTAAAGGCCCGCATTGGGCGAGGGGTAGAGACTGTGAGAATCAACAACCAGAATCTGGTGGCTGCCGCCGTTGCACTGGCGATTGCCGTGCCGGGCGCAGCGTTTGCTCAAGCTGCCGGTGCTGTGCTCGAAGAAGTGCAGGTCACCGGTTCGCGTATCGTGCAGGCGCCGGGCATGTTTACGCCCACGCCGGTCACGTCGGTGAATGTCGATACGCTCAAGGAAATGGCACCCGGCGCGCTCAGTGAAGCGCTGGCGCAGCTACCGCAGTTCTTTGGCAACACCACGCCGCAGAGCATGCTCGGTGGCCAGAACTCGGGTGGCTCGAACGTCAACCTGCGCGGCGCCGGTATCAACCGCACGCTGGTGCTGCTGGATGGTCGCCGCGTCGTGTCGAGCAACCGCTTCGGCACCGTCGACGTCAACGTCTTCCCGGACATGCTGCTCAAGGGCATCGAGACCGTCACTGGCGGTGCATCGGCCAGCTACGGCACAGACGCCGTGGCCGGTGTGGTCAACTTCCTGCTCGACACCAAGTTCGAGGGCGCCAAGATCCACGCCCAGACGGGTCAGACGAGCCGCAACGACGGCCGCAACCACGACGTGGGCATCGCCTTCGGTCACAAGTTCGGCGATCGCCTCAATGTCATCGGTTCGATCTCGGACTACGGCCTAGATCCGATCAACTCGGTGCAGTCGCAGCAGAATCGCTCGTGGTTCAACCAGACATCGCGCGTCAGCAACCCGACCACCAGCGGCCCCGGCTTCCTGCGCCTGCCGTACGTGTCACCCACCAACTACAGCTTCCAGGGCCTGATCGTCGAGCCGACCCTGGCTGCCGTGAACCGTCTGCAGTTCAACAGCACCGGCACCGCGCTGTCGCCGCTGGCCTTCTACGGTGTCGGCAACCAGAACGGCGGCTGCCAGTGCCAGGCACTGCCGGCGCAAGACTATGGCGTCAGCGCCTACAACGAAGTGCAGGCCGGTTACACCCGCACCAACGCCTTCCTGCATCTCAACTACGACATTAACGACAACCTGAAGGTGTATGCGCAGGGCATCTACGGCCACTCGGCCAACGACACCCGCCGCGAGAGCGTTGCGCTGCTGTCGACTTGGCAGGGTCGTATCTACACCGACAACGCCTACCTGCCGACCGACATCCGCGACCGCCTCAACGCGGCACTGCCGGCACGTCTGTCGTACACCGGTGCTGCTGCCACGGCGGCAGGCCTGGTCCCCGAGAAGTACTTCGGTTACGGTCTGTTCCTGCCTAACTACCCGGGCAACCCGATCGGCGACACCCGTCAGATCACTTCCAACAAGATGAACTCGCTGACCGCCGGCTTTGACGCCGACCTGTCGGGCAAGCTCGAGGGCTGGAAGGTCAACGGTTACGCCCAGTACGGCCGCAACCGTCAGGACTTCAACACCGTCAACGGCATCCGCGTCGACCGTCTGTGGTTCGCCATGGACGCCGTTAAGGACACCGCCGGTAACGTGGTCTGCCGCGTTTCGCTGGCGCAGTACGATCCCAAGGGCCTGTTCAAGGGCTGCGTGCCGGTCAACACCTTCGGTGGCATCAAGAACATCACCCCCGAGGCTGCTGCCTACATCCGTGACAGCTACAAGGTGGCCGCGCAGTGGGTAGAGCAGACCGCTGCCGAAATCTCGATGAACGGCAAGCTGCCCTTCGGCCTGCCGGCCGGTGACATCGGCATGGCCTTCGGTGCCTCGTACCGCAAGGACGCGCTGAGCCAGTTCACCGTCGACCCGGCTGACGAGTTCCCGGCACAGCCTGACGGCACACTGCTGAGCGCCCAGGGCCTGATGCCCACCGGCATCCGCGGCGTAGTGCCGGTTGGCCAGAGCAGCTCCATCGCCGGTATCCCGGGTCTGCGCTTTGTCGGTGCCGGCTACTTGGGCGATGCCAACTCGGCCTCGGTGCAGTTCTCCAGCCTGCGTGCCATCGCCGGTGATGCGAATGTGTCTGAGGGCTTCACCGAGTTCCAGGTGCCTGTGCTGCGCGATGCGCGTTTCGCCCGTAAGGTCGACACCAGCTTCGCAGCGCGTTACGCCAACTACTCCGGTTCTGGTGCCATCTGGGCCTGGAAGGCCGGCGCCAGCTGGGAGCTCAACGAGCAGGTGCGTTTGCGTGCGACCAAGTCGCGCGACGTGCGCGCCGCCACACTGCAAGAGCGCTATGACCAGACCCGTGGCGGTATCACCGTCACCGATCCGTCCAATGGCAATGCGGTGACTTCGGCCGCTTCGTTCTCCGGTGGCAACCCCAACGTGCAGCCGGAAAAGGCCGACACCACCACCATCGGTGTCGTGTTGCAGCCGAACCTGGTCGAAGGTTTGCAGCTGTCGACCGACTGGTACCGCATCAGCATCGCCGACGCGATTGCTCAGTTGCCGGGCCAGACGATCGTCAACAACTGCTACACCGGCGATACCAGCCTGTGCCAGTACGTGATCCGTCGCGACAACCTGGCCAATGGTGTGATCGACCGCGTTGACGCGCTGTTCATCAACCTGGCCAAGCAAGAGGTTGAAGGCGTGGATGCCGAGGTCAGCTATCGCACTCCGATCTCGCTGCTGGGCGGTGGCCCCGAGACCCTCAGCGTGCGCCTGTTCTCGAGCTGGCTGATGCACAACTCGACGCAGAACCGCGGTGCACTGGTTGACGAGCGTTCGGGCGCAATCGGCGGCGCCAGCCTGCCCAAGCGCAAGGCGACGATGAGCGTCTCCTACGGCAACGGCCCCTGGTCGCTGTTCGTGCAGGGTCGCTTCATCGATGGCGGCAAGCTGGATCGCACGCTGGCACAGAGCACCACGGCCTACGTGGCAGCCAACTATGCCGGCACGTTGATCACCGGCACCATCGACGACAACTATGTGGCTTCGGTGTTCTATGTAGACACCAACGTCAGCTACAAGATCGAGTCGCTGGGCAACCTGAGCGTGTTCGCCAACGTAAGCAACCTGCTGGACCACCAGCCGGCCAGCGCACCGACGGCTATCGGCCGCACGGGTCCGTCCGAGTACAACTCGGCACTGCACGACGTGATCGGTCGTCGCTACGTGGTGGGTCTGAACTACAAGTTCTGATCCGCGCCGGGTAACCGGCAGACCACACCGGGGCGGGCGCGCAAGCGTCCGCCCTTTTTTTATGCCCAAGGTCTCGGGATCCCAAATTGACTTTACGGGATCCGGTAGGTACCTTCGCCGGCCACATGAGCAGTCACCTCACCCATGCCATCGTCCGCATTCGCGAGATGATCCTGCGCGGCGAACTGACGCCCGGGCAGCGCGTGGCCGAGGCGCCGCTGGCGGCCCAATTGGGCATGTCGCGTATGCCGGTGCGACAGGCACTGCCGCTGCTGGCCAACGAGGGCCTGCTGGCCGATCACCCCACCCGCGGCTTTGTGGTGCGTGCGTTTACTGCCGCAGACGTACTGGACGCGATCGACATTCGCGCTGTCCTCGAGGGCTTGGCGGCACGTCGTGTTGCCGAGCAGGGCGCCTCCAAGGCATTCCTGCGCGAATTGCGCGGTTGCCTGGAAGACGGCGACTCGCTGCTCAGCAAGCGCAGCGTCGACGCCGACGATGAGGCCGCCTACGCCGAAATGAACCAGCGCTTCCACGGTCTGATCCTGACCGAGGCCGCCAGCCCCTTGCTGGTCGAGAGCCTGACGCGCAACAACCGAGTCCCCTTCGCCGGGCCGCAGGCATTGGCCTTCGACCACGGCAACCTTGATCGCATGTACGACCGGCTGCGTTATGCGCACCGGCAGCATCACAGCCTCGTAGAGGCCTTCGAGCGCGGTCAGGGGACGCGCGCCGAGGGGTTGATGCGCGAACATGCGCACGTCGTCGAAGAGAGCATCAATGTGGCCGGTTTGGCCGCACCCATTCCCTCAATCCAGGAAAACGCATGAGCTTCAAGAATCTCGAAGAACGCATGAAGGCAGCCGGTGGTGCCATTTCTCTGCTGCGCGACTCGCAGAGCGGCCCGAACCCTTACCCGGTAAAGCTGCCCGAGTACACCAACTGGCGTGACGAACAGTGGGCCTGGCAGAACACCGCGGTGTTGTTCAACCAGTCGTACCACATGACCGACCTGTACGTGTCGGGTCCGGACGCCTTTGCGCTCCTCGAGTCACTGGGCATCAACAGCTTCAAGGGCTTCGTGCCCGGCAAGGCCAAGCAGTACGTTCCCGTCAGCTGGGACGGCTACGTCATCGGCGACGTGATCCTGTGCTACCTGGCTCCCGAGCACTTCAACCTGATCGGCCGCCCGCCGGTCGCCAACTGGGTGCAGTACCACGGCGAGACCGGCACCAAGCCCGATGGCAGCAAGTGGAATGTGACCTTCGAGCGTGACGAGCGTTCTGCTTCGCGCCCGAACCCTGTCGCCCGCAAGACCTACCGCTATCAGGTGCAGGGTCCCAACGCGATGAAGGTCATGACCAAGGTGCTGGGCGCCACGCCGCCGGACCTCAAGTTCTTCAACATGACCGAGGTCACCATTGCCGGCAAGGCGGTCACCGCGCTGCGTCACGGCATGGCCGGTCAGCCGGGCTTCGAGCTGTTCGGACCCTCGGCCGATGGCCAGGTCATCCTCGATGCCATCGCCGAGGCCGGCAAGGAGTTCGGTCTGCGTCTGGTCGGCGCCCGCGCTTACTCGTCCAACACGCTGGAGTCAGGCTGGATCCCCGGCCAGATGGCCGCCATCTACTCGGGCGACGAGCGCATGAAGAAGTATCGCGAGTGGCTGCCGGCTGTCGGCTTTGAAGCCAACGCGTCGCTGGGTGGCAGCTATGTGTCGTCGAACATCGACGACCACTACACCACGCCGCACGATCTGGGCTACGGCTTCATGATCAAGTTCGACCATGACTTCATCGGCCGTGCAGCTCTCGAGAAGATCGCTGCCCAGCAGCACCGCGTGAAGGTCACTCTGGAGCTCAACGACGAGGACATGGTCAACGCCATCGCCTCGCAGTACGGCAAAGAGAACGAGCGCGCCAAGTACTTCGACTTCCCGTCGGCGGTGTACAGCATGTACCCGCAGGATGCGGTGCTGTCGAAGGACGGTAGCAAGCAGGTCGGCGTGTCCACTTGGGTGGGCTATAGCTCCAACGAGCGCAAGGAGCTGACCTTGGCTTATCTGGCACCCGAGTTCGCCGTGCCGGGCACCGAAGTGGTGTTCGTGTGGGGCGAGCCTAACGGCGGCAGCAAGAAGCCCACCGTCGAGCAGCATAAGCAGGTGCAGATCCGCGCGATCGTCTGCCCGGTGCCCTATGTGGCCTCGGTGCGCAGCGTCTACGCCGAGGGCAGCTGGCGCGAGAAGGGCAAAGCGGAATAAACCGCCTGCCATGGTGCTGCCGCGCGTGCGGCAGCACCTACTCTCTGGTATGAAGTGAAATCATAACGGAGGTAAACCATGCGTAGCGTTTTGCGTTTTGCACCTGTTCTTTTGTTGTTGGCTGCCGGCATCGCCAGCGCCGCACAACCCGTTACGCCGCCGCCGCTCGATGCGTTCTTTGCGGGACTGCGCGTACGTCAGGTCTCGATCTCTCCCGATGGTCGCCTGCTCGCCTTGAACATCGTCCAAGACGGCAACTTCGGCGTCTTTGTACAAGAGCGCTCAGCGCCTCAATCCATCAAACAAGTGGCCGCCTTCAAGGGCGAAGACGGCTTCCTGCCGCAATGGTGCAGGTGGGCCAATAACCAGCGCCTGTTGTGCAGTCTGCGCGGGTTGGTCCAAGAGATGGGCCTGTCCCTGCCGATCACCCGCCTGGTCAGCGTTAACGCAGATGGCACCGACCTGAAGGTGCTGGGTAAGAGTTATCGCGCCGTCTCGGGCGATATGAATCAGGACCGCATCGTCGATTGGACGCAAGACAAGCCCGATACCGTGCTCATTGCCATCGACGAGGGCAGCAACGGCGAAGGTGGTCGCACCAGCAACGGCGGCTACTCTGACGGCTATCCCGACATCTACGAACTCAACGTCAACACCGGCGAGCGCACGCTGGTGCAACAGGAAAACCCGCCCATCCAGACGTTCATCAGCGATGGCAAAGGCAACCTGCGACTGGGCGTGGGCACTCGCAAAGACAACACCGTCTATATGGTGCGTCGCCAAGGTGAAACCGAATGGCGTGAGCTGACTCGCATCAAAGCGTTTCAGAAGACCGACAAGCTGTCACCGATTGCCATCATTCCAGACAGTAATTTTGCCTACGCAACCGGGAACCACGAGGGCCGTGATGCGCTGTGGAAAGTCGACCTTACCGACGCCACACCACCCACGCTTGTCTACTCACATGATCAAGTAGACCTGAGCGCTCCGCTGCTGGACAACGGCAACAGGCTGGTCGGTGTGACCTTCGAAACCGACAAGCCGCAGACGCTGTTCTTCGACAAAGAGCTGGGGGCGATCTATCAGGCGCTGCTCAAGGGCTTGGGCGGACGCACACTCACCATCGACGATTACACGCCCAACTTCAGCACACTGGTCATTCATACCAACAGCGATACCGAAGCACCGGTCTTTTATACCTTGGATCGCGACGGCAGTAATGGCGGCAAGCTGACGCGCATCGGCTCCTCTGCACCAGGCCTTGCGTCCTATGCACTGGCAGAGCAAAAGCCCATCACCTACACCAGCCGCGATGGCAAAACAGTCCCCGGTTACCTCACGCTGCCCGTGCAGGCCGCCGGCGGCGGCAAGCCACCGCTCATCGTCATGCCGCACGGCGGTCCCTACGCGCGCGACAGCTGGGGCTTTGATCCTTGGCTGCAATATCTGGCAAGCCAAGGCTATGCCGTGCTGCAAATGCAGTTCCGCGCGTCAACCGGCTATGGCTATGAGTGGTTCGATTCAGGGTTTCGTGACTGGGGCGGTTTGCCCTACAACGACGTGATCGACGGCACCAAGTGGGCGCTGGCAGAAGGCTATGCAGATCCGGCGCGCGTGTGCGTAGTCGGCGCCAGCTACGGCGGTTATATGGCCCTGCTGATTGCCACGCGCAATGCCGACAAGATGTTCCGCTGTTCGATAGCCATCTCCGGTGTCAGTGATCTGATCGACTTAAAGCGCGAAACTACCAATACGTTGGGAGAAGTGACTAGCAGGTCCATCGGCACTGACGACAAGAAGCTGCGCGACGACTCACCGCGTGGGCGCGCCTCGCAGGTCAACCTGCCCTTGATGCTGATCCACGGCGATCGTGACTACACCGTGCAAGTGGCTCAGACCAAGGCCATGGATGCTGCACTCAAGAGTGCCGGCAAGCCACATGAGACCGTCATCATCAAAGGCACCGACCATTACTTTTTGATGGATACGCATCGTCGCCAGTGGTTCAGCACCATGGGCGAGTTCCTGAAAAAGAATCTGGCGCCTTAAAACGGCAGTTGGTTCTGGGCGGGCCTGTCCCGCTCCAGATCCAACTCGGCAATGACGCGCGGGATCTGTTCACGCAGATCAAAGAAACCGCGCGTGGCCAAGGGCCACAACATCGCATCCCATTCACGGCGCAGCTGCACCAACGGCAACCGCTGCATAGTCAGCCAATCGGCCGCATCACGTAGCGCTTCTTCAACCGGACCCACCGGCGCTACGGCGGTCAACACCACCTCGGCGCCGATACGCTGTGCCCACTCGGCAATGGCATCGCCATCGAGTGCAACCAGACGCTCGGCAGGTACATCAAAGTGCGCGCCAGCACGCGCCAGCGCATCGTCCATCGCGCCGCTGACAAAGTCGCAGGCCAACGCAGACACCGGCAAGGCGGAGCGTGCGGCTACAGCACTGGCACTGGCCACGCCAACCAACGGCGCACCGTGCAGCCCCAAGCTTTCGGGATGCAGGTCTTCTTCGGTAAGCAGCAACGCAATGCGCCCCGGTGGCAAAGCCCCGGGAGTGGCTGCTGTGGCCAAAGGCGGCACCGCCATGAGCGGATGCAACGCGACTTCCTGTAACGCTGCAGCCTGCTCGACCAAACCCTGCGGCGCAAAGCGCCCGTTACTGCACCGCTCTATGGCTGCGGGCTTGGCCAGATAGTTTTTGCCCGGCGTATGCAAGCCAGCCACCCAGCGCCACGACAAGGTGTTGGACGCTGCATCGCCATCAATGAAATGACGCAGCGTGAAGTCCGCGCCCAACTGCCAAGGCAACTCAAGCGTAAAAATCCAAATCGAGGCAAAACACATGCGCGCATGGTTGTGCAGATAACCCGTGGTTTTAAGCTCGGCCACCCAGGCATCAAAACAATCGATGCCAGTGCGACCTTCCATTGCCGCCTGACACCGCGGCAAGTGCGAGAACGAGCCCACCACCATGCGGCGATAGTCGCTCCAGATAGACGGACGCGATTCAAGGTAACCCTTGAAGTAACTGCGCCAACACACCTCTTCAATAAAGCGCGCCGCTTGCGACTGGGTGTGCCTCGTCAGCACAGCGCGCAGCACCTGTTCCTCGGTGATTACACGATGGCGGATCCACGGCGACAGACCCGACACCGACTCGCGCACACCAGGACCGGTGTCGATGTTGCGGCCAGTGGTATAGGCGCGGCCTGCCTGCGGCAGAAACTGCGTCAAACGCGCCAGCGCTGCGCTGCGTGTCGGGAGAGGGAGGATCGCGGCCATATAGCCCAACTATAGGGCAGACTAGGCTCGCAACGCAGCGGTACTGCGAGGGCAGGACACGATGGACAACATAGCGACAGTGGTCTTGGCAGGTGTAGTGGTGGTGCTGCTGGCAGCCGTGGCTTGGCTGATGCTGCGACTTATGGCCGTGACCACCGAGCGTGAGCAGCTGCGTGGTCAGTCACTGGCGGCACAAGATCAACTGGCACAGCAAAAGGGCTGGGTTGCAGATCAGATGCAGCTGGTCGAGTCCAAAGTAACCGAGGCCACCTCCAAGCTGGTCGAAGAGCGTGGCCGCACGCTGCAGGCCCAGCACAAAGTCGAACTCGACAGTCTGATGGGACCGTTGCGCACGCAGCTGTCGGACTTTCGCTCACGCGTCGACGCCATTCACACTGCCGAGACCGCCGAGCGCAGCAAGCTGCATGAACAGATCGTGCAACTGACCAATCTCAATCAACAGGTCACCGAATCGGCCAACAGTCTGGCCAATGCACTGACCATCAGCTCCAAGTCCACCGGTAACTGGGGCGAGATGGTGTTGGAGCGCATCCTGGAGCAATCGGGTCTGCGCAAAGATCACGAATACAAATTGCAGGTGTCGATCAGTGCCGATGCCGGCGGGCGCCAGCAACCCGATGCTGTGCTGTATCTGCCAGAGGATCGGCAGGTAGTAATCGATTCCAAAGTGTCCAACAAAGCCTGGCGCGACTACTGTGATGCCAGCGATGACGCGGCGCGCGAGCTTGCCTTCAAGGCTCACCTGCTGTCGCTGCGCCAGCACATCAAAGGCCTTGAAGCGCGCAACTACACCGGTTCCAAAGACCTCAACACCGTCGACTTTGTGCTGATGTTCGTGCCGGTTGAAGCGGCACTGCTGAGTGCTTTGACGCGTGAGCCGGCGCTGTACGAAGACGCGTGGAAGAGCAAGATCGTGCTGGTAACACCCACCACACTGATGGCAGTGGTGCGCTTGATCCAAGGCATGTGGGTATTTGAAAAACGTCGTAAGGGTTCGGAAGAAATCGCTGAGACCGGCCGCAAGCTGTACGAAAAGCTGGTGGGGTTTGCCGATTCGTTTGTCGAGATCGGCGATGCACTCAAGAAGTCACAACTGACCTATGACAAGGCGCTGGGCCAATTGCGCACCGGACCGGGCAACGCGACCAAGCTGGCGGGCAAACTGCTGTCGCTGGGCGTGACGCCCTCGACCGGCAAACGACTGCCCTCACAAGTACAGCCCGACGATGACGAAGGCGACGACGCCAACGATTGAGCTGCGGCGCAGCGTCAGGGCTGCAACGTCAGAATCCAACGCGTTGCACCGGGCAGCAGCGGCGCGGGCTCACCCTTGGCCCAAGCCTCATGACCGGCGCGGTAATACGGCGATAGCGGGTGACCACTCTGGCCGCCAGGCAGGTGCAAGAGTCCTTGCTCTTCCCGTCCCGGAGACACCACCAGACGCTGCGAGGCGCCGCTGGTGGGTCGCGCCACGCGCGCCATATCGCTGTCACCGGCTTGCTGCTCGGCAGGCATGTCCAGCCACTGGCCAATGAAGCCCGGCAGCGCAGCCGATAGCGGATGGCGCATCGCCGACACGTTATAGCGACCCCAGGTCCAGGCCTTAACCGAGTCGGCACTGCCACCGGCCTCTCGCAACACGGCGTCGGCAGACTGCTGCAGCAGGGTCTGCCAGCTGGCATAGGCTGGATCGAGCAGGCTTGCAGGCTGCTGCTGCAACAGCCGCAGCGCGGCGGTTTCAGGTCGCAGCCGGCCCAGGTTCGCATCCGCATACACGGCCTGCGTAGCGCGCACCCACGGTCCCAGCGCACGTTGTGCGGCCTGCGACCGGAAGCTGCGCAGCACCCTATAGCCGACCGAATCCACGCTGGCATGGCCCTGCCAAGACTGCACTGCCTCGCGCAGCGCCTGCCGGGCCGGATTTCCCGCTACAAACGCGTCATCGAGCACGCCTAACAACAGGTCACGCCAAGGGTCCAGATGCGCCGCGCGATCGCCCAGCTGCACGGCCAACAGGTCAGTTTCGGTCAGCGGTGCACGCGCTGCGCGCTCACGCAAATCGTCACGGATCGAGGCCGCCCGAGCCGAGCCGTCATAGCCGCCATCGCCCAGCAGGGCCAAGGCTGCGCCCCCGACAATGCGGTTGTTGGCCGTCCACAGCAGGCCCTCGGGCGGATCAACCCACGTGGGTACCTGCGCGGGCGGCAACCAGCCAGAGCCGTCGCGCAACGGAATCGCTCCGGTTAGCGTCCAGCCGACATGACCCGCCGCATCGACCACCAACAGGTTCTGGTTGGGGATACCGCTGCGATGGGCAATCTCCATGGCCTGCGCCACGCTCTGGCTGTTTTCCATATCGACCAGCTGCAAATTGGTGGCCTCGGCCTGCAGCGCCGTCCAACGCAAAGCCAGTTGCTGCGGCGCATCGGCGGCGGTCAATACCGGGCCCAGCGCAGACTCACGTAAGCGCAACTGGCGCGCCGGCGCACCGCGGATCTGAATCTGTTCGACCCGCTCGTGCACCACCTCCTGCGGACTCAGCGGCACAGCATCAACTGTATCGATATTGGAATTGGTGAACCCCCAGGCCACATGGCCGTTACTGCCCACCACCATCGCCGGCATACCCGGCAACATCACACCCACCACTTTGCGTGATGCGCCATTGGCATCAATCCACTGCAAGCTGGCGCGATACCAGATGTGTGGCACGCGCAAGCTCAAATGCATGTCGTTGGCCAGCACCGGCAGTCCACTGGCGCTGCGCGTACCGGCAATAGCAAAACTGTTGCTGCCGGCAACAAACGGCGGCTGCAGACCCAGCGGATCGGCCACGGTAGCAACGGCGCCGCGTGGCGCCGGCAACTGCGCCGGCAGCGCTGCCTCAGGCAATACGCTGCCATCCAAGGCCGCATCGCCACGCTGTGCCAAACCACCCAAAAACGCGAAACCCGCTTCACCGGTGGCATCGCGCAAGGCCCGCAGGCTGCGGTCGATATTGGCATCGTGATCCTGCAGATCCAGCCACATGGAGTAGATGCACAGCAGGCTATCTTCTGGCTGCCAAGGCTCAGGTGCCACGCGCAGCAACAGATATTCCCAGGGGCGTGTTGTCAATGCAGTAACGCCGGCATTAACGCCATCCACGTAGGCCTGCAACAGCGCGCGCTGTGCGGGCGTTTGTGCCTGCAGGACACGCCGGGCCACCTCGCGAAAATGGTTACGACGTACCTGTGCATCGATCTCATACAGCGGCGCACCCAGCAGTGCCGACAACTCGCCCGCCGCCCGGCGACGCAGCAAATCCATCTGAAAAAATCGCTCTTGGGCGTGCAGATACCCCGTGACACGAGCCACATCGAGACGACTCTGGCCGATGATGCGAGGCACGCCGGCGGCATCGCGCTCAATGCGCACCACAGTGGCCAAACCCGGCAGGCTGCGACTGCCTTGTACCTGCGGCAGACTGCCACGCAGCAGCCCCAGACCCGCCACTGCCACCAGCACAACCAACAGTGCAGCGGCCACCGCAGCACGGCGCGCCAGACGCCACCCTTTTAAACGGCTCGATTGCATCATTAGGCCTCCTGCCAGCGGCGAACCTAGCACTGGCCGGCTGCCGGTAATAGACTGTGCGTCAAACTTAGGGGGTTCAATGAACAAGACATCTATCGTTGCTTTTGCCGTCGCCAGCATTCTTGCATCGGCAGCAGCCAGTGCCGCCAGCTCAGACGGCCTCGAAGAAATCGTCGTCACAGCCACCAAGCGCGAGCAGACGCTGCAGGATGTGCCGGTCGCCGTCACGGTCACCTCAGCGCAGACCATTCGGCAAACCGCCATCCGCGACGTGCTCGACCTGCAGTCTGTGGTGCCCTCGCTGCGTGTATCGCAGCTGCAAACTTCCACACAAACCAACTTCATCATCCGTGGCTTCGGCAACGGCGCCAACAATCCGGGCATCGAGTCCTCGGTGGGCGTATTCGTCGACGGCGTCTATCGCTCACGCTCTGCCTCGCAGATCGGCGATCTGGTTGATGTTGAGCGCATCGAAGTGCTGCGCGGTCCGCAGAGCACACTGTTCGGTCAGAACGCCTCGGCCGGTGTGGTCAGCATCGTGACGCGCAAGCCCTCGTTCACACCAGGCGGTTCGTTGGAAGCCAGCTTCGGCAACTACAACTCGCAGGTGTATCGCGGCTATGTCACTGCGCCGCTGAACGAGAAGGTCGCCTTCAGCCTCTCGGGCAACTACAACAAGCGCAACGGTTACTTCGAGAACCTGGCCACTGGCAATGCGATCAATGATCGCAACCGCTATGACCTGCGCGGCCAATTGCTGGCCAATGTCTCCGACAGCCTCACCGCGCGCTTGATCGTCGATTACTCGTCGATCGATGAAACATGCTGCGGCGTGTCGAATCTGGTCAACGGCCCCACCGGTGGGGTCATCGCTGCACTCGGTGGCAAGATCTATGCGGGTGGCTATGCCGACCGTAAGGGCTACTTCAACTCCGACCCGGTCAATGACGTCAAAAACCGCGGTGCCTCGCTGCACCTGGACTGGAAGTCAGGCGCGCTCACGGTCAGTTCAATCACTGCACTGCGCGGCCAGTCAGCCACCTTCAACTACGACTCAGACTTCACCAGTACCGACCTGCTGCCGACCAACATCAACGATCAGCAGATCCGCACCTTCACGCAAGAGCTGCGCGCCAGCTTCGACAATGGTGGCAAGGTCAGCGGCGTGGCCGGTGCCTACTACTTCAACGAGTCGGTCGCTTACGACAACACGCTGGGCTGGGGCACCTCCGCGCGTGCCTATGCCAGCACGTTGATCGTTGCCAAAGGCGGCAGCCCCTCCACGCTGCCGGGTCTCGAGGCTGCCACCGGCCTGCCCACCGGCACCTTCTTCAAGGCTGGTAGCGGCGGCACGGTCAACACCAACCAAGACAACAAGGCCTACACACTGTTCGGCCAGTTGGATTGGAAGTTGGCTGACAAGATGACGCTGACCACCGGCATCGCCTACACCAACAGCAAGAAGGTCGTGGATCTGGCGCAGACCAACAGCGATGCGTTTGCACAGCTGAACCTGGTGCAGATCGGCTTTGCTCAGGCCTTTGGCGCACTCACCGGCGGCAAGGCTGCCACGCCTGCCAACTTTGCGGCCTATCCGGCACAAGCAGCCATGGCCGACAAGCTGAGTGTGACCGGCTGCACGGCTGCCACAGGCGCGGCCTGCAACAGCGCACTGGCGCTGTACGAACTGCAGTTCCTCACACCTGTGGTGCCTTACACCGGCGGCGAGACCAACGACGGCAAGGCCACCTACACCGTGCGTTTGGCCTATGACTTCAGCGACAACATCAAGGTGTACGGCGGCGTGTCGACCGGCTTTAAGGCCAGCTCGTGGAACTTGTCGCGTGACAGCAAGCCGCTGGCACCGGCAACCGGTGATCGCTCACCGCTGGGCGGCTATGCCAACCCTTACTACGGTCGCTATGGCTCGCGCTTTGCCAACCCGGAAGAGTCAACGGTCATGGAGGTGGGCTTCAAGGGCCGCTGGACGCACAGCGCGCTCAACATTGCGGTGTTCAACCAAGAGATCAAGGGCTTCCAGTCCAACATCTTCACCGGCACTGGTTTCAGCTTGCAAAATGCAGGCAAACAAACCACCAAGGGTGCAGAAGTTGAGTGGATGTTCGCTCCCACCAAGAACTGGGAGTTCAACGTCGCCACCACGTTCCTCGATCCTAACTACGACAGCTTCCCCAATGCCCAGGGTCCCACCGGCACTGTGGATCTGACCGGCACTAAGCCGGCGGGCATTGCGGCCACCACGGCTTCAATCGGCGGTGCATATCGTTGGGAGTTCGGCAGCTACGACGCTTTTGTACGTGGTGACTACCACTACGAGAGCAACGTGCAGGTGGTCGAGAACATCACTGCTGGCATTGCGTCGCGCGAGGTCAAGACGCTCAACGCCAGTGCCGGTGTTTCACGTGGCGGTTGGGACTTCATGGTCTTTGCCCGCAACCTCAACAACGACAGCTACCTGATCAGTGCGTTCCCGCCGCCTGCCCAAGCTGGCAGCTTCTCGGGCTATCCGAGCATGCCGCGCACTTGGGGTGCCACGATCCGCAAGGTCTTCTGATCTTGCTGGCGGGCCGCTTAACGGCCCGCCCACGCACTGGCGATCAGACCAAGCGTTTGGTCGCCAGTTCGTCTTTTAAGTAGCCGTAAAAAATCGGCGCGGCCACCAGTCCAGGCAGGCCGAACAACGATTCCATCACCAGCATCGCTATCAGCAGCTCCCAGGCGCGGGCGCGCATCTGTGTGCCGATGATCTGCGCATTGATCAGATATTCGAGCTTGTGGATGGTGATTAAAAACATCAGTGACCCAGCCGCTGCACCTAACGAGTGACCCAGCGACACCACCACGATGACGGTGTTGGAGATGAGATTGCCAACCAGCGGCATCAGACCTGCTACGAAGGTCACCGCGATCATGGTCTTGACCAGCGGCAAGTGCACACCCAGCAGCGGCAATACCACTGCCAGGAACACACCAGTGAGCAGCGTGTTGAGCGCCGAGATACGCACCTGCGCAAACACCAAGCGACGGAACGAACGACCCAGCAACTCCGCGCGCTCGCACAATGCTGCGGCCAGCGGCGGTCGACCGGGGGTTTCTTCGGTATGCGCGAACGCTATCAACGCACCGATGATGATGCCCAACAACAGATGTGCAAGCCCGCGGCCAAAGTTCTGGCCCATAGCGCGCAGTTCGCCAGCATGCGTACGCAACCACCCCGAGGCAGTGGACTGCAGTTCACTGGCTGACGCTGGAATATAGGCCTGTACCCACGCAGGCAAACTAGGGCGCGCGCCCTCGATCAGGTCTGCCATCCGCTGCAGCAACTCGGCCAGGCTCTCAGGACCGCGTGCACCCAAGGTTGTCACCAGTACACCGACCACCGTACCCAGCAGCGACAGCACCACCAGAATCAGCAGCAGCATGATGAATTTGCGCGTGCGCAGCGATGCACCGCTGATACGTATGGCCGGCGACACGCTGTGCAACAACTCGTGCGCCACCAAGCCGCCGATCAGGGCCGCCAGCAGTTTGACCTGCATTAGACCCAGTAGCGCAGCAGCGGCCAGTACCCAGGAGGCTACTTCCGATCGTGTAGTCGTATTCATACGGGCATGATACCCGCCCTGCCCAAATTCGCCGCAGCACTCAGCGCACACGATGTACTCCCCCCTGGTCCTCCCCATCCTGTCAATTCTGGCCGCTATGGTGTCGATCCAATACGGAGCGGCTTTAGCCAAGGGCCTGTTTCCGGAGCTTGGGCCGGTGGCCGCGACGTTGCTGCGGCTGTGGATGGCGGCAGTGTTATTAGCGCTGATCTACCGGCCCTGGCGGGGCACCTCGTTGCGCGGACGCTGGCCTGTACTGGTGGGCTATGGCGTGGCCATGGGGTTGATGAACCTGTCCTACTACCTGGCCCTACAGCGGCTGCCCATGGGCATTGTGGTGGCCATCGAGTTTCTCGGGCCGCTGGGCGTGGCGATCGCCACCTCGCATCGGCGGCTGGACTGGCTTTGGGTGGCATTGGCCGTCGCCGGCTTGCTGTTGCTACTACCCTGGCGCTCCAGTGCACCGACCCTCGATCTGATAGGTGTCGGCTTTGCACTGCTCGCCGGTGCCGGTTGGGCGCTATACATTCTGTTCGGATCACGCACAGGCAGCAGTCACGGCGGCCGTACCGTCGCGTTGGGTATGATTTTGGGCGCCGCAGCAGTGACGCCCAGTGTGGTGCTGGTAGATAGCACGATGCTGTTCAACCCAGCTTTACTGCCCATCGCTCTGGCCGTGGCGGTGTTGTCCAGTGCGCTGCCTTATACGCTGGAGATGTACGCGCTCACACGCATGCCCAATCAAGTGTTCAGCCTGTTCATGAGCGTCGAGCCGGCCCTTGCCGCGCTGATGGGCGCAGTAGTACTGCATGAGCAATTGACGTCATTGCAATGGCTGGCCATTGTCTGCGTAATGGCCGCCTCGTTCGGCAGTGCCATGGCATCGCAGAGGCGGACATCATCATAAAACTGTTAATCACATGGGTCTGGGTGCTGCTGTGCGCCGTAGCTGTACAGGTGGTGGCCGCTGAGGACGATGTCTTGGCGCCACCGCATGCGCTCTATCCTGCGCCCAAATTCACACTGCGCTGGATCAACCCGGGTGAAACCGGGGGCTTGGCTGCTGATGGCAGTTACGACAACAACCAAGGTCAGCTCGGTGTGCTCAATGCCGCCGGTGCAGTCACTGCAACGGGTCATCCGTTTTTTGCGCCACTGGGCACCAATGGTCGGGCCTGTGTCAGCTGTCACCAACCGCAAGATGCCATGAGTTTGTCGCTCGACAGTATCCGCCGGCAGTGGCAAGTCACACAGGGCCAGGATCCTATTTTTGCGGCAGTCGACGGGGCCAATTGCCCGCACTTGCCGCAACAGGATCCTGCGTCGCATTCATTACTGCTCGACCGGGGGCTATTTCGCGTGTTCTTGCCTTGGCCACCGCGCGATGCCGCCGGTAAAGCGATTGAGCCGGAGTTCGGCATTGAGGTGGTGCGTGATCCCACCGGGTGCAATCTGCACGCCCAATATGGCCTGCACTCGGCGCAACCGATGGTGTCGGTGTATCGACGTCCGCGTCCTGCAGCCAACCTTAAATACCCCACGCACCAGAACTTTGGCGTGTCGTCGTTCATCGGCAAGAACGGCTTACCGACCGCCCGCGATCCGCAGACAGGCAAGCCCACCAGCATGAATCTGATGGCGGATGCGCGGCCCCCCTCGCTGCGTGCGCAGGCTGCAGATGCTGCAGCCACTCACCTGCAGCGCATTGCACCGCTATCCAAAGCGCAGCTCGATGCCATCGTCGCCTTTGAAGGTCAGGTGTATGTGGCGCAGCAAATCGATAGGCATGCGGGCAGCCTTATCGAGGCAAACGGGCCCACGGCATTCGGGCCCCGAGCGTTGCTCAAGGGCGAAGCCGGCGTGCTGGGCAACAACACCAGTCGCTGGGTATTCCCTATGGAAGGCAAGTGGACGACGCTGCCGCGTGGCGCCAGTGCTGCACAAGATGCGCGCAACGCAGGGCGCGAATCCATTGCGCGCGGCCATGACGTGTTCATGTTCCGCACGTTTTGGATACGTGATTCGATGCACCTCAACTCAGTGGGACTGGGTAATCCCACCAAACGTACCTGCGCCACCTGCCATGGCATGCACATGACCGGCATGGATACGGCCAACGGCTGGATGGACATTGGCAGCACCAATCTGCCTTGGGCCCGTGAGGCACCACTTAATCCTTGGACCACGCAAAAGCCCGAACTGCCTTTGTTCAAACTCACCTGCCGCAACGACATTGCGCCGCATCCGTTTCTGGGTCGCGTCATCTACACACAAGATCCAGGTCGCGCGCTCATTTCAGGGCGGTGTAATGACATCGGTACTATCGTGATGCAGCAGCTGCGGGGCCTGTCTGCCCGTGCGCCCTATTTCTCCAATGGCTCGGCGCATTCACTGCGCGATGTCGTCGACTTTTATGACCGCCGCTACAACATCGGCTACAGCGAGCAGGAGAAACAGGACTTGGCCAACTTTCTGGGTGCGCTGTGATGTCGCTGCAGCGCAGTATCACGCTGTCGTTGGCCTGCGTTAGCGGGGGCGCAGTGGCTGCTATGCCTGATAGCGTTCAGCGCAACTTCGTGGCCTGCCCCATTGTGCGCGATACGGCGTCAGTACCGTGTTGGTTGGCCGAATATGAGGGCGAACTGTATTTCTTAACGCTGCAGACCGATGTCAGTGCACCGGTCAATCCGCCCATGCTCGGCCATAAAGTGTTGGTCGAAGGTCGTCGCACAGACAAGCCTCGTATCTGCGGTGGCATCGTACTGGAGCCGGTGCGGCTGTCGGTGTTGCCGGCACTGGATGCCAATTGCAATCAATTGCTGCCGGCCGAGGCGCAATACAACCTTACCTTTGAGCCGCCGCGACCGCCGGGTCCAAGCAAAGGCCGCTTAGCTTTCAATACCTTGGATGTACAGCAAGCGGAGGTTGCGCCGCAGCGCGTCGAGAAGCACTTCAGCATCGGTTATGACTTTGAGGGCCGGGTGGGCTTCAAACATCCCGCCTTACTGCAGCCCGTGCTCGATTACGCGCTGGCCATCAAAGCAACGAGCATCAACATAGAAGGTCATCGAGGTGCAGCCTTGTTGTCGGATGGCACTATCCTCAATGAGTCTCCTAAGCTGGCCCAGCAGCGCGCGCAGCAAGTGGCAGAGCTTCTGCAAGGCGCAGGCCTTATCGGGCCGCGTTACACGGTGCGCTGGATTGATGCTGCACCCGCACCCAATGGCAGCGATGACTCAGCGCAACGCCGGGTAGACATCACCATAAAACCTTGATGCCGACGCTAAGTACGCTGCTATCGATCAGTCTGCTACTGATCAATGTGCTCACAGCGTGGCTCTGGTGGCGCGATAAATGTGCCGCACGCTTACGACTGCAGCGTGTTTCCGAACGGCAATTGCTATGGCTTGCATTAGCAGGCGGATGGCCTGCGGCGTTATGGATGGCGCAAAGCTTGCGCCACAAAACCCGCAAGCAGCCTTTTGGCGTGCTGCTTGCCGGTTGCGCACTGCTTAACTGCAGCGCGCTTGTTGGCCTGTGGTGGGTCTACTAGGCCAGCCGCGGACGTATCAGGCGACGCCAGGCCAGAGCCAAGCCGGTGTACACCAACACACAGGCCAGCAATGACGCCAGTGCCGCCACGGTCTGGCCGATCACACCGTAATACTCGCCGGTATGTGCAAAGCGCACCCAGGTTCGCGCACGTTGTCCGGCAGTTTGTTTATCGGCCGTTTCAGCTGGCGGCGGCGACACCTTGATGACTGAGGCATCGGCTGCGGACACAGTGACCGTGCGACGCGGCAGACGCACGCCCTCGCCCGGCACTTCAGCGACAATGTCCACGGCGTCGGCAGCGGGTTTTACAGGTAGCGTGATGCGTTGCCAATCGGGCAATTGCACACGCGCAGTGGTGAGCATCTGATCCAGTGTCGCGCGTGCACCGGGTTCTTCTGCTTGCGCCGTAGACTGTGCGCCACCACCACCGGGGCCGCCGCCACCGCCACCACCGCGCTGCGGAACCTGCTCACCATAGGCAGCAAATAGCAGCTGATTCGCCCAGCCATAAGACATCACCACGCCTGTGCCGGCCATCACGGCCAGCGGTACCAGCATCCAGATGCCAAAAGACTGGTGCCAGGCATAGTCGCGCGCTTTGCCATTTACATAGCGCACCACCGGTACTACACGCGGCTTGATAGCGCGCCAGCGCCACACGGCCGGCAACCACAAATACAGCCCGCTGAGCACGATGAACACAAACAACAGATTGGCCAGATGCATCAGCGATGCACGCGTACTGCGCGCATCACCGGCCATCCATCGATGCAGGTCTTCTACTTCATGCAGGAAGTGGCGCGTGCCTTCAGCGGCATCAGGCAACAGCTCGCCAGTCCACGGATGCAGCAGCAGCGGTGCATCGCGACCACGCGTCACGGTGACCGGCATGGCAGGGTCGAGGTTGAACACCAGCGCCAAACGCTGGGCATCGGGTGCGGCAGCCAGTGCTTTATCGGCCAACGCTGCAGCCGTGAGCATGGGGGCATCGGCAGGCACTGCCACGCGATTGCCCTGCTCGGCTGCAGCGACCAACTGCTTTTCGTAGGCCAGCAGCACACCGGTAGCGGACATCAACAGGATGAGTAGCCCGGCTGCCACACCAGTTGAAAGATGTGCCCAGAAGAGCACGCGGCGAAACACGCTGCCGGTGATGGAAGACATTGAGCTGCTCCGCTTCAATTGATAAAGGTTAGGTAGAAATTCAGTCTGCAGATTGGATGGGCTTGATCTTCGCGACAACAGATCGGAGCTTACGGCGCGCTTGCCACAGGTCATGCCGGGACTGCAGTTCCAGCCAAACCTCCGCGGAACCGCCCAAGGCAGCGGCCAGACGCAAAGCCATAGAAGCACTAACTGCGGAATGACCATGCAACATGCGCGATAAGGAAACTCGAGACACGCCGAGGCAGCGGGCAAATTGCGCAACGCTTAATCTATCTTCAGACAGTACGCCATCGCGCAAGATCTGGCCTGGATGCGGCGGGTTATGCAGAGTCATGCGTGGTAGTCCAGATAATCGACGCCAGTCACATCTTCATCCTCGAAACAGAAAATGAGCCGCCAATTGCCGCTGACGCGCAAAGACCAGTGTTCTTGCAAGGCACCAGATAACTTGTGCAATCGCCAACCAGGTAAATTGACGTCAGCAGGTGCCTTGGCAACGTCGAGCATGGCCAGTTGATGTCTGAGTCTGGGCGCGTGATCGGGGTTGATCCCGGCTCGCGTTCCGATCTCGAAAAACCGCTCAAGCCCCCGATGTCGGAAGGACTTGATCACTGTGGGTAATGTATCGTGACGCGATACAGTTTTACAATGGGCATGCTTTGCAGCATGCCGGGAGCTGCTCAAGCTGTATCTGACTGTTGTTAGCCTCTTAACGCAGTTATGGCGGATTCGTCAGCCGCGTTGAATCAACTCAATCTTGTAGCCGTCCGGATCCTGCACGAAGGCAATGACAGTGGTGCCGCCCTTGACCGGACCGGCATCGCGAATCACGTTGCCGCCGGCGGCACGAATGGCAGCGCAAGTCGCAGCGACATCGGGTGTGGCCAACGCCAGGTGCCCAAAAGCCGTCCCCTGCTCATAGCTGGTCACGCCATAGTTATAGGTCAGTTCGATTTCGGCGCCGCCATCGGCATTGCCGGCGCCAAAGCCCACAAACGCGAGCGTGTAGCGCTGCTCGGGCATATCCACTTGGCGCAGCAGGTTCAAGCCCAGCACCTTGGTGTAGAAGTCGACCGAGCGTTGCAGGTCGCCGACGCGGATCATGGTGTGGAGGATGTTCATGGGCAGGCCTTCAAGAGTATGGTTGTGCCGCCCAGCATAAAGCCGCAAAGGGGGATTGCCCACATGACCACCGCTGTCCGTCGCTATTTTTGTCTTGTCTTGTTACTGGCAGGCGGCAACGCCTTTGCTGCCGCACCCGAAGACACTCTGGCTTCCCAGTGCGCAGCGCTGGCCGGCTTTCGCATTCCAGGCAGCAGCATCGAGATCCAAAAGGCCGAGCGCCAGACCGCCACGGCCACCACACCGGCCTATTGCAAGGTAGAAGGCACGCTCGAGCCGCATACGGGGCGCGACAACAAGCCCTATGCCATCGGCTTTGCGGTGGCGCTTCCCGACCAATGGAACGGCAGAATGCTGTTTCAAGGGGGTGGCGGTCTCAACGGCAGCGTCAATCCACCCTTGGGTGCGGGTGCAGCGGGTAATCGATCGGCGCTGGCGCGTGGCTTTGCGGTGGCCAGCACCGACTCCGGGCATCGCGGCGCGGGCTTTGACAGCAGCTTCTTTGATGACCAGCAGGCGGCGCTCAACTTCTTGTATCAAGCCATCGGCAAGGTCAACACGGTGGCGCGGCAGTTGATCGCCAGCCATTACAAAAGAGCGATTGCGCATACTTACTTCGTCGGCTGTTCAACAGGCGGACGCGAGGCGCTGTTACAGGCGCAGCGTCAACCCTTGGAGTTCGACGGCATCATTGCCGGCGCACCTGCGATGCGTACCAACTACTCCAATCTGGCTACGCGTTGGGTCACCACAGCACTCAACAGTGCCGCACCCAAAGACGCAGCAGGCAAATCACTGACGGCGCAGGCGCTGTCGGCATCAGACCGCAAGCTGGTGGTCGATGGACTGCTCAAAGCCTGCGATGGGCTCGATGGCGTGCGCGATGGCATGGTGTTCAATACGCGCGGCTGCCGCTTCGATCCTGCAGCATTGGCCTGCAAAGCAAACAAGGACGACAGCTGCCTCAGCAACGTTCAAGTTGCTGCGCTACAAAAGGCCTTTGCCGGTCCGGTCAACTCACGCGGCTTGCAGGTTTATCCGGGCTTTCCTTGGGATACCGGCATCGCTGCCAGCGGGGCCGGCATTCCGGGCTTGCTCAATGGCGGCATGAGCCCCGTCGGGCCTTCGCCTACCGGCACAACGATGGACGTCGATACCGAAGCCTATGTTGCCCATGACGGCATCCACATGCTCGGCGATGCTAACGAATGGACTAACTTGGGTAGCTTCGTGTCGCATGGCAGCAAGCTGATTCTGTACCACGGCGTAAGCGATCCCTGGTTCTCGGCTAACGATACCGTGCGCTATTACGAGCGGCTGTCGCGCGACAATCCGCAGCAGCCTGTGTCGCAGTGGAGCCGCATGTTCCTGGTTCCTGGTATGGGTCACTGCCGCGGTGGTGATGCGGCGCTGGACAACTTCGACCTGCTTACAGCCTTAGTCGATTGGGTTGAAGCAGGCAAAGCGCCCCAGCAAGTCACGGTCACCGGCGCAGCCTTCCCAGGTCGCAGCCGCCCACTGTGCGCTTGGCCTACTCATGCGCAGTTCACCGGAACGGGCAACAGCGACGACGCGGCCAATTATCAATGTAAGGAGTGAGTGCTTGGTACGAGTGCGGGTTTGCACTCAGTTGTTTTGCAACCCGCCGGTTAGGACGATGCGCATCGCCGTCTCGACCGTCAGCGTTGTAGGCTCAAGGTGGTCACGCGGTACATACACCGTATAGCCACCGATCTGATAGCTCATTGGCAGATACACCGCTACCAGAGCTTGCCCGGCGTCAATGCCGGGCAACTCTGCCACTTCCTGCGTGACGAAGCCCAGCAGGCGTAAATCGCCGCAACGCACCACCACCACGCTTTGCATGTCGCTTTTGCGATCGGTGTTGACCAGTTTTGCGAGGTCACGAAACGCACTGTAGAGCGTGCGAACCAACGGCACCTTGAGCACCAGTTGTTCGCCATGGCGCAGCACCCGGCGCACCAGATAGGCATTGACCAGCATGCCCATGACAAACAGCACGGCCAGTCCTGCGACCAGACCCATACCCGGCAAGTAGTGACGATCGTCTATGACCCAGTGCAACGGGCCGCTCAGTACCGACTCGAGAGTGACGCCCAGCCAGTAGATGAGATAGAGCGTCAATCCAATAGGCAGGATGGTGACCAGCCCCTTGAGCAAGATACGACCCAGATACTTGAGCATGAGTTATCCCGAGGTTCAGCCGTAAACCAGTCCGCCGGCGCGCTGCACTCGACGGGCGACGGCATCAGCCAACACGCCCGCGTGCGGGGCCAGCAGCACCATGCCCTCTCGCGCACGCGTTATGCCCGTATACAGTAGTTCACGAGTGAGAACGGGTGAAGACAAATCCGGCAGCACCAGCAGCACGCGTCCGAACTCCGAGCCCTGCGACTTGTGCACGGTCATGGCAAACACGCTATCGACGGCCTCCAGACGCGCCGGTGCAATCCACCGCAACCCTCCCTCACTATCGCGAAACGCAACGCGCAAGAGGCCCCTGTGCCACAGGCACAAACCCACATCGCCATTCATAAGCTTAAGGGCATAGTCGTTGCGGGTGACCATGACCGGGCGGCCGCTGAACCAGGTCGCCGAGCCAAAGCCCAATGCACGTTGCAACTGGGTATTGAGCGCTTCGACACCCCAAGGGCCACTGCGCAGTGCGCACAACACCTGGAAGGCTGCCAGCTCATCCAGTAACTGCTGCGCCTGGGCGTCGCTGCAGTCCTGCTGCTGTGCCACCGGTTGTAAACCGGCAAGCCAGGACGCCCAGCCTTGCGTCACGCAGTCTATAAACGCCACGTCGGTGCTGCGATTTACTTTTAGATGTTGTACGGGTGCAGAGGACTGTTGACCCCACACAGGTAGTTGTTGTCGCAGCTGCAGCACTGCGGCGCTATCGCCGGCATTGACCAAGTCCGCCCATTGACCGATGCCGCTATCTGCACTGAAACGATGACTATGGGTCAGTGTGACGATGCGTGACGCGAGCGCCGTGCGTTGGCACAACTGCGCCAACACGGCGCCGGCTTCTACGGAGGCCAACTGGTCCTTGTCGCCGAGCAGTATCAGGCGTGTACCGGGTGGCACCGCCGTAAACAGCCGCGCCATCATGTCCAGATCGACCATCGAGGCTTCATCAACGATGACAATATCGGCTTCCAGGCGCTGCACGCCCCTACCCCAAGCATTGCCACGCACACCCAACAGACTGTGCAACGTTGCGGCCTGAAGGGTCGACACGTCGAAGGCAAATCCAGCCGGAAGGTTCTGGACACTGCGCCCGATAGACTGCGTCAGCCGACTGGCGGCTTTGCCGGTGGGCGCAGCCAGCTTAATGCGTGGCAAAGCAGCGCCCTGGTCTTGCGCGACGCGCATCAGCAGGGCCAGTAATCGCGTCACCGTAGTGGTTTTGCCGGTGCCTGGGCCGCCGGTAATCAGCGTAAAGGATCCCTGCGCTGCCACTTCGCAGGCGCGACGTTGCAGATCGCTGTTGCGGTTGTGCACAGCCTCCGGGAACAGCGCATCCAGCAGGTCCGGTAGCTGCGGAGGCAGGCTCACTGTTTGTGCGTCGCGCATCTGCAGTGACTGCAAAATGGTTTGTTCTGCGCTGTAGGGCCGGCGCAAGTACAGCCGCTGCGCAATCAGCACCAACGGGCTGTTAGGTTGTTGCACCCAAGGTAACGTGACAGCAGCGTCCGCCAAGTCTGCCGGTACAGCCTGCAGGGCTTCGGTGGTCCAACCCAGAGTGTCTGCCGCGCTGTGCTGCAAGGCCTGCAGATCCAGACACGCATGACCGCGGCCATATTGATGGCTGGCCAGTGCCGCCAGCCACGCATGGCGCATGTCATCGGACGGCTGCGTAGACAGCAGAAAGGCGACAAAAGCACGGTCCAGAGCAGTTAGCGGCGCCGCGCCACCGTCTTGCCACAACGCGGTCATGCAGCACCAGCCGAGAAATAGGCATCCAACTCTTCGATGAACTGGCGCGGCGGCCTGTCGTGATAGAGCCCGGCGCCAGGTTGATCCACCAAACGCAGAAAGAAGTACAGCGCACCACCGATGTGCTGGTCGTAGTTATAGTCTGGCAGTCGCAACTTGAGCAGACGATGCAGCGCCAGCAGATACAAGCTGTACTGCAGGTCATAGCGCTTTTCCAGAATCTTGTCGGTCATCGCTTGGTACGTATCAGCATCCATCTGGTTGGTCTTGTAGTCCATGACATACCAGCGGCCCTCATGCTCGATGACCACGTCCAGTGAACCCACCAACTGACCCTGCAGAAAATCCGGTGAGAGTGGTATGCGCGGCTGACCGGGCTGTACATAAGTGTTCAGCAAAGCATCGACATGACGGGTCGCGGTGCCACGCAAGGTCAGCACGAAGGGCATTTCTGCCACAGCCTGCTGCGCGGCCAAGGTGCGCAGTTGCAGACTGCTACCGGCCAGTGGCAGCACTGCATGGGTGCAGGCATGCACCCACTGTGTCAGCTGCTCGGCGGTGATCTTCTCTCCAGTGAGGTTGCGCACATGCTTGCGCAGCAACTTGAGCCAAGCGGGCGAGGCACAATCGGCAGCGACGGGCCAGCCCTCCTGCAACTGACACTCAAGCAGGTCGTGCATCGCAGTGCCCAGACGCTCGCCGCCCTTGAGTCCAGACCAACTGGTGTTCAAGCGTGAAGTAGCCGGTTCGCCCGCGGCATCAGTTTGGCGATCTTCGCGCAGCTCGTCCTGCGAGGTTTTAGGCAGAGCGGTGATCGCGTGCAGATCACGAGTCATCGACGAGAAGCTGGTGCTGCGCCACGTGCTGCGATGGCGGCGCAGCAATGTTTCGATGGTTCGCGGTACAGCTGCCGTGCTGTTGCCACGCCAACGCTGCAGGTTCTGGGTCGGCAATGTTTCAATGCAGATGTCGCTGCAAGCACCCCACGCTTCCAGCTTCTCGATAAGGTCGGTCTTAGTCTTGCGATTGAGCAGTTTGAAGAGCGAGGTCTTCTCTGGCATATACCCTGGCGTGGCCGCGGACATAAACAGCGCCCGTTCGGCGCGGGTAAGCGCGACATACATCAAGCGCACCGATTCGGCCTGCTCTTCTTCGAGTCGCTTTTTAACGTGTGGATCATCTTTGTCTTCGCCGGGATCTGCCTTCGAAGTCGCAGACGTGTAGGAGAACGGAAGAAACACCACCGGGTATTGCAGGCCCTTAGACTTGTGCAGCGTGATTACCTTGACCAGCGCGGCATCGGTTTCCAAGCGCAACTGCGCTGCGCTACTGTCAAGGCTGTCGTCAGCGCCGATCTGTTCCCCTAAGAATCGCAGCAGCGCAGTTTCACCTTGCAGACTCGCAGAGGCTTCCTGCAGCAGGGCGGCCAGATGCAACACGTTGGTCAGTTCGCGTTCACCGCCCTGCAGCCGTGCTAACAAGGCCGCAGCTACACCACGCTGATGCAGCAGCTTGTGCACCATGGCCAGAACGCCCTGCGTGCGCCATACGTCCTGCCATGCCAGAAAGTCTTCGACCAGACCTTCCAGGTTCACGTCATCCAGCAGCAACTGTTCACGTTCAACGTCAGTAAGACCGTACAGACGGGTGGCCACCGCGGCACGCAGCGCACGCAACGAGCGCGGTCGCAGCACAGCGGCCAGCACATACCACAGCTGCAAAGCCTGTGAGCTTTGATACACGCTGTCGCGCTCTGACAGATACACAGTAGCCACGTCGCGCTCTTGCAGCGCTTTGCGGATGAGACGGGCTTCCTTGCCCGTGCGCACCAGCACTGCGATCTGTTCCGGCTTCACTTGGCCTTCGTGCAACAGCGCCACAATCTGCGTGGCCATGCCCTGCGAAAATTCGTCTTCGAGCGCGGATTTCTTGGTTAAGTTGATGTCCTGGGGTGTCCAAACTGTCAGCGCAGGCCACTGCGAGCCGTCAGGGCGCAGCACCGACACCACGCTGTCGGCTCTTTTAGCCATGACGGGTTGGTAGGTGATATCGCCGAACGGTTTCTCCGCGTTCAGGAAGATGTGATTGACCGCGTCGACCAGGGGCTTTGATGAACGGAAGTTGCCGCTGAGTGTGTGGATCTGGTTTGCGGCGGCGCGCGCCTTCACATAGATACCCAAGTCCGCGCCACGGAAACGATAGATGGCCTGCTTGGGGTCACCGATCATCACCAGTGCGCTATCGTCGCTCTCACGCCAGTCGCGGTCGGCCAGATAAATCTGATGGAGCGCGCCATATTGCAGCGCATCGGTGTCCTGAAACTCATCGACCAAGGCCACTGGGTACTGGGCGCGGATTACCGCGGGCAGCCCACTGTCAGGCAGATTTAAGGCGTAGTGCAGACGCTGCAGCAGGTCATGAAAGTCGAACTCGCCACGCTGCAATTTGCGACGGGTGACTTCGGCGCAGATCCAGTTAGTGGCATGGTCGTAGACCAAATCCCACGCAGCAGGGGCCTGTGCCCTGACCACCTCCAAGTTTTGTATTGCCTGGTACACGCCGAAGTGATCGACGGGCGTGGTGCATTTTTGTTTCGTTTGTTGAGTCAGGTTTTGTAGTGTGAACTTGGCAGGCCACCGATCGCTGGCCGCGCCCCCTTCGGCCCACAAACGCATGGCCTGCATGTGAGCTGCATGATTAGGGCTGCCAAAGGATGGCTTTTTGAGGTGACCTTCATAAGCCGCAGCCAATTGCACCTCAAGGTCCACTCGATGCTCACGCCATAACTGTCTGGCACGCTCTTCCAACGCTTGCACTTGTGCGCACCATTGCGACCGGGCATCAAAGGTCTGCGCAAAAGTGTCTAAGGGTGGTGCTTCTGCAATGAGTGATTGGTGCGAGCGCTGGGCGATGCGTTTTCTGAGCTTGCGCAGCAGGTCCGCAGGCGACATGGCAAAGTCTGGCAGCGCCAGCGACTGGGCAGCACTAAGGGTATAAATGTGCAATCGCCAGTAGTCATGCAGCACCTGCAACTGCAAAGCCTGCGGATCATCTATTTTGCGTTGCTCAAACAGGCTAGCGCTTTCAAATGCATGCTCGCGCAGCATGCGATGGCTCCAGCCGTGAATGGTGAAGATGGCGGCCTCGTCCATCGATCGAGCTGCACTGTCCAGTCGCATGGCATCGGCGAGCAAGTTGGCACCGCGACTGTCGCGTAGCTCCAGCAGGAACGCATCGGCCTTTTCGAGCGCTGACGGATCTCCATGGAACACGCGCGCCGCCAGCGCCAAGCGCTCACGGATACGTTCGCGCAGTTCTTCCATCGCTGCGTCGGTAAAGGTCATCACCAATATTTGACGTGGCTCGAGTGGGGCGCGGTCATCGCCCAGCACCAGACGGACATACAGCGCCGCAAGAGTCCAGGTTTTACCAGTGCCGGCACTGGCCTCGATGATCTGCACACCGTGCGGCTTGAAGGTCAGCGCGTCCAGCATGGTGGGCTCGATGATCATGACGCAGCCTCGAGGCTGCAGGCCTGTTGCAACGCGCCATACAGTGCATCGGCCCACAGTGGCAGCTGCTCCTCTACATCATCGTAGGCATTGAACGACAGCTGCAAGTACGCCGAGGTGCTGTATTCGCTGGTCACATAGTGGTCGCCGTCCCACTGTTTGGCGGCAGCCTCGTCACCAGCATCGGCGTCACCAGCGTCGGCGTTTTCGTCTTTACCTACCTTGCGCGCTGCCTGCAGCCACGCACAGGCGCTCTTGCGCGCAGCAGGCGCCGGCCTTTGCCAAGCCTCCAGCCAGCGCTGATGCCACTGATGAAGCAAGGCCAATGCGTCGGCTTGTGCTAGAGCAGACCAATCGATCAACCGGTCCAGGCCCACAACCACCGTGCGCGCTGGCTCGCCGGCTGCGCAGGCCAACACATGGTCAAACCAGTAAGTGGGCAAGGCGTCGAGCTTGATGTGTTTCTCTTTACCGCGGCACAGAGCGGTGGGGCGCACCCACAGGCGCAGACGGTTGCCCTGCTGGTCAGCTCGCAAGCCATCGATCGTGAACTGCAGCATCTCGCCGGCCACGGTAATGCTGCATGCCAATGGCTCTAACACTTTGGTGTAGCGACTGCGCAGCTCGTCAACGTGATTGAGCAGAATCTGTGCTTCGCTCTGCAGTTGCGCCGACAGCTGATCGCCCTGTACAGCCAACGGCAACAGACCCCTCAGCCGCTCAGTCCGAATGACATCGGCATCGGCGTCTTGCATCAATGCTTCGACTAGACTGTTACGCAGCTTAAAGCTATCGAGACCATCCAGCGCGAAGGGCTCGTCTTCATCCAAGGCCTGCGCGGGCTCGTCCAGTTGCACATTCAGACGGTCGCGCCAATACACCTCGACCGGCGCGCGTAGCAGCCTGCGCAGCGCATCCACCGTTAGGGCTGCTGCAGGTGGCATGACTGGCGGGGGCTGTGCCGCGATAGCCTGCGAGGTGAGCGCTGCTTGCTGCTGCTGTTGCTCCCATTCACTGTCATAGGTCACGTAGCGCGGCTGATCCACAGCAGGCTCGGTGAAATAAGCCCTTGAAAACGGCTGCAAGGGCTGAGGCTGCGCCGTTATCTTCGGCGCCATGCGCAACGCGATGTCTTCGAGCAGCTGCGACACCACCACCGACGGCGGCATGGCCACGTTATCGGTGACGCGATTGCCCTGCCAGCTCAGATAAAACTTATCGCGGGCGCTCAGCAGCGCTTCCAAAAACAAATAGCGATCATCTTCCCGACGGGATCGATCGCCCGGCCGGAAGCTGCTGCCCATCAAATCAAAGTCGCGCATGCTGGCCCGACGCGGATAGTCGGCATCGTTCATACCCAGCACACACACGACCCGAAACGGGATAGACCGCATCGGCATCAACGTACCGAACTGCACGCCACCGCCAAAGAAGCGCGCTTGTCGCGCACTGTCTTCAACCTGTGCCAGCAGATGCTCACGCACGACGGTCAGACTCAAGGGTTCGGTAAATCCAGCCTGAGCGCACTGTTCCACCCAAGTAGACAGCGCATCTTCGAGGCGACCCAGCAGACGTTTGTCGGCTTCGTCTTCGGCTATAAAAAACGCGGCAAGCAAGTCCATCAGCAGCGGCGACCACTGCTCGGGTGTATGCGGACCGACAAGGGCAACACGCCAAATGTCGATCGCATCGAGCCACTGCGCCAACGCACCCAAGCGCTGGGCTTCAAGGCCCGACAAGGCGCCGGCGGGCAACACATCGTGCCAAGGGTCATCCGCATCGCTGGCATAAGCCAACAGCAAACGGCACAGGCCCCAGTCCCAGGTGTTCTGCTGCAAATCAGCAATGTCTGCGGGCAGTCCCAGCTGGGTGCTACGTTGCTGTGCATCACGGCCCCAACGCACCACTGCCGCCTCGAGTGCGGAACGCAGCAGAGCGACGTCGGCTTCGGTGAGCTTGAAGCGAGCGCGTACAGCGGCTACTTCGAACAGCCCCAGCCAATCACTGAGCGTGAGTCGCGACTCGGGCAGATGCAGCAGTTGTTCCACGGCCTGCAGCACGGGCAATCGCCGCGGCGAGGCATCGGCTACCGAATAAGGAATGTGGCGGATGGATTCGCGGTGCCTGCCGAACGCTGCATGGATCACCGCAGCGAAGGACTCCATGTCGGGCACCATCACCATGATGTCCTGCGGTTGCAGGCTGGCATCGGCATCAAGCCATGCCAACAGCTGATCGTGCAGGACCTCGACTTCTCGCAGCGCAGTGTGGCAGCTGACTAAGCGCAGACTGTCGTCCTCCGGTACGGTCTCGGGCGCTGCGGGCGGCGGTTGCAAATCAAACAGCGCATGTTGGATGCGCTGCAAGCGTGTCGGAGCTTTGTTGTCGGGCCACGGCGAAACAAAGGCCTCGGTGCGCGCCATCGCGACACCACGTTGCGAGGTGTCATCGAACTCATCCAGCAGATGCAGGTAATCGCGGCCTTGACGGCCCCACGTGGCCAGCAAGTCGTGAGTCTCGCCGTGCAAGGCCGTCAGATCGTTAGACAGGTGTTCGACCGGCGTGCCGGCGCGGTGGCGCTGCCGATACTGCGGCAGCTGCTTGAGCAGCGCGCGCTCGGCAATGATGTGACCCCAGTAGTGCTGACAAGGGTTGAGCACGAACATCAATACCTGACAGCACCGGCCCAACTCGGCTAGCGCTTGCACCGATTGCATAGGCAATGACGAGACACCAAACACCACGATGCGTTCGGGCAGCTGCGGCGGGCGCGGGTCGTTGGGCGCCCGTGCCTGCATGGCTTTGATGAACCGCGCATGCACCTGCGAGCGCGATAAAGCCGTACCGGTCTGCGTGACATCGTCTTGCAAGGCGCGCCACAGCACCGGCTGCCACGGCGCGGAGGCCGCACCCTCGCTGCCACCGTGAGTCCAGTCGGCCAGCCAGTCACCGCGGTACTGTTGATAGGCATCGAGTACGTCGGCCAGTTGCACGGCCAGCTGATAGGCGCGACGGCCTTGGTCATCGCCCTGCAGATAGGTGTGCAGCGGCTTGAACACCGGCTGGCTAAGCAGCCCAGGCAACAGGCGCAGCACACGCCATTGCAACGCCGCCTTATCGAAAGGCAGGTCCTGAGGTACGGCGTGATCGCCCAGTACCGCGCGGTAGGCCTTCCACATGAACGCGCCGGGCAACTGAAAGGTGGCACCCATACAGATGCCCAGGCCGTCTCGGTCGTCGGCCAAGCCCTGCTCCAGCCAGTTCTGCATGCCGTTGCTCTGCATCAGCAGAACCTCGGGCGCCAACGGCGGCAGCGGCTGACTCTTGATGTAGCCAACCGCCAGCGCCCGCAGGTCTTCCAGCCGATTGCCGTGGACGACAATAAAGCCGGGTTGGCCGGTGTTGGGGGCGGTCTCAGACATGGGTCAGAGCATACCGGTGGGGTGGCTCAGCCCGTGATAGAGCGGGTGGTTTTTTCGGTATATCGCAGCGGATTGGCGTAGGGGTCTGGCGGGTTTGATCAAGCTGCCCTCACGGGGAGCGCCCAGAGATCTTGGCAGTTTCGATGCGGCGTCATTGCTGTCGCGAGCCAAAGTGCGCCAGCCATGAAGGCGCTGGACACCAACGTCTTGGTGCGTTTTTTTGTCGATGATCCGGACGATGCCCAGTCTGCAAGGCAGCGTCCACGTGCCATTGAGGCGCTGTCTGAGCGAGGCTATGTACCGCTGACGGTGTTGCTGGAGTTGGAATGGGTACTGCGCGGCTTTTATGAGCTGCCACCCAAAGAGATCGCACGCGTGATCCGCGGCTTGGCATCCATCGAACACATCACCCTGGAAAATCGCGATGCCGTGCTCAGTGCCGCCAATTCGCTGATGGCTGGTATCGACTTTGCCGATGCGCTGCACGTGGCTTGCAGCAATCGCGCCGCTGCATTTGTGACGTTCGATGCAAAGCTCGCCAAGCGTGCGGCCAAGCTGCAACTCACGCTGCCCGTTGAGCTGCTCACCTGACAGGCCAACCAGGACATCACTGCCCCGGCCGTCTGCACATCGGCGCTGGCATAGACCTAGGCCAGCGCACTGCACCCGTGCGGCGGTCGATCCAGACGGTTTTCTGGATCGCATCGATAGAGGAAATCTAAGGGACGCGGCGAGTATTACTTATTGAGCGACGAGGCGCGTTAGGGATAAGCCTTACTTGCCTATGCAGAAGCTCCCGAAGATCTTGCCCAGCAGATCATCGCTGCTGAACTCCCCGGTGATCTGGGCCAGTGATTGCTGCGCCTGACGCAGCTCTTCGGCCACCAGCTCGCCTTGCTTGCGTTGCAACAGCGCTTCGGCACGCTCGAAGGCAGCGGCAGCTTCTGTCAGTGCCTGCACATGCCGCGCGCGCGCGCTCACCGTACTGCCGCCCTCGCCCGCAAAGCCCATCGCGCTCTTAAGATGTTCGCGCAGTGCATCAAAGCCCTCACCGGTGGCCGCAGATACCAACACGCGCTCGGGTGCGGCAGCTTTGCGGCCACGCGCTGCAGCGGGCTTTGCCACATCGCATTTATTAAACACCAGTGTCACCGGTACACCTGCAGGCAGACTGTCACGCTCTTCGGTGTAGGCCTTCGCACTGGGGTCGGTTGCGGCATCGATCACAAACAACACGCGATCGGCGCGCTGCAACTCGGCGCGTGCACGACGCATGCCTTCTTCTTCGATAGCGTCATCAGTGGTGGCGCGCAGGCCCGCAGTGTCGACCACATGCAACGGCAGGCCGTCGATGTCGATGCGTTCGCGCAGCAGATCACGCGTGGTACCGGCGATGGGCGTAACAATGGCCACGTCTTGGCCGGCCAGCCGATTAAGCAAACTGCTCTTGCCCGCGTTGGGCCGGCCGGCAATCACCACATGCAAACCTTGCTGCAGCAACACGCCCTGCCCTGCGTCGCGCTGCGCTGCTGTCATGCGATTGCGCACGTCATCAAGCCGTTCGCGCACTTCCTGCGACGACAGAAAGTCGATCTCTTCTTCCGGGAAGTCGATGGCCGCTTCGATGTACATGCGCAGCGCCACCAGTGCATCGAGCAGCGAGTTCACTTGGCGCGAGAACTCACCTTGCAACGATCGCATGGCTGCCCGCGCCGCGGCACGCGAACCGGCATCGATTAAATCTGCCACCGCTTCGGCCTGGGCCAGATCCAGCTTGTCGTTAAGGTAGGCACGCTGACTGAACTCACCGGGCAGCGCGCGACGCGCACCCAGTTGTAGCGCGCGTTCCACCAGAGCCTCTAGCACCACCGCACCGCCGTGGCCTTGCAGCTCCAGCACGTGCTCACCGGTAAACGACGCAGGCGCGGGAAAGTACAACGCCAACCCCATGTCGATAGCCTCGCCCTGCGCATCGACAAACTGCGCCAACAGCGCACGACGCGCCACAGGCACTTTGCCTAGCAACGCCCGCGCAATCTGCGGAACCAACGCACCCGACACCCGCACCACACCTACGCCACCGCGGCCTGCAGCCGTGGCCGCTGCAACAATGGTGTCCCTGCCCACGGGCGGGGTATCACGCTCAACAGTCTTGTTCATGGAATCCTGCAATGAAGCGCTCAAGCGAGCGCGGCGAGCACACGGGCGGGCGTCAGCGGATAGCGCGTCATGCGGCGGCCCGTGGCATCAAAAAATGCATTGGCAATGGCAGCTGCAGCAGCGGCCATGGTCTCTTCACCAGCACCGGTGGAGCGCTGGTCCATGCGCTGCACCACTACCGGCGTAATTGCCGGGCAGTCCTGCATACGCAATATGGGGTAGCTGACCCAGTCGCGCGCCGCAGAGCGACCCTGTTCGATGGGCACCTCTTCGAGCAGCATGCGGCTGGCGGTCTGCACCAACTGGCCGGTGATCTGCGCTTCGACGATGCCGGGGTTGACCACTGCACCGGCATCGATAGCGCCGTACAAATGGCGAATGCGCACTTGACCGGTTTTGATGTTGACGTCGATGTCGGCCACCGCCGCGCCATACGAGATCAGGTGCGTGCCTAAACCCACACCACGACCGCTGCGCCACACACCCTTAGCTGCCACGGCCTTAGTACGCGGTTGCCACTTGGCCGCCTGCGTTGCGGCATCCAGCACACCGCGCCAACGCGCATCGGTGATGTTGCGCTGCCGCAGTGCTACAGGGTCCAGCCCTAACTGCGCGGCCAGTTGATCGACAGCCTGCTCGGACACAAACGCAAACGACAGATCGAGCGGTGAACGCAGCCAACCGGCTTTGAAATACTGCAGGCCATTGAGCCGGTGATTGACCAGCTTGCGATGCGCGATCGCATATTGCCCGCCGCAGACCAACGGATTCACACCTTCAACCGGTGAGACCGGCCACTCGGTGGCAGGCGCCACACCCAGCTGCTGCGTGGTGGTGTCGACCAAACTCCAGTTGTGCTGCCAGCCATCATATTGATAGCCGGTGATCACGCCCAGTGCATCGGCACACAAGCGCACTTCGCCCATATGCGGCGGACCATAAGTGTCCCAGCCTTGTTCATCGGCACGCGAGAACTGCACGCGCACCGGCTGGCCAACCATCTGCGACAGCACTGCAGCGGCCTGCGCCACATCGTCATAGCCGCTGTGGCCATAGGTGCCGGCGCCTTCGGCAAACTGCACTCGAATCTGTTCGGGCTTAAGAGCAATCAACGGTGCAATGCTGCGGCGTGCGTTTTGAATGTCCTGCGAGGCGCAAATAACGAGCGCGCTGTCGGCGCGCACATCAGCCAGCGCACAGTTGGGCGCAAACGGCGCATGCGCCTGATAAGGGCCATCTGCTGCAAAGCGCACGGTCTGACGCGCAGGCGCTGCAGCAAACGCGGCATCGACATCGCCTTGGTTCAGTTGCGTGTTGTCTGTTGTGATATCGCGGCGCATCGCCGCATGTAGCGCATCGGTGTCGGGCAACCCTGCCGCCGGTGCCCAGCTCACGCGCAGTGCGCGCGCGGCCTTGATGGCATCCCACTCACGCGTGGCTACTACCGCCACAAAGTTGCCGCGTCGCAGCACCCGCGCATCGCCGATGCCGGCAATCGTGTACTCGTCGATGTTCTGCACTACGGCACCAGCACCATAGGCCGCCTGCCCTGCTGGTCGCACCACACGTCCATGCACCATGCCGGGCAAGCGCGTCTGTTGGATGAAGCGCTTGGCGCCGGTAACCCGGTCGGTCAAATCTGGACGCGGCACGGCCGTGCCCAGCAGTCGGTACTGCTCGCGTGGTTTGAGCGGTGCAGTGCCACTGACCACAAGCTTGAACTGTTGATCACCGATCAACTGGCCGTAGGTGACCGTGCGCTGCGGTGCATCGACGACTTGCACCACACCGCCGACAACTTGCAGCTGTGCGGTAGGCACGCCCAGTCGCTGCGCAGCCATCGCCAGCAATGCCGCGCGTGCTTCGGCCGCAGCGGCGGCCACTTGCGGACGACCCCGTTGCACGGAGGCGCTGGAATAAGTGCCGCCTTGCGGCGGTGAATGCGCCGTATCCAGTGGTGCTGCGCGGATCTGGTCCATGCCCAGGTCCAGCTCCTCAGCAGCCACCATCAACAATGCTGTAGTGGCGCCCTGCCCCAACTCCGCAAAGCCCATGCGCAGCGTGGCGGTGTTGTCGGCATGAATGCTCAGCCAGCTGTCCACCTGTTTCAGGTCCACGGTGCCAGGCACAGCCGGCGGCGGTGTCTGGGCCAGCACGCCAGTCCACGTCGGCAGCAACACCACCAGCGCACCACTGCCCTGCAACAGCTGGCGTCGCGTGATACTCACGCTTTGGCCTTGCGCATGACTGCGGCGGCTTGCAGCACTGCATCGATAATGCGCGGATACGTACCGCAGCGACACAGATGCCCGTTGAGCGCAGTGCGTACCTGCGCTTCGGTGGGATGGAGGTTGTGCGAGAGCAGCTCGGCAGCTTTGATAGCCATGCCGTTCATGCAATAACCGCACTGTGGTGCGGCCACATCTATTAATGCCTGTTGCACCGGGTGCAGCGGCACTGCGGCGCCCTCACCCACTGGTTTGCCATGCCGCAACGCGTACCAGCGCGGCAAACCTTCGAGCGTAGTGACTTCGCGCGCGCCCACTTGGCCCAGCGTAGTCACGCAGCTGCGCATCTCGGTGCCATCAACCAGCACCGAGCAACTACCGCACTGCGCAAGACCACAACCAAAGCGCGGCCCAGCCAACTCCAGATCATTGCCCAGCACGTACAGCAGCGGTTCGTCGGCCGCTGCCGTGACAGTGTGCGAGCGGCCGTTGACCTTGAGCGTGGCCATGGCCGCGGTGTCAGTTCGCGCCGATGCGCCGGTTGATGTTCCACTGCTGCGCGATGGTCAGCAGCGTGTTGCTGAGCCAGTACAGCACCAGGCCTGCTGGGAAGAAGGCAAAGGTCACCGACATCACCAGCGGCATGATCATGAACAACTTAGCCTGCAACTCATCGGCAGGCTTGGGCTGCAGACGGATCTGGAAGAACATCGCCGCAGCATTGAGCAACGGCAGGATGAACAGCGGATCACGCGATGAGATATCGTAGATCCAGAACATGAACGGCGCTTGGCGCATCTCGACGCTTTCCAGCAGCACCCAATAAAACGCGAAGAACACCGGCATCTGGATGAGCATCGGCAAGCAGCCGGCAGCCGGGTTGATCTTCTCGCGCTTATACAGCTCCATCATCGCCTGGCTGAGCTTCTGCTTGTCATCCTTAAAGGTGTCTTGCAGATTCTTGATACGCGGGCCCAGCGTGCGCATCTTGGCCATCGACTTGCCACTGATTTCGGCAAGCGGATAAAACAGCAGCTTTAGGATCAGCGTGGTGAACACGATGGTCCAGCCCCAGTTGCCAAACAAGCCGTGAATAAACTGCAACAGCGAGAACAACGGCCGGGCCAGAATTGTCAGCAAGCCATAGTCAGCCACTCGATTGAGCTCAGGGTGGATGGGGTTGAGCTGCTTTTGCATCTTGGGCCCGACAAACATCGTCTCTTTAAAAGTGGCCGTGGCACCCGGTGCCACCACCTGCACTGGGCCTACAGCACGCGATAAGTACTGCTGGCCACGCACCTGCATGCTGTAGTGATACGGCACATTGGCTACTGGTACATACGCGGCAACAAAGTGATGTTGCAGCGCGGCCAACCATCCGTTGGTCACATCCTGCGAGAGCTTCGCATCGTCAACATTGTCTATCTTGAGCTTGCGGTACTTGTTGCCATCCCAGATGGCCGGCCCCGTAAACGAATAACTTTCAACGTTGAAGTACGATTGTCCGACTGGCGGCATGTCGTGAAGAATTTGCGCGTACGAGGCGGCCGACCAGGGCGCGGCGCTGCCGTTTTGCACGCTGTATTCGACGTCGATGCGATACGAACCGCGATTGAGCACAAAGGTTTTGGTGACTGTCACGCCATCGTCGGACGTCCAGGTCAGCGGTACACGCAGCACATCGATGCCATCGAGCAAGCGGAAGCTTTCGAAGGCGCTCTTGTACTGCACCTGGTGAGTGGGCGTGGCACCGCCGGAAGCGGAACCGGCCTGTAAGCCACTTTGCAGCACATACAGACTTTCGGCGCCGTCACGGCGCAACAGTCGCACCGGCACGCCGGGCTCATTCTTCACTTTGGGATACTGCAGGATGTCGGCAGTGGTCAGCTCACCGCCGCGCAAGCCAATGTGCAGCTCATAGACATCGGTGCGCACGCTGACCGTGGTGGCCTGAGGTGCTGCGGCAGCTTCGGGAGCGTCGACCGCAACGGCCGGTGCAGCAGCAGGTGAGGGCGCTGCGGCAGGGGCAGCAGCAGGCGTTGTGCCCGGCACTGCGGCATCCAGATCACCCAACGCTGCCTTGGCTGCAGCAGTGGGTGGGGCAGGCGGCGGGTAGTCGCGCTGCCAAGTCTCGTAGTTGACGAACAGGATCAGGGCGAGGGCAGCCCACAGGAACGGCCGCAAGTTGGTCATCGACATGAGTGGGTATCCGCGTTGGGCACGGGGTCATGGCCCCCGGCATTGAAAGGATGGCAGCGGCAGAGCCGATGCACAGTCAGATAGGTGCCGCGCAAGCTGCCATGTTGGCCATAGGCCTCATAGGCGTACTGCGAACAGCTGGGATGGAAACGGCAACGCGCCCCCAGGTGCGGGCTGATTAGCACCTGGTAGAGGCGGATCATTCCGCGGGCGATACGGCGCATTGCTTGGCTATCCGGGTCCAGAGTTCGGCGAGGCTCTCGCGCAGACGCGCATTATGCGCGGTACGGACCAGCGCGCGCGCGCCCACAACCAAATCCAGGGGGGGTAGGGTGGCGCGGTGTTGGCGGAACGACTCGCGGATGGTGCGCTTGACCCGGTTGCGGGACACTGAGTTGCCGGCCATTTTGGCGCCCACCGACAGGCCCAAACGAGCAGCGCCGCCGGTGGCAGGGGCATAATTGACCGAGAAATAGCTGTCGGACACGCGCTTTCGCAGCGTGTAGACGCGATCGAAGTCTTTGCCGGAAAGCAGCCGGACCGGGCGGGGGAACCCGCGCGCGGTGCCGCTGGAGGCCGTCATGAGCGCCAGGCGCTCGGCGGGCCCTTAGGGGATCAGGCGCTTGCGGCCCTTGGCGCGACGGCGGGACAGGACCTTGCGGCCGTCCGGGGTGGCCATACGGGCGCGAAAGCCATGCGTACGGACGCGCTTGATCTTGCTGGGCTGGTAAGTGCGTTTCATGTAGGCAGGCCTGAGTCGCGCGGGTCTTGAGCGGGGCCGGAAGGTTACGTAGAGCAGGCTCTGCTGTCAAGCCACATCGGATGTGGCAAATCTATGGCAACTCCAGCCCGCGGGTATAGACTCCCGATCCTTTTCCCCATCCAAAAGCCCTCATCGCCATGCCGACCTCGGAACTACTCCTGTCGCTCTGGTCTCGCGTGGTTGCCACGCTCGAGCACGAGATGGCCGAGCAGCAGTTCAATACGTGGGTTCGGCCCTTACAGGCCAAGGTTGCTGGCGATGAATTGGTGCTGTTGGCGCCCAATCGTTTTGCAGTGGATTGGATCCGTAAGGAACTGGGCAACCGTATTGCCGACCTTTTGACTGCCGAAGCCGGTCAGCGGGTGCCTTTTAGTTTGGAGATGGGCTCGCGTGCCGCCGCGGCACCGCCGCCGATCAGCGCGCCGGCCACAGTGGGCCTCACCTCCAAGCGCAACGATCCGGTAGTCGCCGGCATCAAGCTCAACCCGATGTGCACCTTCGACACCTTTGTTGAAGGCAAGAGCAATCACTTTGCCAAAGCTGCGGCCATACAGGTCGCCGAGCATCCAGGCACCGCCTATAACCCGCTGTTCATCTATGGCGGCGTGGGTTTGGGCAAGACACATTTGATGCAAGCCATCGGGCACGTCATTCGTCAACGTGATCCGCAAGCGCGTGTGGCCTATGTGCACTCCGAGCGCTTTGTCGGTGACATGGTTAAGGCACTGCAGCACAACCAGATGAACGAGTTCAAAAACTCGTACCGTTCACTGTCGGCATTGCTTATCGATGACATTCAATTCTTTGCCGGCAAAGACCGCTCGCAAGAAGAGTTTTTTCATACCTTCAACGCGTTGTTTGAAGGTCAGGCACAAATCATCCTGACCTGTGATCGCTTTCCCAAAGAAGTGGAAGGCCTCGAAGAACGCTTAAAATCCCGCTTCGGATGGGGTTTGACGGTAGGCATTGAGCCGCCCGAACTGGAAACCTGCGTTGCCATTTTGATAAGCAAGGCACAGGGAGTAGGGGTCACATTGCCCGATGAAGTCGCGTTCTTCATTGCGCAACGCATCCGCTCCAACGTACGTGAACTCGAAGGCGCGTTGCGACGCGTGCTTGCCAATGCGCAGTTCACCGGTGAGCCCATCACCTTGGACTTTGCCAAGGCGGCACTCAAAGACCTGCTTACTTTGCAGGCTCGCTTGGTGACGCTCGAGAATATTCAGAAGACCGTCGCCGATTACTTCAAGGTTCGCGTTGCAGAGTTGTTGTCGCAGCGACGCAATCGGTCCATTGCAAGACCACGGCAAGTGGCCATGGCATTGGCCAAAGAATTGACCCAACACAGCCTGCCGGAGATCGGTGATGCGTTTGGTGGACGTGATCACACCACGGTTATGCATGCCTGCAAACGCATCCGCGACCTGCGTGATACCGATCAACGCATGCGTGAGGACTACCTGAATTTGCTGCGTACATTGACCGGTTAAGCCCTGTTTAAAGGCCTCGCGCCTGTGCATAAGGCTGTGCATCAAGCGGTGCATAAGTCTGTGGACGGTGCGGTGCAAAAGCAGGGGATGAAACTATCCACAACCCACACACAGTTTGAAGACAACTCGTCCAGCCAAAGGCGCACAGGACAACCGGACGCAAGGGCATGAATCGACAGCGTGTTCTGGTTTATCCTCGTTGCCCACAGGCCCAATAACAGTCATAACAGTCTTAAATAAGACTTCTCGGAATACAGAAGGCACGCCCCCCGCATGAAACTCACCGCCAGCCGTGAACAGATCCTCCAGCCCTTGCAGGGCGTGATCGGTGTCGTCGAGCGCAAGCAGACCATGCCGGTTTTGGCCAATGTGCTCATCACCGCTCAAGTAGGCGAGCCGGGCCGGTTGACATTGACCGGTACCGACCTGGAGGTCGAACTGGTGGCTGCGGGTGAAGCGGCTGTCTCACAGGCAGGGGAAATCACCGTTCCCGGTCGCAAATTGCTGGAAATCATTCGCGCCCTGCCCGATCGCACCCAAATCACCCTGACCTTGGACGGCGACAAGCTCAAGGTCAGCGCCGGGCGCAGCCGCTTTGTGCTGTCCACTCTGCCGGCCGGTGATTTCCCGCAGGTCGACGAAGTCAGCGCTGAACAGGCTGTGGTCGTGGCGCAGGGTGAATTGCGGCGACTCATCGAGAAAACCCATTTCTCGATGGCGCAGCAGGATGTGCGCTATTACCTCAACGGCACTTTGCTCGAATCTGCTGACAAAACGCTGCGAGCTGTCGCGACTGACGGCCATCGTCTGGCAATTGCAGAAACCACGCTGGGTGAGGCCGTGCGGGTGGCCAAGCAGGTCATTGTGCCGCGCAAGGGCATCCTGGAGCTGCAGCGGCTGCTGGGCGAAGAGGGCGATGTCAGCCTGAGCATCGGTACAAATCACATTCGTGCCACGATCGGCGAAGTTCGCTTCACATCCAAGCTTATTGACGGCAAATTCCCAGAATATAGCCGCGTGATCCCTGCCAATCCCACGCGCATTGTCACCGCAGATCGCAACATGCTGCGCCAGGCTTTGAGCCGAACGGCCATCCTGTCCAACGAAAAATACCGTGGTGTCCGCCTCAGCCTCAGCGCCGGTGTGCTGGCTGTTCAGGCCCACAATCCCGAGCAGGAAGAGGCCGAGGATTCGGTCGAAGTCAGCTACCAGGGTGATGAGGTCGAAATCGGCTTCAACGTCACCTATCTGGTCGAGGCGATTGCAGCGATCGATGGCGAGAACGTCGAAATCGGTCTGACCGACTCCAACAGCAGCTGCCTTATTCGCTCCCCTGGTTTGGGCGATGTGCGCTACGTAGTCATGCCGATGCGCCTGTAAAGGCGCCTTGGCTGGCGGCCTCGGGCTCAGCTCATGGGACTCGGGACGCTGCGTATCGAACAGCTGCGCTGTCTGCGCAGCGCCGAGCTGACCCTGGCGCCCCGCCTTACGTTGATTCAGGGCGCCAACGGGTCAGGTAAAACCTCGTTACTCGAATCCCTGTTCCTGTTGGGGCGCGGTCGATCTTTCCGCAATCGCCTCACAGAGCGGCTGATCAGTCGGGATACCGACTATCTGCGGATCTATGGCGAAACCGTCGATCCGACCCACCGCATTGGTTTTGAATACCGGCGGGAGGGGCAGTATCAGGCGCGTATCGATGGCCGCGATGCCGAGTCGCTCGCCGAATTGCCCGCAGCCTTGTTCGTCGAAGTCATCGACCCGGATATCCACCGATTGGTCGAAGAAGGCCCTGCTGAGCGTCGCCGCTGGCTGGACTGGGGAGTGTTCCACGTGGAACCTCAGTTCCTGCCGCACTGGCTGCGCTTTAGTCGGGCACTGCGTCAACGCAATGCCGCCCTCAAACTGGGTCAGAGCCCGGCGCCCTGGGAACAGGAGTTGATTGAGCACGGCCAATGCATCGACAGCTACCGCAGCAGTTGGTTGGACTCGTTGCGGCCGTTCTGGTCTGAGACCGTGCTGCGACTGACGGGCTTGGAGGTACAGCTAGGCTACAACCGCGGCTGGTCTCAGGACAAAACCTTGGCTCAGTCTCTGGACGAAAACCGCAGCCGCGACTTGGAGCGAGGCACTACCCTCAACGGGCCGCATCGCGCCGACGTGCCTTTGCGGGTCAACGGTGTTGCCGCTCGGGAGGTGTTGTCCCGTGGTCAGCAGAAGCTGGTGTCTGCTGCCCTCGTCCTTGCCTTGCTCGCGCGCTTGCGGATGGAGGGGGGCAAAGTACCGACTTTGTTGCTCGATGATCCGGCCGCTGAACTGGACGAGACCCGCCTTGCTGGTTTGGTTGGCTTGGTGCGGGAACTGGATTGCCAGTTGGTAATTACGTCGCTGGCACCCGGTCTGGCGGTGTTTGGCGAGCCGGAACGGGTCTATCGGGTCAATGCAGGGGTGGTGACCGAGCTCTAGCCACAACGCTTCCTGTGCTGTTCCACGTGAAACATCGTGTCAGTAAGAGGTGCGCTGTTCAGGGTCTATAGTATAATGAGCGGTCGACACTGAGGGACGGGCCGTGACCACAGAGACCAAAGACAGCGACTACACCAGCGGCGGCATTACCGTGCTGCGAGGCTTGGATGCCGTGCGTAAGCGCCCTGGCATGTACATCGGCGACACCAGCGACGGCTCCGGCCTGCATCACATGGTGTTCGAGGTGGTCGACAATTCCATCGACGAAGCCCTCGCGGGCTACTGCGATCGGGTGCAGGTCTTCATCCACGCTGACGAATCGGTCACGGTGCGCGATAACGGTCGTGGAATTCCAGTCGACATCCACCCCGAAGAAGGTCGTTCCTCAGCCGAGGTGGTACTGACCGTGCTACATGCCGGCGGCAAGTTCGACAACAACTCCTACAAAATCTCCGGCGGTCTGCACGGCGTGGGCGTGTCGGTGGTCAATGCGCTTTCCGAGAGCCTCGAGTTGGCTATCGAACGCGGTGGCAAGCTCTACACCCAGCTCTACAACCTGGGCGAGCCGCAGGCACCGCTCAAGGCGGTCGCAGACTCTGCCGGCCGTGGCACCTCCATCCGCTTCCGGCCTTCGGCCGAGATCTTCAAGAACATCAGCTTCAGCTACGAAACGCTGGCCAATCGCCTGCGTGAGCTGTCTTTCCTCAACTCTGGCGTGCGTATCGAGCTCACCGACGAGCGCGACAATCGCAGTGATGTGTTCCAGTACGAGGGCGGACTGCAGGCCTTCGTCACTTATTTAAATCGGGCTCGCACGGCCATTCACCCGCAGGTGTTTGGCTTCACCACGCAGGCCGGCGACATCACCGTCGAAGTGGCCTTGCAGTGGAATGACTCGTACACCGAGACCATGCTTTGCTACACCAACAACATCCCGCAAAAGGATGGCGGTTCACATCTGTCGGGCTTTCGTGCCGCGTTGACGCGCACCCTTAACGACTACATCGAAAAGGAAGTCCGCACGCAGAAGGAAAAGGTGGCCACCACCGGCGAGGACAGCCGCGAAGGCCTGACCGCCATTCTGTCGGTGAAGATGCCCAACCCTAGTTTCAGTTCGCAGACCAAGCACAAGCTCACCTCTGACGAAGTGCGCCCCGTGGTAGAGACCACAGTGGCGGCCCGGTTAAGCGAATACCTGCTAGAGAACCCGGCCACCGCCAAGGTCATCGTCGGCAAGATCATCGATGCGGCGCGCGCGCGCGAAGCTGCGCGCAAGGCGCGTGATGCCACGCGTCGTAAGGGCGCGCTCGACATTGCTGGCCTGCCCGGCAAGCTGGCCGACTGTCAGGAAAAAGATCCGGCGCTATGCGAGATGTTCATCGTCGAGGGTGACTCGGCAGGTGGCTCTGCAAAGCAGGGCAGGGATCGTCGCACCCAAGCGATCCTGCCGCTCAAGGGCAAGATCCTCAACGTATGGCGCGTCGACTTTGCCCGCATGATCTCGTCAGCCGAAGTGGGCACGCTCATTACGGCGCTGGGTTGCGGCATTGGCAAAGACGATTTCAACATCGACAAGCTGCGCTATCACCGCATCATCATCATGACCGACGCCGATGTGGACGGTTCGCACATCCGCACGCTGCTGCTCACCTTCTTCTTCAGGCATCTGCCCTTGTTGCTAGAGCGCGGCCACATCTATATCGCGCAGCCACCGCTGTACAAAGTGAAGCGTGGCAAAAGCGAAATCTACGTTAAGGACGACACCGAGCTCGACAGCCTGCTGCTCAACAGTGCAGTGGATGGTTCGGCATTGCATCTCAATGCAGGCGCACCGCCGTTAACGGGCGTTGCCTTGGAAGACCTGGTGCGTCGTTACATGGATGCGCAGGCCATGATGCGTCGCATCAGTCGCCGCTACGACACACGCGTGCTCGAACAACTTATCTATCTGCCCACGCTCACGCCCGCAGATTTCATGCAGCCACAACTGTTGCAAGACTGGTCGGTGCAATTGCAGCGCGCGCTCAACCTGGCCAACGACAGCAGCTGCAAATACACCATCGCTGTACAGGCCTTGCCGGTGGTTGATGACGAACCGGTGCGTGAAGGCATTGCACTGGTTCGACTGCTGGTGCGTCGCGAAGAGCATGGCAGCTTCACCGATCGTTACCTCACCCGCGATTTCTTCGGTTCAGCCGAATACACCGCGTTGGTGAAGCTGGGGGCCACACTGCAGGGCCTGATCGGCGAGGGCGCCCGTGTCACCAACGGCAACCAGTCGCGCGACATTGGCAGCTTCAAGGAAGCAGTCACGTGGTTGTTTGAGCAGGCGCGTCGCGGCCAGACCATGCAGCGCTACAAGGGTCTGGGCGAGATGAATCCAGCGCAGCTCTGGGATACCACCATCAACCCGGACTCGCGCCGCCTGCTGCAGGTGCGCATCGAGGATGCCATCGGGGCCAACCAGATCTTCACTACGCTGATGGGAGACCTGGTGGAGCCGCGTCGTGAGTTCATCGAGCTCAACGCCCTGGCTGTTGCCAACCTCGACGTCTGACTTGCCGGCCTCCGCCGCCAAGCACAAGGCGCGAGGATCGGCGATTTTCGCCGCAATAGCCGTCCTGTTCGCAGCATTTTCGCTGGCGGCAGATGCGCCGCCTGCTGCTCCGGGCGAGGCCGCGCAGCGGGCCTGGAAGGCTGCCGGCGAGGCGATGCAACGAGGCCCTACCACCATTGCACTGGCCGAGCAGGCAACCTTGGCCCTGCCCGAAGGCTATGGGTACGTGCCCTCCAAGCCCTCGGCGGCTTTGATGGCCGCCCTGGGCAATCCCACCGACGACAGATTGCTGGGGCTTATCTTTCCGTTGGATCAGGGCGACTGGTTTGTCAGCCTCGACTTTGACGCTGCCGGCTACATCAAGGACGACGAGGCCCGCGAGTGGGATGCCAAGGCCTTGCTGCAATCACTCAAAGACGGCACTGAAGCCGGCAACGAGCAGCGTCGCAAGATCGGCTTACCTGCCATTGAGGTGACACGCTGGCTCGAATCTCCCGCCTATGACGCTGGGCATCATCGACTGGTGTGGTCTGCCGAGGCTCGCAACAAAGATGTTGCTGATACCGATCCCTCGGTCAACTACAACACCTATGTGTTGGGCCGCGAGGGTTATATCGAACTCAACTTGATCACCAGCCAACGCGACATCCTGCAGGACCAACGTCATGCGCAGCGCCTGTTGGCAGCAGTGCGGTTCAATGACGGCAAGGCTTATGGTGATTTCAATGCCAGCACCGACAAGATCGCCGCGTATGGTCTGGCGGCGCTAGTGGCCGGCGTTGCGGCTAAAAAGCTTGGCCTGCTGGCCGTGGCACTAGCCTTTGTCGCCAAGTTCGCCAAGCTGTTTTTCGCTGGTGCCATGGTGTTGGGTGGTGGCCTGTGGCAACGCCTGCGCGGTAAGTCCACTCCACCCCAACCGCCTTCTGATCCGGGAGCTGCAGCATGAAGTGGTTCATGTGGCTGCTGGCCGGCCTCAAGTTCAGCAAGTTGTTCATCACGGTAGGCACGATGGCGCTGTCGGTCATCGTGTACTCGTTCGTGTTTGGCTGGGCTTATGCGCTGGGCTTTGTGCTGCTGCTGCTGGTGCACGAGTTGGGGCATTACGTGGCAGCGCGCCGCAGTGGTCTGAAGGTGGGCCTACCCACGTTCATTCCGTTTGTCGGTGCCTGGATACAACTCAAGCAACAACCCATGGATGCGCGTACCGAAGCCTATGTGGGCATTGCCGGCCCGCTGGTGGGTTCCGTGGGAGCACTGGCCTGCTATTTTTTGGCGCGCCAGTTCGATAGCAGTTTGCTGCTGGCACTGGCTTATGCCGGTTTCTTTTTGAATCTCGTCAATCTGGTGCCGGTGCTGCCGTTTGATGGTGGCCGCGTCAGTGCAGCCATTTCACCCAAGCTGTGGTTGCTGGGCGTGCCGGTGATCGTCGCGCTGTTCATCCAGAGCTGGAATCCACTGTTTCTGCTCATCGCCATGCTGGCCTTCCCGCAGATGATGGCCGCTTGGCGGGGTCAGGCGCCGGCCCACAATCCCGACTACTACACCGTGGCCACTCAAGTGCGTTGGCATTACGGTTTGCTATATGGCGCGCTGCTGATCTTCCTGGCAATGATGTGCCACGATTTACACGCTGAGTTACCGCGCACGCGTTTCGGGTGACAAGCCGGCAAGCTGTGGTCCATGCTCAAGGCATAACAACTGCTGAAGGCCACGCCATGGGTATCTACGCCACGACCGTACGCGACATCCAAGGTGTCGAGCATCCCTTCAGCCAGTGGCAAGGCAAGGTGCTGCTGGTGGTAAACGTGGCCAGCCGCTGCGGCTTCACGCCGCAATACACCGGCCTAGAGGCGCTCTATAAAAAGTATCAAGACCGCGGCTTTGCAGTGCTGGGCTTTCCCTGCAATCAGTTTGGTTCGCAGGAGCCAGGGGATGAGGCGCAGATCGCGCAGTTCTGCAGCCTGACCTACGATGTCACTTTTCCGCTGTTCGCCAAGGTCGAGGTGAACGGTAGCAACGCGCATCCGCTGTGGGAGCAGCTCAAGCAGGCCAAGCCGGGTTTGCTCGGCACCACCGGCATCAAGTGGAACTTCACCAAGTTCCTGATCGACCGCAACGGTGCTGTGGTGCAGCGCTTTGCGCCCACCGACAAACCTACCGACATTGACGCTGCCGTCGCCGCACTGCTGTGAGCATCGACAACACCGACAGCGTCTTTGACGCCCCTGCTCCGGTGACAGCACCGCGTGCCCTACCTTTTGAGTTTCGCGGCAGCGGCAGCGAATACTTTCGTATCTGGATCGTCAATCTGCTGCTGACCATCGTCACGGTCGGTATTTATTCGGCTTGGGCCAAGGTGCGCCGCCTGCGCTACTTTCATGGCAGCACCTCGCTAGAGGGTCATGCCTTCGACTATCACGCTGAGCCGGTGGCCATCCTCATCGGCCGGCTTATCACGGTCGGTGGCTATGCGCTGTTTTTGCTCGCTGGCCAGATCAACCCGCTGCTCAACCTGATCGTGGTTCCGCTGCTGTTGGTGGGCCTGCCGTGGGTGATCCTGCGCTCGCGGCGCTTTCACCTGCGCATGACGTCCTGGCGTGGTCTGCGCTTTGGCTTTCACGGCGACTACAAAGGTGCCTTCAAGGCCTACATCCTGTGGTGGCTGGCAGCAACCTTTACCGCGGGCATCCTGTTTCCGGTTTTCTTGCAGCGCCGCTTGACCTATCTGCTGGGCAACAGTGCTTATGGCTCGCAGCGCGCCGGCTACGATGTGGCCATCAAGCAGTTTTATGCTTTCTACGGCTGGTTCATCTTGAAGGCACTGGGCGTACTGATACTGGCAGCAGTGGTCTGCGGCGCTTTGGTCGCCACCACTGGATCGGGTGCCATGGGTTCAGCACCCGTATCTGGGACTCTCGCCGCGGTGTTTTTTGTCGCCGGTCTGTTGGTGGCTGGCATCTATCAGGCTGGGCAGCTCAATCTGGCCTTCGGCAATCTCACCATCGGCCCGCATCGAATCGAGTCGACGCTCAGTGGCCCAGGCCTGGCAGCACTGCTGCTCACCAACGCTTTGCTCATCGTCATCACGCTGGGTCTGTATTCGCCTTGGGCCAAGGTGCGGCTGATCCGTTATCAGCTGGCGCACCTGCACGTGATTGCCACCGGTGATCTGGGCGACTTCACGGCATCAGCCACTGCCGATGACAGCAAGGCACTGGGGGACGAGATCAGCGACTTCTTCGATGTCGATTTTGGCATCTGACGCGCGGGTTATCGACGGCACTTATTTTGATGGCCGCAGCGCGCGGGGTGTAGCTGCGCGCCTGGTAGCCTGCGCAAATGGTCGTTGCGATCTGCAAATGGACGATCAGCAACGCTGCATCGACATGGCATCGGTCAAAGTGTCGGCGCGCATCGCGCACATTCCCCGTCGCATCGACTTTTCCGGTGGCGGGCACTTTGAGACCTTGGACAACGACGGCATCGATGCGCTGCAGATCCAGCATGCCCAACACCCGGGCCTGGTGCAGTGGTTCGAGCGCCAATGGAAAGTTGCGCTGTCCTCCTTGCTCTCGGTGGTGCTTGTCGCGGTGCTGTTTTTTACCTTTGGAATTCCATGGCTGTCGCAGCGAGTGGCACAGGTGTTGCCGGTCTCTGCCGATGCGCATCTGGGCAAGGGCGTGCTCGAAATACTCGACGGCCGGCTGCTCAAGCCCAGCACCCTCAGTGCCGAACGTCAGTATCAGCTACAGCAGCGGTTTGATGAGGTGATCCGCAATCAGCGCGGTGCCGGAAACTGGCAATTCGAGCTGCGCGATGCCCCCATTGTGGGCGCCAACGCGTTTGCTTTGCCCGGTGGCACCGTAGTCATGACCGACCAACTGGTCGCGCTGGCCCAGCATGATGAAGAGCTCATGACGGTGTTGGCGCACGAGGTGGGCCACGTGCGGCGCAGACATGGCCTGCGTCAGTTGCTTCAAGGCCTGGGTGTGTCGGCTATGGCTATGGCCGTGTTTGGCGATGTCACCTCGCTATCGACGCTCACCGGTGTAGCACCGGCCTTGTTGCAGGCCGGCTATTCACGCGACATGGAACGCGAGGCTGATACTTATTCACGTGCCTGGATGCAGCAGCAGGGCATCGCACAGCGTCGCTTTGATGATCTGATGTGCCGCCTTGCTGCTTCCCACGGCAGTCAGTCAGACAGCAAGTACAACTACTTTGCCAGCCATCCGGCGATCAGCGAGCGAGCCCGATGCACACAGTGATGCGATGCACAGGTCATGCCACAGGCTCGCATGAACGCTGTTCGCGCTGTACCATCAGCGCACTGACCTCTTGGAGTGCGGCCTGAATGCGATCATTTCTACTGTTCAGCGCCCTGGTGTTGTTTGCTGGTACGGTTTATCCGGTCAGCGCTGCCGAGGTAAAGCAGCAGCAGACCACCACCAAACAAGCGGTTGATAAGGACAAAGCCAAGGTCAAAGCAAAGGCTAAAGCCGCTGATAAGGCCAAGGCTAACGCTAATGCCAAGGCCAAGGCCAAAGCAGCTGCCAAGAGCACAGCCAAAGCCAAGTCCAAGCGCGCCACCAAAGCCGCAGCTCTGGCTGCCGCCGAGTCAGTAGATACCGATAGCGCCGCAGACCATAGCGATCCTTACCCCAAAGCTGCGGCGGCCTATGCCGTGGCAGTTGATGACCAGATTATCTACGGTCGCAAAGTGGACACGCCGCGGCCGCCGGCCTCACTCACTAAGGTGCTCAGTGCCTTGGTCATCCTTGATCACAATTGGCAGCCTGATGCCGCTGTGCTGGTCAGCCCCCGCGCTGCCGGTATGGAAGGTTCTCGCATTGGTTTACGCAAGGGCGACAGCGTGCGTGCCGGTGATTTGCTTACTGCCATGATCGTGCGCTCCGGCAACGATGCCTGCATGGCGATGGCTGAGCACGTGGGCGGCAGCGAAGAAGGCTTCGTGAAGCTCATGAACCAGAAGGCCCAAGCCATCGGCATGGCCTCATCAAGCTTTCGCAATCCCTGCGGCTTGGATGCCGACGGGCACCTGAGCACGGCGAGGGATCTGCTGACCTTGGCGCGCGTGGCGGACCATCAGTCAGAGATAAGCTGGCGCGCCAATGCCAAGCAAGCCCAATTTCGCACGCTCAATACCAATCGGCGCATCAGCTTCCGTAACACCAACGCCATGTTGGGCACCCAACCCGAAACGGTGGGCCTTAAGACCGGCTTTACCAACAAGGCCGGCAAGTGCCTCATCGCACTGGCTGAGCACGGTGCGCACAAGGTATGGGTAGTGCTGCTGCACTCCCCCAATCGCTGGGGCACCGCCAAGCAGCTGCTGGCGCGTGGCGCCTCGCATGCAGATCGCCCGGCTGCGTCGCTCGCGCAGCCCTGACACCAATTTCCTCTACTCGGGGAGCTCTAACATGTCTGATCGTCTTGCCCATCGTGGGCTGGTTGCGTTGTTTGCCGTCATTGTGATGTCGATGATGCCCGTGACGCCTGCCGCTGCCCAGTGGACCGGCAAAGGTCAGCTCGGCGTGGTGGTATCCAGTGGCAACTCCACCGCCAAAAGCGGCAGCCTCAAACTAGCGGCCACCAACATTGCCGGTCCCTGGACCCACAAGTTCAACTTTGCAGCGGTGTATTCCAGCGATGCGGACGACACCACTGCGCAGCGTTGGGAAGCGCAGGAACAGAGCAACTACGCGCTGGATACAGACGACTTCGTGTTCGGCGGCCTGCGCTACGAGAACGATCGTTTCAGTGGTTATGACCACCAGTCCACGCTCAGCGCTGGTCTGGGTCATTTGTTCTTCCGCACCGACGTTAACCAGCTCTCGGCCCAGCTCGGTACCGGTTATAAGAGCGCCCAGACCCGCAATCCCAAGATGACGGAGTCATCTATCGCGGGCATTGCCAGCATCGATTACCGCCATGCCTTCAACAGCAGCACCTCGCTGCTTGATAAGGCCACCGTCGAATACGCCCAAGACAACACGTTCCTGCAGAACGAAGTGGCAGTGGAAGTGAAGATGACCAGCAAACTGGCGCTGGCAGTGGCCTTTCAGGTGCGACACAACACCTCGCCACCCGCGGCGTTCAACAAGACCGATACGCTCACTACCGTCAACGTGGTCTACGAGCTCAAATAAGCGAACTTACTCGAGGCCGGAATGGGCCTCGATGAAAGCCTGCACCTCGGCATTGATGTCACGCAGGTCACGGCCCGCGGTGGCAATAGGCTTGCCGATCACCACGCGGATGGTGCCAGGCTTTTTGAGCAGACCGCGCCGGCCCCAAAAATACCCAGAGTTGTGCGCGATGGGCACGATGTCCACGCCGGCCTCCACGGCCAGCGCCGCACCACCCACGCCATAGCGACGCGTTTGCCCTGCCGGCATACGCGTGCCTTCCGGAAAAATAACCACCCAGCGGCCTTGAGCCAGGTGTCGCTTGCCTTGGTCTACGAGCTGACGCACGGCCACGCCGCCTGCCCCGCGGTTGATGGCAATACCCCGCAGCATTCTCAAGCCCCAGCCGATGAAGGGGATCCACATCAGCTCGCGCTTGAACACCCACACTTGCGGCGGCGCTATGACCGCTTGGGCAAAGGTTTCCCAAGCTGATGAATGTTTCATCAGCACCACATGCGGTGTGGACGGGAGGTTCTCTTGGCCTTCGATGCGATAACCCAGCCCGCAGATCACGCGCAGCTGCCATAACAGCGCATGACCCCAGACGCGTGCCAGCGCAAAGCGCAGGTGCCAAGGCAGCACCAAGCTGGCGACAATAAAGAACACCGCATACAGCACGGTGAACAGCAGAAAGCAGCTGGTGAACAGCAGAGAGCGGAGCCATTGCATGGGTTGATTCTAGCTGCCTGTGTACGTTGTGGCGCTATTGAGGTTTACTCTGCCGATCAATCGGAGCCCCTACCATGACCCGACGGCTTGCCTGCCTGGCTTTCTCCTTCTCTCTGTTGCTGGGTAGTGCGGCGCTGCCTGCGGCCGAACCGGCCACGCTGGCTGGCAGTTGGACCCTCAAAATCGTAGTGCCGCAGGGCACACGCACCCCGGGCATGGTGTTGATGCAGCAGGGTGATAGCGTCACCGGCACCTATAAAGCCCAGCGCGGCGAAGGCCCGGTCACCGGCACACTCACTGGCAACAGCTTTGTGCTCAGCACCCAGGTCAGTACGGCAGATGCCTCGTTGACGATCGAATATCGCGGCACGCTGACCGGCGATACGGTGGCCGGCACCGTGCATATGGGTCGGCTGGGCGAGGCTGCCTTTACCGGTACGCGCAACCGCTAACGCTGCGCAAGATCGTCGAGCCAGGCGCGCAAGGCCTGCGACAGCGCCTCGGGCTGTTCCATGGTGCACATATGGCCGCAGTCGGGCACGTCCACCAACACACTGCCTGCAATCTGCGCAGCCATGGCCTGATGGCGCTCTAAAGTACTCCAGCTGTCTTCCCGCCCGCATAGCACCAGCGTCGGTACGTTGATGGTGGGCAGCAGGGCAGTGCGGTCCGGGCGGTTAAGCAGCGCGTTGATCTGCGCTGCAAACACCAGCGGATTAGAGCGCTCGAGCATGGCGTGAATCGATTCCATCAATGCGGCATCGGCCAGCCGGTCCGGATGCACCATGCCGCGGGCCCAAGCGAGGGCCATCGGCCGCATGCCCTCGCGCTGCGCCACCTCCAGCAGACGCAGGCGTCCGGCGCGTTCGCGTTCGCCGGCTTCGCCGCCAGCCAGCCCTTCATAGCCAGTGTCGAGCAGGGCCAGCCGGGTGACGCGCTGTGGTGCCCGTGCCCAGACTTCCAATGCGACACGGCCGCCCATCGAGTGGCCGGCCAGCGCAAAGCGTGGTGGTGCTGACGCCAGAATGGCCTCGGCCATCGCGCCCAAGGTGTCTGCCGTGCCGTGGTTGGGGACCTGCAGGTCCCACTTATCCGCCAACGCGGCGATTTGTGCTTCCCACACGGCCCCATCGCACAGCAACCCTGGCACGAGGATTAGCGTTTGCTTATTCATGTGGTGATTGTCCGAGCCGCTTGGCCGCTGTCAATCGCGGCAGCGCTAAGGGGCCTGCAGAGCCGGTTTCGTGATTCAATACTCCGCCGAAAACCGGGGAGCGAAGATGGTTCAAGTTGGAGAGCAGCTCTGGGCACCGACGCCCGAGCGTATCGAGCGTGCGCGCATGACGCAGTACCTGCGCTGGTTAAAAACCGAGCGTGGTCTGGAGTTCGCAGACTACGAGGCACTGTGGCGCTGGTCCACCACTGATCTGGATGCCTTCTGGCAGTCCTGCTGGGACTTTTTTGGCATCGAAGCCAGCACGCCGGCTACCGCCGTGCTGGGCAAGCGCACGATGCCCGGTGCCGAGTGGTTTCCGGGCGCTACGCTCAACTACGCGCGCCACATGCTGCGCCACGAACGCCCCGATGCCACGGCCGTTCTGCATCTCAACGAGCGCCAGGGTTTGCAGGCCATCAGTTGGGAAGAGCTTGCCGGTAAGGTGCGCATCGTCGCCACCCAATTGCGCAAGCTAGGCGTGCAGCGTGGTGATCGCGTCTGTGCCTATATCGTCAATGTGCCCGAGGCACTTATTGCCATGCTGGCCACCACCAGTATCGGCGCCATCTGGTCATCGTGCGGGCCCGACTTTGGCACACCCGGCGTGTTGGATCGCTTTGCTCAGCTTGAGCCGGTGGTCTTTCTGCATGTCGATGGCTATCAATACGGCGGCAAGCCGTTTGACCGTCGTGGTGAAGTCGAAAAAATCCTAGCGCGTTTGACGACGGTTAAGCACGTTATCCAATTGCCCTATCTTGACCCGGCTGCACCGCGTCGCCTCACGCCCGGCACGATATTCTGGAACGAGTTGCTCGACCATGCGCCGGTGTCACGCGCCGACTTCCACTATGAAGAAGTCCCGTTCATGCACCCGCTGTGGATTTTGTTCTCATCGGGTACTACAGGTTTGCCCAAGCCGATCATGCACAGTCATGGCGGCATACTCATCGAACAGCTCAAGCATGTGGCGTTCAACTTCGACATGCACGCTGGCCAGCGCATCTTCTTCTTCACCACCACTGGTTGGATGATGTGGAACTTCCTGGTCAGCTCGTTGCTGTCCAACGTCACGCCGGTATTGTTCGACGGCAATCCGGCTTGGCCCGATGGCGATTTGCTGTGGAAGATGGTGCAGGACTCCAAGGCCAATCTGTTTGGCGCAAGTCCCACCTATCAAGCCATCCTTGAAAAGAACGGCATCGTTCCTAAAAACAAGTTTGATCTATCGAGTCTGGAGTCGGTCACGCTGGCCGGGTCGCCCGTTACACCGGAGTGCCAAGCCTGGTTTCACAACAATGTGAAACAAGATGCATGGATTTCTCCGGGTTGCGGCGGCACGGATATTTGCTCTGGCTTCGTGGCCGGTGTGGTCACGCTGCCGCAGTATGCCGGCGAGATCCAGGCGCGCTGCCTGGGCGTGGCTGTGCATGTCATCGGTGAGAATGGCGACTATGTGGTCGATGAAGTGGGCGAGATGGTCGTCACTCAACCCATGCCCTCCATGCCCATCGGCTTCTTCAACGATGCCGGCGACGTGCGCTACACAGAAACCTATTTCAGTGATTTCCCGGGCCAATGGCGCCAGGGCGATTTTTATCGCATCAATGCGCGCGGCGGCTGCTTTGTGCTGGGTCGCAGCGATGCCACGCTTAATCGCTTTGGCATTCGCATCGGTACGTCAGAAATCTACCGCACCATCGTGCTGGTGCCCGGCGTCGAGGATGGTGTAGTAGTTAATCTAGACCTGCCCGGCGGCAAGTTCTTCATGCCCATGTTTGTAAAACTCGCCGACGGCGTGGTGCTGGACGAAGCGCTGACGCGCGCCATCAACGACAAGCTGCGCAGTGAATACACGCCGCGACATGTGCCGGACAAAATTTACCAGGTGCCGCTGGTTCCCTACACCATCAGCGGCAAGCGTATGGAAGTGCCGGTAAGGCGTATCTTGCAGGGTGTGCCGGCAGCCAAGGCTGCCAATCGCGATGCGATGGCCAATGCTGCGGCACTGGACTGGTTCATCGAGTATCAGCGCACGCAAACCGATTACAAAATGTAAGAACCACCCAGTAAAAGGGGCAGGACATGGCAACGACGGACAAAGTGTTGGTCGACGACATCATCGATCAACAGGCACTGGGGCTGCGTAGCTATGTGTTGATCTTTTTGTTGATGCTGGCGCTGGTGTGCGACGGCTTCGACATGCAGATTGTCGGCGTTGTTGCGCCGTGGCTGGCTGATGCTTGGGGTGTCACCCCCAAAGAGCTAGTCGGTCCGGTTCAGTCGGCCAATTTGTTCGGCATGATGATCGGCGCCATCTTTCTGGGCGGCTTTGGCGATCGCATCGGCCGCAAGAAGCTCATTGTCATCGGCACGTTGCTGTACAGCGTTGCAACGCTGCTGGCGCTGCAAACTACCAGCGTTACTGGCCTGTCTGTCATGCGTTTCATCACCGGCGTGGGTCTGGGTGGCGTGTTGCCCAATGTCATAGCCCTGACGCCGGAAATGACGCCGCGCGCCCGCCGCCCCATGTTTACCAGCTTGGTTATTTTGGGCATCTCTCTGGGCAGCGGTCTGCCGGGCGTGGTGGCCGCCAAACTGGTGCCGGCCTATGGGTGGCAATCGGTTTTTGTGGTGGGTGCCGTAGTGCCCGCTGTTATTGCCTTGGTGTTGGCGGTCATGCTGCCGGAATCCTTGTTGTTCCTTACCAATCGCGGTCGTGATCGCGAGCAGATCGCGCGGCGCATCAAGGCGATGGATCCGTCGGTGCACATCGATGACAACACGCAGTTCGCGTTGCGTGGCAACCAAGCCCAAGGCAAGGGCGGCTTTGGTGAGCTCTTTGGTCCCAACTTGCGTGTGACCACGGTCTTGTTGTGGATCATGTTCGCCGGTGTGCTGCTGTCCATGCATTTTTTGAACAGCTGGATCAGCACGGTGCTCAAGCTGGGCAACTTGTCGCCCACGCAGTTCTCCCTTACCAACAGCTTCTTCCACTGGGCCGGTGCCATCGCGGCAATAGCCACCGCGATCATGTTGGGTCGGATAGGTATTCGCTGGATCATGGTGTTGCTGGGCGTGGGCATGGCGTCGTTGCTGACCATCGCCACGCAAGGCTTCTCCAACACTTGGCTGCTGACCTTGGCGGTGTGCGGTTCGGGCTTTGGTGTGATTGGCTGCCAAGGCGCGCTTAACGCGTCGGCCGGTCTTATCTATCCGTCCAATTGCCGCACTACCGGTGTTGGCGCTGCGCTGGGCTTTGGCCGTATAGGCTCTATAGCGGGTCCCTTAGTGGGCGGCTATGTCTTGGGCTTGGGTGTGCCGGTGCAGCAGATGTTTTATGTGCCGCTGTTGCCGCTGGGCATCGCACTGCTGGCCACAGTGGTGTTGATGCTGCGCAAGGTGGACGTGCGCGGCGGCGAGGGCGAGCTGCACTAGCTCGCCCCCACTCCTCAAGCCGTCAGGCTTTCTTTGGCGGCATCTGCCATTCCGGGACCCACCAGCCGTGGATCTGGCCCACGATCTTGGTGGGCAGGCGCACGATGGCGACCGGACCCTGATCCACATGCTCTGCATCCAGGATCACCAGATCGCAGCGGCCGTTTTCCTTGCTATGGCTGGCCACACCCATCAGATAACCGCTGCCCTCGGGTGCATCTTTGCTGCGCGGTGCAAAGCACGCCTCGGCCAGCGTGACGTCTTCTTCGCCGCGATAGATCTGGAACTTGCGTGTGGCCAGGTCCATGCGTGCATAGCAGGATGACGGTCGCTTGGCCGGATCCTTCGGGTCCGGATCCGGGCAGGGCAAGAAGCCATAGCGATACGGCTCTGTGTTGTAGCGATCGTCCTGACGCGGCAGTGCGCCGATCAGATTCTGGTACAGCACCTCGATGCTGTAGTCCTTCGGGGTCTTTTTGGACAGATCGACCGACAGTCGCGTCATGCGGCTGGCGCCCTTGACCGGATCCCAACGTGAACCATCGCGCATCGGCATGAAGGGGAAGGGGTTGTAGGCCGACATCTCCACATCCACATAGATGTGCTTGCCATCGTCCCAGCAGCCCATCATGTGTGTGGCGCTGCGCTCGGGTCCCTTGATCCACTGCACGTCTTTGCCATCGCCACCACGACGGAAGAAGCCGAAATAGGTCGGCTGGCCGTTGTACCAAGACCAATGGATGCCACCGCGCTTCATCTGCTCGTGGTCGATGGCCAGCGGAATGACATACAGCACGATGAAGTGCTCGGTCACTGCGAAGTCGTGCAGCATGCCCACATAGGGCACTTTGACCCAGGCATCCCACACCTTGCGGCCTTGCGGCGTGTACTCGAACACGTTCACATCATCGGTGCCATGGCCCTTGGCCTCGTAACCGAACGCGATCATGTTGCCGGTGCGGCTGTCGATCTTCGGGTGAGCAGTAAAGGTTTCGCTCTGCAGCTGACCGCCGAAGCGGTAGACCGGATCGATAATCTCCAGCGTGTGCAGATCGAGCGCGGCAGGCGGGCTGTCCTCTTTGAGGGCCAGCAACATGCCGTTGTGGTTGATGATGTGGGTGTTGTGCGTGCCGCGGCTCTTGCCCTTGACCAGCGGGTCATTCACATAAGGGTTGCGGTACATCGGGAACAGGATGCGACCGGCCTTGTCCTGTTCGACATAGCGCTCGTTGTGCACGAAGCGGCTTTGAAAATCGACGCGGCCGTTGTTGAAGGCGAACTGGCTGACATGGCCTTCGCCATCAAAGGGGATGTTGCCCGGTGCCAGCGGATACTGCGCGTCGGGGCCCACGCGATAAAACGCACCCCGCAGGTCTGAGGGGATCTTGCCCTCTACTTCGCAGTCGCGAATGGTCAGCTCGGCGCGAAACAACTGCGGCTTGCGGCCTTCTTTGGGGGTGGGCACATAGCGGTCGAGCATGTCGCTGGCCATGGGTCCTGGTACTTGCGCTGCGGCTGGCGTAGCCGCCACAGCACCGGCGGTAAGACCCGCTGCGGCGGTCAGTGCGCTGCCGATGAAGCCGCGACGATCCAAGCCTGTCTGCTCTTCGTTCTTGCTCATGTCAGTCCCCCGTCTCGAAAATGAAGGTGTTAAAACTATTACCGTCTACCCCGGTAGTCGCGACAGATCGGCAATGCCCACAAACAAGGCGCGCAGCCGCGTGAGCAGTGCCAGCCGGTTGGCACGCAGCGCCAAGTCCGGGTCCATCACCATCACGCCATCAAAGAACGCATCGACTGCCGGACGCGTGTGCGCCAGCAGTCCCAGCGCTGTAGCGTAATCGCCCACGGCGACTTTGCCCGGCACGCTGTGCTCGGCGGCAATCACCGCCTGATACAGCGCGCGCTCGGCGCCGTCCTGCAGCCGCGCTTCATCAATGAGCGTGGCACCGGCTTCATCGCCGGCTGACTTTTTAAGTAGATTGGCGATGCGCTTGTTGGCAGCGGTAAGGCTGGCGGCCTCGGGTAATGCCAGAAAGCCCAGCACCGCGCGCAACCGCGCATCAAAGTCCAGCGGCGAGCGCGGCCGGGTGGCCAGCACTGCATCGCAGGCTTCGGGCGAAATGCCTGGAATGGGCGGGCCGTCATCGGGTGGCTCGAGCCAGGCGTTGCGCTGGCGTTCCATCATGTAGTCGTACACCTGCGCAGCCACCACATCGCGTGTGAGTCGCGGCTTGGCCCCTGCTGCCAGCGGTGCATCAAACACCGTGTGCGCATGCAGCGCAGCATCGATCAGGTCGATCAGGTCCAGCTGCAACCGCTGCTCATAGATCATGCGGCCAATACCGATAGCAGCACGGCGCAGTGCAAAGGGGTCTTTGGTGCCAGAGGGCTTTTGGCCGATGGCAAAGATGCCGGTCAATGTGTCGAGCTTGTCGGCAATAGACAGCGCAAGTCCAGTGCGTGTGGCTGGCAGGCTATCGCCTGCGCCACGCGGCAGATAGTGCTCGGCAATCGCCTGTGCGACCTCGCTGTGCTCACCATCGGCCACGGCGTAATAGCGACCCATGATGCCCTGCAGCTCGGGGAACTCGCCCACCATGCTGGTCACCAAGTCGCACTTGCACAGTGCGGCAGCGCGCTGCGCCAAGGCCGTATCGCCCTCGATACGCGTGGCGATGTGAGCGGCCAACGTGCTGACGCGTCGCGTCTTATCACCGATCGAACCCAGCTGTTCCTGAAAGGTGACTGCGTCCAGTGCCACGGCACGAGAGTGCAAGGGTGCCTTGCGATCCTGCTCATAAAAGAACGCTGCATCGGCAAGCCGCGGCCGCACCACGCGCTCGTTGCCAGCGCGCACGGCCTCGGGTTGCGTGCTGTCGATATTGCTGACGGTGATGAACCACGGCAGCAATGCACCGTGCGCATCTTCAACCGGGAAGTAGCGCTGGTGCTCTTGCAGCGTGCTGATCAGCACTTCGCGCGGCAGCTGCAAAAAGCGCGTCTCGTATTGACCGGCCACCGGTACGGGCCACTCGACCAGTGCAGTCACTTCATCCAGCAGTGCCTCGGACACCAGCGCTTGACCACCCAGCTGTGTGGCCAGTGCTTTGACACCCTCATGGATGCGCTGGCGACGTTCGACAAAACCGGCGACCACTTTGCCGTCGTGTTCAAGCACGCGCTCATAGTCGGCTGGCGCATCGATCTGCAGCAGACCTTGGCTCATGAAGCGATGGCCCAGTGTGTGCCGAGCTGCGCTGACGCCCAGCATCTGCGCGGCAAGCACCTGCGTGCCGTGCAGCAGAATCAGGCCATGCACGGGTCGTACGAACTGTGCATCGCCATCACCCCAGCGCATACGGCGTGGGATGGGCAGCGCATCGAGAGACTCGCTGACAAAGCCCGGCAACAGCTCGGCTGCCGCCGCACCGGCTTTGATGCCGGTGTAGCTTAGGTAGTGGTTGCCCTTGGCATCTTGTTCGCGACCCAGCTGATCCAGCGGGGTGTTGCAGCTGGTGGCAAAGGCTTGCGCTGCACGCGTGGGCGCGCCGCTGGCATCAAAGGCTGCGCTGACCGGTGGGCCACGGCGCTGTACGGTTTGGTCGGCTGCTTGTGTGGCCAATGCTTGCACCCGCACGGCCAGCCGTCGCGGTGTGGCAAACGATTGCACGGCGCCGCGCGCCAGCCCAGCCGCATCGATACGCTGCAGCAGCGCGTCTCGAAATGCCGCCTCTAGGGTGGGCAGTGCCTTGGGCGGCAACTCTTCGGTACGTAGCTCAACCAGAAAGTCTGCATTCATGACTGCACCTGCTTGGTGGCCGTGTCTTGCAGCATCGGGAAGCCCAGCGCTTCACGGCTCGCGTAATAGGCCTGTGCCACAGCGCGAGACAGCGTGCGCACCCGCAGGATGTACCGCTGGCGTTCGGTGACCGAAATGGCCTTGCGCGCATCGAGCAGGTTGAAAGTGTGTGAAGCCTTTTGCACTTGTTCATACGCCGGCAGTGCCAGCTTGGCTTCCAGCAGTTGATTGCAGGCCTGCTCGTGCTCGTTGAAGCGCCGCAGCAGCACCGCCACATCGGCATGCTCAAAGTTGTAGGTGGATTGCTCGACTTCGTTCTGGTGGAACACATCGCCATAGGTGACGCGACCGCGCGGGCCATCGGCCCACACCAGGTCATAGACGCTCTGCACACCCTGCAGATACATCGCCAGACGCTCTAATCCGTAAGTGATCTCGCCGGTGACCGGGCGGCAGTCCAAGCCACCGACCTGCTGGAAGTAGGTGAACTGGGTGATCTCCATGCCGTTGAGCCAGACCTCCCAACCCAGGCCCCAGGCACCCAGCGTCGGGGATTCCCAGTTGTCCTCAACAAAGCGCAGGTCGTGTACCGCCGGGTCAAAGCCCAAATGGCGCAGGCTGCCGATGTACAGATCCAGGATGTCGATGGGCGAGGGCTTTATGACCACCTGGAACTGGTAATAGTGCTGCAGACGGAAGGGGTTTTCGCCATAGCGGCCATCGGTCGGGCGGCGCGAGGGCTGCACATAGGCGGCGCTCCAGTGCTCTGGCCCGATGGAGCGCAGGAAGGTAGCCGTATGAAACGTACCGGCGCCCACTTCCAGGTCGCAGGGCTGCAGGATTACGCAGCCTTGGGCTGCCCAATAGCTTTGCAGCGCCAGGATCAGGTCCTGGAAGGTCTGCGGTGGCTTGCCTGTCGTGACGGTCGCCATGGACACCGGTTCCGGGGGCTGTGAATCAGCTCCGCAGTATAGCGATTCACGCCGTCCACCGGGCCATGCACTGTGATGGTGCGGCGCACCACGACACGCACTGAGTGAGTGCATAATGTCTGCACTGCGAGCTCGCAACCCTTGATAGATCGCCTCAGTGCGGTGCGTCGGGTGGCATGAACCCTGCAAGTTGCATGGGGGCCCGCAGAAGTCGATCCAATTATTTATCGGAGGAGCTATGACGACACCGGCAGACGTTCTGAAATTGATCAAGGAGAAGGAGGTCAAATGGATCGACTTCCGCTTCTGCGACACGCGCGGCAAGGAACAGCACGTCACGGTGCCCTCGCATACCGCCAAGGAAGAGTTGTTCACTGAAGGCAAGATGTTCGACGGCTCGTCGATCGCTGGCTGGAAGGGCATCAACGAGTCCGACATGATCCTGTTGCCCGACGCATCGTCGGCTGTGATGGATCCGTTCTTCGACGAAGCAACGCTCAACCTGCGCTGCGACATCATTGAGCCGGCCACCATGCAGGGCTATGAGCGCGATCCGCGCTCGCTCGCACGCCGCGCGGAGGCTTACCTCAAGTCCACCGGCATTGCAGATCGCGCCACCTTCGGTCCCGAAAACGAGTTCTTCGTGTTCGACGACGTGAAGTGGCAGAACGGCATGAACGGCTGCTCGTATGAGGTCGACAGCTATGCTGGCGCCTGGAATAGCAACCGCAACTACGGCGATCAGCCCAACTTGGGCCATCGTCCTGGCGTGAAGGGTGGCTACTTCCCCGTGCCGCCGGTCGACACGCTGCACGAGATCCGCGCCGAGATGTGCAATGCCCTCGAAGAGATGGGCATGACCGTCGAAGTGCACCACCATGAAGTCGCCACGGGCGGCCAGTGTGAGATCGGCGTTGGCGCCGGCACGTTGGTGCGCAAGGCTGACGAAGTACTGATGCTCAAGTACGCGATCCAGAACGTGGCCGCGCGCTACGGCAAGACCGCCACCTTCATGCCCAAGCCCATCGTTGGCGACAACGGTTCTGGCATGCACGTGCACCAGTCGTTGCAGAAGGACGGCGTTGCGCTGTTCGCAGGTGACAAGTACGGCGGTCTGTCGGACACCGCGCTGTACTACATCGGCGGCATCATCAAGCACGCCAAGGCCATCAACGCCTTCACCAATCCGGGTACCAACAGCTACAAGCGTTTGGTGCCGGGCTTCGAAGCGCCTGTCATGCTGGCTTACTCGGCCCGCAATCGCTCTGCCTCGATCCGTATTCCCTGGGTCGCAAACCCCAAGGGGCGCCGCATCGAAGTGCGCTTCCCGGATTCGCTCGCGAATCCGTATCTGGCCTTCTCTGCAATGATGATGGCCGGCTTGGACGGCATTCAGAACAAGATCCATCCGGGCGAAGCCGCGGACAAGGATCTGTACGATCTGGAGCCGGAAGAGGCTGCGCACATTCCTGAAGTGTGCCACTCGCTCGACATGGCGCTCGAGCATCTCGACAAGGACCGCGGCTTCCTCAAGGCCGGCGGTGTCTTCACTGATGACGTCATCGACGCCTACATCAAGCTGAAGATGGACGAGGTCACGCGCTTCCGCATGACCACGCATCCGGTCGAGTTCGACATGTACTACAGCCTGTAAGGCTGTTCCGGCCGCAAGGCCAAAACAGGTGGCGGGAACTTCACCCGCCACCTGCTTTCCGGTGATGGCTCACCCGGTTTGGAGATATGCTCACCCGCTATGTACAACCTGAGATTCGCCCTGCTGTTGCTGGGTGCGAGTTCACTCGCCGCCGCCACCGAGGTGTGGCGTTGGGTCGATCAGGACGGCGTCGTGCATTTCTCCGACAAGCAGGTTCCGGGCGCTACGCGCGTCCAACTGCAGCCCATGACACCCGCCAAGTCAGGTTCCACGGCTGTGCCAACTCAAGCAACTTCGCCGCGTGCCGATCCGGCCAAGCCCAAGCCTGCCTCAACCTACTCCAGTTGCGATGTGATCGAACCGGCCAACGACACCGCGTTCGATGCGCCGGAGTTCGTGCAACTTACCGTTCAAGCGCTGCCCGCGTTGCGCCCAGGCGATCGCGTTGCCGTGACGCTAGACGGTGCGCCGGTGGCGGACTGGAATCCCGGCTCGCTTACGCATGTGTTGCAGCAACCCGAGCGCGGCACTCACTCCATTGCGATACGCATCACCTCTGCTCAAGGGCAGGCGATGTGTGCATCAAAGAGCAGCATCTTTCACGTGCGCCAACCGTCAGTCATGCGGCCCGGTCGCAAGCCCTGACTTGCCGCCTGCCGCGCTTCATGCGCCGGCAGGAGTACACCCATGTCAGATGAGGCCGACAGCTATCAGCTGCTCTCCAGCTATGAGCCTGCGGATCTGCTCGATGGGCTGTCGACAGGCATCGTTACTCTCGATGCGCAGCTGTGCTTGGTTTACGCCAATGTCAGCGCACAGGACTTGATGCGCATCAGCGTCAAGACGGCGCGCGGCAGACCTTTTGCTTCCATCTTTCACGACTCAGACAAGCTCGCCGGCATGCTGCGCCGCGCTATGGACCGGCTCGAACCCTGTGCACAGCACGAGATTGTGTTGCAGCCGTTGGGTGCGCCGCTGCCTCGCGAACAGCAGTTTGTCGACATCATCATCACGCCCCTAGAGGGCCAGCTCACTGGCACTCATCTGTTGCTGGAACTCACAGACGCGCGCTCGCGCCGCCGCCTTAGCCGCGAGAACGATATCCTCTCCGGTATTGATGGCAGCCGCCTGATGGTTCGCCAGCTGGCGCACGAGATCAAAAACCCGTTGGGCGGGTTGCGAGGTGCAGCGCAACTGCTCGAGCGCGAACTGCATGATCCGGCGCTGCATGAATACACCTCGGTGATCATCGGTGAGGCCGACCGGTTGACTGCATTGGTCGACTCGATGACTAACCCCAGTCGTCCGCCGCAGAAGGCACCGGCCAACATTCACGAGATCTGTGAACACGTGGTGCGCTTGCTGCGTGCCGAAGCACCGCAACAAGTGCGCATTGACCGTGACTACGACCCTAGCCTTCCTGATGGCATGTTTGATCGCAACCAGGTAGTGCAAGCGCTGCTCAACGTGGGGCGCAATGCCTTGCAGGCGCTCGATGGCACGGGTCGCATCATTATGCGCACGCGCGTGCAAACCAACGTCAGCATCGGTCCGGTGCGCCATCGGTTAGTGGCTGCGGTGCAGATTGAAGACTCCGGCAAGGGTGTACCGCCGGAACTGTCTAAGACGTTGTTCTATCCGCTGGTGACCGGTCGCAGTACCGGCACAGGGCTCGGGCTTGCAGTGGCCCAAGATCTAATCTCCCGGCATGGCGGCATCATCGAGTTCGATAGCGAACCGGGTCGCACGGTCTTCACTTTGTTGCTTCCGTTAGAGGTGGTCGAATGAACACAGCGCCCCTGCGCGTCTGGCTGGTAGACGATGATGCGTCCATCCGCTGGGTGCTTGAGCGCGCGTTGCGCAATGCCAGCATGGCGCCGCGCGCCTTCGAGTCTGCGGAGCAGGCGCTGGCCGCACTGCGTAACGATGTGCCGGATGTGCTGGTCACCGATGTGCGCATGTCAGGCCAGTCCGGCCTGGAGCTGCTCAAGCGAGTGCAGGAGTCCCACCCTGATCTGCCGGTCATCGTGATGACTGCGCATTCAGACTTGGGCAGTGCTGTGTCCGCCTATGAAAGCGGCGCGTTTGAATATCTGGCCAAACCGTTCGACATTGACCAGGCGGTGGATCTGGTGCGCCGTGCTGCGCAAGCCGCCGTGCGCAGCACTATTGCAGCCAGCAGCAACCCGAGCATTCCCGAGTTGCTTGGCCAAGCTCCGGCCATGCAGCAAGTGTTTCGCGCCATTGGCCGCTTATCGCGTTCGAGTGTGAACGTGCTGGTGACGGGCGAATCCGGTACGGGTAAAGAGCTAGCCGCGCGTGCACTACACGAGCACAGTCCGCGCGCCGGCAAGGCATTCATTGCCCTCAACACCTCGGCGATTCCGGCAGAGCTACTCGAATCAGAATTGTTCGGCCACGAGCGCGGCTCCTTTACCGGTGCCGACAGCATGCGACGCGGTCGCTTCGAACAAGCCGATGGTGGCACGCTGTTCCTCGACGAAATCGGCGATATGACGACCTCGCTGCAAACGCGTTTGCTGCGCGTGCTGGCTGAAGGCGAGTTCTATCGTGTCGGTGGCCAGACCCCGATACGTGTTGACGTGCGCGTCATCGCTGCCACTCACCAGAACTTGGAACAGCGCGTCGAGCGCGGGTTGTTCCGCGAAGATCTGTTTCATCGCCTCAATGTCATTCGCATCGAGTTGCCGCCGCTGCGCGCCCGTCGCGAAGACATCCCCTCGCTGCTCACCCACTATTTGCAGTTGGCCGCGCGCGAACTAGGCGTAGAGGCCAAGACCCTGACGCCTGCCGCCAATGATTTGCTGCAGAGCTATAACTGGCCCGGCAACGTGCGTGAACTGGTTAACTTGTGCCGTCGCTTGACGGTGCTGGCGCCGGGCAACGAAGTGCACGTTGAAGATCTGCCGGGCGATACCACCAACGCCACAACCACCACGCCGGTTGGCGGTGACTGGACCGAAGCGCTGACGCAATGGGCCGAACGTGCAGCTCAGGGCAGCACACCGTTGCTAGAAGATGCACTGCCCGCCTTTGAGCGCTCGCTCATTCTGGTTGCACTCAAGCATACTCAGGGCCACAAGCAGGCTGCGTCCAAGCTGCTTGGGTGGGGGCGCAACACCCTCACGCGCAAGCTCAAAGAGCTTGGCATGGACGACATACCCGACTAGCGAGCCATGACCACACTTCAGGACCTGCTTAACCACCGCTTCTTGCACAACAGCCTGCTGGAGTGGGGGTTGGCGGCGTTGGCGTTCCTGGTGCCTTTTGTGCTGCTGCCGGTGTTGCGCAAAGCCGTCATTGGCTACCGCCGCCGAAAGTACGAAGCACAGGTCGGTGCGCCTGTTCGCGATTTGATCCTCGATTTATTGCGCGCTACCAGCCCAGTGGTGCGGTTGGTAGTTGGGCTGTATCTGGCCGAAAAGGCCCTGCGGCTGCCAGCCAGTGCAGACCACGCTTTTGATGTGATCATAGTGTTTGGGGTGTGGTGGCAGTTCGGGCTCTGGGCAACACTGGCGCTGCGCTTTGCATTGCAGCGCCGTCAGCAGGTGCGATTGCAGCGCGGCGCCGAGCCGTTGTCTGGCGCGTCGGTTGAACTGCTGCTGTTCGGTGGCCGCATTCTGGCGTGGGTCATCGTCACGCTGCTGGCGCTCGAGAACCTTGGCGTCAATGTCACGGCGCTGGTCGCTGGCTTGGGTGTCGGCGGTATCGCCATCGCCTTGGCCGTGCAGACCGTGCTGGGCGATGTGCTTGCATCCTTGTCCATCGCACTCGACCGGCCCTTTGTGGTGGGCGATCTGGTGAAGTTGGATGACTACGAGGGCGTAGTCGAACACATCGGTATCAAGAGCACGCGCTTACGTGCGGTGACTGGTGAGCAGGTCATCATTACCAATGCCGACATGCTCAAGAGTCGACTGCGCAATCTAGGCCGCAGCCCCGAGCGTCGCGTGCAGTGTCGCTTACGCGTGGCCTATGACACGCCGTTGGGCTTGGTCACGCAGGTGCCGGTGCTGGTAGAGCAGTCGGTCGTAGCAGTGCCGGCTGCCCGGTTTGTCGCCTGTCCGCTGCAGCTGCTGGGGCCTTATGCGCTGGAGTTCGAGTTGACGTATTACGTCACCAACAACGATGCGGGCGATGTGGCGCGTGCGCAGGATTTGATCAATCACGCCATCGTTGCGGCATTTGCCACGGCTGGCATCCACTTCGCCTATCCGACGCAACGCAACCTTTGAGCGTGCTGCGCTAGGGGATAGTCAGATCCAGATCGATGTTATCGGGCACTGAAAAGTCATAGCCCTTGGTGAAGCCGATCCAGCGGGCCACAAAAATAACGCCCACCCACAGCAGGATCGACAGTGCAGCAGCCACCTTCGCAGCACGCGGCGAGACCTGATTGCTGTCCCACTGCGCAACGCTGCGAAATGCGCCGAAATGGAAGAGGGCCATATTCACGCCGGCTGCAGCCAGCGCCAGCAGCTTGATGCGAAATTCGGTGTTGCCATAGTAGGTGTTGGCATTGGCGGCAAACATCATCACGCCGGTGATGACGGCCAGACCAAAAGCCGCCCACGTGAAGTGCAGCATTTCGCCGCTGATGCGCGTTACTGCGCGCTTGAGGTCGGGCAGACCCAGCAAGCGCAGATCCACCACCAGCACGGTGCCAAACACCGTGGCTGCGGCTATCACATGCAGTGCCTCGACGATGGGCATGGCCCGCACGTTGGTGCGCATCCATTCGCCGAGTCCAGAGTTGCCCACGGCCAGGGCGATATCGTGCAGATCCATGTCGGTTCCGTGTGCTGCCTGGTCAGGCCTTGAAGGAGAGTGCGCCCCAGACTTCGACGTCGTAGGCGATGGCGCGGCCAAGGAAGATGACTGCCAACCACAGCAGTAGGGTGAACACTGCCAGAGGGCGGCTTGCTGCACCGTCGCGCCGTAACGCGCTACCCAGCGCCGCAATGGAGGCGATGCCCAGCGCCAGCAGCAGCATCTTGAGCCAGAAGCTCAGGGCGGTGAACTCACGCACCGGCTCGCTGATGATGAGCACTAAGCCTGTCAGTGCCAGTACCGTTACGCCACGCTTGATCCACGGTGCAAAGTGAGCCCACACAACAGAGGGGGGCTCATCAGTGCGGGCCACGCCCAGCACGCGCAGCACCAGCAGCAGCACTGCCACGAACACCACACCGATCATGACGATGTGGATCGATTGCAGTAGCGGGATCAGCCAGGTGGTGGACTGGATCGCGACGCTCAGCTGCGTGGCCTGCAGCCACTGCGCGAACTGCTCCACGGGTGATCAGTTCTTAGGCTGTGCCAGTGCGCCCTCGCCAAAGGCCAGACGGCCTTCAACGCTGTCGCAATGCTTGCCTGCCGCCGGGGCCTTCTTGTCGGGGCAGCGGAAGATGGCGCCGGTTTCGGCGCGGCTGCCGGCAGCTTCACCAGTGCGCAGCGGATGCAGCGCAACGCTGATATAGGTGCCGGGCGGCAGGCTGCTGACAGAAACGCCCTGAGTGGCGGCTTGTGCAGAGCCAGCCATTTCGACGGCCCAAACCACTGGCTTGCCATCTTCGCTGCGCATCACGCCCTTGCGGTCCTCATTCATGGGTGCAAAGAAGATCTGCAGGTGATTGGCATCGGGGTTGATACGCGTGACTACGCCGGTAAAGACACGGGTCTGTTCCATGTTGAAGATGGCAAAGGAATGGTGTGCCAGTGCGGGCATGGCAGCTGCTGCGCCGATGAGCAGCGCTGCAACGGAGATGCGACGAAAGCGTGAAGTGGTGTTCATGTGTTTGCCTACTTGATGCTGAAGATGTCTTCGTTGGACGGACGTTCCATGCCCTGCTCAAAATACTGCTCCCAGGTCTGAGCCCAGGGGCGACCGTAAATGTCGGGTACTCGCATTTCTATGAGTGTGCCCGGCGTCACCGGCGTGGCCTTGCCGTTGACTGGAAAGATAGTCTGTACGCAGTCGATGAAGACGTAGGGGTCGCCTTGGTCATAGTCGCTGGTCTTGATGTGATTGCGGATGATACGCACAGGCTGCACCAGCGACTCAGGATCATAAAAGATCGCTTCGTGATTCAGGCCCAGAAACTTGCCCTTGGCGTCGCGGTTGGCGGTGTAGATCTCTAGGGTCTGCATCTTATTCGAATATTCAAACGCGCCATGCACCACCCAGCCCTGAATGTTGGAGGTCCAGGTGATGAGTGTGTCCTTGTCCCAGAAGCCGATGGTCTCGCCATACCAGCGCGGCACGTCAGCACCCAATCGCGGCACGGCGCCATCCATGCGGAACTGGCGATCGATATGCACGCTGGTGATGAAGTTGCGCGCCACGCCGGTGAGGATCTGCACCATCGATGGCGTGACCATGACGTGCCACTCCCAGGTGGCGAACTCGTGCCAACGGCGCATGAAGCCTTCGGGCAGGCAGTACTGCGAGGGCCACTGCGCCCGATCTGTGGTGCCCTCATGGTAGGACTGCTGCACCATGCGCTGCTGATACTCGGGTGTGAGCAGCGACAGGATGGTGGGCGTCTGGTTGTGACGCATGCGATACCAGTAAGCATTGCCCGGCGTGCGCCCCGGATGCATGTAGCGGCCGGTCCATTCACCGGGCACGGTGGCATAGGTGTGTTTGGTCGGGCCGCCACGCTTTTTGGTCTCTGCCAGCAAGGCCTCGTAATGGGCTTGCGCAGTTTTAAACGGATAGGGGCTGACGATGGCCTCACGCGGGTAATCGCGGTTGCAATCACCCCAGGGCGCGCTGGATGCACCGGCATCGGTAATCAGCCTGCGGCCGCCGGCGCCCCACAGCTCTTCGATGGCGACCGGGCTGTTGCAGCGGAAGTAGCGCTTGTCCGTCCACAGCGCCTTGTCTTTGTAAAAGTCTTTGGAGGTGAACAGGTCGATCGGCAGGGGCGTGATGCCCGGCGGCGGTGCGCCATCGCGAGCCAGCCCGACAAAGGTCCCCGGCGTGTTGCGTGCGCCAACGATTGTGGCGCCCGTGATCTCGTATTGACGCAAGTCGGCGGCCAGCGGCCAGGCCCGACCCACGCTCTTGAAGCCGATAGTGGCCACCTGTTGGGCGTTAACCGGACCTGCCACGGTGCATAGGGCCGCAGTCGCGGCCAGCACGATGGCAGAGAGTGTTGAACGCACCATGAATCCCCCGGTAACCGCCTGTGACAGGCATGCCCCATATCGCGAGGGGCCTAGCTGGAGAATAATCCTCCATAACCCTCAGGGGCCAGCCTTCTTAACCCCTACCGCCCCGGCTTACCCATGCTGTCGCTGCTGATAACCACCTTGTTTGTCTTGTCACCGGACCTGCGGGTAGTCCGGTGAGCGTCGCTGCAGGCGAGTTCGGCCAGTGGCTGACGCAGATGCAGGCGGCGTTGCGCGGGCAGGGTGGTACCGATGTGCCCTGCGGTGACTGCCGGGGCTGCTGCGTGTCGGGCTATCCGATCGTGTTGCGTACGGGTGACGCAGTGGTCGCCCAGCGGGTATCCCCGCAATTTTTGGCCCAGGCTAACGGGCTGCAGTACATGACAGCCCGCGACGACGGCACCTGCCCCATGCTGCGCGACGGCAACTGCAGCGTGTACGCCCAGCGTCCCCAGACTTGCCGTGATTACGACTGCCGGGTGTTTGCTGCAGGGGGTTTGCTGCCGGGTGGCTCGCAGCGGCAGGTCATTACCCAGCGGGTGCAAGCTTGGCGCTTTGACTATGCCGACGAGGCGGCGCAACAGGCCCATGCCGCGGTGCAGGCAGCGGCAGCCTTTATTACCCGCGTGGCAGGTACACCCGTTGCGCCGCAGTGGCCACGTGCACCCACGGGCGTGGCAGTGCTGGCGCTCAAGTGCTGGCCGCTGTTCCTGCCTGACGCGGACGCGCCCGCAACCGATGCGCAACTTGCGACAGACGTCGCGGCAGCCGCTCGCCAGTTCGACCAAGGTGCAGACACTTAATCTGCCCCTTGGTTTGTTCGGGAGCCTGTCATGCGCCAAGTCGCCCGTGTTTGCCTGACCTTGATTGCCAGCCTGTCGCCGCTGTGTGCCGACGCTGCTGGCACACTCAACTTCAGCTTTGCAGGTAGGCCGCCACCGTTGCCGGCCAACGCCAAAATCGACGTGGCCGCTGGGGTCGATCCGGGCAAGACAGTGTTGTTTGATACCGCAGCGCCGGGCAGTGTGGTGTTGCGCCCGGCTCGCGAGGGCGAGCAGCCCAGCGCGGAGCGACCCCTGTATCGCTTTGAGTGGCAGACCGACGGCAGCCAGCGGTTTTATGAATTGGCCGACTCGGCGTACGTGGCCAAGCTGGACGCCGATGCGCTCAAGAGCGTGGCCACCGACCTTGGCAAGACCACGCATCGCTCGATAGTCGACGCCTTTGCCAAGAGTGGCGCGCTGCAAAAGTGTGTGCCGCCGGCAGCCAAAGACAGCAAAGTGCCCTTGGTGTTTTTTGTGGTGGTGCGCGCCGATGGCACTGAAGCGCGCTCCTTGTTTTTGCCCGAAGGCAGCGTAACCGAGTGCATCCAGAAGACCTGGACGGCTCGTAAGCACCTGCCGCCGGGTGTGGATTCGACCTTCCGCTGGATCATCAACCTTAAGTAGTACCGCGGCCGCGCCCCGGCTGCAGGAAGTCATAGGCGAAGCCGCGCCCTGCGCGCAGCACTCGCCCGCCCGGTGCGTCGGGGAAGTGTGCCGGGAACATCACTGCGCCCTTATCTGCGGCCTCTGCCAGCAAACGCTGGCGTGTTGCACAGGCTTCGGCTGGCACTTCGTCGGCAAAAAACGGCAGATCCGGGCGGACTACCTGCATCGGGTGGTGCAGTACGTCGCCCATGAACATGGCCTGTGCCCCGCCGCGCTTTGCATTGACCACCACACAGCCGGGCGAATGACCTGCTGCGTCCTGAAGCCAAATGCCGTCTTCGATCTCACGATGTACGCAGTGATCGCTTTCCACGATGTCGGCCTGCCCACTTTCGATAACCGGCAATACCGAATCGATATAGGCCTCACGGTTGTGGGCCTCGTGGGTCTGCGTGCTGAAAAACTCGTGGTCCTTGCGGCTGAAGACATAGCGCGCATTGGGGAAGGTGGGTACCCAGCGACCATCGCGCAGCTGCGTGTTCCAGCCCACATGATCGGCATGCAGATGGGTGCACAGCACCAGATGGATATCTGCCGGTGACAGTCCGGTACGACCCAATGCCTGCAGCCAGTCGGTTTGCAGCTGGTGGGCCCAAGGCACGCTGCGGGTTTTGCCATTGCCACAGCAGCTGTCCACCAGCACGTTGAGGCCATCGACCTGCAGCACAAAGCTGCGCACCTCGATGCGAAATACGGCTGTGGCCGGATCGTCGGTCAGCTCCTCGCTCCAATACCACTGTTTGAGCTCGGCCAGATCCTGTGCCTGCACGCCTCCGCACAGCGCGAACTGCATCGGCATCTGCCCATCGCCCTCACGCACTGTTTGTACTGCGAGCTTGCCGAGAATGTTGCGCATTTCTATTTCACCTTGCGCGTGATGGGCAGGCCGCCGACCGGACACTCGCCGCGAAACAGCGCCCATTCCTCGCACTCGCGTCCACCGCTGAACAGACACACACCATAGGAGCCACCATTGGCGCTTGAGCGCAGCTCCAGGCGGCCGCCTTGTTTGATGCAGTTGACTGAGGCTGGGTTGGGAATACCAACCCGCGGTGGTGTTACGGGACTGCCTATCTCTGCCGCACAGCCTGGCAACGCCAGCAGCACACCAAGAACTATATGGCTGGAGCGAATCATTTTAATGGGTCATCGAATAAGTGATGTAGTTAATACCCAAGCGATAGCCCAGTGCAGTCATCGGTTCGGGATAGTAGGGGTTGTCGGCTTCTTCCCAACTGTCACCCACATCCTGGTTGTAGCTCATCGCTACCATCAAACGGCCGTTGTCGTCATAGATGCCGCGCCAGCGCGGTGCCGGTAAGCCTTGCGCAACACCACGGCGACCTACATGCCGCAGGCCAGGCACCTGCGTGAACTCGTTGACGCTGAACACCACATGCAAAATAGGATCGTTGGCTGGTATGTCGACCATGGCCCTGTCGGGGAACACCTGTGCCATCGTGGCCTCCAGCACGGCCCGCTCGTTCTCGCCCCAAAAGTCGTCACCCATCAGCAAGCCGCCGCGCAGCAGATATTCGCGCAACCGTGCGATTTCGACGTCGCTGAGGTCCCAGTAGCCGACTTGAGTCGCGTACAAAAACGGCACATCAAACACGGCATCGTCGGTCAGCCGCACTGCGACCGGCTCACCGGTATTGATACGGGTTAGCCGACGAAGATTTTCACTGAAATGGATCTCGGCTTCTGGCCAGTCCTGGCGCCACCAACCGCCGCGAAAGCGACCGTAGTTGGGCAAGTCCGTATAAATGAGTCGCGCGAAGTGGAACTCTGCCCGCGCGTCGGCTGTGGCCGAGGGCGCAGCCGCAACGGCTACCCAAGCTGTGCCCGCAGCAGTTGCCAGTAGCAAAGCCAGTGCGCTCTTGTGCCATCGACGAAGCGTTGCCATGCACCCTCCGCGCATGAGTTGCCTGTATCGAGCGTACACTGAATACGTCCGTTAACCCCAGTGGAGGTCGCCATGTCCAAAGTCATCGCCCTTGCTGCCCTATCGCTGCTGGTTGCGCCCCAGGCCTTTGCGGCGGGCAAACCCTGCGAAGAACTCAAAGCTGAAATCGCCGCCAAGCTCGATGCCAAAGGCGTCAAAGGCTATACGCTGGAGGCACTCGCCAATGATGCCGTCGGCGATGCCAAAGTGATCGGCAGCTGCGCAGGCGGCACGCAGAAGATCACGTACAAGAAGAGCTGATGCAGCCTTCGCGCGCACTGTCAGTAGGTGCGCTGCTGGGGGTGAGGCGCCGTCACGCCAATTCAGCATGCAACTTAACTCCAAGCGCCTTGGCGATTTTCAAGACAGTAGCGAAACTTGGATTGCCGGTGACACACAGAGACTTGTACAAGCTTTCCCTGCCCAATCCAGTATCACGGGCAACCCGCGCCATGCCATGAGCTCGTGCCACATCGCCTAGTGCGCGAAGAAACCCAGACGCATCCTCGGGCGCTTCGTCCAGCCATGCCTTGAGGTAAGCAGCTCTTTCAATTGGTGAGTTGAGCTGCAACGCCACATCATATTTGACGGTTTTGACCGAATTGCATTTACGTATTGCTTTGCTCATGGCGGGGCTTCCAATGAAGAGGCCAGCAATCTGGCCTTGAGAATGTCATCTCGTTGGGACTTCTTGTCACCACCCATCAAAACCACAAGTCTGTTCGGGCTCAGCACCTTGAAATAAACGCGGTAGCCGGCACCGAAATCAAACTTCAACTCTACTAGGCCGCCGGCCAGCACCCGGTGATGCCCAGGATTGCCGTACACCATCCTGTCCACTCTGACGCGAACTCGGGCACGGACTGTTGGATCCTGCAAACCCTCAAGCCATGCCAAATATTGGGCTGTAACTTCAACGAGTGAAAACAAGTGTATCCCGTGAGATACAAATGTCAACCAAGGCGTATCTCACGAATCACGCTAAATCACTGGGGCATCGATAGCTGCGGGCAAAACGGCTGCATTTGCCGCTAAATACGAGTGACGAACAGTTCCAAGAGCTGCTCAAGTCCAGCGCTGTTGATGGATACCATCGCCTGCGCACGAACGGCAGGCTTGGCGCAATAAGCAACAGACAATCCGCCTGCCTCGGCACAGGCGTTCATCATGGGCAGGTCGTTGGCCCCATCGCCCACTGCGATGGCTTGTCGCAAGGTGGCACCGATAGCGGCACAGGTTTGCACCACCATGTGGCGCTTTTGCGCGCCATCGCAGATGTCACCCCATGGCTGATCGACAAGCTGGCCAGTGAGATGACCGTCGACAATTTCCAGCACGTTGCTGCGTGAGTAGTCGATACCCAAGCGCTGCTGCACGCGCTCGGCAAAGAAACTAAAGCCGCCGCTGACCAGCACGGTGGTCAGCCCTGCCGCTTTGCAGGCGTCCACCAGTGTTTGCGCGCCGGGGTTCAGCTGCAGACGCTGTTCATACACCCTGTCTAACGCGCTGTCGTGCAGCCCACGCAACAGCGCAACACGGCGGCGCAGGCTGTCTTTGAAATCGGTGATTTCACCGCGCATCGTAGCCTCGGTAATCGCCGATACAGCCTCGCGCCTACCTGCAACATCCGCCAGCTCGTCGATGCACTCGATGTTGATCAGCGTCGAGTCCATGTCGAACGCGATCAAGCGAAAGTCCGACAGTTTGCGAACGGGATTCAGCAACGCAGCTTGCCTCAGATGACGCGCACACGTATCACGTGCTCAACCTTGGCAATCGCAGCGGCGACCTCAGTGGCATCCATCTGCGCCACATCAATAATGTTGATGGCCAGATCACCGCGGCTTTTGTTGACCATATCGATGACATTGACCTTGCGCTCTGCAAGCACGGACAACACATTGCCCAACACGCCTGCGACATTGTCGTTGCAAAACGTGATGCGCGTGGTGCCGGGGCTGCGCTCCATCTGAATGGCCGGATAGTTGACGGAGTTGGTGACGTTACCCTGCTGCAGATAGTCCACCAACTGATTGGCAGCCATGACCGCGCAGTTTTCTTCAGACTCTTCTGTGCTGGCGCCGATGTGCGGCAGGGAGATCACCTTGGCGTGGCCGAGCAGTACCGGCTCGGGGAAGTCGCAGATGTAGTGCGACAGCGTGCCGGCATCTAAAGCCTTAACCACTGCTGCGGCATCGACCACTGACTCACGCGCAAAATTCAGCAGCACCGCACCAGGCTTCATAAGCCCTAACGTGGTTGCATTGATCATGTGGTGCGTGGCATCCATCGCAGGGACATGAAAGGTGACGTAGTCACTGCGTGATAGCAGCATCGACAGGTTTTCCATGCGCACAACGTCATTAGAAAGCCGCCAGGCGGCATCGATCGATAGCACTGGGTCAAAGCCCACAACCTTCATGCCCAACGCCAACGCTATATCGGCAACCATGCCGCCGATCATCCCCAGGCCGATGATTCCTAGCGTCTTGCCGCGCAGTTCGCTGCCTGCGAAACGTGACTTGTCCTTCTCTACCTTGGCGGACATGGTCGCAGCGTCGGTGTCCGACTCCAGTGTCCCCACATAAGATAGTGCGGCGCGCACATTGCGGCTGGCCAACAGCATGCCGGCCACGACCAGTTCTTTGACGGCGTTGCCATTGGCGCCGGGTGTGTTGAACACCACGATGCCGCGCCGGCTGTAATCGGCAACAGGTACGTTGTTGACGCCGGCACCGGCGCGAGCCACGGCCAGCAGCGTTTCAGGCACGGCGATGTCGTGCAGCTTTTGGCTACGCAGCAGGAAGGCCTCGGGATGACCGATGTCGCTGCCCACTTCATAGGTTTGACGCGGGAAGCGCTCGAGTCCCTTAAGCGCGATCTGATTGTAAGTACGGATCTTGAACATGATGTATTCCCGGTTGATCAGTTGGCAGGCTGTACGCTGTGAAAGGCCCACGCAAGCCAAGGCATGAGCGCTTGCAGGTCGGCAGCTTCGACAGTGGCGCCGCACCAGATGCGTAGTCCCGCAGGAGCATCCTTATAAGCACCGATGTCATGCGCCACGCCTTCTGCATCGAGCAGCTTCACCATCTGCTTCACCTGCTCTTCGGGCAGCGCCACGCTCAGGCAGACACTGGTGTTGGATAGCGTCGCGGGGTCGCGCGCCAAAAAGCTGATCCAGTCGTGGCTTTGCACAAACTCACGGATGACCTGCAGATTGGCCTCGCTGCGCGCGATGGTGGAGGCCACACCGCCAAGGCGCTCTACCCAGTTCAGCGCATCCAAGTAATCGGCCACGCACAGCATTGAAGGGGTGTTGATGGTCTCGCCGCGAAACAACCCTTCGTTGAGTTTGCCGCCTGACTTCATACGAAACACTTTGGGCAGCGGCCACGGCGGGCTGTAGGCCTCCAGCCGTTGCACGGCGCGCGGCCCCAGAATCAACATGCCATGTGCGCCTTCGCCGCCGAGCACCTTCTGCCACGAGAAGGTCACTACATCGAGCTTGTGCCACGGCAGCTCCATCGCAAATACCGCCGACGTGGCATCGCAGATCGTCAGGCCTTTGCGGTCATCGGGTATCCAGTTCCCATCGGGCACTTTCACGCCCGAGGTGGTGCCGTTCCATACGAACACCACGTCATTGTCGAAGTTCACCTTGGCAAGGTCGGGCAGGTGGCCGTAGTCGGCCTTGTGCACGGTGGCACCCGGCAACTTGAGTTGCTTGACGATGTCGGTCACCCAACCGGCGCTGAACGACTCCCAATCCAGCGCGTCCACGCCGCGCTCACCCAGCAGCGACCACATCGCCATTTCGACCGCTCCGGTATCCGAGCCGGGCACTACTGCGACGCGATAGCCCTCCGGCAGCCCCAACAGGCGGGCGGTTTGGCTGCAGGCCAAGGCCAGGGCCTGTTTGCCGGGCGCCGACCGGTGGGAACGGCCCAACAGGTTCAGCTGCAGGGCATTGACGTCATAACCCGGCCGCTTGGCGCAGGGTCCCGAAGAAAAGTTGGCGTTGGCCGGCTTAATAGTGGGTTTCATCCATTGATTATTACGGATTCACATAACCGGCCGGTGAATCTTCTTATTCGGTAATCAACTTAGGAGACGTGCCGTTCACATTTAAGCTTTTGTAGTGTCTGGCATGACCTGCTAGAAACGTAACTAGCAGATCGATTCCTCTAATTAGAAGGACATGAACATGGCAGTTGGGGGCAAGCGGGCGATAGGCGTTGCTGTTGCGTTAGCAGTGGTGGCGGTCGGTGCAGTCCTGGTTCGGGGGGTTGCTCAGGACCGACCGCCGGCATGGGTCGATAAAGGCGCCGATTGGCCGGCCCAAAAGTCGCAACTGCAAGCCTTTGGCGAGCGCTACAAGACATCCTGGGAGTTGTTCCAGCGTCTGCGTGAGGCTGCAGGTGGCGGCAAAAATCCTGCCTGGGCGCAGATGTCCGAGCCCGCCTACGACTGGTCTGGCGTCTATACGCGCACCGGCGGCGGTCTGGAGTTTGATGCCGATCTGGCCGGCCGCCCGCCCAAGCCCGAGTATTACGCCGGCGTGGCCAAGGGTGAGCCTGGCACCACCACGGCACAGCTGACGCCCGCAGGTCGGGCCGTGTATCGGACCAAGGCCGATCAACTGGGACGTACCGGTGGTGAATACGATCCCATCAGCGATTGCCGCCCGCCCGGCGTGCCGCGTTGGGTTACCGAGCCTTTCCTGCATGAGTTTGTGGTCACACCAACGCAGACCTGGCTCATCAACGAGATGGTCAATGATGTGCGCCGTGTCTACACCGACGGCCGCGACCATACGCCCGAAGAAGATGCCTATCCGTCATGGAATGGCGACACGATTGGCTTCTGGGATGGCGACACCCTAGTGACGCACACTCGTTACCTGCACAAGGGCCAATACCAGCGCGGCCTGCAGCCGGACTATTCCGAGCAGACCACCGTCGTGGAGCGCTGGCACAAGGTTGACGCCAAGACACTGCAGTCCGACATGTGGGTATATGACCCGGTGAATCTGGCAAAGCCTTGGTATACGCGTCAAAGCTGGACACAGCTCACCAACGATGACAAGTCGCTGCGGCTGCGTTATTGGGATTGCCGCGAGAACGAAAACAATGCGATCGAAAAGAAATCCGATGGCACATCTGAGTTCAAGCCCTTCGACTTCGAACAGGCTCCTAAGCAGTAACTGGCAAAGCAACCTAAGCACTAATCGGGGATACATCATGATCAAACGTCATATCGTCGGCTGCGCCCTCTTCGTGTCGGCACTAGCCTTGCCAGTTACAGCGCATCATTCGGGTGCGATGTTCGATGCAACTAAAGAAGTCACGCTCACCGGCGTGGTCAAAGAGTTCCAGTACACCAACCCGCATTCCTGGCTGTTGGTGGACGTGAAGGATGCCAAAGGCAAGGTGACCACCTGGGGCTTCGAGGCAGAAGGTCCCAGCACACTCACGCGTGCCGGCATCCGCATGCGCGACTTTGCGGCTGGTACACCTATTACCATCAAGGGCCACCCGCATCGCGATGGTCGTGCGGCGGCAGCATGGGTGTCCGCAGTGCGCACCTCAGACAATAAAGAATTCAACCCGCGCGCGGGTTTCATCGTCAAATAACGGCGCTATTTCAGGCCTTGTAACAGGAACGTCACAAACCGTACACAAGACCGCAACCATCACTCCTTAGAGTGCCTGCCATACCCGCTGAGAGTGTTTCTCAGCGGCATCAGGTTGCTCTGTATCCACCCATCCCGGGATACCCGCAGGGGAGTGTCATGGTCATCGTCTCGCGTTACTCGAACAAGCTTGTCATCGCTGCGGTTGCCGCAGTGCTCAGTGGTTGCGGTGCCAACGAGATTGCCTCGCCGGGCAGCGGTGGCAACATCAGCATCGTCAACAACACGACGACCGCCCCTGTTACTCCGCCGGTCACCGGCCCGACGCTGGTCACACCTGCCGGCGGCTGCCCCACCATTGAAGATTCGGCTGGTCTGGCCGATCGCGGCACGATCACCGGCCCGACCGGCACCTATCGCGTCTGCGAACTGCCGCCGCGCATCACGCGCACCACGACGCTGACCAAGATTTCCGGGCTGCTGTACTCACTCGGCGGCCGCGTCGACGTGGGCTACGACCGCGGTGCAGCACCCACCACCGATGCAGTGGTCACGCTGACCATTCAGCCCGGCGTGGTGATCTACGCCTCGACGGGTGTTTCATGGCTCGCCGTTAACCGCGGCAACCGCATCAGCGCCGTTGGTACCGCCACGTCACCGATCGTGTTCACCAGCCGCGACAACGTTCTGGGCTTGGCCACGGACGACTCGCAGGGCCAGTGGGGCGGCGTTGTACTGCTGGGCCGCGCGCCCATCACCGATTGCACCGTTGCACCGGCCGCAACGCCGGGTACGGTTGCCTGCGAGCGCCAGACCGAAGGCGCAGTGGATCCGGCTTACTTCGGTGGCGCAACGCCTGCCGACAACAGCGGCACGATGAAGTACGTGCAGATCCGCTACTCCGGCTATGTGCTGTCGGGCGACAGCGAACTGCAGTCGCTGACTCTGGGCGGCGTGGGTAGCGGCACCTCGCTGAGCTACATCCACACGCACAACAGCTCGGACGACGCGATGGAAGCCTTCGGTGGCCGCGTGAACATGAAGAACATGGTGTTCACCGGCGCCGACGACGACAACCTCGACTTGGACACCGGCTACCAAGGCAACATTCAGTACGTCATCGCTGTGCAAAAGACCAGCGGTGCTGCTGACTCGATCATCGAGCTGGACTCGGCCAACGCGCTGGAGAGCCAGGCGCCGCGCACCAACATGCAGCTGTCCAACTTCACCTTCGTGCACAAGAATGCGGCCAACGGCAACCAAGCCGCCATGCTGCTGCGCGGTGGTGCTGATGCCACGCTCATGAACGGCGTGCTGACCACCCCGACGGGCTGCTTGCGCCTCAACGGCACCAACATCATCGGTGCTGCCAACTCGATCCCGGAAAAGCTCGGCGCCCCGGCCTTCAAGTCTGTAGCCATGACCTGCGGCACGACACAGTTCGTTGGCAGCGGTGGGCTGACTGCTCAGCAAGTCACCGACACGTTCAACGCCGGCACCAACAACACCTCCAGCCTGACATCGACGCTGAGCAGCGTGTTCATCAACGGCGCCAACGAGACAGCTCGTACCCCGTTTGATGCCAAGACGGTCAACGCTTTCTTTGATACCACCACATATATCGGTGCGGTCAAGGATGCCAACGACACTTGGTATGCCGGTTGGACTTGCAACTCGAAGACGGCAACGTTCAGCGCGACGGGTTCGGCCTGCACCTCGCTGCCTGCACTCTGATAGCTGCCCGAGGATCTGCCATGGCCAAGCTGCTGTTCGGACCGGGAGTGCTGCTGCTCTCCGGTGCTTTCTCTCCGCAGGCAGTATTGGCCCAGGCCGCTGCGCCTGAAGTCGAAGCCTCCAACGCTGTGGCCGCAGAGACGGCTGTGGACGTGGCGGCCCCAGGTGGCGAAATCGTCATCCTGGGTCGCCGTGACCGCAACATTCAGCGTGGCGCCACGCAGGTCCTGTCGATCCTCTCCGCTGACGACCTCGCCCGTACGGGCGAGGGCGACATCGCCGGTGCGCTCAGCCGTGTAACGGGTCTGAGTGTTGCCGGCAATGGCTTTGTGTACGTGCGTGGCTTGGGTGACCGCTATTCGCAAGCGCTGCTCAATGGCTCGCCGCTGCCTAGCCCCGAGCCGCTGCGTCGCGCTGTACCTTTGGACTTGTTCCCGTCCGACGTTATCGCGTCATCTTTGGTGCAGAAAACCTATTCGCCCAACTACACCGGTGAGTTCGGCGGCGGTTTGATCAATCTCACCACCTTGGCCGTGCCCAAAGAGCCGTTCTTTAACGTCAACTACGGCATGAGCGGCGACACCTTTACGACCAGCAACCTTGGCTACACCTATTACGGTAGCAAGAGTGACTGGACGGGTTTTGATAACGGTGCGCGCGATACGCCCTCTAAGTTGGATGGTTTCTTTGCCACCGGTGAGCGCATGAGCTCCGGCAAGGTCAACACTGGCGAAATCGCCAAGCAGTTCGTCACCGTCGATAATGGCCTGGTCCAAATGGACAAGGGCATTGCGCCTAATTTCTCTGGTGGATTTACCGGCGGCACCTCAAAGCTGATCGGTGACACCGAGGTGGGCTTGATTGCCACTGCTGGCTATAGCAACAAGTGGCGCACCAAAGACAATACCGAGCAGACTCCTGCGAGCCTTGATTTGTCGGCTGTCGACAAAGACTACCGCACTGTCTCAACCGAGAACCGCATCGTGCTCAATGGCCTGTTCGGCCTGGGCTTCGAGTGGGGCGACGGCAGCAAGCTGCGCTGGACCAATCTGTATATCCGCGACACGCTCAAGCGCGCGAGCCTCTCCGAGGGTAAGCAGAACAATCAGCGATTGGGCGCAGATTTCCGCGAGCAGCAGACTGGCTGGTATGAGCGGCAGATGTTCACTACCCAGCTCAATGGTCAGTTCAAAATTGACCCTGTGAAGGTCGATGTACGTGCCGCTTACGCTAAGTCCTCGCGCAATGCGCCGTACGAGCTGGGCTTGGGCTACTCGCGCTCTAATAATTCGGCCAGCCTTTATGGCCAGTATTTCATCAACCGTCTGGACAATGGCCAGACGGGCTTTGCACGCATCTCGTTCTCGGATCTGAACGAGACGCTTGGCTCAGCCGGTGTTGACGCGACCTATACGATCACCCCGCGAGTGGTGGCCGGTGTGGGCTATGAGTTCACCGACACCAAGCGTGAGTCGCAGCGTCGTGAATTCCAGATCATTGCGCCGTCGACCTTTCCCAGCGGCGTGGCCATGTTCCGCCCTGACTACTTGCTCGGTGGGGCCGTCATTGAGTACTACGGCGTCAATTTGATTGAGTCGACCGAGTCCAACCCGGCCTTCGATGCAAGTTTGCGCACTAACGCCGGGTATCTGCAATTGCAGGCCGAGCTGGTCGACAACTTTGAGATCAATGCCGGCGCGCGCATGGAAAAGGCGCAGCAGAATGTTGGCGCAATGCAGGTGTTCAACACCGCCAACACGTCGAACCCCTCAACAGCATTGGACAACAGCTATGTGTTGCCGGCTGTGACGCTGACCTACAAGTTCCACCAGAACATGCAGGTGCGCGTGAACGGTTCCAAGTCCATCGCACGTCCGCAGTTTCGTGAGCTGATGTTCCAGGCTTACTACGATCCTGAGAGTAATCGCGCTTATCGCGGCAACCCGTTGCTGGTGGACAGTCAGTTCACCAATGCCGAGGCGCGATTTGAGTGGTACTTTGACCGCGATCAGCGCTTCTCTGCCGCTAGCTTTTACAAGCAGATCGACAAGCCCATCGAAGCCTTTACAGGCTTTAACGACAACACGCCGGTCACCAGCTACGCCAACGCACCAAAAGCCACGCTGATGGGCTTGGAAGTTGAAGTACAGAAGTACTACCCGCTCAACGAAACCTTGAGCTCTGCGTTCTTTGGTTCGCGTCGTGCGGTCGTAATCGGTAACTACACCTACACCAAGTCACGCATCAGTGTGGGTGCGGGTGATACGACGTCTGTGTATGGCACTGCGGTGCAGCCGGCCAGTAACTTCTTTACCGATGGCGCAGCGCTGACCGGCCAATCGGATCACTTGGTCAACCTGCAGTTTGGACTCGAAGATAACAGCAAGCTCTCGCAACAGACGCTGCTGTTCTCTTATGTCAGCCCGCGTGTGACCAGCCGCGGTGCTGCTGGCTTGCCAGACATCTATGAGAATCCAGGTCTGACGGTGGACTTTGTGGCGCGTCAGGGTTTTACGGTATGGAAGCGTGATCTCGAGTTCAAGTTCGAGGCTCGCAACCTGCTGAACCGCGGCTACAAGGAATACCAAGAGCGCGGCGGCAACGTGGTGTATTACAACCGCTACAAGGTTGGCACCAGCTTCTCGGCGTCGGTTACCGCGAAGTTTTAAAGATAGGTAGGCACCGGCTCATATTCTGAGCCGGTAGCCATGCAAGCTGACTCTCCCGCGGGCGACCCGCGAACCATCGGAGAGTCACCATGAGCCAGCCCACCGTTTTGATCACGCCGCTACGCCCGGCGTTGCCCAATACCGCGCACGATGTCGAGACGCATGCCCTGGTGCGCATCTCGGTGCCCGAGGCCGATGCTGCGGCGCCGGCGCGCGCACCCTTGCACCTTTCGCTGGTCATTGACCGCTCGGGCTCTATGGCTGGCAAGCCGCTGGTCGAGGCCAAGCGCTGCGCTCAGTTTGTGGTTGGCGCCTTGCGCCCCACCGACCGCTGCTCTGTTATCGCGTATGACGACGAAGTCAGTGTCTTGTCGCAGGCGGATTCGGTCGGCGACAGGCATCTCTTGCAGAGCCTCATTGCGTCCATCAGTGAGGGCGGCAGTACCAATTTGCACGGTGGCTGGTTGGCCGGTGCCCAGACGCTGCGTGTGCATGTGGCGCCGCAAGTGCTATCGCGCGTCATCCTACTCTCTGACGGCTGTGCCAACGCGGGCCTGACCGGCGCCGATGCGATTGCCGAGCAATGCGCGTCGCAGGCAGTGACGGGTGTAACCACGTCAACCTATGGCCTTGGCACCGGCTTTAATGAGCTGCTCATGCATCGCATAGCCCAAGCAGGGCAGGGCAATGCCTATTACGGCCAGACGGCCGATGATCTGATGGGACCGTTCACGGAAGAACTCTCGTTGCTCGATGCGCTGTACGGTCGATCGGTGCGGCTGACCCTGCAGGCTGCGCCGGGTGTGACCGTGACGATGGTTAACACGCTTGCGTCGCTGGGACCCGATAGCTGGCGCTTGCCGGATTTGGCCCGCGGCGGCGACACCTGGGCTCTGGTGCGCCTGCGTGTTCCTGCGGCACCGTCCGATGAACCCCAAGCGCTGTTCACTGCCCAGATCAGCTACGACACTATGCAGGGCGTTGCGGTGCAGTTGGCGCCGGTCACGCTCTCGCTGCCGCGTGTCGCCGATGCTGTGTATGGGGCACTGGCTGCCGACTCCACCATAGAACAGCGTATCGACGAATTGGGCTTGGCACGGGTTGCAACCCAGGCCCGTGAGGCGGCCCTAAACGGCGACTGGGACCGGGCAACGCAGCTGTTGGCCAGCATGGAATCCAAGGTGGCTGGTAATCCTTGGCTTGCAGGGGTGCACAACGAACTTCGTATGTTGGTGGCCGAGCGCGATAGAGAGGGATATGGCAAGGAAGCCCTGTACTCGGCCATGCGCATGAGCTCCCGGCGAGTCAGCTCCTCGGAGAGCATGGACATGATGGAAGACGCTCAAATACCAGAGTTTCTGCGGCGTAAGACCGCTCAAGGAAAGAGCCGGCCCAAGCCCTGATCGTCTGCGGGTCTTGAGATGCCACACGGCCTGTGCGAGCGTGGGCTGTAAAGGCCCGCGCCGTGCAGGCTGGGGGTTGCGCATGCTCGATACACCACAACGTTGGTTCGTCTGTTTGCTGGGCTGGCTGGCACTGCTAACTGCAGTGTCCGTCGGCGCTGCGCCGCTAACCCCTGAGCTGCAACGGGCAGCGCGGGCCAGCACCTTCGAAGTGGTGATCAAGAAACCCGAAAAGGACCCGCTGACCTACGAAAAGCCATTGCCGCTGGATCTGTTGCCCTACAGCGAACGCACGGATGCGTACAACTCGATAGGCACTGCATTTGCGCTGGGTAGCAACCGCTATGTAACGGCAGCTCATGTCATCAACGGTAGCCCTAACAGCCAGTTCGGGCCTCCGGTGCTGCGCCGCAGCGATGGCACCATCTTTGAGATCGATCAGATCCTCAAGTACTCAATGCACCAAGACTTTGTGGTGTTCTCGCTCAAGAATGATCCAGCCCCGCCGGGCTTTGCGATCAACGAGTCCCCACAACTCGATGACGTTGTACTGACCGTCGGCAACGCTTTGGGTCAAGGAATCGTGATACGCGATGGCCTGTACACCTCATTAACACCCGAGGATCAAGACGGGCGCTGGAAGTGGATCCGCTTTTCAGCGGCTGCATCGCCTGGCAACAGTGGCGGTCCGTTGCTCGACGAGTCGGGCCGGGTAATCGGTGTGGTGCTCGCCAAGTCACCCAACGAAAACCTTAACTATTCGTTGCCCATCAGCCACGTGCTGCATGCGCCAGAAAACAAAGCGCAGTTTGATCGACGCTCGCTGGTGCGCGCTTCCTACCTGCGCAGCACACAGACCTACAGCATGAAGGACGAGTTTGCCTTGCCGCTGTCATGGCCCGCCTTTGACCGTGCCTATCTGGCAGTGATGGCCAAGCATGAGCGGGCCGGTAGCACTGCCCTGTTGGTCAGCGCTGCTGATGCCGCTTTTCCCAAGGGCGCCGGCACCGAATCGGTGCTGTATGACCCAGATTCCAATGACTACAAGCCGCGCCTAATCGCACAACAGCAAGACAACAGCTGGACCGCCAATGCACCGCGCTACAGCGCTACCGACTTGCCGGGTGATGGCTCGGTGAGCATTGCATCAGCGGCTGACATTACGTTGCTGCGCCTCGTGCGCCCTAACGCCGCTGCTGATAACGCTTTTTACAGCGACAGCAAGCAGTCCATGGACTTGATCCTCAAGACACTGGACCTGCGCCGCAGTATTGGCCAAGACCGCATCCGCATCACTTCGTTGGGCGTTGCACTAACGGATACACAGCAGACCGATGCCTACGGCCGCGTGTGGCAGGAGCGGGTGTATGCCGTGCCTTTCCTCAATGTGTATGTGTATCTGTGGTTACTGCCGACGCCAGACGGTTACGCAGGCTTCACCCAGTTGATCGGCTCAGCACAGCGCGATTTAATCACCGAGCGTGCGCTGCGCATGGCAAACCTGATCGACGCGTCTTACACCGGCACGGTGGCGCAGTGGCAGAGTTTTTTGTCGCGCCGTGCCACGCTCCCCAAAGCGCTGACGAGCATGCAGTTGGAAACCGGTAAAACATGGTCGCTGCGTACCAAGCGATTTGCGTTCAGTGTCCCGCCAGAGTTAGTAACGCTCAGCGATGCCAGTGTGTTGCAGCTGACGATGGGATTCATTCCACAAGGCACTCAGACCGTGTGGGACATTCAAGGCGCCCGCTGGGCACCGGATGCTAATGCCAAAACGTCGCTTACTTTGATGCGTCGACTCAAACCACCAGCTACCGCCAAGCCCGCGCTACGCACGGAGTTTGACGACATGCGCAACAGGCGTGCGCCTTATGCCACCAATATTGACCGTGAAAGCAGCAGCATATGGCGATTGACCCGGGTATTGGATATGCCCGCTGGGCAGCCAGGCAAGGAGACCGCTGATGAGCTGTATACGGTGAGTCTGCGTGCCGATTCGTCCGGGCGCCTGGCAAACGCAGCAGCTCTTGGGCAACAGATGGAATCTACTGTGCAAATTCTTGACCGCGGCTAAGCCTACAAGGTCGTCTTAAAATCCTTACACAGAGATAGCAACTCTGCCAAAGACTGTACTTGCATCTTTGCCAAAATTTGAGCGCGGTGTTTCTTAACCGTATCAGCCATCAAGCTTTTTGTTGTCGCGATGTCCTTGTTGCCATGCCCCAAGAGCATCAAGTGGACCATCTCCCTTTCCCTTGGACTCAAGCCCTGATAAAGCGCAGCCACGCGCTTTAAACGTATTTGGTCAGCGGAACGCTGCACATCAAGCTGTAGCGCCTTATCAATAACTTGTACAAGCTGGGTGTAATCAAAGGGTTTCCACAAAAAATCAACCGCGCCAAACTTCATGGCATCAATGATTTCTTGGTTCTTGCTCTCGCCGCTCATGAAAATAACGGGTAAGAGCCAGTCCTGCTCAAGCAAGGCTCTCTGTAAATCCAAGCCGGTGATTTGCGGCATGCGCATATCCAATACCAAGACAGCGGGCGAGCAGCGCTGCGCATGCTCCAAAAACGACGTTGCACTGGCAAAGTCGTTGACTCGATAGCCAAGATGTCTCAATAGGTCACCCAGATGACTACGAATCTCGCCGTCATCATCAACCAGAAAAACACAGCCTTTGTGCGTCATGGTGCCTTCTGCTGCCAAGCCCATTGCTCCCCTTCAACCCTGTCAATTTTATAGGCCGACAGACTTCTTAAGTAAAAAACCACTACTTACCCAACCTATGACCAGCCGCAATGGCCAAGTCTCCCCATTTAGGGGTGGGGCAACTAAAAATTAGATGCCACATTCTGGGCTGTGAGCAACGAACCCTGGTCATCGTGATGAGAACACTTACCGAATACCAAGACGATGCATTCATTGAAATGGGTCGTTTATTGCAACAGGCTCGCACCCAACAAAATTTACCCATAGAAGCCATGTGTAAGAAGATGGGATTGGGTGTTGAACAACTAGAAGCAGTGGAGAATGGAGACGTCTGGTACTTCAAGAACACGACCCATGCCTTTTTGTGGATTGCTCGTTTGTACGCTAAGAAACTGAGCATCGTTTGCCCGCCCCGGTAGGCAGTGATGGTCAAGTCGGCAAGATCTAAACGCCAGACAGTTCTCAAGAAGCCCCCATGTTTTTTTGGAACAGCTTTACGAGCGTCTAAGACAGACGGCACTTGGTCGGTATCTCGCCCAGAAAAGAAATAGAATCTGCAGCTTATGATTCTAGATACTCAAACCACCATCTTCATGACCTCCTTCGTGTATCTGATGTTGCACGGAGCAATTTGGTTGGCTCTGAAAGAGTACAGAAGCGATCAGGTTAAGTTGTGGTGTGCGTCTGGAATATTTAGCGGCGTAGCTGTGGCTTTTTTGGCTATGCGAGGCCATGTCCCAGAGTTCGTTTTTTTGTATGTTGCACAGTTGCTGATGCTGCTTGGCAACTGGGGCCGAATGGTTGCGTTGCGCATGTACCTTCTGCCGGACCCGCAAAACCGTTCCTACTTGGTTTACAACCTGGCTTGTGGCCTCTATTTCATACTATTTGTCTATCTCATGGCGGTGTTGCAGGCCGATTGGGAAGCATTGATTCTCTTTAATGCTTTCTATGCCGTCCTGTGTTTCGACTATTTCAGAATCGGCCTGAAGCTTCATAGGAAGTCGGAGTCCCTAGGTGCAACGCTGCTCATGTGGGGCGGCTTGATCTTAAGCATCACCTTAGGATTGCGCGCTATCGGAGTCGTTATAGCTGGCACCATTGATGATCTCTACTCGCATAGTTGGCATCAAGCTGTGATGGTTTTTGGGCAGTTCTCCTCCATCACGCTCTTCAACATCTCTTTTTTGCGAATCTTTCTAGAGAGATCTGAGCAAAAGAAACTGGCTGTCAACAAAGAGCTGATACTGACCAACGAGCGAGCTGAGGAGATGCGGCGCAATGGCTTAAACCTTAAGCAATTGCTGGAAGAGCGCGAAGAAATTATCCGCCATCTTACGTTGTTCAACAAAACAGCCGGCATGGGTGCTTTGGTCGCCAGCTTGGCGCACGAACTAAACCAGCCTCTGACTGTTATTCAGACGAATGCCGGAATGATCGAATTGGTTCTCAACGACCATGAGGCGAAGCTCAACAAGGACACCAGAATTGACAAGGCGTTGACTGGTTTGCGCACTGCTAATCAACGCGCTGCCACCATCATCACCACGTTGCGAAACATGTTTGGCCAAGGCAGCAAAGCCATTTCCGTTTTTGACTTCAACGAGCTCGCCAAAGATGTTCTGCTGTTGTGCCAACCCGCCCTACAAAAGCAGGGCATCGAAGTTCAGGTTCAGTTGTACCCTCTGGTCTTGCCTCTAAGTGGTGATAAGTCGCAGCTGCAACAGGTCTTGTTGAATCTGATCACTAACGCCAGCGAGGCGTTTGGGCCCGCATTTGAGGGCGTCAAAAAAGTAACCGTTCAAACAGATTTGGTGAATGAGCGAATTGCTCTGACCGTTGCTGACAACGGCAGTGGTATTGCGCCAGAAGCCGAAGCGGTGGTTTTTGAACTGCTGCGCACGACCAAGGAAACCGGGATGGGCATCGGCCTGTGGCTATCCAAGACCATCCTAGATGCTCATCAAGGCAACATCAGCTTCACCAGCCGCTTGAATCAAGGAACACAGTTTGTGGTTACGTTGCCGGTAGCGGTTCAAACGTAACGTTGGCGGAATCAACGCAGCATTATCAACTGCGGTAGGGCGTCGGCACCGCTCCAAACGATCGCGTTCTGTTGCAATGCAGCTCCCAGCGCCTGCGCTTGAGATAGCGTCATTCCTAACACCAGCACGCTGCGCTCGGCTGGCCATGTGCCTGCCGGATGGCGGCCATAGCCCTGAACATAGGTATGGCCGTAACGCGTAAGGCTTGCGATCAACGCCTGATGACGCGCTACGTTGCGGGCCAATGACCAAGACTGGCTGTAGGGGTTGGACGCGCTGATAAAAGCGCTGCTACCTACATCGTAAGTGGCATGCAGCGCCTGCAGTGGCGCGCTACGGCGGCCGATGTGCAACGTAAAGCGCTGCGGCGCCAGTACCCGATAGTGCGTTTGCCGGTATGCCCGGACTGTGGCGGCACGTTGGGCCATTGCTGACACCGACAGACTCTTTGCGGTTCGGGGCTCTGAAGGTCCTGGATCAAACAACTTTTAGCTTAACGTCTGGCTTGTCTTTGAATCGACATACCAGCTCCAATTCGCCGCCCAGTGATCTGACGTAGTCCAACAGGGTAGAGAGCAGCAGGTCGCCGTTTTGTTCGATGCGTGATACTCGGTCTTGACCCTTTTTGAGACGTTTGGCGACAAGCGCCTGAGTCAGCCCCAAGGTCTTGCGTAGTTCGCGCAGAGTTAACTCTTCGATGATCAATGCTTCGCCGCGTTTTTTGATGGCTTTGCGCTGTGCAGCAGACAGAGTCTTGATGATCTCGGCGGCAGTGCGACCCATGTTTGATTTCCTCAGTTCAATAGCTGTCGAGCGATCATTCTCAAGTGGGCGTCGAACCGGCGATCGGCTGTCGTAATCAGCGACTGATAAAACTGCCGCTGTTTGGCGCCGGCCTTGTTGCCAGCGATCAAAAGTACTGCTTTACGCTGTGGATCAAACGCGAAAGCGATGCGCCACACGCCACCGTCCGCGTGGAAACGCAGCTCTTTCATGTTGGTGTGCTTTGAGCCATTAAGCGTGTCAACTCTGGGTCGACCCAGAGATGGTCCAAAGCAGGCAAGCAACTCGGTACAAGCGAGTAGCTCGACTTGAACACCTGAATTCAGATCACAAAATTCCGCGTCGAACTCGACGCAGAATCGGACTTCCCACCGCATAAATAATGCTCCCTAACACATATGCTGTCAAAAACAACATTGTGAGAAGACCCCGCAGGTGCGGGGCGAGAGCCATCATTGTTTTTTATGTCGGCTTGGCTGTCCAAGTCCGTACCTGAGGTCAGCGGGGCAAAATGCAGCCGCTTTGCCTACTTACGAACCTCGCGCACGGCTTCAGCCAAACGCCGGATACCTTCATCGATAACGTCTGCAGTCAGCGCGCAGAACGGCAGACGCAAGAAGCGCTCGCCACCACCCTGCGGGAAAAACGCCAAGCCATCGGCCAAGTTGAGGTTGCGCTTGGCCGCGGCGGCGCGCAGGTCGGTGGTCAGCACACCTTCGGGCAGCGTTAGCGATAAAAAGAAGCCGCCATCGGGGCGCGTGGCCACGGCATCGGGCATGTGTTTGTCGAGTGCGGCGAGGCAAGCATCGAGGCGCGGCGCATACAGCGCCTTGAGGCGCCCGATCTGCGGCAACAGCAAGCCGCGACGGCACCATTCGTAGGTGACGCCGTGCGCGAAGTAGCCCGGCGAGATGTAAGTGTCTTCGGCCACTTTGCCAATGCGTGCCAGCATGGCGGCATCACCCAGCATGAAGCCCAGGCGCACGCCCGGTGCAATCAACTTGGTAAAGCTGCTCATGTGCAACACGCGATCGGGCGCCAGTGAGAACAGCGTGGGCTCTTGCGTGCCGCGATACCGCAGCATGCGATAAGGCGCGTCTTCGAGCAGCAGCACGTTGTGCTGGCCGGTCAGCTCGACGATGCGCTTGCGCTTGGCACTGGAGCAGGTGGCACCTGATGGATTCTGGAAGTCGGGGATCACATAGAACAGCTTGGGCTTGTGCTGGGCCAGCAGCTTTTCCAGTGCATCGATGTCGGGACCATCGGCCTGCAGCGGCACACCGATGATGGTGGCGCCATGACGACGGAACAGCGTGATGGCACGGTCGTAGCTGGGCGACTCGGTGAACACCACATCGCCGGGCTTGATCATGGCGGTGCACAGAAAATCGACTAGCTCGAGCGAACCGTTGCCGGTGAGCACTTGTTCGGGTTTGACGCCTTGCCACTCGGCAAGCCACGCACGCAGCGGTGCAAGGCCTGCAGCCGGGCCGTACTGCAGCACGGCATCGCCTTGCTGTGCCAGTACTGCTGTAGCGCACTCGGCCAGCTCTGCGGTGGGGAAAGATTCGTTGGCGGGTACGCCGCGCGTGAAATTGATTGTTGCAAGTTCAGACATGGTGATTCCGTAAGGCAGAGATGTCGTAAAAATCAGTGACCGTGGGTACCGTGCAAGGTGCCGACCAGCTCGCTGACATGGGCCATGTTGTTGGCAGCCAGATACGCGGCAATGCCGGCGTTGATCTTGGGGCACACCAGCGGGTCATAAAACAGTGCCGTGCCCACGCCCACGGCGCTGGCGCCAGCGATGATGAACTCCAGCGCATCGTTGGCGCAGGTAATGCCGCCCTGACCGATGATGGCCACTTTGTGGGCGCGTGCTACTTCGTAGACCTGCGCCACCTTGAGCAATGCAATCGGCTTGATAGCCGGGCCCGACACACCGCCCTGACGATTGCCGATGATGGCGGTGCGCGTGCGTACATCGACAGCCATGCCCATCAGCGTGTTGATGACGGCAAACGCGTTGGTGCCGGCTTCGATGCAACGGCGTGCGTTGTCTTGGATGTTGGTTTGGTTGGGCGAGAGCTTGGTGATCAGCGGCTTTTGCGTGACCTTGCGGCACGCGGCAACCACTCGCGCCGACATCTCGGGGTCGTTGCCAAAGGTCACGCCGCCTTCTTTGACGTTGGGACACGAGATGTTGATCTCGATGGCGTCGATGGGGCTGTCATCAAAGCGCGCCACGACTTCTATGTATTCCTCGATGGTCGAGCCCGAGGCGTTGGCGATGAAGCGCGTCTCGGTGAAGTCGAGTGTGGGCAGGATGCGATCGACCACATGGTCTGCACCGGGGTTCTGTAACCCGATGGCATTGAGCATGCCCATTGGCGTCTCGTACACCCGGTGTGGCTTGTTGCCCAGGCGTGCTTTGCCAGTAGTGCCTTTGAGGCACACCGCACCCACGTCGCGATTAGAAAACCCCGACACGCGGGTGTATTCCTCGCCGAAGCCCACACAGCCCGACAGCAGCACGATAGGCGAGACGAAATCCATCCCGCAAAAGTCGCTGCGCAGGGAAGGGGCGGGCGCCACCCAAGGCGGGGGCGAGAAGTCCAAAGCGGGAGAGGTCATGGGTGCCAATTATTGCCGATTTGCGACGGCGAATCCTGTGCTACTTGCATCGGCTGGGGCTCACGCCAGACTCTGACCCATGCTCCACGTCCTGCTGCACGAACCCGAGATTCCCCCCAATACCGGCAATGTCATCCGGCTGTGCGCCAACACCGGGGCCCAGCTACACCTGATTGGCAAGCTGGGCTTTGAGATCGACGAGCCGCGGCTGCGCCGCGCGGGTCTCGATTATCACGAGATGACCTGCGTGACCCAGCACGCCACGGTGGCCGATTGCCTAGCGGCGATAGGCCCTACGCGATTGTGGGTCGTGGAGACCGGTGGCACGCAGCGCCACACCGATGTCAGCTATGCGGCAGGCGATAGCGTGCTGTTCGGTTCGGAATCCAAGGGCCTGTCCGACGCGCTGCTGCAAACGTTGCCGCCGCATGTGCGCATCACGCTGCCCATGCGCCCGGGCAATCGCAGCCTTAATCTGTCTAACGCAGTGGCGGTGACGGTATTTGAAGCCTGGCGTCAGCTGGGCTTTGCCGGCAGCTGAGGCTTAGTCGAACTCGGCCTTGATGGGGCGGCTCATCAGTCCGCCGACTACTTCGCTGACATCGCCACCTTCGTACAGGATGCGATACAGCGCGTCGCAGATGGGCATGTCTACGCCTTCGCGTTGCGCCACCACGCGCAGTGCACGTGCAGCCTGATAGCCCTCGACAACCTGGCCGATCTCTTGCATAGCGGTCTCGGTGCTGTGGCCGCTGGCCAGCAACAAGCCAAAGCGCCGGTTACGGGATTGGTTATCGGTGCAGGTGAGCACCAGATCGCCCAAGCCCGCCAAACCCATGAACGTTTCTTGGTCAGCGCCCAGCGCCACACCTAATCGCACCAGCTCATGCAGTCCGCGGGTGATGACGGCCATGCGTGCATTGGCGCCGTACTGCAGGCCGTCTGATAGACCCGCACCCACAGCCAGTACGTTTTTGACCGCGCCGCCCACCTCGACGCCAACGATGTCATCTGACGTATAGGCGCGAAAGCTGGGCGATGACAGATCGGTGGCGATCTCGGCCGCAAAAGCCGGATCGGTAGAGGCCACAGTAATGGCGGTGGGCAAACCTGCGCCCACTTCGCGAGCGAAGGTGGGGCCCGACATCACCGCGATACGTGGCGTGGTGCCCAGCACGGCACGCGCTACTTGGTGTGGCAGCAAGCCGCTGTCGATCTCGAAGCCTTTGGTGGCCCAGGCAATGCGCGGCTGTACGCCAAGATGCGGCGCGACGGCTTGCAGGGTGCTGCGAAAGCCGTGGCTGGGCACTGCAATGACCACATAGTCGGCGCCGGTTAAAGCGTCAGGCAGATCGGTTGGGACTTCGAGCAGCGGCGGAAACGGCGCATCGGGGAGATAGCGTGTGTTGCAACGCTGACTGCGCAGCAACGATTGCTGCTGCGCATCGCGACCCCACAGCCGCACGGGATGGCCGGCGCGGGCAAATTGGATTGCCAGTGCCGTGCCCCACGAACCGCTGCCTATGACAGCAACGGGTGAGCTGGCCGGGGCCGCGCTCACGCGTGATCAGTTGACGGTGGGCGAAGGCTGCTGGGCTTCTTGCGCAGCAGCGTTTTCGTACAGTGCGTCGAAGTTGACCGGCGGCAGCAGCAGCTGCGGGAAACCGCCCATTGACACCAAGTTGGATATCGCTGCGCGCGCATAGGGGAACAGTACGCCCGGCGCGACGGTGGCTACTGCGCGCTTGTAGTCGGCTTCACCCAGATTGGACATGACGAAGGCGCCAGCTTGCTTAACCTCGACCAGAAACAGCGTGCGCTCGCCATGCTTGGCCGACACGGTGACGGTCAGCACCACTTCGCGCAGGTCGCCTTCGACGACAGCGCTGCTGGTTTGCAGATCAAGCGAGATGTTGGGGTTCCACTCACCGTCCGAGCGCGGGCCAGCCGGAGCTTCGAAGGAGCAGTCTTTGAGATAGACGGCCTGCAGCGACAGCACGGCAGTGGTATCGGCGGTGGTGGCGACGGGAGTCTGCGAGTCGGTCATGGCAACCTCTGGAGAATGGAATCGAGCAAGCCTTGGTCGTCCAGGGCCTTGGTGTCGTCAAAACCGCCGAGGTGGCGTTCGCCGACGAAGATCTGGGGCACCGAAGTGCGGCCGCTGCGTGCCTGCATTTCGGCGCGGGCACCGGGCGTAGCCTCTATATCAATTTCTGTGAACGCTGCGCCCTTGGCGGTAAGCAACGCGCGGGCGCGGGTGCAATACGGGCACCAGCTAGTGGCATACAACACAACGGCGGGAGCAGAGCTCATGCGTACGCGCCTTGATTAACCGCGTTGCAGCGGCAGACTCTCGGCCTGCCAGCCCGCGACGCCACCGCTGAGCGAAAACGACTGCAGAAAACCCTGCTCGCGCAACTGACGCACGGCGGCCGCACTGCGGACGCCGCGATCGCAATAGACCACGAGGGTTTTGTTCTTGAGCTTTTTGAGCGACTCGCCGGCACTGGCCAGTTGGTCGGCAGTGAGCAGGCGCGAGCCGCTGATGCGGCCTGCGTCGTGAGCGGCCTTGTCGCGCAGATCCAGTACCACAGCGCCCTGGTTCATCAGGCGGATGGCCTCCTGAGAGCTGACGGCAGCAAACTGGGTAGCGCGCATGCGCAGCTCATAGACCAGTACTGCCGTGACGGCAGCAACGGCCAACCCAGCCAGGAAGATGTGGTTTTGCAGGTAGTCGAGAAAGTGATCCATCCGTCCCGGCCTGTCGAAAAAGGTCGCGCATTATAGCTGTCGCAGGGCCGGCTTGGCGGTTGGCGGTTAAACTGGCGACAGATATGCGTGCTTTTGCCTCTTTTTTGCTGTGGATCGGTTTGGCCTGTGCCCTGCCGGCGCTGGCGGCTGCCCCAGCGCCCGATCGCAAGCGCACCGAAACTGAGCTCAAGGCGCTGGCCCAGCAAATTGAGCAAGTGCGCCAGCAGGTGCAGCGCGATGCGGCCGAACGAGAGCGACTGGCTCGTGAGCTGCGTGCAACCGAGCTCACGGCAGCCTCGGCGCGCGGCCAGTTGCAAAAACTAAAGGGTGAACGCGCCCAGCGCTCTGCTGCCCGTGCTGCGCTGGAGGCCGAACGGGTTGAGCGGGAGGCTCATCTGGAGCGCACCCGCGCCGCCTTGGCCGCGCAACTGCGTGCGGCCTATCAGCTGGGCCGCCACGACACCTTGCAGCTGCTGCTCAACCAGCGCGACCCGGCGCGAGCTGAGCGGCAATTCACCTATTACGGCTATATCGGCAAGTTCCGCGCCGCCCAAATAGACGAAATTCGTACTGATATCGCCAAGATCGAGAAACTTAGCGCCTCGATCGCTACCGAAGACGACAAGCTGGGCAAGTTGGAGCAATCCCAGAAGGCCCGATTGGGTGACCTGGAGCAGGCGCGGACGCAGCGCGGCAAAGTACTGGTGGGCTTGGAGCAGGCTTCACAGGGACGCGCCCAGATGCTGGCGCGATTGCAGCAGCAGCAGCAGGCGCTTGAAACCGTACTGCGCGAACTCAAGCGTGCCGCGGAGCGCGCTGCCCAGCGTGCGCCGCCTGCCTCCAAGGGCAGCAGCAACGGCCTGTTTGCGCGATTACGCGGCAAGCTCGATTGGCCTACAGCCGGCAAGCTGGTGGCGCGCTTTGGTGAATTGCGTGCGGGCAGCGTGCGCTGGAATGGCGTGATGGTGGGCGCTGAGCGCGGCGCAGCGGTGCGCGCAGTGGCGGCCGGTCGTGTGGCGTTTGCGGACTGGCTGCCCGGATTGGGTCAACTGGTGATCATCGATCACGGTTCGGGCTGGCTGAGCTTGTATGGCCATAACGATGAGTTGCTTAAGGCCAGTGGCGCGGCCGTGGCTGCTGGCGAGCAAGTTGCCACGGTCGGTGACAGCGGCGGCCGCGCGCAACCCGAACTGTATTTTGAGATCCGCAGTGACGGCAAGCCGATCGATCCGCGGCCGTGGTTTCAGCGGCCTGCGCCGCCGTGAGCGTCCGCATATGCTGGCATTTCACTCCGTGGCACTGCTAACCCAACCCTGAGACGAGAGCACACCGTATGGAATTGCTGCAAACGCTGCTTGAGATGGTTCTGCATATCGACCGGCATCTGGTCGAGTTGGTGGCGCAGTACGGTGTGTGGATTTACGCGATCGTGTTCTTGATCGTGTTTGCCGAAACCGGCTTGGTTGTCGTGCCGGTGTTGCCGGGTGATTCGCTGTTGTTTGCGCTGGGTGCGCTGGCAGCGCTGGACGAAGGCGGCACATTGACTGTGCCGCGCTTGGTGTTGCTGTTGTCGGTGGCCGCCATGTTGGGCAACTTGGCCAACTATGGCCTTGGCAAAGCCTTTGGCGCGCATGCGTTTAGCGGGCGCTACAGATTCATCAAGATGGATTATCTGACCTACACCGAAGCGTATTTTCAAAAGCACGGCGCGATGACCATTGTGCTGGCGCGCTTTGCGCCTATCTTGCGCACCTTTGCGCCGTTCATCGCCGGCATGGGTCATATGCCCTGGCCGCGCTTTGCCGCCTACTCGGTGGCAGGCGGCATTGTGTGGGTCAACGTGTTTGCCTGGGGCGGTTATTTGTTTGGCAATCTGCCCATCATTCGCGGCAACTTTGGTCTGGTGTCGCTGGGCATTGTCGTGCTCAGCGTATTGCCGCTGGTGTTCATGGCCCTTAAACGGCGATAGCAGCCCGCACCGTAATGATGATGACGCCGATCACCATGATGGCGCTGGGCAACATAGTCAGCATGAAGCCCAGACCACGCGAGGCCGGGTTGCGCGTATAGCTATAAAAGAAAATGCCGCGGCCCACCAACCACACTGCACCCAGGATGGCAGCCCAAAAGGTGCTGTGTAGCGTGGCAAACAGCAGTATGGCCGGCACGAACACCACCAGTTGTTCCAGCGTATTCATCTGCACGCGAAAGTAACGCTCGAAAATTTCGTTGCCGGTCGTGGCTGGCGCTTTGACGCCGAACTTGCCGCGGGCCCAGCCGACAGCCATGCCAAACACCATGAACTGCAGCAGTGCGAGGGCGATGACGAGTTGGACCAGTGCCATGTAGGTATCTCCGGTTAGCGATCAGGAAGAAGCAGTGCTGCTGCGACGTTGCAGCAACCACAGCACGATGAGCAGCGCCACTGCCGCCGCACCTTGCACTGTGGTGATGTGCAGGTACTGGCCGGGCATCGCCGCAAGATTGGAGGTATCGAACTCGCCGGCAAACAGACTGGCTACCAGGTTGCCCATAGCCAGGCTGGCATACCACAGGCCCATAGCCTGCCCGGCAAAGCGTGCAGGGACCAGCTGCGTGGCGGCGCTCATGCCCACGGGGCTTAACGCCAGTTCGCCCCAGGTGTGCAGCAGATAGGTGGCAATGAGCCAGCCGGGTCCGGCAAGGCCACCGTTGGCCACGATGCGTGATGCCAGCGCCATCACCACAAAGCTTGCGGCCATGAATAGCAGCGCCATTACAAATTTGCCGCCCGATGAGAGGTCGCGTTTGCCCAGCGTCATCCATAGCGCAGAGAACAGCGGCGCAAAACCAATGATGAAGATGGAGTTGAGCGACTGAAACCAACTGGTGGGAATGGTGAAACCCGCAAGCTCACGGCCCGTATGACGCTCTGCAAACAGAGTAAGCGATGAGCCGGCTTGCTCGAAGCCCGACCAGAACACACTGCTGGCGGCGCACAGCGCCAGCAACATCAAGCCGCGGCGACGCTCATCAGCCGTCAGGCCTGACCGCAGTAGTAACTGTGCAAACCCGGCCAGCATTAAAGCGAGGATGACCCATACGGTGATGCCACGCAGCTGCAGTACCGATAGGCCGGTGATACCTGATGCGAACAACGCGGCAAGGGCTAACAACACTGCGCCGATGATCCACACACGTTGCTTGTCGGCGCGCAGTCCGGCGCTGCCGTAAGGGTGTGCAGCGGGCTCTGCACCGGCGCCGGCCAGTCGTGCGCGTGTGGCGACAAACCACGCCACACCCAGCAACATGCCTAGCGCTGCAGCCATGAAACCAATATGCCAACCGTATTGCTGCGCCAGCCATCCGGTGACCAGCGGGCCGATCATCGCGCCCAGATTGATGCCCATGTAAAACACGGTGAAGCCGGCATCGCGGCGCGCCCCGCCTTCGGGATAGATAGCACCAACGAGTGCGGCGATATTGGGCTTGAGCAGGCCCGTGCCCACCACGATGATGGCAAGCCCTGTGCAGAACATGGCAAGACTGTCTGACAGCGCCAGCACCAAATGGCCCAGCGCAATGCCGATGCCACCCCAAAGCACTGCACGTTGCGCACCGATGAGGCGGTCGGCTATCCAACCGCCGGGCAGGCTGGCGATGTACACGCCTGCGGTATAGAGCCCATAGATGGCAGCGGCGGTGCGGTCATCCAAGCCAAAGCCGCCACTGGCTACTGCTTGCACCAGAAACAGCACCAGCAACGCACGCATACCGTAGTAGCTGAAACGCTCCCACAGCTCGGCAAAAAACAGCGTGGAGAGTGCCCGCGGGTGGCCTGCAAAGCCGCCATCCGGAGCACTCATCAAGCCTCTCCGGCTTCCGGTTCGGCCTCTGGCTTGGGGCGGTTACGCGTCAGGATGCGCGCGAAGATCACGCCCAACTCATAGAGCAGCCACATGGGCACGGCCATCAGCGTTTGCGACAGCGCGTCGGGCGGCGTGAGGATGGCGGCAATGACGAAGATGCCGATGATCACGTAGCCGCGCGCAGCTACCAGCTTCTCGACACTGACGATGCCGGTGATGACCAGCAGCACCACTGCAATGGGCATCTCGAAGGCCACGCCAAACGCAAAGAACATCGTCAGTGCGAAATCGAGATAGTTGTTGATGTCGGTCATCATCTGCACGCCGGCCGGAGTGGTGGCCGCGAAGAACTGGAACATGACCGGAAACACCAGAAAGTACGCGAACGCCACGCCGCAATAAAACAGCACGATGGACGACAGCAGTAGCGGCATCGCAAAGCGCTTTTCGTTCTTGTAGAGGCCAGGTGCCACAAAGCCCCATACCTGATACAGCACATACGGTATGGCGATGAACAGCGACACCATGAACGACAATTTGAAGGGCGTTGTGAAGGGCGACATCACGCTGGTGGCGATGAGTGAGCCGCCCTTGGGCAACTGCGCCAACAAGGGTCGCGCTGCGAACTCGAAGATGTCGTTGGCGAAATAGGCGCAAGGCAAAAACACCACGCACACGGCGATGAGCGCGCGCATCAGTCGATCGCGCAACTCGAGCAAGTGCGAGAGCAGGGTGCCCTCGGCCATGGAATCAGGCTTGTCGCTCATGATTCACGGCAGGATGAGTGGCCGTTGGCGGCAGGATGCTGGGTTCTGTTGCCGGCGGCGGCTCTGCTGCTACTGCTGGCGCATCCCAAGGATTGGCGTAGGGCGATGCGCCTTCGGCGGCAGCGGCCGCTACGGGTGGTGCCTCTGCGCTTGCTGCAGGCGTTGGGGCATCACTGGTCACGCTGCTATCTGGTGCTACGCCCGGTTCTGCTGCGGCAGAAGGCTCTGCAGTGGCGACAGGCTCTGCAGTGGCGACAGGCTCTGCTGGCGCCGGATCCCAAGGATTGGAGGGCGAGGGGGGCGGCGGGGTTTTGGCTTGGGCCTTGCCCAGCTCGTCGAGGTTGATCTCGCTTTCGAGCTGCTCGCGGAACTGGCGAGCCATAGCGCGTGCCTTGCCGGCCCATCGCCCTACTTGCGCGACCAGCTTGGGCAGCTTTTGCGGCCCAAGCACGATCAGCGCGATGACAAAGATCAGCAGCAGTTCCGAAAAGCCGATCTCAAACATCTAGGGTCTCTTTACAGCGCTGAGACGCGCTCAGGCCGCCTTGTTATCGGACGGCGCTGCGGGCTTGGCGGCGGCTTTGGTCTCGGGGAACTCGGCATCCGGAGCAGCCTGTTGCAGCTGCTTGGCCACCTCGGTGCCCTCGGCTTCGCCATCGCCCATGGCCTTTTTGAAGCCACGCACCGCGCCGCCCAAGTCGGAGCCGATGGTCTTGAGCTTCTTAGTGCCGAAAACGACCAGGACCACCACCAGGATGATCAACAGTTCGCGCATTCCTATGCCCATGGCCTGAACTCCTGCAACTGCCTACGTCGGGGGATTGATGATAGGCCAAAAGTCTGACAATGGCCTTACTTGTTGGCTTCGCCACTATGCAGCAGGAAGGTGACGGGCCCGTCATTGATCAGCGCGACCTGCATGTTGGCGCCAAAGCGCCCGCAGGCCACCTGCGGGTGCAGTGCGCGGGCACGCTCGACCAGCGAATCGAATAAGGGTTGGGCCACCGCCGGAGCGGCCGCAGTGCTGAACCCCGGTCGCAGCCCCTTGCGGGTGTCGGCCGCCAGTGTGAATTGCGGCACCAGCAGCAGACCGCCACCGCGCTGACGCAGGTCCAAGTTCATGCGGCCCTGATCGTCGGCAAAAATCCGATAGCCCAGGATGCGCTGCAGCAGCCGTTCGGCCTCTGCTGGAGTGTCTTCCGGGGTGATGCCGACCAACGCCACAATGCCCGGGCCAATGGCGCCAATGATCTGGTCGTCGACCCGCACTTGAGCCTCGGTGACGCGCTGGATGAGAGTGAGCATCAATCAGCCTTTAAGTTGAGCGAACTGCCACAGTGAAGGTGGCATTTTTGCAGCCATAAACGTACCATTCGTAGCACTTTTCGACCGTCCTTAAGGATGCAGAATGTCCGTCCGTTCTTGGTCTGCTTCGGCGCTGCTCTCGTTAGTAGCTGTTTTGGGTTGTGTTGCTGCGCCGGTGGCGCAAGCCGAGGGCAATGCTGCCGCCGGTAAGACTCTGGCTTACACCTGCTTGGGTTGCCACGGCATAGACAACTACAGAAACGCTTACCCGGATTACCGCGTGCCCAAGCTCGTTGGCCAGCATCCCGAGTATCTGGTTATTGCCTTGACTGCCTACAAGAGTCAGGAGCGTAGCCACGCCACCATGCATGCGCATGCTGCGTCGATGAACGACCAGGACATGCAAGACGTCGCGGCTTATCTGTCGGGCGGGGCAATTAAGTCTTCCGGTGCCAAGCCGGTGGGTACCGCGCCGGCTGTGGTTGCCACTTGCCAGGCTTGCCATGGCACAGATGGCGTCGGCATCGTCGGCATCTACCCGACGCTGTCGGGTCAGCACCCCGATTACATCGAGAAGGCTCTTAACGATTACCGCAGCGGCAAGCGCCGCAATGCGGTGATGGGTGCTTTTGCTCAGGCTCTTAAGCCTGAAGACATCAAGGCTGTGGCGCGTTACTTCTCGCAGCAGCGCCCGGCGCTGCAGACCACGTACCGCCCGACTTCGCGTTACACCGTCGCCAAGTAGGCGGTGGGCTTACTGCGTCGCCGTGCGGCGACGCAGAAACTGCGCGACGGCCTGCAACCAGACGTCGCGCTCGGCCTTGCGATGCCAGGCCGGCCCCGCGTTAGGGGCCTTTACAGTCGTCACTTCCACGCCGTGCGCCAGCACGCGCTCTCCTAGCGTCTGCAGGTCATCCACGACCACCGCGTTGACCGCATCAGCCGGCGGCAGTGCCATCAGCAGTGGTTTGCGGATAGATCCCGCTCGCGTCAACGGCGAGATGCGCTCTAAGGTTTCGCGCACGGCGCTGTCGCGCTCATCGCCTAATTCACTGCGCAGCAATTCGCGCTGCCAGCTGGTGTGTGAATACAGCCAGGGCGCAAAGCGGCCAAAACCGCCGACCGTAATGCCTCCGGCCAAACGGTCACCGAACTGAGCCAGCGCCGCCATCACCTGATAAGCGCCATAACCGGAACCGCGCAGCACCACGCGATTGGCATCCAAGTCCGGCTGCAGCCGGATCCACACCAGTAGCGCCCCCAGATCGCGCAGCGGGTCTTCGCGCAGCTTGCCGTTATCCAGCATCTGCCAGTTGCGTCCGTATCCGCCGCTGCCGCGCAATTGCGGCGCAATCACCGCCCAGCCTTGCTGCATGACCAGATGTTGCAGCAGCGGGTCCCAGCCAGGTCGAAAGCGCGCACCGGGGCTGTCGGGTAGATCGATAAGTACCGGATGTGGTCCCTCACCGGGCGGTTGATAGAGCCAGGCGGGAACTTGGCGCGGTCCGCGTTCATCGCCATCCCAGCTGGCAAAGCGCACCTGTTGGGGCGTGACACGGGGCAGATCCGGCAGCAGGCCCTGTTCGCTGTGGGTCCAGACGCTCAAGCTGGTCGACCCAGTCAGCGTATAGACCAGCACCTCGCTGGCAGCCTGTGCCGAGTCGACCGACAGGGCCAGCTGTGTGCCGCCGCCGTCAAACGCCAGGCGGCCGATCTGCGCGCCGGCTGGCAACGGGGCCAGGGCCAGCTCGCGCGCAGTAGTCTGGTCGCGTACGACCAGCCGATCGCCACCGGCCTCGGCAACAGTCCAGGCCAGCCAGCGGCCGTCGGCGCTTAAGGTCAGTTGGGTGATGTCTGCACCGGCTTGACGGGCGATGACCCGCGATTCGCGGGTGTACTGGTCCACATAGCGCAGTTGCGTGAAGTCGTCGCCATGGGTCGACACAAAATAAACGCCGCGACCATCGCGAGAAAACTGTGCGGCGATGACCTGAGTGTCTTTGGCTGAGGTGCCGGCATCGGGCTCGATGCGGGTCAGCTTGCCAGTGCTCAAATCGCACACTTGCAGCGTGCTGGTGTCGCTGCTGGTGGCTTCGATCAGCAGCACGCGCGCATCGTCATAGGACCAGTCTTGTGCCAACACTGCCCGGGCTGCCGGACACGCACGTTGTGGCGCGGTGGGCAGTCGCGGGTCTAGCACCGTCAGCCCAGGGTTTTCGCCGTCTTCGCGGTGGCTGCCATAGGCGATGCGGTGACCATCGTGTGCACGTATCGGGCGTTGGCGGCTGACCAAACCCGGCGCCAGCGGTGCGCTGGGTGATTGATGGGCTTGAGTGGGCAGCAGCAGAAAGCTGCCATCGCCGCGCGCCTGCAGCTGGATCCAGTCGGTGGCTGTCTGCGCGCTGGGCAGGGCGTCTTCGGCCGGCTCCTCGCCGAAACTCAGCTGCTCGCGTTGCCCCAGCGGTGAGGCCACTCGATGCAGTTGGCGAACCTCGCCAAAGCGTGTGCTGATGAGCAACGTGCCATCGGGTAGCCAGTCGATCAGGCGCGCATCGCGGCCTTGAAGCCAAGCGGACAGTTGCGGGTCCGGGGCAGTGGGGTCTGCCAACGCGGTGACGGGTGTGAGCGCCAGCAGCAGGCTGGCGGCGAGACGCAGGTTCATGGTGCCGATTCTAGGACGGTTGACAGGGGTTGGTGGGCGGCTAGGCTGCAGCCAGCATTTCATAGGACACCTCCGGTGCAGACCTTGCGCGCATTTCGCATCCACGAGGACCCCAGTGGCCCTGGCTTTGCCGTGCGCGCGGGCTTCGAGTCTGTGCCGCTGCCGCAACCGTCCGTCGGCCAGGTGCTGCTGCGGGTGGCCTTTAGCGGCATCAACTACAAAGATGCGCTGGCTGCCAGCGGCGCCGGCCGCATCCTGCGGCGCTTTCCGTTGACCGGCGGCATCGATTTTTCCGGCACGGTGGTGGCCTCTGCCGACCCGCGCTGGCACGAGGGTGATCTGGCGCTGGTGGCTGGCTGTGGTCTGTCCGAATCACACGATGGTGGCTATGCCGACTACGCCTGCGTCGCGGCCGACTGGCTGGTGCCGCTGCCGCCCGGTCACTCGCTGTGGAGCGTGATGGCGCTGGGCACGGCGGGTTTTACGGCGGCGCTGGCAATTCACAAGCTGGAGCTCAACGGGTTGCAGCCGGGCCAAGGCCCGGTAGCGGTCACCGGTGCCAGCGGTGGTGTAGGCAGCATTGCTATTGATCTGCTGGCTGCGCGTGGCTACACCGTCACGGCGATCAGCCGTAAGCCCGATCAAGCTCAATATCTGCAAGCACTGGGTGCTGTCCAAGTGCTCTCGCCCGATCAACTGGGTCTTGGCGGCAAGCCGTTGGAGCGTGCGCATTGGGCCGGTGCCATCGACAACGTGGGCGGTGAGTTGTTGGCAGGTTTGCTGGCAGCGACGATGACCGGTGGCAGCGTGGCCAGCATCGGCCAAGCCGGTGGCGCAGCGCTGCACACCACGGTGATGCCGTTTATTTTGCGCGGCGTGAATCTGCTGGGTATTGGTTCATCGGGTACGCCGCACGCACTGCGGCTGGCACTGTGGCGGCGCTTGGGTGATGACCTGCGGCCGCGTCATCTGTCGCGCATCGCACCCCACACCATTGCCTTTGAAGAGTTACCCACTGCGTTTGCCGGCTTGCTGCAAGGCAGCAATGTGGGTCGCATTGTGGTGCGCATCGATCCCAACGCTGTGGTTGAGTCCGCATGACTGCCGCGATGAGCGATGTACTGCGCGCTGCGATGGGTCGCGTGTTGCAGGCTGCGCGTCAGCCGCAGTGTCGCGCGCACATTGGTCCGCGTGCACTGGGCGCGACGTTGCCGGGTGGTGCGCGTGTACCGGGCACTTGTTTTGAATTGTCGGTAGCGCAGGCTGCGGCGGATATCGCCTTGCTGCTGTGTTGGCCTGATGCACCAGACCCGCCGGCTATGCAGTTGGCGCAAGCGCTGGCGCAGGCCGACGCGCAGGCGCGTGCTGCGGTGTTGTGCGGCGAGGTTCCTATGAAGGTTGGTGACTTGATACGGCAATTGCACACTGCGCCAACGCAGCCGGTAGCTTGGATGCAGGCGGCTGTGGCTGCAGAGGATGCATCCGCTGTGGCAGCGCTGTTTGATGATGAAGAGCGTTTGATGCAGATGCCTGTGCAGCGGTTCATGGCTGCGTTGGTGCGGCATTGAACGCGCACTCCTCTGTGCAACAGTTGTGTGACGGTGCTGCGGCACTGGGTGTGCCGATCGATGCACAGCAGGGCGCACGCTTGCTGCAGTTGGGTGATGAGCTGATCGAGTGGAACCAGAAGGTCAATCTAACCGCGCTCGATACACCGGCACTGGTACTCACGCACCATCTGCTCGACAGCTTGAGCGTCGCGCCGCTTATTCAAGGCGCGCGTGTGGCCGACGTAGGCACCGGTGGTGGATTTCCGGGTTTGCCTTTGGCCTTGCTGCAGCCGCAACGGCAGTTCACGCTCATCGACTCTGTGGCCAAGAAGCTGCGCTTTGTCGATCACGCTGCGCAACTGCTGGGGCTAACTAATGTGCAATCGCTGCATGCCCGCGTTGAGGCGTTGCAATTGCCGCCGTTCGACACGGTGGTGACGCGGGCATTTGCACCATTGCCCCGCTTGCTGCACTGGGTGGCGCCGCTATGCGATGCACACACCTGTGTGTTGGCTATGAAGGGACGCTGGCCACCCTTGCCCGATGCTGATGATGCCGGTGCGTTACCGCGCGGCTGGCGGCTGGAGCAGGTTCAGGCAGTAACGGTGCCGGGCCTGGATGCGGCCCGGCATATTCTTAAGCTTCGCCGGGTGACTTGACCGTCGGCTCCTGCGGGATGGCGCTGCGGTAACCATCTTCGGTGGCGCCCAGCACGCTGGCAGGAATGGGGAAGGCGCTGACCAGCGATACCAGCAGCGATGCTGCATACGGGATCGACTGGATCAACAACACCGCGATCCACATCTTGAGGTCGGGGCTGCCGATTTCCTGCGGGATGCGGGCGATGCCCCAGGCTGCCAACCACAGCGTGACCATCAGCAATGTTTCTTCACGCGCACTGGCCAGTGCACGAAACAGTGCATGCGGTTCAGCGCGCTTGGGCGTGCGGAAGAACGGCTCACCGCTGGTGAACAGACCCTTCATGACGGCGATACCGATGGTGTGCGAGAGCGCCAAGCCTGCCAGTGCAGCGGCCAGTGTTTGACGCATGTTGGCGCCGACACGCGTGCTGTACAGATGCACCAACTTGGCAAGCTTGAAGGTGAACAGCGCCAGCGGCAGCACCGAGAACAGCAGCTGCGGCGGATCCACTTTCAGTGGTGCGTAAACCATGCCTGCAGACCAGCACAGTGCGGCGATGTTGAAGCTCAGATTGAAGCCGTCTGCAATCCACGGCAGCCAGCCTGCAGAAAAGTGATAGCGCTGGCCGGTGGTGAGGGCGCTGTCGAACGGGCTCCAGATCGCTGCCCAGTGACGACGCATGATCTGCATCGCGCCATAGGCCCAGCGATAGCGCTGCTTCTTGAAATCGATGAAGGTGTCGGGCATGACGCCGCGACCGTAGCTGTCGGGCAGGTAAGTGGCTTGGTAGCCGGCCTCGAACACACGCAGACCCAGTTCAGCATCTTCGGTGATGCACCACTCGGACCAGCCACCGAGCCGCTCCAGCAGGTCACGTCGCACCAGCGTCATGGTGCCGTGCTGGATGATGGCGTTGCGCTCGTTGCGCGTGACCATGCCGATGTGGAAGAAGCCGCGATACTCGGCGTAGCACATTGCCTTGAAAGCGTTCTCATGCTCATCGCGATAGTCCTGAGGAGCTTGCACGATGGCCATATCGGAATTGGCAAACGGCGGCACCAGGTCGCGCAGCCAATCCGGATCGACGATGTAATCCGCATCGATGCAGGCCACAACTTCAGCAGCCGGATCGGTGTTGCGCAGTGCGAAGTTGAGCGCGCCGGCCTTAAACCCTTCCAGGGGTGACACATGGAAGAAGCGAAAGCGCGGACCAAGAGTGGCGCAATGTGCTTCGACGGGGCGCCATACCGCTTCATCTTTGGTGTTGTTGTCGATCACCAGCACTTCAAAGTCTGGGTAGTCGAGTTTGGCCAGCGCATCGATGGTCTGGATGAGCATGTCTGGCGGTTCGTTGTAGGCCGGCACATGCACCGACACCTTGGGTCGATAGCTGCTGGCGCCGGGCTCTGGTGTATAGAGCCGCATGCGACGGTTGACCCAACGTGCTTCGGCCCATTCGTGTGCCTCAGCAAGCAGCACGGCAATGACACCCAGCGAACCGAGCAGCAAGAAGGTACCGACCAGAATGGTGTTGAGCGTCACGTACTGCTGTGAGTAGTCATAAACGATGTACACCGCTGCCGTGGCGATGGCATAGATGACCAGTGCGATGAACAACCGGCCGCGCGTACGCAGCGTGGTGCTGTTCATATAGAAGATCGCCGCAAGCAGGAAAGAGATGGCTACCGAGATACCGGCCAGCAAATGCCACTGCGGCACGCGCACGATGGCATCGGTGAATTGGAACTTGGCTTCGCGCTTGACGTTGTACACACCCCAGTACGCACCCACGCCGCCCTCGTTAAATGCCTTCCACGGCTGGTCGAAGGCTTCCATCACGTAATAGATGTAGCCCTCTTCCTCCGCGCGATGCAGGAAGCGACGCAGGAACAGTGCTTGGTTGGCGACGCTGGCCACAGCACCTTCGCGCGTGCGGCCTTCAGAAGGCCAACCCACTTCGCCGATGATGATTTTCTTGTCGGGGAAGCGGTCCTGCAGACGCTTCATCTTGTCGACGACATACTCGACAGCATCTTCTACGCGCACGCCTTCCCAGAACGGCAACATGTGCACGGCAAGGTAATCGACGTGATCAGCAAGTTCGGGGTGGTCTAGCCACACATGCCAAGGCTCTGCGGTGCTGACGGGTACGCGTACTTTGTCGCGCACCTGATCGAGGATGCTGAAGAGCTCTTCCATCGGAATATCGTTGCGTAGCAGCACTTCGTTGCCGACCACCACACGCACGATGTTGCGATGCTTGCGGGCCAGCTCGATGCCTGTGCGCAGCTCGTTGACGTTTCGCTCGGCGTCGCGGTCGATCCAGATACCCTGCGCCACGTTCAGACGGTACTTGGCGGCCAGTGGCGCAATGCTCGCCAGCGTGCCTTGGGTGGAATAAGAACGCACGGCGTGGGTTTTGCCGGTCAGCAGCTTAAGGTCACCGTCGATCTCGGCTTCACTGGGCAGTTCGCTGCGGATCGCGTCCTGGCCTTCTTGATAAGGTGAGAACGAGAAGCCTTGGATGATGCGTGGCCAAGGGGTCTCGTCGAGTGGCCGGTTGTACCAAGCCCAAAGACCCAATGTGACGGCAGTGACGGCGACCAGCACCGCCAAGCCGCCGAGAAAGCCCAGAAATTTGCTCATGCTTTAAAAGAACCCGCTTAGGTCGCTCAAATTACCATGCGGCCACGTTGCCCGCGCAATGGCTGCGGTGTGGTTGGCACCCTCGGGACTGCTAGACTGCCGCGCATGAACCGTGTGGTGGCAGTTGCCAATCAAAAGGGTGGGGTCGGCAAGACCACCACCGCCGTCAATATTGCCGCGTCGCTGGCCGCCAGCGGCCGTCGCGTGCTGCTGATCGATCTGGATCCGCAGGGCAATGCCACCATGGGCTGCGGTGTCGACAAATCTGCGGTCGAACTGGGCAGCTGCGAAGTGCTGCTGGGCGAGTGCACCGCGCGCCAGGCCATCTTGGCCGTAGAGGGTGCGGGCTTTGACATCCTGCCCACCAATGCCGACCTTACTTCTGCTGAGGTGCGGCTGCTGGCTGCCGATGAGGGCCGCGAGTCGCGGCTGCGCGAGGCGCTGGAGGCGGTGCGCGGCGACTATGACCGCATTTTCATCGACTGCCCGCCGTCGCTCAATATGCTCACAGTCAATGCATTGGTGGCCGCGGACAGCGTGCTGGTGCCCATGCAGTGTGAGTACTACGCGCTCGAGGGCTTGTCGGCACTGGTCTCAACCATCGAACAGATCGGCGCTGCCGCCAATCCGGGCCTGAGCCTGGAGGGCATTCTGCGCACCATGTTCGATCCGCGTAACAACCTATCCAATGAAGTCAGCGCGCAGCTGCTGACCCACTTCGGCGATACCGTGTTTCGCACCGTCATTCCGCGCAACGTGCGCTTGGCCGAGGCGCCGTCGTTTGGCAAACCCGTGCTGCTGCACGACAAGGATTCGCGCGGCGCACTGGCCTATCTGGCGCTGGCCGGTGAAATGTTGCGGCGCGAGCAGGAATCCCCATGAGCAAGAAACCGACCTTGGGCCGCGGCCTGGCTGATCTGCTGGGCAAGGCTACGCAGCGCCCCGCGCCGGCGGCAGCGGTGCCGGTCGACGCGGGCGTGCCGGTCGCGCAGGTGGTCGCCAAGCCGGTAGGCGATCAGCTTGCCAGCCTGCCGGTGGGCCAGTTGCAGCGCGGCAAATACCAACCTCGCGTCGACATGCGTCAGGAAGCGCTCGAAGAGCTGGCCATTTCGATCCGCAGCCAAGGTGTGATCCAACCGATCGTGGTGCGACCTCTGGCCGGCGTCACGGGCGACGCGCCGCGCTACGAGATCATCGCCGGCGAACGTCGCTGGCGCGCCGCGCAAATCGCCGGTCTTACCGCAGTGCCTGCAGTGATCCGGCTGGTTGCCGACGACGCGGCCATCGCGATGGCGCTGATCGAGAACATTCAGCGCGAGAACCTCAATCCGTTGGAAGAAGCGCGTGCCTTGCAGCGCCTTATAGAAGAGTTTGCGGTGACGCATCAGCAGGCAGCCGATGCGGTGGGCCGGTCACGCGCGGCGGTCAGCAATCTGCTGCGCTTGCTGGAGTTGGCCCCGGAGGTCGCCACCTTGCTTGAAAAGCGCCAGCTCGAAATGGGCCATGCGCGAGCCCTTCTGGGTCTGCCGCAGCGACGTCAGCAGGCCGAAGCCGGTGCACGCGTGGCGCGCGACGGGCTCACTGTGCGTGAGACCGAGGCCTTGGTGCGCCAGATGCTGCAGTCCGCAGCGGTCACCCCATCAGGCAAGGGCGGTGGCAAGCCACAGCTGGATCCCAACATTGTCAGCCTGCAGCAGGACCTCAGCGAAAAGCTCGGCGCGCAAGTGCAGATTCAGGCTGCCCGCGGTGGTAAGGGCAAGCTGGTGGTGTCGTACAACAGCCTGGAAGAACTCGACGGCATCCTTGCGCACATCCGTTGAGTTGCCTGCGCATTTTGTTTGAATAAAAACCGCCTTTTCCCTATACTTCGCGCGCCTTAGCTGACCGGGGCAATCCTTGATCCTGACGCGCGACCCTGCAACCAGGCGCCTCGCTGCGCGGATCTTGTTCGCTCAAGCTGCAAGCACGGCAGTTCTGGCCGCCACCAGCCTTGTGCTGTGGGGTGGCCGGCATGGTTACTCCGCCTTGGCGGGAGGTGCCATCGGGTTGGTAGCGCAGTTGTATATGACCCTGGCTGTGTTGCGCCCCACGCGCAGCGCGGGTGGGGCATTGGTCAGGCTCATTATCGGGCAACTGACCAAGGTGGGCCTTACCGCGGCGCTGTTTGTGCTGGTGGGCCGCACCGGAAAAGTCGCATGGGCACCGTTATTGGTGGCTTATGTGGCGGCATTGATGATGGTCTGGGTCGCGGCATTGCCACGGGGCAGTGCGGCAAAGCAGCGTTGAGTTTGGCAGGCGTTAATCAGGACACACGGATCACGATGGCTTCCGAGCACGGTCAGTCTCCCACCGATTACATCGTCCACCACATGACCCACAACAGCGTGGGTCAGGGGTTCTGGACCTGGCACGTCGATACGCTGGTCATGTCGGCAGTAACGGCGGCGTTCGTGGCTTTCCTGCTCTGGTTGGGTGCCCGTCGCGCCACGACCGGTGTGCCCACGGGGCTGCTGGGTTTTGTCGAGTTCATCTACGAGTTTGTCGACGGCAAGGTCGGCGAGATCTATCACGGCAACCGCAGCTTCCTCACGGCGCTGGGCTTCACGTTGTTCACGTGGATCATCGCGATGAACACCATGGATCTGCTGCCGCTCGACCTGCCCTCGTTTGTCGCCGCCGCTGCAGGCCACGAACATGCTTTCTGGCGGGTGTTACCCACCGCCGACCTCAACGGCACCATCGCGATGGCTATCGTGGTGCTGGTTCTGGTCATCGGCTATGCGATCCGCGCCAAGGGCGTGGGCGGTTACCTGCACGAATGGATTGCCGCGCCGTTCGGCGGTCATCCGGTGCTGTGGATTCCCAATCTGGTGCTCAATGCGGTTGAGCTGCTGGCCAAGCCGGTGTCGCTGGGCATGCGACTGTTCGGCAACATGTTTGCCGGCGAGTTGCTGTTCATGCTGATTGCGCTGCTGGGCATGGTGGCCGGCGAGCACCTGTCGGGCCTGCTGGGCATAGGGCCCGCGGCGGCTTTCTTTGCGCAGGTGCTGTTCGGTGCGGGTTGGGCCATTTTCCACATCCTCATCGTGCTGCTGCAGGCCTATATCTTCATGGTGCTGCCCATCGTCTACATCTCGATGGCAGAGCAACACCACTAAGCTTTTTCTTTTCGCGCACACACTTTTCAGACCAGGAGACTTTCAATGGAAGCGATCGCAATCGTTCAGGGCTACACGGCACTGGGTATCGGCATCATCATCGGCCTGGGCGCGATCGGCGCTTGCATCGGTATCGGCATCATGGGCAGCAAGTTCCTTGAGTCGTCGGCCCGTCAGCCTGAGCTCACCCCGATGCTGCAGAGCAGCATGTTCCTGCTGGCCGGTCTGATCGACGCAGCCTTCCTGATCGGTGTCGGCCTGGCCATGCTGTTCGCCTTCGCGAACCCGCTGCTGTCCAAGCTCAGCGGCTAAGACCACCCGACCCCACGAGTTCCTTCCGAGGCGGCAATGGATATCAACGCGACATTCATCGGGCAGATCATTGTCTTCCTGATCCTGCTCTGGTTCATCAACCGCGTGGTTGTGCCGATGCTGGCCAAGCCCATTGCGGCCCGCCAGAAGAAGATCGCTGAGGGTCTTGCCGCAGCCGATCGTGGCCAGAAGGATCTCGACGAGGCTCAAGCGCGCGCCAACGACGTGATCCGCGAGGCGCGCGAGCGTGCCAACCAGATCGTCGATCAGGCATCGCGCCGGTCCACAGAGATGGTCGAGTCCGCCAAGCAGACCGCTTCGGTGGAAGTCGAGCGCTTGCTGGCCACCGGGCGTCAGCAGATCGAACTCGATGCGGCCCGTGCGCGCGAGGAACTGCGTCGTGACGTGGCCCGCCTGTCGGTTGCCACTGCGTCCAAGCTGATCGGTCGTGAGATCGATGCGGCCAAGCACGCCGACATCCTCAACCAGCTCGCCACCGAGATCTGATCGCGCACCATGGCAGACAGACTCACTATCGCCCGTCCCTACGCCAAGGCCGCTTTTGCGACCGCAAGCGCCGACAACCGCTTGGCTGCCTGGTCAGACCTGCTGTCGGCCTCTGCGCAAGCTGTGGTTGATGAGCGTGTGCGTCCGCTTATCGGCAGCCCGCGTGTCACGCCGGCGCAGCTGACACAGCTGCTGTGCGAAGTCGCCGCCACTGGCCTCGATGACAACGGCCGCCGCTTCGTAGCAGTGCTGGCTGACAACCGTCGTCTGGGCTATTTGCCCGAGATCGCGCGCCTGTTCGCCGCCTACAAGGACGAGGCCGAGGGTGTTATCGACGTCACGGTCACGGCAGCAACAGAAGTGGCGCCAGCCGAGCGGGCTACGCTGACTGCATCACTGGAAAAGCGCTTCGGCCGCCGCGTGCGTCTGCAAACCGCGGTCGATGCCACGTTGCTCGGCGGCGCTGTGGTGCGCGCCGGCGATCTGGTCATCGACGGCTCCATCAAATCGCGACTCGAACGCATGGCGTACGAGCTGACCGCCTAAGAATTCAAGAGGACTCCTGCATATGTCTATCAAGGCATCGGAAATCAGCGACCTGATCGGTCAGCGGATCCAGAACTTCGCCGGCGCTACCGAGGACCGCAACGTCGGTACGGTCGTCTCGGTGACCGACGGCATCGTGCGCGTTCACGGTTTGGCCGACGCACGCTACGGTGAGATGCTCGAGTTCGGAGGCAACATCTTCGGCCTCGCGCTCAACCTGGAGCAGGACTCGGTCGGCGCCGTGGTGCTGGGTGAGTACAAGGGCATCCGCGAGGGTGACACCGTCAAGACCACAGGTCGCATCCTCGAAGTGCCAGTGGGCCCCGAGCTGCTGGGCCGCGTGGTCGATGCGCTGGGCAATCCCATCGACGGCAAGGGCCCGCTCAACTCCAAGGCCACCGCGCCTATTGAGCGCGTGGCACCGGGCGTGATCTATCGCAAGAGCGTCAGCCAGCCGGTGCAGACCGGTTACAAGGCCGTCGACGCGATGGTGCCGATCGGTCGCGGTCAGCGTGAGCTGATCATCGGCGACCGCCAGACCGGCAAGACCGCGATGGCTATCGACGCCATCATCAACCAGAAGTCTTCCGGCATTAAGTGCGTCTACGTCGCCATTGGTCAGAAGCAGTCGACCATCGCCAACGTGGTGCGCAAGCTCGAAGAGCATGGCGCCATGGCACACACCATTGTGGTGGCCGCTTCGGCCTCTACGCCTGCCGCCCTGCAGTACCTGTCGGCCTATGCCGGCGTGACCATGGGCGAGTACTTCATGGACAACGGCGAAGATGCGCTGATCGTCTATGACGATCTGTCGAAGCAGGCTGTGGCCTATCGCCAGATCTCGCTGCTGCTGCGCCGCCCGCCGGGTCGCGAGGCCTATCCCGGCGACGTGTTCTATCTTCACAGCCGTTTGCTGGAGCGCAGTGCGCGCGTCAACGAGCAGTACGTGGAGATGGTCACCAACGGTCGCGTTAAGGGCAAGACCGGTTCGCTGACTGGCCTGCCGATCATCGAGACCCAGGCTGGCGACGTCACCGCGTTCGTGCCGACCAACGTCATCTCGATCACCGACGGTCAGATCTTCGTCGAGTCCGATCTGTTCAACGCCGGCATCCGTCCCGCCATGAACGCCGGCATCTCGGTGTCGCGCGTCGGTGGCGCCGCGCAGACCGACATCATCAAGAAGCTCGGCGGTGGTATCCGCTTGGCACTGGCTCAGTACCGTGAGTTGGCTGCGTTCTCGCAGTTCGCTTCGGATCTGGACGAGGCGACCCGTCGCCAGCTCGAGCGCGGCCAGCGCACCACCGAAGTCATGAAGCAGAAGCAATACGCACCGATGTCGGTGGCCGAGATGGCACTGTCCATCTATGCCGTCAACAACGGCTTCATGGACAAGGTGCCGGTCAACAAGATCGTCGACTTTGAAGCTGCGCTGCAGGGTTTTGCCAAAGCCAGCCACAAGGACGTGCTCGATACCGTCAACGCCAACCCCAAGTTGTCCAAGGACAACGAAGCGGCGCTGAAGAAGGTGATCGAAGACTTCCTGGCCACCGGCAGCTACTGAGGCACTCGGTAAGCACACATGCCCGGCACCAAGGAAATCCGCACCAAGATCGCGAGTGTCAAAAGCACTCAGAAGATCACCAAGGCCATGCAGATGGTCGCGACCAGCAAAATGCGTCGCGCCCAGGACCGCATGAAGCTGGCGCGTCCGTATGCCGACAAGATGCGCAGCGTCATCGGCAATCTCAGTCAGGCCAATCCCGACTACCGTCACCCGTTCATGGCAGAGCGCGAAGTGCGCAATGTCGGCGTGATCATCCTGTCGACCGATCGCGGTCTGGCCGGTGGTCTCAATGCCAACTTGTTCAAGGCCGCACTGGGCTTGTTCAAGGACTGGCAGGCCAAGAATGTGCCGGTGCAGCTGTGCCTGATGGGCAGCAAGGGCATCGCCTTCTTCCGTCGTCTGGGTCTGCCGGTGCTGGCCACCGCATCGGGCCTGGGTGACAAGCCGCATATCGCCGATCTGGTGGGCACCATCAAAGTCATGCTCGATGCCTACCGCGAGGGTCGCATCGATCGCCTGTATCTGGTGCACGCGCAGTTCGTCAACACCATGACGCAGAAGCCCAACATTGAGCAGTTGTTGCCGGTGCCGGCGTTCAAGGACGGCGATCTGCCGGCGCATTGGGACTACATTTACGAGCCGTCGGCCGCCGAGATTCTCGATGGTTTGCTGATGCGCTATGTCGAGTCGCAGGTGTATCGCGGAGCGGTCGAGAACGTCGCCTCCGAGATGGCCGCGCGTATGGTGGCCATGAAGGCCGCGACCGACAACGCCGGCAAGCTCATCGGCGAGTTGCAGCTCGTCTACAACAAGGCCCGTCAGGCAGCAATCACCAAGGAGCTTGCCGAGATCGTCGGCGGCGCCGCAGCGGTTTGACCGCAGCACGAATTCCCGAAGGAAGCACACACATGGCCACAGGCAAGATCACCCAGATCATCGGCGCCGTTATCGACGTCGAGTTCCCGCGCGACTCCATCCCCGCGGTGTACGAGGCGCTCAAGCTGCAGGATGTAGACCTCACGCTTGAAGTGCAGCAGCAGCTCGGCGACGGCGTCGTGCGCACCATTGCGATGGGCGCCTCCGAAGGCCTCAAGCGCGGCCTGCTGGTCAACGCCACGGGCAGAGCCATCAACGTGCCGGTGGGCAAGGCCACACTCGGTCGCATCATGGACGTGCTGGGCGCGCCGCAAGACAACCGTGGTCCGGTTGCCTCTGAAGGCACGCTGCCCATTCACCGTGCAGCACCTGCGTTTGATGAGCAGGCAGGCGGCCAGGATCTGCTGGTTACCGGCATCAAGGTCATCGACCTGCTGGTGCCGTTTGCCAAGGGCGGTAAGGTCGGTCTGTTCGGCGGCGCCGGCGTGGGCAAGACCGTCAACATGCTCGAACTCATCAACAACATCGCCAAGCAATATTCGGGTTTGTCGGTGTTCGCCGGCGTGGGTGAGCGCACCCGCGAAGGCAACGACTTCTATCACGAGATGATCGAGTCGGGCGTTATCGACGCCGAGAACCTCGAGAACTCCAAGGTGGCGATGGTGTACGGCCAGATGAATGAGCCGCCGGGCAATCGCCTGCGCGTGGCGCTCACCGGTTTGACCATGGCCGAGTTCTTCCGCGACGAGAAGCAAGAAAACGGCCGCGGCCGCGACGTGCTGTTCTTCGTCGACAACATCTACCGCTACACGCTGGCCGGTACCGAAGTGTCGGCACTGCTGGGTCGTATGCCTTCAGCCGTGGGCTACCAGCCGACGCTGGCCGAGGAAATGGGCGTGCTGCAAGAGCGCATCACCTCGACCAAGACCGGTTCAATCACGTCCATTCAGGCGGTGTACGTGCCGGCCGACGATCTCACCGATCCGTCGCCTGCCACCACCTTTGCTCACCTTGACGCCACTGTGGTGTTGTCGCGCCAGATCGCCTCGCTGGGTATCTACCCGGCAGTGGATCCGCTCGATTCGACCAGCCGGCAGCTCGATCCGTTGGTCATCGGCGAAGAGCACTACGGCGTAGCCCGTGGTGTGCAGGCCGTGCTGCAGCGTTACAAGGAACTGCAGGACATCATCGCGATTCTGGGCATGGACGAGCTGTCGCAAGAAGACAAGCAGACCGTGTACCGCGCTCGCAAGATTCAGCGCTTCCTGTCGCAGCCTTTCAACGTGGCCAAGGTGTTCACCGGTCAGGACGGCAAGATCGTCCCGCTGGCTGACACCATTCGCGGCTTCAAGGGCATCCTCGCCGGCGACTACGATCACCTGCCTGAGCAGGCGTTCTACATGGTCGGCGGCATCGAAGAAGCTGTTGAGAAGGCCAAGACCCTGGGCTGATGCCCAGCGGTAACCGGCACGAGGCATAGCAGTACATGGCCAACTCCATCCAAGTCGATATCGTCAGCGCAGAGGGTCAGATTTACTCTGGCCCGGCTGAGATGGTGTTCGTGCCTGCGCAGGAAGGCGAGCTGGGCATTGCGCCTCGCCACGCCGCGCTGCTCACGCTGCTCAAAGCAGGCGAAGTACGCGTCAAGACTCTCGAGGGCGAAACCTCGGTGTTTGTCGGTGGCGGTGCGCTCGAGATCCAGCCCAACCGCGTGACGATACTGGCCGACACAGCCATTCGTGCCAAAGACCTCGACGAGGCTGCTGCACTGGCTGCCAAGCAGCGGGCAGAAGAGGTGCTTTCCGGCAAGATCGACAAGCTCGAGCAGGCCGAGGCACTGGCCGAGTTGGCGCGGGTCACCGCGCAGCTCAAGCTGCTTGAGAAACTGCGCAAGATCAAAGGCTGATCGCGCGCAGCGACAGCGATGTGGCAGCGCTCAAGCGCGCTGGCCACCACGCCGCCCGGGTGTTGCAGCGCATGCTGGCAGCACTTGAACCGGGCATCACCACACTCGAACTCGATCAACTCGGCGAGCGGCTGATGCAGCGCGCAGGGGTGCGCAGTGCACCGCGCCTGGCGTACAACTTTCCCGGCGCCACTTGCATCAGCATCAACGAAGAAATTGCCCACGGCATTCCTAGTGCACGGGTGATCCGCGCTGGTGATGTGGTCAATGTCGATGTGTCGGTGGAGCTGGATGGTTGGTTCGCGGATACCGGCGGTACGCGAGTGGTGCCGCCTTCCACCGAACTCAAAGAAAGCGTGTGCCGCACTGCACGACAAGCCCTACGTGCTGCACTGCAAGTGGCACGCGCCGGTGCGCGCATCAACAGCATTGGTGCTGCCATTGAGCAGACTGCAGTGGCCAATGGCTTACGTGTGGTTGAGACGCTGGGCAGTCACGGTATAGGGCGTCGTTTGCACGAGGCGCCAGGATTTATTGCCGGCTATGCCGATCCACGCGATCGGCGTGTGCTTAAGCCCGGCATGGTGATCACCATCGAGCCATTCATCTCAACGCGCAGTCGTCGTCCAAGACTCGCTGCTGATGGCTGGACGCTGCGCGGACCTGCCGGCAATCTCAGTGCGCAATATGAGCACACGCTGATCATCACCACAGGCAGGCCCATTCTCTGTACCAGTCTTTGAAGCGACTATGGGCTGATGAGCGCTGCCTTAAACAAAAAACCCCGCCGTAGCGGGGTTTTTTGCTGCCGGGCTTGCGATGAAGCAAACCGAGCTAGATGCCCACGGGAGTATTACTCGCCGCCGCGACGACCCAGCTCTTGGCCATTGACGGTGGCGCTCATGAAGCTGCCGCCCGACGTGCCGTCCTTGAGCGGGTGAATCTTCATGACGACCTTATCGCCAGGATTCATGGACTTCTTGCTCCAGCCGCTGCGCTTGAGGCCGTTGGGGCTGCCGCCCTCGATGCTCCACTCAGTGAGCTTGCCGTCTGCGCCCTTAACGTTCACCTGGATCCAGATGTGCGGGTTGGTCCACTGGAAGTCCTTGACGGTGCCTTCGATGACTTGCTCTTTGGCATTGTCGAACATTGCGAACGAGTGGTGGGCGAAGGCGGTACCGACCGACAGGGCCAGCACTGAACCGATAACGATAGCTGAACGCTTGAACATGACTGCGACTCCTCGATTAAAGTTCGGCGCGTATGGCTGCAGCCTGCGCCCCCCCGGGATTTACAACCCAAGGATATACCGATCCGCGCCGATGTGAATCCCTGCGTAGTACCCATTTCGTGCAGCGGGAGCTGCCCAAACCGGTATTGCCACTCCCTGTCTGCCAGCCGCGAATAGGTCTCAACGCCCGAGAAATTCGCTCACCGCTCGGCTGCCGCAGGCGCGAACCAGCGCCAGCGCCGGCGTGCCGGCACCGTCGCGCTGCGTATACATAAGCCGTCTGGCCAGTTGTCCCAACATCGGTCGCGGCCCTTCCGGGTTGGCCGACCAACGCTCGGCCTGCTCGGCCAAGTCCTGCAGGCGCACGCGATAGCTCCCGTCGAGTCCTGCCGATAGGAACTGCAGCGTGACTCGCTCACCGGATGTGGCGCGGGCAGCGAGCTTGTGTAATTCGCCCACGGTAATGGTTTGCGGCAGCAGATCCGGATGTTGCTCAAACCAGCTGTCGGCCAATGAGTCGACGGTGCTGTAGGTGATGTTGCGTTCGTCACCCAAGCGAGTGGCATACCAGTGTGCTTCATCGAAGCTCACCTTGCCGTCGCCGTCCGCATCGGCATGGCGCTGCCCCCCGCGGCTCAGCCCATCAAAAAACACATGCAGATAGTCCTTACTTGCAGCGACCTCGGCTGCATTGGACTGACAGCCCGTGGCGACCACATCGGGACGCGCACCAAAGAAGCCGCAGCTGACCGCTTGCGCCATCACGCCACCAAAGCAGTTGCCGCTGACCAGCACGTCATCGCTGCCTCCGCGACGATGCAATAGCGACAGCTCTGTAGCAGCCAGCGGTGCAGGCTGACCCCACATCGGCGCGCCATCCGGCATGCCATGACCGATGAACACCAGCAGCTTGCGGCTGTTAGCTACTGCGCGGCCGCGTGCGAACACGTCTGCTAGTGAACCAAGAGTGAAAGCTTGTGCACCGGGCAGATCGCGTTGCACAAAGCGCAGCTGGGTGCGTGTGGCCTCTAACGCGTTGGGGCCTGGCTGCTGGCCGGCCCCGTAAAAACGCAGCAGCTGATTCTCTGGCAGGGCCAGGTCACGTGTCAGTGTGGTGGTGATCTCTTCGTTGCGGATTGCGTTGAAGATGGGATTATCCAGCGCACCCGATGCAGTAGTGGCAAGCACGACGCTGACTTGCGGCAAAGCCGGTGCTGTTGGCACTGGTCGCTGCGTCAGCCAACGCTCCATGCCGCGCTCTTGCGCCAGCTCTGGATGCCGCGCTAATTGCAAAAACCAATCCAGGTTCCACTGCCGCAAGAACATCTCTTGCTGAAAGCGCGCATAGGCACCGCTGACTGCGTCATAACTTTCTTTGGGGCCGGGCAGTGTGATGTCGTCCGGGATGCGCACGTTACGCAAGTCGGCTGACTCGGTAATGCTCCCGGCCGATACGATGTGACCGTCGTGTTTGAGTAGCACTTGCGCCAGCTTCTGCTGCTTTTGCAGCTTCCAAAGCGTGGCATTGAAGTAGGGCAGCTGCGCGAGCTCTGTGTATTCGGTAGCCGTAACATCACCGCCCGCGCGACGCTCGATGGTGGCAGTGACCTCAAAGGTGCGGCCATCGTTGAGGGTGATGCTGCGAATCGCGCCGCGCCGTTTGAGCAATTCTTCGACCATCGAGCAGGTGTAGCAATCGGCTGGCTTGAGCAGCGTGATGCGCCAGTCGCCGACTGCGTCAGGAGACTCTGCAGCGTTTGCTGCCATTGCCAGCAGACCGCCAAAGAGAATTGCCGCAAATTTCTTGGTGAGTCGCATTTGGATACTCTGCCCGTTTTCCTGTGCCATGCACGAGATTGGTCGCCCGATGGTAGCGGCAGTTGCTAGTCTTGCGACAGGGCCAGACGGGCCTGCAGCGCCGCGCTGACCGGCTGGTGACTCATGTGGTGGCTGTGGGGTTTCATTATTGTGAAAGTGCTGCTGGTAGGCGGCTGGTTGATATGGCGCGAGCGCCGGCGCCGCGCAGTGCGTTAATCTTGGCGTCGTGACCCATCCCACCGCTTTGGCTGTCGACTCAGCCTTTCCCTTACAGCCGACCTTGGCAGGTCCGCAGCTGACGTTGCGGCCGTTGCATCCCGCTGATCTTGAGTCTCTCTATGCAGTGGCCAGCGATCCGCTGCTGTGGGCATTACACCCCGAGACCGATCGGTGGCAGCGCGCTGTGTTTGAGCAGTTGTTTGCTGTCTGTCTGAAGCTCGGCGGGTCGCTGGCAGTGGTTGAGAACACGACCGGTCAGGTGATTGGGTCGTCGAGCTTCTACGAATGGAACCCGGACAAAGCCGAGGTAGTCATCGGCTATACCTATCTGGCTCGCAGCCACTGGGGTGGCGCCGCCAATCGCGAGCTCAAGAGGCTCATGTTGCAGCATGCGTATGGCTATGCGAAGCGCGTGTGGTTTCACGTCGGCACCAACAATCTGCGTTCGCGCCGCGCCATGGAAAAAATCGGCGCGCAGTTATCACATGCCATTGTCGTGCCCAATGCCGCAGGCATACCGCGTGACATGGTTGTGTATTCGATGCAGCCACCGCAACTGCCTTGAAGCGCGTGTTGCTAGCGGCGGTCGGATCGCTGGGCGATCTGCACCCCATGCTGGCTGTTGGTCAAGCGCTGCAGCAGCTTGGGCATCACGCGGTCATCGCGACCAGTCCCGATTACGCGTCGCAGGTTGCTCAAGCCGGGCTGGAGCACGCACCCATCAGACCGGCGTTTGACCAGATGGGTGATAGAGCGCGCCTCGCGCGTCGGTTATTTGATCCGTTGCAGGGGCCGCGGCGTCTGCTGACCGAAGTGGTACTGCCTTGGTTGCCGCAGGCGCACGCAGACCTTGCGCTGGCAGCGCAACAGTGTGATTTGCTGGTCTCGCACCCGTTGAGCTTTGCCGTGCCGATGGTGGCCCAGCAACAGCACAAGCCTTGGCTCTCTACGGTTTTGGCACCAGCGAGCTTTTTGTCGCGCTATGACCCGCCGCGCCTTGCTGGAGCCAATCTACTGCAGCATGCGCAAACCCTAGGGCCTGCTGCGCAGCAGGTTGTGCACAGCCTGTTACGGTTTGCGTTGCAGCAGTGGGAGCGACCGCTGCGCCGCTATCGCCGTGAGCTTGGCCTGCCGCACAGCGACGAGCCGATGTTGCTTGGCGGGCAGTTCTCACCGCAGGGCAACCTGGCGTTGTTTGATGCAGTACTGGCCAGCCCGCAACCGGACTGGCCTGCGCTGACCACCGTCTGCGGCACCCCGCTGTATGACGGCGCGGTGGCTGATGCGCAGCTGCCAGATACCGTGCAGCGCTTTTTGGATGCTGGTGATCCGCCGCTGGTATTTGCGCTGGGCTCCTCTGCGGTGTGGTTTGCAGATCGCTACTGGCAAGAGGCGCTGAGTGCGACGCAGCAGTTGGGCCGTCGTGCCCTGTTACTGACCGGACCGGGGCGGCTGCCGGCCTTACCGCCGGACGTCATGGCGGTGGACTATCTGCCGTATTCGTTGGTGTTCGCGCGTGCTGCAGTGGTGGTGCATCAGGCTGGCATCGGCACGTTGTCGCAGGCGCTTCGCGCTGGCCGTCCCCAATTGCTGACGCCCGTGGCCTTTGACCAACCCGATAACGCGCAGCGCGCCGCACGTCTGGGTGTCGGTCGCGTGTTGCCGTTTGCACAGGTGCGTAGCGCCCGGTTGGTGCAACTGCTTGACGAGTTACTGCATGACGCCGAGGCTGCACGGGCCGCCAATGTAGTGGCTGCACAGCTGGCTGGACACAACGGTGCGCTGTGCGCCGCAGAGGCGCTGGCTGTTCATCTACGCTGACACTTAATCAGGGGGAGTGATGCGAGGACCTGCAAACGCCGGTGGTGTGGTCTATGCCAAAGACGTGGTGCGCGTGGTGCACTTCTATTGTCAGGTGTTGGGCATGACCTGCCAACATCAGGACGCGCGGCACGCGATCATAAGCTCCGATGACATGCAGCTGGTGATCCACTGCATACCGCCCGAAGTGGCCGCAGAGCTGGTGATCGAATCGCCGCCGCAACTGCGTACGCAGACTGCGCTGAAACTGTTTTTTACTGTTCCCAGCATCGATGCTGCCACGCTGGAGGCTCGCAGTGCAGGCGGTGATGTGCACGGCTACAGCTGGAATGGGCCGGGGTTTCGCGCCCGCGATGCCTATGATTGCGAGGGCAATGTGTTTCAGTTGCGCGAGCCGATGGCCGCATCATGAAACATTTGCATTGGATGATCGCGCTGCTGGTGTGCGCGGGCAGTAACAACGCTGCAGCTGCAGTGGATGCCGCGCTGGTAGAGGATCTGGTGGCAGCCAATCACATCCTGGTCAATCAGGGTGTGCTCGATGGTTTTGGTCACGTCAGCATGCGTGACCCGCGCAACCCGCAGCACCTACTGCTGTCGCGCTCTATGGCGCCAGCATTGACTACCGCTGCCGATATCCTCGAATACGATCTGGACTGCAATGCGATTGATGATCGCGGCCGCAGTGGCTTTCTCGAGCGCTTCATCCATTGCGAGATTTATCGCGCGCGTCCGGATGTGCAGGCGGTGGTGCATTCACATTCGCCTGCGGTGATTCCGTTTGGTACCGGGCGCACCGCGCTGCAAGCGCTGTCGCATGTGGCAGGATTTTTGACCGCTGGCGTACCGGTGTTTGATATCCGCAAGCAGTACGGCATGACCAACATGCTGGTCAACGATGTCGATCGCGCCCGGTCACTGGTGCGCACACTGGGCGACAAGCCGGTGGCGCTGATGCGCGGCCATGGCGATGTGGTGGTGGGGCCCAGTCTGCAGATCGCGGTGTACCGCGCGATCTATACCGAGGTGAATGCGCGCATGCAGGCGCAGGCGCTGGCCATGGGCGGTCCGGTCACCTACCTGTCGCGGGAAGAGGGCCAGATGGCCGATGTCACCCAACAGGGCGCGGTGTCGCGACCTTGGGAACTGTGGAAGCAGCAGGCTCGCTGAGGAGTGTCTATGTCGAAGGGTTACTGGATCGCACGGGTCGACGTGCACGATGAAGCGGCCTATAAAAACTATGCCGCAGCCAATGGTGTGGCCTTTGCCAAGTACGGAGCGCGGTTTTTGGTGCGCGGCGGGCCCTTCGAAAACCCGGATGGCGGCAGCCGGGCGCGCAATGTGGTGCTTGAGTTTCCCAGCTATCAGGCCGCGTTGGACTGCTGGAATTCGCCCGAATACCGTGCGGCGGCGCAGTTTCGCCGAGGTGCATCCATTATGGATCTAGTTATCATTGAGGGTTATGAAGGTCAGCAACCCGGCTGACTTAACCCTTGGAGAGCGCACGATGAAAAGCTGGCTATCAGCTGTAACGGCAACGACGGCTCTTTTGCTCGCCGCCTGCAGCGGCCCGTCTGCCAAGCAAGCCGCCGATGTGGTCTATAGCGGCGGCGACATCCTCACCATGGTGGGCGATCAGCCGCAGTACGTGGAGGCCCTGGCGGTCAAAGACGGCCACATTGTGCTGGCCGGTTCTCTGGCTGATGCCAGCAAGCTCACTGGCAAAACCACTACGCAGGTGAACCTTAACGGCCGCACGCTGTTACCGGGCTTTATTGATGCGCATGGCCATATCGCCGACTACACGATGTGGTGGGGCAAGCCCGATTTGAGTCCGCCTCCGGTCGGCGATACCCGCAGCATCGAGGACATCAAAGCCAAGGTCGCCAAGTATCTGGTGGACAGCAAGGCCACACCCGACAAGCTCGTCTTGGTTAACGGCTATGACGACAGCCTGCTGGCAGAGCAGCGCCATCCGACGCGCGCTGATCTGGATCAGGTCAGCAGCACGATTCCCATTCTGATCATCCACGCATCCGGTCATTTGGTGGTGGCCAACACGCCAGCGCTAGCACTGGTCAAGATCACCAAAGACAGCAAGGACCCGCCGGGCGGACACATCCAGCGTGATCGCAAGACCGGTGAGCCCAACGGTGTATTGGAAGAGCAGGCCGGCTATCCGTTCTTTGCGGTGTTTCCCCAGCCCTCGCAGAGCGAGCAAATTGAAAAGCTCGTCGAGATTCAAAAGTGGTACGCCGGTTTTGGTTTGACCACTGTGCAGGATGGTGTCAGCAATCCTGCCAACATCGCCATGATGCAAACGGCAGACAGTCAGAACAAACTCATTTTTGATGTTGTCTCGTATGCCATGTGGAAAACACTCGGCACACCTGCAGAGGCTGATGCAAGGGCAGACAACGCCGACATTCATGTGCCTGGCGCCGAACTGAGCAACGCGGGTCGGCAATTTGAAAGTGCCAAGCTAGTGCGCACACCGGTCACACTGGACGAGCCGGTCAAGCAGCGACTCAAGATCGGCGTGTATGGCGAGCACTTCAAGATCGGCGGCATCAAGATCGTGGCTGACGGCTCACCCCAGGGTAAGACCGCTTACATCACGCATCCCTATGACGTACCGCCGCCTGGCCAGAAAAAAGACTACCGTGCCTATCCCACGTTGCAGCAAGCAGAGCTGGATGAGTGGGTTGAAGTAGCCTACAAAAACAATGTGCAGGTGATCACTCACACCAACGGTGATGCAGCAGTGGATCAGCTGCTTGAAGCAGTGGGCAAGGCGCGCGCCAAATACCCGGAGAAGGATCTGCGTCCTGTTGCTATCCACTCGCAATTGGCGCGCCACGACCAGCTCGACGCGATGAACAAGCTGGGCGTTGTCCCCAGCTTCTTTACGGCACACACTTTTTTCTGGGGTGACTGGCATGCGCAGAGCTTTGGCAAGCAGCGCGCTTATGGCATCAGCCCGATGAACTACGCCAGCTCATTGCCGGGCTTCAAGTTCACCAATCACAACGACTCGCCGATCGTCCCGCCTGACATGATGTACTTGGCTTGGACGGCAGTGAATCGCCAGAGCCGCAGTGGCCAGATCATCGGCCCGGATGAACGTGTGTCGCCGTACATCGCGCTCAAAGCGATGACAGACTATGCGGCCTATCAATATTTTGAAGAGAAGACCAAGGGCACACTCGAGGCCGGCAAGCTGGCTGACCTGGTGATACTTGAAGCAAATCCGCTCAAAGTGGAGCCGATGACCATCAAGGACATCAAGGTGCTTGAGACACTGAAGGCTGGAAAATCTATTTATAAGGCGCAATAAGCGTCGACAGCAGGGGCGGGGGACATGCAAGACATCATGGCGAATCGGCGTGCGTTGCTGAGGTTTTTGGCGTCCAGCCCGTTGCTCGCTGCGGCCGGAGGTATTCCTTTGGCACTGGCTGACGAGGCCCTGCTGGCTAGCGCGGCTGAGGCGCTGGATGTCTTTGAGTTCGAGACCATGGCCCGCAAGCTGGTGCCGCCGGCACACTGGGGTTATCTGGCCAGTGGTGTCGATGGTGAAACCACGCTGCGTGCCAACAGCAGCGACTACGCTCGTTGGCACCTGAAGCCGCGACGCTTTGTCGATGTCAGCAAGATGGATTTGGGCATGACGCTATTTGGTACGCGTTACAAGTCGCCGGTATTGATGTGCCCGATCGGCAGTCAACGCGCCTTTCATCCAGAAGGCGAGTTGCCAGTGGCGCGGGCCGCGCGCACGCGCGATCAGTTGATGATGGTGTCTACGGTGATGTCGATGCCTATCGAATCGATCATTGAAATGCGCGGTGCGCCGGTGTGGATGCAGCTGTACACCACCAACCGCTTTGAAGCGACTCTTGCGTTGGTCAAGCGCGCGCAGGCTGCCGGTGTACCGGCCATTGCGGTGACTGTAGATTTGCCAGCCGGTCGCAACACCGTAACTGCCTCGCGTCTGCGCCGGGACGATACGCGCACCTGCAGCAGCTGCCATGTGGTCGGTCCTACTGGCAATCCCACCGGTGGGCTTGCCACCAAGCCGATGTTTGCCGGTATCGATACCAAGGGCTTGGGGCAGACGTCGCCGTCGCTGACTTGGGACTTCATCAAGCGCCTCAAGGACATCACCACCATGAAGGTGCTGATCAAAGGCATTGAAGCGCGCGAAGACGCCGAGCGTGCGGTGCAAGAGGGTGCCGATGGCATCGTGGTCTCTAATCACGGTGGTCGCGCACTGGAAAGTGGCGCGGGCACCATTGCGTCGCTGCCCGAGGTGGTCAAGGGTGTGGCCGGTCGCGTACCGGTGCTCATAGATGGCGGCGTGCGTCGCGGCACCGATGTGTACAAGGCGCTGGCGCTGGGCGCCAGGGCAGTGGGCATCGGTCGGCCTTACATCTGGGGCCTGGCTTCGTTCGGCCAACCGGGTGTTGAGCGCGTGCTGGACATCGTCAACAACGAGTTGCGTCTGGCTATGGTCGGCTGTGGTGCTCGCAACATTGCCGAGATCAGCCCGGCTTCATTGATCGATACGCAGCACGCCTGATCCGCTGCGCCTGACCTGCTACAGTTATTGCAGACCATTACAACAAGGGGACTTTCATGTCGCTTCGTCCGATGATTCTTGCCGCTGCGGTTGCTGCGGCGCTTGCTGGCTGTGCCACGCTCGATGTGGCGTCTTCACCCAAGGTGTCGCCGGCCCTCACCGCTGCGGTTGCCGAATCAACCCGTCCCGAGGCCGATCGCACCCGTGACACCGATCGCAAGCCCGCTGAGTTGATGGCCTTTGCCGGCATCAAGTCCGGCGACAAGATCGCCGACATGCTGCCTGGCGGTGGCTATTTCACCCGCCTCTTCAGCAAGGCTGTGGGTGACAAGGGTACTGTCTATGCCATGGCACCGGCTCGCGCCGCCAATGCGCCTAACGATCCGGCTGCTGCCGTGACTGCCATTGCTGCCGAGAAGGGCTATGGCAACGTGCGCGTGGTCTCGCTCGACATGGCCAAGCCCGCCACCACAGAGCTGCTGGATGTGATGTGGACGTCGCTCAACTATCACGACCTGCAGAACCGCCAGGGCGCGGATCTGGCCGTCTTCAACAAGATGGTGTTCAACTCGCTCAAGCCGGGCGGCGTGTACATCGTTATCGACCATGCTGCTGAGAAGGGCACGGGCAAGAGCACCACCTCGACGCTGCATCGCATTGACCCGGACTTCGTGAAGGCCGAGGTGGAGGCAGCTGGCTTCAAGTTGGAAGCCGAGAGCGCACTGCTGGCCAATGCCAGCGATAACCGCAAGTCGGTCAATCGTGAGACCGGCATCCGCGGCAAGACGGATCAGTTCGTCTTCAAGTTCCGCAAGCCCAAGCGCTAATAGCGGTCACCGGGCCTGGCGGCGCGCAACCACAGTTGGTATTGCGCGACCGCCGGGTCGCCCTCGGCCGGAGCCCAGGGCGCAAAGTCCACTGCGGTGGCCGGGTCATAGGGCCCTTGCTTCACTTCCAGAAACACCGAGGCATCCTCGCGCGCGAACAGCGTGTGCCACGTGCCAGCGGGTGTTTCATAGGCGAATGCGCCGCTGTCGGCGCTGGTGGACCAGCGACCGGTCACGGTGCCGCTGTCATCAAACGCCAGCACATCAAAGCCACCACGCAGCGTGATGGCCAGTTCTGATCGCGTGTGGTGCCGGTGGGGGCGAAAATAGCTGCTGTGTTGCACAGCCACCAGAAAGCGCTGTACCGGGTCGTCGTTACCCGCGTGGATGTTGTGATGAGCGCGCGCGCGCGGTGATGCTGCGGCGCGGGCGCACAGGTCTGCCAGCAAGTCAGAGTCAAAGGTTTGCATGTGGGCACTCTACCGTCGCGACGTAACGCGGAGTAGCCTCTCTGCCATGCCTACAGTCAAGTTCGTCCTCGATGGCCAGCCGGTGTCGGTCGATGTACCGGCAGATACGCCGCTGCTCTATGTGCTGCGCAATGAGTTGGGGCTGGCCAACCCGCACTTTGGCTGCGGCCTTGCGCAGTGCGGTGCCTGTACCGTGCATCTGAATGGCGCTGCGCTGCGCAGTTGTGTGGCGCCGGTGTCGGCTTGCGAAGGGCAGCGCATCACCACGCTGCAGGGCTTGGGCACACCCGAGCATCCGCATCCGCTGCAGCAGGCGTGGGTCGATGAACAGGTGCCGCAGTGCGGCTATTGCATCAACGGCTGGATCATGACCGCCGCGGCACTGCTGGCCAGCACGCCGCGCGCGACCGATGCGCAGCTACGCGAAGGCTTGGCGGGCCTTAAGTGCCGATGCGGTACGCATCAGTCTATTTTGCGGGCCATCAAGCGCGCGCAGGCAAGGATGCTGGCATGAGCGCTCTGTCCCGCCGCGTTTTCCTGCAGGCCAGTGGTGCACTGGTGGTGGTTGTGGCCGCAGGCCAGGCCAGCATCGCTGCTGCGCCCGGCGCTGCCGTGGCTGATTTACCGGCCGTTCCCGATCCGACACAGCTCGACGCTTGGCTTGCCATTCTGCCCGACGGTTCGGTGCAGGCCTTCTTCGGCAAGATCGACATGGGTCACGGGCTTGAAGTTGCCATCGCGCAGATCGTGGCCGAAGAGCTGGATGTGGCGCTTGCCAGCGTATCGCTGGTGATGGGCGATTCGGCACGCACCTGTAATCAGGGCGGTGCCTCGGGCAGCTATGGCGTGTCCCACGGTGGCAGGCCGCTGCGCAATGCCGCGGCCGAAGCACGTCGCGTACTGCTGGCGGCTGCAGCCGTGCAGTTGCAGGTGCCGGTCACCGAGTTGACCGTGCGTGATGGTGTGGTCAGCGTCACTGCACAGCCGGCGCGGCAGCTCAGCTATGCGCAGTTGATCGGCGGGCGCAGTTTCAACACCCGTGTGGAGTGGAACAAAGCCGTCGGCAATCTGATGGACGTGAAGGGTCAGGCCACTCCTAAATCGCGCGATCAGTACCGGCTTGTGGGCCAGTCGCTGCAGCGGCGCGATTTGCAGGGCAAGGTATTTGGCACGCTGCCTTTCATCACCGATGTGAAGGTGGAAGGCATGTGGCATGCGCGCATGATCCGGCCGCCACATGCCGGCGGGCACGTGCAGTCGATAGATACGGCATCTATTGCTGCTTGGCCGCAGGCGCAGGTGGTGCATCAGCAGGACATGCTGGCGGTGGTGGCACCGGGCGAGTGGATGGCGGTGCAGGCAGCGCGTGCGTTGCAAGTGCAGTGGTCTGCTGATGGCACACGCTGGCCCGGCCATGACGGTCTGCATGCGGCGTTGCGTGCGGCACCGGTGCTGCGACGCGAAGAGCCGTTGCGCCGTGGCGATGTGGACGCTGCGTTTGCAGGTGCGGCACGCATCATCGAGGCCCAGTACGAATGGCCGCTGCAGTCCCATGCCAGCATGGGTCCTGGTTGCGCTATCGCCGATGTACGGGACGGACGCGCCACGATCTGGACAGGTTCGCAGAAGCCGCACTCGGTGCGCGACGGGGCCGCCAAGCTGCTGGGCCTGGCGCCTGAAGCTGTGCGCAGCATCTGGGTGATGGCGCCGGGTTCCTATGGTCGCAACGATGCCGGTGATGTCGCGCTGGATGCGGCCTGGTTGTCGCAGCGACTGGGCAAGCCGGTGCGCGTGCAATACATGCGTCATGACGCCACTGCTTGGGATCCGAAGGGACCGGCCTGCGTGCATCGCGGTCGCGCTGCGCTGGATGCCTCTGGCAAGGTGCTGGCGCTGGATTTCACCACCCGTGGCTTGTCGCGCGTGGATGCGCAGTTTCACGAGGCCGATCCGCGCGACACCTTGGCCGGACAAGCGCTGGGTATGCCGTCCAACGCCGATCTGGGTCTGGGTATCCCTGGCGAGAGCTATGACTTTGCTGCCAAGCGATTGGCGTGGGAGGTGGTGGCGCCGCTGCAGGCGCGCTATTCGCCGCTGCGTACGTCACACCTGCGTGATCCGCTGGGTCCCGAAGTGCACTTCGGCAGCGAGCAGTTCATCGACGAGCTGGCTGTGGCCACAGGCCACGATCCAGTGGCGTTTCGATTGCAGCATGTCACCGCCGTGCGTGACAAAGCCGTTATCGAAGCCGTTGCCAAGGCCGCCGGCTGGCAGCCGCGCAGCACGCCCCGTGGCCGCAAAGGCCGCGATGGCCTGTTGCGGGGCTGGGGCATTGCCTACGCGCAGCGTAACGATACTGTGGTGGCCGTCATCGCCGAGGTCACTGTCGATCCGGCCACTGGCCGGGTGCGCGTGCCGCACGTCAGCGTTGCTCATGATTGCGGACTGGTGGTCAATCCGCAGGGTTTGCGCCAGACAATCGAGGGCAATGTGCTGCATGGCTTGTCGCGCGTGCTGTTCGAGCAAGTGCAGTTTGATTCCGAGACGGTGCACAGCGTCGACTGGGCCAGCTACCCGATTCTGGAAATGGCTGATGCGCCCCAGCACATCGAAGTCGTGATGATCGACCCCACTGCAGCGGCACCTTCCGGTGCCGGTGAGCCGACGATACGTAGCGTCCCGGCGGCCGTGGCCAATGCGTTTTTTGATGCGACGGGCAAGCGCCTGCGTCGCGCGCCGTTCACACCAGAACGGGTCAAAAATACGCTGGCGCAGCAGTCATCGAAGCGTAATACCCGCTAGGCCCAGAGGCCCCTTGGCCGTACACTACAACGGCCATTTCGGCGCCCGTCCGGGACCTCGATGAAAAAAGCCGCTGCCGCAACTCCTGCCTCTGTGATCGACCTGCGCTTTGGCCAGGTGGGTCTGCTGCAGGTGCGTCTGCGCGAGGTTGATGCGCCCGCTATCAAGGCCGAATTGGCCGCCCGCATTGCCAGTGCGCCGCAGTTTTTTCAGCACACCGGCGTCTGTCTGGACTTGAGCGCGCTTGAGCATCCGCCCGAAGTGGCTACTTTGCGCGGTATCGTCGAAGCCATCCGCTTGGCCGGCATGATCACGGTCGGCGTGTCCGACGCTTCGCCCACTGCCGACCAGCTGGCGCCGGCGCTAGACCTGCCGGTATTGGCGGGTTTTCGCCAGCTCAGCCGGCCCCCCGCGCAGTTGGTGCGCGCTGCCAAGGCTGCCGCACAGCCGGCCTCTCAGTCCGCGCCAGAGACGGAACCAGAGGCTGCGCCACCGCCGCCCACCTCGGGTCTGGTGCACACCCAGCCGGTACGTTCCGGGCAGCGCGTCTATGCGCGCGAACGCGATTTGATCGTGACTGCTGCGGTGGGTGCCGGTGCCGAGGTCATGGCCGATGGCTGTGTGCATGTCTATGGCACGTTGCGCGGCCGTGCCATGGCCGGTGTGCGCGGCGATACCAACGCGCGGCTGTTCTGCCAAGAGTTCCGCGCCGAGCTGGTGGCCATCGCGGGTGTGTTTCGCGTCTTTGAAACTTTGCCCGAAGAGCTGGCTGGCCATCCGGTCCAAGCCTGGCTTGAGGGTGAGGCGCTGCGTTTTTCCCGCTTTGGTGTCTGACCGCGGCGGTAGTCCGTTTTTTGAGGAGTGATAGAGCCTGTGACAGAAATCATCGTCGTGACTTCCGGTAAAGGTGGTGTCGGCAAGACCACCACATCTGCCAGCCTCGCTTGCGGTCTGGCACGTACTGGCAAGAAAGTTGCCGTTATCGACTTCGACATCGGTTTGCGCAACCTCGATCTGATCATGGGTTGCGAGCGGCGCGTGGTCTATGACTTCGTCAACGTCATCAATGGCGACTGCACCCTTAAGCAGGCGCTCATCAAAGACAAGCGCATCGATACGCTGTTTTTGCTGGCCGCCTCGCAGACGCGCGACAAAGACGCGCTGACTGCAGAAGGCGTGCGCAAAGTACTCGACGAACTCATTGCCGATGGCTTTGATTTCATCCTGTGCGATTCACCTGCCGGCATTGAGAAGGGTGCATATCTGGCTATGTACTACGCCGACCGTGCGGTGGTCGTGGTCAACCCTGAAGTCTCTTCCGTGCGCGATTCCGATCGCATTCTGGGGCTGCTTGCCAGCAAGACAGAGCGTGCCGAAAAAGGCGTTGAAAAAGTGCGCGAGCATCTGCTGCTGACGCGCTACAGCCCGACGCGTGTTGCAGCCGGTGAGATGCTCAGCATCGCCGACGTCAAAGACATTCTCGGACTGGATGTCATTGGCGTTATCCCCGAGTCACCCCAGGTGCTGTCGGCTTCCAATGCCGGTACGCCCGTCATCATGATGGATGAGAGCGATGCTGCCGCAGCCTACGGCGATGCGGTAGCGCGTCTGTTGGGTGATGAGAGTTTGCCAATGCGCTTCATTGACGAGCCGAAGAAGGGTTTCTTCGCGCGCGTGTTCGGAGGCTGACATGGGATTACTAGACTTTTTTCGCACCACATCGCCCTCGGCCAATCTTGCCAAAGAACGCCTGCGTATCATCGTGCAGCAGGAGCGCGGCTCCCGCGGGGCGCCAGACTATCTGCCCACCTTGCGGCGTGAACTGCTTGAGGTAATCCGCAAGTACGTCAACGTCGATTCCGAAGCTGTGCAAGTCAACTACGAACGCGAAGAGGGCCAGGAGGTCCTTGAGCTCTCGGTGGCTTTGCCCGTCAAGGCCCGTTGATGAAGGGCGGCGTGTTGCCGCCCGCAGCATGAGCATGCGCATCCGCAAGCTGTACCTGTTCCTTGGGGGCGGGCGCGCTTGCTGGGTGTGATCTCATCATCACCTTGGTTGATGGCAGCATTACGGCTGACCTGCCCAACAGCGTGACTGCATGAACGTCATCGATTGCACCCTGGCACGCCACGGCGATGCCATTCTGGCCATCCTCAACGAGGCGATCCTGCACTCGACGGCGCTCTATGAGTACGCGCCGCGTACTGCAGCCAGCATGCCCGGTTGGTTTGAGGCCCGTCACTCGCGCGGCTACCCTGTGCTGGGTATCGAGGACGATGCAGGTGTGCTGCTGGGTTTTGCCAGCTACGGCGTGTTCCGCGGTTTTGCCGCGTTCAAGTACACCGTCGAGCATTCGCTATATGTGCACAGCGCGCAGCGCGGCCGGGGTGTGGGCGAGGCGCTGTTGCGGTCCCTGATCGAGCGCGCCCGCCAGCAGCAGTTGCATGTGCTGGTCGGCTGTCTGGATGCCGACAATGCCGCCAGCATCGCTTTGCATCGCAAGCTGGGCTTTGTGCCAGCCGGTACGCTCACGCAGGCAGGCTACAAATTTGGCCGTTGGCTCGACTTGGCGTTGTGGCAACTGACGCTCGATACACCTGCCCAGCCATACGACGATACAATGCAGCCTTGAACAAGGATTTGCTGATGCAATGGCTTAAAGAAGTGATTGCCAAGTACGCCACGTTCCGTGGGCGTGCGCGGCGGCGTGAGTATTGGCGTTACATCCTGTACTACGTCATTGCGTTTGTAGCGCTGGTGCTTGTCGACATGCTCACTGGCACGTTCAACATGGAGAGCCAGCTGGGTTTCCTCAGTGGCCTGTTTCTGCTGTTCATGCTCATCCCCTCGGTTGCAGTTGCGGTACGCCGTTTGCACGACACCGAGCGCAGTGGCTGGTGGGTGCTGTTGGCCCTCCTGCCGCTGATTGGCCAACTGGTGTTGTTGTTCTTTTTCATCCAGGAAGGGGATGAGGGCGACAACGCTTACGGCCCGGACCCCAAGTTCGCGCAGTGAAGCGCGTCGCTGCTGCCGTTGCACTGACCCTGCTGGGTGGTTGCGCCACAGCGCCGCCGCAGCCTTTGCCGCCGCAAGCGCCGGCACCGGCGCCAGCGCGTGAGCCAGCCGTCACACCCGCTGCGCCTGCCGCCTTGCGACCCCAAGCGCCACCACCGACCCCGCTATCTGCACTGACGCTGCGCTATCAGCGTGTGGAGTGGGCTGCGCTGGACGGTTGGGCCAGCGATGATATGACGCCTGCCTGGCAGGCTTTTCTGGCCGGCTGTAGTGCACTCAAGGCCAGGCCCGACTGGCAGGCGGTGTGTGCGCAAGCTGTCCAGCAGCCGCGACGCGATGCACGCAGCGTGCGGCAGTTTTTTGAATCGCAGTTTGAGCCTTGGCGCATCGCCTATGACGATGAGAACGGCAAGCCCAGCGACAGCGGCATGATCACTGGCTATTACGAGCCTGTGCTGCGCGGTTCGCGTAAACCCACCAATGTGTACAGCACGCCGCTGCATGCGGTACCCGACGACCTGCTTACGGTAGAGCTGGGTGACCTGTATCCCTCGCTAAAAGGTGAGCGCGTCCGCGGTCGCGTGCAGGGTCGCAAGGTGTTGCCGTATCCGGACCGCGCTGTACTGACTGGCGGCAGTACTTTGCGTGGCAAAGAACTGGTGTGGGTCGATGACGCGGTCGATGCGTTCTTTTTGCAGGTGCAGGGCTCAGGTCGCGTGACCTTGCCCGATGGCAAAGTGATCCGCTTGGCCTATGGCGATCAGAACGGCCAGCCCTATATGGCCATCGGACGCTATCTGGTGCAGCGCGGCGAATTGACGGTGGAACAGGCCACTGCACCTGGCTTACGCCAGTGGCTCAAGAGCAATCCCAAACGGCTCGATGAAGTGCTCAACTTCAATCCCAGCGTGGTGTTCTTTCGCGAAGAGCCAATTACCGATCCCTCGCTGGGACCCAAGGGCGCATTGGGTGTGCCACTGACAGCGGGGCGGTCGGTTGCTGTGGATCCGCGTAATTTGCCGCTGGGCGCGCCGCTGTTTCTGTCTACCACGGTGCCGGTCAGCAACGCAGCGCTGCAGCGCTTGGTGATGGCGCAGGACACCGGTGGTGCGATCCGTGGTGTGGTGCGCGCCGATCTGTTTGAAGGCCTGGGCGAGGCAGCCGGTGAGCGCGCGGGCTTGATGCGCCAGCAGGGCAAGCTGTGGTTGCTATGGCCCAAGGGCCGGCCCCTGCCTGCGCCGGGTCCGGGTGTTGCACCGGCCGCAGCGAGCACTGCCGCTACACAGCCCGTGGCTTTGCAAACTCTGTTGCAACAGCAGTCACAGGTCACGGGCCGTCGTTTTGTGGTCGATCCGAAAGTGCCAGCGCAGCTGCGCGTGACCAACGGCACGGATACGGGTAGCTGGGCTGCTGTGTTGGCGGTGTTGCGTGGCAATGGGCTGGCGGCCTTCACTGCCGGTGGAATCACTAACGTGGTGCCCGATACCGACATCCGCAGTCAGCCGCTACCCGTCATCAGCACAGACGATCCAACCATTGCCGATGATGAATGGGTGACGCGTACGGTGGCGGTGCGCTATCTCGACGCGACGCAGCTGTTGCCGGTGCTGCGGCCGTTATTGCCACAATCAGCACATCTGGCCGTGGTGCCCGGCAGCAATGCGCTGCTAGTGGTGGATCGCTATGCCAATACGCGGCGGCTGATCGCTACGTTGCGGGAGATGGACAAGCCGCCGGCCCGCTAGGTAACGTCGCAGTACTACCACCGGGGGATACACATGCGTCGTACCGATCTTGAGTCCGTCAGCCGTCGTCAGGTCATCGCCTCTGGCATTGCGGCAGGCGTTGCCGCTGCGCTGCCTGGCAGTGCTGTCTGGGCTGCAGCGCCCAATACCAAACCCATCCTGCGCACGATCCCCTCAAGCGGTGAAAAAATCCCTGTGGTGGGCATCGGCACCAATGCTTTTGACGTGAGCGCGGCAGAGGAACTGGCCACGCGCAAGCAAGTGCTGCAGAACCTGCCGCTGCTGGGCGGCAGCCTCGTTGATACGGCACAGGCCTATGGCAAGTCTGAAGAGGTCATCGGCCAACTGGTGGCAGAGCTGGGTAATCGCGACAAGTTGTTCTTGTCGACCAAGACGCCCTTGGGTGGTGATGTCAGTAACGCCAAGGCAGTGATCGAAAAGTCGTTTGCACGCCTGCGTACCGATCGCATCGACCTGTACGAGATCCACAACTTCTACGCCACCGACGCGCTGCTGCCGGTGCTGCGTGAGTACCAGCAGTCCAAGAAGGTGCGCTACATCGGTGCCACGACGTCTACCGAGAACCAGTACGCGCCGATGCTCGACCTGATGCGTAAGCAGAAGCTCGATTTCATTCAGGTGAACTACGCCATCGATGCGCGCAACTCGGCCAAAGAGATTCTGCCGCTGGCGCTGGACAAGGGCATTGCGGTGCTCATCAACATGCCGCTGGGCGGCCGTCGCGGTAGTTTCATGCCCAAGCTGGCAGGCAAGCCGTTGCCAGCCTTTGCGGCCGAAATCGGCGCCACCAGTTGGGCGCAGTTGCTGCTCAAGTACAACCTGTCGACACCGGGTGTCACGGCCGTGATTCCTGGCACAACGGTGATGGAATACTTGATCGACAATCTGGCTGCGGGCCGGGGCGATCTGCCCGATGCTGCGCTGCGCAAGCGCATCGAGGCCCACTGGGACACGCTGGGCATTTAAGCCCAGCGGTTGTGGCGCGGGCTGGGGTTACTCCAGCCCGAACGCCAGCAGTACGTTGCCGGGCGTGCCGACCAAGCCGCCATAGCCCGAGTTCACGAACACCATGCCGTCAGCAACGATGGGACCGTTACCGTCCATGCTGCCACCCTTGGCCTTGACGCCGTTGACGGTGACGTAGTCCTGCAGCGTGTTGTAGAGCCACAGAATGCTGCCGTCGGTCGCCGAGTAGGCGCGGATGCCACCGTCCAGTGCGCTGTTGAGCACCGCACCGGGAATGGCCGTCAGCGCGCCGCCCTGACCGGGGCCGCAACCCGGGCGCTTCTCGCCGCACAGCATGGGCTGCGGGCCCACGTGCCAGAGGGGCTTGCCATCGGCGAGGTTCACCGCATTCATGCCGCCGGGCTTGGGTGCCAGAAAGTCAGCCAAGCCAAAGTACGCACGCGTGCCGTCATAGGCGCCACCCCACTGGCCACCCAGACCGCTGCCCTCGCCGAACTTGTAGGTCCAGACGATGGCGCCCTTGTTGTCTGGATCCAGCGCATAGGCAATAGCCGATTTCTGCGGCAGCACGATCAGGTCGCGCTTGCCCACCTGCACCAGTGCCGGCGTTGCCGAGAAGTCCATGTCGGGGCCGAGGGTTTCGGGACAGGCCGGGTTGTCGGGGTTCTTGGCTGCGCAGCCCATCGCCCACTGGTCGGCCGGCAACAGCTGGTGGTGCCAGACGATGCGACCACTGCGCTCGTCCACAGCGATGACGCCGTTGGTCATCTGTTGCGGCGGGTCGGCATAGGCGTTGCCGGTGGCTGCATAGACCAGATGCCGTTTGGCATCGACAGAGGGTGACGACCAGATCGCGCCGCCGGCGGGCCCGAACATTTGCACGCCCGCCTTGCTGACAGCGCGTGGCTTGGGCTCGTCGATGGTCCAGGTCTTCCACAGCACGGCGCCGGTGTTGGCATCGACCGCATTGAGGCTGCCGCGGAAGCTGCAGCACGGGTAGTTGTCGCGGCTGCCGCGGCCTTCTTCGTTAAGGCCCTGCACACCGACAAACAAGCGACCGTCATGCAGCACGGGTGCGCCGGTGATGGCAGCCGATGGATGCTCGTCGACCTTGCGGGTCCACAGCAGCGTGCCGCGCTGCGCATCGACCGCATATAGATTGGCGCGACCGTCGCCGAAGTACACAGCTTGGCCGCTCTTGCCGCCGGCCTTATATGGACCGACCGACGCCGCGGTACGGACGCCGGCAGCAGCCTTGAAGGTCCAGTAGGTGCAGCCAGTACGCGGATCCAGTGCATGCACTTCGCCGTTCTCGCTGGCCACAAACAGCCGGCCACCGGCATAGGTGGGCTGCGCGCGTGCCGAGCTGACGTTGGCATAGCCAAAGGCCCACTTGAGTTTCAGACGCGGCAGATCTGCCGCGGTGAGTTTGCCTGCGGCAGCGGGTTGGAAGCGGGTGCCGGCTGCACCATTGCCAAAGCCGTTCCAGGACGCACCCCTGCCCAGTGCACGCATCGGGGTGTCGACACTGCACCGATTGATCACTTGCAAGGTGTTGCTGGCGGCGAAGGCGGCTGCATCAAAGCGCTTGCCGGTGACGTACTCGGCGACGAGGCGCTTTTGCGCGTCGTTGAGCAAAGTGCCCTGAGCCTGCATCTTGCCGTTGACCAGCGCATTGACCACCGCCTCTGCCGTAAAGCCCTTGAGCAGGTCGCGCGTGGGCGCACGCTCGTTGGGGGTGCCTGCAGCGGCAGGGGCTGCGCCATGGCAGGCCGCGCAATAGGTCTGGAAGACGGCGTCTTCTTCTGTTCCCTGCGCGGCGCCGGCGCTGACGCCAAACCCACCCAGCAATAGGCTGGCCACCATCATCGAAAATACTTTCATGCAATCCCCCTCGATTGGCGCTGCGCGGTGCTGGCGAGCGGCTCTGGCGCCAGTATAGAGCCGCGCCCCGTTTTCGTGATCTTGGTATCGGATCGCTGCAGCCGGTCCGGTTAGCCTGCGGCAATGACGTGGAAAGCGACACGAGTGGACGAACTGCGCCCGGGCCACGCCCTGCGCATCGGGCACGCGTGGTTTGATCATCCCTTTCCGTCCAGCACCTTTCAGATTGAATCGCTGCTGCAGATCGGTGTACTGCGCGAGGTTGGGATCAAGCGCCTGTTCATCGACTTGGAAAAGTCCACACCGGCGTCGTTTGATCCGGCTAACGCCAGCATGGGCTTGCCGTTATTGCCGGACACGCCCGCCGAACTGCGCGAACAGATCGGCGTTGAAACACGCCGCTTGACCCAGGAGAAGGCTGGCCATGCCGAGTGGGTCGGCCGTGCCAGACAGGATGCAGCCGAGCAGGCGCGTCATTATCAACGCTGTGCGCGCGAAGCGAGCTTGTGTCTGTCGATGCTCAATGCGGGCTTTCCACAGGCCGAGCAACAAGCCGATAAGGTGGTCACCAGTCTGGTGACTGCGCTGGCTGATGTGGAGAACCCCCTGTCCTTGGCGCGTGGTACGCCGCCGGTGGATGCGCAGCAGCGCCATGCCTTGCAGGCAATGGATGCCGTAGCCATTGCTGCGATGATGGCGCGCAGATTAGAGCTCCCTGCAGAAGATGCGCGCGATGTCGTAACGGCAACGCTGTTGCATGCGGTGGGTCTACTGCGCTTGCCGGCTAATCTGCGCGTGGAGTCTGGTTTGACCCGTGCGGTGGAGGTGCAGGCCTATCGCAAATATCCGGCAACTGGCGCCGAGTTGGTCTCGGCCTGCCCGGGCATGTCGCCTGCCATTGGCCACATCATTGCCAACCATCGAGAACGTCTTAATGCGACGGGCTTTCCCTCGCAGAAGGTTGGCGAGGACGTGCCGCTGTTGGCGCGTGTCGTCGGCCTGATCTCCGAATATGTATCCATCACCACGCGAGGCACGGCGCTGATACCCACTGTGGCATTGGCCACTTTGTACAAGCAGCAGCGCGAAGCCTTTGGCAAAGAGGTGATGGACGCTTTTGTAGCGGCGTTGACCGTCTATCCGCCGGGCTCGTACGTGGCGTTGAATGATGGATCGATCGGCCGCGTGGTGCGTGTGAGCGAGCGCGAGCGGCTACGTCCCTGCGTGTTGATCTATGACCCGAACTTGAACCCCGATGAAGCCGACATCGTGGATCTGACGCAGGTGCGCAGTCTGGCGATTACCTCGGCACTGGACCCTCGTCAGCAGATGGCCGGTTTGGTGGAGTTTTTGGGTGGACGCGCATGGCCCGGATTGATGATGTCTGCGCCGACGCCTGCACAGACGCTAGCGTTGGCACCAGAGATGACTGCCATGGGGACCGCAATCTCACTCGATGACCAAGAGCACGCAGCAGCCTGACGCTACTGCGATCTGCACAGCGCCTCAGCGCTCGCCGCTGGCCACATCGCGGGCCTTACTTGACAGGCCATCTTCCCAACTGCTCCAGCCCGAATTCATGCCGTACGGCACACGTTCCATCGTGGCCTGGATCTGGTGAATAAGGCCCTTGCGGATCTGGAAGGCTTCAGCGATCTGCCACGTCCAGGGTTGGCGCGGCCCTGCGCTGACAGTTCGGCCGCTGGGTGTCTGAAAGGTGCGCGTGTTGCCGGCTGAGTGATCGAAGAACGCGAACACGAACACCAGTCCACGCTCCGGGTCGACCGCTACATAGCGGCGGTCGCGGATACGCGTGACAAAGTGCAGCAACCCCGATTCAAACTGTTCGCGGCAGCCCCATTGGCCGGAGTATTTCTCGGCAGTCTTGGGATCCGGTCGTGTTTCGCCGGCGGGCGTTGGTGCGTTGGTACTGTTGGTCCCGTTCTCAATACGATGACAGTCGTTAGTAAACGGATACACGCCCTTGCCATCGTTGCTGGCCATACCGGTGAAATACAGGTCGGCAATACGCAGCAGCTCTTTGCGCGGCATGCGCTCGGCTTCGGGCACGGTCTCGGTCCAGCGGTAGCCGATCTTATCGAAGCCTTCTGCTGACTTTTCGTTGCGCTGCAAAAACACCTCAGCGGCAGGAATGCGGCCATTTTTAACGGTGAGATGCACAGCGATCACGGCGGGGATATCGTCTTCGCGGACACTGCCAAAGAAGGCCACGTGACCGGTTGCCTCATCCGCCACCACCATGCGCCAACCGCCACGAGACGTGAGCGTGCGCCAGATGCCATCCCCTAGCTGCAGCATGACGCCGTTTTCGGTGTATTTGAGCTTGCGATCAAACGGCACCTTGCCCGGGTCGTGGGCAATGGCGGCGTCCAAAAAGCGATCGACGTGCGCTTCAAGGCAAGCACGGTCGCAGGCAGGCGCCGCAAAAGTGGTGGTTGCTGTGCCGGCTAAGGCCAGCGCCAGGACGGCAAGCCAGCTGCGCAGTACGTTGCGAGTGCGGTGTGTCATGTCGAGCCCCCAATTGTTGTGGGCGCAGCATAGCTGCGCAGTGATGCCTGCGCACAGTGCAGCTGCGTTAGCATGAAGAGATGAAACATCCGCGCACCGGCCGTACCGTCGCCAAGGCTGACTTGCCCACTAAGACCTGTGCGCAGTGTGGCCGGCCGTTTGTGTGGCGTCGCAAGTGGCAGTCGTGCTGGGACCAAGTGCGCTATTGCTCGGACCGATGCAGGGCGGGGCGATGAGCGGTAGCTTGCGCTTGGTGCTGGGCGATCAGCTCTCTGACAGTCTGTCGGCACTGCGCGATATGGACGTGGCCCATGACGTGGTGCTGATGGCCGAGGTGCAGGCCGAAGGCCGTTATGTGCCGCATCATCCCCAAAAAATAGTGTTGGTGCTGTCGGCAATGCGCCACTTTGCAGCGCAGCTGCGCGCACGCGGGGTGCGCGTGGATTACATCCAACTCGATGCAGCGGGTAACAGCGGCACGTTGGCTGGCGAGTTGCAGCGCGCGGTGCAGCGACATGCTCCGGCCCAGGTGGTGATGACAGAGCCGGGCGAGTGGCGTGTGTTGCACCTGCTGCGGGAGTGGGCGGTGGGCTGCGGCGTGGCGGTGCAGTGGCGCGAAGATGACCGCTTCCTGTGCAGTCGCGAACGCTTTGAGTCTTGGCTCAAGGGTCGCAAGGCACCACGCATGGAGCATTTTTATCGAGACATGCGCCGTCATACCGGTTGGTTGATGCGTGACGGTGAACCCGAGGGTGGCGAGTGGAATTACGACGCCGATAACCGCGAGTCGTTACCGGCTGATCAGTTGTTGCCGGTGCGCTTGCGCTTTGCACCCGATGCCGTCACACAGCAAGTCATGGCCTTGGTTCGCACGCAGTTTGCCGATCACTTTGGTGAGCTCGACAGCTTTGGTTGGCCGGTGACCCGTGAACAGGCTTTGGAGGCCCTGCAGCACTTTGTGTCGCAGGCCTTGCCGCGCTACGGCGATTATCAGGACGCGATGCGCAGCGGCGAGCCGTGGCTGTTCCACTCCTTGCTGTCGACCAGTTTGAATATTGGTCTGCTGCTGCCGGGTGAGGTGTGCGAGGCAGCCATTGCACAGTGGCGCCGCGGCGCTGCGCCGCTCAACGCCGTCGAGGGTTTTGTGCGACAGATATTGGGCTGGCGCGAATATGTGCGCGGGCTGTACTGGGCGTGGATGCCTGGCTATGCCGACAGCAACTACTTGCAGGCGCAACGCCCCTTGCCCGCGTTCTTTTGGACTGGCAACACATCGCTACGGTGCCTGTCGCAGGTCATCGATGAAACGCGCCGCAATGCCTACGCGCATCACATTCAACGACTGATGATCACCGGCAACTTTACGTTGCTGGCCGGTATTGCTCCGGCCGAGGTAGAGCAGTGGTACTTGGCGGTGTATGCCGATGCCTTTGAATGGGTCGAGCTGCCAAACACCCACGGCATGGTGTTGCACGCCGATGGTGGATTGCTGGCCTCCAAGCCCTATGCAGCCTCTGGTGCGTATATCAATCGAATGTCCGATTACTGCAAGGGCTGCGCATACAGCCCAAAGCTTAAGACCGGCGCCAAGGCCTGCCCGTTCAACTATCTGTATTGGGACTTTCTGCTGCGCAACCGGGAAAAGTTGGCCGGCAACGTGCGCCTGGCCATGCCCTACCGTTCCCTGCAAAACATGGATACGGCGCGGCTGGCGCAGATCCGTGAGGACGCACAGCGGTTTTTGAACTCGCTGGATGCCTGACCCCGCAGAACCGGTCGTTGCGACCAGCCGGCTATGCAAGTACTTGTATTAATATATAAGTATTGATATGGTGCTGCGCGTGAAACCAAAAAAACTCACTGCAGCACCGATCAAGCCGCTGGAGTTTCTGGGCTCCAGTCGAGACGATCTTGCTGCTATGCCAGCGACAGTCCGACACGACATCGGCATTGAACTGATGCGAGTTCAGTTCGGCGGCCTACCTACCGATTTCAAGCCTATGTCGACTGTGGGCCTTGGTGCCTACGAAATCAGGGTTCGCGATGCATCAGGCGCGTTTCGCGCGATTTATGTTGCCAAGTTTGAAGCGGCTGTCTTTGTGCTGCATGCCTTCCAGAAGAAGACGCAGCAAACTACAAAAGCAGATATCGATCTGGCCAGAGTCCGTTACAAGATGATTGGAGCAAAGTCATGAGCAAGAAGACAGACCCCCGCCTCTCCGATACTCGCCGGATAAAGGGCAGCGGCAACGTATTCCTCGATCTGGGCTTCGATCCGGCGGAGGCCAAGATCATGGCAATGCGAGCTGAAGTCATGATTCGCATGGAGCAGCACCTGAAGGCACAGGGTTGGACTCAAGCGGAGGCAGCCAAGCGCCTTGGAATTACGCAGCCACGTGTATCGCGACTGACTAAAGGCCGATGGCAGGATTTCAGCCTTGACATGCTGCTGACACTGGCCGCGCGGGCGGGGCTAGAGCCAACGCTTAGACTAGCCGCCTAAACCCCCGGGGCCATTCCGGTTAGAACCTCCCGTACAATTAGGGCCAGCGCGAGATCAATAATTGGCTGAAGGGGATCGACAGCATGCGCATCAAGAGCGGCCTTGCGGCCATAGCCATGGCGTTGGGATTGGCATCAATGGCGGTGGTATCGACTACCGCAATGGCACAAGACGCCATGCCCAACTTCGGTGGCGGCAGTGGCCCTGCCGATCCCAATCATCCCGGCAAAAAGATTTATGACGAGCGCTGCGGCGCCTGTCATGACAAGCCCAGCGAGATACGCACAGTACCGTTTGCTGCGCTGCGCGCCATGCGCCACGGCACCATTCACTTTGCCCTGACACAGGGCAAGATGAAGCAGCAGGCCACGGGTCTCAACGAGCAGCAGCTCGGTACCCTGATCGACTTTGTGGTCGGCCGCCAAGTGCTCGACGATGCGTGGATCAAGCGCATGCAGTGCGGTCCCGAGCGCAAGCTCGACCTTAAAGCGCAGGTCAAGGTCAACGGCTTTGGCTTTGACGCACGCAACACGCGCGCGCTGACGCGCGAGCAATCGGGCGTGGCCACTGCAGACTTCAAAGATATGGAACTGGCTTGGGCGCTGGCCTTCCCCGGCGCCACCACCATGCGCTCGCAACCGGCTGTGATCGGCAATGTGCTGTTTCTGCCGGTGGGTGACAACGGTCGTTTGTTTGCACTGAATGTAGGCGGCGACACGCCGTGCATCCACTGGACCTATACCAGTGATGTGCCGCTGCGCTCGGGCGTGAGCATCGGCAAGATGCCCGGCACCAACCGCAGTGTGCTGGTGTTCAATGATGTGGCCACCCGCATTCAGCTGCTGGATGCGTCCAACGGTAAGCTGCTGTGGAAGACCCAGATCGGCCTCACCAATCTGTCTAATGCAACCGGCACTCCGGTCATCTTTGGTGATCGGGTGTTTGCGCCGCTGTCTGCTTCCGAGCTGAACTTCGGCGGTGACAATAAACATGTGTGCTGCACGACACATGGTGCGTTCTATGCGCTGGACCTGCGCACCGGTCGCAAGCTGTGGACCTATCACACCATGGAAGATGCCAAACCCGTGCGTGATCGCGGTGATGGGCAGATGATGTGGGGGCCATCAGGTGCGCCCATCTGGAACTCACCGCTGCTCGATGCCAAACGCGGTCTCATCTATGTGGGTACCGGCGAGTCAACGTCTGCACCCATCGCGCCTACGACCGATGCGGTGCTGGCGCTGGATATGAAGACTGGCAAGCTGCGTTGGCGCTACCAGGCCACGCCAGACGATTTGTTTTTGACGGCTTGCATGCGCCGACCCAACGGGCTCAACTGCCCCAAGGAAGGCCGCATGCTCGATCACGACTTTGGCGCCGCATTCATCATGGCGCAGCGCGCCGATGGCAGTGACCTGTTGTTGGCTGGTCAGAAGTCCGGCATGTTGTGGGCCCTCAACCCGGACAATGGCAAGCTGGTATGGAATCGCGAGTTTGGTAAAGGCTCGCCGGTCGGTGGCATTCACTGGGGCATGACTTACGACGGCACGTCGGTCTATGTGCCCATCCACAGCTTCCCCGGTCCCGATGGAACTGACCCGAACCAGACTCCCGGACTGCATGCTGTGCGCGTGGACGACGGCCACGTGCGCTGGTCCTACGAGGCCAAGCCCGAGTGTGGTGGCGACCGGCCTAAGCGCGTGCCCAACTGCTACAACATTGGCCTGACCGGCGCGGCAACCCTGATTGATGGCGCTGTAGTTGAGGGTAGCGCCGATGGATTTTTGCGTGCTTTTGATGCGGCGACAGGGCAGGTGCTATTTGAGTACGACACCGCCCGCACCTATGAAGGCATCAATGGCATAGCCGGCAAGGGCGGTGGTATCGACAACGCCTCCATCGTCGCCACCAATGGTCTGGTTTTTGTTAACTCCGGCTATGGCTTGATGGGCGGACAAGGCGCGGGCAACGTGTTTTTGGCCTTCCGGCGCAAGACTGCGCACTGAATCGCTCTGCATTTGACATAGGGCCCGAGCGCGTGAGCCTCGGGCCTAAAGTTCCTTAAGCGGTTGTCGTTAGCGACTTACAACCGCAAATAGGACACGACAATGAAATTGTCAGTCAGCAATAAGCACTTGCAGCCTACCGAAGGCATTCCTGATGTCGCCCAACTGGCGGCACGTATTGCCAATGGCCTGGTTGCCAAGTTTGATTCCAATCAGGATGGCACGATTACCAAAGACGAGTTCGTCAAGGGTATGACCGTCAATGGCATCTCTGCCGAAAAGGCTCTCGCACAGTTCATGGCTGTCGACGTCAAGGCTAACGGCGTCATCAACAAGCAGGACATCCAGACCGCCGTGAGGAACGGCGCCTTTGCCGGTGGTGCTCGTGGCGGCAGGGGCGGTGGCGGCGGCGCAGCGATGAGATTGCAGATGGCTGCTAAGCCCGTTGGTGCATCGGCCGTCGATGCAGCGGCGCTCAGCACGATGTCGGCGGTTGAGTCGCCGCAGATGACCACGACTGAGGCTGATGTTGGCAAGGTTAAGGCGGATTTCGAATCTTCAGAGTCGTCAGATTCACCTGAAGCACCGCGACCCTCCTCCAAGCGCATCGTAGGCAGTCAGGTGGATCGCTACGTCTAGCCCGGGGCTCAACAATTGAGCCCTTGAGGGATTAGAGTGGAAAGCGAGTAGATCGCCCACTCTGGATGTCTCATGCCATCACCCTTGTTGGTTCGATTCGCAGCGCTCAGCCGCAGTGCTGGCGTCTTGCTGCTGGTACTTGCCCTGCCAGGTTGTGGCGGCGGCTCCAGCGGCGGCAATACGCCGCCCTCTACGCCCACACCAACACCAGCCCCCGCCGCTACGCTGACTGCCTCTGTCGCTGATGTGGCGGTGAACGCTGCAGTAACACTGACTTGGTCCTCACAAAACGCCACAAGCTGCGTCGCGACGGGTGCTTGGTCTGGAACGTTGGCAAGCTCCGGGTCCCAGTCCGTCATCGCCGCCAAAGCGGGCACCTACAGCATCAGCTGTAGCGGTGCCGGGGGTACAGCCACTGCTGCTGCTGCTCTTACCGTATGGGAAGCACCGACGGTCAGCGTGAGCGCTGACAGTACCAACGTACTGACCAATGCCACGGCGGCCGTTACCTGGACCAGCCAGAACGCCAAGACTTGCACGCCGACAGGCGCACTGACCGGCACACTGGCGACATCGGGCACCCAGGTCTCTGCTGCGCTGACCAGCACCGCGGTATTTGGTGTGGCGTGCACGAACCCAGTATTTGCTACGCCTGCTACCGGTAGCGTGACAGTTACTGTGTCGCCCACCTACAGCTTGCTGGTGTCGGCCAAGTACGAAGCATTGGGCGCCGCTGTGATCTCTCCAAGCACCGGCTACCTCGTGCCCAATTGGGCCAACCCGGTTATCACCGCTATTCCCTATGTCTGGATTGAGTTGCAACGCGCCGACGGCACAGTGGCGGCAAGCAGCTATGCCGATGCCAACGGCGAAGTGCTGTTCAGTGGTCTGTCTGCTGCCATCAAGTACACGCCGGTAATCCGCTCCAAATCGCGCAACGCGAATAACTTTGACTTGTGGGTGGTGAACAACACGCGGCCGCTCAACACCGCGGCGAGCACCGTGCGCACGCGCTATGAGCCCTATGCAGATCGCTATACCGACTATGTGGCCGATCTTAAGAAAGTGTCACAAACGCTGACGCTGATTGCAGGACTGGGCTGGGATAAAACCACCAGCAAGCTGATTGATGCCAATAGGGTGTCTGGACCCTACAACGTGATTGCGTTGGTCAACAGCTTGGAGGCTGTTGCCAAGATTGCTGCAGGGGGCGCTGCGGCGGCGAAGTCACCGGACTTTACCGTGCTATGGAGCATCAGCAATGCAGGCGGTTCAACCAGCGCTACAGATGACTTTGATGCGGGGCTGACGCCCAACACGGCGTGGTTCAACTCTTACTACAAAGCCATCGATACCGCCGGCAAAACCACGGGTGCCTGGGTTGCTGACAACATCATGTTTCTCTCTGGCAGCCAGGCTGCTGCACTGTCTGAGCTGAGCACCTCATCGGTGTTACATGAGACGTTTCACTATGTGCAAGCCAGCAGAACCCGCAGCTATCAGCCGGGCGGCTCGCACTCTGCGCAGTCTGAACAAGACCCTGCTCTGGCCTGGGAAGAGGGCTTTGCAGATGCAGTGCCGTCGCTGGTTACGGGGCGATCACGACCTGCAAGGATCTATCCTTATAGCGGTACGTTGATCGACAATAACTACGATATCTCCGGGCCGATCAGCGGCTCACCGGTCGGCTGGTTCCAAGAGATGAGCATCGCTCGGTTGTTATGGTCGCTGCAGGACCCGGCGGGCAGCGCAAAGCTGTCCACGCAAGCCATTCTGGCGCCGCTGTTTGGTACTGCCTGGCAGCAGGGTGTGTGGATGCCTAACGTCTGGGCTTACGGCAAGCTGCTCAAAGCACAGCAGCCTGCGGTTGCCGCTGCTATCGATGCGCTGGGCACAACACTGAACATCACCTTGGTGGGCAATGATGAATGGGCCACGGCCGAGCAAAAGATCGGCAGCCTCACCACCGCGCAGACGCTGCCGGTGTTTGCGCGAGTGGCTCCTGGCAGTACCACTAGCGTGTGCTCAGTGGGCGCAAAGAACGATTACAACAAGCTGGGCAACAGGCGCTACCTGCGCGTTGATGGAGATGGACGCACGCATACGGTGACCGTCACGGGGCCTGCAGGCAGCGTACCGCTGCTCACCACGACCGACCCTGCCACTGCAGAACAGAGTGATTTTTACGTGGCAGGAGCCAGAGCCTTTACGCGTAGCGTGGTATTGCCCAGCAGTGGCACTTGGGCTGCCATCGGCGACTGCTCGGTAACGCGCAGTTCTTTTGCAGAGAACGTTACATCGTGCAGCCAAGCTGCTGCGGCACCGGCAGAGCAGTGCTGGTCCATCACCGTGAGCCCTTAATCATGAGCTACACCACCAGACAGGGTTACATCATGTCCAGAACGTCACGTGCTGGTTATCGACTGGTACAGCGCCTGTGTTGCGCGACGCTGCTGTTGGCAGCAAGCCCAGCCCTGGCTGTTGATGAGGGCGTCGAACTTGGCGCAGCCATCAAAGTCACTGCTGCCCGGCCGCTCAGCGCAGAGCTGACACTTACGCCGCGGCTGGCGTTTCATAACGTCAGGGTCGAGCTGCCCAATGCTATCGAGGCCGCACCAGCGGCTTGTCAGTTTGGCGACGTGGTCGTGGGCCGTCTGTACCGCTGCACGCTCACCGGCACTGTGGCAGCAGAGGTCAACGCCTTGGCTGTTGCTGTGACCGGCGAGCGAGCCGGGCAGGCACCGGGACCTGCGGCTTTGGCAAGAAAGCTTTTCATGATTCCCAACCCAGACTTTGACAAGGCCAAGCGTCGTGCCCAGCAAGATTCAGCTCTGCAGCGCAAAGGCCGGCTGTCTGCTACGCCAGGTGCAGCGGCCAAATGATTCTCAGCGATTTGTAATCCGCGACGCGCTATGTAAAACCAGCCCTAAAGTTGTGCCTGCAAGCTGCCGTTACCGTTTACGCAGGCAGTCTGCCCCGCGGGCGCGGAGCAGCAACCGCCTCGCCAACACAACGAGGTCCTTGCCATGTTCATCTCTATGTCTCCGACGACCAGTACCAGCAGCTCGCAAGTTTATTCGGCCGCGCAGGCGCCAATCTCCACTGCCGCGCCTGGCGCAGAAGACATCGCTGCCGCTGCGGTGTCTGCCACTCAAACTCAAGAGGACACTGGTGCAGACCTGTCGGATGCGGCTAAGGTGTACTCCGCTCAACAAATGATCGCCGCGGTTACCGATGCAGTCTCTGCCGACCCTGTCACTGCTGGCTCGATGGTCGACGAACTGGTCTGACCGCCTGCCTGCTGCCTTGCTGCTGTTGATGGCGCTGTGCGCCTCGACAGCTCAGGCGGCCTGTGTGCGCTACGAGCCGGGCCGGCTGTGGAACTACATCGGCACGCTGGCTGGCAAGCACCCCGTCCGCATGGTGCTGGTGTTTTCGGGCACGCAGGTGCAGGGCGTCTATACCTATGCCAGTTCGCTGCGCGATCTGCGCGTGGCGGGCACCCTAGCCGATGAGAGTCGACTGGCCCTGCAAGAGCAGGATGCCAAGGGCAAGATCACCGGACGTTTTGACGTAACGTTCCCGGAGCGTGATCCGGGTAATACGTATGGCGACAGTCCGCTGACCTGCGATGTGATCGCCGGCCAGTGGCGCAAAGCGGATATCAACGGCCAACCCGTCGGTGAACCGGTGAGTGTGTATCTGCGCACAGAAGGCGCTACCAGTGGCGGACTGGGCAGACGCTATGGTGCCATCGGTGTGCGCGATGACGAGGTGGTCAATGCCGGTGCTGCGCGTTTCTGGCGCGGTATCAAAGCCGGTGACAAAGCTGCGGTGGCCGCTGCGCTGCGCTATCCGATCACCGTTAGCGTTCATGGCAAGCGCCAACGCGTTGCAGATGCCGCAGCACTGATCCCTGTGTATGAGGCAGTGTTCACGCAGGCCTATCGCGATGCACTGCTGGCCGACATCCCGCGGCATTTGTTTGTCCGGGATCAGGGTGCGATGCTGGCCAACGGCGCCGCGTGGATTGGTGCCAACGGCAAAGTCATCGCCATCAACAACTGATAGGGTCTACGCATGAAAGCGATTAACCAATTTGCGGTCGCGCTGCTGGCCACTGCGCTGTGCGCCGTCGCTACAGCCGCTGATGCGCCACAGTTCGACGCCAGCGGCGCGTTGCAACGACCTGCCGACTATCGCCAATGGGTGTTTCTCACCAGTGGCCTCGGCATGGCCTATGGCGCGGCGGGACAAGCCGATGGCCGCCCGGCCCCGTTCACCAATGTGTTTGTTAAGCCAGAAGCCTGGCGCGGCTTCATGCAGACCGGTGTGTGGCCCGAGGGCACGGTGTTTGTACTTGAGGTGCGTCGTGCGTTAGAGGCGCAGTCCATCAATGTGCAAGGCCGCACGCAAGGCGACGTGGTTGTGGTCGAAGCGTCGGTCAAAGACAGCAAGCGCTTCCCTGAGGGAGGCTGGGCCTATTTTGATTTTGGTACGCCGCAGGCTGCCAAGACGGCCGTGGCTGCGTTACCGCGTACCGAAGCTTGCTATACCTGTCACCGCCAAAATGCCGCCGTGGAGTGGACCTTCACGCAGTTTTATCCGGAGCAGTTTGAAGTCGCCACTAAGAAGAACACTGTGCGACCGGATTACGATCCGGCGCGCAAGGCGCACTAACGCTCAGCGCAGCAACGCACCGATGGCTTGATTAAGCGGCGCTGAGTCGGGCGAGGCATTGCTGTCAAAGTAGGCAGTGACTTTGCCCTGCGGCGTGACCAGGTACTTGTTGAAGTTCCAGCCGGGCTGACGCTGCTGGCGCGCCAACTCTGTAAACACCGGGTTGGCATTGCGACCGGTGACCACCGTGGGCGACAACATGGTGAAGGTCACGCCATAGTTTAAAAAGCACACCTCGGCAGTCTCGGCTTCGTCTTTGGCCTCTTGCTGAAAGTCATCAGACGGAAAGCCAATAACGATTAAGCCCTTGTCTTTGTACTTTTCGTGCAGTGACTGCAGGCCTTTGAACTGCGGTGTGTAGCCGCAGTGGCTGGCGGTGTTGACGATCAGCAACGGCCTGCCCGCAAAGTCGCGGCACACATTGACGTTACCGCTGCTGCGCAGCTTGCGAAACTCGTGGTTCAAAAAAGCAGGGCAGGCGGCCGTGGCGGCTGCAGTAACCGGAGTAGCCGCCGGTGCAGCACTGGCCACAGCGCTGAGGCACAGCAGTGCAGTAACGGTGGCAGTGACAGTCATTAAGTGCTTCATAGTGAATCCTCAGGCGTCGGGTGCGTAATGGCCCCACAGGCTCTTGAACGAGGCCCGTACAAAGACATCGGAGTTGCCCATCTTGGCCTCGAAGGCTTGTGCGGGCTTAAGGGCCACGACTTCATCGGGCCCCAGCCCTTTGACTAGCAACTTGACCAAGTTGTCGAACACGGTGAAGTACATGTCGCGGTGCGCTTGCAGCTCGGCCTTGCCGATCAGCGCACCATTGGCGGGCACGATGCGTGTGGCGTCATCAGCTTGTTTAAGCAGCCGGTCGATACCACCGACCAAACCGCCGATCCAACCACCGGTCTGCCAATCCATCACCGGCCAACCTTCGGTTGATAGCAAGCCGCCGGCTACCAGCACATTAGCCTTCTTGAGGTGCACAAACAGGTCGCCGTCGGTATGCGCCTGACCCAGATGTCCGTACTCGATAGGTTGATCGCCGAAGCTCAGCGACTCGCGTGTATAGAAGCTGCTGTTGGGCAGTGCCTTAATAGGCAGTGGACCATAGCTACCGCTCAGCCACTCGGTGGTGAGCTTGCGCGTGAGCCATAGGCGGGTGTTCTCGTGCGCGATGATGCGCGCGCCGTCTTTGCCGGCACGCTCGTTGAGGCCGGTTTGATCCGGATGCCAGTGCGTGTTGAACAGCGTGTGCAGCTTGCGCATGCCAGTGGCTTTGAGCGCAGTGGCTAGCAGCTCGCCGCTGCGCGCTGTATTGCCGCCGTCGATCAGCATCAAGCCGTCGTTACTGCGCAGTGCCAGCACATTGCCGCCGGCACCACTGATGAGCAGTAAGCCGTCGGCCAATGCGGACTGCACCAACGGTTCGCTGCGCGCCGCCAGTGCGGCGCTTACTGCACCACCGACTGACCAGAGTGCGGCGCTGCTGGCGGTCAGTTTTAGAAAGTTGCGTCGGCTGTCGTGGTTCATTGGGGTACTTTTGCAGTCAGCGTAGGAGTGGGCACGCCAGGCCACGGTGGCAAGTTGGCGTTTTCGGCAGTGGCACCGAGCTTGCGCAGTGCCTCGGCAGTGTCGGTGCGTACTGGGGGTTTGGTTTGCAGGAAGCCTACCCGGCTGCGACCCAGCGCATAGTCGATAGGTGTCAGCTTGTCGACTTCGGCTGCATCAAGATTGGCTTTGAAGCTGGCCAACAGCGCCAGCGTGTTGTTCCAGCCCCGGTTGGCAGCACTGTGCGCCGCAGTCAGGCCGCGACTGCCACCGGCGTTTACATCTGCACCGGCAGACTGCAACAGCGTCAGTGCTTCGTTGGCTTGCTCTTCAGTCTTGAGTTTGCCGCGTGTACCCGCTGCCGACACGGTGGCCATAAAAGGCGTGACGCCTTCCTCGTTAGGCAGGTCGACCTTGGCACCGGCAGCCAGTAGCAGTTGCATCGTCTCGACGTCTGCTGCCACGGCAGCGCGCAGCAAGGGGGTGGAGCCGGTAATCAGCGCGAAGTCTGCATTGCGGTCATAGACCGCCTGCCGATAGGGCGGCCGCAACTTGAGCTGCATATTAGGATTGGCACCCTTGGCTAGCAGCAGCTTGATCATGTCGAGGCCACTCAAGGCGTCCATGCCGGGCAGCTCTACCCGTGCACCGGCTGGCAGCGTTTTCATGTCGACGGCCATGTACAACGGCGACTGCCCGTAGAAGTCCCACTGGTTCACATCAGCGCCGGCATCGATCAGTGTTTTGCCGACATCCCAATGACCGTTCATAAGCGCCAATAGCAGCGGTGTGGTGCCGTCGGGATCGGCCAGATTCACTTGCGCTTTAAGGCGCAACAGCTCGCGCACACAGTCCAAGTGTCCATCGCGCGCGGCGTACAGCAGCGGCGTCATGCCGCCGCGATTCATGTCTTTGGGGCGGCCTTCGGCGGTCACACGACGTTGCCAGTCGCGCACGGTGGCACGGGCGTTCACATCGGCGCCTTTGGTAACCAGCAGCTTGATCATCGCCGGCTGATTTTGCGCTGCGGCCCAGATCAGGGCGGTTTGGCCACCCCAGCGTTCGCGCGTATCGATCGTTGCGCCGTGTTGCAGCAGCAGCTTGGCTGCAGCCAGATTGCCGGTGCGGGCCACTTCCATGAGTGCAGTCTGACCTTCGGCATTGGCTTCGTTGGCATCGGCGCCGGCGTTGAGCAGCAGCCGCATGATGTCTGCGTCGCCGCGACGCGCGGCTTCGCCCAGTGGCGTAGCACCATAGCGATTGCCCTGGCGTGGATCGGCGCCTTGCTTGAGCAAGGCCGCAACACGCACCGCATCGCCTTCGTAGGCAGCCATCAGCAATGCCGTGCTGCCGTCGGCAGACACCGCAACCGCACTGCCGACAGGACCAGGCGTAGCGGCTGCCAGTGCGCCGGCACTCAGGGCCAGCGTCACAGCCGCGACCAGTGCGCGGTACATGTCAGATCTCCGTCAGCAGCCCGCTGCTGTTGCCCAACTCTTCATAGGGCAGGCCCGCACGCTGCAGCAGGGTCAGTAGCAGGTTGGCGTGCGGCGTGTCCTGAGCGTACTTGACGTGCTGACCACCCTTGATGCGGCCATAGCCCTTGCCCATGACTACGTTGGGCAGCGGGTCGTTGTTGTGCAGGTCGCTGTTGCTCATGTTCGAGCCGTACAGAATGATCGAATGGTCGAGCAGCGAGCCATCGCCATCCTGCGTGGTGGAGAGCTTCTTGATGAACTTGGCAAACACCTGTGTGTGCCAGTTCTGAATACGTACCAAGCGTTCGATTTTGTCGGCATCGTTTTGGTGGTGCGACAGCGGATGGAAGGCTTCGGTGATGCTGAGGTTGGGGTAGGTGCGCATGCTCACCTCCTTGGCCATCATGAAGCTGGCGACGCGAGTCATGTTTGACTGCCACGACAGCGCGATCATGTCGAACAGCAAATCCAAGTGCTGACCGAACTCATCCGGCACACCTTGCGGAGCGTTGGGCAAGTCCATCTTGGCGCTATCGCTGTTGGCCAGTCGCTGAATGCGGCCTTCTACTTCGCGGATGCTGTCCAGGTAATCGCTGATGCGGGCGCGATCGGTGACACCTACGCGACGTTGCAAGCGGGCGCTCTCGCCGCGCACATAGTCGAGAATGCTGCCGGTCTCTTGCAGAATCTCGCGGCGCTCGGCATTGGTGTCGCCCTGACCGAACAGCTGATAAAACACTTTGCGCGGATTGTCTTCCATGGGCAGCGGTTGGGTCGGCGTGCGAAACGCCACAGTGCTGCCGAAGCCGCAACCGGTGTTGCCCTGACCGCAGGTTGCGTTGCCGCCTTCGCCGGTCAGCTCCATTGAAGGCAAAGGTGTGCCCTGACCGAAGTGGCGGGCAGCCATCTGGTCCGCTGTTACACCCTTGTCGCCTTCGCGACCTTTGACCCCGAAGCACGACAGCCAAGTGCCGGCCATGATGCCGTGCGGGTCTGAGCTCTCACCGCCCTTGTTGCGCAGACCGCTGACTATAGTCATGTGGCTGCGGAAGGGATCAAGCGGTTTCAAGATAGGCGAGGCGGTGTAATCGGCGCCCGTTTGCTGCGGCGTCCAGCTCTTCATGATGGCGCCGTGCGGGAAGTACACGAAGCCCATGCGTGGCGCTGGCTTGGCAGCTGTCTCGGCCAGTGCCGTTTGCGCAGGAATCATGGCGTCGAGCAGCGGCAGCGAGACCGATACGCCCAAGCCCCGCAACAGTGTGCGACGCGACAAATGTTTTTTGGTGATGAACATGATGGAGCCCTACCGTTGAACTGCGGCTTGCTTGATGACTGGCAGAGTGGCGTCTGACGGCACCTGTGCCTTTTGGAATGCGTCGCTGGTGATGATGTTGTAGACCAGCGTCGAGAAGCGGTACTCGTCTGCGGCTGACTTGCGCACGATGTCGCGCACGGCCGGCATGTCATGCGCTTCAATGACACGGCCCAGCCCATAGATCATCAAGCGCTCGACGACGTTTTGTACGAACAGACTCGGATTGCCGACCAAGGCACTGCGCAGGTCGTCCGGTCCATTGACCTTAGTGCCGTCAGGCAATTCGCCCTTGTTGTCGATGGGCGTGCGTGCATAGCGGTCGATCTCGCGACGCTTGCCCACGGCATCAAACCCTTCGAGAGAAAAGCCCAGCGGATCCATCGACACATGGCAGGAGTAGCACTGCGGCTTGGCACGATGGCCTTCCAGCAATTCGCGCACGGTCTTGGGCTTCTTACCGGCTTCGTTGTCTTTAAGCGCTTCGACCGCCGGCGGTGGTACTGGCGGTGGTGTGCCCATGATGCGCTCGAGCACATAAGCACCACGCAACACCGGTGAGGTGCGGTTGGGATAAGAGCTGGCCATCAGCACGCCGCCCTTGCCCAGCAAACCCCAACGCGTGGAGTCGGCAAGCTCTACCTTGCGGAACTGATCACCACGCACGCTGTTGATACCGTAGTGCAGCGCCAGTCGCTCGTTAACGAAAGTAGATCGACTGCGCAGCAATTCGAGCACGGATTGATCACCACGGAACACGCTGTCCATGAACAGCTTGAGCTCTGTTTTGAAGTCTTCGCGCAGATCCCCTGCACCGCTGGCATAGGGAAACAGCGAGGGCTCTGGTGTGATCTCGGCAAGCTTTGACAGATTGAGCCACTGCGCACCGAAGTTGGCAGCCAGTGACACAGCGCGCGGGTCGGCCAGCATGCGCTTGACCTGGGCTTGCAGCGTCGCCGGATCGCGCAGCTTGCCGGCTGTAGCAACGGCGATGAGCTCGTCATCGGGCAAGCTGCTCCACAGGAAGAACGATATGCGCGAGGCCAGCGCCAGATCGTCGATCGCATAGATGCTGCCCGGCGCCAAGGCGGTGGACGGTTCGTCGCTGCGGAACAGGAAGTCCGGATGCGCCAAGATGCCGGTAATAGCGCGGCGTACGCCGGCATCAAAGTCGCCACTCTTGCGACCCGTTTCATAGATGCCCATCAGCGGCTTGATGTCGTCTTCGACCAGTGGCCGACGGAACGCGCGGGTGGCAATCCGCTCAAGCACCTTGCGTGCGCAAGCCGACTCTTCAGTGACTGACTTGGGATAGCAGGGCGCGAAGATCTGGTTACGGCTGGCGGTGGGGCTGATGCCCGTGGCTTTGTAGGGGCCGCGCACTTCAAAGGACGACACGCGCAGCACTCGATCCTGACCACCGCCAGGTATGTACATCTGCAAGCGGTCTTCGGACTCGGCAAAAGTGCGATGCCGGAAAGCCACCACCAGTTTGTGCACGCCGGCGGTGGATTTGAAAGTGATGTTCTTGAGGCGCTTGTTGATGGCTTCGACAGCAGGGTCCTGCTTCTGGTCGATAGCCTTCATGTCCTCTTCGCCACCGATATTGGTCTCGTAGACCTGCTCGCCATCGAGCGTGACCACCAGTGTGTTCTCGAACTCCATGTTGTAGACCCATAGGGCCTGCGCCATGTTGGCGATGTTGAGCACGTACTCACCATCGGCCGGAAAGTTGTGATCTGCGGCTATGCCACCGCGCGTGCCCAAGGGCAGGCCTTCTTCATGGAACAGCTGCGTGCTGGGGTTGCGGGCGCGATAGGTAGTGCCGGCCGGCAGTGCGTCTTTGTTGCCCATGGCCTGCACAGCCACGGCACGCGCTGCGCCTATGTACTGATCGAGGAAGGACGGCGTGACCTGCAAAGCTTGCGCGACGTTATCGAAGCCTTCACGCGGTTCGTCGCGAGGCAGCAGTTCGGCAGCGTTGATCTCGATGCCCAACAGGTCGCGCACCGAGTTGGCGTATTCCTTGCGATTGAGACGGTGCAGGCCTACGCGACCCGGCAGCACATGGCCTTTGGCTGCGCTGTCCAGCGAGGTTTCCATCCACGACACAAAGGCGCGGTTGGCATCACGCGAGGGTGACTTGTTGCCACCGGGGGGCATCTGCTGGCTGCGCAGCTTGCGGATGACCTTTTCCATGATGTCGGCATTGTTGGGAATGTCCGCTTCGCTCAGCGTGTCAAAAGCAATGCCACCGGCCCAGTCTTCGGTGTTGTGGCACTTGCTGCAGTATTCGTTGAAGAAGGCCCAGTTGGGTTGCTCGGCAGCAGCCGGTAGTGCGCTGCCCAGCAGCACCGCAGCCGCGAGCCCGATAAGCGTATTGCGCCGGATAACCATGATGTTCTGTGGCCTCGATAAACGCATCAATCCTAGTAATTTCCAGCATATGCCACGCTGCCAAGTCATGCCAGCGAGGACACGCCCCCGGCGCAGTACGACGGATTTCGGCTTGTCACCATAATTAGGTAGGCTAGCCGGCATGAAGTTCCATCACGAAGGTCATCGCGTTGACCGCATCGGCTGGCTGCGTGCCGCAGTGTTGGGGGCCAACGATGGCCTCATCAGCACGGCCAGCCTCATTATCGGCGTCGCTGCGGCCCATCCTGAAGGGTCTGCAGTGCTTGTCGCAGGCCTTGCGGGGCTGGTTGGCGGGTCGCTGTCGATGGCGGCCGGCGAATATGTGTCGGTCAGCTCGCAGGCCGACAGCGAGCACGCTGATCTGGCTCGTGAGCGCGATGAACTGGCCTCGGCCCCCGAGGCAGAGCGGCGCGAGCTGGCTGGCATCTGGGTGCGCCGCGGCCTGACACCCGAACTGGCGGACCAGGTCGCTACCCAACTGACAGCCCACGATGCTTTGGGCGCTCATGCGCGCGATGAGCTGGGCATTACCGATTTGTCGCGGGCTCAACCGCTGACTGCAGCGGTGGCCTCGGCCGGTGCGTTTGCGGTGGGCGCTGCGGCGCCGATGCTGCTGGCACTGCTGGTGCCTGCCAACGGGATCAGCACTGCCGTGTTCAGCAGCACCGTGCTGTTGTTGCTGGCCTTGGGTGCGTTGGCAGCGCGATTGGGCGGCGCCAATTTATGGCGTGGCGCGGTGCGCGTGGCGTTTTGGGGTGTGGTGGCCATGGCTGTTACGGGCGTGGCGGGTCACTACTTCGGCGCGACGGTCTAGCCGCCCGCCCTGTGGCCGACGCCCCGGACCTTGCTGGCTGGTTTGCGCGCATCGGCCATACAGGCCCTGCGTCGCCTACACTTCACACGCTAAAACCGCTGATCCGGCTGCATACGGCGTCGATCCCCTTCGAAAACCTCTCGCCGCTGCTGGGCGAGCCGGTGCTGCTCGACCTGGTTTCGCTGCAGGCCAAGTTGCTGCACCGCCGTCGCGGCGGTTGGTGCTTTGAACACAACCGTTTGCTGTGGGTCATGCTCGAAGCCTTGGGCTTTGAGGTGCAGGGTCTGGCCGCGCGGGTGCTGTGGCAGCAACCCGAGGGCGCGCGCCCGCCGCGCACGCACATGCTGTTGCGGCTGGTTGTAGACGGTGAGCCGTGGATCGCCGATGTGGGCTTTGGTGGCCTGACGTTCACTGCGCCCTTGGCCTTGCAGCCAGACGTTGTGCAGCACACGCCGCAAGGCGACTACCGCTTGCAGGCTGCTAGTGACGGCTACGTGATGCAGGCCCTGCTGGGCGAGCAGTGGGCCTCGCTCTACAGCTTCGACTTAACGCCGCAGCAGCCGGCAGATTACGAAGCCACCAATTGGTGGCTGGCCACGCATGACTCATCGCGCTTTTTGCACATGCTTGCCGCTGCGCGTGCTACGGCAGATCTGCGCCACACGCTGCGCGATGGCAGCTATACCTGCCGTGATGCGCGCGGTGTGATCGTGGCGCAGCAGCAAGTCACCACTGCGGTGCAGGCAGTGAGCTTGCTGCAGGCGGTGTTTGATATTGATGTACCGCAGGGTGATGCGGTGCTGGCGCGGCTCGATACTGTGTTGCAGCAATCGCGCTAGGGGTCATCTGCCGCTACAGAGACGCATGCGGTAGGCTTGCTGTCATGAATACGACTGCAACTGCCCGACCGCCGCTTCCTCCGTTTGATTCCACTACGGCCGCGCAAAAAGCGCGCATGGCTGAGGATGCCTGGAACTCCTGTGATCCACTGCGCGTGGTGCAGGCCTATACCGCTGACAGCGACTGGCGCAATCGCAACGAGTTCTTTCGCGGTCGCGACGCGATCCTGGCGTTTCTAGAGCGCAAGTGGGAGCGCGAGCTGGAATACCGCTTGGTTAAGGAAGTGTGGGCTTGGCAAGGCAACCGCATTGCGGTGCGCTTTGCGTATGAGTGGCACGACCTCAACGGCGACTGGTTCCGTTCTTACGGCAACGAGAACTGGGAGTTTGATCCGGCGGGGCTGATGCGCCGCCGCTATGCCAGCATCAACGATCTGGCCATCACCGAGAGCGATCGGCGCTTCCACTGGCCGCAGGGCCGTCGCCCCGACAATCACGGTGGGCTGCTGTCGGTCGGCTTGTGATTCCAGCCTGCACATTGCGTCAAGCACAGCCGGCTGATGCGCCGGCCTTGTCGTTGGTCGCGGCCGCGACCTTCCTGGAGTCTTATGCCGGCCAGTTGCGCGGTGAAGATATTCAGCTGCATTGCAGCCGTCATCACACAACTGCGGCTTATGAGCGTTGGCTGAGCGATGCCACTGCTAAATGTTGGGTGGTCGAGGCCGAGCAGGGTTCGGCGATGGTGGGGTATCAGCTGTTGGCTGCACCCGATGTGCCGGTAAATGATCCGCAGCCCACGGATATTGAGATCAAGCGGCTGTACTTGTTGCATCGCTTTCAGGGCACGGGCCTGGGCCGCGCGTTAGTGCACGCTGCCATCGAGTGGGCACGAGCAGCGGGCTACCGGCGGTTGCTACTGGGTGTGTACAGCCAGAACACGGCGGCGCTGGCTTTCTATGCACGCATGGGCTTTGAGCGTGTGGGCGAACGCACTTTTCATGTCGGTGACAGCGACTTCTTTGACTACATCCTCGGATTGCCGCTGTGAGCGCAAGCCACACCATCCGGCCGATTACCCCTGCGCAAGTGCGTTTGCTGCGCCATGCCTTGCTGCGCTCGTTTGAGCCGCCCTCGCGCATCGTGTATCACGGTGATGACGCCCCGAACACGTTGCATGCCGGTGCCTTTGAGGGTGAGTGCCTGATCGGCATTGCCTCGGTGTGCCACGAACCGATGCCTGATGGTCGGGAACCTGCCAGCTGGCGACTGCGCGGCATGGCTACTGTGCCCTCGGTGCGTGGCGCGGGTCACGGCCGGGCCTTGCTAGAACTTTGTTTTGATCACATCCGTGCCCACGGTGGCCGGCTGCTGTGGTGCAACGCGCGGGTGGTAGCGCTGGGTTTTTATGAGCGGCTGGGGTTTGTGGCCGAGGGCCCAGAGTTTGATATCGATCCGATCGGGCCCCATTACGTAATGACCCGCCAGCTGTGACGGGCAGCGCGGCGGCCCGACCCGCCGCGTCTGCTAAAGTGCAGCCATGAACGCGCCACTTTCTGTCGTCATCCTCGCTGCCGGCCAAGGCAAGCGCATGCGCTCAGACCTGCCCAAGGTCCTGCAGCCGTTGGCCGGCAAACCGCTGCTTCAGCACGTCATCGACACCGCCCGCCAATTGCAGCCCGCTGCTCTGGTGGTGGTGCATGGCCACGGCGGTGCCCAAGTGCAAGCTGCGATGCAGCATGAAACGCTGGGCTGGGCCTTGCAGGCCGAGCAAAAGGGTACCGGACATGCGGTGGCTCAGGCCCTGCCGCAGGTGCCGGACGATCACACGGTACTGGTGCTGTATGGCGATGTGCCGCTGGTGCAGGCCGACACGCTGCGTGCGTTGCTGGCGCTGGCCGGGCCGGGCCAGTTAGCTCTGCTGACGGTCATGCTGGAAGACCCCACTGGTTATGGCCGCATCCTGCGCGACGACAGCGGGCGCGTACGCGCCATCGTCGAACAAAAAGATGCCACGCCCGCACAGTTGGCTGTGCGCGAAGGCAACACCGGTGTGCTGGCGCTGCCGGCCGGCATGCTGCGCGGCTACCTGAGTCAACTGCGTGCCGACAATGCCCAAGGTGAGTATTACCTGACCGATGTCATCGGCATGGCTGTCGAAGATGGCCATGTGGTGGCGCCGCTGGTGGCTACCACCGAGAGCGAAGTGCTGGGCGTCAACGACCGCGTGCAGCTGGCACAGCTGGAGGGTGTGTATCGACGCCAGTGCGCCGAGACTGCAATGCGCGCCGGTGCGCGCTTGGCCGATCCGGCGCGTTTTGATCAGCGCGGCGAGCTGCTGCTGGGCCGCGACGTGTTCATCGATGTGAACGTGGTGTTCGAGGGTCGCGTGGCGCTGGGCAATCGCGTCAGCATCGGCCCCGGCTGCGTGCTGCGTGATGTGACTATTGACGATGACACGCAGGTGTTTAGTCATTGCGTGCTGGAACAGGCCACTGTGGGCAAGGACTGCCGCATTGGTCCGTTTGCGCGCTTGCGCCCTGGCGCACAGTTGGCTGATGAAGTGCACATCGGCAATTACGTTGAAGTTAAAAACAGCAATCTGGGTGTGGGCTCCAAGGCCAATCACCTGACGTATCTGGGTGACGCCACGATCGGCAGTGGCGTGAACGTGGGTGCAGGCACCATCACCTGCAATTACGACGGCGCTAACAAGTGGCGCACCACCATCGGTGATGGCGCGTTCATTGGCTCCGGCTCCATGCTGGTAGCACCGGTGAACGTCGGTGCAGGCGCGACTATCGGTGCGGGCACTACGCTGACTAAGACTGCCGCCGAGGGCAAGCTGACATTGGCGCGTGCCAAACAGATGACGCTCGACGGCTGGCAGCGTCCGGTCAAGGCTAAGCCGCCCGGCAAGGGCTGAGCCCCAAAGTATTCGACAGACCGGCTGCTGCCGGTGAAGGCGATGAACACATGTGCGGAATAGTCGGTGCAGTAACAGATCGTGATGTGGTGCCGGTACTCATAGAGGGCCTGCGCCGTCTGGAATATCGCGGCTATGACTCGGCAGGGCTGGCAGTGCTGGCAGACAACGGCAAGCTGGGCCGCCTGCGTACGGTGGGCAAGGTCAAGATGCTGCAAGAGGCGCTCGACGAGCAGCCTACGCACGGCCGTATCGGCATTGCCCACACACGCTGGGCCACGCACGGTGTGCCTAGCGAGCGCAACGCGCATCCGCATATCTCGGGCGAAGGCTTGGCCATCGTCCACAACGGCATCATCGAAAACCACGAGGCACTGCGCCGTGAGCTGCAAGGCTTGGGCTATGTGTTCACCTCAGAGACCGACACCGAGGTGGTTGCCCATCGCATTCACCATCATCTAAAGCGCGAACCCGACTTGCTGGCTGCAGTGCGCGCTACTGTTGCAGAGCTGGAAGGTGCTTATGCATTGGTGGTGCTTGATGAACATCACCCGGATCGATTGATCCTGGCCCGCATGGGTTGCCCTGTGGTCATCGGCCTAAGCGAGAACGGTAACTATGTGGCGTCGGATGTGGCGGCGCTGTTGCCGGTGACGCGCCGCTTCCAGTTCCTGGAAGAAGGCGATGTGGCGGTGTTGACGCAATCGTCAGTCACGCTGACCGATGCGCACGGCAACCCCGTGGAGCGCGCCATCAAAGAGAGTGAGCTGTCTGCCGATGCTGCCGAGAAGGGCCAGTACGCGCATTTCATGCTCAAAGAGATACACGAGCAGCCGCGCGCGGTCGCCAACACGTTGCAAGAGCGTGTGGCTAACGGCCGCTTGCTCGATGCGGCCTTCGGGCCGCGTGCCCAAGAGATATTCCCCAAAGTGGAATACGTGCGCATCGTCGCCTGCGGCACCAGCTATCACTCGGGTGTGGTGGCGCAGTACTTCATTGAGCAGATGTGCCGCATTCCCTGCCGTGTAGAAATTGCCAGCGAATACCGCTATCGCAACGCCGTGGTGCCGCGCAACACGCTGTTCGTGTCCATCTCGCAGTCGGGCGAAACCGCAGACACGTTGGCTGCGCTGCGAATTGCCAAGCAGAGCGGTTATCTGGCCACGCTTGCCATCTGCAATTCGCCCGAAAGCTCGTTGGTGCGCGAATCAGATTTGGTGATGCTGACGCGTGCCGGCCCCGAGATCGGCGTGGCTTCCACTAAGGCCTTCACAACGCAGATCACGGCGCTGTCGCTGTTGGTGGTGGCGCTGGCCAAGCATCACGGCACCGATGCAGAGCGCGAGAAGGCTTTGGTAACGCGCTTGATTGAGCTGCCCGGTCTCATCGACAAGACCCTGGCGCTGGACCCGGTCATCCATCAGTTGGCGCTGCGCTTTAAAGACAAGCACCATGCGCTGTTCCTGGGTCGTGGCGCGCTGTACCCCATCGCGATGGAAGGTGCGCTCAAGCTCAAAGAGATTTCGTACATTCATGCCGAGGCTTACGCCGCCGGCGAGCTCAAGCACGGACCGCTGGCGCTGGTGGATGCCGACATGCCGGTGATTGCCGTGGCACCCAATAACGACCTGCTCGAGAAGCTCAAGTCCAACCTCATGGAAGTGCGCGCCCGTGGCGGTGAGCTGTATGTGTTTGCCGACCCGGATTCCGGCATGGAGAGCAGCGAAGGAGTGCATGTGATCACCATGCCGCGACACGTCAGCTATTTTCAGGCGCCGGTGGTGTACACCATTCCGTTGCAGCTGCTGTCGTATCACGTGGCCACACTGCGGGGCACCGACGTGGATCAGCCGCGCAATTTGGCCAAGTCGGTGACGGTGGAATAGCGTCTTACACTGCTCAGGGGCAATACTCCTGTCACGCCAACGGGCCCTATTCGGAGCGACGCGATGAAAACCAAAAAAGAAATCGTCGATAACTGGTTGCCGCGTTACACCGGTACAGCATTGGCAGATTTTGGTGAGCATGTGCTGCTGACCAACTTTGGCAATTATCTGGAACTGTTTGCCGCACAGACTGGCGCCACGATTGTGGGGCGCGACCGGCCCATGCCCAATGCCACCGCCGATGGCATCACGATGATCAACTTCGGCATGGGCAGCGCCAATGCGGCCACTGTGATGGACCTGCTGTCGGCTATCGAGCCCAAAGCGGTGCTGCTGCTGGGCAAGTGCGGCGGGCTCAAGCGCAAGAATCAGCTGGGTGATCTGGTGTTGCCCATTGCAGCGATCCGCGGTGATGGTGCGTCCGATGATTATCTGCTGCCCGAAGTGCCGGCTTTGCCGGCGTTTAGCTTGCAGCGCGCAGTATCGACGGTGATACGCGACATGGGCTGTGACTATTGGACCGGCACGGTGTACACCACCAACCGCCGCGTGTGGGAACACGATGATGAGTTTAAGACCTATCTTCGTGAGACTCGCGCCATGGCTATCGACATGGAAACGGCCACCATCTTCTCGGCAGGCTTCGCCAATTCAATTTCTGCCGGAGCCTTGCTGCTGGTCAGTGACCAGCCGATGGTGCCAGATGGCGTCAAGACAGAAGCGTCCGACAAGCAGGTTACCTCCACCTTTGTTGAGCGCCATATCAGCATCGGCCTGGAGGCCCTGCGTCTGATCCGCCGTCACGGCAAAAGCGTCAAACATCTGCGTTTTGATGAGTAGACGCGCTGCAGCGCGCAACACGGGGGAACTATGAGCAAAGCCTATCGATCTGGCCCGCTGGTCTGTGGCGTGGTGTTAGCACTGACCGGCTTGCAACTGCCCGTACAAGCTGCAACACCAGCAGCTGTGTCCGCGCAGCGCTTACAGGGCATCAGTGCTTTTGTGGATCGGCAGATTGCCGCCGGCGATATATCCGGTGCAGTCACGCTGGTGGCTCGCGATGGCCGTATCGTGCATCTGCAGGCGCAGGGTGTGACCGATCTGGTGACGCGCAAGCCGATGCAAAAAGACACGCTGATGCGCATTGCCTCAATGACCAAGCCCATCGTGTCGGTGGCAGTGTTGATGCTGGTGGAAGAGGGCAAGATTCGCCTGGATGATCCGGTCAGCCGTTTCATTCCTGCCTTTAAGGACGTGAAGGTGGCGGTGCCGCGTGGCCAGAGCCACTACACAGTCCCGGCTGATCGTGCGCTGACGATCACGGATCTGTTGACTCACACCGGTGGTTTGGTCAGCGGCCCGATTAGCATTGCTGCGGCTGCCAAAGTGATGGACCGTCGTCGTGCCGAGGGCATCAAGGCGCTGGATGATTTGGCTGCCGTGCCGTTGGAGTTCCAGCCGGGCACGCGGTGGTCCTACAGTGGACTTGCCGGCTTTGAGTTGCTCGCACGCATAGTCGAAATTGCGGCAGGTCAACGCTTTGGCGAGTTTGCACAGCAACGTATCTTTGCGCCGCTGGGCATGAAAGACACTACTTTCTGGCCCACCGATGCGCAGCGCGCACGCATGGCAACCTTGTATGTGCAGGGTGACAAGGGCATCACGCCCAACACCGATGCGGATCGCCTCAATACACCGATGCTCGATTCCGGTGGCGGTGGTTTGATCACGACCATCGAGTCTTATGGGCGCTTTGCGATGATGCTGGCCAATGACGGTGAGTATGGCAACGTTAGGTTGCTGGCACCTGCGACGGTGCGACTGATGGGTTCACGCATCATTGCCGAGACACTGCCGGGCCGGCTGCCTGGTGAGGGCTATGGTCTGGGTGTACGCGTGGTGACCGATGCTGCAGCGCGCCATACCTTGTTGGGGCAGGGTAGTTATGGCTGGAGCGGCGCGTATGGCACCCACTTCTGGGTGGATCCTGCGCGCAAGCTTACGGCGATTATGTTTGTGCAGACGCCGAGCCAACAACGCACTGGCGACTTCGAAACCGCCGTCATGCAGGCCGTGCTGGACTGATCTGTTGTGGCGGTACGGGGTACGCCGCTAGGCAGCGTACCCCGTCCTTGCATTACTTCACGTCAGGGCGGTCAAGGTTCATGACCTTGGTCCACGCCTTAGAGAAGTCGGCCGAGAAGCGCTGCTGCCCGTCGGACGAGGCATAGACCTCGGCGATGGCTCGCAACTCCGAGTTGGATCCAAACAGCAGATCAACTGGCGTGGCGGTCCACTTCATTGCCTGGCTCTTGCGGTCCCGACCCTCATACATCCCTTCCGTGCTGGACTTGCCCCACTGCGTGGACATGTCGAGCAGATTGACGAAGAAGTCGTTGCTCAGAGTGCCGGGCTTGCTGGTCAGCACACCCTGTCGTGCTTGTCCGCTGTTGGCGTCCAGTACACGCAGACCCCCTACCAGTACAGTCATCTCGGGCACTGTTAGCGTGAGGCGATTGGCCCGATCGACCAATGCCGTAGCCGGTGAGCCTTGGCTGTCCTTACTGAAGTAATTGCGAAAGCCGTCAGCTGCAGGTTCCAGTGCAGTGAACGACAGCACGTCAGTTTGAGTTTGCGATGCATCCGCCCGGCCCGGTGTGAAAGGCAGCTGCAGTGTGTGTCCGGCAGTCTTGGCTGCTGACTCAATCGCTGCGTTGCCACCCAGCACGATCAGATCCGCCAGCGATACCTTTTTGCCACCGGACTGCGCTGCATTGAAATCCTTCTGCACAGCTTCCAGACGAGTGATGACCTTGGCCAATTCGCGCGGGTTGTTAACTTCCCAGTCCTTTTGCGGTGCCAGACGGACGCGCGCACCATTGGCGCCGCCACGCAGATCTGTACCGCGGAACGTTGAGGCTGAGGCCCAAGCTGTTCGCACCAGTTCAGGCGTCGTCAGACCAGAGGCAAGGATACGTGCCTTAAGGTCGCTGATATCGCGTGCATCGACCAGCGCGTGATCAACCTTGGGCAGCGGGTCCTGCCATACCAGCTCTTCGCGCGGGACTTCACTGCCGAGGTACTGAGCGCGTGGGCCCATGTCGCGGTGGGTGAGTTTGAACCACGCCTTGGCAAACGCTAGCTGGAACTCTTCCGGCTTTTCCTGAAACCGCTTGGAGATTTTGCGATAGGCCGGATCGACCTTCAGTGCCACATCGGTGGTGAACATGATCGGCGCATGACGCTTGCTTGGATCATGCGCATCGGGCACCAGCGTGGCGCCCTGACCATTAGCAGGAATCCACTGCGTCGCGCCTGCCGGACTCTTGGTCTTAACCCACTCAAACGCGAACAGGTTATCCAGATACTGGTTGCTCCACTTAGTGGGTGTCGCTGACCATGCGCCTTCAAGGCCACTGGTAATCGTGTCGACGCCCTTGCCACTGCCGTAGCGGTTCTGCCAGCCGAGGCCTTGTTGTTCGACAGTTGCTGCGGCAGGTTCGGCACCAACGCAGTTCTCGGGCGAACGCGCACCATGTGCCTTGCCGAAGGTATGACCACCAGCGATCAACGCCACGGTCTCTTCATCATTCATCGCCATGCGACCGAAGGTCTCGCGGATGTCCTTGGCAGAGGCCAATGGATCGGGGTTGCCGTTGGGACCTTCCGGATTTACATAGATGAGGCCCATCTGCACTGCAGCCAGCGGCTTGGCCAAGTTGCGATCGCCGCTATAGCGTTCATCGGCGAGGAACTTGCGCTCCGGGCCCCAGTACACCAGATCCGGTTCCCAATCATCTTTGCGACCGCCGGCAAAACCGAAGGTCTTAAAGCCCATCTGCTCCATGGCAACATTGCCTGCAAGCACCATCAGGTCGCCCCAGGAAATGTTCTGTCCATATTTCTGCTTAATGGGCCAGAGCAGTCTGCGAGCCTTATCCAAGTTGGTGTTGTCGGGCCAGCTGTTGAGTGGCTCGAATCGCAATTGACCACCGCTTGAGCCACCGCGACCATCGTGCACGCGGTACGTGCCGGCGCTATGCCAAGCCATGCGGATAAAGAACGGCCCATAATTACCGTAGTCAGACGGCCACCAGTCTTGCGACGTGGTGAGCACCTTGGCAATGTCGGTTTTGACGGCCTTGAGATCCAGCGTGGCAAAGGCGCGGGCGTAATCGAACGAATTGCCCAGCGGATTGGAAGATGCGTTGTGCTGGCGCAGTGGTGACAGATCCAGCTGATCGGGCCACCAGAATTGGTTGGGTTTGGCTTCCGCTTGGGCTGACACACCTGTTGTTGGTAGCAGCGGCAGCGCGGCCATCACGGCGCAGGCCACTAGCGATGTCATCAAGTTGCGTTGCATGGAAGTGCTCCTGAAGAAACAGTTGAATAGGGACGCCTCAAGAGTAGGTGAGCCAACCGATAGATATGATTGACTGTTTATATGATTTCGATAGCCTAAATCTATGCCAACACCCGCTGTCTCCGCAGTTCCCTTGGTGCGCTCATTTCAACCCGCAGACCGCGATGCGGTCATCGCCCTGGTATTGGGGATACAGAACGGTGAGTTCGGTTTGGGCTTGGCCATTGAAGACCAGCCGCAGTTGCTCGACATCGAGGCGCACTTCCTGCGCAACGGCGGGGGCTTTTGGGTTGCGGTAGATGCTGCCGACCACGTTGTGGGCAGCATAGGTCTGCTGCGCAAGACCGCGGTGTGCGCGGTACTGCGGTCGTTTTTCATTGCGCCGGAGTGGCGTGGCAGTGCCAGCGGTTGCGCACAGCAGCTCTACGCTGTGCTGCGGGACTTTGCTCATGCTCAGGGCATTGGTCAGGTGATCTTGGATACGCCTGCAGTGGCGACACGCGCTCAGCAGTTTTATAGGCGAGCTGGTTTTGTGCAGATCACGCGCGAGCAGTTGCCAGTGCCTTATGAGTATCCGGATCGCGATTCGGTGCTGTTTTTGCTTGAGCTATCACCTGACTGATCCATTTTGAATTGATTGGCAGAGCAATGAGCACCTGACAGGTTCCGCATCGGGCGTGATCGCATAGATGCACTCGGTGCAATCCACTAGCATGCGCACCTCATAACCACCGAAGCAGATCGGTAGGTTGTCAATGGCCAATCAGCGCCAATACAAAAACATCACTTGGTGCGTCCATGTCACATAGCCCGTCGACCTCTCACTCGAATGATCACAAAGCGTTGATGTTGGGCGCGTTGGGCGTGGTCTTTGGCGATATCGGTACCTCACCGCTGTATGCCTTGAAGGTATCCATCGAAGCTTCCGGGGTGCACGCAGGGCAACCGATTCAACCTGCTGTGCTTGGCATCTTGTCGCTCATCACTTGGGCCTTGGTGCTGGTCGTGATGATCAAATATGTCTTCATCATCATGCGCGCTGACAACAAGGGTTCCGGCGGCATCTTTGCGCTGACCGCCTTGGTAACCAGCGCCTTGAAGAAAGACTCGCGCGGCTACTGGGCGGTGGTTGTGATTGGCGCTTTGGGTGCTGCGCTGTTTTTTGGTGACAGTTTGATAACGCCCGCCATCTCGGTGCTCAGCGCCGTTGAGGGGCTTAAAGTTATCTCTCCGGATCTAGGTGCCTACGTCACGATCGTTGCCATCGCGATGATCGCTGCGCTGTTTGCAGTAGAGCGTTTTGGCACAGCCAAAATTGGTAAAGCGTTTGGCCCCATCATGCTGGCGTGGTTTGCCACTCTGGCCCTTCTGGGTCTGCAAAAGATTCTGGAACACCCGGAGGTGCTCGCGGCACTCAATCCGTTGGTCGGTGTGCAGTACCTGATGAATCACCCCGGCGTGGCCGTAGCGATCATGGGTTCGGTGGTACTGGCCGTGACTGGCGGTGAGGCGTTGTATGCCGACATGGGCCACTTCGGATTGTTGCCGATTCGCAAGGCATGGATCTACATGGTCTTCCCTTGCTTGCTACTCAACTATTACGGCCAGGGTGCACTGCTGGTTGTTGACCCCTCAGCACTGGACAACCCCTTCTACCGTTTGGCGCCAGACTGGGCACTAGTGCCGCTTTTGGTGTTGGCTTCTATGGCGACGATTATCGCTTCACAGGCTGTTATCACCGGAGCGTTCTCAACCGCAACCCAGGCCGTGCACCTGGGCTATATCCCGCGCTTGCGGGTTCGGCATACATCTGCCGATGAAATCGGCCAGGTCTATGTGTCAAAGATCAATCTCTTCCTGTTTTTGGGCGTAGTGATTTTGATCTTGTCCTTCGGATCTTCAGAACGGCTGGCCTCGGCTTACGGTGTAACGGTCACCGGCGCGATGCTCATCGACACTCTGTTGGGCGCCGTCTTGATGATCCACATCCGCAAGTGGAATCCGTTGTTCTTTATTCCAGTGTTCGGCGCTTTCTTGCTGCTGGATACCGTGTTTCTGTCTACCAACCTGACAAAGTTTTTTCTTGGAGGCTGGGTGCCGGTGACCGTGGCGCTAGTGCTGCTGGGCATCATGCTTGCGTGGATTCATGGTCGCGAAAAGTTGCTTAAAGCCAGATGGAACGCCGCGATTCCGCTGGACAAGTTCATCGCTGATCTGGATATGACGGCGCTTGCCCGTGTTGAGGGCACGTCAATTTTTATGGTGCCGCACGATCACATTGCGCCGGCGACTTTGCTGCACAACCTCAAGCACAACAAGGTGCTTCATGAGCGGGTCATCCTCATGAACATTGAGACGGTCAACGAGCCCTTTGTGGAAGACGCGGTGCGCGCCACCATACGCCCGCTGCCTCACAACATCTTTTCGGTACACGTGCAGTTCGGCTTTATGGAGGACATGCACGTCATGCGTGCAGTGGCCTTCTTGCGGGCCAGAGGCTTTGCCATCAATACCGCAGAGATCTCATTCTTTGTCGGTAAAGAAAAAGTGGTGGCAACGCACTCATCTGGCCTGCTGCTGGCGCCGTTTATTTACATGCACCGGACGATGCAAGGCGCTGCCGAGTATTTCAAGGTGCCGTTCAATCACGCTATTGAAGTGGGCGGCTATATAGAGATTTAGCCGGGGCGGGCAGTACGCCTCGGCCTTTGCAGCGATAACAGGGAACGGCTTGAATCATGGCCTCGCCCCCGGGGCATGTGGCGCAGCCGCGTCCGCAACAGGTCGACATGATGACGTTGCCTGCGCCGTTGCAGTCGGGGCACAGCGTTGGATCGGAGTCCGTCATGGTTTGTGGGGACCTGCACCGGCTTCATACCAGATCTTGCTGGCATTGACAGTGTGCACCACCAGCAACATCACCGGCACTTCGATCAGCACTCCCACTACGGTGGCCAGTGCGGCACCGGATTCAAAACCGAATAGCGCAATGGCAGCGGCCACCGCCAACTCAAAGAAGTTTGAAGCACCTATCAGTGCTGACGGGCAGGCAACACTGTGCCGTTCACCGACCGCCCGGTTGAGCAGATAGGCCAGACTACTGTTGAACAGCACCTGAATCAGGATGGGCACGGCGAGCAGCGCGATAACCAAGGGTTGCCGCACGATGGCATCGCCCTGCAATGCAAACAGCAGCACTAATGTGAGCAGCAAGGCGCCGATGGACCAGGGGCCCAGCTGAGCCAGCACTGTGTCGAGGTGGTCTGGCCCACGTGCCAGCAATCGGCGTCGCCACAGTTGTGCCAGCACTACTGGCACGACGATGTATAGAACCACCGAGGTGAGCAGCGTCGCCCAAGGCACTACGATGGCCGATAGACCCAGCAGAAGACCCACCAGTGGGGCAAACGCAAACACCATGATGCTGTCGTTGAGCGCGACCTGTGACAGCGTGAACAGCGGGTCGCCTTGTGTCAGACGACTCCAGACAAACACCATGGCGGTGCAGGGTGCTGCCGCCAGCAGAATGAGCCCGGCGACATAGCTGTCGAGCTGATCCGCTGGCAGCAGTGGTGCAAACCAGTGCTTGATGAACAGCCAGGCCAGCAGCGCCATAGAGAAGGGCTTGACCAGCCAATTGATCACCAGGGTGACCGCAATACCCCGATAGTGGTGTCGCACTTGATTGAGTGCGCCAAAGTCCACGCGAAGCAGCATCGGGATGATCATGATCCAGATGAGTGCACCGACCGGCAGGTTGACCTGTGCAAGCTGCAGCGTGCCGATGCTGTGAAAGACCTCTGGAAAAGCCTGCCCAAGCAGAACACCAGCAACGATGCACAACGCCACCCAGAGCGTCAGCCAACGTTCGAACCCGCTCATGATGTTATTCCTTCAGATAGTGCTAAGCGCGCGAGCCGACTGTTGCAACACCTCGGGCTGCAAGGCGTCGTCTGGCAGGTTCACGAAGGCGTCGAGTCTGCGTCGCAGCAGCTGTAGCGTCTGCCCGAAAGCAATGCGCTTGATGGGGTCGCTGGCATCACCGGCACTGGGATCGTCGTAACCCCAGTGTGCGGTGGCCGGTGCACCGGGAAACATAGGGCAAGCCTGCTCCGCGTTGCCGCAGACCGTGATGACCAGATCGATGGGTGGTGCATCAGGCCCGATGAACACGTCCCAGCTCTTGCTATGCAGCCCCTCGATGGCGATGCCGGCGTCTTGCAGAGTCTGCAAGGCCAGGGGATTGGGCCGCCCGTTGGCGCGTGGCGTGCTGCCGGCGGAATGGCCAATGAATCTACCGCCGCCCAAGTGGTTGAGCAGGGCTTCGGCCAACACGCTACGTGCCGAGTTATGAGTGCAGAGAAACAGCACGGACAGTGGGCGGGTCATGATTTGCGTACCTTGCGGGGCTTGCCACCACAGCAGTCATGGCCGTGATTCGAGTATTGTAGAACTGTATGACGCGCGGGTGAAAGACGGCTGTACGCGCAAGCGTCGGCGGCATCGGCGACACTAAAGCGACACCCGCAGCAGACGGGGCAAAGACAGGGGGCGGCCGACATGTGGTTATCCAAGCAGCAGCGCAAAGTAGTGTTGGCCTCATCACTGGGAACGGTGTTCGAGTGGTATGACTTCTACTTGTACGGCTCGCTGGCGGCGATTATCGCTAAGCAGTTCTTCTCGGCACTGGATCCCACCTCTGGATTCATCTTTGCCTTGCTGGCTTTTGCAGCGGGCTTCATCGTGCGACCGTTTGGTGCATTGGTGTTCGGCCGGCTGGGCGACATGGTCGGGCGTAAGCACACCTTCCTGGTCACCATTCTCATCATGGGTGTCTCTACCTTCTTGGTCGGCGTGTTGCCAAGTTATGGCTCTATAGGCCTGGCAGCGCCGGTGTTGTTGATCGTGTTGCGTCTGCTGCAGGGACTGGCACTGGGTGGCGAATACGGCGGCGCCGCCACATTCGTGGCTGAACATTCACCACCCGAGAGTCGTGGCGCACACACCGCGTGGATCCAGACCACAGCCACCTTGGGCTTGCTGCTCTCGTTGATGGTGATCCTGGGCACACGCACCCTGTTGGGTGAGGAGGCGTTTGCGCAGTGGGGCTGGCGCATTCCGTTTTTAATGTCGGCATTACTGCTGGCAGCCAGTGTCTGGATCCGCATGTCGATGCAGGAGTCGCCGCTGTTTGTGCAGATGAAGGCCGAGGGGCGCACCTCCAAAGCGCCGCTGACCGAGGCCTTTGCGCACTGGCCTAATCTGAAGCTGGTGTTGATCGCGCTGTTTGGCCTGACCGCTGGGCAGGCAGTGGTGTGGTACACGGGCCAGTTCTATGCGCTGTTCTTCCTGACGCAGTCGCTCAAAATTGATGCGGCCACCGCCAATCTGTTGATGGCGTTAGGGCTGCTGCTGGGCACGCCGTTTTTTATATTGATGGGTGGCTTATCAGATCGCATCGGCCGCAAGCCGGTGATCCTGGCGGGTTGTTTGTTGGCGGCAGCGACTTACTTCCCGCTGTTTCATGCACTCACCGAGGCAGGCAATCCTGCATTGGCGCAGGCGTTGCGCAGCGCACCGGTGCAACTGGTCGCAGATCCGGCGCAGTGTTCGTTTCAGTTTAATCCCACCGGCGCTACACGCTTTACCAGTAGTTGTGATGTGGCCAAGCAGGCGTTAGCCAATGCATCGGTGAACTATGAGAGCAGCAGCGGTAGCGGCACTGCGTTGATCCGTATCGGTGATCGCGTTATAGAGTCTTATGATGCAGCGCAGTTGCAGGGCGCAGCGCTGACAACACGTGAAACCGCCTTCAAGCAGCAGCTGAGTGAGGCGCTGAGCAGCGCGGGGTATCCAGCTAAAGCAGATCCGGCTCGTATCAACAAACCACTGGTGGTGTTGTTGCTGACGGTGTTGGTTATCTATGTGGCCATGGTCTATGGCCCCATCGCAGCCATACTGGTCGAGATGTTCCCAACGCGCATTCGCTACAGCGCTATGTCCTTGCCGTATCACATCGGCAATGGCTGGTTCGGCGGGTTGCTGCCGACTACGGCCTTTGCGATCGTGGCGCAGAACGGCAACATCTACAGTGGGCTGTGGTATCCGGTGGTGGTCGCGTCGATTACAGCAGTGCTGGGTCTGTGGCTGGTGCGCGAAACGCGCGGCGCAGTGATGGATCGTTGACACGCTGCTGCGAGGTACTACCTGTCCAACAGCAGCGGCAATATTAGCCGCCGCTGTGCTGTACCACGGTCTGGTCGATGCCACCGAAGGGTGATCTGCCGTCGGGCATGCGCGCCTGCATGCGCACGTGATCACCGAAAGCCATGAATGACGTACTTGGTTTGCCCGTGGCGATCATCTCGATGGCGCGGCGCTCCGAGATGCAACTGGAACCCACCGTGGCGTAGTCGGCATTGGCAATCGTGCCCGAGCCGATGATGGTGCCGGCGACCAAGTTGCGAGTGGCCGCGGCATGTTCAACCAGCTGATGAAAGCCATAGCCCATCTCGCGGCCATTGGCATGACCAAAGGGCGCGCCGTTCCATTCGATGTGCAGATCCAGTGCCACGCGGCCGTCATGCCAGCAGTCGCCCAGCTCATCTGGCGTCACTGCAAAAGCTGCCATAGAGCACGCCGGCTTGGCTTGAATCCAGCCGAAGCCGGTCTTCATCTCGGGAACTGCCAAGGCACGCAACGACCAGTCGTTGATCTGTACCAGCAACTTGATGTGCTGCAGTGCATCGGCTGCACGCGTGCCCATCGGCACCGCATCGGTCACTACAGCGAACTCACCCTCGAAATCGATGCCGTGCGCAGCATCTGGAAAGGGTGCCGGATCGAAGGGACCAAGGAAGTGATCTGACAGGCCTTGATACATAAGCGGCTTGTCGGTTTCGATGCGCGGTGTAGAAAACGCAATGCGCATGAGTTCGGCGTGCACCGCAAAGGCCGAGCCGTCGAGCCATTGCCAACTGCGCGGCAAAGGCGCGCGCAGCGACTGGGGCGACAAGGGCTCACCTTCGCCGCTCTGCAGACGCGCATCCAGTGCGCGTAGTGCCGCTTCGGCCTGCGGCCACTGCTCGATCGCTGTCTGCAAGTTAGGCCATTGCGGTGGTGCGGCAAGCCATCGCGAGCCATCGCGCGACACCACGACCAACTGGCCATCTGGTGCAGCGCTGGTAAGCGTTGCCAGCCTCACGGTGTGTTCAGCTGATAGCGACCGTCGATCAGCACGAAGGCAATGCGACAGTTGCTGTTGCTGCGATTAGCCCAGCCATGATTGGTGCCGCGCTGGATGATGATGTCGCCAGCACGTACGACGGTCTCACCGATGTCCATGATTAGCGTCAGCTCGCCTTCGATGACGATGGCGTAGTCGATGGTCTCTGTGCGGTGCATGAACGCATGGCGCGCGCCGGTAGCACCGTGTGCCGGCGCATCGCCGGCGCCGACCTGCGCGAAGTGCGCCGTGATCTGCTCGGGCGTCAGCTTGGCAAAGCTATCGTCGTCGGGAGGAATGTCGAGCACGCGTATACGCGTACCGTGCTTGGGCGGCGCCAACTGGATGCCGTCTTCTGCAGGTTCGCCGGATGCACTGTCGATGGTTGCGGGTGTATCGCGTGTGTTCCAGACCTCATGGAACATCGGACCGTGCGCACCGCCAATGCGTTGCACACGCGGTACGGCACCATCTTCTTGGATGATGGCGCGCCCTTGGGCATCGTGGCCGGTGACAACGCGTCGCAAGGGTGTGTGGCTCATCCGGTGGTTCCTCCGAGTCTTTGGGCCAGCCAGTCGGCTATGTAATCGCAGCCGAAGGACATGTTGTCGGCGCCGACGTGTTCTACGCCACCTTCGCGCGCCGTGAATATCTTCAGCTCGCGGTCGGGGCTGTTGATCAGCTGGTCATAGGTCTGGTGTGCATAGGCCAGTGGTATCTGGCGATCTTTCTCGCCATGCGTGACCAGGAATGGCACACGGATGCGATCTAAGTGTCCTTCCAAGGTCATGTCGCGGGACTTGTTCAGAAAGTCGCTGACATCGCTTGCACCAAAGGCCCAACACACATGCGCCCAGTAATGCGGCACGGGGTTTTCGCCCTCGCGCTGCAGGCGCCGTTGCTGCACCTGCGCCCAGTCATGGTTTGCGCCCCACACGGCACCGGCTGCAAAGCGCGGCTCGTAGGCCACTGCACGCGGCACGAAATGCCCGCCCAACGAGATGCCAGTCATGCCAATACGGGTGGCGTCGACATCATCGCGCGCGGCTAGCCAGTCAAACCCACGCGAGGCCCAGCTTTCGCTGTGGGGATCGACGGGCAACTGCTGCAGTCGCAAGGCTTCGCCACTGCCAGGTTGATCGACGCACAGCGTAGAGACACCGCGGCGTGCCAGAGCAGTGGGCAAGCGTGACCAGAACAGCAGCTCTTTGCAGCTGTCGAGGCCGTTGCAATAAATGACGGTCGGTCGCGGGCCGGTGCCGCTACCGCGTGTGAACAGCGCCGGCATGGTGCCGGACTGCAACGGGATGTCGACGCGCTCGCGATTGAGCTTGCCCAACACCGTCGAGCGTTCAAAGGTGGACAGTGCCTTTGCATAGGTGGCCTCGCGACCCGGCGAACCCTGCGCCTGCATGCGCTCTGCTACCAGCAGATAGAGTGCGGCGCGCTCGAGCTTGTCGGAGGCTGCAAAGTTGCGTCCCTGTGCAGCGTCTTCATCTGCCAGACCGATCAGCCGTTCTCCCATCGACACCCATTGCGCCATGAACTGCGGTGTACCGGCATCGGCACCGTTGGCTGCCGCATCCCGGATCGGTTGGCACATCTCGACGATTTCGCCGACGCGCCCACCACTCTCCATCGCAATGGCAACAGAGAGGTTCCAGATGTAGTTGGGGAAGTATTCAAACAGTGCCATGACGTCAGACCGGTGCTGGCTGGAACAGCCGTGCATCGGGATGCGCGTGCGGCAGGGTTTGCGGCCCACCGACACCGATGCCCCATTGATCCATGACGCGCGGCGCGGGTACATGCACCGTCGCTTGATGCTGTTCGAAGTCCACTTCTTCGAGCTCGGCCGTGTATTCGGCGACAAACCCGGCGGGTGTGACGAAGTAAGAGAAGGTGTTGTCGCCTGCTGTATGCCGGCCGGGACCCCAGTTGATCTCGACGCCTGTCTGACGCAAGCGACTGATGCCGCGCATCATGCCGTCGACATCGGTCATGTCGTAAGCGACGTGATTGAGGCAAGGCGGGCCGGGTAAAATGGCAAGGCGATGATGCGCGCTGTTGCAGCGCAGAAAGCACATGAAGTCGCCAAGCCAGTCGCTGACGCGAAAGCCCAGCGTGTCGGTGAAGAACTGCACAGCACCGGCGACATTGGGCGAGTGCAGCACAATGTGGCTGATCTGTAGCGGTATGCCTTCCCAGCGATCGACGCTGCGGCCCGGCGCGGGCGTCACGTCGCAGGAAATCTCGATGGGCAAGCCATCGGGTGAGAAGCAACGAAAGCCGAAGCCGCCGCCCGGTGATTGCAGTGCCTGTGGCCCGTGTACGATACGGCAACCGGCAGCGATCACCTTGTCATGCAACGCTGCCACTGCATCGCGATCTGCCGCAGCGAAGGCGATGAGGTCCAGATGATTGACCTCGGCGCGGCGCAGTCGCACGGCACAGGGCTCGTTGCCTGCGACGGTGCGCAGCCACGCGATGTCTTGGGTTGCTTGCACTTCTTGCAGCCCCCAGTTGCTGACATAGAACTCACGCTCCGCTTCGAAGGCGGTCACGCCATAGCCTATATAGCGGATGTCTGTTACTCGGCTCATGGGTATGTCCTGTCAGATCGGTTGGGCAGTTAAGGCAAACATTTCGGCAGTGGCTTTGGCGTTGTCGACGGGCGGGCCTTTGCCCAGCTGTCCCATGCAGATGGCCAAGCTCTGCCTGACGACCCAGGCGCAGCGTTCAAAGCGACGTTCGCGATAGGCGCTCAGGGCGGTGGGCAAGTCGTTGTGCTGTGCCAGTGTGTCGGCCAGTACTAAGCTGTCTTCGATGGCGAGGCCTGCGCCTTGCCCCAGATGCGGGGTGGTGGTGTGCACGGCGTCACCCAGCAGCACGATACGGCCGCGGTGCCAGGCGCCTTCGAGCAGCACCCACTCCAGCGGCCGGTACACCACGGCGGCATCGTCGGCAATCTGCTGCGCCAGTTCCTGCAGCGCAGGAGCGCAGGTTTTCATGCGCGATTGCATCTGTGCGGCAAGCCCTGCTGTGGCATAGCGCGGGTTGCCGGGTTCTGGCGTGGTGAGGTACAGGTACATCAGCTCATTGCTGATAGGCACCAGACCTGCGCCGGTCGGCCCGTTGTACACATGCAAGGCATCAAGACCCGCAGGCTTGGGCAGGTTGTAGCGCCACACCGCCTGACCGGTGTAAGCCGGTGGCGGTGCATCGGGTGCGACCAAGCTGCGCATCTGCGAGTGCACACCATCGGCACCGATGAGCAAGTCGCAGTGCACCGTCTGGCCATCCGACAGCTGCACCTCTACGCCGTGATCGTTCTGCGTCACATCGGTGACCGTGACACCGAGCCGGATGCGCGCACCAGCGGCCAAGGCGGCATCGGCCAGCACCTGCTGCAAAGCGCGGCGGCTGACGCCCAGGTTGGCGGGCCGGTCCGGCAGTAGTCGGGGCGATGGCACTCGCGCTGCGCGGATGCCGTTGGGCAGATAGACCTCTACGGCATCAAAGCCCGCACCGGCGTCGATGTAGCGATCGAGCAGACCCAGCTGCTGCACGGCCCGCAGCACATTGCCCTGCTGGATGATGCCGACCCCATAGACCGACCACTGGGGGTCTTTTTCTATGAGCTCAACGGTAAAGCCGCGCTCGCGCAGGGCGATGGCAGCCGTGAGTCCGCCGATACCGGCGCCGACGATCAATACGGAGAGGTTTTTCATGGTTGCCGAGCATACGCAGGGGGCAGTGCTCAGGGGAAGGCGACTCAACGGAGGATGGCGCATGATAGGCGCCGGATTTAGACACCAACAGGTTCGGGGGAACACATCATGACCCAGCGTACGCTGCGCGCTTTGCTGCCATCTCTGGCTTTGTTCGTAATGGGCGCCTCACTGCCCGCGCTGGCTGCACCGCCGGTTGTCACTGGTCTGGTCGCCGACCGTGTACAGCGCATCGACCAGTTCATCGATCGCACCATCAAGGCCGGCGAGATCTCGGGTGCCGTCACGTTGGTAGCGCGCAACGGCAAGGTGGTTCACCTGCAGGCGCAGGGGTTAGCAGATATTGCCTCGCGCAAGCCGATGCAAAAAGACAGTGTGTTTCGTATTGCCTCGATGTCCAAGCCGGTCACGGCAGTGGCCATCCTGATGCTCGTCGAAGAGGGCAAAGTGCGGCTGGATGATCCGCTGAGCCGCTTCATCCCCGCGTTTCGCGACATGAAGGTGGCGGTGCCGCAAACGCGCGCGCCGGGCCCCGGCGCTGGCACTGCGCCGTCCTATTACACCGTGCCGGCTGATCGGCAGGTGACGGTGCTAGATATCCTTGCCCATACCTCTGGCATTGCCAGCGGGCCCATTGGCAACGCTGCGGCCAAGGACCTGCTCGACAACCGTCGTAAGGGCGGCACGGCTTGGGCCGAGCAACTGGCCACCGCACCGCTGGAATTTCAGCCGGGTGCACGCTGGGCCTACAGCCCGTTTGGTGCCTTTGATGTGCTGGGTCGCATCGTGGAGATTGCCAGCGGTCAGCGCTATGCAGACTTTTTGCAGCAGCGTCTGTTCACGCCGCTGCGCATGACTGACATCAGCTTCTGGCCCAGCGAGGCACTGCGCGCGCGCGTGGTGACCAACTATGTGATGACGCCGCGGGGCATAGAGCCCAATGCGGACGCGGATCAGTTCTCTAGCGCGATTCTGGATTCGGGTGCTGCGGGCCTGTTTGCCACGGCCGAGTCGTATGCGCGCTTTGCGATGATGCTGGCCAATGGCGGTGAGCTGGACGGCGTGCGGGTGCTGAGCCCCGCCAGCGTGGCCTTGATGGGCTCGCGCATCATCCCCGATACCTTGCCTGGCCGTCAGCCCGGTGAAGGTTGGGGCCTGGGTGTGCGTAGTGTTACGGACAGCGCGCTGCGTCATACGTTGTTGTCGACGGGCAGCTTTGGCTGGAGCGGTGCCTATGGCACCCACTTCTGGATCGATCCGAAGCAGAAGCTGGTCGCCATCATGATGGTGCAGACCCCGGGCCAGTCACGCACCGGGGATTTTGAAACGGCCGTGATGCAGGCCGTATCGCCCTAGCGACTAGTGAGTGGTGCCGGCGACTGTGGCCTGCAGGTCATAGGCGTCGGCATCAGTAATGGTGACCTGCGCAAACTCGCCCACGCGCAGTGCGCCGCCGTCGAGCACCTGCACGACGCCATCGATCTCAGGGGCATCGCCACTGCTGCGGGCGATGGCCACACCGTCTTCGATGCGATCGACCAGCACGGTGATCGTCTGGCCGATGCGCTGTGCCAAGCGTGCCTTGCTGATTTCCATGGCGCGTTCCATGAACAGCTGGTGACGCTCTTCCATGACTTCATCGGGCACGGGCTCGCCAAGCGTGTTGGCGGGTGCGCCCTCGACCGGTGAGTATTTGAAGCAGCCGACGCGATCCAGCTGTGCTTCATCGAGCCAGTCGAGCAGCTGCTGGAACTCGGCATCGGTCTCACCGGGAAAGCCCACAATGAACGTGGAGCGCAGCGTGAGATCGGGCACTTCGCGGCGCCATTGGTGGATGCGATCGAGGGTCTTTTCGGCATGTGCGGGCCGTGCCATGCGTTGCAACACCGTGGGGCTGGCATGTTGGAAGGGGATGTCGAGATAGGGCAGTACTTTGCCCTCGGCCATCAGCGGCAGCACGGCATCGACGTGCGGATACGGATACACATAGTGCATGCGCACCCACACACCCAGCGTGCCCAGCGCGCGCGCCAGATCAATAAAGCGGGTTTGATACTCCACACCACGGAAGCTGCCGGGGCGGTAGCGCAGGTCGACGCCATAGGCACTGGTATCCTGCGAGATGACCAGCAGCTCACGCACGCCTGATGCCACCAGCCGCTCGGCCTCGGCCATCACATCGTCGATGGGCCGTGAGGCCAGCTTGCCGCGCAGCTGCGGGATGATGCAGAAGCTGCAGCGGTTGTTGCAGCCTTCAGAGATCTTGAGATAAGCGTAGTGGCGCGGCGTAAGGCGGATGCCCTGCGCCGGCACCAGATCGAGGTAAGGCTCGTGCGGCCGCGGCAGATGCTGCTCGACTTCGCGCAGCACCTGCTCGGTGGCATGCGGGCCGGTGACGGCCAGCACGCGCGGATGTTGCTGCAGGATGCGCTCGGGGTTGGCACCCAGGCAGCCGGTGACGATGACGCGGCCGTTGGCATCCAGCGCTTCACCGATGGCTTGCAGGGATTCGTCGATGGCGGCATCGATGAAGCCGCAGGTGTTGACGACCACCAGGTCAGCGGAGCTGTACTCGGGTGCGATGTCGTAGCCGCGCACGCGCAGCTGCGTAAGAATGCGTTCGGAGTCGACCAGTGCCTTGGGGCAACCGAGACTCACGAATCCGACGCGGGGGTTTTTCATGGGCAGGCGATCTAGCTTGGGCGCGGCCCGCAATGGTACCGGCAAAACAGGAGCAGCAGGGTGGCCGACACAGAACGTTTCGATGAGGACTATTACCAGCGCTTCTACTTCAATTCACGCACGTCAGTGACCTCGCGTGCCGAGATGAATGCGCGCGGCCGCTTGATTGCCGGCTTGTGCGATCACGTGGGCCAGCCGGTCAAGCGCATTCTGGATGCTGGCTGTGGCGTGGGCTTGCTGCGCGCACCGCTCAAGCGGGCCTGGCCGCGTAGCGAATATGTGGGCATGGAGATCAGTCAGTATCTGTGCAAGCGCTATGGCTGGCGGCACGGCGGCATTCAGGACCTGAGCACGCGGGAACAGTTTGACCTGGTGATCTGCTACGACGTGCTGCAGTACCTCAAGCCCGCCGAAGCCAAGCAGGCGTTTGCCAATCTGGCGCGGGTCTGCCGCGGGGTGCTGTATTTCGGCGCCCTCACCAAAGAGGACTGGGAAGACAACTGCGACCAGTCCCGCACCGATCCGGCGGTCATGCTGCGACGCGGTTCGTGGTATCGCAAACAGCTGTCGGGCTATTTTCGTCACTTGGGCGCTGGGTTTTGGCTCAAGTTGGACAGTCCGCTGCCGGTATGGGAGATGGACGGCGCCGGCACCCCGGCCCGGCCCGCACGTTAAAGGACACGCTCGATGACCGATCGCCCGGCAACACCGGCCACCCAACGCGGCATTCTGGCTGTGGTGGCCTCGTGGCTGGGATTTGGGCGCCAACCGGCTGTAGGCCTGGAAGACAGCCGCAACCTGCTGCGGCTACAAGCCGCCTTGGCTCGCAGCCCCGATGCCTTTTGCAGCTTGGTGCCGTTGCCGGATGCCCAAGGCGGCATCGGCGACTTTCAGATTGCTTACTGCAACCCGGCCTTTGCGCACTTGTGGCGCAGCAGCGGTAACGCCCAGGCGGGCGCGCTGTTGTCGGCTGTGCTGCCGGCGGCGTTGGCGCGCACGCTGGTGCAGCAATATGCCCAGGTGCTGCTGACGGGCGAGGCGCTGTTCGAAGAGCGTGAGCGGTTGGTGGCCGGCGAGGGGCCGGATTGGCTGCGCCACCATGCTGTCGCCGCCGGTGACGGGGTCGCGGTTACGCTGCGCGACATTACCGAGCAGCGGCATACCCAGGAGCGTCTGAAGCAGATCACGCCCTATGACTTGGTCACGGGCCTACCCAATTTGCTGACCTTTCAGGATCGCATGGAGCACGCCTTGGTGCGGGCCAAGCGTGTGCAGCGCTCGTTTGGGCTGATGGCGGTGGAGCTGGGTGACATCAACAAGGTGTTTGAGGTGCACGGCGAGTCGCTGGGCAATCAGGTGCTCAAGCAGGTAGCGGCGCGTGTGCGTCGGGCGCTGCGTGACTCGGACACGCTGGGTCGCGTCGGGCCCTACCGGTTCATGGTGATTTTGGAGGATGAGCGTGACTTGGCCGGTGCAGATACCGTGTCCCGCACGCTCATGAAAGTGCTCACCTCGCCGGTGGAGCTCGATGGGCTGTCGGTACAGCTGACTGCCTCGATAGGGGCGACCCTGTGGGGCGACGAGCGCCAAACCGTGGCCGATCTGGTGACGCAGGTCGACGTGGCGCAGCAGGCGGCCCGTCGCTCTGGCGCCAATCAGCACATGTGCTGGACCGCCGGGCTGGCAGGCCGTCCCGCCCGCTGAGCCGCTCCGGTATCCTTGCGGTATGACCGTACCGCGACACCGTTCCCTGGAAGCCGAATTCTTCGGCGCCCTGCCGCCCCGCCCCGTGCCTTGGGCGCGGCGCACGGGCTTGTGGTTGTTGCCGCGGCTGCTGGCCTTCGCACCCTTGCGTTGGCTGTTCATGAAGCTGCGCGGCAGCCCTACCTGACAGGAACATTTGCATGACTGACGTGAAACGCATTCCGGTGACTGTGCTGACCGGCTTCTTAGGCGCGGGCAAGACCACGCTGCTCAACCGCATCCTGTCCGAGAACCATGGCCGGCGTATCGCAGTCATCGAAAACGAGTTCGGCGAAGTGGGCGTGGATCACCAGCTGGTGATCGGTGCTGAAGAGGAAATCTTTGAGACCAGCAACGGCTGCATCTGCTGCACGGTGCGCGGTGATTTGATTCGCGTGCTGGGGCAGTTGCTCAAGCGTCGCGAGCGGTTTGATCATGTGTTGATTGAGACCACCGGCATGGCGGATCCGGGGCCGGTCGCGCAGACCTTTTTCCTCGATGACGATCTCAAGGCACAGTTCTCGCTTGATGCGATCGTCACGGTGGTAGATGCGCGTCACTTTGAGCAGCATCTGCGCCAGCTAAAGGAGCCGGCCGTACAGGTTGGCTTTGCCGACGTGGTCATTCTCAACAAAACGGATTTGGTGCAAGAGGCGGACCTGACCCGCATCGAACGCGCTATCCGTGCGATCAACGGCACAGCGCGTATCCATCGTGCGCAGAACGCCAACGTACCGGTGGATACGGTGTTGGGGTTGGGTGCGTTTGATCTGGCGCGTGCGCTGGCCACCGACGCCAACTTCCTGGAGCCACAGTATCCGTTTGAGTGGGCCGGTATCTATGAGCTGGCTGCGGGCCGCCACATTCTTAAGGCTGCTGGTGAGCATGCCCACGGCCACGATCAAGGGCACGATCATGGACATGATCACGGCCACGACGACCATGACCATGGGCACGACCATGGCGAGCAGCATCACGATGATCACGGTCATCATGATCATGTGCATGCCGACTTGAAGCTGGTGCTGATGCCGGTGGCTACGGCCACTCGCGAAGCGCTTGATGCCCAGGTAGAGCCTGCTGTGCGCGTGTTTGCCGAACCGGTACAAAAGATTGAGAGCGGGGATCATCTGACACCTGCCGCGCAGCCTTGGGCACTGGCCATGCAGTGCATGGGTGGGCAATGGTGCATCGACATCCCTGCAGCTGGCAGCTATGTGCTGTTCTGCGAGCACGATCCAGCAGAGTTTGGTCTGCAGTTGATGCAGGCGCCTGCCGTCACACGCGCGTTTGCGTCGCATCATCATGACCAAGCGATCAGCTCTATTGGCATCAGCGATCCGCGGCCGCTGGATGCGCGCAAGGTCAATGACTGGCTGTCCTATCTGTTGCAGAACCGTGGCGAAGATCTGCTGCGCATGAAGGGTGTGCTGAACCTGCGCGGCGAAACACGCCGCTATGTGTTTCATGCAGTGCACATGATGTTTGATGGCCGCCCCGAACGCGATTGGGGCGATGCGCCGCGCAACAGCAGCGTGGTGTTCATCGGCCGCAAGCTGGATCGCGCCGAGCTGGAAGCTGGCTTTGAGTCGTGCATCGCGTGAGCCGCAGCACTGCAACGCTGTCAGCAGGCGCTCAGGTGCTGCTCGACGATTACCCTGCCGATCTGTGCTGGTCGCACGATGGTCGATATGTCGTAGTAGCCGGTGGTGAAGGTCATCTGCAACGCGTGAGTGCAGACGATGCCTCGGTGCTGGCGCTGGGCAGTCATGAGCCAGGTTTGCTGGCGGTGTCGTGGCAACCGGGCGGCAAGGTGCTGGCCACTTCCGGTCAGGACGGCAGCGTGCGGCTGTGGGATGCGTTAGCTACCGAGACCGCTGAAGGGCGCGTGGTGCATCGCGGTATGGCCTGGCCGCTGGGTTTGAGCTTTGATCCGCGCGGCAAGCGACTGGCGTTTGCGGTGGGTCGCAACGTGCACCTGCTGGATGTCGATGGCACACCGGTCGGCACACTGGGCCCGCATGCGGTGCAGTTGTCGCAATTGGCTTGGCGTTCTGCCGATGAGTTGCTGGTGGCGGGCAATGGTGCGTTGTTCACCGATCGCATCAGCCCCGAACTGCGCATCACGCAACATCTGCTCGACGGTGGGCCGCTGGTGCTGGTGATCAGTGCAGATGGGCGCATCGCTGCCACGGGTCAGCAGGATGGTCAGGTGAATTTCCGCTTCCTGGCGACGCAAAAGCGTTCACGCATGAGCGGCTATGACGGCAAGGTGACTCAGGCCACGTGGAGCGCCAACAGCCGCTGGTTGGCAACCGCCGCCACCGGCAGTGGTGAAATCGTGGTGTGGGATTTTTCGGGCAAAGGCCCCGAAGGTACAGAGCCCTTGCAACTCAAGGCGCACCAAGAGCGCGTCGAGAGTCTGGCGTTTGCACCGGTAGGTCCGTGGCTGGCGTCGGGTGGTCGTGACTGGCGCCTTGGGTTGTGGCGTCCGGGCCCTGCGCAACGCGGCGCGGACGAGCCGGTCGACATGCACCTGCTCGATGGCCCGGTGGGCTTGTTGCGTTGGTCGCGTGATGGCCGTCGCTTGGCGGTAGCGCAGGCCGATGGGCGCTTGCGCTTTTACAGCCTGCAGGACTGAGCGCGTTTAAGCGACTTGCTGTGTCTCGGCCAGCGACGCATCGCTGGCTGTTGCAGTCTGTGTCTCGGGCAGGTGTAACTGCACCAGGGTCCACTGCTTGGGCTTGCAGCTGACCTGCAGGCTGCCTTGCATACGCAGCAGCAATTCGCGCGTGAACTCCAAACCCAGCCCGCGTGCTTGGGTTAACAGCAGCTCATCAGTCGAGTGCGATGCAGGGATGCCCAGCAGGGCTTCGGTATCCTGCTGCGAGGCGGTGTCCAGCTCGATGCTGCCGGCATCAATGCGGTAATGCGCCAACAGCGAGGGATCTATACCGCGGCCATCATCGCGCACACTCAGCGTGCAGCCTTGGCCCGGTGCGGTACTGCACTCCACGACGATTGCGCCAACGGCCGGCTTGTTGTCAGCGACTCGTTGGTACAACGGTTCGATGCCATGTTCGATGGCATTGCGTACCAGTGATACCAGCAAGTGTTCTACGTTGCGCTGCCAGACGCCGGGAACTTGTTCGAGCCCTTGTACTGACAGCTGTGCCGGTTGTGCCAGATCATTGCCCACAGTACCAACCAAGCCCTGCAGCGTTGCAGCGATTCTCTCGTGCCAGGGTTGGGGCAGCTTTGTTGTTGGCACGTTCTGTACTGCTTGATTGATCAAGCGGCCAGCACGTTGTTCGGTCAGTCGTGAGGCAGTGCCGATCAGGATGAATAACGCATCGAGCGCGGGTGGCAGTTGCAGAAAGTCATCACCGCTGAGCACTGCTTGGGTTTGCAGCGACTGCAGCGTGTCATCCAGTGCGTTTGCCCGCGACACGATGGGGGTGAGGCCGACTTTTATGGCAGCCTCGCCCAGATTGCGCAGTTCGTTACCGATGCGTGCCAGCTTGTCGCGAAAGGCGCCGTCGGCGCGTGCCGGCAGTCGTTGCAAAGCATGCAACGTGGACATCGATTGCAGCGCGGTGTTGAGAAAGTCCTCTAACGCCAGTACATCGGCACGCAGCACGCCCAAAGTCATTTCATGGGCGCGGCGGGCGTCTTCCAGTTCTTGTGCCAGACGCCAACGCTCGCTGACATCCCGCAGACCCAACAGCAGCGTCACCCCATCATCGCCGACAAAAGGCTGTAGCCAGACGTCATACCAACGTGTCAGACCCGCAGCGCGCAGCGCACTGCTGGCTGCGCCTTCCAAGCTGCGCAGTGTGGGCAGTGGTTCGGTTGGCGCATTGATCAGCGTGTGGATCTGCGTCATCAGCTGCTGTAGCACGCGCGGTGCCAGCACGGGTGTCAGTACTTCGTTCAGCGGCAGGCCGAGCAGCTCGCGCCGCTTGGTGCTGGTGCTGCCCAGATCCCGCGCAGCCTGCGTGAGCAGTTCCTGTACCGTCAGATCCGGTGCGATGAGCAGCAGTGCATCGTCGAGCCGGTCGATGAGTCGGGAGGTACGGATGTTGGTGTTGTGTATCTGGGTCATGCGGCCACCGCCAGTACGCGCAACAAATCGTCTGCGCTGGCATAGCGCTCGGTAGGCCGCTTGGCGAGCAGTCCATCGAGCAAGGGTTGATGAAAGGCGAGACTGCTTGGCAGTTTTGGCAAGGGATCTTCGATGTGACGTTGCAGCACTTGCTGTGCACTGGTGCCGCCATAGGGGCGACGACCGGTGAGCATCTCGTGATACAGCACGCCCAAGCTGTACAGATCGCTGCGCTGATCCAGTGGCAAGCCCTGTGCCTGTTCAGGGCTCATATAAAACGGCGAACCTTGCAGCGGTTCGTCGTTGAGTCCGCCAGTAAGTTCGCTCAGCGGCCGGGCCAGACCAAAGTCGATCAACACACACTGACCGTTCTCGCGCAGCATGATGTTGGCGGGCTTGATGTCGCAGTGCAGCAGTCCGGCGTTGTGCACCACCATCAAGGCGCGCAGCACGCGCTGCAGATAGTCCAAGCTTTGGGCTGCGGTCAGCGGATGCTGCAGGCGGGCGCGCAGATCGCCGCAGGGAAAGTATTCCATCGCCAAAAACTGTCTGTCGCGGTGCTGGCCGTGATCGTGCACCTGCACGATGCCGGGATGATTGAGCGTGGCCAGTGCGGTGTACTCGCGCAGCAGCAGTGAGGCTGCTTGATCCGCCTCACGCTCGCGCTCGACCTTCAAGGCTACGTTGCGGCCCAGTCGAACGCTGTGGGCCAGAAACACCTGCGCTCTGCTGGATTCACCCAGTAGTTGCAGCAGTGTGTAGCCCGGCACTAAATCGCGAGGCAGGCCGTTGGCTGCGCCCGGTGCTTGCGGCGCGATAGCAACCAAGCAGCGGTGCAGTGCATTGAACAGCAGCTCGGGTGTCAGCAATTGCTTTGGCAGATAGTCCTGCGCGCCCAGACGCAGCGCCTGTACAGCGGTGAGTTCGTTGCCACCCTCAGCGACCACCAGTATGGGCGTCGCCTCTGCAGTACGACCCATGCTGCGCAGCCAGGCGATGCCGGGTGAGTCTTGGCCTTCCGTGCTGTTGAAGTCGAGCACGGCTACCAGCAGTTCGCAGTCCAGCCGGGTAATACGCTTGTCGGTACGTTGTAGTGCCGCAGGTCGCGTGACGACTGCGGCAAACGTGTCGCCCAACGACTCGATACGGTGCTGCAGCCAACGGCTGTAGGTCGGGTCATCGGCGGCAATGAGGATACGGACTGTCACACAAGGGCTTCCGGTTCGGGCAGCTGCCGTGCAACCTTGCGGTGTTGGTCGCGTGGTGTCTGTGATGCAGGTCGCCATCGTTCCGGCGGCCGTGTTCACCAACAGGAGTGGGTTCCATTTATGTCGACTGCAACACCAGCCTTAGTGCGCGCTGCCGAGCCGCGCGATGTGGCGGCTATCCATGGCTTGATTGGCGAACTGGCGGATTATGAAAAACTGCGCCATCAGTTCATCGGCAGCGCGGTGGACTTGGAGCGGCACTTGTTCGGGCCGCGACCCTGCGCGTGGGCGCTGGTGGCGGAGGTGGACGGCGTGGTGCGTGGCTTTGCGCTGTCGTTTCGCAGCTATTCGACGTTTCTGTGCCGCCCGGGCATCTATCTGGAAGACCTGTATGTGCAACCGGCGTGGCGGCGCCACGGGATCGGCCGGGCACTGTTGGCGGCGCTGGCGCAGCAGGCGGTAGAGGAGGGCTGTGGCCGTCTGGAGTGGGCCGTGCTGGACTGGAATGCGCCGTCGATCGCCTTTTACCGGCAGTTGGGCGCGCAGCCGATGGACGAGTGGACGACCTTCAGGCTGACAGGTGAGGCGCTTACTCGCCTGGCTGCAGGCTAAAGCGCTGACCGCGCCACACCAACACCACGCCGCTGTCGGTGATGCGCTCAAGACGCAAGCCCTCGGGCGTTACGTCGCCTTCGTGGAATTGCAGTGAATTGAGCAGCACATAGCGCAGCGCCGGATCGCGGTCGTAGACGTGCAGGCTTAGGCGTAGCGCCGGTAGGCGAGTGCCGCTGTTGCTGATGTCCTGGGCGCTGGGCAAACGTTCGCCGGCGGGCGTGGGTGCAGCAGCGGGCTGCGCGGGGCCGGTTACCACCGGCGGCAGGCGGCGCACCTGTTCGGCCGGCAAGGCTGTGGCGTCGAGTCCGGCGGAAGGTAACTCTGGCAGTGCGGCCGGCAGCGGTGTGCTGGTCAGTGCCGGATCGGGCAGCGGGCTTGCGGCAGGCTCGATGACAGTGGGCAGGGGTGTGGCCACTGGCAAGGGGCTGGGCACGCCGGTGACCACTGCCACAGGCGGCGCGACCGGCCGCAACAGCAACCAAGCCAGCAGGCCCAGATTGGCCAGCAGCACCACACCGATGACCGCAACCCATAGCGGCAGGCCCTGACGTTGTGCGGCTACGCGCACGCCATGCAGGCCGGGGCCGCCTTGGCGATTGCGCTCTTGTTCGGCTTTGCGCAGAGCGTCGAGGATCAGCGACATGTCAGCGGCTCCCGCTGCTGTGCAGCACCAGGCTCACAACCGTGGCCAGCAACGCCACGCTGGCCAGTCCCAAGCCCCAGGGCAACCAGATAGGCAGCACGCGCTGGCCCGACACTTCACCTGCGGCACGTCGCACCAGCGCGGCATTCACCAGATGGCGGTCTTCGCTGTAGGCACCCAGCAGTGCTCGATCGGCAATGATGTTGAGCAACCGCGGCACACCACCGCTGACACGAAACAGCTCGCGCAGCGCGCCGTTGCTGAATAGATCGGTGGTGGCACCGGCCACACGCAAGCGGTGCTTGATATAGGCGACCGCTTCGTCGCGTGACAGTGGATCGAGGTGATAGCGGCCGGTGATGCGCTGCGCCAGTTGCCGCAGATCGTTGCGCGCCAGCATGTCGCGCAGCTCGGGCTGGCCGATCAGGATGATCTGCAACAGCTTCTGGGTTTCAGTTTCGAGGTTGGTCAGCAGCCGCACTTGTTCGAGCAGCTCGGGTGCCAGGGTTTGCGCTTCATCGACTACCAGCACCACGCGCCGGCCCTCGGCATGGGCCTTGAGCAGGTAACGGTTGAGGATGTCGATGAGCTCTTTGACGCTGTTTTCTGCGCTGTCTGGCACACCGATGCCCAACTCTTCGCACAGCGTCAGCATGAACTCGGCCGCTGCCATGCGCGGATTGAGAATCAGCGCGATAGAAGCCTTGTCGTGCTGGCGCGCCAGCAGCGACCGGATGATGGTGGTCTTGCCGGTGCCGACCTCGCCGGTCAGCTGGATAAAACCACCGGCCTCATCGATGCCATAGACCAGATGCGCCAGCGCCTCGGCATGCCTGCCGCTTAAAAACAAATAGCGTGGATCGGGCGTGATCGAGAACGGCTTCTCGGCCAGCCCGAAGAACGGCAGGTACATGCGCGAGCGCTGGTGTGCGGCTTATTCGGTAACCGTGATGGTGATCTTGTCGGAGGCCAGCAGCGGATCGAAGGGCACGTGGTTGTGATCGCCCAGCACCAGTTGCAGCGTGTGCTTGCCGGGCTTGAGCGTGACGGTGGCTTCGGTCTGGCCCTTGCCAAAATGAACCAGCTGATCGTTGGCTGGCATTGGCGTTGCCAGGTTGGTGGGCAGCGCACTGTCGATCAGCAAGTGGTGATGACCGGTGGCGCCCATCGGCATACCCGCCGGCGAGACGCCCATACCCTTGAGACCAAACAGCACGGTGACCTGCGGACCTTTGACGGTGGCACCGTTGGCGGGGCTGATGACATAGACCGATGCGCCGGCCGGTGCCGGTGTACGCGGCAGCGTCTGGGCGATAACGAGGGGAGCAGCCAGCGTGACGGCAGCTACGGCCAACAGCAGCGCTTTGCGTGAAGTGCGGATCATGGAATCACTCCTGAGAATAAGGATGGGTGCCGATTTCATCCGGCGCGAAGTCATCGACATTGACGAGGTTCATGACCTGCGCATCGTAATCGAGCAGCAGATCGGATTCGGCTTGAGTGAGGATACCCAACGCCAAGCCTTGGTGGATCTGCCCGGGGACATCCAGTGCGGTAATGCGACCGGTCTTGATGCCCTGCTCGCGCAGCTTGCGCTCCAGCGGCTCGGCATCGGCCGATAACAACAGCGCCTGCTGCAGTGCAGCCAGTGGGTTGTTGCCACCGGCGCTGCGATAGGCATGGCGGCACAGACGTTCGCGGCTGTCACTGGGCGTCATGATGAGCGCGGCAAGCTGGGCACCGAGCCGGTCATCGGGTGCAAAGAAGGTGCGGCCGCGCGGGAAGATCAACACGCGCATCAGACCGGCCAACAGCGGCACCGGGAAGTTGCGCAGGAAGTCGTGCAGCTGTTCTTGGGCGCGGTATAGCAGGCTGCGGCAGGCCCATTCGACGATGGGTCGATCTGCCTCGGGCGCGCCGTTGTCGTGATGGTGCTTGAGCACCATCGAGGCCAGATACAAGAACGACAGCACATCACCCAAGCGGGCCGACAGATTTTCCTTTTTCTTGAGCCAACCGCCCAGCGTGAGCATGGCCACGTCGGTAGCAAAGGCAAAGGACGCTGAGAAGCGATCGATCTGTTGATAGAAACGCTTTTCTGGGCCGTTGCCCGGCGCTGGCTCAAAGCGCGCAAAGGTGAGTGCCATCACCAGCGAACGCACCGCATTGGAGAGCGCAAAGCCGATGTGTGCAAACAGCGCACGATCGAAGTCGGCAATGCCGCGACGTGTGTCGGTGTTGCGCGCGGCTTCCATTTCGGCCAACACAAAGGGATGGCAGCGGATCGCACCCTGACCAAAGATGATGAGATTGCGCGTGAGCAGGTTGGCGCCTTCGACAGTGATGCCGATCGGCGTGGACTGCCAGCCGCGGGCCACATAGTTGCGCGGTCCGAGCATCACGGCCTTGCCGCCGTGAATGTCCATCGCATCGTTGGCCACCAGCCGGCTTAGCTCGGTGACGTGGTACTTGAGGATGGCGGCCGGTACGGCAGGCTTTTCGCCGCCGTCGATGGCACCGGTGGTGACGCTGCGCGCGGCATCCATGATGTAGCTGTTGCCCAGCATGCGGGCCAGCAGTGTTTCAACGCCCTCGAACCGGCCCACAGGCAAGCCGAACTGCTTGCGGATGCGCGCATAGGCGCCAGTGGCCCACACACCCGACACCGCGCCACCGGTGGCACTGGCGGGCAGCGAGATGCAGCGGCCCACCGACAGTTGCTCGATGAGCATGCGCCAGCCCTTGCCGGCCATCGCCACACCGCCGATCAGACAGTCGAGCGGCACGAACACGTCATGGCCTTGGATGGGGCCGTTCTGGAAGGGGATGTTGAGCGGGAAATGGCGACGGCCAATCTGGATGCCCGGCGTATCGCGCGGCAGCAGTGCGCAGCTGATGCCGATGTCGGTCTCGGTGCCGATCAGATGATCCGGGTCAAACAAGCGGAAGGCCAGGCCGATGACTGTGGCCACCGGTGCCAGCGTGATGTAACGCTTGTTGAAGTTGAGGCGGATGCCCAGCACTTCATTGCCTTGGTACATACCGCGGCACACCACACCGGTATCGCTGATGGAGGCCGCATCCGAACCGACCGTGGGGCTGGTCAGCGCAAAGCAGGGCACTTCCTCACCGCGTGCCAGGCGAGGCAAGTAGTGGTTCTTTTGGGCTTCGGTGCCGTAGTGCACCAGCAGCTCGGCCGGCCCGAGTGAATTGGGAACTGCGACCGTAGAGGCCAGCGTGATGCTGCGGCTGGCCAGCTTGATGAGCACCGAAGACTGCGCATAGGTGCCGAACTGCAGACCGCCATAGGCCTTGGGGATGATCAGCGCAAAGAAGCCCTGCTGCTTGATATAGGCCCAGGCTTCGGGCGATAGATCGCCGCGACGGTGCGTGACTTCAAAGTCATCGACCATGGCGCAGAGTGTTTCGCAGGGGCCATCCAAGAAGGCCTGCTCTTCAGCAGACAGCTGCGCCGGGCGTGTACCGAGCAACTTGCGCCAGTCGGGCCGGCCGGTGAACAGCTCGCCATCCCACCACACAGTGCCGGCGGCCAGCGCCTCGCGTTCGGTGGCCGACATGGACGGCAGCAGCTTGCGATAAGCCGCCAGAAACGGACCGGAGATAAGCGCGCGCCGCAGCGGCAGCACATTGAGTAGCCACAGCGCGGCCAGTAGCAGCCACAGCACGCCCTTCCAGATGCCGGTGGGATGGCCGACAACGGTATAGGCGCCCAGTAGGACGGTGAAGGTGAGTGAGAACGCCCACAGTGACAGTCGCTGGTAGGCCAGCGTCAGCACCGCGATGACGAACAACACGGTGATCAACCAGCCGCTCTGCGTGAACGCAAACGCGACGCCGGTCAGAACCATCAACAGGAGTACTGCAATCATGGGATCACTATAGCCCTGAGTCGGCCCGTGCCGATACCGCGACGGCCGGAGCCGGGCGGTGAATGTGATAGCGTGCTGCGCACCATGGGCACGCTGCTGCTGCTGTACAACTCGCCGCGAGTGCGGCGTTATTTTGAGACGTTGGCGCGCCAGTTGCCCGACGCGGCCCTGCCGCAGTTGCACTGTGTGGTGCGGCGCGTGGGCGTGGCCTGGCGGCCGCGCGCGGTTGCGCCCGCAACCGTGGCCGCCATCATCGACTATGGCATGCGCCGCAAGCGGGCCCGGCCCCACTTTGGGCCGGCGCGGTTAGCGCTGTATCGCGCGCTGTATGCGGCTGCTGCCCGGTTGCACTACCGCCATGCCTTGCAGCTGATCGACCGCGAGCAGCCAGTGGCGGTGGGTGTGTGGGGCGGCAATGCAGTAGATGTGATGGCAGTGGTATGCGCCACCCGCGATCGCGGCCTGCCGTGCATCCGCTTTGAGAACGGCACGCTGCCCGACACCACACAGATGGACTTGGCCGGCGTGAATGCCGACTCTTCGGTGCCCCGCGATCCGGCGTTTTATGCGGCGCGTGGGGGGCAGTGGCAGACCGCAACCGCCGCCGCCGTGGTGCCGCGTGCACCGCGTCGCGGCAAGGCGCAGTTGCCGGTGGTGGCCTTGCCGGCGCGTTATGTGTTCGTGCCGTTTCAGGTGATGCTCGACAGTCAGGTGCTGCTGCACTCACCGTGGCTTGCCAGCATGGAGGCGCTGTTTGAGGCCGTGCAGGCTGCGCAGGTGCTGCTGGGCGCGCGCGCGCCGGTGGTGGTGTTCAAGGAACATCCCAGTTGTCCGCGCCGGTATCCGCTGTTGCATGCGCAGGCGGATGCCTCGGGTGGTGCGCTGCGCTTTGCCAATGGCAATGCCACCGGCGAATTGATTGCCGGCGCGCAGGGTGTGGTCACACTCAACTCCAGTGTAGGTGTGGAGTCGTTGCTGTTGGGCAAGCCGGTGCTGGCGCTGGGCAATGCGATCTATGCCATCGAGGGTGTTGCCCAGTCGGCGCGCAGCGTGCAGGCACTTGCTGATTGGCTGGGCGCAGTGGCAGACGATGCAGCGCCGCCGGCGCTGTTACGGCAGGCGTTTTTGCGGTACATGGCCGATGAGCAGTTGCTGCCTGGTCGCCATCAAGCGCCCACTGCAGCGCACATGCAACGCGCACGCGACAAGCTGCTGCAGTGGGGGTTGGGCTGATGACGCAATCAATCTGCATCTTGCGATTGTCGGCACTGGGTGACGTGGTCAACGTGGTGCCCATGCTGCGTGATCTGCAACAGCAACTGCCCGGTGCGCACATCACCTGGATCATCGGTGCGACCGAGCGACGCCTAGTGGGCGACATCCCCGGTGTGGAGTTCATCACTTTTGATAAGCGTGGTGGCTGGGCCGCGGTGCGTGCGGTGCGACGCGAACTGGCAGACCGACGTTTTGATGCACTGTTCATCATGCAGCGATCGTTGCGCGCCAACTTGCTCTCGACACAGATCCGCGCACGCCAGCGCATCGGCTATGACTTCACGCGCAGTGCCGAGCTGCATTCGCTGTTCATCAACCAACGTATCGCTTATCAGCCGCGTCAGCACATTCTGGATTTGCTGGGCAGTTTCATTGAGCCATTGGGTTTGATGCCCGGCACGCCGCGCTGGGATATTCCTGTACCGGATGAAGCGCGTGAGTTTGCGCTGCAGCACTTGCCCGATGGGCCGCCGGTGCTGCTGATCAGTCCGTGTTCTAGTGTGGCCGCACGCACTTGGAGTGCCGAAGGTTATGCGGCATTGGCCAACCATGCGATGCAAGTGCGCGGCTGGCGCGTGGTGTTGTGCGGCGGTCGCAGTGACGCAGAGCGCGTCATGGGTGATGCCATCCAAGCGCTGCTGGTACAGCCGGCGCTGGACCTGATCGCCAAAGATACTTTCAAACGCTTTTTGGGTCTGCTGCAACGCGTGACGCTGGTGGTGTCACCGGACTCCGGTCCTCTGCACATGGCCAATGCGATGGGCGTGCCGGTGCTGGGCTTGCATGCAGCCACACCGGCTTGGGGCAGCGGGCCGTATAGCGATCAACGCTGGTGTGTGGACGTGTATGAGCAGGCGGCGGTGAAGTATCGCGGCAAGCCTGCGGCGCAACTCAAATGGGGCACGCGCATCCACGAGCCCGGCGTAATGGATTTGATTACACCCGAGGCGGTGATTACGGCGTTTGAGGGGTTTGTGCGCGAGGGGCTGCGTTAGCCCCTACGTGCAGCGCGTGGCTCAGACGGGCTTTTCGCCCATGACCGTGGTGCGATACATCTCGCGCCGATAGCCCATGTAGTCATTGAAGGCTTGGTGCAGGCACAGCCGGTTGTCCCACACCGCCACCATGTTGGGCTCCCAGCGCAGCCGGCAACTGAAGGCCGCTTGGGTGATGAAGTGGGCAAGATAATCGAGGATGGGCGCCGCTTCCTGCGGCTCCAGACCATCGATGCCCACTGCATATGAGCCATCCAGATATAGCGCACGCTCGCCAGTGATCGGATGCGTGCGCACCATCGGGTGCAGGTTGCCGCGGATCTTGCGTTGCAGGTCTTCAGAGAGCGTTGGCGCATCGCGCGTGGTGGCCAAACGGCCGATAGGACTGTCGCTGATTTCCACGGCGGCATGCACCGAGGCCAGCACATTGCGCAGCGAGAAGTGCACCTTGAGCGTGTCGACGATGCGCTTGTAGCCGTCGCTCAGGCAGGCATAGGCCAGCGCCGAGTTGCACCAGATGGTGTCGCCGCCGAATGGCGGGATCTGCACCGAGCGCAGCATGGTGATGGACGGCGGCTCCGGCAGAAAAGGCGAGTCGGTGTGCCAGCCCTCGCCGAACACCATCTTGGATTTGTCTTCGGCTTCTTTGATGAGCGGATGCACATTGGCGTGACCGGGCACGCCTTTGGTGTAGGCATCTTCGGCAAAGGGCCCAAAGCGCAGGCTAAATACTTCGTGTTCTTCATGCGTGAGCTGTTGCCCACGCACGTAGATCATCTTGTGGCGAAACAGTGCATCGCGGATTTCGGCGAACTGCGCATCGGTGAGGATGCGCAGATCGACGCCGACAATTTCGGCACCCATAGCAGCCGCCAGAGGCGCGACTGTGATGTGCGCGTAATCACGCGCGTGGTTATCGAACTTGCCGGACGGATGCAGGATCTGCATTACAGCAGGTCCTTGACGCCATCACGCTCCTCGAGCAGCTCGGCATGGCTGGCATCGATGCGGGCGCGGCTGAACGCATCCACAGACAGACCCTGCACGATGCTGTATTGGCCGTTGTGCGTGGTCACCGGATACGAATAGATGACGCCCGGCGCAATGCCATAGCTGCCATCTGAGGGCACAGCCATGCTGACCCAGTCGCCTTCGGCAGTGCCGGTCATCCAAGTGTGCACGTGGTCGATAGCAGCAGCGGCAGCCGAAGCAGCCGATGAGGCACCGCGTGCCTTGATGATGGCCGCGCCGCGCTGCTGCACCACCGGGATGAAGTCCTTCTCGATCCAGCTGTGCTCGACCAGGCTGGTGGCGGCTTTGCCATCGACGGTGGTGTGCGACAGATCTGGGTACTGCGTGGAGCTGTGGTTGCCCCAGATGGTCAACTTGCGAATGGCCGTGCTGTGCGCGCCGGTTTTGGCAGCCAACTGCGCCAGTGCGCGGTTGTGATCCAAGCGCGTCATGGCAGTGAAGTTGCGCTGATTGAGATCGGGCGCGTTGGCGCGGGCGATCAGCGAATTGGTGTTGGCCGGGTTGCCCACCACCAGCACCTTGATGTTGCGGTCGGCCACTGCGTTCATGGCCTTGCCTTGGGCCGAGAAGATGGCGGCGTTGGCCATCAACAGGTCTTTGCGTTCCATACCGGGACCGCGCGGACGCGCACCGACCAGCAGCGCGACGTTGCTGTCGCGGAAGGCGACAGTGGCATCGTCGGTGGCGGTGATTTTGTTGAGCAGCGGGAACGCGCAGTCGTCGAGCTCCATGACCACACCCTGCAGCGCCGGCAGCGTCGGGGTGATTTCGAGCAAGTTCAGATTGACGGGCTGATCGGGACCCAGCAGCTGTCCCGAGGCAACGCGAAAGGCGAGGGCATAACCGATCTGGCCGGCGGCACCGGTGATCGTGACGGTCAGGGGCTTCTTCATGACGACTCCAGTAGAAACTGGTGCCGATTCTACGACCTCGCGGGCCCGTATTGCGGGCCTTGCGACAGAAGGGCTTGACCCCGTTCAGGTGTTATAGTTAGATATATCACCATGACAGAGCCCACCTGGAACGAAAACCAGCCCATCTATCGCCAGCTGCGCGACCGCGTGGTGGCGATGATCCTGGAAGGCACGCTCAAAGAGGGCGATGTACTGCCGTCGGTACGCCAGGTGGCCGCCGATCTGCGCGTGAACCCGCTGACGGTGCTCAAGGGCTATCAGCAGCTGGTCGACGAGGCGCTGGTCGAGAAGCGCCGCGGCCTGGGCATGTATGTGCGCGAAGGCGCCAGCGCGGCACTGCTCAAAGACGAGCGGCAGCGCTTTTTGGACGACGAGTGGCCGCGGGTGCGCGCCACCATCGAGCGCTTGGGTCTGTCTGCCGGCGAGTTGCTCGCCCCCTCTGCAGAGTCGAAGGAGTCGTGATGACTGCGTTGATTCAAGCCCGCGGGCTTTCCAAATTGTATGGCAGCAAGCCGGCGCTGCAGGACTGCAGCTTTGCGGTGCAGCCGGGTCGCATCGTCGGTCTGATCGGTCGCAACGGCGCCGGCAAGACCACCTTGCTCAAGGCGCTGCTGGGGCTGACACCCTTTGCCGGTGAGCTGAGTGTGTTGGGCATGAACCCGGCTACCCAGCGGGATGCGCTGATGCGCGATGTGGCGTTTATTGCAGACACCGCGGTGCTGCCGCGTTGGCTGCGTGCACGTCAGGCCTTGGACTATTGCGCAGCGATCCATCCGCGCTTTGAGCGCGCTGTGGCTGAGCGCTTTCTGGCTGGCACGCAGGTGCCGTTAAATGCCAAGGTGGCCGCGCTCTCCAAGGGCATGGTCACGCAGTTGCATCTGGCACTTGTGCTGGCCATCCGCGCGCCGCTGCTGGTGCTGGATGAACCGACTTTGGGATTGGACTTGCTGTCGCGGCGCGCGTTTTACGACACGCTGCTCAACGACTATATGGATGGCGAACGCACCATCCTCGTCACCACCCATCAGGTTGAAGAGATCGAGCACGTGCTCACGGATCTGTTGTTCATCGAGCAGGGTCGCATCGTGTTGGATGCGCCAGTGGATGTGCTGGGTGAGCGTTTTGTGCAGCTGCAGGTTGCTGCGCAGCATCTGCAAGCAGCGCGCGCACTGCAGCCTTTTCATGAGCGTGTGGTGTTCGGGCGCACAGTGATGCTGTTTGATGGCGTGCCGCAGGGCCTGCTTGCACCGCTCGGGGATATCGGCCGGCCCAGTGTCGCAGATCTGTTTGTCGCACAAATCCAGCCGCAGGCCGCGGCAACAGCGAGTGCAGCATGAATACAGCCACTACAACCGTTTCTGCGTGGGGCAGGCTGTCGATGCTGTGGCAGCGTGAATTGTGGGAACACCGCAGCTTGTGGATTGCACCGCTGGTGGCGTCGGGGTTGCTGCTGGTGATACTGGCAGCCGGCGCGCTGCGTCTGGTCAATGTGCAGCTGGGCCCGTTGCAATTGGGCAGCTCGGTGCAGGTGACCACGCCTGATGCACAGGTGCGTGTCGACGGTGCGCATCTGCAGGTGACCACGCCAGAGGCTAACGTCAGTGTTGAGCCGGGTCGTGTCGTGGTCGACTCGCAAGAAGACGATGCCGAGGATGTTGTCATCAACATGCCGGGCATCTTGGTGACAGATGATGTTCAAGGCTCTAGCGAGGCGCGCGCTGTACCCCAAAACTTGGTGCTGATGATCGTTACCGGACTGTTGTTGTCTGTCAGCCTGTTTCCAGTCACGGGGTTTTTGCTCGAATCCTTGTATGCCGACCGGCGTGATCGCAGTGCCTTGTTCTGGCGCTCGTTGCCGGTGTCCGACACCGCCACGGTGATGGCTAAGTTCTCGCTGGTTGTCGTGGTGCTGCTGGCCACTTGGTTGCTGGCGGTGCCTGTGTCGGTACTGGTCATTGGCTTGATCAAAGTCAGCGGTGTAGGTGCGGTCATTCAATTGAACTGGACCGTGGGCCAGTGGCTGGCGGGTCAGTTGGCTTTGTTGGCCTTCGTGTGCGTCGGGCTGTTGTGGTACGCGCCGCTTGCTGCATGGTTGATGCTGGTGTCGGCGTGGTCCAAGCGGGCCCCGTTTGCTTGGGCAGTGACGCCGCCAGTGGTATTGATGTCCCTGGAATCCATACTGCTTGGCAGCAAGCATGTTGCCGGTCTGCTCGGCTCCCGATTGGTGCCGCCGCAGCCGCTACAGGCATTGCAATCGCCGCAGCTGTGGTTGGGGCTGCTGCTGACGGCGGCGATGCTATGGGGTGCTATTGCGCTGCGCAGGACGGCTGACGCTGACTGAGACAGTGGACAGCGGGCGCCTCGCACCGGAGGATGCCGCTATGACTTGGATCGTTGCCACCGCCAGCGCGGAGCGTTTGAACCTGCAATTGCAGGGGCGGTGGGTCGTGGCCCACGCCGGCGACATCCGCGCGGCCTTGGCCGCTTTACCTGAGCCCGGCACCGGCGGCTTACACATCGATGTAAGCCACGCAGCTGCCTTTGATTTGGCCGGCGCCTGGTTGCTGGACGACTGGCTGAGGTCGCCGATACAGGCCGCGTTGCCGGTCAGCTTTGAAGGCGAGTTGCCCGATGGTCTGCGCTTGGTGCGCGACACGCTCGGTGCCGGCAACCGGGCTGATCAGGAGCAAGACAAGGAGCACCCGTTTAATCCGGTGCGACTGCTGGGTGAGACGACAATCGAGCGCGTCGATGACCTGCGCGCCGGGGTGCGATTTGTCGGTCGTGTGGCGGTGACCTTTGCACGGGCCTGCGTCAGTCTGCGTCGCCTGCGCCCCATCTCCATCGTGCGGCATGTGTGGGACACCGGCTTTACGGCTGTGCCGATCGTGGCATTGGTGGCCTTTCTCATCAGCATCATCATTGCCTACCTCAGTGCGACGCAGCTGCGCGCTTTTGGCGCTGATATTTTCGTGGTCGATCTGGTGACAGTGGGCGTGCTGCGTGAACTAGGCGTGCTGCTCACCGCGATCATGATTGCCGGCCGCTCGGGCAGCGCGTTTGCAGCAGAGATCGGCTCGATGAAACTCAACGAAGAGATCGACGCTCTGGATGCCTCTGGTGTCGATTCGACCGAAGTGCTGATCCTGCCGCGCATCATCGGCCTGACTATTGCGCTGCCGCTGCTCACCTTCATTGCGGACATCGTTGGTTTGGCCGGTGGTGCATTGCTGTGCCAGCAGCTTCTGGATATGCCTTTGCAGCAGTTCATCAACCGCGCCAGCTCGGCCATTGCGCCCACTACCTTCTGGGTGGGCATTTGGAAGGCACCGGTGTTTGCGGTGCTGATAGCGCTGTCGGGTTGTTATCGGGGCTTGCAGGTGCGCGGCTCGTCGCGCGAACTGGGCCGCTTGACCACCATGGCTGTGGTGCAGTCGATTTTTTTGGTGTTGCTGGCCGATGCGCTGTTTGCGGTGTTGTTCATGGAGATCGACGTCTGATGGACAGCGTCATGGTCAATGTGCAGGGCATCGTCAACCGCTTCGGGTCACAGCTGGTGCATGACGGGCTGGACATGCAAGTGCAGCGCGGCGATGTGTTTGGCATCGTCGGCGGGTCCGGCTCTGGCAAGTCGGTGCTACTGCGCACCATCTTGGGATTGCGCCGGCCGCAGGCAGGCGCGGTGCAGCTGTCGGGCCAGGACATCACCACGCTTAATCCTGTTGCGCTGCGTGCGGCTAAGGCTGGCTATGGCGTGACGTTTCAGCATGGCGCGCTGTTCTCGGCCTTGACCGTGCGCGAGAACATTCAGTTGCCGATGCTCGAACATCTGCGTTTGCCGCTGGATGTGCTCGATGGCTTGGCGATGCTCAAGTTGCGGTTGGTGGGCTTGCCAGCCAATGCGGCCGATAAATATCCGTCGCAGCTGTCTGGCGGCATGATCAAGCGCGCGGCGCTGGCGCGCGCGCTGGCGCTGGACCCACCTTTGCTGTTTCTAGATGAGCCTACCTCGGGTCTGGATCCGATCAGTGCTGCGGCCTTTGATGACCTGATAGCCTATCTGCAACATGAGCTCGCGCTCACGGTAGTGATGATCACTCACGATCTGGACAGTATCTTTCGCACCTGCAACCGTGTCGGCGTGATCGTCGACCGGCACATGGTGGTCGATGATCTGGCACGCATCGTCGATCACCCGCATCCGTGGATTCAAAGCTATTTTCATGGTGTGCGCGGGCGCCGTTATGCGCCGCCCGCACCGTCGACTGGAGTCCCGCATGGAACGTGATGCGCGTTATACCGCCGTCGGTGCCTTTGTCATCCTGATAGCAGTGATGGCAGGGCTGTTTGTCTATTGGTACTCGGGCAAGAGTGACCGGCGCGATTACACGCGCTATGAAATCTATTTTGAGGGCAGTGTCAGCGGCCTCACCGTTGGCGGTCAGGTGCGCTACTTGGGCGTGGACGTAGGCCGGGTGGTGCGCATTCGTATCGATCCGCGCGGTGTGGCGCGTGTGCAGGTGGTGGCAGCTATTGATAGCAGTGCGCCTGTCACCGACCAGACGCTGGCGCAGTTGTCATTGCAGGGCATCACGGGCTTGTTGTTCGTGGATCTGCAACAGCGCAAACCCGCAAGCCAAGTGTTGCCGGCTGTACCGAGCCAGAACTATCCGGTCATCGGCTCGGTCCGCTCCGACTTTGACGTGTTTCTGGCGACACTGCCCGACGTGGCATCGCGCACGCGCGAACTGTTGATCCGCTTGGACACGGTGCTGTCACCCGACAACGCTCAAGCCATCAGTCGCACGCTGCACAATCTGGGCGAAGCCAGCAAGGCCTTGCCGCAAGCGGCACAGGATCTGCAGGCGATGGTGGCAGACCTTAAAGTCACCGCAGCCGATACGCGCACACTGGTGCACTCGCTCAGCGATACCTCGGTGCAACTGGGGCCGGAGCTTGCCAAGGCCGTTGAGAACTTGCGTAAGACTTCTGAAAACGCTGTGTCATTGAGCAAGAACCTGGATGCCGCAGTAGCCGAGAACCGCAGCGATGTGCGGGCCTTCGTGCGTGACGGCTTACCGCAATTGCAGCAAACCCTGCGCGAGGCGCGTGCCGCGCTGCAGGATGTGCGCACGCTGTCGCGTGGGTTGGGTGAAGACCCGTCGCGCCTGATCTATCAACCCACTTACCGCGGCGTGGAGATTCCCCGATGAAACCTGGCTCGCGACTGTTGGCGCCGTTGGCGATGAGTGTGCTGTTGGCCGGCTGCGGTGGCTTGCTGCGCAGCACGGCACCGGCGGAGCAAACGTTTCGCCTGCGCTCTGCTCTGCCTGCTGTAAGCAACGTGGCAGCGATCAAGACCACCTTGCAGTTGTTGCCGGTGGCAGTGCAGCCTGGGCTCGACACCACGCGCATTGCGCTGGTGCGTCCGGGCAATCGTCTGGACTGGTATGCCGATGCGCGCTGGGCGGGTCCACTTAACGATGTGGTCACGGCGTTGTTGGCGCAGTCGCTACGCGACAGTGGGCGCTTTGCGCAGGTGGCCACAGATGCTGCGGCCATGGATGCCGATGTGGTGTTGGCCGTGACGGTGCGTCGCTTTGAGGCAGAGCAGTCTGCCCAGGGTGCGCTGCCCGTGGCGCAGGTGCGATTGGAGTGCACGCTGTCCAGTCTTACTGCACATCGGCAATTAGCGGCGTTTACTGCCACTGCGGCGGTGCCGGCCGGGGCAAACCGGCTGACTGATGTGGTGGCCGCACTTGAGCAGGCTGCGCAGCAGGCGGTTGCTGAAGTGGTCGAGCAGGCTGCAGTGCGCAGCGCAGCGCTGTCGCGCTGAGAGATTGGCTCAGGCCTGCAGGGCAGGCCGCTCGGCTTTGTCGAACCACGCTGCCCAGAGCGGCGCTTGTGATTCCTGCTGCAGCAGTACTGTGGCCAATTCGGTGACGCTGCAGGGCTCGCCGAACAATTTACCTTGGCCTTGCTGACAGCCCAGCGCGCGCAGGAAGTTCAGTTGCTCTACGGTCTCGATGCCCTCGGCCACCACGATCATCCCGAGGCTGCGACCCATCTCGATGATGGTGCGCACCAAGGTGGCGTCATTGGCATCGCCTAGCGCATCGCGCACGAAGCTTTGGTCGATCTTGAGTGTGCCGATGGGAAACTGCTGCAGCGCCGACAGCGATGAATAGCCCGTGCCGAAGTCATCGATGGACAAGTGCAAGCCCAGATCGCGCAACTCGTTGAGCATAGCGATGGTGCGCTTGGGGTCGGCCATCAAAGTGGTTTCGGTGATCTCCAGTTCTAAGTTATCGGGCGACACGTTGTGGCGCTCGAACACTGAGCGGCACCGCAAGATGAAGCTGGCCTGACGTAGTTGCTTGAGCGACAGATTAAGTGCGATGCGACCGGGCTTGCGGCCTTGCTCGCTGAGCCGGTGGTAATCAATACACACGCGATCCAGCACCCATTCGCCCACGCTGTGGATGAGATTGCCCTCTTCGGCAAGGGGGATGAACTGCGAGGGCGGAATGTCACCGTGACCTGGCAGGCGCCAGCGCAGCAGCGCCTCGGCGCCGACGATCTGTCCGCTGGCCAGATCCACCTTGGGCATGTAGCGCACCACCAGCTCGTCGCGCTCTACCGCGCGCGCCAGCTTGCTCTTGAGCATCAAGCGCTCGACCGCGGCAGCGTTCATCTGCGGTGAGTAGGTGACGCAGTTGTTGCCGCCATTTTGCTTGGAGTAGTACATCGCAGCGTCGGCATTGCGAATCAGATCGATAACGTTGTTGGCATCGCGCGGACTGAAGGCTGCACCGAGACTGGCGCTGAGGAAGATTTCGTTTTCATCAATGTGAAAGGCCTGTTCCATGGCCGCCAGAATTGCTGCGCCGAGTTGGCGTACGGCAGTGCGAACCGTGGTGAGTGAATCGCCCTCAAGGAACAGTGCGAACTCGTCGCCGGCCAATCGGCCCATCACGGCATCGGCAGGCACTACGCGGGTGAGGCGCTCGGTGAGTACTTCCAGCACGCGGTCGCCTGCGGCATGACCGAAGGTGTCGTTGACCTCTTTGAAGCGGTCCATGTCCAGGTACAACATGGCCACGGCCCCATCACTGCGCTGCGTGCGCGCGATGGCCTGTTGCAGCAGGTGCTGAAATTGCAGGCGATTGGGAATCTTGGTGAGCGTGTCGTGGCTGGCCAGATAGCGGATGCGCCGCTCGGCACGCTTGCGTTCGGTGATGTCGCGCGCGACGTAGATGTTGCCGGTGAACTGCGCGTCGTTGGCGGTCAATGCGGCAGTGCTGATCGACACCGGAATGGTCTGGCCACTGACCGTGCGCAGTACAGTTTCGCCGCTGTCACTGGCACGTTGCAGCAGCACCTCGGCAGTCATGCCCGAGACCGGATCAAGCAAGGACGGAAACTGGCGCGTCATCAGCTCCGGCTGGTCTAGACCGGTGAGTCGGCAGGCGGCTTTATTGGCGATGCGGATCAGGTCATCCGGGCCGGTGACGAACACTGCATCGTTCATGCTGTCGATGATGTTCTGCAGGTAGTCGCGCGTGACCGTGGTTTGGGTCAAGCGCTGGCGCATCTGCTCCAGAGTCTGTTGCAGCCCGTTGAACTCGTGACTGAGGCTGGCCCTGATCGGTTGCGAATAGTCCCCTTGGCCGATGCGTTCGGCACTGCGATTGAGGCCGTCGACGCTCTGCGCCAGGCGACCCCCATACAAGAAGGCCAGCAGGGCCCCCAGCGCCGTCAAACCACCCATGCGCAGCACCGCGGCCAGCGTCAGGTGACTGAAGCTGCCATCGCCGGACGACAGTCCAGCCTCCAGCAGTTGCAACGCGGCCGCCACGAGGGCCAACAGCAGTGCTAGAGCTGCGCCGTACAGCGCGTATTTGAGTTTGATGTTGCTCATGCGGTTGCTGTCGATCTTACGCGCACTAGAATGAGGCCATGTTTGCCGCAGTTCTCGATCCCTTGCAGTTGACCGGCCGTAGTGCCACCCATGTGGTGCCCGTTGCCGGACAGAGTTGTCTGCTGCACCCCGGCGCTGCCCAAGCCTGGTTGGGCTTGCAGGCCGCTGCTCTGGCCGAGGGGCTGCACTTGCAGGCGGCGTCGGGTTTTCGCGACTTTGCCCGGCAGCTGGCGATCTGGAACGGCAAATGCCGGGGCGAACGGCCACTGCTGGATGCAGCCGGCGAGCCGCTGGATGCGCTGTGCCTGGCACCGGCGCAGCGCGTGGCGGCCATCCTTGAGTGGTCTGCCTTGCCGGGTGCCAGCCGCCATCACTGGGGCAGCGATCTGGATGTCATCGACTTGGCAGCCTTGCCGGCCGGCCAGTCGCCGCAGCTGCTGCCGGCTGAATACGCTGAAGGTGGTGTGTTTGCGCGCCTGGGGCGTTGGCTCGACAGCGGCGCGGCAGAGGACTTTGGGTTCTTTCGCCCTTACGCAGCGGACCGTGGTGGCGTACGGCCCGAGCCTTGGCACTTGAGTTGGGCCCCGCTGGCCGTGCCGGCACTGCAGGCCTTGAGTGTGGAGTGTCTGGCTGAGGCGCTGCAGGAGGCACAACTGGACGATGCGGCCGTGGTGGCAGCGCAATTGCCGGTTCTGCATGCGCGTTATGTACTGAACGTAGCGGCGGCTTCGCCGCGGGCGCTGGCTGCTCCGGCCTTGCTCAAGGACGACTCCACGAGCGGTTGATGTAGTCGGTGACCAGGCCGCGCACGCTGCCCATGGTGTTGGGCCGTGCCGCAAACACCCGCGGTGTGCGTCGCAGCAGCCGCCAGCTTTCGCTGCGCAGCACGCGCTGCAGATACACCAGCGTGCGTTCGATGGATTCGATGTAGGGATTGCGGCCTTCGAACAGCGGCTCGACATAGCGATAGGCAAAATCGAAGCCGGCCTCCAGGCGCTTGTGACGCACATCCAAAATAAAGCCTGGCGTCTGGCGTAGCAGATCCAGACCCGAGGCATAGCGCACCTTGGCGCCACCCATCGGCACGGCCACGCCACCCAATACGAACTCTGGATACAGCCGGTCGCGGCATTTTTCCAGGTAACAGCGGTCGGCCATCTGCGCGATCATGTCGGCCGTACCCAATAGGTGCCCCAGCTTGATGTCGCGCGGATCGGTGATGACGCTGCCGATCTGCTCGAAGCTGCGCTCGTAGCCGGTGAAGTGCACGACTTCGCTGGTGATGTGTGCCCAGTGACCCAAGCCGGCGCGCGGCAGCCAGTGCTCGATGAAGCGCGCGCTGCGCGACACATGATTGCGGGTGAACTCGGCGCCGTTGCTGGCGCTTTCACCGACTTCGCGCAGATAGCCGATGTCATGAAACAGCGCCATGACCACGCCCACTGCAGCGCGTTCCGCGCCCATCGCCCAACGTGTACCGCGATGGGTTATTTCGTAGCCGGCCAGCAACCGGGCCATGGCCAGCGTGACATCGAGACTGTGCTGTTGATCGTGATAGACGGTATCGACGCCAAAGTAGCCCGGCATACGACCGGTGAAGGCCTGTTCGAAGTCGTGACAGGCGCGCGCGATGGCGTCGAAAGGAGCGCCTGGCCAAACGGCTGCATACAGTTCACGAATGGCATCGCATACCGCAGGTGCTGAACTGACCAGCACGGTATTGGTGACGTCGTAATCGCTGCGGCGGGTGCTGTGCATGAGCGACGCAGTGTAGGGGCGAGGTGTCACTGCTTGCCAGTGATGACCCACACAGTTTGCAACGCGGATCGCGTTGTATGTCAAAGCACCGTGAAGTGCGCCACCACAGGTGCGTGATCTGAGGGTCGTTCGGCGCGGCGCGGTTCGCGATCGATGAGCGACGCAGTGCAGCGGGTACGCAGCGCCTCGCTGGCCAACACCAGATCGATGCGCAGGCCCAGATTGCGGCGAAAGCCTGCCTGACGGTAATCCCACCAGCTGAACGAGGCCGGCGGTTGCTCGAACAGTCTGAAGCTGTCGTGCAGACCCAGCCCAAGCAGCGACTGCAACGCAGCGCGCTCCGGGTCACTGCAGAGTATTTGCCCGGCCCAAGCTGCTGGATCGTGTACATCGCGATCGTCGGGAGCGATGTTGAAGTCGCCAGTGATAACCAGCTGCGGATGGGCGGCCAGCTCGGCTTGTACGCGCTGGTGCAGGTGTTGCAGCCAGCGCAACTTGTAGGGGTATTTGTCGGAGTCGAGCGCCTGGCCGTTGGGCACATAGACGTTGATGCAGCGGATGCCGTTGCAGGTGGCGGCGATGAAACGTCGCTGCGGGTCTTCGGCGTCCAGCTCTACCGACACATCGGTGAGCGCATGGCGCGACAGCAGTGCCACGCCGTTGTAGGTCTTCTGACCGCTGAAGGCCACGTGGTAGCCGGCGGCCTCGATGTCGGCGCGCGGGAAGTTGTGGTCTTCGAGTTTGGTCTCTTGCAGACCGACCACATCGACAGGATTGGCCTGCAGCCACTGCAGCAGTTGCGGCAGGCGTACTTTGAGTGAGTTGACGTTCCAGCTGGCGATCTGCACGGCGTGGCCTTAGGCCGCGATGCCGTGCAGCTTGAGCAGCGGTTCGATGTCGGGTTCGCGACCGCGGAAGGCCACGAAGGCCTCGAGTGCATCACGTGCGCCACCCTGCGAGAGGATGGCATCGACGAAGCGCTGTGCCGTGACTTGATCGAAGCTGCCGGCTTCCTGAAAAGCAGCAAAGGCATCGGCGGCCAACACTTCGGCCCACTTGTAGCTGTAGTAGCCGGCGGCATAGCCGCCCGCGAAGATGTGGCTGAAGTTGTTCGGGTAGCGGTTCCAGGCGGGGATGGCGATCACCGACACCTCGGCACGCACCTCGGCCAGCAACTCGCGCACCCGTGCACCCTGCGCCGGGTCGTATTCGGCATGCAGACGGAAATCGAACAGGGAGAATTCGCACTGGCGCAGTGTGGCCAAGCCGGCTTGGAAGCTGCGCGTGCGGATCAACTGTGCGACCTTGGCCGCGGGCAGTGCCTCGCCGGTGGCGTGGTGCACGGCGATCTGCGCCAGCACCTGAGGGTCCCACGCATAATTCTCGAGGAATTGGCTGGGCAGCTCGATGGCATCCCAGGCCACGCCGTTGGTGCCGGCGACGCTGGGGTAATCGACCCGCGTGAGCATGTGATGCAGGCCGTGGCCGAACTCATGGAACAGGGTGACCACGTCGTCGTGGGTGAGCAGTGCCGGCTTGCCACCGTTGCCGGGCAGGGCATTGCACACCAGATAGGCCACGGGCAGGGCATTGCCAGCCGGGGTGACCTTGCGAGTGACGCAGTCGTCCATCCAGGCGCCGCTGCGCTTGTTCGGGCGCGCATAGGGATCGAGGTAGAAGCCGCCGATGATCTGACCGTTGGCGTTGCGCAGGTCGTAGTAGCGCGCATCGGGGTGCCATACCTCGACGTCGTCACGCACCGCGATGCTGACGTGAAACAGTCGCTGGATGACATCAAACACACCGTCGAGCACGCGCGGCAGCGGGAAGTACTGCCGCAGCTCTTCTTGCGAGACGCTGTAGTGCGCCTCTTGCAGGCGTTCGCTGTAGTAGCTGATGTCCCAGGCGTCCAGCTTGCGGCCGGCGAAGGCTTCAAGCTCTGCAATGTCACGCAGTGCAGCCGGGCGCGCCGCCGTGGCCATCTTGCGCAGGAAGGTCAGCACCTCATCGACGCTCTTGGCCATGCGCGTAGAGAGCACATAGGCGGCGAAATTGGGGAAGCCCAGCAGCAGCGCCAACTCGTGTCGCAGCTTAAGCAGCTGCTCCATGACGGGGTCGTTGTTCCAGCGGGCAACGGCTTCGGTGCCTTGGTCGGAGCCGCGGGTGCTCCAGGCACGATAGAACGTGCGCCGCAGTGCCGGTGATTTGGCGTCGGTGACCACGGCCACATAAGTGGGTTGGTCGAGCGCCAGCAGCCAGCCTGACTGGCCGGCAGCCACCGCACGCTCGCGCGCTTGCGCGACGATGGTGGGGTTGAGGCCATCCAACTGGGCTACATCGGCTACGGGGTAGCTGAAGTCGTTGGTGGCATCGAGAACATTTTCTTCAAATTTGGCGCCCAAGCTAGACAGCTCGAGCATGATGGCTTTGAAGCGTTCTTGTTGCGGACCTTCCAGGCCGACGCCTGCCAAGCGGAAATCGCGCAGCGCGTGCTCGACCACCATGCGCTGAGCGGGATTGAGCTTCGCGCCCTCTTTATCGAGTACGGTTTGGTAGGCCTTGTACAGCGCGCGGCTTTGCGACAGGTCGGTGCTGTATTCAGACAGTAAGGGAAGGCAGGCATTGTACTGCTCGCGCAATTCCTCGGAGTTGATCACCCCGTACAGGTGGCTGATGGGCGACCAGCCGCGGGTCAGGTCATGACCCATGTCTTCGAGCGGCTCGACCACGCTGGCAAAAATGGGGTTGAGCTCGGCTTCGATTTGTGCCAACCGCGCACGGTTGTCGGCCAGCAGCGTCTGCACTGCCGGCAAGACATGCTCGGGGCGGATTTGGGAAAACGCCGGCAGCGTGAGCCCGCGCAGCAGCGGATTGGGTTGGTCCATGAATAAGCCCAGCAATTCGTATGCGATGGACCAGTCTACCCGAGACGCCGCAGGGCGAAATGCGTGCAGGTGTACCATTTAAAAATATTTCGGCCACCTGCGTAAAAAATTCATGACTACCGACTTTGACTTGATCGTGATTGGCGGCGGCAGCGGCGGCTTAGCGGCCGCGCAGCGGGCAGCAGAGTACGGCGCGCGTGTGGTGCTGGTGGAGTCCGGGCGCTTGGGCGGTACCTGCGTCAACGTCGGTTGTGTGCCGAAAAAGGTGATGTGGAACGCCGCCCAGTTGGCCCACGCACTGCACGACGCACCCGAATATGGCTTCTCGCTGACAGCCGGCGGTCACGACTGGCCCACGCTTAAAGCCAAGCGCGATGCCTATATCGAGCGGCTCAATGGCATTTACGAGCGCAATCTGGGCAACCGCAAGGTGCAGCTGGTGCGCGGTTGGGCACGCTTGGTGGCACCGGGCGAGGTCGATGTCGATGGTCAGCGACTGCGCGCGCCGCGGGTGTTGTTGGCCCCCGGTGGCCGCCCGCGCCGTCTGACGGTGCCCGGCGGTGAGCTGGCGCTGGACTCCGATGGGTTTTTTGAACTACCGCAGCGGCCGGCGCGTGTGCTGGTGGTCGGTGGTGGCTATATCGCCGTCGAACTGGCCGGCGTGTTTGCGGCGTTGGGCAGCGAGGTCAGCTTGTTGTCGCGTGGCGCGCAGGTGCTGCGCGGCTTTGATGCGCTGCTGGTCGAGGGCCTGGAAGAGTCACTGCAGCAGTCGGGCATCACGCGCGTGATAGGTGCGGAGCCTGCCGCGCTGCGCCGCGATGAGCTGGGTGTACATGTCACGTTGTCTGACGGTCGCGTGCTGGCGCCGGTCGATTGTGTGATTACGGCCATTGGCCGTGATCCGTTGTCGCAGTGCATCGATGCATCGCTGGGTGTAACGCTGGATGCCGCAGGGCATGTGCTGGTGGATGAATGGCAGCAGACCAATGTGCCGGGTGTGTTGGCTATTGGCGATGTGACCGGCCAGGCACCGTTGACGCCGGTGGCCATTGCAGCGGGGCGGCGTTTGGCAGATCGGCTGTGGGGCGGCATGACCGATCGCAAGCTGGACTATCACACCATTCCCACGGTGGTCTTTAGTCATCCGCCTATTGGCACAGTGGGGCTGAGCGAAGCGCAGGCGCGTGAACTGCACGGTGATGCAGTGCAGGTGTTCACTTCCACCTTCGTGCCGATGTATCACGCGATGACCACGGCCAAACCCAAGACGCGCATGAAGCTGGTATGTGTGGGTCCCGACCGCAAAGTGGTGGGTGTGCACATCATGGGTGGTGGTGCCGATGAGATGTTGCAGGGTTTTGCTGTGGCGGTGCGCATGGGCGCGACCAAGCGCGACTTTGACGACACCGTCGCGCTGCACCCGACCAGCGCCGAAGAATTGGTAACGATGCGATGAGCGCGCCACCGCTGGTTTTTGCGCATCGCGGCGCCAGTGGCTATTTGCCAGAGCACACGCTCGAGGCGTATCTGTTGGCCATTGAAATGGGCGCCGATGTTATCGAGCCAGACTTGGTGATGACACGTGATGGTGTGCTGGTGGCGCGCCATGAGAATGAGATCTCTGGCACCACGGATGTGGCGGTGCGAGCGCAGTTTGCGTCACGTCGTCGCACGCAGAGCATTGATGGTCAGACGCTGGAGGGCTGGTTCACCGAAGACTTTACGGCAGCGGAGCTGGCCACACTGCGTGCTCGCGAACGCTTGCCGCAGTTGCGTCCGCTTAACGCACAGCATGATGGCCGCTATGGCATTCCCACCTTCGAGGCAATCCTGATGATGCTGGCGCAGGTCAATGCGCAGCGTGTGCAACAGGGCTTGGCACCCGTGGGCATTGCACCCGAGACCAAGCATCCCTCGCACTTTGCTGCGCTGGGTCTGCCGTTTGAAGAGGCCTTGCTGAATGCGCTGCAGCGCGACTTGCATGGCGCGCCGGTGTTCATCCAATCGTTTGAGCAGGGCAATCTGCGCGTGCTTCGGCAGCGCTGCGCGCATCGTCTGGTGTATTTGGTTGAAGACTCGATTGACGCGGCAGTGTTGCTGCCGGCGGGACTGGCGCAAGTGGCGCAGTTTGCGCATGTGCTGGGCGCAGCCAAGCGTTTGGTGCAGCCGCTGACGCCAGACGGTGCGCTGGCGCCAGCTACGCGATTGGTAGCCGATGCACATGCAGCGGGTTTGCAGGTAGTGCCTTGGACACTGCGCGCCGAAAACTATTTTGTGCCACCGGCTTTGCAGCGTGGCGATGATCCGCGACAGCACGGTGATGTACAGGCCGAGATGGAGAGCCTGCTGCGCGCCGGTGTGGACGGGTTTTTTACGGACCAGGCCGACATCGGCCGCGCGGCAGTGACCGCTTGGCAGCACGCGGGGCGGCCGCTTAGCTGATCGGTGAGAGCTCGACCTTGAGTGCGGCCAACACGGGCGCGGTGTCGGGTCGCTGACCGCGCCACAGATAAAACGCTTCGGCGGCTTGTTCGACCAACATACCAAGACCCATCACTGCGCGCGTGACGCCACGTTCCATGGCCCAGCGCACAAACGGTGTGTCTTCGGGTGCATAGCCCATGTCGTAGCAGAAGCTGTGCGCTTGAACGCAGCCCGATGGCAGAGGCAGCGTTTCGCCGCCGATGCTGCTGGCGGTGGCATTGATGACGATGTCGAAAGGCGCACCTTGCAACTCATCTAATCCGCAGCCGCGCACCGGGCCCATGTCGGCAAAGCTATCTGCCAACTCGAGGGCGCGTGCCGCAGTGCGGTTGGCAATGACCAGCTCTGCCGGCTGCAGTGCCAGCAGTGGATCTAGTACGCCGCGCGCCGCACCGCCTGCACCGAGCAGCAGCACGCGACGGCTGCCGACGGTGACGCCGAAACTGCCGGTGAGATCGCGCACCAGACCTACGCCGTCGGTGTTGTCACCGTGCAGCAGTCCATCGTCGCGCAGCAGCAGTGTGTTGACTGCACCGGCGCGCGCCGCGCGCGATGATAACGAGGTGGCCAGCGCGGCAGCAGCTTGTTTGTGCGGCAGTGTGACGTTGAGGCCTTTGCCGCCTTGGGCGAAGAACCGTCCGACTACACCTTCGAAGGCTTCTGGAGTGGCATCGATGCGGATGTAGCGCAGTGTTTGCTCGCACTGGCGCGCAAAGCGCTCGTGAATAAACGGCGAGCGGCTGTGCCGTACGGGATGACCGATGACGGCATAGGTATCGAGCGCGGTCAGCGGTGGCTGCAAAGTATCGAGCTCATTCATTGACGATCCACCGCACATCGCTGCCGCTGTCGACGCCACCGCCGAGCAGTTCACGTAACTCTTCTTGCCACTGCGCAGCGCGCTGATCGAACTGCCAGGGCGGATTGACCACCAGCAGCCCCGAGCCGTTAAGGCCTGCTGCCGTGTCGCGCGGGTGCAGCCACAACTGCGCCGCCAAGGTGGGCTGCGTAATGCTGCGCGACACTTTGGCCAGCCACAGGTCTGTGTCGCGCTGGCGTTTGAGCGGAAACCACACGGCGATCACCGCGCTGTCGAGACGCCGTAGTGCTTCGGGTAGTACGGCAAGGATGCGGGCGAACTCATCGGCCTCTTCGTAGGGCGGATCGATGAGCACCAGTGCGCGCCGTTCGAGTGGTGGCATTGAGGCCACCAGCCGCTGATAGCCATCGCCGGCCTCAACACGCAACCGGCTGGCACCGGGCAGGAAGCTGGCATCGAGTGCCCGCTGCAACTGCCGCGACTCCTGGGCGACGAACTCCACGCACACGCCGCGATCCACCGGGCGCAACACGCTGGCGCTGAGTAAAGGCGAACCGGGATAGGTGTGCGCGCCGCTGCTGCTGCGTACGCTGGCCAGCGCCTCTAGGTAGTGGGCGATCTCGGGGCTGCGCGGTGCGACGGTGTCTTGCAGTCGCTCGACGCCGGCTGACGATTCGTTGCCGCGCCGGGCTTGCTCACCCTTGAGGTCATAGAGGCCGCTGCCGCTATGCGTATCGAGGTGAAAGTAGCCTTTGTCCTTGCGCGCCAGCGCGGCGTGCAAGGCCAACAACGCGACGTGCTTGTGCACGTCGGCGAAGTTGCCGGCATGGAAGGCGTGACGGTACTGCATGGCTGGCGGGGACGCGTGTCAGCCCGCCGCGCCTGCCTGCGTGGGCTTGGGCGTTGCGACGGCTTTGGCCTTGCTGGATTTGGCTTTGGCTGCGCTCTTGCGCTTGGCCTTTTTCTTGGCCTTTTTGGCCGGTGCCTTGGCCTTGGCTTTGGCTTTGGCCGGTTTGGCCTCCGCTGCTGCCGCTGCAGTTTTTGCCTTGGCGCTCTTGGCCGGTGTCTTGGCTTTCTTGCCGAAGCGTCCGCGCTGCGGGCGTACCGGTGCAGCAGCCAGCAGTGCGCGACACTCCTCGAGCGTCAGCGTCTTGGGCTCGCGATCCTTGGGGATGCGGGCATTGCGCTGCTTGTCGGTGATGTAGGGACCATAGCGACCGTTGAGCACCTGGATATCATCGACACCAAAGTCGTGGATGAGGCGATTGGCATCGGCCAGCTGCTTAGCAGCGATGACTTCTATGGCACGCTCACGGGTGACGGTGTACGGGTCGTCTTCTTTAAGAGAGACGTATTTGGCGCCGTATTTGACATAGGGCCCGAACTGACCGATGGCCACGCTGATGGGCTCGCCCTCGTCGGTGTCGCCCAGCTTGCGTGGCAACTGGAACAGGTACAGCGCTTCGTCCAGCGTGATGGTGTCCATCTTCTGGCCCGGGCGCAGGCCTGCGAACTTGGGTTTTTCTTCGTCGTCTTTGGTGCCGGCCTGTACGAACGGTCCGAAGCGGCCCATGCGTACCGACACCGGCCTGCCCGACACTGGATCGGTGCCCAGTTCGCGCGACATGGCCACTTGTTCGCGGCTGACCGTGGCCTCGATGTGGTTGACCTGATCGATGAACGGCTGCCAGAACTTTTCCAGTGGCGTGGTCCAAGGCTCTTCGCCACGGCTGACGGCATCGAGCTCGTCTTCCATCGCGGCGGTGTAGCCGTATTGCACGTACTGCGTGAAGTATTCGGTGAGGAAGCGGCTGACGATCTTGCCGATGTCGGTGGCGATGAAACGCCGCGCGTCCATGTCGACGTATTCACGATTCTTTAGTGTGGAGATGATCGACGCATAGGTCGAAGGCCGGCCGATGCCGTGTTCTTCGAGTGCCTTGACCAGCGAGGCTTCAGAGAAGCGCGGCGGTGGCTCGGTGAAATGCTGTTCGCCCTTGAGGCTGGCCAGCGTGACGCGATCGCCCACTTGCATGGGCGGCAACACGTGATCGTCGTCGTCATCGGCGGTGTCGTCGCGACCTTCCTGATAGACGGCGATGAAGCCGGCCTTAACCAGCGTGGAGCCGTTAGCACGGAACATGTGGCGGTCGGTGCCGCTACCCTTGCCGGCCTGCATGTCGATGGCAACGGTGTCGTACACCGCCGGTGCCATTTGGCTGGCCAGCGTGCGCTTCCACACCAGTGCATAGAGCTTGAGTTGGTCGGCATCGATCTTGCCTTCCAGTTCTGCAGGCGTGCGCGTGGCCGACGTGGGCCGGATGCCTTCGTGAGCTTCCTGCGCGTTCTTGGACTTGGTCTTGAACACGCGGATGTCTTCGGCCACAGCCTCGCGGCCGTAGAGCTGTTCGATCGTGCCGCGGATCTCGGTGATGGCCTCGGCACCCAGCGACACGGAGTCGGTACGCATATAACTGATGAGACCGACTGCGCCTTCGCCGAAGTCGACGCCTTCATACAGCTTTTGCGCCAGGCTCATCGTGCGCTGTGCGGAGAAACCCAGCTTGCGCGCGGCTTCCTGTTGCAGCGTAGAGGTGGTGAACGGCGGTGCCGGATTGCGGCGGCGCTGCTTGCGATCGATGGTGAGCACCGACAGCGCGCCGGCCGCAGCGGCGGCCAAGGTGGCTTCGACGTCGCGTGCGGTGGTCTCGTTGGTGAAGCTGAACTGCTCGACCTTGCTGCCACGGAATTCGATGAGCTTGATTGGAAAGCGCGTGTCGCTGTGCTCGCCTTCAGCATCCAGCGTCCAGTATTCCTGCGGAATGAACGCGTCGATGGACTCATCGCGCTCAACGATCATGCGCAGCGCGGGGCTTTGGACGCGGCCGGCCGACAGGCCCTGGCGCACTTTCTTCCACAGCAGCGGCGACAGGTTGAAGCCCACCAAATGATCGAGCGCGCGGCGCGCTTGTTGGGCGTTGACCAGATCCATGGCCAGATCACGCGGTGCAGCGATAGCGGCTTTGATGGCGTTCTTGGTGATCTCGTAGAAGGCTACGCGATGCACTGTCTTGCCCTCGAGCTCGCCGCGCTCTTTGAGCAGCTCGTGCAGATGCCACGAGATGGCCTCGCCCTCGCGGTCCGGATCAGTTGCCAGGAACAGTGCCTTGGCTTTACGTAGCGCATTGGATATGGCGTCGACGTGCTTTTCGTTGCGCTCGATGACCCGGTAGTTCATGGCAAAGCCATGCCCGGTATCGACCGAACCTTCTTTGGGAACGAGGTCGCGGACATGACCGTAGGAGGCGAGCACCTCGAAGTCCTTACCCAGGTACTTCTTGATGGTCTTGGCCTTGGCCGGCGATTCGACGATGACTAAGTTTTCTGCCATTGCGGTGGTGTGGTGAGGGCGCGGTGAAGCACCCGGCACTATCAGTGCGTGGCCGAGCCGGGCAGATCGAACACGATGTCTTCCATGCGGGCGCAGGCTTGTTCTTGGCCCGGCTGGCTGGAGAGCACCATCAGAACGACCCAGCGGACTTGTTCGAGATCGAAGTCTTCGGCATCCAGCGCCATCAGGCGATCGATGACGATCTCGCGTTGCAGCGCGTTGAGGATACCGGCCTGTTCCAGAGACAACAGCAACCCGCGGCAGTCGACCGGCAGACGCGCCAGCTCTTGCGGCAGGTAGGCGCGGATGGACGGCGGCGATGCCGTGTTGGCTTCGCCTGCGGTGCGCTCGACCAGGTCGAGCTCGGGACGATTGCGCTCGCCCGCCAGGTCGGCCAGCCAGTCGAGCGCGCGCTCGACATTGGCCTCGCCGAAGCCTGCGCTCTCAAGATCACGCGCCAGCGCTTCACGTTCGGGCACTTCTGGTACCTCGTCGAACATATAGCGATCGAACACGTAAATGAGGATGTCTAGGACGGTGCCGTTCATCAGTCAGGTTCACCGGAAACAGTCGGTTACCGGACACGGCAGTAAAGCCCGCCCGGCAGGGATTCGATGTGGCGTTCGAGTTCGAGGACCTGCAGCGAGGCGGTCAGTGGACCTATCGCCAGGCCCGTTCGGACGAGCAATTCGTCCAGGCCCGCGGGCTCGAAACCGAGGGCATCTAACAGCATTTCCCCGGTCTTGTCCAACAGGAGGGCGGCCGAAGATGCTGTAAAAGACTGTTTTGGAACGGAAAAATATTGTGTGGTGAGGCCAATACAGGGGTAGGCATCGGCAGGATCGATAACCAGCGAGGCGCCTTCGCGCAGTAGGTCGAGACAACCGAGGGCGGTAGGGCTGCGGATGGAGCCCGGTACGGCCAGCACTTCGCGGCCCTGTTCTAGGGCGCGGCGGGCTGTAATGAGTGAGCCACTGTCGCGCGCGGCCTCGATAACCAGAGTGCCGCGGCACAGGCCGCTGATGATGCGGTTGCGGCGTGGAAAGTTGGCCGCCTCGGGCGGCGTGCCTGGCGCAAATTCGGACAGCAGCGCACCGCTGGCGGCGATGCGCTCGGCCAGTGCGGCGTTGTGTGCCGGATAGCAGCGGTCCAGGCCGGTACCGCAGACCGCCACGGTGGCTGCGCCGGCTGCCAGTGCGCCCTCATGGGCGGCAGTGTCGATGCCTTGGGCCAAGCCGCTGGTGACCACTAGACCATCGCTGCCGTAACGCAAAGCGAATTCGAAGGCAGTGCTGCGACCTGCGGCGGTGGGGTGACGGCTGCCAACCAGTGCCAACTGCGGCTGCGAGAGCACAGCGACACTGCCGCGCACATACAGCGCGGCTGGGGCGGCGGGCACCTGCAGCAGTTGCGGCGGGTAGTCGGCATCCAGGTAAGCCAGTAGCCGCAGCCTCTGGCGCTCGTGCCAGCGCAGGTCGGCATCGAGTAGGGCGCAGGGTGGATCTGCCAGCAGCGCACTGGCCGACGGCGGCAGCCCCAGGGCCTGCAGCTGCGGCGCCGTTTGGCGCCACAAGCCCGCCGGCTCGCCGACCACCGCCAAGGCGCGCGCCAGATGATCGGCATGCAGGTGAGGCGCGCGGATGACCGCGGCCCAGAAATGCGGCAAAGAGAAATCGGTAGTCATCGCCGCGCAGTGTGGCGGCGGTGCGCTCTCTGGAAGAAGCGCACTATCCGCCGCGAATGCCGGTTAATGCGTGGTGCGCAGCCGGTTCAGGGGCTGACGACGGGATAGGCGATGCGTACCGGCGCCAGCAGCCGCAGCGTCAGCGCATAGCTGAGTTTGGGATAGATCCTAAAGACCATCAGCGTGCCGACGGCGGCCTCTGGCGAGCGGATTTGCAGCAGATGGCCCGGCAGCAGTCCGTGCTCACTGCCGCGATTGACGGCCACCACTTGGTACTGCCCGATCATGCTGACGCCGTCGATCACCGCAATGATTTCGCCGGCCACACCCGCCGGCGCCGGCGCTGGCGTGAAGTCCTGACGGATGTTGCCCTCGTCCGGGAATACCAGATCGTCAGCCTGGGCTTCGCGCCGCGATTCGACCAGACGACCTTCGCTCAGCGCTGCGGTCTGCTCGACCTGCACCGTGCCGATGGGTATGCCCAGATAGCCCAGCAGCTTGCGGCTCTGCGGATCCCGCAGCGGCTCCCCGGCACGCACTACGGCATAGCGTCCGGCGCCGGCTTGGGCCAGACCCTTAATGTGTACGACATGCGGGGCGCCGACGGCCACATGGTCATCGCGCAGCAGGCTGATGCGTGCGGCGCTGCGCAACTCGGTGGGGCTGATCAGCAGCGGTTTGGAGAGAAAACTGGCGATCGCTTCATAAGGAATGGTCGCGATGGCCCCGGCGGCGGCGCTGCGCACTTCCGGCAGGACCGTAGCGATGTCTTCTGCACTGCGGTTCACGGCCGTATCGATGGCATTGCCTTGGGCTTCGGCCGGCGCCGCAGTGGTTTGCGCCACTGGCGCAGCCGGCGTCGGCAGGCTGGCGGCCTTAGGATGTAGCAGTGCGCAGCCGGTCAGGCCCAGCAGCAGGGCTGCCAGGAGCAGGTTCGGCAGGGGCCGCAGCGCAGAGGGCATGGATGGCATCGGCAGACTCCGTTCGGCGCGGCAGTCGCAGCGTCGTGATGCCAGTGTTATAGACTGCCCGACCGGACAGCGCCTCCAAGCTGCGCGCGGTTTGTGGAATCCGTCACGGGAGACTGGAATATCCCGTGAACTGGCCCGACATCTGACTGTCCGACCACTATCTGATTCGCGACGAGACACGCATGGCACTGTTGACCATCCTTGAATATCCCGACCCGCGGCTGCGCACCAAAGCGCGGCCGGTCACTGCCTTTGATGCCGAGCTGCGCCAGCGCATCGAAGACATGTTCGAAACCATGTATGCCGCGCCGGGCATCGGCCTTGCGGCCAGCCAGATCGACTGGCACCACCAGCTCATCGTCATGGATCTGACGGAAGACCGCAGCGGCCGGCAGGTGTTCATCAATCCCGAAATTCTCAGCAAGGAAGGCAGTGCCGCCGGCGAGGAAGGCTGCCTGTCTGTGCCGGGTATTTATGACGATGTGCCGCGTGCCGAACGCATCAGCGCCCGCTGGCAGGATGCCGATGGCCAGTGGCAGCAACAGTCACTCGACGGCCTGTTGGCAGTCTGTCTGCAGCACGAAATGGATCATCTCGACGGCAAGTTGTTCGTCGATTACCTGTCCGAGCTCAAGCGCCAACGCATCCGCAAAAAGCTCGACAAGGAGCGGCGTAGCCGCACCGCATGACCCTGCGAATCGCGTTCGCAGGCACCCCGCCGTTTGCGGTCGCTGCATTGTCGGCGCTGGCCGCGCGCGGCCCGGTGTTGGGCGTACTCACCCAGCCCGACAGGCCCGCCGGCCGGGGCCGTGTGCTGACGCCCAGCGCGGTCAAACAGCGCGCGCTCGAACTGAACCTGCCGGTGCTGCAGCCGCTGCGCCTGCGTGGCGATGCGCCCGATGCGGTGGCGGCCCGACAGCAACTGCGTGACTGGTCGCTGGACCTGCTGGTGGTGGTGGCCTATGGGCTGATCCTGCCGCCCGAGGTGCTGGCGCTGCCGAGGCTGGGTTGCCTCAATATTCATGCTTCACTGCTGCCCCGCTGGCGCGGTGCGGCCCCTATTCAACGGGCCGTGCTGGCCGGTGATATCGAGAGTGGTGTGACGATCATGCAGATGGATGAGGGTTTGGATACGGGCGCGATGCTGTTGCGCCAGACGCTGCCGATCGGCCCGGGCATGGTGGCCGGAGAACTGCACGACGCGCTGGCGCCGCTGGGCGCCGAGCTGCTGTTGCAGACGATCGACGGCCTGCAGGCCGGTACGCTACACGCCACGGCGCAACCGATCGAGGGCGTGACCTGGGCTGACAAGCTCACCCGCGACGAGGCGCGACTGGACTGGCAGCAGCCGGCACGGCAGTTGGATCGCCAGATCCGCGCCTTCAATCCTTGGCCTGCGGCGCATGCGGTCTATGCGGGCGAGCCGGTCAAGCTGTTGCGTAGTCGGGTGCTGTCTGACGAGGCGCCACCCGGCGCAGTGCCGGGCACGCTGCTGGGCTTGCAGGCCGGCAGTTTGGCCGTGGCCTGTGGCACCGGTGTGCTGGGTATCGATGAACTGCAACGCGCCGGCCGCCGGGCGGTGGCTGCGCGCGATTTTGCCAATGCCGAGGGCACCGCTGCCGGTGCTGGCCGGTGTTTCTCGTGACGGCGCCTGCGCGCACTGTCGCCGCCCCGGGCTCGCCGGCGCTGGCACTGGCTGCCCAAGCGCTCGACGTCGTAGTGACTCGTGGCTGGATTGCCGAAGAGGCCTTGACCGCAGTGCAGGTGCCGCCCGAACTGCGCGGTGCAGTACGCGCCATTCTCACCGGCAGTCTGCGCTGGTATCGGCGCTTGGCGGCAGTGGTGCAGCATCTACAGCAGCGCCCCGATCGCAAGCCGCAGCCGCTGTTGCATGCGCTGCTGATAGTGGCTGCGCATCAGGTCATTTATTCACGTGCTCCGGCTGCGTCGGCGGTCAACATCGCCGTCGATGCCGCGCGGCTGCTGGGCTGTGCGCCGGCTGCGGGCTTCGTCAATGCCGCACTGCGCCGGCTGGTGCGGGAGGGCGAGTCGCTGTTTGCGCAGGTCGATGCCGATCCGGCCACTGCTGCGGCGCATCCGCGCTGGCTGTTCAAGGCGCTCAATGCGGCCTGGGGTGATCAGGCAGCGGACATTCTGACCGCTGGCAACGAGTCCCCGCCGATGACCTTGCGAGTCGACCTGAGCCGCGGCACACGCGAAGAGGCCCTGGCCGCGTTGGTTGCTGCTGGCTTGAATGCGACCCCGGGGTTGGTGCCCACGGCGCTGGTACTCGAGACCCCCGTACCGGTAGAGGCCTTGCCGGGCTTTGCCGAGGGCCGTGTCAGCGTGCAGGACGCCGGCGCCCAGGTGGCCGCTTGGATGGTGGATGCGCAGCCGGGCGAGCGCGTGCTGGATGCTTGCGCCGCACCGGGCGGCAAGACCGGCCACTTGCTCGAACACACCGCGGATCTCGAGGTGGTTGCGCTCGACAGCTCTGCCCTGCGCCTGCAACGCGTGGAGTCCAACCTGTTGCGGCTGGGGCGGCAGGCGACGTTGGTGTGTGCCGACTTGTCTGCTGAACCGACCTGGTGGGATGGCCGCTTGTTTGATCGCATCCTGCTCGATGCGCCATGTTCTGCTACCGGTGTGATCCGCCGTCATCCCGATATCAAACTGCTGCGTCGTTCGACTGACATCGCCGGCTTTGTGCGTCAGCAGTTGGCGCTGACACGCGCCGCGCTCAAGCTGCTGCGTCCCGGCGGCAGGCTGGTGTATGCCACCTGCTCGGTGTTGCCGCAGGAGAACCGCGAGGTCATCGAGCAGGTGCTGGCGGGTGACTGGGGTGGCACGCGATTGCTGCAGGCGCGCGAGTTGAATCTGCCGCCGCGCGTGCCACGCGGCGAAGGCGACGTACAGTTGCTGCCGCGGCCAGCCGCTGTGGGGCCCGAGGCAGCCAGCGATGGCTTCTATTATGCTTGCCTGCAAAAGGGGGACGGCCCGCACCATGGGGCTTAAGCACACGACACCGCCGGTTATCGCCTGGTGCCGCCGCATTGCGGCAGCGCTGGCGTTCGCGTGGGCGTTGCTAATCCCCGCTCTGGTGTCTGCCGATGCGCTCGATGGCCCGTTGGATGTGCTGTCGGCCTATGTGGTCGTCGACAATGGCGTCTACAAACTGGTGGCGCGCTCGGCGTATCCGCTCAACGAAGACATCCGCGCCGCGCTCAAAGATGGCGTGTCTTTGCAGTTCGATTTCCAAACGGTGGTGCTGCGGCAGCGGCGCTTCTGGAGCGATGCCACCGTAGTTGATCTGAACGTGCATCGCGAGTTGTCCTGGCACATGGTCAGTGAGCGTTTCGTGGTGCGCGATGCCGAGCACAGCGAAGTGGGCAGTTACACCACCATCGATCAGGCCTTGCAGGCGATCGGCAGCATTGACAACTGGCCGGTGATGGTCGAGTCGCAACTGGAGCCGGCCGCTACCTACCAAATCAAGGTCCGCGCCAGCGTGCGCCGCGGCAACCTGCCCGACGCGCTGCGCAGTGTCATCTGGTGGTCTGATGGCTGGCATCGCAACAGCGAGTGGTATGCGTGGCAACTGCCCCGCTGAGGCGCTATGGCAGTTGGGTGCTGGCGGCACTGGGCGTGCTGCTGGCGCTGGTCTCGCTGGCCATGTTGGCCGGCAGTGTCGAGAACTCCGCCAGCTTCGGCCGTTGGCAACCGTGGATCTTGTTGCTCAATGCCAGCGCGCTGGTGTTGTTGGCCAGCGCGTTGGCGCGCCGCTTGTGGCAGCTGTATCGCGACTATCGCGCCAACGTGCCCGGCTCGCGTCTTACGGTGCGTACTGTGGCCACCTTCGGTTCGCTGGTGGTGGCGCCGCTGCTGATCGTTTATCTGTTCTCACTCGACTTCATCAATCGCGGCATCGATAGCTGGTTCCGGGTCGAAGTCAAACAGGGCTTGGCCGATGCCTTGGTGCTGTCGCGCGCATCGCTGGATCTGCGCATGCGCGAACAGGGCCGCAGCGCCGAGACGTTTGCCCGCACGCTTGATGGTGCTTCTGCCTCGCTGCTGTTGCGAGATCTGGAAGCGGAGCGCCGCCGCACCGGAGCATTGCAACTGTTGGCCTATGGCCGCAATGGCGAGCTGCTGGCGTCCAGTGCTGCAGGTACAGCCGAACTGCCGGCACCAGCCACGCCCACCGAGTTGCTGTTGCAGGTCAATGATGGTCGGCCCTACGTCAGTCTTGAGCCGCAGTCCGACGGCGGCTACTACATCATCGCTGCGGCACCGATTCCGTCGGCGGGTCGTTTGGGTGCTGATGGACCGCGTTTTGTGCTGGCAGTGCATGAAGTGCCGCGCCAACTGGCTGGGCTCTCTGAAGCGGTACAGCACACCTATTCGCAATACGGCGAATTGGCGCTGATGCGCGAACCGCTCAAAACCAGCTTTCAATTGACGCTGACCATGGTGGTGCTGCTGGCCATGTTGCTGGCCATTTATCTGGCTATTTCCTCGGCCAAGCGGCTGATCCGCCCGGTGCAGGATTTGATTGCCGGCACTCGTGCAGTGGGCAAGGGTGATTTCGATACGCGACTGCCACTGCCGTCGCGCGATGAAATGGGTTCGCTGGTGCATTCTTTTAATGACATGACCAAGCGCTTGCGTCGGGCCAGCGAAGAGGCCACGCGCAGCCGGCAGATAGTTGAACAGGAGCGTCAGCAGCTGTCCGTGTTGTTGGCAGGTTTGTCGACGGGCGTGATGGTGCTTGACCCGCAACTGCGGCTGCGCATCGTCAATGAGGCGGCCGGCTCTATTCTCGGTGCTGATCTGGGTGCGGATATCGGCCGCAGCTTGCTGGAGTTGGGCGAGGGCCGCGACGAGCGGTTGCTGGGCTTTGTGCAGCAGTTGTCGCAGCGGGTTCAGGGCCCGCGGTCTGAGTGGCGCGAACAGCTTAAATTGCCCAACGAGCGGGTACTCAGCTGCGCGTGTTCGCCTTTGGACGAAGCTGCCGGAGAGCCGGGCTTTGTGATTGTGTTTGATGACATCACTGCGCTGTTGCAAGCGCAGCGCGATGCGGCTTGGGGCGAAGTGGCGCGTCGACTGGCCCATGAGATCAAAAACCCGCTGACACCTATCCAGCTGTCGGCCGAGCGCTTGCGCAGCCGGCTACAGGGGCATTTGCCAAATCCGGCCGACCTCGAGCTGTTGGAGCGCTCCACGCACACCATCGTGCAGCAAGTGGAGTCGATGAAGTCGATGGTCAACGCCTTTAGCGAATATGCGCGGGCCCCCGAGCTGCATCTGGCGCGCTGCAGCCTGGATGCGCTGGTGACCGAGGTCGCCGAGTTGTATCGTGCTCAGGACGGCGGCATCGAGATCCGCGTGGTGGCTGACGCTGGCGAGCACTGGATCAGGGCCGATGCGGCGCGCTTGCGTCAGGTGCTCAACAATCTACTGAGCAATGCCATCGAAGCGGTCGGTGCGGCGCCGGGGGGTTGGGTAGAGTTAAAAACATCAGCGCTGGCGGGTGCAGACCAAGAGGGTGTGCAGCTGGTAGTTTCTGATAATGGACCGGGCTTCCAGCCGCAGATGCTGCCGCGGGTGTTCGATCCTTATGTGACGAGTAAGCAGAAAGGCACGGGCCTTGGCCTGGCTATCGTGAAAAAAATAATAGAAGAGCACGGTGGCCGGATAGCAGTTGAGAATAGGCCTGAAGGCGGCGCGTCGGTACGCGTCAAATTGCCGGTTACAGGGCGGGAACACTTCGCGCAACCGTAGAGGGTGGTGTCATGAGTGCAGGCAAAGTGCTGGTGGTTGATGACGAGGCGGACATCCGTACGCTGGTGCGCGACATCCTCTCCGACGAGGGCTATGAGGTGGAGGTCGCTGCCGATGCGGCACAGGCCCGCACTGCGCGTGAACGCATGAGTCCGGATCTGGTGTTGCTCGACATCTGGATGCCCGATGTCGATGGCATCTCGCTGCTGCGCGAATGGTCGCGCCTGCCCGGCGATGATTGCGCCGTCGTCATGATGTCCGGTCACGGTACGGTCGAGACGGCAGTCGAGGCAACGCGTCTTGGCGCATTTGATTTTGTCGAGAAGCCGCTATCGCTGGCCAAGCTGCTGCGCACAGTCGAGCGCGCGCTTGAGGCCGGGCGTCGCAAGCGTGTCGCTGCCAAGGCCGGAGCCGCACCCCTGTTGGCCACGGTCGGCAAGAGTCGTGCAACACAACAGCTGCGCGCGGATCTGCAGGCCGCTGCGCCGCACGCCTCGCCGCTGCTGCTGGTGGGCGAGTCGGGCACGCTGCGCGAGTCACTGGCACGCTTTGTCCATGAGTCGGGTTCGCGTGCCGCATTGCCGTTTGTCTGCCTGGTGGCCAGTGCCATCGTCGACAGCGAAGTGGAGTCCGTGCTGTTTGGTACCGGTACTGGCGAGTCCGCGCACCCTGGGCTGTTCGAGCAAGCTGGCGCCGGCACGCTGTTTATCAGCGACATCGAAGAACTCTCGCCGGCCGCTCAGCGCTTGTTGATGGGCGTGCTTGAATCCGGCAGCTGGCGCGCTGCTGGCAGTGATGTATCGCGCCCGCTGGCCGCACGCTTGGTAGCTACCGCCAAACCCGGTGTCGAATTGCGCGCCGGTTCGCCGGGCAGCGTGCGCCGTGAATTGCTGGCACAGCTCGATACACTGCTGGTGCGCGTGCCACCGCTGCGTGATTACGCCGAGGACGTGCCTGATCTGCTGCGTTACCACGTCGATCGTCTGGTCGACACCGAACGGCTGACGTTCCGTCGCTTTAGCGTTGCAGCGCAAAACCGGCTGCGCAATTACCCCTGGCCGGGCAATGTGCGTGAGTTGCGCGGGTTGGTGCGCCGCATGTTGGTGATGGGTGGACTCGAAGAGATCTCCCTCGAACAAGTCGAGCGCGAACTGTCGGCTCATTCGCCGGGCGTGGAGCCTTTGGTCAAACAAGATCTGTTGGCGTTGCCACTGCGCGAAGCACGCGAGATGTTCGAACGCGCCTACCTGCAGCAGCAGCTGACGCTGTGCAACGGCAAGGTGGGCCTGCTGGCCAAGCGGGTGGGTATGGAGCGCACCCACCTGTATCGCAAGCTGCGCTCATTGGGCGTGGACTTTCGCCAGACCGCAGAGGATTAACGCGCCGCTAGCGCATCAGGGGCTGTAGCCGCGCTCGCCGTGCGAAGCCAGGTCCAGCCCCTCCGACTCATCTTCTTCGCTGACGCGCAGACCCAGCGTCGCATCCAGCACGCGCAGCAACAGCCAGCTGATGCCGCCGCACCAGGCCATAGTGGCCACCACGCCCAACACTTGAATATGCAGCTGCGACAGCACATCCGCTTGTACGCTAAAGCCAGTGCCACCCAGTGCGGTGGAGGCCACCACTGCCGTCAGTAACGTGCCCAACACGCCGCCTACGCCATGCACCGGCGAGACATCCAGTGAGTCATCGATGTGCAGGCCGCGCTTGATCCATTGCGTGGCGTAGAAGCACACGACGCCTGCTAATAGACCGATCACGATCGCACCCATTGGACTGGTGAAACCCGAGGCCGGGGTGATGGTGCCCAAGCCGGCCACGACACCGGTGAGCAAGCCCAAGGCGCTGGGCTTGCCATAGCGGCGCCACTCCAGCGTCATCCACGCCAATGCGCCACCGCAGGCGCCCAGATGCGTACACAACACCGCCATCGCCGCAGTGCCGTTGGCCGCCAGCGCGCTGCCACCATTGAAGCCGAACCAGCCCACCCACAGCAGACCTGCACCGGTGGCCACTAGCGGCAGACTGTGCGGTGCCATGGATACCTGCGGAAAGCCGCGACGCCGGCCAATCACCAAGGCGCACACCAGCGCAGCCATGCCCGCATTGACGTGCACCACGATGCCGCCAGCAAAATCCATCACACCAAACTTTGCCAGCCAGCCACCGCCCCACACCCAGTGAGCAACCGGCACATAGACCAGCAGCACCCATAGGGCGCTGAACCACAGCACTGCGCTAAAGCGAATGCGTTCGGCATAGCCGCCGATCACTAGCGCAGGGGTGATCGCTGCAAAGGTCAGTTGGAACATCATGAAGGCCGCTTCGGGGATAGTGCCGTTGAGCGACGTGGCATCCATACCGCGTAGCAAAGCGCGATCCCAACCGCCGATGAAAGCTTGTGCGCTACCGCCATCGGTGAAGGCCAGGCTGTAACCGCAGACAACCCACACCAAAGACACCACGCCGGTGATTGCAAAGCACTGGATGAGTATCGACAGCGCGTTCTTGCCGCGCACCAGACCACCGTAGAACAGTGCAAGGCCAGGCAGTGTCATCAACAACACCAGCGCCGTGGCGGTCAGTACCCACGCTGTGTCGGCAGGGGAGACCACCGGCGATTGAGCCAGGGCGCTCAGTGGAACGCATGACAGTGCCGCGGCCAAAAAGGTGTGCCGCACGGTGTCCTTGAATCGCATGGGTAGCCCCGACATCTGTTGTGTGGGGCAATTATGCCGCAGATGGCCGCAGCTGAACTACTGAACCGGTCAGTCGCCGGTGGCCAGCCGGATCAGAGCGCTACGTTTGACCAGCTCGTCACTGATCTGATCCAACATATCGTTGGTTACACCAACGAAATACATCAGGTCCGGATCCCGCAGTATCGGCGGCGGCTCCAGTTCAAAGCCGTGACCGACCTCTGACGCCAGACCCAAGGCCAGGCCCAGCACAGCCGCCAGCCACTTGTGAGGGCCCGGTGCAAACAGCGGTGCGTGGTGCCAACGCGTCGCCTCGATCAATGAATCCGGCAACTGCCATTGCTCAAACACGACGGCGGCACATTCTTCGTGCGGGACGCGCAACGTGCTGCGCTCTAGTTGCCGGTAATTGTCACTCTTACCGGCACGCAGTGCAGCGGCCAGCGCGCGCAGGCCTGGCGCATCGATGACAGCTTGTACCGGTAAACCCAAGTTGTGCAGCAGACCGGCGATGAACGCCTCACCTGCCAGATCGCGTTGCACGAGTCTGGCAATGGATTCGGCGGCGACAGCAGTGGTGAGGCTGTGGCGCACCATCGCGTGATGGTCCAGCGCTGCACTTTGCGTGGCATGTGCCAGTCCGCGATCCAGACAGGCTGCGGCAGCGACGCTGCGCACTGAATCGAAACCCAACACCATCAGCGCGCGATCGACTGTCGAGATACTGCGCGAGACACCATAGAACGCCGAGTTGGCAACGCGCAGCACGCGCACGACCAACGCCGGTTCGGAACTGAGCAAGTTCGACAACTCATCAAGCGTGATTGTTGGATTGCACAGCGCGGCCAGCAGTCGTCCTGCCGTCGCAGAATTAGTACCTACAAAACCCAAATTTCCAGCGGCTCGCAGGATCGCGGGCACCAAATCAAAAGGGTCTGCAGCGGCGTGGGTGTTCATGAGGGTGTGAAGCATCACTCCAGTCGCGAAGCGTTGGCGTGACCTTAATCACAGAACCCCAAACACCTGCAGAGGATGATCTCAGACCCTAGACGATCACTACCCAAATGCCGCAAACCACAGAAAAAGAACGCAGTCAGGCTACACGGGAAACCGTGACAGTAGCCGTTGCGTCCTTGATGGCGCTGTTTGCCGGCGTGGTGGCGATGTGGGTGATGACGCTCTCTTCGATGCGCGACGTTTATACGCTGCAGGTGTCGAATCTTACTCAAAGTGCTGCCAAACAGCTGTCGGCTACACCCTCTGCATCACGCGAACAAACACTGCAGGCCCTGCAGGCCGAAACGCAGCAAATCCGTTATCTGCAGCTTGTTGTGCCAGAAGGTGCCGCGACTCGGGTGCAGTTTGATACACGCAGCGTCCAAGAGCGTGTGCAAGCGGGCTTGGAGTTGGTGGACGATCAAGCGCTACGAAGTGCCACAGAGGTCGCCGAGCGCGAGGCGCGCGATGGCGCACTGACCCGCGGCACACTGCGCGTTGGTGCTGCAGCTGTAAAAGGCCCGAGTGGTTATTGGCTGTCCGCTTGGGCACCGGTGCTCAATGAGCAAGGCAAACCGATCGCGGCGCTGCGTGTAGTTGCTAATGCAGATACCTATATGGCCCGTATCGCCGAGGCACGCAAGACAGCACTGCTGGGCCTGCTGCCTTCCTGCCTGATGTTGTTGGTGATGGCGCTGGGCATCCATCGCATCCGCCTGGATCGTATCCGGCTAAACCGCGACCTGCGCCAGGAGCAGGGACGGTCCCGTGAAAACGAGCAGAGCTTTCGTTCCTTGTTTGAACTGTCGCCCTTGGGCATCTCTTTGTATGACTGCAGTTCGGGAAAGTTTTTGCAGGTCAACGACGCGCTGGTTACCGCGACGGGCCACAGCCGTGAGCATCTGCTGAGTCTGACCCACGATGACATCGCACCAGAGGCATGGCTCGACAGCGCGCCGTGGCCTGCGCACGAACTGGCGCAGACGCATCAGTACGGACCGCATGAGGGCGAGGTGCGTCGTAGCGATGGCAGTGAGTTTTCTGCCTTGATGACCGGCATTGGCATGACGGACGCTCAAGGGCGTCGCGTGATTTGGTCGTTCATGCAGGACATCTCCCAGCGCAAGTTGCTGGAGCAAGAGATGGCTGAAGCGGCGCGTTGCGATCGGCTCACAGGCCTGGCCAATCGCACATTGTTTCTTGAGCGTCTGCAACAGTCGCTCGATGCAGTGCGCACCAGGCAACAACCGACCTATGCCGTGTTGTTTCTGGACTTCGATCGCTTCAAGGTGGTCAACGATGCGCTTGGCCATGCAGCTGGCGACGAAATGCTGCGGCAAATTAGCAAGCGTCTACGACAGTGGCTCAATACGGTGGGTCTGCCAGAGCTGCCCGATAGCCGTGGCAGTCTGATTGCGCGTTTTGGCGGCGACGAGTTTTTGGTGTTGCTCAACACACTGGAAAACGCTGCCGCTGCAATCCCTGTAGCAGATAGCCTTATCGCGTTACTGCGCGAGTCCTACGTCATTCACGGCCGCGATGTGTATTCGACGGCCAGTATCGGCATCGTCACCGCAGAGCAGTGCATGGATACCGCCGAGGCGGTGGTGCGCAATGCCGACGTTGCAATGTATGAAGCCAAGCACGCCGGGCGCGCCTGTCATGTGTTGTTTGACGAAGCCATGCATGTGCGCCTGACTCGGCGCATTGCAATTGAAGAAGGCTTACGTCGTGCGCTCGGTACGGAGCAGCTCTCTTTGGTGTACCAGCCTGTGGTCTCACTGGAGACAGGCCGTACGGTGGCGGTCGAGGCGCTGCTGCGCTGGAATCATCCAGAGATGGGTGCGATCTCGCCGACCGAATTCATTCCCGTCGCCGAAGAATCTGGTCTGATTGTCGCCATCGGTGAATGGGTGTTGCAGGAGGCTTGCCGGATGCTCGCCAACTGGCGCACCAATAATGCCGAAAGCGCGCCGCTAGTAGTCAGCGTCAACGTGTCGCGCGCCGAGCTGGCCTTGGGCGATCGGTTGCTCACCAGAGTCAGCAATGTGTTGGCCGCCACAGGCCTGCCGGCTAGCTGTTTGCAACTGGAAGTCACTGAGCGCGAAGTGATGCGTGACCCGGATTCTTCGCAGCAACTGATGGTGGCGCTGCGTGCGACCGGCGTGCGCTTGGCGATGGACGACTTTGGCACTGGCACGTCGTCGCTGGCTTGCTTGCGTGACTATCCCTTCGACGTGATCAAGATCGACCGTTCGTTTCTGCGCGACATCAGCACGCGTCCGGATGTGATGGCGCTGGTGCATGCCACGTTGCTGCTGATCGAAAACCTGGGTCGCGAAACTGTGGCCGAGGGTGTCGAAAATGCCGAACAAGTGGCTGCCTTGCAGTCGTTGGGTTGCCGTTATGCGCAGGGCTACTACTTCGCCCGCCCGCAGGCCTCTATCAACCTATCGCTCCAGAGCGAATATCAGGTTCAACAGCCCGCCGCTTAAGTGGCTTGCGCTAACTTAGCGCCGGTCGCGCACCAGCTTGCGCCAGATGCTGTCGAGCTGTTCGTCGGCCACATCACCCAGTAGCGCGCGGCCTTCGTCCGGATCCATGCGGTTGTGACGCACCAGTAATGCCGCTGCGCCGGCGATGCGGCCAAAGCGTAGCGATCTACCCAAGGGGCTGAGGTGTCGCGCTGATTTGTCCAGCAGTTGCTCGTGCAGGGCCAGCGACATGCGATCAGATAATTCCCAGCTTTTGGCGATGTGTCGTGCAGTCGGGCTGGTCCAGCTGTCCAGCACGGCGGTGGCCACGCTGGCAGATGGCAGCAATTGGGGTCGCAGCGCATATTCATCGCGCACCACGCGCACAATGATGATGGAGCCCAAGCCCATCAGCATACCCAGCAGCTCAGCGGCAAACGGATCGGTATCGGCAACCAGCACGGCATAAGAGGCTGCCGCCAGCGCGCTATGCAATGTGTGATCCCAGACAATCTCGGGAAAGCGTGCAAAAGCACCCTTGCCACCCACCAGCTCCGGTTGCAGCAACGCTGCGGCCACCATTGAACGCAGGCCCGTTGTACCCAGCAACGACACGGCGCGCTCGATGCTTTCGATAGGTTCGCTGCTGGGACGATATAGCGGCGAATTGACCGCGCGTAGGACATTGCCCGCCAGTGTCGGATCACGTCCCACCAGTTGCGCCAGCGCCCGCAGCGAGTTCTCGTCGTTATCCAGCTCGCGCATCAGCTGCGGTAGCAATTGCGGCCGGCGCGGTGAATATTCAGGGCGATCTTCTATGTGTAACAGCGTTTGCACGGTGCCACGCACGACCTCGGCATGTGCGCTGCGTACCGCCACGTCGTAAAGCTCTGCGCCGTTGAAGGCCAGCGCATACAGCTTGGCCATGACCGGGCCGGCCTCTGGCAGTGGTAAGCGGGTCGGCTCAGTGTTCTGTGATGGTGGGGCGGCAGGCTGTGCTGCGACGGCGCTGGCCGAAGCGTGTGTGGGCTCAGGTGATGCGACGACAGCGACAGGCTTGCGCGGTTTGCGCCACAGCAGCACTGCCAGCAGCCCAAGCGCCACCGCGCCTGCTGCTAGTGCGAATCCGATTTGCAGTAATGACATGAGCGCCTCGCTATGGCGCAAGCATAGCGCGATCAGTCGACGACGCGGACCACCAGTGCAGAGATATGCGAGCGATACAGCTGCTCGCGCAGACTGTTAAGTCGACCGAGGTCGCTGATCGGCCCGATACGCACCCGATGCCACACCTCGGCATCCACCGATACGCGCTGCACGGTGGCCGGATAGCCTTGCTTGATGTAGCGATCGCGATGCAGCAATGCGTCGGCTTCAACGCGGTAACTGCCCACTTGCAGTACATAAGTGCCGGCTTCGGTAATCTTGGTGGTGGGCTGTTGGCGCTTCACTTCTTTGTCGCGTTCCGGCAGCACCACTTCGTAGCTGGGTAACTTCTCGTAGAAGTCAAAGCCACCGGCGGTGTTGTTGACCGTTTCGATGGCTGCAGACGGGAGTGGCGCCTGCTTGCTGCTGCTCTTACGCGGTGCTGGTGCATCAGCCGGTGGTTGCGGCACGGTAGCGGGCTTGTGTTCCTTGATGAACACCACCAAGGCCAGCAGCAGACCAATCCCCAGACCACCAGCAAACGGCAGCCAGCGCCGCAATTCCGGTCGCTGCCGCGGCGGCCGGGTTTTGTAATCGCGATGAGTGATCGGGGGCTGTTGCATGCTCACATGGTATCGGGTGCAGACACACCCAGTAGCGTCAGACCATTGCGGATCACTTGCCGCACCGCCAACACCAGCGCCAGACGCGCATTGCGCAGCGCCGCATCGTCGACGATGAACTGCTCAGCGTTGTAGTAGGTGTGAAAGCTGTTGGCCAGTTCACGCAGGTAGTGCACCAGCGCATGCGGTGCGCGATTGTCAGCGGCCAAGCGGATGATCTCGGGATAGCGATCCAGAGCCGTGAGCACTGCTGCCTCATGTGAAGTGGTAAGCAGTGCCAGGTTATCCAAGCCCTGCGCGCCATCAAAGGCCAGTCCGCGCGATTCCAGTTGACGCAGCACGCTGGCCACGCGGGCATGGGCGTACTGAATGTAGTACACCGGGTTGTCGTTGCTGCGTGACTTGGCCAGTTCCAGATCAAAGTCCAGGTGCTGATCGTTGCCGCGCATCACATAGAAAAACCGGCAGGCATCGTTACCCACTTCGTTGCGCAGTTCGCGCAGCGTGATGAACTCACCCGAACGCGTCGACATCTGCGCCTTCTCGCCGCCGCGATACAGCGTAACGAACTGCACTAGCAGTGCTTCGAGCGAACTGCCCGGCTCACCCATGGCATCAAGACCCGCGCGCACGCGCGCCACATAGCCGTGGTGATCAGAGCCCAGAATATCGAGCAGCAGATCAAAGCCGCGCTCACGCTTGTCCAAGTGATAGGCGATGTCGGACGCAAAGTACGTCTTTACGCCGTTGTCGCGTACCACCACGCGGTCTTTGTCGTCACCAAATGCGGTGGCGCGAAACCACAGCGCGCCGTCTTTCTCGTACACATGATCGTGCTGTGCCAGTTTGTGCAGCGCACGGTCGATGGCGCCGTTATCGGCCAGCGAGCGCTCTGAATACCAGCGGTCAAACGTCACGCCGAATTCGCCCAGATCCTGTTCGATGTCGGCCAGGATGGCTGCCAGACCCAAGTCGAGCACGGTGCGAAAGCCTGCTTCACCGATCAGTGAACGGGCGCGCACGATCAGCGCATCGATGTACTCGTCTTTGTCGCCGCCCTCCGGCTCATCCGGTGGCAGATTGCCAAACAGCTCGCCCTCGGGGCGTTGCAGCGTGTCGCCGTCGCGTTGCAGCAGGTTGGCGGCGATGTCGCGGATGTAGTCGCCCTTGTAGCCGTTGGCCGGAAACGTAAAGCGCTCGCCGCAGGCTTCCAGATATCGCAGCCAGATGCTGGCGGCCAGAATGTCCATCTGCCGACCGGCATCGTTGATGTAGTACTCGCGATGCACCAGCCAGCCATTGGCAGCCAGCAGGTTGGCCACGCTGGCACCAAACGCACCATGGCGACCGTGACCCACGTGCAGCGGGCCCGTGGGGTTCGACGAGACGAATTCAACAATGACTTTGCGCTCTGCACCGCTGGCGTTGCGGCCAAAGGCATCACCGAGTTCATGCACCTGACGTACGACTTGCGCCTGTGCATCACCGGCCAGATAAAAATTGATGAAGCCGGCACCGGCCACTTCGCAGCGCAACACCTGCGGTGAGGCGGGCAGCGCGTCGACGATGGCTTGTGCCAGCGTGCGCGGCGGTAGCCCTGCGCCCTTGGCCAGCCGCATGGCCACGTTACTGGCGAAGTCACCGTTGGCACTGTCGCGGGTACGTTCGACCACTATCGTGCCGGCCGCAGGAGGCGTGGGCAGCAGCGTGCCCGTCAGGCGCGTAACCGCTGCCGACAACAGTTGCTCGATCTCTTGCTTCAAGGAGTGCGTCCCGTCATACGGCATGCTCGCCGGAGGCGCGCAGTTTACCTGCTGCGCGGGTCAGAACACGTCCAGTGGATCCACGTCCAAGGCCCAGCGCAGCCGTCGACCCGATTCCAGCTGCTCCACCTGCGGTAGCCAGCTCTGCAGGAAACGTTGCAGTGCGGCGCGGTCGCGGCTTTCCACCAGCAGCTGCGCGTGATGACGACCGGCGCGGCGCACCATCGCGGCCGGCACCGGCCCCAGCAGCTGCAGCCCCGGCGGCGGCGGTTTGGCCAGTGCGCGTGCCTGAGTCAGAAACTCCAGCGCCGCCTGGGGTGCCTCGCCCGAGGCACGCAGCAGCGCCAGCCTCCCATAGGGTGGCCAGCCCGCCGCGGCGCGTTCGGGCAGCGCGTTGGCTGCAAATCCCGCATAGCCGCCATCGAGCAGGCTTTGCAGCAACGGATGCGCCGGGAACTCGGTCTGGATCAGCACTTCGCCGGCACGACCTTCGCGGCCCGCGCGGCCGGCCACTTGCACCAGCGTCTGGGCCAAGCGTTCGGCGGCGCGAAAGTCGGTGCTGAACAGACTCTGGTCGGCATTGAGCACGGCCACCAGCGTCACATCCGGGAAGTGATGGCCTTTGGTGAGCATCTGCGTGCCCACCAACAAACGCGCTTCACCGCTGTGTACGCGGTCGATGGCGGCTTCAAGGTCGGCCTGCCCGCGCACGCTGTCGCGATCAAAACGCGCCAACGGCAGGCCCGGGAACAATTCGCCCAGTGTCTCTTCGACGCGCTCGGTGCCATGTCCCAGCGGCCGCAGCGCGTGGCCACAGCGCGGGCAGGTGGTGGGCATGGGCTGCTCGGCACCGCAGTGATGGCACGACAGTCGCTGTTCGCGCTGGTGCACGGTCAGGCGCGCATCGCAGTGTTTGCAGGGTGCTGTCCAGCCGCAGCCGCTACACAGCAAGGTCGGCGCGTAGCCGCGACGATTGATGAACACCAGCACCTGGCCGCCGGCATCCAGATGCCGTTGCATGGCTTGCAGCAGCGGCAAAGAAAAACCGCGCTGTACCGGATGCGCACGCAAATCCACCAGCCGCAGGGTGGGCGGCGCCGCACTGCCGGCGCGACGCGGCAATGACAGCCGTGTAGAGCGACCGCTGTCGACGTTGTGCAGCGACTCGAACGACGGTGTGGCTGAACCCAGCAGCACCGGCACATTGCAGCGCTGCGCCCGCACCACCGCCAGATCGCGCGCCGAATAGCGAAAGCCGCCTTCGTGCTGCTTGAATGAGCTGTCGTGTTCCTCGTCGATCACGATCACACCCAGTCGCGGGATCGGCACAAACACTGCCGAGCGCGTACCGATCACGATGCGCGCGCGACCGCTGGCCGCCTCGCGCCAGGCCTGCAGACGTTCGCTGTCGGTCAGCCCCGAATGCAGCGCCGCCAGTGGCACGTCAAAACGCGCCCGCAGCCGTGAGAGCAACTGCGGTGTCAGACCGATCTCCGGGCATAGCAGCAGCGCGTTGTCACCGCGCGCCAGCACCGCCGCAATCAAGCGCAGATAGACCTCGGTCTTGCCGCTGCCGGTCACGCCCTCCAGCAGGAAGCTGTGAAAGTTGCCCAAGGCCTGCTGCACCGCGTGCAACGCCACCGTTTGTTCATCGGACAAGGCATGGCGTGCGGCCGGGTCGTTTTGCACTGCGCCGGCGTCGGTCGTGGGCGCGATCTGCGGCGGCAGGCTGCGCTGCGACTGCGCCCAGCCGCGTGCCTGCAGGGCCCGCGCTGCCTCGCGCCACTGCGGCAGCTGCGCAGTCAGGCTATCGGCATCCAGCGATAGGCCCTCTGCCAGCAGTGTCAGCAGTTCGCGTTGGCGCGGTGCCCGGTTGGCCTGGCCGGCAGCCAGAGCCTCGAGGCCCGCAGCGGTGGCCGACCAGTACAGCAGGTGTTGCTGGGCGTCGGCACCCTCGCGCAGCAGGCGCGGCAGCGCCGCGGCGACAACCTGGCCCAGCGGATGGTGGTAGTACTGCGCCGCCCAGCCCAGCAGGGCCAGATGCTGGGCATCGAGCAGCGGCTGCGTATCGATCACGCCACGGATCGGGCGCAGTTTGTCGGGAGGCAGGGCAGAGGTGTCAGCCAGCCCCACCACGACGCCGACCAGTGTCTGGCGACCAAACGGCACGCGCACCCGGCAGCCCACTGTTACCGGCTCGTCACCGGCGCTGTAATCGAACAAACGTCGTAGCGGCGTGTCCAGCGCAACCTGCAGGATGGTTTGTTGACTCACCGATGCGCGCCTTGTCCACACAAGCTGTGGATAACCCTGTGGACGGAACTGCTCATTCGGGCCCAAAAAGCGGTAATTTGCGGGTGCGGCGTTGCAACGGCCAAAAAACAGCCACTGGTTTTTGGTGGTTTCGCAGAATAAAGGGGTTATAGATCATGATCTTGCGAAACCAATCCTGTGCGATTTCTGAGCCAATGCAGATTCGCGGCAAGTTCACAATACCCCGATGTGACGAACCTGCGCGGTGCATATCTTTTAGCGGGGCGCTGTTTGCAGACCCCATTCTAAGGCCTCGGGCCGCCGCTGTACCGGGGCTGGCATGAGCAGCCTGCGCATCGCGCTGGGGTTGTTTGCAGGCTTGGTCTGCGGTGTGTTGCTGCACTGGCTGCCGGCATCGCTGGCGGGCTGGATTTGGACGCTGCTGGAGCCCGTCGGCACGCTGTGGCTCAACGCCTTGCGCATGACAGTGCTGCCGCTGGTGGTAGCGCTGTTGGTGGCCGGCATCGGTCGCAGCACCGAAACCGCCGGTGCCAGCCGTCTGGCGCTGCGGGCCCTGCGCGTGTTCATCCTGTTGCTGGCAGTCGGCGCCGTGTTGGGTGCGGTGCTGTCGGTGGGCTTTTTGGCGCTGTGGCCGGTGGCGCCGGAGGCCGCGGCTGCGTTGCGCGCTGCAGCCTCGGGCGCAACGGCCGTACCCGAGCTGCCGCCGCTGCGCGACTGGCTGGTCAGTGTGATTCCCGCCAACCCCTTTGAGGCGGCTGCCGCAGGCGCGGTGTTGCCGCTGGTGGTGTTTGCCGTGCTCTTGGGGCTGGCGGCCGGCCGCATCGACACAGCCCACCGGAACGTGCTGCTGGGCTTTTTTGAAGCGCTGTCCGAGGCACTGTTCAAGCTGGTCCACGGCGTGTTGTGGGCAGCGCCACTGGGCGTGTTCGCGTTGGCGCTGGGCGTGGGTCGCAACGGTGGCCTGGATGCCGCTGGCGCCATTGGCCAATACCTGCTGCTGGCCAGCGGGCTGTCGGTGGTGCTTACGCTGCTGCTGTATCCGGTGGCGGTGACTGTCGGTGGGCTGGGCTGGCGCCAGTTCGCGCGCGCTGCCGCACCGGCGCAGGTGGTGGCTATCAGCACGCAGTCTTCGCTGGCTTCGTTGCCCGCGATGCTGACCGGCATGGCGGGCCTGCAGCCTGCGCGCCCCGATGCTGCCGTGGTGTTACCGCTGGCGGTGTCGCTGTTTCGCATGACCAGTCCGTTGGTGAACATGGGCATCGTGCTGTTTGTAGCGCATGTGCATGGTGTGGCCATTGGTCCGGGCGCGATGCTCGCCGGTCTGGTTTTGGCAGTGGTGACCAGCTGGTCCGTGGTGGGCTTGCCCAGTCAGGTGACCTTCTTCAACACCACCGTGCCCATGTCGTTGGCGATGGGCGTGCCCACCGGCATTTTGCCGCTGCTGCTGGCCGTGGAGGTCATCCCGGATTTGTTCCGCACGGTGGGCAATGTGACCGCAGACCTGGTCGCCACGGCGGTGGTCACGCGCCGCGGCAGCTCGCCGCCGGTCAATACGTTGTAGGTTTGCGCAACCTCCCTTATCGTTACTGGAAGTGAACCAGATAGATCCAGACCACTCGTCAGGCCTTTCGCAGTTGGTGCTACGCGCCACTGTGTCTGGCATGCCGCTGGAATGGATCGATTACCGTGAAGCAGCCCGCTTGCACACGCAGGGCCAGGTCGCTTGGAGTTGCGGCGCGCCGCTGCATCGTTTGCGTGGCGGCACCAGTGCGGCCACCGGCCTGCGCACCGTGCTCGAAATTCATTCGATCATCGCCACCGTTGGGCGCACGGCCAATCCGGGCAACATCTACTCCGATTACGTGCCGCCGCTCAACAACCAAACCTTGTTTCGCCGCGATGGTCATCTGTGTCTGTACTGTGCGCAGCGGTTTCCCGAAGCGCAGTTGTCGCGCGACCATGTGCGGCCCTTGAGCAAGGGCGGCGCAGATCACTGGAACAATGTCGTCACCGCGTGCCGTCGTTGCAACAACACCAAGGCATGGCGTACTCCCGAGCAGGCGCATATGCAACTGGTCGCAGTGCCTTTCACGCCCACCTATGCCGAGTACATTTATCTCAAGGGTCGCCGCGTCATGAGCGACCAAATGGCCTTCCTGCTGGCCCATTTCCCGCGTAGCAGTCCGCTGCACGAGCGTATCCGCAACGGCCACGGCTGACGCGTGGTTCATCTTATCGATGCGTCGGTGTACGTGTTCCGTGCGTACTACTCGATGCCGCCCGACATGCAGGATGCCGACGGTAATCCGGTGCATGCGCTGTATGGCTTTGCGCGCTTTCTGGGGGACCTGCTCGAAAAGGCGCGGCCCGAGTATGTGGCCGTGGCCTTTGATGCCAGCTTGTCCACCTCGTTTCGCAATCGTATTTATCCAGCCTATAAGGCCAACCGCGAACCGGCGCCGCCGGATCTGGCCTTGCAGTTCGCGCGCTGCCGGCAGTTGTGCGCGCATCTGGGCTTGGCGGCGTTCGACAGCACCGAATATGAAGCCGACGACATCATCGGCACCTTGGTCCACAAGCTGCGCGAGGAGGGACTGCGCAGCACTGTGGTCACGCGTGACAAAGATCTGGCGCAGTTGCTGCGGCCCGGCGATGTGTACTGGGATTGGGCGGGCAGTGTCCGCTACCACTATCACGAGATCGCCGAGCGCTTCGGTGTCGCGCCAGAGCGTTATGCCGACTATCTGGCGCTGACTGGTGATGCGGTCGACAACATCCCCGGTGTGCCGGGCGTGGGCCCCAAGACAGCCACCGTACTGATGCAAACCTTCACGTCGCTAGATCACCTGTATGACAGCTTGGATCGCGTCGCCGATCTGAAGCTGCGCGGTGCCGCGCAGTTGGGTGACCGGCTGGCGCGACATCGCGCCGATGCGTATCTGGCCCAGCAACTCACGCACATCCACTGTGCCATGCCACTGGAGGTAGATCGCCACGCCTTGCGCAGGCGTGCGCCGGATCGTGCAGCGCTGACGCAGTTCTATGACCAGCAGGGCTTTGGTTCGATGCTGCGTCAGCAGGCCGAGCGGCTGATATCCGCGCACGGCACGGGCTAGGATAGGCGCATCCACCAGACGCCGGCGCGGTGATCCCATGACTACAAAGCAACTCGAATCGTCCTTGCAGGAAGCGCGACTGTTCGCGCCGCCGGCCGATTTTGCCGCTGCAGCGCATCCGGATGCAGCCGGTCTTGCGGCACTGCACGCCGCTGCAGCGCACGATCACGTGGGCTTCTGGGCGGATCAAGCGCGCAGCGCACTGCACTGGCACACGCCGTTCACGCAGACACTGGATGATTCAGCGGCACCCAATTACCGCTGGTTTGCCGATGGCACGCTCAATGTCTCGGTGAACTGTCTCGATGTGCACCTGGCAGAACACGGCAACAAGCCTGCCATCATCGCCGAGTCCGAAGCCGGTATCACGCGCACGCTCAGTTACCGTCAGGTGCATGCCGAGGTGTGCCGCGCAGCCAATGCGATGCGTCGCCTGGGCATACGCAGCGGTGATCGCGTCGTCATTTATTTGCCCATGGTCCCCGAAGCGGTCATTGCCATGCAGGCGTGCGCGCGCATTGGCGCAGTGCACTCCGTCGTGTTTGGCGGTTTCTCCGCCGTATCGCTGCGCGAGCGCATCGAGGATGCCGGTGCGCGATTGCTGATCACTGCCGATGGTGGTCAGCGTGGCGGCAACATAGTTGAGCTCAAGGCTGCAGCGGACAAAGCCTTGGCGGAAGGTGCGGCCAGCATCGAGCAAGTAATCGTGCTGCGCCAGACCGGTCACGACATCCCCATGACCGCCGGCCGCGACCAGTGGTGGCATGAACTGCTGGCCGCCGAGTCGCCGGTATGTGAGCCCGAATGGGTTGAGGCGGAGCATCCGCTGTTTCTGCTCTACACCTCGGGCTCCACCGGCAAGCCCAAGGGCATCCAACATTCCAGCGCCGGCTATCTGCTCGGCGCCAAGCTGTCGACACAGTGGGTGTTCGATCTCAAGCCTCAAGATGTGTTCTGGTGTACTGCCGATGTCGGCTGGATCACCGGCCACAGCTATGTGGCCTATGGTCCGCTGGCCAACGCGGGCACGCTGGTCATCTATGAAGGGGGGCCGGTGTATCCCGATGCGGGGCGCTTCTGGCGCATCATCGAACAGCATCGTGTGACGATCTTCTACACCTCACCCACTGCGCTGCGCGCGTTGATGAAGTTAGGTGATCACATTCCCGCCCAGTACGACCTATCGTCGCTGCGCCTATTGGGTAGTGTGGGTGAGCCGATCAATCCCGAAGCGTGGATGTGGTATCACTCAGTCATTGGTGGCGGCCGGTGCCCCATCGTCGATACGTGGTGGCAGACCGAGACGGGTGCCATCCTGCTGGCACCAGTGCCTGGTGTCACAACCACCAAACCCGGTTCGTGCACGGTGCCCTTGCCCGGCATCGTTGCCGATATCGTCGATGAGGATGGCAACAGCGTTACTCAGGCCGATACTGGCGGTTCACTGGTGGTGCGCAAGCCTTGGCCTTCCATGTTGCGCACTATCTGGAACGACAATGCGCGCTACATCGACACCTATTGGTCACGTTTTCAGAATCGCTTCTATGTTGCTGGCGACGGTGCGCACCGCGATGCCGATGGTTATTTTTGGATCTTGGGTCGTCTTGACGATGTGCTGAAGATCTCCGGCCACCGTTTGGGCACCATGGAAATCGAATCCGCATTGGTGGCTCATCCGCGTGTGGCAGAGGCTGCTGTGGTGGGTCGTCCGCACGACATCAAGGGTGAGGCTGCGGTGGCCTTTGTGGTGTGCCGTGGTGACAGACCCATCGGCGACACGCGCGCGCTGGTCGAAGAACTGCGCAAGTGGGTGGCTGAGCAGTTGGGCGCCATTGCCAAGCCCGATGAGATCCGCTTCGCAGACAATCTGCCTAAAACCCGCTCAGGTAAAATCATGCGGCGGCTGTTGCGTACCATCGCGCGTGGTGAGCCCATCACCCAAGACATCTCTACTCTAGAAAACCCTGCCATCGTTGAGCAGTTACGCGGGGACAGCGCATGAAGTCTTTTGCACAGTCGCTGTATATCCAAGTGCTGGTGGCTATCGTCATCGGCGTGCTCATCGGTCACTACGCTCCGGCGTTTGGCGTAGAGCTCAAGCCGCTGGGTGATGCCTTCATCAAGCTGGTCAAGATGATCATCACACCGGTGATCTTCTGCACCGTCGTGCTGGGCATTGCAGGCATGGAAGACCTGCGCAGTGTGGGTCGCACAGGGCTATATGCACTGGGCTACTTTGAGGCGGTCACCACGCTGGCGCTGGTGCTGGGCCTGGTGGTGGTCAATGTGCTCAAGCCCGGTGTGGGCATGCATGTCGATGTGCAAACACTCGATGTCGGGCGCATCAGCCAATACGCCGACAAGGCCCAGGGTCAGGGTGTGATCGGCTTTCTGATGGACATTATCCCCACCACACTGGTGGATGCCTTTGCACGCGGTGAGGTGTTGCAAGTGTTGCTGGTGGCGGTGCTGTTTGGCTTTGCACTGCATCTGGCGGCGGCGCGCGCAGCAGTCCTGCGCGAAGCCATAGAGGGCCTGTCGCAGGTGGTGTTTGGCATCGTCGGATTCATCATGCGCTTGGCACCGCTGGGTGCATTGGGCGCCATGGCTTACACCATCGGCTCGCAGGGTCTGGCTGCATTGGTGCCTCTGGCTGCCTTTATGGCTTCCTTCTATCTCACCTGCATACTATTCGTCGTGGTGGTGCTCGGCAGCATTGCGCGGCTGCATGGCATTCGCATCTTCGGCTTGCTGCGCTACATCAAAGACGAGCTGCTCATCGTGCTTGGCACGTCTTCATCCGAGACAGTGTTGCCGCGCTTGCTCGACAAGCTCGAACGCTTGGGCTGCCGCCGATCTGTGGTGGGGCTGGTAGTGCCTGCCGGTTACTCGTTTAACCTCGATGGCACGTGCATCTACCTGACCATGGCTGCAGTGTTTCTGGCGCAAGCCACCGATACCACCATGACGCTGAGTCAACAGATTCTGATGTTGCTGGTGTTGCTGCTCACTTCCAAAGGTGCGGCAGGCGTGACCGGCAGTGGCTTCATCGTGCTGGCTGGTACGTTGGCGGCGATCGACGGCCCACCGGTAGCGGCGTTGGCGCTGATCCTGGGCATCGATCGCTTTATGTCCGAAGCACGCGCCCTGACCAACCTGACGGGCAATGCGCTGGCCACCCTGGTGGTGGCGCGCTGGACCGGGGCATTGAACCCCGATCACAGCAGCGGCGTATTTATCGGCGCTTCACCAAGCGCACGTTAAAGGCCACTTTGACTTCAGCGGCGATCCACTCCGTGGATTTCCATTCGCCCTGACCCACACCAAAGGCCAGTCGATCCAGACTGGCCGTGCCTTGCAACACCGCTTCGTCGCCTTCCGGTGTAAAGCGCATCTGCAGGGGCACGGGTACCGATACGCCGCGCAAGGTCAGCGAGCCTTCAGCGCGATAGCTGCCATCGGGTTGGGCAGTAAACGCTGTTGCGTCATAGGTGGCTTGCGGATGACCCGCCACATTAAACAGATCAACACTTCCCAACTGCTCGTTGCGCCCCGCATCGGCGGTGTCGGCGCTGTTCATTTCGATGCGCACGGCCAGTCGACCCACCGGTATCGTGCCCGGCGTAAAGTCCACGTCAGCACTAAACGCCGAGAACCGGCCGGTGGTGGCCGCGCCGGCTTGGGTGAACACAAACTCCAGCGTGCTGCGTGTGCGATCAGTGACCCAGACACTGGCGGTGTTGGCACCGGCGTCAGTGTTGGTTGTGGTGCCTTGAGCGCTATCTGTTGCCGCAGTGCTGCCGGCCATGTCGCCGGGTAGCAAGCGCGCCAAACCCAGTCCACCTGCCACCACACACACCAGCATTACGGTGATGCGCGCTGCGGCATTGCGTGCAAACGGCAGCATGCGTCGCACCACGTCATCACGCTTGATGAAGTGATGCACCAGCGCGCCGGCCACATGCAGCAGCGCAAGCACGATCAACAAATTGGCCAGCACTTCGTGCGTGGCCTTGAGCAACACAAACAACGTGTCGCTGGGGCTCACTAAATCCGGCAGGGCAGGGCCGATGCCAAACCAGCTCACCGGATAGTTCTTGGCCGAAGACATCAGCCAGCCGCTCAGCGGTAACAACAGCAACAGCGCATACAGGCCGTGATGCGTCAGGCGCGCCAGCCACACTTCATAGGGCTTGAGGTTGGCAGGCAGCGCTGGTGAATGGCCGCGGTTGTACTGCTTCCATGCCAGCCGCAACACCACCAGCAGCAAAATGCTGATGCCCACCGACTTGTGCCGCGCCAGCGTGGCCAGCTTACCCACGCCCGCCGGCAACTCCTCTGCTGCTTCAGCCAGCAGAAACTGCGTGAGGATGGCCCACACCACCACCCAGTGCAGCAGCTGCGCTACCGCACCCCAACGCAGCGGTGTGTTCTTCAAGCTCACCGCTTGAGCCCAAGCTCCGCAGCCAGCGCCGCAGTGTCATACACCTGGGTTAACGCCAGTTTCATGATGGCCGGGTGCACCGACACGGCGCGGTTGCGAGCGGTGTCGAACCAGTACGAGCCAGAGATCGAGTGGATGTTGCCGTCGAACACCAAGCCGACCACTTCGCCACGCGCATTGACCATGGAACTGCCCGAGTTGCCGCCGACGATGTCGTTGTTGCTCGACAGGTTGAAGGGTGTATCCAGGTTCAGGCGATCGCGTGCTTTGAGCCAACTGTCGGGCAAGCGGAAGGGCTCGGCACCGGTGGCGCGTTCATAAGCGCGACGCAGCGGCGAGAATGGCGCCACGGCAGACCCGTTCTCATTCCAGCCCTGCACCGTGCCCCAGTTCAAGCGCAACGTGAACGTCGCATCCGGATACACCGCCGTGCCAAACGCGGCAAAGCGTGCCTTGGCGATGCGCTCCGACGCCGTTTCAATCGGCGATTCGACTTCATCCTCAAACTGTTTGCGCAGCGTGCGCGCCTGCGCGTCCACCAGGCGTGCGATGCGGATCATCGGATCGGTAGAGGCCTCGATGGCCGCCGTACCTCCTTCCCACAACTGCTTGCGCACCGCCGCGTCACCCAGCGTCGTTTTGTTCACCAGATCGTCGGCCAAGGCTTCAGGCGAGATCTCTTTGAACAGATTCGCGGCCAGCGGATGATCCGGCCCGAGCATTTCGCGCAGGCGCATCAGGCCCAGCGATAGCGTCAGCTTTTCGCGCTCGGCATACACCGGCACCGGTGCAAACAGCCGTTGTTGCAGCGGAACTAGCGAGCTGTCGGTGAATTCGCGCAGCCGCTCCTCGTTGGGCTTGCTGCGCTCGGCAGCAGCGCGCACCAGCGTGCGTGCATAGCGGAACAGGCTGCTGTTAAAGCCGGCGCTGCCCTCGATATAGGTCAGCGGCAGTTGCAGCTCGAGGCCACGCTGTTCCGCCTTGGCAATGGCAACCCACGGGTCATTGGCGCCACCGAGCTTGGCAAGCTGCCGCAGCGCCGCTTCATCGCGCGACTTCTGCGCCATCAGTGTGCCGTCGAGCAGTGCATCGAGCTGCTTGCGACGCACCTTAATACCGTTTTCCAGGCTCATCAGCGGATCAGACATGATGCGGCCGGTTTCGCCACCGGCCTGTGCGGCTTGAATGTAACGGCCGCGCAGCTCAGCAGAGCGCAGCAGGCTGGCCGGCAGTGAGGCACGCAGCGCCTCGAGCTGTGCAACGGTCAGTTGTCGATCTGTTGAGCCCGGGTGTCCGGCCACAAACACCAGCTCGCCGGCCTTGGGGCCGTCCCAGTTGACGGGCAGGAAGTGCTCGATTTTGGCTGGCTTGCCGTTCTCATAGGCACGCAGCAGCGTCATGTCCAAGCACCAGCGCGGATACTGGAAATTGTCCGGGTCACCGCCAAAGGCAGCGATCGAATCTTCGGGCGCAAACGCCAGCCGCACGTCGGTGTAGCGCTTGTACTTGTACAGAAAGTATTGCCCGCCCTGATACAGCGACACAGTCTCGCAGCGACGCGGATCTGTGGTGCCGGCAGCCTGCACGCAGGCCTGCTCCAGTTGCGTCAGGGTGCGCTTGCGAATCTCACCGGCGGTCTTGTCATCTTTGCCGGCAACCGCAGCAGCCAGCTTGGCAGTGATGTCCTCGCGGCCCATCAGTACGTCGGCCACCTGCGTGCTGCACTTGATCTCTTCGTCACGGCTGCGACTGACAAAGCCATCGGCCAAGCGGTCCTGCCCTTGGCGAGAGTTCTCTGCCAGGCAAGCCGCCGCGCAATGGTGATTGGTGAGAATCAAGCCCTCGGCCGACACAAAGGTGGCCGTGCAGCCCGACAGTCGCACCACGCTCTGCCGCAGATGTGCCAGCCATTCGTCGCTCAGTTCTATGCCGTGTTGCTGTTTGAGCTTGGCGTTAGGAAAGTTGTGGAAGGTCCACATGCCTTCATCTGCCAGTGCCGGGCGCACCAGTGCGCCCAACAGCAACGGCAATGCGACAGCCAGCGCCAGTGCGGCGCGACGGGTGATCAACAAATGCGTCATGAGCAACCTCAACCAGCGTGTTGTTGGATGATTCCAGTCAGCGCGCGCACATGGCGCTCGCTGTCATTGAGAGCGGGGATATAACGCAAGGCAGCGCCACCGGCATGCTCGAACAGTTCGGCCGCCTCGACACCCATCTCATCGATGGTTTCCAGACAGTCAATGGCAAAGCCCGGGCAGGCCACATCTAGTGTGCGGATGCCGCGCTGCGCCAGTTCGCGCACCACCGTGTCGGTGTACGGACCGACCCAGCGCGCGGTGCCGACGCGTGACTGAAAGCTCACGCTCCATTGACTCTCTTCCAGTCCCAGTCGTGTGGCGATGGCTGCTGCCGTTTCGAGGCACTTGCGCTCGTAGGGGTCGCCATCGCGCACATAGCTGGCCGGGATACCGTGGAAGGACAGCAGCAGGTGCTCACCACCTAGGTTGGCAGTGCGCCACGCCAGAATGTCATCGGCCACGCCCGCGATGTAGCCGGAATCTACGTGGTAGTCGGGGATCAGCCGCAACTCCGGCAGGAAGCGCCAGTCGCGCAGCGCCTTGCCCACCTGATCAAAGGCGGCGCCGGCCGTGCTGCCGGAGTATTGCGGGAACAGCGGCAACACCACGATGCGTTGTGCCCCGCGCTCGCGCAGTGCAGCAAGACCAGCGGCTACGCTGGGCGTGGAGTAATGCATGCCCAGTTCGACGGCGACCGGCGCACCGTAGACCTCGGACAGATGCGTTTGCAGTGTCTGCTGCAGCCGTCGCGAGATCACCAGTAGCGGCGAACCCTCGGCGGTGAACACGCGCCGGTACTTGGGCACTACGCGGATGGGCCGCAGCGGCAGGATGATGAAGTAGAGGATCCAGCACCAGATCGCGCGGCTGACTTCGATGGTGCGGCGGTCACGCAGCAATTGGCGCAGGAAGTTGCGCACGGCCGGCGTGGTCAGTGCGTCGGGCGTGCCCGAGTTGACCAGCAGGACGCCCAGTGGGTAGGGGCCCTGCAAACGATAATTGGGAGAAGGCGAGTAAGTAGGCATGCGGTACTGTCAGCCGAGGTGTTCGGCCAAAAAGGCCAGTGTGCGGGTACGGGCCAGCGCAGCGCTGGCGGCATCGAAGCTGCCGCGATGATCACAGCTGAAGCCATGGTCCGCGTCATACAGATGATAGTCGACCGCCGGCTGCGCGGCGCGGATGCGCTCGACGGCTTCTGGCGGGATGGATTTGTCTTGCGTGCCGAAGTGGCACTGCACCGGTGCTTTCAGCGTTACGTCCAGGTTGGCGGCGATGCCCGTGCCGTAATAGGCCACGGCAGCAGCAATCGGCTGCTGCACTGCGGCCAACCAAGCCTGCGTGCCGCCCCAGCAATAACCAATCGCCGCTGCCCGGCCGGCGTGTTTGATCACGGCCAACGAGGCGGCGACATCCAGCGTGACCTGCTCTTGTTTGAGTTGCAGCATCGTGCCGCGGCCACGGGTGATGTCATCGGGCGTGTAGCCCAGTTGCAGGTCGCGATCCACGCGGTCAAACAGGCAGGGCGCAATGGCCAGATAGCCCTCGGCGGCAAAGCTGTCGGCGACTGCACGGATGTGCGCATTGACACCAAAGATCTCCTGCAACACCAGCACCGCGCCGCGCACCGGGCCTTTGGGAGGTGCCAGCCAAGCTTCAAACTGGTGACCGTCGCGAGCCATCAAGCGGGTGTAGTCAGACATGTTCGCGGTGCTCACAGAATGTCGGGATTCAGGTGCCAGCAGGCCACGGTCAGCGCCGTGGCAAAGCTGACCCACAGCAGATAGGGCAACAACAGGGCGCTGGCCAGCCGGCTATAGGTGCCAAAACGCAGCAGCGTGAACCACAGCGCTACCCACAGCAGCGCGATCTCGATCACCGCCAGTGTGCCCAGTTGCCACACGAAGAACAGCCACGACCACAGACCGTTGAGTAGCAGTTGCACGACAAACAGCAGCAGCGCATCGGATGCGCCGGACACGCTGCCGGCGCTGCGCCACACCAACCAAGCCGCCACCGCCATCATCAAGTACAGCGTCGTCCAGACCGGCCCGAATAACCACGCCGGTGGCGCCCACTCGGGCTTGATCAGGCCGGCATAAAAGGCCTGTGCACCGGCCGCTGCCACGCCGCCCACAGCGGCGATAACGCCAACGATTGCCAGTGCAGCCAGCAACATCAGAATCTGGGCGGCCAGCGATTTGCCGCCCACCCGCATATGCGCGGCGGCCATCAGCGCGGTCCTGCAGCAGCCGCTTCGACGATAGCGGTGACACCCATGCCCCCTGCAGTACACACCGACAGCAGCACGCGGCGCGAGCCGGGGTTGCGCGCCAGCAGCTGCGCTGCCGCGGCCAGAATCCGGGCACCGGTGGCCGCAAACGGATGGCCGATGGCGATGCTGCTGCCGTTGACGTTGAGCTTGGCGCGGTCGATAGCGCCCAGCGGCGCGTCGCGACCGAGCTGTTCGCGGCAGTACTGCGGCGACTCCCAAGCCTTAAGCGTGCACAGCACCTGTGCGGCGAACGCTTCGTGGATCTCGTAGAAGTCAAAATCCTGCAGCGTGAGCCCCGCATCGTGCAGCAGCTGCGATACCGCCAGTGCCGGCGCCATCAGCAGGCCTTCCTGGCCGCCGGCAAAATCCACCGCCCAGCTCTTGGCGTGAGTCAGGTGCGCCAGCACCGGCAGGCCGCGCGCGGCAGCCCAGTCCGGGTTGGCCAGCAGCACGGCCGCGGCGCCATCGGTCAGCGGCGTGCTGTTGCCGGCGGTCAACGTGCCGGCCGGCGAGCGATCAAAGGCGGTCCGCAGCTTGGCCAGCTTGTCGACCGAGGTATCGGCGCGCACGTTGTTATCGCGTGCCAGACCGGCATACGGCACCACCAAGCTGTCGTGAAAGCCGGCAGCCCAGCTGGCGGCGGCGCGCACATGGCTGGTCGCGGCCAGTTCGTCCTGTTCGGCGCGGCTGACCTGCCAGCTGCGCGCCATCAGTTCGGCGCTCTGGCCCATCGACAGACCCGTGCGCGGCTCGATCACACCGGGCAACTGGGGTTTGAAATGCCGCGGCCGCAGCGACAGGAAGGGCAGCAGTCGCTGCAGCAGGCTGCGAGCGCGGAAGCTGCGCAGCAAGATTTGCTGATAGCTGCGCGGATAGACCACTGGGGGATCGCTGATGCTGTCGACACCGGCCGCGATGCCCGCGTCGATCTGACCCAGCGCGATTTTATTGGCTACCAGGATGGCCGCCTCGAGGCTGGTGCCGCAGGCGCGTTGCAGATCCAGCCCGGGTGTCTGCGGGTGCAAGCCCGACGACAGCACGCACTCGCGCACCAGGTTGAAGTCACGAGAGTGCTTGATTACAGCACCGCCGATGACATCGCCCAGTCGCGCGCCCTGCAGCCCATGGCGCTCTACCAGTGCCCGCAGCGTAGCGGTCAGCAGGTCCTGGTTGCTGGCGTCGGCATAGGCCCCGTGCGCTCGCGCAAAGGGAATGCGGGTGCCGCCCACGATGGCGACTTTCCTGACAGTGCTTCCGACCAGCATGTTCGCTCTCCAAGAGTGGCACCGCTAGGATGCCACGGCGCAGATTCCGCCACCAATAAACGGGTATGCTCGCGGCGCAATGGCTGCACACACCGACAGACAGTTCGAACGGCGCCTGTCCGCGCTGGTCAATGCCCGCGAGCGGCGTGTGCTGCTTGAGGGTCTCAAGGGCGTCGAAAAAGAAAGCCTGCGCGTGCGACCCGACGGCCATCTGGCTACCACGCCGCATCCCTACGAGCTCGGTTCAGCGCTCACCAACGAGCACATCACCACCGATTTCAGCGAATCGCTGATCGAACTGGTGACGCCCACCTTCCGCAACAACCCCGATCTGCTGCAATACCTCAACGATCTGCATCAGTTCGTGTACCGCCATCTGGGCGATGAGTTGCTGTGGGCCACCTCGATGCCCTGCGAGCTGTCCTCGGGCGACGAAGTGCCGGTGGCCCGCTACGGCGTGTCCAATATCGGGCTCATGAAGACTGCCTATCGCAACGGTCTGCGTCATCGCTATGGCGCCTTGATGCAGGCGATTTCCGGCGTGCACTTCAACTATTCGTTCCCGCAGCTGTTCTGGGAGGTCTATGCGCAGGTGCGCCACACCGCCGACAGCCGCGAGTTCCGCTCTGCCGGCTATTTCGATCTGCTGCGCAATTACCGCCGCCACGGCTGGCTGGTGCTGTACCTGTTCGGCGTGTCGCCGACGGTCAGCCGTTCCTTCCTGGCCAGCTCCGGCCAGCAGTTGCCGCTGCTCGATGAGCACACCGCGTGGGAGCCCTACGGCACCACCCTGCGCATGAGCGATATCGGCTACCGCAATCGCAACCAGGCGGCCGTCGACATCTCGGTCAACAGCCTCGACGAATATGTGCGCGACTTGCGCCGTGCCACCGATACGCCGTTTCCCGAGTACGAGAAAATCGGCGTGCTGGTCGATGGCGACTATCGCCAGCTCACCAGCAACATCCTGCAGATCGAGAACGAGTACTACAGCTATATCCGCCCCAAGCGCGTCACGCGCTCCGGCGAGCGGCCCAGCACCGCGCTGCACCGTGCCGGTGTCGAATACGTCGAAGTGCGCGCGCTGGATGTCAGTGTGCTCGACCCGGTCGGCGTCAACCTCAACAAAATGCGCTTCCTCGAGGCCTTTCTGGCCATGTGCGTGCTGCGCGACAGCCCGCCGCAGAGCGTCGATGATCAGCACCAGCTCGATGACAACCACCTGCAGGTGGCGCGTCGCGGCCGCGAACCGGGCCTGATGCTGCAGCGCGATGGCCGCCCGCAGTCGCTGGTGCAATGGGGTACCGAGATCCTCGAGTCGATGCAGGGCCTGTGCGAGCTGCTGGACGAGGGCGATCCGGCCCGCCCCTACACCGTGGCCTTGAAGGTACAGCGCGAGAAGCTGCAGGACGTCGATCGCACCCCTTCGGCGCGCCTGCTGGCCGAGTTGCGCCGAACTGGGGAGTCGTTCAATCAGCTCGCCGGTCGGGTCTCGGCCGAACACAAGGCGCATTTTCTGCAGCAGCACCCGCCCGACAACCTGCGTTTGGCCAACTTTCGCCGCGATGCCGATGAGTCGCTGGCCGAGCAGCGGCGTCTGGAGGCCACGCAGACCGGCAGCTTTGCCAATTACCTCGAACGTTATTTTGTAGATGGTTGAGTGATGCACCAGCACCGCGCAGCTCGCGGTCTGTGTTGCTCCAAAACCGTGCGACGCACCACGCCATGCCCCATTGGGTGCTGCGATTGCGAGGGTTTGCAGCTAGGATGGTACTGGCACGGGAAGTGCAGATAATCAACCGTCCGTAAACCGTAGGCGGGAGTCACGAATGAAACTGGTCACAGCAATCATCAAGCCCTTCAAGCTCGACGATGTCCGCTCGGCGCTGTCCGAACTGGGCGTGTCGGGTATGACCGTCACCGAGGTCAAGGGTTTCGGCCGCCAGCGCGGTCACACAGAACTTTACCGGGGTGCCGAGTACGTGGTGGATTTTGTCCCCAAGACCCGCATCGAAGTCGCTGTCCGCAGCGATCTGGTCGATCAGGTGGTTGAGGCCATCCTCAAGGCCGCCAAGACTGGCAAGGTCGGCGACGGCAAGATCTTCATCACCGACATCGATCGTGTGATTCGCATCCGCACCGGCGAAACCGATAACGCTGCCCTGTAAGGCAGCGTCCCGCCGTTTGCGTTGAGGGCACGCCCGGCTGTCAGCCGGGCAGGCCCAAGGTGCCGCTGCGCACCACCGCGTCCAGCACTGCGTGCTCGCGCAGCTCCTGCAGCACAGCGTCCAGGCTCGATTCGATACCGGTCACTTCAACACTCAAGGTGTCGCCGTGCGAGGTCAGCACGCGTCCGCCTGCCGCCTGCACCACCGCCAGTACGCGATCGCGATCGCGTGGCTGCAGCCGCACCAGCACCAGTTCGCGCTCGATGTGCGCGCCGCCGGTCATATATTGCACACCCACCACATCGACCAGCTTGTTGAGCTGGCTGACGATCTGCTGCACCGTGGCGTCGGAGCCGGTGGTGACCAGGGTGATGCGCGAGACCGTTGGATCTGGCGTGGGGGCGACCGACAACGATTCGATGTTGTAGCCGCGGTTGGAAAACAGGCCGGCAACGCGGATGAGCGCGCCGGATTCGTTCTGGAGCAGGATGCCGATGATGTGCCGCATGGTGGGTGCAGGATAGCGAATCACACCACATCCGTGCAGGCTGGATTTTGGCGCGGCCAGCCTGAACTGTTACCCTTCTGCCACGATGAACGACACTGCCAAAATTGCTGTAGCGCCGCACCGCGGTCACCCCTTGTCCGGCACCACCATGACCGGCTCCCAGATGATCGTGCAGGTCATTGCCGATGAGGGCCTGACGGCCATTTTCGGCTATAGCGGCGGCGCCATCCTGCCCACCTACGATGCCGTGTTCCTCTACAACGCCGAGCGTGCCCGTCAGGGGCTGGCGCAGTTGCCGCTGATCGTGCCCGCCAACGAGCAGGGCGCAGGCTTCATGGCGGCAGGTTATTCGCGCTCCACCGGTCAGGTCGGCGTGGCGCTGGTCACCTCTGGTCCCGGTGCCACCAACATGGTCACGCCAGTGCGCGATTGCATGGCCGATTCAGTGCCGCTGGTGGTCATCTGCGGCCAGGTGCCGCGCAGTGCCATCGGTTCCGATGCGTTCCAAGAGGCGCCGGTCGCCGCGATCATGGGTTCGGTGGCCAAGCATGTGTTCCTGGTTACTGATCCCACCAAGATCGAAGCCACCATCCGCACCGCCTTCGAGCTGGCACGTTCCGGTCGTCCCGGTCCGGTGGTGGTCGATGTGCCCAAAGACGTGCAGAACTGGACCGGTCAGTTTCAGGGTCAGGGCACGCTGCAACTGGGCATCTATCGCCAGCGCATGCAGGCCCTTGCAGACAACCGCTTGGCCGATGATCAGGCGCAGCTGTTCTTTGATGCGCTCAAGCAGGCGCGCAAGCCGCTGGTCTATGCCGGTGGCGGTGTCATTCATGCCGGTGCGTCGACGCAGTTGCGTGAGTTCCTCGAGACCTTTGGCCTGCCGGCCGTCACCACGTTGATGGGTATCGGCGCGGTCAACACCTACGACCCGCTGGCGTTGCACATGCTTGGCATGCACGGCACGGCTTACGCCAACTATGCCGTCGACGATTGCGACATGCTGATTGCCATCGGTGCGCGCTTCGATGATCGCGTTGCCGGCAATCCCGGCAAGTTCGCGCCCAACGCGCGATTTATCGCGCACATCGACATCGACCCGGCCGAGATCAACAAGGTTAAGACCGTGCAGTGGAGCCATGTCGGCGAACTGCCCGATGCGCTGCGCGCGCTCACGGCTTGGGGTCGTCGTCATCACATCAAGCCCGATTATTCGCAGTGGCATGCCGAGGTGGCGCAGCTCAAGCACACCTATGCCATGAACTACGATCGCAACAGCGAACTGGTTCAGCCTTATTACGTGCTCGAAGAAATCAACCGCATCACGGCGGGCGAGGCCATCATCTCCACTGGCGTGGGTCAGCATCAGATGTGGGCTGCGCAGTACTGCGACTTCCGCGAGCCGCGTCAGTGGCTCACCTCCGGCAGCATGGGCACTATGGGCTTTGGCCTGCCGGCGGCTATCGGTGCGCAGGTGGCACATCCCGATCGCTTGGTGATCGACGTCGATGGCGATGCCAGCATCCGCATGAACCTGGGCGAGCTGGAGACCGTCACCACCTACAACCTGCCGGTCAAGGTGATGGTGCTCAACAACATTGGCGACGGCATGGTGCGTCAATGGCAAAAATTGTTCTTCGATGGCCGCATGGCCTCGTCCGACAAATCCCTGCATAAAAAAGATTTCATCAAAGCCGCGCAGGCCGATGGCTTTGAATACGCCGTGCGCTTGGAGCGCAATGCCGATGTGCCGCGCGTGGTGGCAGAGTTCCTGGCCTTCCCCGGTCCTGCGTTCCTCGAAGTGATGATCGACCCCGATGCGGGCGTGTACCCGATGGTCGGTCCCGGCCAAGGTTATGACGGCATGATCACCGGTCCGTGTATCCCGGCTCGCAAGGCCGCGGCTATCGAGAAGCCTGGCGCGTCGGAGATGTTTTGAAAGCGACTGCGGCCCCGCGTTTACGCCGGGCCTACTTTGATGTTCGCTTCGGGCAACTGCATCTGCACAACGCCATCCCCGCCGGCGGTGGCTTCGACGAGCTCACCTCTTTGGTCTGTGTGCATGCACCCGGCCAGACCGGCGGCGTGTTTGCCGATGTGCTGACGCAGTTAGGTAGCGACCGGTCGGTGTATGCGCCCGATCTGCCGGGCTGCGGCGCATCCGATCCAGCACTGGGACTCACCTTCGAAGGTGCAGCTGTGGCGGCCTTGGTCGACTTTATCGACAGCATGCGCATCCGCCAATTTGATGTGCTGGCGCTGGGCCAAGGGGCTACGGCAGCGGCGCTGCTGGTGGCCGAACGCAGCAAGGCGGTGCGTCGTTTTGTAGCGCTCGACCCGCCTGCCGGCGTGCAACCTGCCCCGGCACTGGTGCTCAGCGGCGCGCAAGCCGCAGCAGCCACTCGCTCGGCCGCATTGCACAAGTTTCTCTCGCCATGATCGACGAATACATCGAACGCATCCTGCGGGCACGCGTCTATGACGTGGCTATTCAGTCGTCGCTGGACGCTGCGCCGCGCATGTCGGCGCGGCTGGGCAACGAAGTGCTGATCAAGCGCGAAGACCAGCAACCGGTGTTCTCGTTCAAGCTGCGTGGTGCCTACAACAAAATTGCCAATCTCTCCGACACCGCAGCACGCCGTGGCGTGATTTGCGCCTCGGCCGGCAATCACGCACAGGGTGTGGCGTTGGCGGCGCGGCGGCGCGGCATTCCGGCGCTCATCGTCATGCCTGCCACGACGCCCAGCATCAAAGTAGAAGCGGTGCTGGCACTCGGCGCTGAAGTGGTGCTGCAGGGCGAGGCTTACGATGCTGCCTACGAACATGCGGTGCGCTTGGCCTCCGAGCGCCAGATGGTGTTCGTGCATCCATTCGATGACCCGGATGTCATCGCGGGTCAGGGCACAGTCGGCATGGAAATCCTGCGTCAGGCGCCGGGTCACATCGACGCTATCTTTGTTGCCATCGGAGGTGGTGGCCTGATCGCTGGCATCGCCACCTACGTCAAATACCTCTCGCCGCGCACCCGCATCATCGGTGTGCAGCCCGAAGATTCTTCGGCGATGTATCAGTCGTTGAAGAAAGGCGAACGCGTCACGCTGGATCGCGTTGGTATCTTTGCCGATGGTGTCGCGGTCAAGCGCGTGGGCGAAGAAACCTTCCGTCTGGCACGCAAATATGTTGATGAAGTGTTGTTAGTCAGCAGCGACGAAATCTGCTCGGCCATACAAGACACCTTCGAAGACACACGCGCCATTGTCGAGCCGTCCGGTGCGCTGTCGCTGGCTGGTCTCAAGCGCTATGTCGCACGCACAGGGTGGCAAGGCAAGCGCCTGGTGGCCATCAACTGCGGCGCCAACATGAACTTTGACCGGCTGCGGCACATCGCCGAGCGTGCCGATCTGGGCGGTGGCCGCGAAGCCTTGCTTGCAGTAGAGATACCGGAAGAGCGCGGCAGTTTCCTGCGCTTCTGCGGTGTCCTGGGCGAGCGCAACATCACCGAGTTCAACTATCGTGAGCAACAGGGTCAGCGCGCGCAGATCTTTGTTGGCATGAACCTCACGCGTGGTGTTCAAGAGCGCCATGACACGGTCAAGTTGCTCGCTGATGCCGGCTATCCGGTGGTCGACATGACCGATAACGAAATGGCCAAGCTGCACGTGCGCTACATGGTCGGTGGCCATGCGCACCTGAGCGACGAAATGCTGCTGCGCTTTGAGTTTCCCGAGCGGCCCGGTGCGCTACTGCGCTTTTTGGAAGCCGTGGGCAGCCGCTGGAACATCAGCTTGTTTCACTACCGCAATCACGGCAGCGATTGCGGTCGGGTGCTGGCCGGCATCCAGGTGCCGCAGTCAGAGCGAGCCCAGTTCGCCGATCACCTGCAGGTGCTGCGCTATCCGTGGGTCGACGAGACCGACAACGCTGCCTACCGCATGTTCCTCGGCGGCTGAGCCGCCGCTGCTTCAGGGCTTTTCGAACAGGTAGTGGGAGACCACCCACTCGCGGCCGTTGTCATAGCCCCACAGCTCTGCGCACGACAAAAAGAACACGCGCCAGTACACCCACCAGCGCGTGGCGTTTTCGGCGCCATAGGTATCGGCCAACAGCGGCATCAGGCTGTCGCGGTTGGCGTCCATGTTGTTGAGCCAGGCTTCGGCCGTCAGCTGGTAGTGGCGGCCGTCCACCACCCAGTGATCGCGGATACGCAGATCATCCTGAAAGGCAAACAGCAGGTGATCACTGGGCATGATGCCGCCAGTGAAAAAGTACTGCGCCATCCAGTCGCTCTCGTCGCGCACTTCAAACGGATAGGCATGCAGCAGATGCGTGAAGATATGCACAAACAGCGTGGCGCCCGGGGCCATCCAACTGGCTAGCCGTTGCAGCAGCTGCTGGTAGTTGCGCAGATGTTCAAACATCTCCACCGACACCACCCGATCAAACTGTGTGCCGGCCACGAACTGCAGTTCGTTGACGTCGCAGGTGATCACTTTCAGGTTGGTCAGGCCGCGCTCGGCGGCGGTGGCATCGATATGCAGCTTCTGAGTGCGCGAGTTGCTCACTACGGTGATGCTTGAATCGGGAAAGTGCGCAGCCATCCACAACGATAGCGAACCCCAGCCGCAGCCCAGCTCGAGCACCCGATCGCCGTTGCGAATGCCCGCCCGCGCCGCTGTCAGCGCCAACATACGTGCCTCGGCATCGGCCAGGTGCAGGTGCGCTTGCTTGGCAGCCGGGGCCTGCTGCAGATCGAACAAACAGCTGGAGTACTTGAGGTGCTTGCCCAGCACTGTCTGGAAGAACGCGGTCGGCAGCTCGTAGTGCTGCTCGTTGGCATCCTGGGTGTGGATGGCCAGCGGGCTGGACTTGAGCTGCGCGATGAATGCCGACAGGCGCTGCTGATGCGCTTCGGGACCGCCAGCTTGCTGTTCCTGCAGCCGCTCTGCCAATAGTGAGCGAATCCGCTGACGGATCAACCAATCAGGGACCAGGTCGCGTTCCAGCAGCGACATTGCCAGTGAAGGTGAGCTCATGCGGTGTGCAGGGCGTGGAGCCTGCGATCCTGAATGACTGTGACGTGGTTCACGAAACTATCCTGTGGCGTAGGTGCCCAGCGTCTGCCGGCGCATGTGCCGATAGTAGTGTGTTTCGAGCCTAGTGTGGATTCGGTGACAGGCGGCACGGTGCACTCGGCGACGCACCTATAGGTTGTACGGCAGTGCCACGTCTACCGGGATCGCTTTGTTCGTGTTGAGCCTTACACCCATTGCCGCATTACTGCGCACGCCCGCCCGCCGCCTTTTGGTGTGGTTGGCGTTGCCTGCAGTGTGTGTGGCTGTTGTGGCCTCTGTGCTGCTGCTATGGCAAGGCGCTGTCAATGCACGGCAGGCGGATGCTGAGGTACTGCTCAAGCTGGCGGACAAGCAAGCGCAGCTATCAGCCTCGCGCTTGGAAGCGGCTAATGACCTTGCCTCCACCCTGCTGGGCGAGGACATCGGGCCGCAGGGCCAGTTGCTGGCGGGCCTGATCGACGGCAGCGAGGTCTTCTCCCGCGCTGCGGTGCTGGACGCCCAGCCGCAGGTCACAACACCT
>JAPLSH010000036.1 GCA_026398735.1 Pseudomonadota bacterium | reverse complement strand
TCGGCCGCGAAGCGCGCAACCTCAATGGGCGCGCTATTTTGTATGCCGATCGCATGACCGGCTCCATGCAGCGGGCTTTAGATGAAACCACACGCCGACGTACTGTGCAGGTGGCTTACAACCTACAGCATGGCATTACGCCCCGGGGTGTTACCAAGTCCATCACTGACATCATGGAAGGGGCCCGCCAAGAGCCGGAGCAGGCTGCACCGAGCCGTAAGCGCGCGGGCAAGGCGGCACCGGCGTTGCCGGCCAATGCCAGCCCCGAACGCATTGCGCGCGAGATCAAAAAACTTGAAGCCGAGATGTTCAAGCATGCCCGCAACCTCGAATTTGAGCAGGCTGCAGCGCTACGGGACCAAATAGGCCAGCTGCGGCAGCGCGAGTTGGGCCTTGCTTAGCAGGGCTTCATTGCAGTATCTTTTGCGACCCGTTAACGGGTGATCTGTAGTCGCGTAGCTCAGTGGTAGAGCACTTCCTTGACATGGAAGTGGTCGGTGGTTCGATCCCACTCGCGACTACCATCTTTCCTCTCTCCCGCACCCGTGCAGGGCTCCATGAAATCACCGATTCGCGCCCTTATCATGGCGTTGCTGTTGTGCGTGCCTTCGGCACCGGCCTTGGCAGCCGGTGGGCCGCTGGGCATCGACCAGCGCATTGCCTTTGACGAGAGCGGCATTTGGGCTCGTCACAACCAGCGCGCGCTCGAATATGGCTCGATAGCAGGCGTCGCCGCACTAGCCCTTTGGGAAGGTTCAGAGTCCCGTCTAGGAAAAACCAGCTGGCAGGCGGTCGATTCCATGGCGTTGGGAGCCGTAGCCTCTACGGGCCTCAAGCTGGCCTTTTCGCGCGTGCGGCCCGTTGATTCAGCCAATCCGAACCAATGGTTCCAGGGCAGTGGCAACAAGAGCTTCCCCAGCGGTGAAGTCACCCTTATCACCAGTATCGTCACCCCATACATTCTCGAATATGGCCCTGACCACCCCGGTGCCTACGCATTGGCTCTGCTGCCGGTCTACGACGGCATCGCCCGCATGAAGAGCTGGGGCCATTGGCAGACAGGTGTGCTGGCCGGCGTCGCGCTGGGTGCGACCATGGGTTACCTGATGCACGAGCGCGATGTGCCGCTGGTGCTGGGCGTGCTGCCACAGGGCTTTTCGGTGGGTTTCAACAAGCGCTGGTAAGACACTGCCTTTGCGATGGCGTCGATTGACGCGCGGCGCACCACGCCGCCACACTTGCGCCAGTTTTTTTGGGGACTACACATGCCTGTCATCACCTTGCCCGACGGTAGCCAACGCAGCTTTGACCAAGCGGTCACAGTAGATGCCGTTGCAGCCAGTATCGGCGCCGGCCTTCGCAAGGCCGCGCTGGCCGGCCGCGTAGATGGCAAGCTGGTCGACACCTCGCATCTCATCGACAACGATGTGCAATTGGCCATCGTCACCGACAAAGATGCAGACGGCCTCGAGGTCATCAGGCATTCCACAGCCCACTTGCTGGCCCATGCGGTCAAACAGCTGTACCCGGATGCGCAGGTGACCATCGGTCCGGTCATCGACGATGGGTTCTTTTACGACTTTGCGTATCAGCGCCCGTTTACGCCCGAAGACATCACTGCCATCGAGCAGCGCATGACCGAGCTGGCCAAGGCCGATCATCAGGTGCAGCGGCGAGAACTGCCGCGAGACGAAGCTGTAGCGCACTTCACTGCGCTAGGCGAGGCTTATAAAGCGGAGATCATTGCCTCCATCCCTGCCGGCGAGGCCATCGGCCTATACGGACAAGATGGCTGGGAAGACCTGTGCCGTGGCCCGCACGTGCCGTCCACCGGCAAGCTCAAAGCCTTTAAATTGATGAAGGTCGCCGGTGCCTATTGGCGCGGTGATTCTCGTAACGAAATGCTGCAGCGCATTTACGGCACAGCCTGGCCCGATGCCAAGCAATTGGCCGACTACCTGCAACGTCTGGAAGAAGCCGAAAAGCGCGACCACCGCAAAATCGGTCGTGACCAAGATCTATTCCATATGCAGGAAGAGGCGCCGGGCGCGGTGTTCTGGCACCCCAAGGGTTGGGCCATTTTTCAGCGCCTGATCGGCTACATGCGCGAGGCCCAAGAGGCTGCAGGTTTCCAAGAGGTCAACGCGCCCGAGATCATGGATGCCGTGCTGTGGCAGCAATCGGGGCACCTGGAGAAGTTCGGCGAGAACATGTTTCTCACCCGCACTCCGGACGATCGCCTGTATGCGATCAAGCCGATGAACTGCCCGGGTCACGTGCAGATCTTCAAGCAGGGCATACGCAGCTATCGCGATCTGCCGCTGCGCTTTGCAGAGTTTGGCAAAGTGCATCGCTATGAGCCATCGGGCGCATTGCACGGGCTGATGCGGGTACGGGCGTTTACTCAGGACGATGCACACATCTTCATCACGGCCGACCAGATCACCGCTGAATCGGTAGCGGTCACGCGGCTGATCCTCGATATCTACAAAGACTTCGGCTTCGACGATGTACGCATCAAATTCTCGGATCGACCCGCCAAGCGCGTGGGCGAAGATGCCGTCTGGGATCAGGCCGAGACGGCTCTCAAAGCGGCGGCCACAGCTGCAGGCATCGAATACACCCTGAACCCGGGTGAGGGGGCTTTTTACGGCCCCAAGCTGGAGTTCGTGCTGCGGGATGCCATCGGACGGGATTGGCAATGCGGCACCCTGCAGGTCGATCTGAACCTGCCCGGGCGCCTCGGGGCGCACTTTATCGACGAGCACAGCCAAAAGCAGACCCCGGTCATGCTGCACCGGGCCATTTTCGGCTCGCTAGAGCGCTTTTTCGCCATATTGCTCGAGCATCACGCTGGCCGGCTGCCGGCTTGGCTCGCTCCGGTACAGGCCGCCGTGATCACCATTACCGATCGCCAGAACGACTACGTGCAGGCCGCCACAGAACGCCTTAAAAATCAGGGATTTCGGGCCGTGGCGGACTTGCGTAACGAGAAGGTGGGCTTTAAGATCCGCGAGCACACGCTGCAGCGAGTCCCCTACCTCTTGGTAGCGGGCGACAAGGAAGTGGCAGCAAACCTAGTTTCCGTGCGTTCCCGCAACGGCAAGGATCTGGGCACGATGACGTTAGACGCGTTTGAACAACGTCTGCGCATCGAGCTCGATAGCCGCGGGCGTACTGTTTTGGAGGACTGACTTATAGCTACATCATCCAAGCGCGTCCGACGCAACGACGAGATCACATCACCTGAGGTGCGAGTGATCGGCGCGGACGGGGGGCAAGCGGGTGTCATGACGCGCGCGGAAGCGCTAGCTCTGGCAGCCGAATCGGCACTGGACCTGGTCGAGGTGTCTCCGACCGCAGAGCCGCCTGTAGTAAGGGTGATGGACTTTGGCAAGTACCTGTTCGAACAGAACAAGAAAGCCCACTCTGCCAAGCGCAAGCAAAAGCAGATTCAAGTCAAAGAAGTAAAGTTTCGTCCCGGTACGGAAGAGGGTGATTACCAGGTCAAGCTGCGTAATCTAATCCGCTTCCTGACCGAGGGTGACAAAGCCAAGGTAACCCTGAGGTTCCGTGGCCGTGAGATGGCGCATCAAGATATCGGCCGTAAGCTTCTGGCACGGGTATCTGTCGATCTGGCAACGCATGCTGTGATCGAACAGAACCCGCTGATGGAAGGCCGGCAGATGGTCATGGTGTTTTCGCCAAAAAAGAAGTGACTTCGTCCGGCCTTCGTGGCCGGTGGGGTCCGCCCGCAAGCGGAAGCGTCCTACAAGGCGTTCCTGTGAACTGGGCTACATAAACGTCGAAGGAGTTAGTAATGCCCAAGTTGAAAACTAGCCGTGCGGCAGCCAAGCGCTTCCGCAAGACGGCCAAAGGCTTCAAAGCCTATTCCGCCGGTCGCCGGCATAATCTCGGTCATAAGTCCCGCAAGGTGAAGCGTCACCTGCGTTCGGGCGGCTCGAGCCTGGTCCACGAGTCCGATGTCGGTCGCGTCACGCAACTGCTGCCGAACCACTGACATCCACACTTCGAGGTAACACACCATGGCAAGAGTCAAACGCGGCGTAACCGCAGGTCGCCGTCACAAGAAAGTTCTCCACAAGGCAAAGGGCTATTACAACGCCCGCCGCAAGATCTATCGCGTCGCCAAGCAGGCGGTCATCAAGGCAGGCCAATACGCCTACCGCGACCGTCGTGCCAAGAAGCGCGAGTTCCGCGCCCTGTGGATCGCCCGTATCAATGCCGGTGCACGTCAGCACGGCTTGTCATACAGCCGCTTCATCAATGGCCTGCTCAAGGCTGGCATCCGCATCGACCGCAAGATGCTCGCCAACCTGGCCATCCATGATCCGGCGGCATTCACCGCTATCGTCGAGCAGGCCAAGGCCAAGCTGGCGGCCTGAGCGCTGTAGCGCAGCGCGCAAGCCTGACCCGTGGACTCACTCCCAGCGTTAGTTGAGCGCGCGCTTGCCGAGGTCGCCAGCAGTGGCGACCTCGCGCACCTCGACGAGGTGCGCGTGCGGTGGCTTGGCAAAAAAGGCCAGCTTACCGAACAACTCAAATCCCTCGGATCGCTCTCGGCTGCCGATCGGCCCGCCGCAGGGCAGCGTATCAACGAAGCCAAACAGCAGGTCCAAGAGGCACTGACTGCGCGGCAATCCTCTCTCGAAGTCGATGCACTCGCCGCACAACTTGCGCAGGGCGCTCTGGATGTCAGTCTCCGCGGTCGCGGCGAGCAATCAGGTGGCCTACATCCCGTCACGCGCGCACGTCTGCGTATCGAACGCTTGTTTGGCGATATCGGTTTTACGGTCGCTCAAGGCCCAGAGATCGAGGACGACTTCCACAATTTCACAGCACTCAATGTGCCTGCCGATCATCCGGCCCGTGCAATGCACGACACCTTCTACATTGAGCCGGGGCATGCAGGTGAGGGCGCGTTGCTGCGTACTCACACCAGCCCAGTGCAAATCCGCGCGCTGCGTGCTGGCAAGCCACCGCTTGCCGTCATCGCGCCGGGGCGTGTGTATCGCGTCGACAGCGATGCCACTCACACTCCCATGTTCCATCAGGTCGAAGGCTTGCTGGTCGACACCGATGTCAGCTTTGCGCAGCTCAAGTCTGTATTGCATGGCTTCATGGAAGCCTTCTTCGAGCGCGACTTGGCGATGCGTTTGCGACCTTCCTATTTCCCGTTCACCGAACCTTCCGCAGAAGTCGACATCTCCTGTGTTGAGTGCGGCGGTAAGGGCTGCCGACTGTGCAAGCAAACGGGTTGGATCGAAGTGCTGGGTTGCGGCATGGTCCACCCTCAGGTGTTGGCCTCCTGCGATGTAGATCCAGAGCGTTACACCGGATATGCCTTTGGCATGGGTATCGACCGACTGGCGATGCTGCGCTACGGCGTTAACGATCTGCGACTGTTCTTCGAAAACGATCTGCGCTTTCTGCGTCAGTTTCGCGGCGGCTAGCGTCGAGGTGTCCCTGTGAAAGTGTCCCTGTCCTGGTTAAAGGAATGGGTCGAGGTCACGCTTGCGCCGCAGGCATTGGCCAGTCGACTTACTCTGGCTGGTTTCGAAGTCGAAAGCTGCGAGCCTGCTGCGGCAGACTTCAGTGGCGTGGTTGTTGCCTCGCTGCTTGAAGCAGCGCCGCATCCGCAAGCCGACAAACTTCGCGTCTGCCGTGTCGATGTAGGCGGCGGCCAAATTCTGCAAATTGTCTGTGGTGCTGCCAATGCACGTGCAGGCCTTAAAGTCGCACTGGCCCAAGTAGGTGCCAGCCTGCCGGGTGGCATGGCCATCAAGGCTGCAGCACTGCGCGGTGTCGAGTCGCAAGGCATGTTGTGCTCGGCTCGCGAATTGGGCATGGCGCAAACCTCCGATGGCATCCTTGAGTTGCCGGCCGATGCGCCGCTTGGCGTTGACCTGCGCACCTACCTGGATCTCAACGACACGATCATCGATGTCAGCATCTATCCCAACAGGGGCGATGCCATGTCGGTACAAGGGTTGTCGCGGGAGGTGTCAGCACTGCTGCGGCAGCCTTCACGACGACCCGCCTGGCAGCCGGTCTCGACGACCAGCACTGCCACTCATGGACTCAAAGTGCTGGCTCCAAAGGCTGCACCACGCGTGCTGACTCGTGCCCATACCGGCGAGAGCCTGCAATTGCTCGATGGCCGTCAAATCGCATTGGCCACCGATGAACTAGTCATTGCCGACAGCAGCAAGGCGATCGGTCTGGCCGGTGTCATGGGCGGCATGGGTTCGTCGATGACCACAGATACCTCAACGGTATTGCTCGAAGTCGCCTACTTTGCGCCCTCGGCCATTGCCGGGCGTGCGCGCCGCCATGGGCTGCAAACTGATGCCAGTCAACGCTTCGAGCGCGGCGTCGATCCGCAAGGTCAGATGCTGGCAATGGAGCGCGCCACCCAACTGCTCCTAGAGCTGTGTGGTGGTTCTGCCGGCCCCATTGCCGCTGCGGTGGAAGAGGGCGTTGATGCCCCACGTGCCTCACTGGTACTGCGTCGTAACCAGCTGACCAGGCTGCTCGGAGTCAGCTTTGCAGATGATGAGGTGGCCCAGGCACTACAGGCTCTGCAGATGCGTGTTGAGGCATTGCCGGAGGGTTGGCGGATATCACCACCGAGCTGGCGCTTTGACCTTGCCATCGAGCCCGATCTGATTGAGGAAGTGGCCCGCGTCATAGGCCTGGATCGCATCACAGAGGTACCCGCGCGGTTTCCGCAGCGGTTTGGCAAGCGACCAGAGTCGTTAGTCGACGAACGCGTGGTGCTCGATACGCTGGTGGTGCGTGGCTATCAAGAGGCCATCAACTACGCGTTTTGCGACCCGGTTATTCAGCAGCGCCTGCTACCCGAAATGCAGTCCGTCAAGTTGGCCAATCCCATCGCTGCCAATATGGGAGTCATGCGGCTGTCGTTGTGGCCGGGTCTGCTGCAGGCCGCCCTAGACAATCAGCGTCGTCAGCAGGATCGCGTACGACTGTTCGAGTTGGGATCCGTGTTTCTGCGTGAGGGCACGGTGGTCAGTGAGCCGCGGCGCGTAGCCGGTATCGCCTTGGGCCTGCGGGTTCCGGAGCAGTGGGCTGATAAGGCTGAGGACGTTGGCTTTCATGATGTGAAGGCCGATTTAGAGGCTCTAATTAGCCTAAGCAATGCATCTCAAGATTTTGTTTTTGATAGTAAATCACTCCCGTGCCTGCATCCCGGGCGATCCGCAGCCGTGTATCGCGACGGTGTATGCATCGGTCATTTGGGCGAACTGCATCCCGAATTGGTCAAACAAATGGGTTTTGTCGGCGCCCCGGTTCTGTTCGAACTGGATCTGATTGCAGCGACCCGTCAAACAGTAGCTCGCGCTGCTCAAGTGTCGCGTTTTCCGCAGGTTAGACGCGATTTGTCGGTGACATTACCGCGCGAAACCCCCTTGAGCGCTCTGCAAACTCGTGTCAGGGTTGCGGCAGGAACGTTGCTGCGCGAGCTTCGCTGCTTCGACGTTTATCAGGGACAAGGCATAGAATCAGGACGAAAGAGCATCGCTTTCGGCTTGATTTTACAAGATAATGACAAGACTCTCACCGACGAAGACGCGGATCGGCTGGTCACTGCTGTGGCCGATGATCTGCGACTTAATCTGGACGCCAGGTTGCGGGAATAGGTCACATGGCACTCACCAAGGCAGAAATGGCCGAGGCATTGTTCGATCAGTTGGGTCTCAACAAGCGTGAGGCTCGCGAACTGGTTGATCAGTTCTTCGAAGAAGTGCGCGAAGCGCTGGCCCAAGGCGAACAGGTAAAGCTGTCCGGTTTTGGCAACTTCGATTTGCGTGACAAGAATCAGCGGCCAGGTCGCAATCCTAAAACGGGTGAAGAGATCCCCATTAGCGCCAGGCGCGTGGTTACGTTCCGTCCCGGTCAAAAACTCAAGGCGCGTGTAGAGGCTTATGCTGGAACCCCGGAACAATAACGAGCTGCCGGTCATACCGGGCAAGCGCTACTTCACCATCGGTGAGGTAGGCGAGCTGTGCGCGGTCAAGCCGCATGTGCTGCGTTATTGGGAGCAGGAGTTCCCGCAACTCAAACCCGTCAAGCGCCGCGGCAACCGTCGGTACTATCAGCGTCAGGATGTGATCATCATCCGACAGATACGTAGCCTGCTTTATGAAGAGGGCTTCACCATCGGTGGTGCTCGTCTCAAGCTCACTGGCGAGGAGGCTCGCAGTGACACCAGCCAGAGCCAACAGATCGTGCGTCAATTGCGCAATGAGCTTGAGGAAATACTGAAGATCCTGCGCCGCTGATGTAGAGTACGCATCCGCATCCAATTCCCTGCTGCGGTGTTTGTTGATTGCTCCGGTCGGGGCGTGGCGCAGCCTGGTAGCGCACTTGCATGGGGTGCAAGGGGTCGGAGGTTCAAATCCTCTCGCCCCGACCAATTTCTCTCTTCGGTCTCAGAGCGGGCCCTTCACACAGCGCTGGATAAACGGATACGTGTCCGTGATGTAGTAGTGGTAGATGCCACTGGGAAACTCTGGCGTCACGCCAAAGCGTCCATTGCACTCGTCCAGATCACCTGACCCCGCCACGTACTCATAATCCTGCATGAACGTGCCCATCGGAAAGACGGTGGTGTTGGCCGGACGCCCCGCATCGGGAGTGGCTTTTTTCTGGAAGCTACCGCGCATCACCTTGATGGCCGAGGTGGCGTTCGTGGCGTTGGTATAGCCATAGCGAGCGTAGATCGGAAAGCCGTCTTTGGCCCACGCGACGAGCGTCACGGCCTGGCCTTTGTTCAGGCGTGTCAGATAGCCCTCGGGCATACCGTGATAGTGATAATCGCCGGTGGGTTGTACGTGGGCGTTGCTGGAGTCTGTGCCAAACGTAAATGCACCACCCAGTGCCTCAATGCGCCAAGGATCATTACCGGCGATGGCCACGCAGCCTTGGCCAGGTGCCGTGCCCGTAGCGGTGGCAGCACAGGTTCCGGCCGTGCCCGGATCGAGCTTCACGCCGTTAATCACATAGCCCACGTTGCCTGCGCCGCTGGTCTGACTGCCGCTGTTGGTCGGTTGCAGCCGCATGGTGGTGCTAACGTTTTGCACAGAGATAGGCGTAGCAAAGTTGCCATCGGTGACCGGGTGATCTGGGATGCCGTTGCTGGTCATCTGCCGCAGCGATCCGCTGCAAGTCCAACTGGACTGACTGGTGGCATTAACCTTGGTGCTGCTGTTGAACGCGCTATAGCTCAGCGGACACGCTACGCCTGCAGTAGTGACGGTGGCTGATGAGGCGCTGGGTGTAGCACTGGCTGCCGAGCTTGCCGGGCTTGTACCGGCAGAGTTAGTCGCAACAACCGTGCAGGTATAGCTAGTGCCGTTGACAAGACCACTGACGCTAATAGGCGTGGCCACCCCAGTGGCCGTCACCGTGGAAGGGGTCGCTACGCAGCTGCCCGTGTAACCGGTGATGCTGGCGCCGCCGTTGGAGGCCGGCGCGGTGAAGGCCAGGCTGATCGACGCATTACCAGCCGTGGCTACCAGAGCAGTGGGCGCGCCCGGCGCCGTCACCGTGGTACCACCACCAGATCCGCCACCGCTGGCTCCACCGGTAGAACCGCCGCCACCGCAGCCCGCCAGCACCGCTGCCAAGGCAGCAACCCCCAAACTCTGTCTGATCATCGTCATCCTCTCCGTCTGTTTGCCAGCCCCATCAAGCACCCTGACCATGGAGCAATTGTGTACTTAAAAGCGCGCACCCTTGCAGCGCCCAGCCCACTCGGCGCACCATCTCTAAATACGGCATGTGCCGCAGTTTAGAAAACAATAGGGGACCTCATCCATGTGCGATCAAGACACGATGAACGATGCACTCGATTACTCAAACCAATCGCAGGGCATGTCGCGCCGCCAGTTTGGTGCTCTGGGCTTCGGTGCAAGTTTTGTTTCGCTACTGCCTGCGGTTGCCAATGCTGCTGAAGTCAAAGAGAGCGAAGTCACCATCAAGACCGCCGATGGCACCTGCGACGCGTACTTCGTTCATCCGACCACAGGAAAGCATCCTGCAGTGCTCATCTGGCCCGACATCTTCGGTCTGCGTAGTGCATTTCGGCAGATGGGCAAGCGCTTGGCCGAGTCGGGCTACACAGTACTGGTCATCAATCCTTTTTATCGCTTGCAGAAGGCACCCACTTCGCCCGAGGGTGCCAACTTCTCAGATCCTGCTGTGCGCACAACACTGATGGCGCAGATGGGTTCGCTCAACGCGACCACCACCGCAGTCGATGCCAAGGCATTTATCAGCTGGCTCGATACGCAGGCGGCAACAGACACCAAGCGCAAGATGGCCACCACCGGCTATTGCATGGGCGGCCCGTTAACCATGCGTACTGCCGCAGCACATCCGGATCGTGTCGGCGCGGGTGCATCATTCCATGGTGGCAGTCTGGCATCGGCCGCGGCCGATAGCCCGCATCTGTTGGTTCCCAAGATGAAGGCACACTATTTGTTCGCGATCGCAGAGAACGACGACAAGAGCCAACCGGAAGCCAAGGACCTGCTGCGTGAGGCCTATGCGAAGGCCAAACTGCCTGCGGAAATTGAGGTGTACACGGGTGCCATGCATGGCTGGTGCGCACTCGACAG
>JAPLSH010000032.1:3933-34350 GCA_026398735.1 Pseudomonadota bacterium | reverse complement strand
TGACGCCCGCGCAACGCCACCAGGGCAGCCCGCCAACTGTCATCCTGCCTCTCGGCCAGGGCCACCAGGCCCAGCAGCGCGTCGGTGACGCCCTTGCAGGCCGAAAGCACAACGCCCAGTCGCGGCGAGGGCTGCGAGTCGAGGATATCGGCCACCCGGCGGAAACAGCCGGCGTCGGCGACGCTGGAGCCACCGAATTTGTGCACGACCCAGGCCGCGTTTGCGTGATGCGTCATCGTATTTTGCTGCAGAAGTTGCTGTTTGATAGGGAAAAAACTTTTGAATGGTAGCGAGCGGGGCTAGGCTAGGCAAGGCGCATATTCTGTCACGAAACAGTTCCGAGACCCCCGTCCCATGACGATCGATAGCCCCCCTGTCCTGCACACCGTCGTCCTTGCCGCCGGAGCCTCGCGCCGTTATGGCTCGCCCAAGCAATTGGCGCGTTTGGCTGGCCAGACGCTGCTGGAGGGCGCGACCGCCCGGGCTCTGGCCTTGGGGGCAGGCCCAGTCACTGTCGTGTTGGGTTGCGAGGCTGCTCAATTGGCGCCGCTACTGCGCCGTTCAGCGGCATCAGTGCGTATAAACCGTGACTGGGAGGAAGGTATGGCCAGCTCGCTGCGCCTGGTGGCCAACGATGTCGACGGGCAGTGCGACGGCCTACTGGTGACCTTGGTAGATCAACCTGCCGTCACGGTGGTGGATTTGCAGCGGCTGCAAGAGGTGTGGATGAGCCGCAGCGGCAGCATTGTAGCGGCGGCGTATAGCGGCACCGTAGGGGTGCCAGCCATTTTTCCGGCCAGTTGCTTGGCACAGCTAGGAGCACTACGGGGCGACGCCGGGGCCAGAACCGTATTGCAGCGACACTTAGACAGCCTACTGCGGGTACCTATGCCTGCAGCAGAGTGGGACATTGATCATCCCGAAGATTTGCAGGCACTGGCTCAATCGCCGTGAAAACGAACATCTGACTGCATGTTGAGCGCCGCGCTGGCGCGCAAGGGCACGCGACCGGCGGCGTAGCAGACTTGGCTGTGCAAATCAGCATCCAACCCGCGCAGTACACCCACCAGCAAACGATCGATCAGCGGCACGACTAAGGGCGCGCACCAATCGACGCGAACCTGCAGCACATTGGCTTGCTGAATGGATAAGCCACTGCGCAGACCCGGCACGGCAGTGCGCTGCAGCAAAGAGCCGTTAGGTATCGCCCTGCCCTGTGCCGTGTCGACCGAAAAATCTTCAAACGCTGCCGTGCCAGGTTGCATCAGTGTGATGCGGGCGAATACCAGTACATCGGCCATCGAGCGCGCCGCGGCAGCGGCCGCCACGCCCGGTGCGTTAGACGCGCTCAGGGTTGTGCCACCCTCAACCTGCAAGGGCATCAGGCCTACGGCCAAGGCACGCCGCATCACTGCGGGGTCAGCACCGGCAAAAGTGCCCGCACGAACAGCTTGAAAGGTCGCGTAATGCAGCAGCGGGCTGGCAAGTAACAGCAAGGCCAGCTGCAACAGACCCAGCAGCAACGGCAACAAGCACAACAGACCGACCACCTGGAACTCAACCAGCGTCGCACCGGATTGAATCCGCTTCAGCATGGCCGGATTTGATCTCCACAGCGCAGACCCAGCTCGTTGATCGCACCAGCTCGAAATTCCCAGACACTATGGGCTGATGAGCGTCTGGCAAAGCGCCATGGCTGCAGACCGCAGACCATGTGAATAATGCGATCCTCCCGATCACAAAACAGCAGATCCAGAGGCTGATCCATGCCCCAGGTGTGAACGGCATTGCAAGCCTGCAGCAGCAGTGCAGTACTGCTGCTCCAGCGACGAAACAACAACCCTCGGGCACGCTCCAAGCGGGTTTGACAGATACCCACCGTTACACGGCGCAGGCGCCGTTGATTAACTTCGATGCGGCAATGCCTCATGGAGCTGTCGACTCCAGCACACGCGCAACGATAGGTACGCTGATCACAACGAAAGTGCAGGGAAAAATGCACAGCACCAATGGGCCCAGCATTTTGACCGGCGCCTGCAGCGCGAGACGTTCAGCGCGCAAGTGCCGTTCTGCACTTCGTTGTTCGGCCTGTGCACGCAACAAGGATCCCAAACTGATCCCTGCACCCTCACTGTGGAGCAACGCGCTAACCAAGGCATCGAGGCAATCGAGTCTGTAGATGCCGGCCACATGTTCAAGCGCTTCGACGCGAGTACGACCGGCACGCACCTCACGCAACACTCGTTCAAAAACACCGCGCAATGGCGTGTCCGGAGCCTTATCCACCACCATGCGTAACGCAGCAGTCAGCGTGGCACCGGCTTCAACGCAAAGTGTCAGCACATCCAGACTCGCGGGCAACTCCTTCAAGATTTGATTCTCTCGAGCAAGCCGAAGCTTGTGCAGCCAGCGCCCGCTCATCAACCAGCTCAATCCACAAACCAGCAGTGCTAGCGGCAGAGTCTGCCACTGCATCAAAACCGCCAGCAGACTGGCCACTGCAAGCAGCACGACAACTACAACCGCTCTCAAACCAAGCCACTGTGCAGCATCCAACACAGAATCCAAATCACAGCGAGCCAGCTCTGCCTGGATAAGACTCAAATGCTGTGCTGGCACAGCCATGCTCACTAACACCGCCACCCAGCGTGCCGGTATCCAGCCCGCACGCAGTGCCCAGGGAAGCACCTGTGCGACCGACGGTGCCCGCTGCATGGGAAGGGTCAGGTCTCGCAAGCACAACACTGACAACAGTGCCGCTCCTGCCGCAAGCACAGGCACGGCCCAGCTCACCCACACCGGTAAGGCAGTCATACGTCGATCCTGATGATGCCGCGTATAAGATAAAAGCCGACACACTCCAGCAGCAGGATCAGTGCCAGCGCACACCAGCCGGGAACCGTTGAGAACAGCAAACCCATCGGCCCCGGATCCATGATGGACAGCACTGCCATCAATCCCATTGGCATCAGCCCAACGATCACGCCCTGCAACCGTCCCTGTGAGGTCAGCGCGTGGATTTTGCCGCGCAAGACCAATCGACTACGTACGCCTTCTGCCAGACGCTGCAAGGTTTCGGCAAGGTTTCCACCCAGTTCTCTAGACACACGAATAGCTGTAGCCAGCAGCGCGATATCGGGCTCTGGTACGCGCTGATGCAACTCCGCCAGCGCCTGATCCAAGGGCAGGCCCAGGCGATGCTTACGCAGCAGCAGCTGCAACTCCTGTCCTAAGGGTGCCGCCTGCCGCGAGGCCAGCTGCGATAAGCCTTGAGTCAGTCCATGACCGGAGCGCAGCAAACCAGCCAGCAAGGCCAGTGCATCGGGCAACTGCGCCAGCAACCTTCGATTGCGACGAGCTCGTAGCCAATAGATAAGCCAGCGCGGACACAACACTGTTGCCAGAGCCGGCAGTAACGCTGCCAGCAGCGGCAAGCCTGCAGACCACAGCACAAGCAGCAACAGCAGCGCACTGCCGGCACCGGCCATCGCCAAGCGACGCGGATCGATGAAGATGAACAGATCGGCCAGCTCACGCTCTGCTAAGTGCTTGTGACCTGCACGCAACCACTGTGCAAGACCTTGCCCACTGCGCCACAAAACAATGGCGCAACACGCGCAGGCTACTGCCACACACAAGGAGGCCAGCGCTTGCATCACAGCACTCTCCGGTCGAACAGGCCTCTATCGAGTCCGTGACAGTTGCTGCCCTCAAGGTAGACCGGCAGGTTTCCACAGCCGACAAAGTGTCCTTGGCTACGGCCCTCTGCATCGACGCCGGTCTGCTGAAAGCGGAACAGATCCTGCATTTGCACGCGGCCGCCTTCAATGCCGGTAATTTCTGTGATTGAGACAATCCGGCGCGCGCCACAGGCAAATCGTGCCTGTTGCACAATCAGGTTGACGGCGCTGGCCATCTGCTCGCGGATGGCCTGCACCGGCAACTCCATTCCAGCCATCAACACCATGACTTCCAGCCGCGACAAAAGATCGCGCGGCGTATTGGCATGGGCGGTCGTGAGCGAGCCGTTGTGCCCCGTGTTCATCGCTTGCAACATGTCGAGCGCCTCGGCACCACGACACTCACCAATAACGATGCGATCCGGGCGCATACGCAGTGCGTTGCGCACCAGGTCGCGAATGGTGACCGTGCCCTGACCTTCAAGATTGCTAGGCCGCGCCTGCAAAATGACGCGATTGGGATGCTGTAACTGCAGCTCGGCAGAGTCCTCTATAGTGACTACACGCTCGGTCTCAGGTATCAGTGCCGACAGCACATTAAGCAGCGTCGTCTTGCCAGACCCGGTCCCACCGGACACCACAATGTTGCGGCGATGGTGCACAGCATGGCTTAACAGCGCCGCCATCTGCACAGACAGCGCTCCACGTTCAATCAAGTCTTCGAGCTTCAGTGCATGTCGCGCGAATTTGCGTATGGTCAGCGCAGGTCCGTTGAGCGCCAAAGGGCCGATGATGACGTTGAGCCGCGATCCGTCTGCAAGACGGGCATCAACCATGGGCATGCCCTCGTCCACACGACGCCCCGAGTCTGACAACAGACGTTCAATGACACGTGACAGCGCACGCGCGCTGGAAAATCGCACCGGAGCTGGTGCAAGTCGACCTGCTCGTTCGATGAACACTGAATTGGGTCCATTGACCATGATCTCGGTGACAGAGTCATCGGACAGCAAGTCTTCGAGTACGCCGCGGCCGACAGCCTCCTGCAGCAACTGTCGCTCGATGCCCTGGCGATCAATGCCGCTTGGCAGGGCATGGCGTGCCACGATATCAGCGATGCAGCGCTGCGCCAGCGCACGTAACTGCCCGTCGTGCATACCTGCGATGTCGTTGCGGCGTAGATCCAATGCCGCAACCAGCTCACCTTGAACGGCGCTAATGAACTCTGGGGTCACATCCATGTTATTGCGCCTCTACAGGTGCAGCAGAGCTACCCGCCAATGCGTCAGCACGCTGCACCTGCACTGCGGGGTCAACCTGCGGCGGACCCAGCGGCCCCTCGCCCACCAAGCGCGGCGTAATCAACACCAGCAGTTCGGTTTGGCGCTCCAGACGATGACGTGAACCAAACAGTCCACCTGCCAACGGCAAACGCCCCAGACCAGGCACCGACTGACGACTGCTGCTGCGCTCGCGAGCCAACAACCCGCCGATCACGATGGTTTCACCAGCCCTTACGTTTACCGCCGTGGCAGAGCGGCGTTTGATGAAGCCCGGGAAGTTTTGCACGCGCACTGCATCGTCGATCTGACTTAGCTCCGCTTCAATCTCTGCATAGATGGAGCCGCCGGCATCGGCCTTGGGCCGCACCTCCAGAATCACGCCATATTCTTTGTATTGCACATCGGTGCCACCTAGACCATCGACCACCGGAATCGGCACCTCGCCACCGGACACAAAGCGCGCTGAACCGCCGCTACGACAACTAAGCAGCGGCTGTGCTACGGTCTCTGCCATGCCCTGCTGAGCCAACAGCTCAAGACGCGATGCCAACTGACTCGCCATAGCAAAGCTAGCTGCTGGTGCACCTGGCGCCTGCCCCAGCTGCAGACCTGCAACCGGACCCGGTGTCGTACCATCCCAACGCAGACCCAAATCGCGCAATTTGTCGCGGCGCACTTCGATGATGCGCACTTCCATCTGAATCATTGCCTCCCAGCCGAGGCGTCCAATGAAGTTGAGCACCACACCACCAAAGCCCTCGGCGATCTGTGCCGCTCTTAACTGATCGGCCTCGCTCACACGTAAGCCTTCCAGCACCACATGACTGCCGGCGATGTGCGCCGTGATGTTTCGCGTCCCTTCGAGCAGACGCTGCACTTGCTCAAGTCGGGGCTGCAAGTCCTGCTCACGGATGCTGACCCGCACCCGATGCCGACTGCCGTCGCGCAACCACAGCTGCACCGTTGTGGTGCCTACTGCTTCGGCCAATAACAACAGTTGGCCGCGTTCGGGACGCGATACCGACAACAGCTTGCCCCTGCCCAGGGCCAACCGATGCACGTCAGCGACCAACAACTGCGTTTCGCCAACTGTCAGAGTCAAGTCATCGGGCAAGGTCTCTGCCAGCAGCAAAGGTGACGCAGACAACAGACCTATCAGCACCAGCACTATGCGACGCATCATGGGAGGCCTCCATTGGAAAAGAACTGCGGACTCACGGGTAGGTTTTGCAGGGGTGCGATAGCAGCGCCACTCCCACCGACAATCACCTGCAACGGTGGGTCGGGCTGACCCACGCTGTGCGTGCCGGTAACGCGCTGGGTCAACTGGCGGCTGTCGCGGATTTTGAGCAGCTGCTGTTGTGTATCTGCGCTGCCTCGCAGCACTAGGGCTAACTGACCACTACGCTGAGCCAGAATCAGGCGCGCGGCGTCATCGGCATCCACCTGCAACGTGATGGTGCTGAACTCCGTAGCGCTAACAGCAGATGTGGGCCCGGCAACTTGACGTCCGGTCGCCAACACGTGCACCGCCTGTAACAGCAAGGTGATCATGGCCACGTCGCTGCCGCGTTGGTGTTGCCAGTACACATCTACTTTGTCTCCGGCACGCAGTAGACCGGACTGGCCGGCCACTTCGTCTACAGCCACTGTGAACGCACGCTGGCCGGCTGGCAGAAGCGCAGACAATGCCGGCGCGGAGCGTGGTGCAAAATCTGTTTCAGTGAGTGCATCCCCTGCTGCTATAGGGTGCAACACACGTCGACCTGCGATGCGATTGGCAGATTGTGGATCCAAGGCATCACTGCGCAAAAAGCTGACCGGGATGTCGCGCCTGGCAAGACTGCCCTCTGCTGCCACATCGCCGCTGGCCAAAGGCTTTGCAGCTACCAGTACCTGGCGTGTTTGCAACCGCTGTGCAAACTGCTGCTCTAGCAGCACTGCCTGACTAGCGAGGTAGTGCTTGGCCAGCAAAAACGCAGCCGTTGCAGCCAATAGTGCTGCCGCACCGAGCAGCAGGTTGGATCGGACACCACCTGCCAAAAATGCAGATATTTTCATTAAGCCTCCAGATTCAAGACAGCGCCAACAACCAGGTGATGGACTGCACCCACTCGCGCAACACCTGCACCCACTGCGTCACCACCGGTTCGTCGCCCCACCACGGCACCAGCAAGGCGCTCACCAGCACGCTTGTACACAGTAGGTACTCGGCCAAGGCCTGACCCAGTTGGGGTGCGATGTTCATGGCTGTAGTGCCCGACCGTGTTGCAGGGCAACCAGCACCACACCCTGAGGTGATTGCAGGACGTCGAGCTGCAACGCCATGCCGCTGCGAGTCCACAGCCGTGGTGGAACAGTGCCGTCCGCCTTTCGCCAACCGCTGCGCTTGGCGGCTTGCTGTAGCAATGACTGCACCAGATTCAGATCTCCCTGACAGCGGGCTGTAAGCTGCAACACCGGTTGCGCAGTGCTACCAACTTGAAGAAGGTTGCGGCTTTGACACACAGCCGGTAGCTGCAAGGCCAGCGTTGCCGCCGGGCTCGGCGACTGATCCACACGCAGGCGCGAGTACAGTGCTTCGGTTGAAGCGCTTTCCGGACGCCACTGCAACACTTCTGACCAGCCATTGGATTGATGCGCCAACTGCAACCAGTCCCCTTGCGCCATTGCAGCCACACGCCAGCGCTGTGCAAAGTGGCGGACCAATCCGGGAACACCTGTGCCGCTGAGGTGGGTGATCTCCACCGATAGACCGTTGATGCGCAGCGACGATGGCAATGACTCGCTGACTACATTTGGATACGACGGCACTTGGGCTGGCACCGCTACTGGCCAAGACGCCACAAGAAGACCGGTTGCTGCTGCTCTCAATGACATGTCGCATCTCCGGGCTGTGCAGTGCCACCAACTGCGCCAGCAAGGCGATCGACCGGCACTCGCTCCGGTTCAATGAGCCCTAAACACAGCCGCCCAAGGGCCGGCTCTATGAGTCGGGCCGGCCACAATAACGGCCGCAGCACTGCGGCCTGTCGAGCCAATACGGCGGTAGGCACCAGCCCTCCCGTGCGCTGCGCGACCTGTGCCGGGCCAGCAGCAGACCAGTCATCGCCGAGTACAGCTGAGCGTTCTTCTACTTGTAGCGCAGCACTGGCCCAAGGCTCGGGCAATGCCCGCAGATCTGCCATGCGCAACGCAACAGTCGCTTGCGCAAAGCCCTGCTGTGTCAATGCGAAATCCGAGCCGAGAAAACCCCCAACAACCTGCAGGGGACGCAGCACTTGCAGCAGCAAACCCGGCGTAGTGCCAGGCGGCGGCGCATCAGCGACTTGTAGCGTAGGTCCGGGATCCTGCTCCAGCAGGGACTGGCCGGTGACAGGCGCCACAGTTCCCACTGCATCCAAGTGCAGCGCCATCAAACGCGCCTGCAGGTTCTGGGCACCAGTTTGTCGCGGATTCATTGCCGCACTAAATGCCGCCTCGCGTGCGCCAATAACAGCCTGCCGCTGCAAACGCTGCCAACCTGACAGCACCTGCATGCCGATACCCAACGCGACAAAAACGCCCACCATGATGCAAAACTCGATCAGTGCCTGACCTGCCATGCGCTTCACGGCAACACCGCATACGGATCTAACGCCACACCACGGCTTGGTGCAGTGAGGCTGCGCGTGCGCGCACTGACCGGCGCCAGATGCACCTGCCAATAGGGACTGAATAGGCTCGGGTACTCGGCCCTGCCGTCGGTACGCGCCGTCGGTCTTTGGAAGAACACTTCGGCAGAAGCCAACGCATGCAATGCATCACCGGGCAGTGTCGTACCCAGATCCAAAAGACTGCCGCCTGGCAAGTGCAGTGCGGGGGTTACCTCTCGTGCTGCTGTCCATAAACGGTGTTGCGGCAAAGCCAGATGCACTGAATAGCCCAGGCGCAGATCCTGCTGGCGCTGCGGCTGCACGATATCGCGCACTTCTGGCAAGCCTGCATAGCCGGTGCGTGCAACTAACGCGCGCTCCGCAGTGCGCGTGGCGCGGTAATTGTCGTCCCAACTACCACCATGCGCTCCACGGACAGTCACCGGCTGCACGCGGTTCTCGGCTGCACCCCAGCCATAAGGCACTTCGGTTGAGCCGAAAAAGTAATTGATATGCAGGGACAGGCTGTCCATGCCCCGCCAGCCACGTTCGGCCAACAGATCTGTACCGCCGCGCTTGGGAAGCTTAAGTAGTGGATTGGAGAACAGCAGATTGTTGCGACGCTGGGCACTGAAGCCATCGCGTGAATCCATGAGCAACTGCGACACACGCGCCAATTCGCCGGACCCGCGCCTGTAGCGCGCAGTCAGGCGGTTCTGCCAGCCGGCGGCATTGGCAAGCTGCAACAGGCGTGTACCGCTTGCCACCTCGATACGAGGATCGTGGTAACGCGCGACCTGTGGCACTAGCTCTGCTGAGCCGATCAATGCTTGCTGATGTGCGATAGCTTGCGTCCGGGCCAGCACATCAACATTCCAACGACTGATGCCTGTCTCGATGAGCGGCAGCGTGGATTGAATGCCACTGTTGACGGCAGACCAGCCCCTTGAAAGTGCCTGCAGCGTGGCCGCTGCGGGCGGCACATAGCGACCCACTGCCGCCGTGTTGCCCAGTGTCTGCTGCACGTACTGCGACCAGGAACGCAGACTGACAAACTGCGCTATAGCCACTTCGTTGGCGACGATGGCCCGATTGGTATAGGCCTGAAAGTTCAGCGCGCGCGCTTGCCACTGGGCGGCGCTATAGGCTGCGGCATCAGCGGCGTTCTGCAAACGAATCTTGTCGGTGATCGTCTGACCCAGACCTACCACCCACAACAGTAGCGCGGCCAGCAGGGCGGCAAAGCCCAGTGCCGGAACCAACGCCTGACCCGCCGCTTGATGCCGCAGCATTCAACGCACCTGGTCGAAATTGTCGAGCTTGATGGCTCGACCGGCCTGTGCCTCTGCCTCCTCGCCTGCATCGTTGCTGTCGCTGCGCGCCTGGCTGGTACTTTTGCCCGCCAGCGACTGCGCCGTAGCCGCCATCTGCCCACGTAGAGTCTTGCCAAAAGCGGTATAGACACCAATGGCCGCCACGGCCACCAATGCAACCACCACGATGTATTCGGTCATGCCCTGCCCGCGGCAGCGCTTGCTGTTGATCATGACTGTGCCCTCCGGTTGAAACACGAAGAGCATTTGAGCGCTGTATCACGCTCAATGCAGCCGGGTTATCTGGTCAGATCGCGCACTTAAAGCCCCAAGCGTGGCAACATCCCGCCTATGAACATCACACGCATTGCACGCATTTGCAGGCCCGCTTCGGCGGCCCTTCTGGCGACCCTCGCGCTGTGCTGCAGCGGGTTGGCGCAGGCAGCGCCGGCAGAGCCCACCGACCGAATCATCGTGCAATGGCGCAGCGCCAGCCAGAACGTGGGTGATGCACAGTTTGATAGTCAGGTGCGCGCCAGTGGACGGCGTGCGGGAGTGGCACTGCGTGCGCATCATGCTTTGGGTGGCAACCTGCATGTGTTGCAACTCGATGCCTCGAGTCAAGGCGCAGCCCTGGATCAAATCTTGGCCACGCTACGCAGCGACCCTCAAGTTGCGTTGGCAGTGCCCGATCGGCGTGTGCGCACACACCTCACGACGCCAGGAGACTCGCTGTATGCCAAACAGTGGTACCTACAAGCGCAGGAAATTGCAGCCATACGCGCCAATAGTGCTTGGGATTTCACCAAGGGCATCGGCGCTGTTTCGGGTACACCTGTCGTAGTTGCTGTACTGGATACCGGGGTACGCTTTGATCATCCGGATTTACGTCGTGCCGCTAGCGGCGGCAAGCTGCTGCCCGGCTATGACTTCGTGTCAGCCGATAAGCCGGGAAACTTCACCTCAGCCAATGACGGTGATGGCTGGGACACGGATCCCAGCGACCCGGGTGACTTCATCTCCGCCGCTGATTTAGCCAATCCGGTCTATGCAGGCAAGAAGTGCGGCGCCGGCACCAACAATGATCAACCCACCAGCAGCAGCTGGCATGGCACACGTGTGTCAGGAATGATCGGCGCCGATACCAATAATGGCGTCGGCGTGGCGGGGGCTGCCTATAACGTTCGGATACTGCCAGTGCGTGTGCTGGGCAAGTGCGGTGGTTACGACTCAGATGTCATTGCCGGAATGTATTGGGCTGCAGGCCTGAGCATTCCGCCGCCGCTACTGGCAGGCACACCTGCCACCAACTCCAATCCGGCACAGGTCATCAATCTGAGTCTCGGTGGTGTGGGCAGTTGCCCTGCCGCCTATAACGCAGTTATTCAAGACCTCACAAACAAGGGCATCGTTGTAGTGGCCTCCGCTGGCAACGAAGGTGGGCCAGTGGATGCACCTGCCAACTGTGCGGGGGTGCTGGGTGTGGGTGGCCTTCGCCAAATCGGCACTAAAGTTGGCTATAGCAATCTCGGCACTGAAGTGGGCATCTCCGCCCCGGCTGGAAACTGCGTGCTGATCGGCGCTGGCGACCCTTGCCTGTTTTCGCTGGACACCACTACCGACAGCGGCAGCACGATTCCAGTGGGCCCTACCTATACCGACCAGTACCGTAACAATGTGGGCACCAGTTTTTCGGCGCCCTTGGCAGCTGCGGCCGCAGGATTGGTGATGGCCGCCAATCCAGTGCTATCTGCCTCACAGGTTATTGCACGACTGAAAGTCTCGGCCCGTGCTTTCCCCACGACTAGCACCACCACACCAGCTCCGCCGGCTTGCCATCTGCCGGTAGACAGCAAAGATATCCAAGGCAGCGAATGCATCTGTGCAGCGGGCATCTGCGGCGCCGGCATGCTTGACGTTGGTGCGGCGGTTGCTCTGGCCGCGAAGCCCACGGCTGTTGCCACAGGCGCTAGCGCCGTAATTGCCGGCCAAAGCGCAGCACTGGATGCAAGCGGCAGCACCGCCGTGGCGGGACACAAGGTTGTCACTTATGTATGGTCGGTTGTCAGCAGCCCAGCCGGCGCCACTGCGACACTGTCCAATGGCAGCAGCGCCAAAGCCAGCGTCGTCATGAGCCAAGCTGGCAGCTACACCCTGCGCGTTACCATTACCGACGACTACGCACTCACCGATGCTGCAGACCTCACATTGACTGCTTCGGCTGCACCCGCGCCATCGACAGGTGGCAGTTCCAGTAGCAGCAACAATTCCGGTGGTGGCGGTCGTTTCTCATCCTGGTTACTACTGCTGCTAACCGGACTCATCGTGCTGCGCAGTTGGCGCAGCCTTCGCTACGGAAATAGTTCATGGACCTGATACAAGCGTTGATCCTGGGCCTGGTCGAAGGAATCACTGAATATCTGCCCGTCAGCTCAACAGGTCATCTGCTCATCGCACAACGTCTGTTGGGGATAGAGGTAAGCGACAGTGCCAACGCTTATGCCATCGTCATTCAGGCTGGCGCAATCCTTGCGGTGCTAGGCCTGTATCGACAGCGCGTCAGGCAAATGCTTACCGGTGTGCTGGGTCGCGATGCAACAGGTCTGAATCTGGCGCTGTGTGTCATTGCGGCATTTCTGCCAGCTGCCGTCATCGGCGTGATCTTCGACAAACGCATTGAAGCGGTGCTGTTTGGCGTCAAACCAATCATCGTTGCCTGGATCATGGGGGCATTGGTCATCCTTGCCCTGACGCGATGGATTCAAAAACATCGCGAGGGTCGCAGCCTCGAGCAGCTGCAGTTGCAGCATGCCGTGCTCATTGGTCTGGTGCAGTGCATCGCCATGTGGCCTGGCACAAGCCGTAGCCTGGTCACCATTCTGGGCGGTCTGGCAGTCGGACTGTCTATGGCCGCTGCCGTGGAGTTCTCATTTTTGCTGGGCCTGCTGACACTCACCGCAGCTACTGCCTACAAAAGCATCAAGGTCGGCCCCGGCATGGTCGATGCCTATGGCTGGACTGCGTTGCTGGTCGGCTTCACAGCCGCAGCGGTATCGGCAGCTGTCTCAGTCAAATGGATGGTCGGCTGGCTCAATCGCCATGGGCTGACCGTGTTTGCCTGGTGGCGACTGGCTGCGGCCGGTGTGGCTGCAGCGGTGTTGCTACATGCCTGATGCTGATGAGCGCCGGGCCCAGCGGCGCATCCTGCTGATCGTGGCCGGCGCGTTCTTCATGGAGAACCTCGACTCCACGATTCTCGCCACTGCCTTGCCCGCAGTAGCCGTTTCGTTGCAAGCCAACCCGCTGCATTTGAGCTTGGCGCTAACGGCGTATCTGCTGGGCCTGGCACTATTTATACCGTTGAGTGGTTGGATCGCCGATCGTCACGGAGCAAGGCGAGTGTTTGGTGCCGCCGTGCTGGTGTTCCTGTTTGGCTCCATCCTCTGTGGCTTTGCACAGAACACCCTGCAATTGGTCGCCGCACGCGCCCTGCAAGGCGTGGGCGGAGCCATGATGGTGCCTGTGGGACGACTAGTGGTGCTGCGCCGCCTGCCCAAGCACGAGATGGTGGCTTCGATGGCGTGGATCACTCTGCCAGCACTGGTTGCACCGATCATTGCGCCGCTGCTAGGTGGTGTGATTGCCACCTACACGTCCTGGCGTTGGATCTTTTTCATCAATGTGCCCATCGGCCTCGCCGGTCTGCTCATCGCCCACCGTTACATCCCCCACGACGATCAACGCACCATTGAGCCGTTGGATCTCAAGGGGTGGAGCCTGTTGGGCACGGGTCTGGCATCACTGCTGTTTGCTCTGGAATTGATGGGCAAAGGTTTGATCGACCCGCGAGCCGATGCAGCGCTGGCGCTTATCGGCATTGCTTCACTGGCGCTGTATGTATCGCATGCCCTGCGCATACCCCATCCCATTCTGCAGTTGTCACTACTCAAAGTGGCCACCTTCCGGGCCGCCGTGCTCGGTGGTAGCTTGTTTCGCATCAGCGCAGGAGCCACCACATTCCTGCTACCGCTGATGCTGCAGACGGGCTTCGGCTACAGCGCGGCCGCCTCCGGCGGCATGACTTTTATGGGCGCCGTCGGGGCGATGGCCATGCGCGCGCGCGCAGCAGCACTGGTGCGTCGCTATGGCTTTCGCCAAGTGATGCTCACCGACGCGCTGATCAGTGCTGCACTGATGGCTGCAGGGGCTTTGCTAACCCCTGATACGCCCCGCGCTGTGCTGATGGTGTTGTTTACTGCAGTGGGTCTGTCGCGCTCGATCATGTACACCTGCGTGAACACGATGGGCTATTCCGACATGGACGACCAGCGCATGAGCCAGGCCACCAGCTTTGCCGGCACAGCTCAGCAACTGGCCTTGACTGCTGGTGTTGCGCTGGCTGCACAGGTGCTGCAGTGGTCTGCCCACCTACAAGGTCACACCTTACTGCAGGCCGACGACTTCCCCAACGCTTATCTGGTGCTGGGTGCCGTCAGCCTGCTACCCATGTTGGTGTACATGCGCTTGCACCCTGCAGCCGGCAACAGCGTCAGCGGCCACCAACTCAAGACTCTGTAATAAACTTGGTGACCATCACGGCATCGAGTCCTTCGGTGCCTTCCTCAGATCCATGACCGCTTTCTTTCACGCCACCAAACGGTGACTCGGGCACTGCAATGGTGAAGCTATTGATGCCAATCATGCCGGCTTCAATCTGCTCGCCCAGCAAGTTCACACGCTTGGCAGACTGCGTGAACGCATAAGCAGCCAGCCCATAGGGCAAGCGATTTGCCTGACGGATCACCGCATCAAACTCGGTAAAGGAATTGATGATGGCGATTGGGCCGAACGGCTCTTCGTTCATGATGCGCGCCGTCTCTGGCACACCGCTGAGCACTGTCGGCTCGAAAAAATAACCCTTGCCCGCAATAGGCCTGCCACCGGTATGCAGCGTGCCGCCACAGCGCACAGCGTCATCAATGAATGCTTGGACCACTGGCGCACGGCGCTCGTGGGCCAAGGGCCCCATACGATTGCCTTCGATCAAGCCATCACCCACTTGTAGTGCGCGTGCGCGCGCAGTGAAGCCCGCCACAAAGCGCTCGTAGATCGATTGATGTACATAGAAACGCGTGGGTGAGACGCACACCTGACCGGCATTGCGAAACTTGGCCGCCACTGCCAAATCGAGCACTGCCTCGACATCCACATCATCAAACACCAGCACAGGTGCATGACCGCCCAATTCCATGGTGGTGCGCTTCATGCCCTCAGCCGATAGCTTCGCCAACTCTTTACCCACCGGCACTGAACCGGTGAACGACATGGCACGTATGACCGGCGAGGTCAGCAGATGATGGGAGACCTCAGAAGGCACACCAAACACCAGATTGATGACGCCGGCAGGCACACCTGCGTCGATCAAGGCCTGCGCGATAACGATGGCGCAGGCCGGGGTTTCTTCGGCAGGCTTGACGATGCAGCTACAGCCACCGCCCAACGCCGCGCCGAGCTTTCGCGACGGATTGCCCAGCGGGAAGTTCCATGGCGCAAAGCCAGCTACCGGACCGATAGGCTCTTTGACCACAGTCATGCGCACGCCCGGTAGCCGCTGCGGCAGTACGCGGCCATAGGCTCTGCGACCTTCCTCGGCATACCAAGTGAAGATCTCCGCTGCCATGCCAGCCTCGATGCGCGATTCGGGTAGGGTTTTGCCCTCTTCTATCGTGGCAAGCCACGCCAGCAAGGCCGCACGCTCACGCAGCAGCTCCGCGGCCTTGTGCAGGATGCGGCCCCGCTCACCGGGGGGCTTGGCGCGCCACACCGGCCAGGCGCGCTCTGCGGCCGCCAGGGCACGATCCAAATCTGCCTTGGTGGCCAGCGGCAGATGCCCCAGCACCTCTTCGGTAGCCGGATTGATGACCGGCACGGTGGCGCGGCCTTCGCCAGAGAGCCATTGGCCATCGATAAGCAGAGCTAGTTGGGGATATTGCATGGGATTCGCTTGGTTTGAGCTGCGATGCGTAGGAAAATACCGCGCTACACCGCCAGCATTGATGGATACGCCATGTTAAACAAAGACTCGATCGACCGCAGCAACGCCCGGGGCTACCTGCGCATTGCCACCGAAGAGGCCTTTGCTCCTGCCAGCGTTCTGGAGCACTACCGCAAGCTCAAGCTCGACGATCCCGGCTTCAACAGCCTGTGGGGCTTTTATCTCGGCAGTCCCAGCGAACGGGCGCAGTCTGTTATCCGCCGTTTGCAGGATTTAGGGGGCGAGCGCCTTGCCGACATGGATGCCTCGGGCATCGACCATCAAGTCATCGCACTCACCTCGCCCGGCACTCAGGTGTTTGATGCAGCCACCGCCGCCGCGATTGCCATCGATGCCAACGACGAGTTGTCTGCAGCCGTCAACGCGCATCCGGATCGTTACACCGGCATGGTAGCGATGGCGCCGCACAATCCCGATAGCGCCGTGCGCGAGATAGAGCGCGGTGTCAAACAACTGGGTTTCAAGGCCGTGATCCTCAACGGTCATACGCTGGGCGAGTATCACGACGCGCAGCGCTACTGGCCCATCTATGAGGCGTGCCAAGCACTGGACGTACCGGTGTATCTGCATCCCAACGCGCCGCCCAAGCAAATGATCCAGCCGTTTCTGGAGTCTGGCCTGGACGGCGCGGTGTACGGCTTTGGTGTAGATACCGGCCTGCATATGCTGCGCATCATCTGCTCTGGTGTATTCGATCGCTTCCCTAAGCTGCAGTTCATCATCGGCCATGCCGGTGAAGCGCTGCCGTTTTGGCAGTACCGCCTCGATTACATGTACGGCGCCGGTCAGCGTTCACGCCGCTATCCACACATGCCGCTGCTCGAACACCCGATCAGCCACTATCTCTCGCATAACGTCTACATCACCAACAGTGGTGTGGCTTGGCAGCCTGCCATTGAGTTCTGCCAGAAAGTCATCGGCGTTGAGCGCGTACTCTATGCAATGGACTATCCGTATCAGTTCCAAGCCGACGAAGTGCGCACGCTGGACGAGATGACCATTCCCGCCGAGCACAAGAAGATGTTCTTCCAGACCAACGCCGAGCGCGTGTTCAAGCTGGGCCGTTAAGTCGGCACTACCGCTCTATTTATTCATCGATACAGACCAGGACACACCATGAGCAAGCATGTCTGCGTACGCGAGATTCCCCGCCCCGACCCGGCCGTCTGCCAGGCGCTTGCCACCTATGGTGTGGCTACCGTGCACGAGGCCCAAGGCCGCACCGGCCTGTTGGCCTCGTACATGCGCCCCATCTATTCGGGCAAGTCGATCGCAGGTCCTGCGGTTACCGTGTCTTCGCCGCCGGGCGACAACTGGATGATTCATGTGGCCGTCGAGGTCTGCAAACCCGGCGACATTCTGGTGGTTGCCCCCACTTCGCCCTGTGAAGACGGTTACTTCGGCGACCTGCTGGCCACCTCGCTGCAGGCGCATGGCGTGCAGGGCTTGGTTATCAATGCCGGCGTGCGTGATGTCGCCACGCTCAAGCAGATGGACTTCCCGGTCTGGAGCAAAGCCGTGTTTGCACAGGGCACCATCAAGGCCAGCTTGGGCTCGGTCAACGTGCCGGTGATCTGCGCGGCACAACTGGTCAACCCGGGCGATGTGATCGTCGCCGACGATGACGGCGTATGCGTGGTGCGTTGCGGTGATGCAGCCCTAGTGGCAGAGATCGCTGCCAAGCGCGGCGCCATGGAAGAGGACAAGCGCAAGCGTTTGGCAACAGGCGAACTGGGCATGGACATCTACAAGTTCCGCGAGAAGCTTGCCGAGATGGGCCTGAAGTACATCTGAGTGCGCAGCATCCGGGCCGCAGCATGAATACTCCGCGGCCCGGTGTCGGCATAGACTTCGGCACGTCCAATTCCACTGCCGCTTGGTTCGACGGTCGCACACTGCACAGTGTGCGCCTCGAACACGGTAGCGCAGTGTTGCCCACCGCCATCCACCTAGATCGTGAGTTCGCCTCCCTGACCGGCCAAGAAGCCATCAGTCGCTATGTCGAGGAGAACCGCGGCAGGCGTGTTGAGCTGGTAGCCGAGATCATCGGTGAAGCTGCCTCGGGCATCGGTGCCGTCGATATGGAAATTACCGGCGAGCTCGAAACCCAGCGCCGCACGCTGTACGGGCCGCTGACCGATCGCGGCCAACCCGGGCGACTGTTTCTGGGCCTCAAGCGCTTACTCGGTGATACAGAACACGAACGCCTACCGGTATTCGGTCGGTACTTTCGCTTGGTGGCGCTGCTCACACCGATACTGCTGCGCATCCGCCAAACACTGCAGCGTGAATTGCGTGCGCCTCTGGCTACTGTGCATCTTGGTCGGCCGGTGCAGTTTGAGGGTCGAGAGGCTGGAGCCAGCACGCTGGCTGTCGCTCGCTTGTCAGAGGCGGCAAGCCATGCCGGTTTGGGAGACCATCATTTCTATCCAGAGCCGGTCGCTGCCACGCTCAGCTGGCTATGGCGTGCGCAGCCCGGCAAACCCGGCATCGCGCTGGCCGTGGACTTCGGCGGCGGCACGCTCGATCTGGCGCTGCTGCGGCATGACGGCATGCGCTTTACGGTTCTGGGCACCGCTGGCGCCTCGATGGGCGGTGACAAGATCGATCAACTCATCTATCGCACGCTGCTGTTTCCGGCCTTGGGCAAGGGCGAACGCTGGCAGCGAGTTGTAGATGGCTACGACGTCGACACGCTGTTTCCCTTCGAAGAGTTTGAGACGGGGCTGCTCAACTGGCCCATCACCCATACGCTGAATCAGAACCGCACACGCACCATGGTCATTGACCGTGTAGCCAAGGGCGGCGCTGCTGCAGAAAAGTTTCAACGGCTGCTGGATCTGATCAGCTTCAACTTTGGGTACACCTGCTTTCAGGCGATTCGTACGGCCAAGGCAGCACTGTCGGAGACCACCGACACCTTCATCGACATTCCAGAGATCAATCTAAAACTGCCGTTCAGTCGCATGCAGTTCGAGTCGCTACTGGCGGAGCCATTGGCCACGCTTCGACAATTGATCGACCAGGTATTGGATCAGGCCGGCCTGCAACCACGCGATGTCGACATGGTGGTTCGCACAGGCGGCACCTCACAGATTGTGGCGGTGCGGCAGTTGCTGGAAGAGTTGTTTGAAGGACGGGTCGTAGCGCACGACCCGTTTACCAGCGTAGCGGCAGGCCTCGCAATCGCCAGCTATCACGGCTGGCGATACGAGCCTTAAGGCAATAAAGCTTCAATCGATCTTGAAGATGTCGTCCTGCTTAGGACGCTCCATGCCTTTCTCGCTGTACTTCTCCCACATCTGGGCCCACGGGCGACCGAACATGTCGGGCACTTCGTATTCGATGACCGTGCCCGGCGACACCGGGGTTGCCTTGCCCTTGACCGGATAGATCGTCGGGTTGCAGCGGATGTAAACAGACGGGTCGCCCTGGTCAAAGCCGCTCAGTCGCGTGTAATTGCGAATGATCCGGATCGGGTCAACCAGCGCCTCCGGGTCATACAGGATGGCTTCGTGATTGAGTGCAGTGACCTTGCCCTTGGCATCACGCACTGGCGTATAGATCTCGATCGCCTGCATCTTGCTCGAGAACTCGAAGGCACCATGTGCGGCCCAACCCTGAATGTTAGACGTCCAGGTGATCAATGCATCCTTGTCCCAAAAGCCGATCGTTTCACCGAACCAGCGCGGCACGTCGGCACCCAAGCGCGGCACCGCCCCGTCCATGCGGAAGCTGCGACCCACGTGCACGTTGGTGACGAAGTTGTCAGCAACGCCCGCCATCAGCTGCACCAGATCGGGTGTGACGATGTACGACATGGGGAACTGGATGGCCGCCGAATACCAACGACGGATGAAGCCTTCGGGCCAGCAATACTGCGACGGCCAGTGCGGCGTGTCGGTAGTGGCCTGATGATAGGCGTCCTGCACCATGCGCTTCTGATACTCGGGCGTGAGCAGCGACAGCACGGTGGGCGTTTGCACCGCCAGCATCATCGCGTACCAGTTATCCAGAAATCCGCCGGGTGCATAACGGCCATTGAGCTCGCCGGGGACCGTGGCATAGGTGTGCTTGGTCGGGCCACCGCGCTTTGTGGTCTCGGCCATCAAGGCGTCGTAATGCGCCTGCGCTGTCTTGAAGCCATACGGACTGACTAGCGCTGCGCGCGGCAGACCCTTGTCACACAGACCCCAAGCTGCTGTGCGCGGCGGATCAGGACCGATCATGGCCGGACCCACACCACCGCGCTGGTTCTCCAACGCCTGCGGACTATTGCACCGGAAGTAGCGCGGATCGCTCCACAAGGCGCGGTCCTTGTAGAAATCCTTGGAGGTGAACAGATCGATTGGCAGTGCGGTGATGCCCGGTGGCACTGCACCGTTCCAAGCACCGGCCAAGGTCACCGGAAACAAATTTAAGCGTGGTGCCGGCGCTCCGGGCGGGCTGCCCATGGGGCCGACGAAGGGGTAACGCTGCATATCTTCGACGAACAGCGCCTGCGCGGCAGGCGGTGGCGCGACACCAGGCACGAACGGCGGCATGCGTACCGCCGGCAGCGCATCAAGCAGCGGCGCTCCCCGACCAACGCTCTTGAAGCCTGGATCAGCTACCTTCTGCGCGCTGCCCGGCACCGCCCAAACCAATGCTCCGATCGCAACCACTGCCGTCAGCGCAGCGCGAACCCGTGTTTGCTTGGTCATTCTTGTCGCCCTCGCAGCGCTATGGACGCTGCTGATCTGTTTGAAACTCACCGCCTCGCTCAGCCCGCCAAGCGAGCCTTAAGACGCGGATACACGCGCAGCGCGTTCTGCGAGAAAATGCGCTGCTTGTCCGCGTCGCTCAAACCCGAGTTGTCGATGTAGCGCTTGGTGTCGTCATAGAACTGACCGGTTGTCGGGTCGATACCGCGCACCGCACCCACCATCTCACTGCCGAACAGGATATTGCTCAAGTCGATGACTTTGAGCAGCAGATCAATGCCGGGCTGGTGGTAGACGCAGGTATCAAAGAACACGTTCTTCATCACGTGCTCACCGAGCAGCGGACGCTTCATGTCCTGCGCCAGCCCGCGATAGCGACCCCAGTGATAAGGCACCGCACCGCCGCCGTGAGGAATGATCAAGCGCAGCGTGGGGAAATCCTTGAACAAGTCACCCTGGATGAACTGCATGAACGCCGTGGTGTCGGCATTGATGTAGTGCGCACCCGTAGCATGGAAATTGTGATTGCACGATGAGCTGACATGCACCATAGCCGGCATGTCCAGTTCCACCAGCTTCTCGTAGATCGGGTACCAGTACTTGTCGGTCAACGGCGGTGCTGTCCAGTGACCACCAGACGGATCCGGATTCAGGTTGGCACCGATAAAGCCCATGTCGGCGCAGCGCTGCAGTTCACGCACGCTGCCGGCCAAGGGGGCACCGGGCGACTGCGGCAATTGGCACACACCCACAAAGTTCTTGGGGTACAGACCCACACAACGCTCGATCAGATCGTTGCAGATCTGCGTCCACTCGAGGCTGGTTGATTCGGTGCCGATGTGATGCGACATGGTCGACGCACGCGGCGAGAAGATGGTGAGGTCTGAACCGCGTTCACGCTGCAGCTTGAGCTGCGCGCCTTCGAGGCTGTCGCGGATCTGGTCGTCGCTGATCTTGAGCGACTCGCGCGTTGGTGTCTGAGCCGGATCCTTGAGCGCGGCAATCTGCGCATCACGGTAAGTGGTCAGTTCCGAAGGGGCGGTGGTGTAATGGCCGTGGCAGTCGATGATCATGCGGGTCGCTCTCAAGTTGGGCCCGAGGCCGGGACGAGCGGCGATGATACTCCAGCGCCCGACCGGTAGCTGCGGCAGCCGCGCAGCTGGTTTACAGTCCACCCCCTATGAACAGCACTGCTGCACTTCGCCCTCTGGGCACGGCCCCTGCCCGCCTGTCGGCGGTAGGCTTCGGTTGTATGGGATTAGTCGGCTGGTACGGCACGCGCGACGACGCGCAGTCCACCGCCACGCTACTGGAGGCTGTCGAGGCGGGTATCAACCACTTTGACACCGCTGCCAGCTATCAGATCGGCGAGAACGAGAAGTTCATCGGCCCCATCCTGGCGCCCTATCGAGACCGCATTGTGATTGCCTCCAAGTGCGGACTGGCTCGCGGCCCGGACGGCAGCGCCATCGCCGATAACAAGCCGGCTACCATTCGCAGCTCGCTGGACGCCAGTTTGGCGCGCTTGGGCACCGACTACATCGACCTGTTTTATCTGCACCGCATCGATCAGACCGTCCCTATCGAAGAGTCGGTAGGCACGTTGGCTGACCTGGTGCGGGCAGGCAAGATCCGCCATATAGGGCTGTCGGAGTGCAGCATAGCCACGTTGCGCCGCGCTGCAGCGGTGCATCCGGTAGCCGCAGTGCAAAGCGAATACTCACTGTGGTCACGCGATCCAGAGCTCGGCATGTTGCAGGCCTGTGCCGAACTGGGCACAACCTTTGTGGCCTACAGCCCGTTGGGCCGTGGCTTTCTGGCCGGCAATTTTTCACGTCTTGCAGACTTGCCGGCCAACGATAACCGGCGCAATCAACCGCGCTTTCAGGATGCGGTGGCAGAGCGCAACGCTGCGTTGGTGCAGGTACTGCGTGAACTAGGGCAAGAGTTGGGGGGTGCCACACCAGCACAGGTGGCTATCGCCTGGGTGCTGGCTCAGGCACCGCACATCGTCACCATTCCCGGCATGAAAACCCTGCCGCACCTGCGCGAGAACCTTGCCGGTGGCACGTTGCGGCTGGATGCAGCCCAAGTGGCACGCATCACAGCACGCGCCGAACAGGTCACTATCGCGGGCGAGCGTCACCCGCCCGCGATGATGCAGATCGTCGACCGTTAACCCTCTTCGAGGGTCCTCTCAATACGGTCGAGGACCTGCATGGCCGGCAGCGCCTGCGCCACGCTGGCGTTGGGCTCACGGCCTTCCTTGATGGCCGCAAAGAACTCACGGTCCTGCAGCTCAATGCCGTTCATCGACACATCGACCTTCGACACATCGATCTGGTTGCCCTTGCCGTCAAATAGATCGTCATAGCGGCACAGGTAGGTGCCGTTGTCGCAGATATAGCGGAAGAACGTGCCCAACGGGCCGTCGTTGTTAAACGACAGTGACAAGGTGCACACAGCGCCCATGGCCACCTTCATCTGGATCGACATGTCCATGGCGATACCCAAGCCCGGGTGTATGGGACCCTGCACGCCACGCGCCACCGAAGCCACTTCGCCGGTCTGGTAGTGGAACAAGTCGACGGTATGGCAGGCGTGGTGCCACAGCAGGTGGTCGGTCCAGCTGCGCGGCTTGCCCAACGCGTTCATGTTGCTGCGACGGAAAAAATAGGTCTGCACGTCCAGCTGCTGCAGCTTGAGCTCACCGGCCACAATCTTGTTGTGGATCCACTGGTGGCTGGGGTTGAAGCGGCGGGTGTGGCCGGCCATGGCGATCAGTCCGGTTTCGCGAGCAACCTGAACCACCTGTTCTGCGCCGGCCAGGCTGTCGGCCATCGGGATCTCGATCATCACGTGCTTGCCGGCACGCAGAGTCTGGGTGGCCTGCGCAACATGCATCTGCGTCGGTGTAGCGAGCAGCATGGCTTCAAGGCCGGGCTGCTTGAGGCTTTCGCCTAGGTCGCCGGTGTAGTGCGGTATGTTGAACTTGCGCGCCACTTCGGCAGTAGTTTCCTGATTGCCACCGGTGAGGGTGATGACCTCGATGCCGGGGATATTGGCCACTGCCTCCAGATGCTTGATGCCGAATGCGCCCTGTCCTGCCAATCCAATCTTCATGACGTTGACCTCAGTCGTTCTCGAGAATGATGTGACCCAGCGCGGTGTTCGAGCAGGGCACGTGATAGAAACGGTACACCTCACGCACACGCTCATCGAGCGCGCCGCGCATAGCCAGCCACATGACCAGTTCGATGCCTTCGGATCCGGCTTCGCGCACGTATTCGGCGTGCGTGATGCGCGTCAGCGCCAGCGGATCAAGGGTCAGGTTATCCAGAAAGCGTGTGTCCCACGGGGTGTTGATGAACCCGGCACGCGTGCCCTGCAATTGATGCGACATGCCACCGGTGCCAAACACCACCACACGCTCGTTACCGGGCCAGGACTCCACGGCGCGACGCAGCGCCTGCCCCATTGCATAGCAGCGCTTGCCGGTGGGCGGCGGGTACTGAATCACGTTGATGGGCAGCGGGATTACCTGACACGGCCATGCCTGATCTGCCTTGAGATCGCCAAACAGCAGATTCAGCGGCACGGTCAAGCCGTGATCCACATCCATGCGATTCACTACCGTGAGATCGAACTCATCGAGGATCATGTGCTGTGCAATGTGACAGGCCAGATCTGCATGGCCCATCACCGTTGGCACGGGCCGGCGGCCCCAACCCTCATCGGCCGGCAAATACCTATCGGCACAGCCCAGCGCAAACGTCGGGAATATGCTGGCATCAAAGGCCGAGGCATGGTCGTTGTAGATGACGATGGCCACATCGGGCTTGAGCTCGGCCATCCAGCGCTTTGAAAACTCGAACCCGCCAAAGATGGGCGCCCAATAAGGCTCTTGCTGACGACCCTGATCGATCATCGCGCCGATAGCCGGCACATGTGAGGTCGTGACCCCTGCGACGATACGTGCCATTACAGCGACGGATCCGCTTTGCTGCGACAACCCTGCGGGTCGCGGCCGCCAGCCAGCATCATCTGCGCGTACTGGGCCTGCGTGGCGCCGGTCATGATCGCTGCGACATGCTGGAACGAATGGCCATCGGTCGAGAACAGCTTAGACAGAAAATAGATATTGCCACCCTCGCGCATCATGCCGGTCCAATCGCGCGCCAACACCGCATCGCGCTGCGCATCAGTGAGGTCCCACGCGGCCAGATAAGCGGCGTTGTCTGCCTTAAAGGCCGCACGGTTGTCGGCTTTCATGAGCGACATGCAGAACTGGTTCAGGTGAAACCCCTGACGCGAACGGAAGGTGTTGAAGACGTAGGTGCCAGGGATGTCCTCGAACTCGGTGAGATAGGGGGACAGTTGTGGCTCGGTCATCGATATTCCTTCCACGGACCTGCGATGAGGTTCGGGTAAAATCAGATTTTAGCATTGTCGACCGTCCAAACCACCGGTGCACGCCATGATCGACTTCAACGCCCCCTATACCCTCTGCATCAACGGTCAGGCTCAACCGGCACCGAACCAACTGGACGTCATCAATCCAGCCACAGGCCAGGTATTTGCCCACTGCCCCGCCGCGGGCAGTGCCGAACTCGATGCCGCTGTCAGCGCCGCCCGGGCGGCTGCCACCAGCTGGCGGGATCTTGGGTTTGACGTCCGCGCCGGTTACATCGCACGCCTGGCCGAGGCCATCAGCGCTCAGGTCGAGCCGCTGGCGCGATTGCTGGTCCAAGAACAGGGCAAGCCACTGGGCCAGGCACGCGACGAGGTAGGCCGCGCAGGTGCGCTGTCGATGGGCATGACCCGTATCAAAATCGAAACCGAGGTGCTGGTCGACGACGCCGAGCGGCATATCGAACTGCATTGGGCGCCGCTTGGCGTGGTGGGTGTTATCACGCCGTGGAATGCGCCCATCAATCTGGCCGTCGGACCGATGACCGCGGCGCTGTACACCGGCAACTGCATCGTGCTCAAGCCCTCGCCTTTCACACCGCTGTGCACGCTGCGCATCGGCGAGTTGATGCGCGATATCTTTCCCGCCGGTGTGGTCAACATACTGGCCGGCGGCGATGAGTTAGGCGCACTAATGACCGCCCACCCGGGCATCGACAAGATCTCGTTTACCGGCTCGGTGGCCACTGGCAAAAAGGTCATGGCCAGTGCCGCAGGCACACTCAAGCGCGTCACCCTCGAACTCGGCGGCAACGATGCGGCCATCGTGCTCGACGATGTCGATCCGGTGGCCGTCGCCAAAAAGTTGTTCTTTGCCGCCACCGTCAACAGCGGCCAGGTGTGCATGGCCATCAAGCGCATCTATGCCCACGAAACCGTCTACGACGCGCTGTGCAACGCGCTGGCCGCTGAGGCGCGCAACGCTCGGATAGGCAATGGACTTGCCGACGGCACGGTGCTGGGCCCGATACAGAACTGCCGGCAATACGAACGCGTGAAGGGCTTCATCGATGATCTGCGTAAGGGGCCCGGCACCATGCTGGCCGGTGCAGAGCAGCCCACTGGCGAGGGTTATTTTATCAACCCCGTGGTGGTTGCTGAGCCCGGCGACAGCAGTCGCATCGTCACCGAAGAGCAGTTCGGGCCGGTGATCCCGGTCATGAAGTTCAGCGACATCGACGATGCAGTACGCCGCGCCAACTACACTCGCTATGGGTTAGCAGGTTCGGTCTGGAGCGCTGACACCGCACGCGCTGCGGCCATTGCAGCGCGCCTAGAGGTGGGTACGGCTTGGGTCAACCAACACCGCCATACCATGGCCACCGTGCCCTTCGGCGGTGCCAAAGAATCTGGCATGGGCCGTAACTATTCGCTGCTAGGTCTGCGCGGCAACATGGAGCCGCGCGTGGTGAGCATCCTCAAGGGCTAAGGATTGGTCCCGCGCTCAGCACATCCCACAGCAGCTTGGCGCCGGTGACACCCAGCGTGGCCGTGGCAAACCAATAAAACGGTTTTTCGGGAATGCCCGAGAGCACCTTGACACCAAGCCAAGCGCCCAGCGGTGCCAAAGGCAACAACACCGCCGAGGCGATCAACGTCGTCTTGGTGAACACACCCAAGCCGATATAAGTAGGCAGTTTGGCTAGGTTGAGCGCCGCAAAAAAATATACCGACGTCGCAGCAAACATCTGCCGCGGCATCTGACGGTGCAACAGATAGGCCACTGCCGGCGGGCCGCCTTGGTGGGCAATGGTGCTGGTAAAGCCCGAGGTTGCGCCCGCCAATACGGCCAACAGCGGTTTAGGGGTAGTAGCGTCTTGCGGCGGACGATTGCGTCGCAGCAGCCGATCTAGTGCAAAACCGACCGCGATAAGCCCCACCAACAACTTGAACAGTGCTTCGGGCAGTACACCAAAAACCAGGGTGCCGCCCACGATGCCTGGCACTGCAGCCGCCAGCATCCAACGCAAATCTGGCCAACTGGCCTTGCCACGCCACGCACCAATGCCTGACCAATCGATGGCAATGAGCACCGGCAGCATGACCGCCGCCGCATCTCGCGGAGATATCCATATCGCCATGATAGGCACAGCGATGCCAGTGAGAGCACCGCCTAAACCGGACTTGGAAATACCGGTAACGAGGACGGCCAATGCCGCCACGATCCAGCCAAGGGTACCGAATTCCACTGTGTTAGCGCTGCAGGGCCATCGCCTCAGCAATGGCGCCCGCGCTTACTCTTCGTCGGGCTGATTGCGCTCGATGAAATCATCGAGCACCTGAAAGGCCTCGACCAGCTGCTCTTCGTTAGGACTGGCTATGCCGCGGGCAGCGAAGTATCCGTCGAGAAAGCCGGCCTCGTAATCATCGAGGGTCTCTTCCTGGTCGTCGGGGAGGTCGTTGGCCATGGCGGAAGTCCTTACATGCAAAATGGTGGGCCGTGCGCGATTCGAACGCGCGACCAACTGGTTAAAAGCCAGCTGCTCTACCGGCTGAGCTAACGGCCCGGTGCGGGCGCGGATGATACCGGATTGCGACGCCTCAAGCGTAGCGTGTCGGATCAGAAATTCCGGCGGCCGCAAAACCTTCCCTGCGCAGGTGGCAAGAATCGCACCGGCCACAGGCCAAACCCTCCGGCGTGGCCTGATAGCAGGACACCGTACTGGCGTAATCGACCCCCAGCCGCAAACCCTCCTGGATGATTCGCGACTTGGTCCAGCCGATCAGCGGCGTATGCACACTGAAGGCCTCCCCCTCTACGCCGGCCTTGGTGGCCAGCTGCGCCAATCTGGAAAATGCCGCTATGAACTCGGGGCGACAATCCGGATAACCCGAGTAATCGACCGCATTCACGCCAATGTAAATATGCCGCGCGCCAACCACCTCGGCCCAGCCCAGCGCCAAAGACAACAGCAGCGTGTTGCGCGCGGGCACGTAGGTGATTGGGATCCCCGTGCCGCCAGCATCCGGCACAGCGATGGAGGTGTCGGTCAGTGCAGAGCCGCCGATACCGCCCAGATCGATGCCCATCTGCCGGTGTTCAACGGCGCCCAGCTGGCGTGACAAGCGCGCTGCCGCGGCCAGTTCGGCGCTGTGACGCTGTCCATAGGCCACTGCCAGAGTACGGCAGGCGAGCCCCTGTTCACGCGCCAAAGCCAGCACCGTGGCCGAATCGAGCCCACCAGACAGCAATACGATGGCCGAATCACGCTCACTCATCTACCCGGTACCTCGCCCCACAAGAGTTTGTGCAATTGCAGCTGCAAACGCACCGGCAGGCGGTCTGCCAAAATCCAATCGGCCAACTCCCGTGGCGTGAGCTGTCCGGCACTGGGCGAGAACAGCACGTTGGCCTTGCCCGCCAGACCCAGCCGCTCAATGCAATCGCGGCTCCACTCATAGTCGGCACGGTTGCAGATCACAAACTTGATCTGGTCGTGAGGCAGCAAGTGCGCCAGCTCAGCGTACAGATTGCGCTGTGCCTCGCCCGATGCCGGCGTTTTAACATCGACTACTTTGGTAACGCGCGCATCAACACCCTCCAACGACAAGGCGCCGCTGGTTTCCAGGGACACGCTGTAGCCGGCGTCACACAGACGAGCCAGCAACGGCAGACAGGCCTTTTGCGCCAGTGGCTCGCCACCGGTCACGCACACATGGCGCAGCGCCAGTTGGCCCACCCTGGCCACTACGGCCTCGAGGCTCATCCACTGGCCGCCTGTAAAGGCATAAGCCGTGTCGCAATAGCTGCAACGCAGCGGACAGCCGGTAAGGCGCACGAACACGGTGGGCTGACCCACGCTGTCGGCCTCACCCTGCAGTGAATAGAAGATCTCGGTGATCTTGAGGCGCGGCTCAACCGCCGTAGCAGTGACCACGCTCTTTAGCGCGCGTCAGCGGGAATCTTGGACAGCCGCTCTGCTGCCAGCTTCGCGGCATCGGTGCCCGGGAAGCGCGTCACCACCTGCTGCAGCGTTGCGCGGGCCTGCGCCAGACGCTTTTGCTCGAACTGTGTAAAGCCCAACTTGAGTTGAGCATCCGCCAGCTTGCGAGAGCTGGGCCAGCCAGCGATCACTTTCTCAAAGGCCGCTGCAGCCGCCGGATAATCTCGCATCACGTAATAGGCCTCACCCAGCCAGTACTGAGTGTTGTCTGCCAGCGCACCAGTTGGAAAACTGACCGCCTGCTGCTTGAACGCCGACACTGCTGCAGCGTAATCGCCGTTCTTGAGCAGATCGAAGGCACGCGTGTATTGCTGCTGCTCATCGCCTGTAGCTTGGGCTACAACTGGTGTGGCCACTAACGAAGCCGGCTCTTGTTGCGCAGTCGGAGCTGGCGCGGCCTTGATGCGTTGATCCAGATCCGCGTACAGGTCGCGCTGTTGGCGCTTCAGCTGCTCATTGGCGTTTTGCAGCTCGTCGATGCGGCCATTGAGCTCGCGCAACTGCGCCTGCTGCAGCTCTATGCGCTGCTCTAACTGCACCAGACTTTGGTTGTCGACAATACGATCCACACGTGCAACGCGCTCTTCCAGTTCGGAGAAACGCTGCTGAACCGGATCTGGACCTGTCGGCTGCGATGCGCAAGCCGTCAGCAACAGCGCCGCTGTTGCTGCAGCCAAGCACCGCAGGTTAGTTGATGTAGAAGAGCTCGACACGACGGTTCTTGGTGTAAGCCGATTCGTCGCCGCCGGCCACAGCCGGACGCTCTTCGCCATAACTGACTGTGGCGATCTGCGATTCCTTCACGCCTTGCAAAGCTAACGCGCGGCGCACGGTCTGCGACCGACGCTCACCCAAAGCGATGTTGTATTCACGCGAGCCACGCTCATCGGTATGGCCTTCCAGTCGCACCCGCAGCGCCGGATTGGCGGCCAGGAAGCGACCATGTGCGGCCACCACATCGACAAACTCCGGGCGGATGTCGCTGTTGTCGAAATCGAAATAGATGACGCGCTGCGAGCCCAACTCGCCCGCGGGTCCCAAGGCACCGGAAGCCGTGCCGCCTTGATTGAATCCGCCGGTATTGGCGCCTGCACCTGCAGCACCTGAAGGCTGTGCAGCGGGCGTCCCCACCAGCGTCACAACATCGCCGCTGGGAGTCGTGGAAGGCTTGGGCTTTTTACCGCAACCGGTAACAGCCACCAAAGCAACGAGCGTCACCAACACCATAGACATCTTGCGCATGAATCGTCTCCAGGCCCATCACGGGCGTTTCAGCCAATCCATTATGACACAGCCTTAGTTCGGGAACGGTCCCCACGCAGGCTCTCGCACCT
>JAPLSH010000032.1:0-3920 GCA_026398735.1 Pseudomonadota bacterium | reverse complement strand
CTGCAGCCAATACGCCCTGACCGCGCTCGCGGGAGGCATACATGATCTGCGCGCCGTTGGGAGCAAAGCTGGGGGATTCGTCCTGTGCGCCTCGTGTCAGAACCCGCAACTGCCCACTGCTGAGGTCTTGCACCGCAATGTGGTAACCGGACCCATCGCGCATCATCAGCGCCAGCTGACTTCCATCCGCAGACACGCGCGGCCGTGCGGCATAGGGCACGCCAAAGGTCAGGCGCTTGGCCTGCTCGCCTGCCTGTGCAGCAACTCGATATACCTGCGGCCCGCCGGCCCGATCCGAGGTAAAGAACAGGAACCGACCATCGGCGGACCAGGCCGCTTCGGTGTCGATCGCGGGATCTTCGGTAATCCGCGTCAGGCCTTGGGTAGCAAGATCCAGCACGTATATGTCGGGGTTGCCGCTGGTACCAGACAGTGTCAATGCCAACTTGCGGCCGTCAGGCGAGAACGCAGGCGCACCATTGATGCCGGCACGCGCCGACACCATGCGCCGCTCGCCGGTCCGCACGCGCTGCACATAGACCGCCGAGGCATGATTCTCGAACGATACATAGGTTAACCACTCGCCATCTGCCGACCAACTGGGCGACATGATGGGTTGCGGCGACTCCAGGATAGTGCGCAGGTTCTCGCCATCGGAATCTGCCAGCAACAACTGGTAGCGCTGATTGGGCGCTCCGCCATCCACTGACACATAGGCGATCCGTGTGGAAAACGCGCCGCGAATGCCCGTGAGGCGCTCATAGATCAGGTCCGCTACCCGATGTGCCGCAAACCGCAATGTAGACGGTGCGGTGGTGACACGCTGCTCCAGCAGCACCTGACCCGATAGCAGGTTAAGCAGTTCAAATTCAATGGTCAGTTCGTTGGGCACCGTCGCCACCACTCGGCCCACCACCATGTAGTCGTTGCGGGCAGCGCGCCAGTCGGCTACCTGCACATCGCGCGCACGCACCGGCTGAGTGAGCATGTCGCGCCGTTCCATGGATTTAAACCGGCCGCTGCTATCGAGATCGTGTTGCACCACAGCACCGACATCCAGACCGCCATCGGCCGGCACTGCACGGGCAAACGGCACCACGGCGATAGGTACGGCATCGGTTACACCGCGCGTCACATCAATGAGCAGGTCAGCACGCGCCGCCGGCGCAAGCAGCACCAAACACAGCGCAAGAAACCGCAGCGGCAATCTGTTCATGTCAGTCATTGAAGGCATCACAAGTGGTGTCAATCCTGGGGTCTGAAGGTAACGACTAGATTGCGATCGAACAAGGCCGAATCGGCCGGCAAGGGCAATGGCGAAGCGCGATAGGCAGCGGCTTCGATGGACTGGCGCACCGAATCATCGCCATTACAGGTGCCCACTTTGACACCCACCACCTCGCCGCCCGGCACTTGTGTGATGCGCACTTCGCAACGAAGCCCAGTCCGCGCTGATGCGGGTCGTATCCACGCCCGTTCAATGCGCGCACGAATCTGTTCCTGGTATTGCGCCATGGCAGCGCTGCTGCGTGCTGCTGCTTGCGCTGCAAGCTGCTGTTCTTCAGCGGCCAGACGCGCTCGCAACTCCGATTCACGCACTGCCCTCTGCCGCTCTGCCTCGGTCTTTTCTTCTGCCAGAGCCTTATCGCGCAGCGCCTTCTCGCGATCAGCCTTGTCCTTGCGCTCTTTGTCGGCTTTGTCACGCGCGGCTTTTTCCGCTTGCTCTTTGGCTGTCTTTTCTTTGGCTGCCTTATCTTTAACGGCTTTATCCTGTGCTGCCTTCTCGCGCACAGACTTTTCGTTGGCCACCTTGTCGGCAGCAGCCTTGGCCTTGCGTGCTAGCTCGGCCTTTTCCGCCTGCTCGCGCTGCGCTTTTTCCTGTGCAACGCGCTCGTCAGGCTTGGGCGCCGGAGGCTCAACAGTTGGCGTTGGTACGGGCTGCGGCGCCACCTCTGGTTCCGGTACCACCGGCTGCGGCTCGGGCAACTGCGGACCTACCAGCCCCTGCACGCTACTGGGATCGACAATAGTGGCCTCGATGGCCAGTCGCTGCAGCGGCGGCGCCGGCGCCTGCCATTCCCATAAGCCGATCAGCAGCACGGCCACCACCAACAGGTGCGCACCGACGGACAGCGCCAGCGATCCGCCTTTAAGAGTCAACTTCGAGCTCATGTCCCCGGCGCGTCGTCAATCGGCGGCAAGGGGTCCGTCAAAAAACCGATCTTGCGGGCCCCAGCGCGCTGCAGCAGCACCATGGCACTCATGACCCGACCATAGGCAACTGCCGTGTCGGCCTTGACCAGGACGTCTAATTGCGGATTACGGCGCAACACTGCAGATGTTTGCTCAAACACGAGCTGCTCCGACAGCGCCGCAGCTGGATCGTCCCCGCGGTTCAGATACAGCAGACCAGCACGGTCCACAGACAGCACTAGCGGTTTGTCTTGGGGATTTTGACTGGCAGGCAGCGGCTCAGCGCCGGCCGCTGGTAAGTCCACCTTCACGCCCTGCGTGAGCATCGGTGCGGTCACCATGAATATGATTGTAAGGCACAACGTTTATCTCACCCATGATGCGTCGCTGTCTGCGACCTTGGGCCATGACTTAGGCCCCCTGGGTGGCTGCAGGCCGGTGCGCGTGGCGCTGCAGGATCGTCGACAGCTCTTCGGTGAAACCGTCAAAGCGCAACTCGAGGCGCCCAACCTGATCTGCATAACGGTTATAGGCAATGACTGCAGGAATGGCCGCAAACAAACCAATGGCCGTGGCAATCAGTGCCTCGGCAATGCCGGGTGCAACCATGGCCAGGGTGGCCTGCTGCACGCTGCCGAGCGCAATGAATGAACTCATGATGCCCCACACCGTACCAAACAGCCCCACATAAGGACTGATCGAACCGACTGTGGCCAACGTTGCCAGGCTTTGCTCCAGGCGTTCGATCTCTTTGAGCTGAGCCACTTTCATGGCGCGCCGCGCTCCGTCCAAGGTTTGGTCTGGCGTGCAGCCGGCTTGGCGCAAGCGTGCAAACTCGCGAAACCCGAACTCAAAGATGCTGCTCATACCGGTGGAATCACCGCGCTGCTGAATTGTGCGATACAGCGCGCCCAAATCACCACCGGACCAGAAGCTCTCTTCAAACTCTGTAGCGTCTGCCTTGGTACGCGCCAGCATGCTGCGTTTGGAGAAGATCAGTGTCCAGGACATGACCGATGCAGACAACAACAGCAACAACACCAGTTGCACAACGAAGCTCGCATCGAGCACCAGTTTGACGATAGACATTTGAGATTCCATCAGCACAGTTCCTTGCGCAAGGCATCCGGCAGGCGGCGCGGTTTGAAAGTTATAGGTTGCAAACAGGCCACACGCACCGTCGCGCTGACCAGCAGCTGCGGCGACTCTGCGTCGCGCCACAGCTCTTGCGTGAAATTGACCGAGGCTCCACCGGCCATTGTGGCAACGCCGCGCACTCGCAGCGCATCGTCCAATCGCGCCGGCAGATGAAAGCGCATCTCCAGACTGACTACCGTAAACAGTAATTGCTGATCGCGTGCCATCTCGACCTGGGAGTAGCCCAGTTGGCGCAACCACTCGGTCCGCGCCCGCTCAAAAAACCGTAGGTAGTTGGCATGGTAGACCACGCCGCCGGCATCAGTGTCTTCGTAGTACACGCGCACCGGCCAATCAAAGTGGGTCATGGGCCGGTCTCATCAAAGCCCTGACCGGGAACGCGCTCTGGCTCATTCAATCCCAGATGCCGCCACGCCAGCCGCGTGGCCACTCGCCCCCGCGAAGTGCGCATCAAGAAGCCCTGCTGAATGAGAAACGGCTCCACCACATCTTCGAGTGTGCCGCGCTCTTCGCCGATAGCCACGGACAGACTGTCGATGCCCACAGGGCCGCCATCGAATTTGTGCACC
>JAPLSH010000022.1 GCA_026398735.1 Pseudomonadota bacterium | reverse complement strand
GGTCAGCAGCAGCGCGTGGCTATTGCCCGCGCGCTGGTCAATTCACCCAGCATTATTCTGGCCGACGAGCCTACGGGCGCACTAGATAGCGCCACGTCGCTGGAGATACTGCAGTTGTTCGAATCACTCAACGCCCAAGGCATGACAGTCATCATGGTCACCCATGAACTGGATGTGGCCTCGCACGCACGGCGTTTACTGCGCGTCAAAGACGGTCGCTTGGTCGAAGACAGCGCGGTTAACGGCGTATTGACGGAGCACCAGTCATGACCCTTGCAGAGTTAATCGCCACGGCCATGATCGCCTTGCGCCGTAATGTGCTGCGCAGTGTGCTCACCACACTGGGCATCATCATCGGTGTGGGTAGCGTCATCGTGATGTCTGCCATTGGTAGTGGTGCCAGCAAGCAGATCGATGCGCAGATCGCCAGCTTGGGCACCAATCAGCTCACTATCTTCCCCGGTTCCATGAACGTTGGTGGCCGTCAGGGTGGAGCCGGTTCCGCGCCGCCACTGACCGAAAAAGACCTGCGTGCGATTCGTGAGAACGTCACCGGTATCGATGCCGCAGCCGGCAATATGAACAGCGGCGCGACGGTGGTGGTGGGCAACGTCAACTGGGTCACCCAGATCAACGGGTCCAGCGCCGAGGTGCAGGCCGTGCGTGACTGGCCGCTAAAGAGTGGCCGCTTCTACGATGCGCTCGAGGCTTCTTCGGGGCGCAAACTGGCCGTATTGGGCAACACCGTCGCGCGCGAGTTGTTTGGCGAGGCTGATCCGCTGGGAACCATGGTGCGCATCAACAACGTGCCGTTCCAGGTCATCGGTGTGCTGGCCGAAAAAGGTCAGGCCGGTGGTCGTGATCAAGACGACGTGGTGATACTGCCTTTGTCTACGGCACGCTCGCGCTTAATGGGTCGCGTGCGTGTGCCTGACGAAATCGGCCAGATTCTGGTCAAGGTCGACGACCGCTACGAATTGTCTGAAGTGCAAGCAGACATCGAACGCGTGCTGCGCCAGCGCCGTCGCGTAGCGCCCAACGCCGCTGACAACTTTATGGTGCGCAACTTTGCCGAGTTTCTGGCCACGCGCAACGCCACTACCCGTACGCTGGGCTTGCTGCTGGCATCAACGGCAGCGATCTCATTGATCGTCGGCGGCATTGGCATCATGAACATCATGCTGGTGTCGGTCACCGAACGTACTCGTGAGATTGGTCTGCGCATGGCGATCGGTGCCAGTGGTTCTGACATCCTCGGTCAGTTTCTGACCGAAGCGGTGTTGCTGTGCATGGCCGGCGGGTTTCTGGGGTTGGTCCTCGGGGGCGGTGTCGCCATCGTCATATCGACCTTGTTTGCTTGGCCGGTCTATATCAGTCCCGGTGTGGTGCTGATGGCCATCATGGCCTCTGCATCCGTAGGTGTTATCTTCGGCTTTGTACCGGCGCGTCGTGCGTCGCGACTCAATCCCATCGAGGCGCTGCGCTACGAATGACCACGGGCGTATCCAATACCGGCAGCTACCGCTGGCTATGGCTGGCGGTTGTCGCCGTGGCAGTGGTGGCGGGCCTTACTCTGGTGGCGCGTTACACACTCATCGAACCGATGGCCTTTGTTGCAGCCTGCGAGCGTCAGCAGGCACCGCAGGCGCTGTGCTTGCTGCGCGAGGGCTTGGTGATCTTGTTCGTTAAGAACATCCTGGGCATGGGAAGTACGGTGTTTGGCGTGTGGAGCACCATCACACGTACCCGGGCCTTGGCGGTTGCCGCCATTGCGCTGGGTGCGATGTCGGTCATCCTGTTTCGCTTCGATGCCGCGTTCATCGGCATCGTGCTGGGATTATTGGTGCTGGCGCGCGCTCTGGCTGCTTCTACCGATCAACTGACTCAGGCTGAACAGCAGCACCAAGCCTGACAGTGCCAGCGAGGCGGGATTCAGCGGGCCTTCGCGCAAGGCCCACACCACCGCGCAGACTCCGCACAGCAGTGTCAGCGCCGCCTCTTCAGGCATCTGCCGCCAGCGTAGTCGCCAAGCCTGTGATTCACTGAGGGCCAAGGCGCTGATGATGGTCAGCGGCAGCACGTACAGTGGCAGCGGAAAGCCCCGATAGCGTGCGTCTAGCGCCAAGCCCAAACACACATAGGTAAGCCCCACCAGCAGCGCCAGTCGCAACAGCCCCAGTATTCTGCTGTGACCCTGTTCGGCACGCGGTGGCAGAGCATGACGGTTGAAGTCACGCAGCATCTGGCCGATGGCGTCGGGAATAGCGGCTTGTTGCCGGGTCTTGAGACCGGCGGCCACCAGCAGCAACCACAGGGCAAGCACGTTGCCTACAACCACCGCAGTACCGCCCAGTATTACTTCCTGAAAGTTGCGACTGGTATCGGCGATGTACTGCCATTGCAGCGGCAGCAACGGCCCTACCACGGCGCCGGTCGCGGCCATCAACAGCAAGTCGCAAGATCTTGCTGAGCGGCGCAGCAGCAGCCCAAGGCCTGTGAATAGCAGTGCGCACAACACCGCATCAATGGGGCCTTGATGCCACATCGCATCTTCCTGCAACGGGCCTTGCAGCGGGAATTTGGCGCGGCCGTCCTTATCGTACAGCCCCCAGTAACCGCCGACCGTGCCTTCCTGCCCGCGCTTCCACGGCTGGTCAAAGGCCTCGATCAGGTTGTAGTGAATGCTGTTGTCGTGTGCCCAGCGTGTGAACTCACGGATGAAGCGTGCCTGACCGACCGTGGAGGGCTGGGCATCTTCGCGTTGCCGACCCTGACTGGGCCAGCCGGTTTCACCGATAAATATGCGACGGCCCGGAAAGGTGACCGTGGCCTCGCCGTACATCGATGCTGCTTCAGCCAGCGCGCCCTCTATGCCAGTGGGGTTGTTCTCCCAGTAGGGCAGCACATGCACGGTGATGAAGTCCGTGACCTCTGCCATCGCCGGATTGGTGCGCCAGAAATCCCACACGTCGGCATAAGTGACCGGCAGGTCAGTGGCTTCGTTGACTTGCCGTACCAGCGCCGCAAGCTTGTCGGCTGTGAGTTCACGGCGCAGCAACACTTCGTTGCCGACGATGATGCCGTCGATCACATCGCGATCCTCGGCTGCCACTTGCAGGCCGCGGGCGATCTCGCGCTGGTTCATCACCGGATCGGGGCCGATCCACAGACCCAGCAGCACGCGCAGCCCCACTTCACGCGCGATGCCCGGCACGGCGGCCAGACCGTTATTGACTGAATAAATACGCACACAGCCAAAGCGCTGTGCCAGCAGTTGCAGATCACTACGGATGCGCGCCGGTTCAATAGCCGTGGTGGGCGTCATCGGCTGCTCGAGCGGCGGCGTGTAAGACACGCAGTCGAGCTTGCCCTCGGGCGCATCCACCACGGTGACGGAGCGTCCTTGTTGCCACCAGAACCCCTGCAACAGCACTGCCAGCGCAGCACAGGCGATCAGCAGGGCATTGCGACGGGTCACTGGCCTGTTGCCAAAGGGCAGTGTCCGAATCGGTTGCGTCTGCGACATGCCTGAGAGCTCTTTTGGTTGTTGCTTTGGCGGTAGTCTAGCCTAGGGCTTGGCGGCAGGGGCCGCACCTAGGCCACCTATGCATTACAGGAGTTGCGATGACTACCGCCATACACCGCCGGGTCGCTGCGCTACGCGCCGGCACCGATCCGACCTGCATCGTGCGCATGGCATCGGGTTGGGCGGTGTTGGGGGAGCAGCAGTTCTTGCGCGGCTATGCCTTGCTGCTGCCCGATCCGGTGGTCGGCACGCTAAATGAGCTACAGGGCCTCGGTCGCACACAGTTTTTAACTGACATGGCGTTGCTGGGCGATGCGGTGCTGCAAGTGGCCGGTGCGCTGCGCATCAACTATGCGATGTTTGGCAACGTCGAGCCCGCGCTGCATGCGCATGTGGTGCCGCGCTATGTGGATGAGGCGCCGCAACTGGCCACGGCACACCCGTGGATGTATGACTGGAATGCTGCGCCGCGCTTTAACGCAACCCGCGATGCGCAGTTGCTGCAGGACCTGCGCGCACGTTTGGTAACCGCCGCGCGCTAGTTAGCCAGGGGTTTGCTGTGCGGCGCGCAGCGCATCGAGCAGCAGTACCGGTGCTGCAAAGGCTTGCGCGGCTTGCCCTGTCTGCCACAGCCACGCCACTGTTTCACCCGGTGCTGCGGTGCAGGCAGCCAGTGTCGTAGGCAGGTCGGTGGCAGTGGTGTCGATGTACAACGCCATCACCCGTGGCATGTACAGCCGATCCAGCGTGCCGCGCCAGCTATCGAGCTGCAAAGCGTCGCCACGCACCACCACATACAGCGGCGGATGCACGGCTTCTTGTAGTGCAGTGAACAGGCTGGCATGTGCCAAAGGCTGTTGGATGGCTCGGCCCAGGCACACTTGCAGTGCGGCGTGGGCGGCATCGATCCAACGCTGTTCACCCAGCAAGCCGCCGAGTTGCTGCAACGCGCGGATCGCGATCGAATTACCGGCCGGCAGCGCGTCGTCGGCCAAAATGCGGCTGCGATGAATCAACGGTTCGTGATCGTCTGCCGTAAAGAAGAACCCACCTTCAGTAGCGTCTGCAAAGTGCGTCAGCAGCAGTTCGGCCAGCTCGCCTGCCCAGAGCAGCTGCGCCGCATCAAACTGCTGTGTCTGCAGCGCCAGCAACGCGGCCAGCAATATTGCATGGTCATCGAGGCTGGCAGGCAGGCTGTTGGGACTGTCGCCACTGTGCGAGCGGCCGCTGTGCCAGCGCTGCTGGCGCAGTCGCTGCAGCAGTGCACTGGCGTGCAGCACCAGTGCGTCATCGCGCAGGGCAGGGGTTGCTGCCAGCAGTGCCAGAGCCGTGTGTGCGCCTTGGCGCGGTTGAGTCTGTT
>JAPLSH010000024.1 GCA_026398735.1 Pseudomonadota bacterium | reverse complement strand
TGTCGGCCTTCCTGTTCACCATTTTCATGATCTGGCGCAACGGCCGTCAGCAACTGCGCAAGGCACTGCTGGCTGAAGCCATCCCGCTAGATCAAATCGGTGCGCTGCTCGATAAAACGCAGCGTGTGCCCGGCACTGCAGTGTTTCTGGCCAGCACGGCCAAGTCTGTGCCCACGGCGTTGCTGCGCAACCTGGAGCACAACCACATCGTTCATGAGCATGTGGTCATCCTCAACATCGAGATCGCCCGCACGCCGCGCCAAGATCCGGCTGACCGCGTGAAGATCGAACAGATCCGGCCCGACGTGACGTTGCTTAAGGCACGCTTTGGCTACATGGAAACGCCAGACGTTAGCGACGCACTCAAGCACGCGCGCGCGCGAGGTCTGATGCTGTTCTCGGATGACTGCTCGTTCTTTGTGGGTTGGCACTTGGTGGTGCCGCGCACACGCACCGGGTACACCGGTATCAAGCGCCGCGTGTTTGCGTGGTTGCAGCGCCGCAGCACGCAGGCTTCAGAGTTTTTCCGTATGCCCGAGCGGCGCGTGATTGCGCTGGTGACTCAGGTCGAGATCTGAGCATGCGGCTGACTGCAGTGGTGGCGGCCACCGAGAACAATGTCATCGGTCTGGACAATGGCATGCCGTGGCATCTGCCGGCCGATCTGCAGCACTTCAAGTCGGTCACGCTGGGTAAGCCCGTGCTGATGGGGCGGCGTACGTTTGAGGCCATCGGTCGCCCGTTGCCGGGCCGTCGCAACCTGGTGCTGACCCGCGACAGCGGCTTTGCTGCAGCAGGCATAGAGGTGTTTGGCTCGCTGGATGCGGCATTGGCTGCAGCCGGTGATGTACCCGAGCTCATGGTGATCGGCGGGCAGACCCTCTATGAACTAGCCCTGCCGCGCGTCACTCGTGTGCACCTGACACGACTGCACATGCAAGTGTCCGGTGATGCTTTCTTCCCGGAGTTGCCTGCCGATCAGTGGCAGCAAGTGTCGTGCAGCGAGCGTCGCGCTGCCGATGAGCGCAATGCCTGCGACATGAGTTTTGTGGTGTTAGAGCGGCGTTAGCCGCGCCACGACTTGCGCATCCCAGTGGGCCCAGTTCAGCTCTGCGGCAGTGGGCAAGCTGCCATCGTCAGCAGGTAGCGTCATCTCATCTAGCAGCTGCTGCTGCACACGGCCGCGGTTCAGGGCTGTGGCATAGCCGATGTCATCGCGAAACGTCACCATCGAATAGCGCGGCACAAAGTGGTGCGGATGACGGCGCTGTAACTGCAGGGCCAGCTCACGCTGCAAATTAAATCGCGCACTGCGCACGCTGTCGCTCATCTCGGCGTGGTTCTCGAGCGCCATCTGCACGATGGCATCGGCATCGGGCTTGCGCTGCACAGAGAAGCGGGCAAATGGTTGCGGCGCGCCATCTGCCAGCAGCTCATCGAGAATGCGGCAATCTTCAAACGCACAGTTCATGCCCTGGCCATGAAACGGCACCATCGCATGGGCTGCATCACCGATCAGTAGCAGCTTCTCGTCCAGATGCCACGGCGCGGCATACACGCTACCCAAGCGGCTCTGTGGATGGGCAGCAAACTGCGCTGCCAGCGCAGGGATAAGGCTTGCGACATCGGCAAACTCGCGTGCAAAGAACTGCTGTACCGCCTCGTCAGTCTGCAGGGCAGCAAAGCTGACGGCGCCGTCACGCGCCAAAAACAGCGTGGCCGTAAAGCTGCCATCGGCATTGGGCAATGCGATCAGCATGAAGCCGCCGCGCGGCCAGATGTGCAACGCTTCACGCACCAAGGGCGAGCCCGCAGGGATATCAAGCTCTTTGTAGTCGTGCTCGATGTACTGCTCTTGCGACTGCAGCACGCCGCGTGCCTGTAGCGCATGGCGCACGGCAGAGCCTGCACCATCGGCAGCAATCCAACGCGATAGCTGCGGCACGGGCAGGGTGCGCTGCAGTGCGTCGTGCAGCAGCGGTGTGCCGTCGGCAGCAAGGCCGGTGCAGGCGTGGTTGAAGTACAGGCTCACGCCTGCAGTGCGAGCGGCGAGCTGTGTCAGCTCGCGCGTCAGCAGCGAGCGTGACACCGAAAAAATAGACTCGTCGTCATGCTGGCTATAGGCAGCAAACAGCTCACTGCCATCACTGTTGTGCAGCTGACGGCCGCGCATCGGCACCAGGTGATTCTGCAGCGCAGCCATCACACCGGCTTCACGCAGTGCACGGATGCCGCGAGCAGCCAGTGCCAAGTTGATGGAGCGTCCCGCAGCGGCTGTAGCCAGACGCGGATCGTCCCGTCGCTCAAACACCTGCACGCCGTGTCCACGTTTGGCTAGCAGCACCGCCATCAACAGCCCTGCAGGGCCGCCACCTAAGATGCCAATCTGTGTCATGTGCGCAGCGCTGCAACCAACGCCGATACCAACTGGGCTACGTCTTGATGGGTGTTGTATAGCGGCACCGGTGCCACACGGATGATGTCCGGTTCGCGCCAGTCCGCAACCACTCCTGCGCCAGTGAGCTGATCGAACACGCGCAGCCCGGTGTCGCGCCCGGCCTTTACACGTAGCGACAGCTGGCAACCGCGTGAAGAGGGCGTGATGACCTGCAGAGTCTCTGCACAGTGCGTGGCTAGTGCATCAAGCAGCAGTGAGCCTAATGAAAGGGTCTTGGCCTGCAATGCAGCAGCGCCTGCTGCCTCGAACAACGGCAATGAGGCTAGCAGCGGCGTTGCCGACAGAATGGGTGGATTGCTGATTTGCCAGCCTGCCGCGCCGGGTGCGGCAGTGAACTGCGCAGCCATCTGAAAGCGCGTGGCCGGATCATGGCCCCACCAACCCGATAAGCGCGGCAAGTCAGAGCGCGCATGACGCTGATGCACAAACGCACCCGCCAATGCACCGGGACCGCCGTTAAGGTATTTGTAGCCGCACCACACGGCAAAATCTGCGCCACTGTCATGCAGCGACAGCGGCACGTTGCCCATCGCATGGGCCAGATCAAAGCCACAGCAGGCGCCTGCAGCGCGCGCCGCCTGCGCAATGGCGGCAAGGTCAAACGCCTCACCGGTGCGGTATTGCACGCCGGGCCACAGCACCAGCGCCACTTCATCGCCGCGCTGTGCCAGCAGCTGCTGCAGCGCGGCGGTGCCGATCACATCCTGGCCTTGCGGCGCAGCGATCTCGATCAGGCAGTCCTCAACCGACAGTCCGTGCCACGCCAGTTGCGAGCTGACTGCATGGCGGTCCGAAGAGAACGCACCGGCTTCAATCACGATGAGCCTGCGACGGCCTGTGGGTCGATAGAAGCTGGCCATCATCAGGTGCAGGTTGACCGTGAGTGAGTTCATCGCCACTACTTCATCGGGCTGTGCGCCCGCCAAGCGCGCCAAACCCTGCTGCAGCAGCTCGGCGTAGTCGATCCAAGGCCGGCGTGCACGATGATGACCGTCCACACCCAAAGCAGCCCAGTCTTGTAACTCTTCGTCGATCAGCCGACGTGTGTCCAGCGGCATCAAGCCCAGCGAATGACCGCACAGATAAGTCAGCGGCTGACCTTGAGCGTTGTGCGGCAATGCGAAGCGTGACCTTAGTGCTGCCAGCGGATCGGCTGCATCCAGTGCCTGTGCTTGATCGTGCAGCGCGCGTAATGAGGCAACAGTCATGGCTTAACCAACGGGAATAACAACGGCCGCGACGGCAGGGCATCACCACTCCAGGCTGGCACTTGCAGTTGCACGGCACAGGGACCGTCGGCGATGGCGTTATCGATGTAGGCCAGTTCGGTGACGGTGGCTTGCGGGCGCATCGCTGCAGCGTAATCGGTTGAGCCCGCCGGCAAACCAAATAGCACGCGGTGCGCGCTGAGCAGGCCTGCATCGTGCGCGCGGTCGATGGAGGGCAGATCAATGATCAGATGATCAATGCCACGGGCTACCAGCTCCTGCGCCAACTGCAGCGTGAGATAGGGCGGGTTGGCGGCGCTGTAATCGCGATCCAGCTTACTTGGCCCGTTGGGCAGGGTGCGCAGGATCAGTACCTGTGGTTCAAACGGCAGTGCCTGTGGCCAGGCAGCCAACAAGGCACTGCGGGTGAGCAGCGCATCGCCAGCTTGCGGCAGCGGCAGGCTGCCTTCGGCAGTGCTGTGCGCTGCTTGAGGGGCAAGGCTCAGCAGCAGTGCAGGCAGGGGCTGCGACGGGATCTGCGCATGCAGCGGCGGGCAATCAAGGGTGAGATGACCCGCACCCTCGGTGTGGGTGCCATTGCAGTGCGGGATCAGCGTGATGCTGCGGCAGTTGCAGCTGGCGCCCTGCGCTACGCTGCCGTTAAAGCCACCCACCACATACGGCGTGCTGCTGGCAGCTGGCGCATCAAAGTGCCGCGGCTGTGCTGCATCAAACTGCAACGGGATGGCCAAGCTGATGCCTGCCGCAAGATCGATGCAGACCTCATGGCCTGATACCGCATCGCGGCACAGGCGGGCCAGCATCGGCGAGTGCTTCACGCGCGACGGCTCGGCGGCAGCGGCTCAACCGTGCCGCAGTGCTTGCAGGTGCGATGTTCAACGTTGCCGAAGTAACGATCAAACACCGGCGGGAACTGCGTCTCGATGTTGGTCAGCGCAAAGTACTCTTCGTACAGCAAGCCGTTGCAACTCTCGCAGTACCACTGCAGGCCATCGCGTTCACCGTCGCGACGCTGGCGCTCAATGACCAGCCCCACCGTGTTGGCCAGTCGCTGTGGAGAGTGGGGCATGAACGGCGGCAACAAAAAGATCTCGCCCTCGCAGATCGGCACATCCACTACCTTGCCGCCTTGCACCGTGCGCAGCGTCATATCGCCTTCGAGCTGATAGAAAAACTCTTCGCCCGGGTCCACATGAAAGTCGGTGCGTGAGTTGGGGCCGCCGACCACCATGATGATGAACTCGCTATCGCGATACACCATCTTGTTGCCGACCGGCGGCTTGAGCAGGTGCCGGTGCTCGTCTATCCAACCGCGAAAGTTGAACGGTGCGCGCAGCGTGGTGCCGGCAGGTGTGCTCATGTCAGGGTTCCCGTTGCCATTGCAGGCCGCCGATCACGGTGCGACCGGTGCCCGGCTCATAAAAGCGCGAGTTGCCTTCGTTGACGATGACCGAGCCGATGTAACGCCGGTCGGCGATGTTGTCGATGCGCGCAAACAGCCGCAGCGTGCTGCGGCCAATGGCCAGCTGACGACCGGCCTCGATGTTGCCGACGCTATAGGCCGGCGCCACTTCTGTGCCCACATCATTGGCAACGATGTCGCTCATCTGTGACAGCTCTGCACTGGCGTTCCAGCCGCCAGATTGCCAACGCAGCGCCGCATGACCTTGTTGGCGCGCCACACCCGGAATGCGTGAGCCAGCGGCCACGGCCACATTGGGCACGGTGCAGCCGGGCGCGTTGCAGATCAGATAGGCACTGCGAAAGGTGGCCTCGACCTGTGTAAACGACAGTTGCAGCGACAGCTGCTGCGACAGCGGCGTTTCGAAAGCCATCTCGAAGCCTTCACGGCGCGCATCGGCCACGTTTTGAAAGCTGCTGCGACCGCCGACATTGCGAGCCACGGCCAACTCATCGCTGGTGTCGGCCTTGAACACCGCAAGCTCCAACGCACTGCCAGCGCCATCGCGCCACTTAAAGCCTGCTTCCACATTGCGACTGGTGGCAGGCTTAAGGTTCAGCGCTAAGCCCGCCGCACCATCGGCGCGATAGCTAAGCTCGTTAAAGGTGGGCGTCTCAAAACCCGTACCGGCAGAAAAATAAATGCGTGACTGCGCGTTGGGCTCGAACACCACACCACCGACCGGCGTGGTGTTGCTGTAGTCGATGCCACCGCTGTCATTGGGGTTGGTGCCGACGATGTAATTGTCGACAGAGTCGAAGGTCACCTGACTGTGACGCACACCAGCCAGCACCGATACCTTAGGGGCCAGCTGCCACCAGACCTGCGCAAACTCGTCTACGTTGCGCACGGTGTTGTCTTCGTCGCGGCGCAGCTTGCCGCGCACACCCAATTCAGTGCCAACAAAATTCTCGAAGCCCTGGCGGTGTTGGCTTTGCTTGTCGCTGTTCACGCCTGCGGTCAGTTCAAACGGCTGTGCATCACTGCCGCCGCGCCAAGACCAGCGCAGATCCCCACCGCCATAGCGGCTGTCCAGATCGACCACACCGCCGGAGTTGAGCGCATTGGCCTGCGTGGTGATGGGCAGCGCCAGGTATTGCAGCACTTGCCGGCTACCGGTGTAGACCATCGCGCGCAGCGCTTGGCCTGCGGCTAAGGGTTGCTCCCACACCGCACCGCCCTGCACCTGACGCACCGACTTGCGCGTGTCGTATTGCGTGGCCACAGGTGTGGTCACGCGCGGATCGGCATCCCACTGCGCGCGCGTTACGCCTAGCGGGTCCTGCGCTTCGGGCAGATCCAGATAATTGCCGACTAGATTGAGCCGGCCCGCACCGGGCAATGCAAAGGTGAACAGGCCATTACCCGAGTCGCGCCTGGCGGCAGCATGGTCACGCCAGCCATCGGTGTTAAAGCGCGACACGGCGACGTTGTAGCCTACATCGGCCACTTTGCCCGCAGCCTGTGCGGCCAGCGTGCGCTCGCCCCAGCTGCCGCCTGTGGCCTTCAAGCGCCAGCTGTCGCCCACGGAACCGGGCTTGCTCCACAGCTGCACCACGCCGCCCGATGAGTTGCCATACAGCGCCGAGAACGGACCGCGCAGCACTTCCAAGCGATCGGCACCCATCAAGTTGAAATGCGACAACTGACCTTGGCCATCGGGCATAGCAGCGGGGATGCCATCGGCATACAGCCGCAGGCTGCGCACGCCAAAGGTGGATCGCGCACCAAAACCGCGGATCGACAGCTGCATGTCTTGGGCGTAGTTCTGCCGGTCCAGTGCCGCAACACCGGGCAGACCCGACAGCACCTCGGCCATGTTGACGTCGGCACGACTGTTGGCCGCATCCAACGCAACAGTGCTGATCGAGGCCGGCACATCAAACGCATCGACCGTACGCAAGCGCGTGGCGCTGATAGTGATGGCTTCCAGCGCAGCCGGGGCCTCAGTTGCCGCAACCGTCAGCGGCAGCAACAGCGCAAGGCTGGTGGCCGCGAACTCAGGCGAGCGTGTGGTAAACCTTCTGAACGTCATCGTCCTGCTCCATCTTGTCGAGCAGCGCCATCACTTCGGCAGCCTGGTCTTCGGGCAACTCGGTGGCGGTCTGCGGAATGTATTCATGCTCGGCAGAGATCGGCGTGATGCCGCGCTCTTCTAGCGCTTTTTGCACGTGGCCAAAGTCTTCAAACAAACAGCGCACCACCAATTGCGTGGTGCCGTCTTCGCCGGTGCTCTCGCCCATTTCGTCCAAGCCGTGATCCATCAGATACAGCTCAAGGTCATCTTGATTGATGCCTTCGGGCGTCAGACGGAACACGCCCATTTTCTTGAACTGAAACGACACGCTACCGGTGGCGGCCAGATTGCCGCCGTGCTTGGAGAACACGTTACGCACGCCGGCCACAGTGCGTGTGGTGTTGTCGGTGGCGG
>JAPLSH010000031.1:2816-23381 GCA_026398735.1 Pseudomonadota bacterium | reverse complement strand
GCCGCTGCAGTCGCCGACGTTGTTTCGCGCCGGTGCAATAGCAATGGGTTTGGGCGGTGGATTCTTCTCAGTTGGAACACTAATTGCCGCCATGAACCTGGAGGCAACCGGGCATACGGGCCTGGCCCTTGGTGCCTGGGGTGCCGTTCAAGCCACGTGTGGTGGCGTAGCTATTGCGCTCGGCGGCGCGCTGCGCGACCTCTTTAGCCAATGGGCTGCACATGGTGCACTCGGCACCACGCTGAACGGCCCAGCCTCCGGATACTTTTTTGTCTACGTCATTGAGATCGCATTGCTGATGGCCGCGTTGGTTGCGGTGGGGCCATTGGCTGGCTATTCCGGTTCTGCTCGAACCACATCGCAAACCAGTTTTGGACTCGCTGAATTTCCCGGTTGATTTCCATTCGCACAGGAGTGCCTGTCATGTCTGCAATTCACTCGCTCGATCTGACCCAGATCCTGCTCTATATTTTCTGGGTCGCCTTTGCTGCCCTGCTCTACTACTTGCATCGCGAAGACAAGCGCGAGGGCTATCCGCTGCAGGGCAAAGGCACTAAGCCTGGTACGACGATCAGTATTGAGGGTTTCCCCTCGGTCCCTGAGCCCAAGACCTTTTTACTGGCTGACGGCACCAGCATTCAGGCGCCGCGAGGCTCCGACCCGCAGCCTGCACTGGCGGCAGAGCCGGTCGCGGCATGGCCCGGCGCCCCGCTGCAGCCTACCGGCAATCCCATGTTGGATGGAGTCGGTCCTGCGGCCTATGCGCTGCGTGCTGATGTTCCGGAGCGCATGCTCGACGGCTCACTCATGATCGTGCCGCTACGAGTTGCGACTGATCATGGCATCTCTCCGCATGACACCGATCCGCGCGGCTTTTCGGTCGTTGCTTGCGATGGCAAGTCGCCCGGCACAGTGGGTGAGGCTTGGATTGATCGCTCTGAGCCGCAGATCCGCTATCTGGAGGTCAACCTGCAAAGCGGCGGCTCAGTGCTTCTGCCTGCCGGCTTCATTCGCTATGACGTGCGCGATCGTAAGGTAAAGGTTGCCTCGATCACCGCCGAGCAGTTCTCAACAGCTCCGCGTTTGGCCAATGTGGATCAGGTAACCAAGCGTGAAGAGGATCGGATTACAGCCTACTACGCCAGTGGGCACCTCTACGCCACACCCGATCGTCTCGGGCCGCTGCTGTGAGTCACGACGACTTCGACTTTGAGCCGCAACGTGGTCTGCCGGCAGCCTTGCCGGCAGGCGAACGCCTGCTCTGGCAGGGTGCGCCGGACTGGCGTGCACTGGCCTTGCACGGCTATCGGGTGCGGGCTTTTGCGTGGTATGGCGCAGCAGTGATTGTCGCGCGAGCCGTCTTTAATCTTGCCGAGGGCACTGCGCTTCCAGCGGTGCTAAGCGGCTTGGCATGGCCTGTGATACTGCTGGCCTGCGGCCTTGGCTTGTTTGGTTTTATCGCATGGCTGGCTGCGCGGACTACGGTGTACAGCTTGACCGAACGACGCATTGTGATTCGCCAAGGCATTGCGATGCCGGTCACCATGAATCTGCCGCTTTCCCTCGTGGACGGCGTATCTGCTGTATCTCGTGGGTTGAACTGCGGCGATGTTGCTCTGCAATTGGCACCTGACGAGCGCGTCAGCTACCTGCTGCTGTGGCCGCATGTGCGTCCTTGGCAGTGGCGGCAACCGCAGCCTATGCTGCGTGCGCTAAAAGACTATGAAACAGTAGGCGCACTACTGGTTCAAACCTTGCAGAGCAGCCCGGTTGCGCAGCGCCAACAGCGTGGTGGCGTCGAAGCGGCCAACACTGACGGCTCATTGGCTACGGCTTAAATCTGGAGCCCTATATGGACACTGCGCATAACTCCAAGCCTGTCTCGACGGAGCGCTATATCGGCTTTGCAACAGCAGGTTTGGTGATTGCGCTGCTCATCATTGCCGCACAGGGTCGCGAACGTGTTGCGGAAACTGCGCCGTCGCTGGTCGATGCGCGGGCACTGGTTCAGCTGCGTTTCGTTGATCGTCGCGATGGTGGCGTTGATGTCATCAGTGCTACCAGCGGCGAGCAGGTCAGTGAGTTCGCACCCACCACCAATGGGTTTGCCCGCAGTGTGATGCGCAGCTTTACGCGGGATAGGCACCGTAGCGGGATCGGCCCTGAGATCCCCTTCGAACTGATGCTGCGCGCTGATGGCGGTATCAGTCTGCACGACCCGGCCACGGGTAGGCAGGTAAGTCTCGACGCCTTCGGTAGCGAAAACCTGCGGGTGTTCTCTGATCTGCTCAGAGCTGCCCAACCCAAGTCTGCCGTCGCAAAGATTTGACAGGAGAGATTTCATGACCTCGGTAGCTGCGATCGAAACCCCCAGCGATGCAATGAAGGTGGCGGAAGCCAACACGTTGCTGACGCCGCGCTTTTACAAGACAGATTTCGCAGCGATGGATGCGTTTGATGTCTCGCCTGTGCGAGCGGAGTTTGATGGTCTGATCCAAGAGTTTGAGCGCGATGAAAACCGTCATCATTTTGAGCGCGATGCAGGATTTCGCGATGAGCTGCGTAATCTTTCGCCGGAGCTGCGCGCTGAGTTCCTGGAGTTTCTGATCAGCTCTGTGACTGCAGAGTTCTCTGGCTGTGTGCTGTACAGCGATATAAAGCGCAATGTGCAAAATCCGGATATGCGTGCGCTGATGGGGTATATGGCTCGCGACGAGGCGCGGCACGCGGGCTTCATCAATCAGGCACTCAAGGACTATGGTCTGGCGGTGGATTTGGGAACACTGCGCCGCGACAAGGCTTACACCTTTTTTCAGCCTAAATTCATCTTCTACGCGACCTATCTGTCGGAGAAGATTGGCTACGCACGCTACATCTCCATTTTCAGGCAGCTCGAGCGCCACCCAGACAACCGGTTTCATCCGATCTTTAAGTGGTTCGAAGCCTGGTGCAATGACGAGTTCCGCCATGGCGAAGCCTTTGCATTGCTGATGCGGGCGAAGCCCGAGCTACTGCGTGGCTATAACAAACTGTGGATCCGGTTCTTCCTGCTTGCAGTGTTCGCCACCATGTACGTACGCGATCACAACCGGCCTGCCCTGCATGCTGCGTTTGGCATCGATCCGACAGTGTATGACCGCCAGGTGTTTGAGATCACTACCGAGACCACCCGTCAGGTCTTTCCGCTCACGCTCGATCTTGAAAGCCCTGTGTTGCGTGCAGGATTTGAGCGTCTGCGGCATCTTGCTGCAGCGATCGATGAGGCCAAGGCCGCTGGTGGTGTGGTTGGCTTTATCAAACGTGCAGGCTTGACTATTGCAGCGGCAGGGACATTTGTGCGGCTGTATTTCTTGCCTACGAAGCCCAATGTGCTGCCCACCTCGATCCGCACAGTACCGGCCTGGTAATCGGGCCGCCTATTCATGAGTGTCTATGTCCTGCCTGTTCTGTTCACGCTGGCCCTGTGGTGGGGCAGCACGGGCGTGATCCTCAAGCTGGTAAGACTGCCGCGAGGCAGTTTTCCGGTGAGTATGCTGGGCATGACAGTGGTGCTGTTTGCAGGCCTGCAGGGCTTATGGAGCACCCGTGCTGATGTCAGCGTGGGTGGGGCCTTTGTTGCCTTCGCCAGTGGTATGGGTGTGTGGGCGTGGGTCGAAACCAGCTTTCTGCTTGGCTACGTTACAGGGCCTCTCCGGCAGCCCTGCGAGGCTGGTTGCAAGGGCCCGAACCACTTCTGGCACTCGGTTGCAGCCATTCTTTGGCACGAGGTTGCCATTGCCATTGGCATGGTCTTGGTGGGGTTGCTCACGCGTGGTGGTGCCAACGACGTAGGTTGGGCCACATTCATGCTGCTTTGGATCATGCGGCTCAGTGCCAAGCTCAATTTGTTCTTGGGTGTGCCCAATCGCGGCGAGCAATTTCTGCCACCGCACCTGCAGTACCTCAAAAGTTTTTTTGGTGCACAACGCATCAACTTCCTGTTCCCAGTTGCTGTCACTGCCATTACTGCTCTGGCAGGTTGGCTCATTGCACAGTTGGCAGCTAACCCGAGCGAATTTCAGGTCTGCGGCTACACCCTTCTTCTGACATTGGTTCTGCTTGCCCTGGTTGAGCACTGGTTCATGGTGCTGCCCTGGGACAGTGAGCGTCTGTGGCAGTGGCAACAGTCGACATCAAATTTCGATAGGCCCATCGTAAAACAACAAAATGCAGTCCCGCCCCCCATGGAGGCGAGCTCTGCAAGCCGGTGAAGCTATGTACCATCCCGAAGCCGTAGCCTGTGAGTCTCTGCTGGACCAACTCGACAGCCCCGCCGATATGCGGGAACTGGCTGTAGAGCAGCTGCCTGCCCTCGCGCAGCAACTGCGCGACCGACTTATTCAAAGCGTTGGCCAGACCGGAGGGCACCTCTCGGCAGGCTTAGGGACCGTAGAGCTTACTATCGCTCTGCACTACATTTTCAATACGCCAGAAGACTCTCTTGTGTGGGATGTGGGTCATCAGTGCTATCCGCATAAGATGCTCACTGGCCGTCGTAAGAGACTGTCGACGATTCGGCGTCGAGGCGGACTTTCAGGCTTTCTGCGCCGTGACGAGAGTGCCTATGATGCATTCGGCGCCGGCCACTCAAGCACCTCTATCAGTGCTGCTCTGGGCATGGCCATGGCGAACCAATTGCGCGGCCTTGACCACAAAGCTGTAGCGATAATCGGCGATGGCGGCATAACAGCAGGAATGGCGTACGAGGCGCTGGCTCACGCTGGGAGCCTCAATACCGACTTGCTCGTTATTCTTAACGATAACCGCATGTCAATTTCACCCAATGTTGGTGCGATGCCTGCGTATTTGGCGACGCTCACTGAAGGCATGCCCTTGCCTAGTTCACGTGCTGCGAGCGGCAAACGCGCGGTACAGCCCGCGCGCCTAGGCGCTACAGATCGTGCTCAGCGTAAGACTCGGGGCATGGTTGTGGAAGGCCAATGGTTCGAAGATCTTGGCTTTAATTACACAGGACCGGTAGACGGTCACGACTTGCCAGGCTTGGTCGCGGTACTGCGTCAGTTGCGCAATATGAAGGGCCCGCGTCTGCTGCATGTGGTGACCCGCAAGGGTCAAGGTTTCGCGCCAGCTGAAGCTGACCCCATCAAATATCATGGTGTCACTGGGTTCGACCCTCGCACCGGGGCGATGCAGGCGAGCAAGCCCTCAACCAGCTACACACAAGTCTTTGGTGACTGGCTCTGCCAGACAGCCGCGCATGACTCACGAGTGGTTGCGATTACCCCAGCGATGCGCGAAGGGTCCGGGTTGGTGCGCTATGCAGAACTGTTCCCGAATCGATATATAGACGTGGGTATTGCAGAGCAGCATTGCGTGACCTTGGCAGCTGGACTCGCGTGCCAAGGCATGAAGCCTGTTGTCGCAATTTATTCAAGCTTTCTGCAGCGCGGCTATGACCAGTTGCTGCACGATGTGGCTTTGCAGAACTTGCCCGTCGTGTTTGCCATTGACCGTGCCGGGCTCGTTGGCCCGGACGGTGCCACCCATGCCGGTGCCTATGACATCAGCTTCCTGCGGTGCATTCCTGGCATGGTGATTATGACGCCCTCGTCTGGTGAGGCGCTGCGCGACATGCTCGCCACCGCGCTGGAATGTGGTGGGCCTGCTGCCGTGCGTTATCCGCGCGCTGCAATCACTGCCCCCTTACCAGACGCAGCACCTGCGTTGCTGCCCATTGGCAAAGCCCGACATTGCCGCGCAGGATCACGTATTGCGCTGCTGGTGTTTGGAACGCTGCTTGATCGGGCACTGCTAGTTGCCGAGCAAGTGGGCGCTACGGTGATTGATATGCAGTTTGTAAAGCCTTTAGATCAGAGCATGGTGCTCGACTTGGCAGCCAGTCATGATTGTCTGGTAACGCTTGAAGAAAACGCTATTGCCGGTGGTGCCGGTAGTGCTGTCAGTGAGGTGCTGCGTCACCACTGTATCAATGTCCGCCTGTTGCAGCTGGGTTTGCCTGACCAGTGGATAGAGCACGGAACTCGAGATGAAGCACTTGCCGAGGCCGGTTTGGATGTTGACAGCATGCTGGCGGCTGTTCGCGCTCTATAAAGGCACCTAGCCGTCGGCGCAAAGCTTGCGCTGGACGCTCTACACTAGCGGCAGTTAATTAGCCCGCTGCAGCAAGCAGCGGTGGCAGCTTAAAGCTGACTTTCTCAGGTTCTCCAACCTGCTGCACCGCCCTTCCCGCACCGAACTCTCGACGCAGGCGTTCCATAACCTGCTCCACCAGGACCTCTGGTGCGGAAGCGCCGGCGGTTACTCCAACCCGTGCGGTGCCACTGAACCATTCAGGCTGCAGCTGGCTGGCATTCTCGACTAAGTAGGCTGCAAGGCCTTCCTGGGCAGCCACCTCACGCAAGCGATTTGTGTTTGAGCTATTGCGTGAACCAACAACCAGTATCAGATCCACCTCTTTAGCCATAGCCCTCACCGCCCGTTGACGGTTGAGCGTGGCGTAGCAGATATCATCTAACTCTGGCCCTTCAATATTTGGAAAGCGACGGACCAATGCTGTGATGATGCTGCGAGTGTCATCCACGCTGAGGGTGGTCTGGGTCACATAGGCAACTGAATCGCCCTCTGGCAATACAAGTTTCTCGACGTCTTGTACGGTCGAGACCAAATGCATGGGTTTGTCTACAGACCCCATGGTGCCAACAATTTCTTCGTGACCTGGATGCCCTACGAGAATCAACGAATAGCCACGCTGTGCGTATTGTCTTGCCTGGGTATGCACCTTGGCTACAAGAGGACAGGTGGCATCGATCACTCGAAGCCCACGCGCCCTCGCCTCGTCAACGATGGCATTGGAGACACCGTGCGCGCTGAATACAGTTACCGCGCCCACAGGAATGTCTGCTAGGTCATTAACGAAAATTGCACCACGTGCGCGAAGGCCGTCTACCACGTGGCCGTTATGCACGATCTCGTGATAGACGTAAACCGGCGCGCCCTGCGAGTCGAGTGTTCGCTCGACTATCTCGATGGCTCTGACCACGCCCGCGCAGAATCCGCGCGGGCTGGCCAGCATTACATCAAGTGCAGGTGCCGTACTTGCCATACTTACGGTACTGCAGCTACAGGCGGCGTTGCCGCTGGAGTCGCCTTACGGCCGCGCAGTTCCGGATAGTCCTTGGCAAGCGATGCGCCAAACATCGGCTTGTAGACACCCTGATGGCATGTGCTGCAGTTGACCTTGGCAACGTCGCCCGTCACTCCGAGCCTGTTAGCAGGGAACGTCTCAGTCAACGGAACCATATACTGGTTGTTGAGCTCACGAGCCATACGGATGCCGTGCCATGCCGTGACACGTTGGGGTGTGCTCTGTGACCAGTCACTCCAGGCCCGGGTGTTATGGCAGTACGCGCAATTGACACCCAGCGACTCTGACATGTGAACCATCAACGAGTAGGTCCACTCCGCCTGCTTGATCGAGCTGCGATTTGCATCGCCACCAATCGACTTGCCTTCTACACGAATTGGCTCGTCATTGAGCAGGAACGGTGTGAAAGGGTCATACGGCAATGAAGTCAGGCCGGCAGCCAACGAGGGCGTGTTCTGTCCTGCGCGGGTAGCGATGATGCCGCTCTGGTGACCAGGACCCGGGTCCTTGAACCATGCATAAGCAGGCACTGCGTTGCCACGGTGGCAGGTGTAGCAAGTGACGCCTGTCGAGGCAACGTGGGTCTGCCACTTGCTGTTGATGTCACGTGTCATCTGCAGCATCTTGCGGGCAACAACCTTCTGGTACTTGCTGTCATCAGCCAGATTTGCCGAGTGGCAGTAGTTGCAAGCGGCCTGTTCCGGCGGAGCGTCTTTAGGTACGACCCACTCAGTAATAGACAGCATTACCCGTGCAAACTCGGCTGCAGACAGATCATCCAGAACCTTAACGTTCTGGTAGATCTGGCCGGCAGTGGGCCCTTCACCAGGTGCTGCGGGAGAAACCGCAGGCAACTGACTGGCCGCATACTGGGCTGCGACTCTGTCCTTGTCATAGAGGGTAGCCATTCCGGTGCCGCGGTAGCCGTTCTGCACGGACTCCACTCCAGATTTGCTACAGCCGGCCAGCAGCGCGCTGGACAGCGCCAATACAACCAAAAGACGGGTAGCGCGAATCATGGCGTTACTCCAGGAACAAGGGCGGGATCCACCACGGTCGGGAAAGACTGCGGGTAGGTCGGAGCAACACCGTGCTTGACTGCCCACAGGTACCAGTTGTCTACAACAGTGCCGGTCAGCAGGATGCCGATACCACCAGTGATCATGCACAACACGGCGCACCACCAAGCCCAACGGTGGATGGACTCCATCGTTGCATTGAAGCCCATGGTCCAGCGCCAGAACAATGCCGCACGTTCTGCAGCTGTGCCGCGGTCCAGCGTTTGCTCCACTTCGCGCTCACCGCCAAAGCGGCTGACCGCCAGGATGGTGCCGGCGTGCATGGCAAACAGCAGTACTGAGCCGTACAGGAACACGATCGACAACGCATGGAATGGGTTGTAGAGCAAGTTGCCGTAGCGCAGTGAGAAGGCTGAAGTCCAGTCCAGATGCGGGAAGATGCCAAAGGGCACAGCCTCTGACCAACTACCCATTAACACCGGGCGGATGAAGCCGAGAACCAGGAACAACCAGATGGCTGCCGCGAAGGCCCAGGCCACATGTGTTCCCATCTCGAGCTTGCGTGCCAGACGATAGGTCCGCGCCCACCACAACATCACTGACAGCGTCAGGAAGAAGCCGGCCATCAGCCACCAGCCACCATCCTTCAGCGGTGGGATGGTCAGACCATACCCAGGCGCAGGAGGCTCAAGTGCAAGCCACGCTAACTGTCTAATGAACTGCAGCGGGCTCCAGCCCACGGAGGCCCACATATTGAGGCCGATGATCTCGAAGGCCAGAAGGCCCGAGAGCAAAGAGGCCAACCCTAATGTGCCGAGATAAACAGGGCCTATTTGGGCGTCGCCGAGTCGACCCAGCAGATGGCTTACACCGCCACTGCCATGCCGCCCCCAAATGCCACCGCCGGTGTGCGGCACACCGTGATAGTGCGGTGCAGATACCTGCACTCGCGTGAAGAGATTTTGGTATTCAGCCATGGGAATGCTCCTCAGCTAGTTCCAGACCGGCATGTTCAACCACCAGCCGTACCAATCGGCCCAGCTGCGAGTCCACAGCGGTCCACTGATCACGATGCAGATGGCGCTCCATACACCAGCGTTGACTGCCAGCAGGAAGCCTAGGCGATGGATGCCCAGGGTGCCCACGGAGTAGCCGATGAAGTCGCGGAAGAAGGTGTTCTCGTGTTCGGCACCTTTTACTACTTGACCCTTCTTCGGATTGATCGCCGCCAGTACCAGCGAGCCGTGCAAGGCCAGCGACAGTACCGTGGTGAAGAAGAAGCACACAGCAATGATGTGCGCAGGGTTGTAGTGGAAGTGCAGGTACTGGTAGCCAACGTTCGACACCCAGTCCAGGTGCGAAAAGATGCCGTAAGGGAAGGCATGGCCCCAGCCACCCATCAGCACCGGCCTGATCACTTCCAACGTGACGTAGGCCAATATGGCGGTGCTAAAGGCGATGGGTACGTGGTATCCCATACCTAACTTGCGGCAGATCTCCACTTCACGCAGTGCCCATGATGAGAAGGCACCAACTGCGCAGAAGGTGATCACTTGCCACAGCCCGCCCTGCCTCAGCGGTGCAAGCTGTAAGCCGTAGCTCAGATCAGGCGGAGCTATATTGATCTGCCAGAGATTCCAAGTCGGTCCGATGGCCGCTCCGTAGAGGATCATCGCGATGCCCACCATGGAAAAGAGTGCGGTGGTGACGCCGAAGAAGCCGACGTAGAACGGTCCGACCCAAAAGTCGAACAGGTCGCCGCCCAACAGCGTGCCGCCACGAATACGGTATTTTCTTTCAAAGCTCAGCAAAGACATTTTCGAATCCTCCTGCCAGGAGCGCTAGCTACGCCGTGATGGGCAAGAAATCCGGACGACAGCGAAACAGGAAACCGGGAAGCCCAGCCCCGCTGTCGTCCGGCGTGCTAACTAGTTAGCCGGTGCCGGCAACGGCGCGTGCTGAGCGGCGGGCGTTGCGCCCTCGTTCAGCCAACTGCCATACCGGTGCGTGCTCAGTTGCACGAAGTGGTTCACCAGAACCATGCCGAACGCGAAGACCAGAACGGCCACCATCGCGCGACGCGGATCGAGAATCAGCCAGATTTTGTACATGTGACTTGCTCCTTTAGTTATGCGTGCTGGTTAGAACCAGGGACGCCAGTTCCAGATCAGCACATGCGCGACCAGCGTCAACGCGATGAACGCCAAAGTGCTGCCCACCATGAGGCTATGGAATTCCTTAGCCTCCCCGTGGGTCAGGCCCGTCAGACCCTTTTTATCTTCAGCCATTTTGAGGTACCTCTTTTCAGGCCTTGCGGCCATTTCCGCGCATTAATCCCGCGCGTGAGGGACCTTCCATGACACCCGTCATGGAAGGGGTCCCGCCCGGTTTCCCGGGCGGATTTCCGGTCTTGTTCGCCCCAACGGCGCCGTTGGCGGCGCGTTGTACCGGAAATTCTGTGGTGCAGAAGCGCTGCATACTCATGCGGGCTCCTGTATGCGCCGACGCCCTGCCATGCTTGGCAAATGCTCGACGGTTACTTGCTCGTGACCTGCTTGTCTTGCTGCGCGCTCTGCTTCATCGCGCACGCGCTTGGCCGCAGAGATGCGCACCAGCACCGGCTGCTCTTCGAGCCATTCATCAAAGACAGCCTTGGCCTCATCGTCCCAACGCAGCTCGCGGTGCATGCGGGACGGTGTTGCCTCAACCTTATCGAGGTCGGTGCCGAGCGGCAGGATGTGGAACAGCGCGTCAAACAGCGCGTTGCAAGTTTCCTGAATGAGATAGGTCGCACCGGCATACCCCATGAAAGGCGTGCCAGTGTGGCGGCGGATCAGGGCGCCAGGAAACGAGGCTGGAATATAGAGTGCGCGAGCGCCCGCCTCTGCCATGTACATGCGCTCGTTAAAGCTGCCAAACAACATCAGCGGCGGCTTCTCGCGAATCAGTGTTCGCACTGCTTCGTTGTCTGGCTTGATCCCGGCTTTGCGACTGACCGCAAAGGTGCACGGCAAACCCATTTCACCTTCGAGAAACTGTTGCAGTCCACGTGCATACGTGTCGGTAGCCACAACCGCGAAGCTGGCAGTGGCGAAAAAGTCCTGTGTCACCGAACGCCAGAGGTCCCACAGCGGCTTGATGGTGGTGTGCTTCTCGCGCGTGATGAACGGCTCTGGATCTAAGCCCAGCAGTTCGCCTAGCTTGCGCAGGAAGCGTGTCGTGCTGTGCACGCCGATGGGTGCCTGCAGATAAGGGCGCTCCAACGTCTCGCACAACAGGCGACCAAACTCGCGGTACATGCAGATGTTGACTTCTGCATCGGTCAGACGTGGCACGTCTTGCAAGTGACAGCCCAGCGGCATCACCAGGTTGATCTCTGCGCCTATGCCTTCAACCAAGCGACGGATCTCTGCCATATCAGAGGCCAGATTGAAGCATCCGTAGCTGGGGCCGATGATGTTGACCTTGGGCTTAGCGCCTTCGGCACGTGGTTTGACTGCAGGAATCTTCTTGCGTCCATACTGCGTCCACAGCCAATTGATGGCGCGGTCGGCGCACTGCCACTGATCTTCATCAATGGTGCGCGGCAGGAAGCGTTGGATGTTGGTGCCCTCGGGCGTAACACCACCACCGATCATCTCGGCAATAGAGCCGGTAACCACGACGCTGGGCAGATCCGGATCCAGCGTACGATGCGCCCGCTTCATCGCCCCTTCCGTACCGTGCTGACCAAGCTCGTCTTCAGACAGGCCAGTGACCACGATGGGCAATTCATGCGGTGGTAACGCATCGGTGTAATGCAGCACCGAAGTAACCGGCAGGTTTTCGCAACCGACAGGTCCGTCGATGATGACCTGCAGGCCCTTGACGGCGGTAAAGACGTACACCGCCCCCCAATAGCCGCCCGCTCTGTCGTGATCGACGACCAGCATCAGCCCATCTCCTCGGCTTTGCGCTTGGCAGCGGCGCGCGCCATCTGGCGGCGCACCTGCTCGCGAAACTCTGGATGGTCTTCCGGTACGTCTTCCCAAACACCCGCTGTGTCGCCCTCGCCCACACCTTCAAAGAAGTCGCGGAACGCATCGAAGCGCGACTTGTTGGCCATGGCGGCATTGACCACTTGTGCTAACGAAGCTGCACCGGCCACGCCCATGAGCGGCCTGGCGGAGATCAGGTTGGTGAAATAAAGCGCAGGAATGGCCAGTTGCTTGGCGTGCTGCACAACCGGCGTTGTACCAATAGCCAGATCTGGTTTGAACTCTTCTACTGCCGCAATGTCTTGCTGCAAAGAGGCACGATACTGAATTCGCACACCGTGGGCTTCGAGCCACTGCCGGTCTGGATCAGACCAAGGTGTACGCGGACAGGCGGTACCTACGTAGCGCAGATCTGCGCCGGCCTCAATCAGCAGACGAGCCACGATAAGCTCTGAACCTTCGTAGCCCGACAAGGTAATGCGGCCCTTGATGGGCGACTTCGCCAGCGTTGCTTTGATGAGGGGCAGGAAGCGATCTTTGGCGGCACCGACGAGAGCCGCACTGATCCCACAGGCTTCCGCAATGGAATCGAGCCAGGCCGCAGTGCCGTCGACGCCCACAGGTGCCGAGCCGATTACTTTGCGACCCGCTGCATGAAACTCACGCACCGAGGCGGTGTAGAACGGATGAATCGCAGCCACTACGGCGCAGTCGAGTGCGCCATAGAGTTCGCGCCACTCGCGAGTGGGGACGGTAGGACCTGCAGCAAGGCCAAGCGGCTCGAGCAGCATGCCGATACCGACAGGATCGACCGGAAACATTTCGCCCAGCAAGGTGACAGTGGGTCGCTCACTGCGACCCGCACGCGGTGCCTGCACGGGGCCTTGGCTGGCCTCCTGCCTTGCATAGCGCAGCATGGCGCCTGCCAGTACGTCCTTGGCTTCGGCATGCGTGGGCACACCAAAGCCGGGTACATCGATGCCAATGATGCGAACACCATTGATTTCGGGAGGCAGGATTTGTAGCGGCACACCGGATGCGGTGGGCACACACAGATTGGTGACTACGACTGTGTCGTATTTTTCCGGGTCTGCCAGTTGGTACACGGCATCGCGAATATCTTCGAACAGCTTGCCGGTAACCAAGCTCTCGGAATTGAACGGTACGTAGCCAACGCTGCGTTTGGCGCCGTAGAAGTGCGAGGTAAAGCTCAAGCCGTAGACGCAGCAGGCTGAGCCTGACAGTACCGTGGCAGTGCGGCGCATACGCAGACCGACGCGCAATGAGCCGAACGCGGGGCACATGCTTTGCGGCTGATCGTGAGGCCCCACTGGATAGTCGGCTGCGTACCGGTCAAGCGTCTCGCTCTTGCCTGCGGCCGCGGCGGCACGACGCATCTCGTCCTTGCCACCATGACAGCCGACGCCGTCACTGGTGTTTGAAGGAGGTACGTCTGCCTTGGTTTGAGTCATGGGGGCGCTGTGCCTCAGCTCGGGTCGTAGTGAACTTCGAGGGAGGGCTTGGCAAGCTTCTGCAAGCCGCCGCACATGTCGTCGAGGGTTGCCGGATCGAGCACTACGCCGCGACCCACCGCATCTCCCTTGAACAGACCCAGCAGTGCGTCTTGGCTCAGCGGGCGAGGCCTGACAGGCGGTGCTTCGGCGACCTGAGTGGCGAGCTGCTCAAACAAGGGCGCCCAGGTGTTACCTGGACGGCCGATGATTTCGTAGTTGGCGCTTTTGCGACGGATCTCGTCATGGGCCGGAATGGCCGACAACACGGGGATACCGGCAGCCGCTGCAAATGCCGCTGCCTCGCCAGTGCCATCATCTTTGTTGATGACCATGCCGGCGACACCGACGTTGCCGCCGAGGTTGCGAAAGTAGTCCACCGCGGAGCAGACATTGTTGGCCACATACAGCGACTGCAAGTCGTTGGAGCCGACGACGATGACCTTTTGACACATGTCGCGGGCGATGGGCAGGCCAAAGCCGCCGCAGACCACGTCGCCCAGAAAGTCGAGCAGCACGTAATCAAAGCCCCACTCGTGGAAGCCGAGTTTCTCGAGCAACTCGAAACCGTGAATGATGCCGCGACCGCCGCAACCACGACCGACCTCTGGGCCGCCCAGTTCCATGGCGAAGACACCGTCACGCTTGAAACAGACATCGCTGATCGACACCTGCTCACCGGCGTTACGCTTGCGAGCTGAGGTTTCGATGATTGTTGGGCAGGCGCGACCACCGAACAGCAGCGAGGTTGTGTCGCTCTTGGGGTCGCAGCCGATAAGCAATACGCGCTTACCCTGTTGCGCCATCATGTAAGAGAGATTGGCGAGTGTGAAACTCTTGCCAATACCGCCCTTGCCATAGATGGCAATGACCTGGGTCTTGCTGACTGTGGCGACGGTTTCTACCGGATCAGGCTCTACTGCCGCCTCTGCTCGTAAGGCTGCGGTGCGCTGTTCACCGGCACGCAAGGATTCCACGCTGACAGCGGTAGTAGTCATGAGCAGGCTCTCCAGTCGAGAATCATCTTCAGGCACTTGGCATCGCCAAAGGCGGTGCGATAAGCGGAATCAGCTTCGGTGGCGTCATGACGGTGTGTGATGAGGCCATCAAGTGACAGGCGACCGGACTGCGCCAGATCGCGCACAGCCAGCAAATCGCTGTCGTTGAATTCGGCGGCAATGCGCAGGCGCATCTCGCGCATGAAGGCCGGAGCAAACGCGAACGACAAAGGCTGCGTATAGAAACCGGCCAACACGATTTCTCCACCGCGCGCCAGACGCGGCACCAGCATGTCGAGAATGCTGTTATCGCCGCTGACGTCGTAGATGCTGCGATAGTCGCGACGCGAATCTTGATCGGGATGAATAACGCTGTAGCCGGCTGCACCCGCATGTCGACCTGGGTTGGTCTCCCAGACCACTGGGGGCGGTGATCCCGCTACTACTGCCAGCCGAGCCAGCAATCGACCCAGCACGCCGTGGCCGATGATCAAATCGGGTTGGCTGTGACCCACGGCAGCGTGAAAAGCAGTTGCTGCTAATGCGAGCAGGACTCCCTGCTCCGCCAAATCACCGATGGGCACAACGCGAGAACCGGGAACCACGACAGTCTGTGCAGCGCCACCGAACAGGCCTCGCACTGGCCCGAAGCATTTTGAGCCCGGAACGAAAACCTGCTCACCACGGTGGCGGCCTGAAGCGGAGCCGGCGCTGCGGATGGTGCCTACGGATTCGTAGCCCGGCACCAGCGGGTAACCCATGCCCGGGAACGTGGGCATTTTGCCGGTCCAAAGGAGTTTTTCAGTGCCGCTGCTGATGCCGCTCCAATGCACATCTACGACGATGTCCGCGTCGCCAGGCTCGGACAGTGCCAAACGCTGCAACCCGATGTGTTCGGGTTGGGTCAGCACGACGGCCAGAGCGTCGAGCGAATGAGTGGTAGATGGTGTTTGCATGTTCGGCGAATGAGTTTCTGTGAACCCTTGTCAGCACCTTCGACACTGGACCGGTGTAAAATGACCGTTACGCTTTAGATTGTCAACTATGATTGTCAATATGGATTTACCACACTGAGCAGTACCCGCGTTTGCAGCGGCACATGGGTGGTCAGCTCCCGGGTACCGCCGAATCCGGCGGCCGTCAGGAGTGCGCAAATTTCGGTGGGAGAGCGTGCCCGCCCCTGCCCCATGGCGAGCAGGTAGAAGCCGAAATACGCATCGGCCACCCGCTCTGCGCCGCCGTCACTTCCCATGGGCTCGGCGATCAGTAACCGCCCCCCAGGGGGCAGTGCCCGGCGAATGGCGCGCAGCAATTGCAGGGCGGGCTCGTCGTCGTGGTCGTGCAGCACCCGTACCAGCGTCACCAGATCTGCACCCATGGGCAGCGGATCCTTGAAGAAATCCCCACCCGTGATTTGCACACGGCTGCTGAGGCCGGTGGCATCAAAATGCGCCCGACTGCCGTGGGCTACTGTCGGCAAATCAAAGAGCATGGCCTGCAAGCCAGGCGTTGCCGTCAGTGCACTGCGCAGGAATTGGCCGTTGCCGCCGCCGACATCCAACACGCAGCTATAGGAGCCCAGAGCATGGGCCGCCAGAATCTCTCCGGCCACCAGTGCCTGCGAGCCTGCCATCAGGGCGGTGTAATCGCTGGTACCCTCTGCAGCCAAACCGCTCGGCGCACCGTTGCGCGCATAGGCCCAGTATTCACGCAGTAGGGTTGATGGTAACTGGCCACGCAGCAGGGCCAACGGGTCTTGCAGGTCGCGATACAACAGCGCGTGGTGCGAAATCATCGCCAGCACTGCCGGATTGCCGACAATCATCGCGCCCTGCGCGCCGAGTCCATACAACGCTTGCTGACCGTCGCTGCCTCGGCGTTGCACCAGTTGCAGCGCTATGGCGGCATCGATCAACCGTTGGGCAGCATCGGCTGGCATCTGCAGGATTGCTGCCAAGCCTGCCAAAGTTGCACGACTGGCACGCAAGTGTTCGAGCAGCCCGGACTGCACACAGGCGAGCAACACTTGTGAGTAAACAAAGCCGTTGCACAGGTCAAAAATAGCGCTCGCATTGCGGCGAGCGATAAATCGAGTCAGTGGAAAGGCGGCGGCCCAATCACGAAACCGGCTGCTGATCAGGCAGCGGTCACGCAGAGCAAGCCAGGCTTCAGGCAACGACACGCATTGGCCGTGCAAGCGATGGGGGCAGCAGACGCGCCGCTTCACTGATGATTTGCTTGCGTAGCTGCCGCCCACCTACGCAGGTTGGAATGGACTCAACTGCAGCGCTGATTAGATCGTCAAGTCTGTTCAATGCGCCATCAAGACCCAGCTGCAATGCGGCATTGGGTCTGCCCAATGTCGCATCCTGCGCAGCGTCCTTGCCCATTTGGGCAGACGTATCGGCAACATCGCGGATGTCGTCTGCCACCTGAAAGGCCTCGCCCAGCGATTCGCCCAGCAGCGTCCACTGTGAGGGTTCGGCACCTGCGGCAGCGGCGCCGGCAGCAGTGGCTGCGGCAAACAGTGCGCCGGTTTTGGCACGTTGGTAACGCGACAGATCGATCTGCGACTCACATTCCCAAGCCTGTCCGGCCACGATGCCGCCAGGCATGCCAGTGGCGCGCGCCAATGTCTTAATCAGGGTGCGCAGACGCCTAGGCGAGATGTCTGCTGCATCGGTCAGCACATCAAACGCCAGGACGATCAACGCGTCGCCGGTTAGCACTGCCAGAGGCTCGCCAAAGGCGCGGTGCACAGAAGCTTTGCCACGTCGCAGGCTGGCGTTGTCAAAACACGGCAGGTCGTCATGCACTAGCGAGGCGCAGTGCAACAGCTCAATGCCGACGGCAGCGGCAGTGCTGGCGGCGGGATCCGGGTCGCCGCAGGCGCGAGCTACCTGAAGGCAGAGTCGCGGGCGTATGCGCGCGCCGCCTGGAAATACTGCGTAGTGCACTGCAGCACGCAGGCCACCTGGGCAGTCTTGTTGCGAGACGCCCTCCAAGGCCGACACCAGCGCTCTCTCTATCCGAGTGTGTGTATCCACGGCGCCCTCCCTCGACTGTCATGGCGACTTGCCATGAGTGACTGTCTTATAAGCTAGACAGTTGGGAGTGACGCGTCAACCCCGCTGCGAAACGGGGCCTCTGCCGGCTGGACCACGTTGTTGGCGCTCCTCGCGCTCCAGGCGGGCGAATAACTCCAGCATCCACTCCACCCTGCTTTGGCTGGCATCGCGTGCGGGGCCACCGGTGGTGGGGTCAGACTGGCTAGAGGGTACCGCCTCGACCAGGAATCGAACTTCCTCGAGCACCTGTGTATCCAGGGGTTGGCGAGGCGCCAGAGCGCTCAGGGACGCGCGGCCGAGCAATTGCAGTTTGCGTCCGCCACTGACGCGAGCGCGACCGCTGACGCTGTCCAAGCCGCGCCGCTGCACTTCGTTGCCAATCTCTGCGTACAACAGCCGCGCTGCATGCATGCCGGGCCGGCACAGTCGTGGCAACCAGGCAATGCCTGCAGATGCACGCGCATACAGCGCATCGGCTTCGCGCAAGAGCCTTTGCACCACACTGCCGATAGCCTCTGTATAAACCGGCTGCCGCAACCAAGCTTCTGGATCGATACCGGCCTCGTGTAACCACCGCTCGGGCAGATACAGTCGCCCTGCCCGCGCGTCCTCGCCTACATCACGTGCAATGTTGGTCAGCTGCATTGCAACGCCCAGATCACAAGCGTGTGAGAGCACTGCACGATCACGTTGCCCCATCAGCAAGGCCATCATCACGCCCACTGTGCCGGCAACGCGTGCCGCATACGCTTCAAGCTCTGCCAATGTTTGATAACGGCGGCCGTTAGCATCCCATTCGAAGCCTTCCAGTAAGGCCTCGGGGATGCTGCGCGGAATAGCATGCTGTGCAACGACTACCGCAAAGGCACGATCGGCCGGGTGGTCTGACGGTGTGCCGGCATAAGCTAGTGAAAGTCGCTGCCGCAGCTGTGCAAGTTCGGCATCGCGATCGCTGCCAGTGTCGATGGCGTCGTCGGCTACGCGACAAAATGCATACAGCGCTGTGGCAGGCTCATGGATGGCACGCGGTAACAACCAGGAGGCAGCCTGAAAACTGCGCGAGCCATCGGCAAGCAGTTGCTGGCAGATGCGCAGATCTGCTGTCGCCACGCCGCGAATCATGAGGCGCCTGCCGCTGCAGTCTGACCGCAGCATTCAAGGATCAAATCAGATACCAGCTGTGGTGCCTCTTCATGCGCCAAGTGGCCCAGTTGCGGCAAGCGCACTACGCGCGCATGGCGCACCAGGACGGCTGTGCGCTCAGCCTGACTGGGATCAACAGTGCGATCAGCCAAGCCCACCACCAACACAATTGGCGTGGTTAAAGTTGGCAAGTCGCGCCGCAACGCATCCAGATCCCAATGCGCCATCATCTGCAGCACGCCTGCAACATGGCCGGGGTGGCGTACCAAACGGGCGTACCACTCGACACCGGCAGGCTGCAGGCGTGAACCGGTGCTCTCGATGAGACGCTGCACCACACCCGGTCGCTGCGCGCGCGAGGCTAAAAAACCTGCCAGAAGCGAGCTGTTGGCCATGAGCCGCGCAACCGGTGCGAACCACACTGTAGACAAGCCTGACAGCGGCAACAGCGCGCCATTGAGGCTGATCAATGTGCGCGGTGAGATGCTGTGATTGAGGCACATGCGCACCAGCACTGCAGCGCCGGCGGAGTGACCAACGACCCAATCCGGCTGTAGTTGCAGCGCATCTAATAGGGCTTTGACTGCTGTGGCGATACCCTGCATCGACATCTGCTGTGCCGGTAACGCTGGCGTAAATCCATGACCTGGCAAATCTGGTATCACTAACGTGAAGTGCGGCATCAACAAGGGTGCAACATCGCGCCATGAATGGCTGGAGGCGCCGCTACCATGCAGCAGCAACATCACCGGGCCTTGACCCATGCGCTGCACATGCCAGCAAGTGCCACCTGCCTGCACAAACTGGCTTGATTGGCGATGCGGCCAATCAGCGCCTTGCTCACTCCAACGCAGTGCCGCGCCACTCATCGCGCTACAGTCCGATTGTCTGCAGCCTGACGCGACCGCTGAACGGCAGTTGCTAACACTGATGCATCAGCGTGAGGCAGCGGCAGATAAAGGCCTCCCAGTGCGGCGGACAACTGCGCTGCCTGCGGCTGTGGTCGCGGTCCGGTATCAATAACGAGCACTCGATGCCCGCCACTGCGTAAGGCCTTTGCTGCCGACAGTGCCTCTTGCGTGGCTTGCTCGCGATTGCCAATGCCCTCGCGCGTGACATTGCCACGGCCGTCTGTGAGCAATACAACTGTAGGGGTGAGTCCTGCTCTGACCAACGAGGCTGCCATAGCTGCGCTGGCATCGATGCCAGCCGCGAGCGGAGTGCCGCCACCGCCGGGCAAACCGGCCAAACTACGCCGTGCGCGGACCAGTGAACGTGTCGGTGGCAATAGCACTTCGGCAGCGCGGCCCCGGAACGCAATGACTGCGACCTGATCGCGGCGGATATAGCACTGAGCCAACAACAACTCGATGGCGCCTTTTGCCTCTGCTAAACGATGTAGCGCGGCAGAGCCTGATGCATCGATGACAAACAGCGTGGCTGTCTCGGAGCGCTGCTTGTAGCGGCGCACATGAAAGTCTTCGCTGCGCACCTGGACACGCTCGCGCGCTGATGCCTCTGCGGGTAATGCGTTGCGACGCAAGCGCTGCCAAGGCGCTGCAGCCCGCAATGTATCGACGACACTAAGACGTTGCCCAACGCGTGGCACGGCCTGTCGAACGCCAGCAGGACGTCCGCGTCTTCGCGACTGTTGCAGCACACCGCTGCGTCCCTGACTGCGCTG
>JAPLSH010000031.1:0-2760 GCA_026398735.1 Pseudomonadota bacterium | reverse complement strand
GATCGGCAGGTATAGCAGCTTGGGCTGCCGCGAGAATCTGCTCTTGCAAAGGCTCTGCGCTTTGAGCTTGAACCTCAGGGTCTTGCTGGGGTTGTTCGGATTCTGTTTGCGGCGGCGGGGGCGTATCCGGTGGCGGCGCTGGCGGCTGGGGTGGTTCTTGCTGCGCGGACTGCTGCTCTGTAGGAGCAGGCATGCGCGTGGCACGCGGGGCCAACACCAGACCCGCAGCAACGCTTGCATCCTCTGATGTCACGCTATCGCGTCCTGCCAGCGCGGCGCAGATGCGCGCTACACGCAGTGCCATCAAGGGCGCACGAATTGAATCAATACCGAAGGCCATCGCTGCTGCGCACAGGACTTCAACAATCTCTGGTGGCGACTTAACAGACTTAAGCTTTTGCCGTGCGGTGGCAATGCAGCGCTCATCTAGTGTTGGCGCCTCGAAATCATCCAAACCTATGTTGGAGAGGTCGAGCAGCAGCGGCAGTCTTTGCAACAAGGCGTTTGGCAACTGTTCGTCATCGCCGAAGCTCTCGTCCAGTGCGACACAGGCGATACGCGCTTGCACGGTTGCAGCAAAACCATCGCGCTCCAAGCGAAAGCCGCCATGGTCCAAAACCGCCGCAAGTCGAGCGGCTGTTGCGGCTTCTATGCGCTCTGCCATCGCCAGTAGGACTATGCCGCCATCGCTCTCGCGCAGCAGGCCGGCTTGCACCATGGGGCTACCCGCACGCAAGGTCGCTGCAAGGTCCAGCCCTCCTAGCAACCGCTCATCAGTAATGGTCGCCGGCATGCGACGCCAGGGTGTGGGCGTAGGCAGCGCCGACTGTAAAGCCTGCAGCCATTCGTCACGCACCGGCCCCGGTGCGCAGCGCAACACTGCACCGCCGACTTGCACCGGATCCACCGCCAGGATGCGTAATGCAGCACAGGCCATATCCCAACTGCGGCGACCGCTACTCTGATTGGTCTCGGCACCGGTCATGTCAGGTCCCGAAGAGGTCCTCTACGGCACGTTCGACGCGCTGCGTTGCATCAGTGTCGTCGAGCGGATTGCGGCGCAAGCGATGCCGCAATGCCGGACTGGCAATACGCTTCAAGTGCGAATCACCAACGACAGCGTCGCCGTCAAAACATGCTAATGCACGCGCAGCTCGAATCAGCGTTAGCTCACCGCGCAAACCATCGGTCTTAAGCTCGATGCACAGTTGTGCCGCGCGTTCCAAAGCCGACACTGGGACGTCCACGGTGGCCAGTCGTTCACGGGCCTTGCGCAGTTTGCGTTGCAATTGCGACTGCGCAGATTTCCAATGCTCCAAAAATGCTGTGACATCGCGCTCGAACGCATCGCGGCGACGTACCACCTCGACACGCGTCTGCAGGTCGGTGGGTGTGCGCACATCAACCGACAAGCCAAAGCGATCGAGTAACTGCGGACGTAACTCGCCCTCTTCCGGATTGCCGCTGCCGACAATGACAAAGCGAGCCGGGTGTCGCACGCTAAGGCCTTCACGTTCGACAACGTTTTCGCCAGACGCGGCGACGTCGATGAGCAAGTCGACCAGATGATCTTCGAGCAGGTTTACCTCGTCGATATAGAGAAACCCGCGGTTGGCTTGCGCCAGCAGTCCTGGCGAAAAATGCTTTTCGCCGCGCGACAGTGCACGCTCTAGATCCAGTGCGCCGACGACTCGATCCTCAGTGGCACCCAAGGGAAGGTCTACCACCGGTACGACGGTTTTCTCGGTGGGCAGCTTGCCCTCTGCCGCGCGCTCACGGCAGCGCTCACACTGGCGACGGGTATCGTCGGGGTCGCAGTGATAGACACAGTGACGCACGGCACGGATGGGGGGTAGCAACGCGGCCAGAGCACGAACGGCGGTGGATTTGCCGGTACCGCGATCTCCGAAAACCAGCACTCCGCCGATACCCGGGTCGACAGCAGCGCAGAGCAGCGCAAGTTTCATCTCGTCCTGGGCCACGATGGCGCAGAACGGGTAAACACTGGACATCAACATCGACCCCTGGAGACTGGGAACGATGTACTGCACCAAGTTACGGTCCCGGTGTCAACGAGACCGATCACTTGGAGTGTCAAGAATTATTGCGGCGCTGCGGCAGCCTTGGGATACCAGAAGCGCTTGTGGCAGGTCTCGCAGGCCTCATCGAGAGTGCCGCCAGCCTCCAGTAGTGCATCAACGTTACGAGCGTCGATGGCCTTGATGGAGGTGATAGCCGTATCTTGCATGAGCTTGGCAAAGCCGTTGAAGACCTGACGGTTGGCATTGATCTCGGCCAGGCTCTGTTCCGGAGTGAGATCGCCTTCACCCGGCGGGTTCTCTAAAGCCTGACCAGGCCTTGCGACCAATCGCCCCTCAATCATCAGCAAATTGCTCATCTCTGCCAGCATCACTGCATGCATGCGCAGCTTTGCCCAATCCGCGTCTGTCTGGGGGACCTTATCGACAGGACCTTTGGCTGTGCTCTCTGTGCCCACGGCATCCCAGAGTGCATCGGCTGCCGCATCAATGGGGCCCACCATGAGATCAATGACGCTGGCCTGCGGTTGCTGCGCAAATGCAGGCACGGCGGCGCTCGGTGGCGCTTTGGCACACGCCGCCAGTAAGCCCAAGGGCAGTACCAGCAGCAGACCATGAAGTCTATTGAGTTTCATAATGGGCTCCCTAGCCCTGGTCAGACCAGGGCGATTTTGAACAAGGCCAACATGCGGGCCCAAGCCTTTTCGGCCAGTACCTGGTT
>JAPLSH010000035.1:16233-23732 GCA_026398735.1 Pseudomonadota bacterium | reverse complement strand
TTGGCCGCCTTCCACTGCGACAAAGGGAGCCGGGAACTGGTCCAGCGTGCGCATCAGGGCAGCCCCTGCCAAGGCGAAGTCGCCCAGATCTGCCCGGTACGGGCCCTTGCGATAGTCGATGCGGTCGATCACCTCGGGGATGATGCCGTTGACGTCCAAATAGCCCTGACCATGGCCGTGGCTGCTGAGGTTCAACGGGACATCATCCAGCAGGGTGGTGAAGTCCGTGCCGTGATCCAAGTTAAAACCGCGCAGAAAGTATTGATTGGCCTTGCCGCTACCGGAATGCTGGGCGGCAATAAGGCCGGGCACTACTTCCAACAGTTCGGCCACCCGCAGCAGCGGGCGGACGGTGAGGTCGGCACCACCGACGGTCCCCTCGCTGGCGGCTGAGGCGATCCCGATCAGCCGCTCCGCCCGGCCGAAGACCAGCACTTCCTGCAGATCGGAGTCCGCTGCCGGTGGGGCGATGTCTGGTGCGGCCAGTGCCACGGCAGGCGCGGCGGCTAGCAAGGCCAGCGCGATAGCACGGCGGATAGGTGAGGTGCACGGGGGGGCGGGCAGGCGGGACAGGATCATCGGCTTCTCCAGAGGGTCTGGAGTGATCAGACACTGCCCCACGCAGTGCGTCACGGACTCAACGGTTAGTAACCGTTAACGCCGACGTTAACGGTCTCGTGAGCCCTGATTGGGCGGTTTAACCGTTAATTCCCGGCCGGGAGGACGATACGAGCCATTTCCGCACGAGGCCGGTACAGCGTGGCGATATGACCGATGCGGCTGACCAGTACTGCGTCACAGCGTTTGGCCAAGTCTGCCAAGGCCAGATCGCGTTCCTCGCGAGGTAGACCAGGCAGGCGGACCTTGATGAGTTCGTGGTCGTGCAGGGCCCGTTGTGTCTCGGCGAGGACGCCCTCACTGACACCGGCATTGCCGATCAGGATGACGGGCTTGAGGGCGTGGGCCAGACCGCGCAGGTGCCGGCGCTGTTTTTCGGTAAGCTTCATGTCCTCATTCTACTGTTTCCGGCCCGTTTCGCCGAGGATTTGCCAGACCATGACCAAACGCAGCGCCAGCAGCCATGCTTGGCTGAAGGAGCATTTTACCGACCCCTACGTGCAGCGGGCCAAGGCCGAGGGCTGGCGGTCGCGGGCGGCATTCAAGCTGCAGGAGATGGATCGCAAGGCCAAGCTGCTGCGTCAGGGGCAGGTAATTTTGGATCTGGGCGCGGCCCCAGGCGGCTGGAGCCAGTTCGCGCGGCGCCAGGTGGGCAAGCATGGGCGCGTTGTGGCCATGGACATCCTGCCGATGGATGCGATCAAAGACGTCGAGTTCCTGCAGGGAGATTTTCGCGAGGACTCGGTCATGGAGGCGCTGGTCACCTCGGTGGGCGAGCGCGGCGTGGACCTGTTGTTGTCCGATATGTCGCCCAATCTGTCTGGCGTGGATGCCATCGACCAGCCCAGCTCGCTTTATTTGGTCGAGTTGGCGCTGGATATGGCGGACCGGGTCTTGAAGCCCGGCGGCACCACCCTCATCAAAACCTTTCAGGGCTATGGTTTCCAGGAAATGGTCATTGCCACGCGCAAGAAGTACACGCAGGTCAAAACCCTCAAGCCCAATGCTTCGCGGGCGCGCAGTCCTGAGCTGTACTTGCTGGCGACCGGGTTCCGGATGGTGTAGCGTCCTTAAATATATGCCTGATATGGCGAGGTCGACCCCTTGAACGATTTGACCAAGAATATTCTGATCTGGATCGCCATCGTGTTTGCACTGCTGGCGGTCTTCAGCCGCTACATGCCAGGCGGCGCTGAAGTGCAGGAGGTGCGCTACTCGACCTTCCTCGATGACGTGCGCACCGGCCGCGTCGAGTCCGTGGTGCTGCAGGGTGATCAGCTCATCGGCACGCGCAAGGACAAGAGTCAGTTTCGCGCCTACAACCCCGAGACAGATTACTCGGCGCTCATCGGCACCTTGACCACTGCAAAGGTGGGGATCGAGGGTCGTCCGCCCAAGCAGCCCAACTTCATCGGCCAGCTGGTGTTGCAGTTGGCGCCTGCACTGCTGCTCATCGTGGTGTTCGTGTACATGCTGCGGCAAATGCAAGGCTCGGCTGGTGGCCGTGGGGCCATGTCGTTTGGCAAGAGCAAGGCGCGTCTGTTGGGCGAGGATCAGGTCAACGTCACCTTCGCCGATGTGGCAGGTGTCGATGAGGCCAAGCAAGAGGTCGGCGAAATCGTCGACTTCCTCAAGGACCCGGGCAAGTTCCAGAAACTCGGCGGCAAGATTCCCAAGGGCGTGCTGATGGTCGGTTCGCCGGGTACCGGCAAGACGCTGTTGGCGCGCGCCATCGCCGGCGAAGCCAAGGTGCCGTTCTTCACTATTTCCGGTTCCGACTTCGTTGAAATGTTCGTCGGCGTAGGCGCATCGCGCGTACGTGACATGTTCGAGCAGGCCAAAAAGCATGCCCCCTGCATCATCTTCATCGATGAAATTGATGCCGTCGGCCGCCATCGCGGTGCGGGCTTGGGTGGTGGTCATGACGAACGTGAGCAGACCCTCAACCAGTTACTCGTCGAGATGGACGGCTTTGAAGGTAACGAGGGCATCATTGTCATCGCTGCCACCAACCGACCTGACGTGTTGGATCCGGCGCTGCTGCGTCCTGGTCGCTTTGACCGTCAGGTGGTGGTGCCGCTGCCCGATGTGCGCGGTCGCGAGCAGATCCTGCGTGTGCACATGCGCAAGTTGCCCTTGGCCGATGACGTCAAGCCGGCGCTCATTGCCCGCGGCACGCCCGGTTTCTCGGGTGCTGACTTGGCCAACTTGGTCAATGAGGCCGCGTTGTTTTCTGCCCGCGCCAATCAGCGTTTGGTCGACATGCTGCAGTTCGAGCGTGCCAAAGACAAAATCATGATGGGCGCCGAGCGCCGCTCGATGGTCATGAGCGACGAAGAGAAGCGCATGACGGCCTATCACGAGGCCGGTCACGCCATCGTCGGCCTGACTGTTCCTGAGCATGATCCTGTGTACAAGGTCACCATCATCCCGCGTGGCCGTGCGTTGGGCGTGACGCAGTTCCTGCCCGAGGCAGATCGCTATTCGATGAGCAAGCGCCGCATCCAAAGCGCCATTGCCACGCTGTTTGGCGGCCGTATCGCCGAAGAGCTCATCTTTGGCAACGATGCGGTCACCACCGGGGCATCCAACGACATCGAGCGTGCCACCGAGTTGGCTCGCAACATGGTCACGCGTTGGGGCCTGTCTGATCGGTTGGGCCCGCTCAGCTACTCGGAGGAGGCTGGCGAAGTCTTCCTGGGCCGCAGCGTCACCCAGCACAAGCAGGTGTCAGACGTCACAGCCCATGTTATCGATGAGGAAGTGCGGTCGGTCATCGAGACCAACTACAGCCGTGCCAAAGAAATCCTCACCGAGAAGATCGACATCCTGCATGCGATGGCTGACGCGCTGGTGCGCTTTGAGACCATCGATGCCGATCAGCTCAAGCAGATTATGGACGGTCAGCCGCCCACCCCGCCCGCAGGGTGGGACAGCGGCGTGGATGGCAAGCCACCGACCGGTGGTGCCCCTGCTGAAGGCCGCCCGGCCTTTGGCTCGCCGGCCAGCCAGCACTGACAGTCGGGCGCTGCCCTCGCAGCGCCCTTATCTGCTGCATCCCCATGAAGCTTCAATGTGGCGGCAGGCTTCTTGACCTGACCCGTCCGGTGGTCATGGGCGTGCTCAATGTCACGCCCAATTCTTTCTCCGATGGCGGTCGTTTCATAGGGCGCGACGCGGCTTTGGCACAGGCCGATGTGATGGTGGGCGAGGGCGCAGCCATCATTGATGTGGGCGGCGAATCGACTCGCCCCGGCGCTGAGTCGGTGCCCTTGCAGCAGGAGCTCGATCGCGTCATTCCCGTCATCGAAGCGCTCGCCGGCCGCATCGACGTGGTGGTGTCGATCGATACGCTCAAACCCGACGTGATGCGCGCCGCAGAGGCTGCTGGCGCCGGCCTAATTAACGACGTGATGGCTTTGCGGGGGGCTGGCTCACTGGCCGCTGCGGCGGCGGGTAGGGCTGCAGTCTGCTTGATGCATATGCAGGGGGAGCCGCGCACCATGCAGGCTGCACCGCACTACGTAGATGTCGTGACCGAAGTCGATGCCTTTCTGCGTGAGCGGGTGCAGGCTTGCATTGATGCGGGCATCGACCGGTCGCGCTTGTGTGTCGATCCGGGCTTTGGCTTTGGTAAGACGCTGGACCACAATTTGGCCTTACTCGCAGCACTACAGCGCTTGTGTGTCGATGGCGTGCCGTTACTGGCCGGGCTGTCGCGCAAGTCGATGTTGGGTACGCTGACCGGCCGGCCTGTGGAGCAGCGCGTTCATGCCAGTGTTGCTGCGGCAACGGCTGCAGTACTCGGTGGTGCGCGCATCGTGCGCGCGCATGATGTGGCGGCCACGCGCGATGCGCTGCGGGTTGCTGAGGCTATCGTGGCAGCGCGCCAGAGTGCGCTGCCTGCGCAGGAGAGTTGACGATGGCAAGACGCTATTTTGGTACCGATGGTGTGCGCGGCCGCGTGGGCGATCCACCTCTGACTGTGGACTTCGCCTTGCGACTGGCCAGTGCCGCTGCGCGCGTGCTGGCACCGGAGGGCGGCACGGTGTTCATCGGCAAAGACACGCGCTTGTCGGGCTATTTGTTTGAGTCTGCTCTTGAGGCGGGCTTTGTCGCGGCAGGCGTGGACGTACAACTGCTCGGGCCACTGCCTACGCCTGGCATCGCTTACCTGACGACACGGGTGCCAGACAGCTTCGGTGTCGTGATCAGCGCCTCGCACAATCGTTACGAAGACAATGGCATCAAGTTCTTCGATTCCAGTGGCGGCAAGCTGTCGGATGAACTCGAAGAGCGCATCGAGGAAGAAGTGGATCAGCCGGTCATTACGCGCCAGTCCAACTTTCTCGGCCGCGCACGTCGTGCAGATGCGCTGCGCGAGGATTACCAGCGTTTCTGTGCTGCCAGCGTGCCCGGTGGCCTGGACCTGCGGGGCATGAAAGTTGTCATCGATTGCGCCAACGGCGCAGGGTACAAAGTTGGGCCGCGCTTGCTGGCGTCGTTGGGTGCAGAGGTCATTCCCATCGGCTGCTCACCCAACGGCCGCAACATCAACGATGGCTGCGGCTCGACGTCGCCCGGATTTTTGCAGCTGACTGTGCCGGGTGTTGGCGCAGCGGTCGGCATCGCACTGGACGGTGATGGCGATCGTTTGGTGATGGTCGATCACCTTGGGCGTGTCGTCGATGGTGATCAGTTGTTGTATCTCATCGCCTGTGATCGCCAGGACAGCGGCACGCTCGGCGGTCCGGTGATTGGCACGCTGATGAGCAACTACGGACTGGAGATGGCCTTGAAGGCCCGCGGCATCGGCTTTCACCGTGCCCAGGTCGGCGATCGGTATGTGCTGGGACTGCTCAAAGAGACCGGTGGTGTTATCGGTGGCGAGACATCAGGTCACATCCTCTGCCTGGATCGCACCACGACCGGCGATGCATTGATCGCGGCGCTGCAGGTGCTGGCCATCATGGTGCGCACCGGGCGTACCTTGGCCGAACTGACCGCCGGCATGTCGCGCTTGCCCCAGGTGCTCATCAATGTGCGCGTCGCGCAGCGCTTTGACGCCGCGGCGGTACCAGAGGTGGCGGCGGTGGTCGCCGCCGTTGAGCAGGAGTTGGCCGGGCAGGGTCGGGTGGTGCTGCGAGCATCGGGTACCGAGCCTTTAATACGCGTCATGGTCGAGGCCCTGGACGATGACCAGGCGCAGCAGTGCGCGCAGCGCATTGCCCAAGCGGTCAAGTCGGCAACCCCACCAGCTGCCGGTTGATTGCACCATTGGGGGCGCGCCGCTATCATCGCGCGCCTTCTACCCCGACCCGCTCTCTGGAGCTGTGGCATGCGTCGTCAGATTGTTGCCGGAAACTGGAAAATGCACGGGTCGCGTGCAGAGGCCACCCAACTGGTCGACAGCATCGTGGCCGGTTTCAACGGCGGTAGCGGTGTCGATTGCGTCGTTTGTCCGCCCTTCGTGTATCTGCACGAGGTGTCGCGCCAGTTGCGTGGCACGGCCGTGCAGTTGGGCGCACAGGATGTCTGCGCCGAAGCACAAGGCGCCTTCACTGGCGAAGTCTCTGCAGCCATGCTCAGAGATGTGGGCTGTCAGTACGTGCTGGTCGGCCACAGTGAACGCCGCGCCCTGTATGGAGAAAGCGATGCGGCGGTGGCGCGTAAGTTCGCCGCTGCGCTGGCGCGGGGCTTAACCCCCATTTTGTGTGTGGGCGAGTTGCTGGCCGAGCGCGAGTCCGGCCGCACTTTCGAAATCATCGGCAGGCAGCTTGATGCGGTCATGGCAGTGTCCGATGTCAGCACTTTGGCACGCGCGGTCATTGCTTATGAGCCGGTTTGGGCCATTGGAACCGGTCTGACCGCATCGCCCGAACAGGCCCAAGATGTTCATGCATTCGTTCGTGGGCGAATTGCCGCGCGCGATGCTACTATCGCCGCCGCTGTGCCCTTGCTGTACGGCGGAAGCGTCAAGGCGGGCAATGCTGCAGAGCTGTTTGCCAAGCCTGATGTGGATGGTGGCCTGATCGGCGGTGCGTCGCTCAAGGCCGAAGAGTTCCTGGCGATCTGCGCTGCAGTACCCGCCCGGAAAAGTTAATAGGACATAAGGCTGCGTTACAACATGCTGCATTCCGCCCTCATGGTCGTACACGTGCTCTGTGCCGTGCTCATCATCGCGCTGGTGCTCATTCAGCGTGGCAAGGGTGCTGACGCGGGTGCAGGTTTTGGTTCAGGTGCGTCCGGCACGGTGTTCGGTGCGCGCGGTGCTGGCACAGCGTTGTCGCGTGCCACGGCCATCCTGGCTGCCGTGTTTATGATTACTAGTCTTTCCCTTGCCTATACGGGCAAGCCTTCAGGATCCGCTCAGTCGTCGATCCTCGATCAGCTCTCCAGCCAGCAGCAGGAAGGTGCCACAGCACCGGCTGGTGAGGCACCGGTGGCGCCACAAGCGCCTGCGGCGCCGCCTGCACAGTAAAGCGAACGTTAACGGATCCAATTATTGCCGACGTGGTGGAACTGGTAGACACACTAGCTTGAGGTGCTAGCGCCGCGAGGTGTGACGGTTCGAATCCGTCCGTCGGCACCACCGATCCGTTGAATGCTTTGCTACACTGAACGTAGTTGTACTAAGGGAGTTGCGCTCATCGTGTCACGGTGAACGTCGCCCCCTTCTGATGTGGATGAGCATGCTCGCCAATTATTTGCCGGTCTTGATGTTTCTCGGGGTTTCCACCGCACTGGCTACAGTGCTCATGGTCCTCGGGTTCTTCCTCGGACACCTCGGTGTTCGACAACATGCTGACGGTCAGAAGCTCTCGCCCTACGAGTGCGGCTTCGAAGCCTTCGAGGACATGCGCGCGCGATTCGATGTGCGT
>JAPLSH010000035.1:0-16179 GCA_026398735.1 Pseudomonadota bacterium | reverse complement strand
TCCTCTTCATCGTGTTCGATCTCGAAATAGCCTTTCTGTTTCCCTGGGCCGTGTCGCTTGCGCACATCGGCACCTTTGGCTTGGTGGCCATGGCCATTTTTCTGGGCATCCTGGTCGTCGGGTTCATTTACGAGTGGAAGAAAGGGGCGCTCGAGTGGGATTAGAAGACGTCGAACTGCCGCCCGATGATCCGGCGGCTTTTGCTGCCCGCGGTTTTGTCACAACCCAGCTAGACAGCTTGGTCAGCTGGGCCCGCACTGGCTCACTGTGGCCCATGACCTTTGGTCTGGCCTGCTGCGCCGTCGAAATGATGCATGCCGGCGCCTCGCGCTACGACCTCGATCGCTTCGGCATCGTGTTTCGTCCCAGCCCGCGCCAGTCCGACGTCATGATTGTGGCCGGCACGCTGGTCAACAAAATGGCCCCGGCACTGCGTAAGGTCTATGACTCTCGATGGGCTCGTGCGCGAACGGTGGCGGTTACTACCATTACAGCTACGCCGTCGTGCGAGGCTGTGACCGGATCGTGCCGGTCGACGTGTACGTGCCAGGGTGCCCGCCGACGGCGGAGGCCCTGCTCTACGGCATCATCCAGCTGCAAAAGAAAATCCGGCGCACCTCGGTGATCAGTCCATGAGCGCACGCATCGAGGCGCTAGCCTCTGTCATTCAGGCGCGTTTGGGTGAGTCGGCCGTGCGGCGTGCTGCTGTGCCGGGCGACCTGTCATTCGATTTGCCAGCAGAGGGAATGCTGCCGGCGCTCACGCTGCTGCGTGATGACCCCGAATTGCGTTTCGAAATGCTCATCGACATTGCCGGTGTTGATTACCTGGACTACGGTCGCACCGAGTGGCGTACCACCGACTCTGCCAACAGTGGTTTCGGTCGCGGAGTCAATGCGTCTGGGCAAGGCGGCTCACATGACGGACCGCGGTTTGCTGCGGTCTATCAGCTCCTGTCTGTGTCGCGCAATGAGCGTGTGACAGTGCGCGTGTTTTGCACCGACAGTGAAGAGCCCTCGCTGCCGTCGGTTGTCGACATCTGGGCCTGTGCCAATTGGTTTGAGCGCGAGGCCTTTGATCTATTCGGCATCGTGTTTCACGGTCACCCTGATCTGCGCCGCATTCTCACGGACTACGGCTTCATCGGGCATCCGTTCCGCAAAGATTTTCCGCTCATCGGCAACGTCGAGGTCCGTTACGACGAGACCGTGGGTCGCGTTGTCTACGAGCCGGTTCAACTGGTCGAGCGCATATTGGTGCCGCGCGTGATCCGCGACGACAACCGCTACGACGCTGCGCTCAAGGACAGCTGACGCATGGCTGAAATACGCAATTTCACGCTCAACTTCGGTCCGCAGCATCCGGCCGCGCACGGTGTGCTGCGTCTGGTGCTCGAGATGGACGGTGAGACCATCCAGAAAGCCGACCCGCACATCGGCCTGCTGCAGCTGGCCGAGTCCAAGCCTTTCAACCAGTCGATCGGCTACATGGATCGTCTGGACTACGTGTCCATGATGTGCAACGAGCACGCCTATGTGATGGCTATCGAAAAGCTGCTGGGCATCAAGGTGCCGCCGCGCGCCCAGCACATCCGCGTGATGTTTGATGAGATTACGCGCGTGCTCAACCACCTTATGTGGCTGGGTGCTCACGGTCTGGATATCGGTGCCATGACGGTGTTTTTGTTCTGCTTTCGCGAACGTGAAGACCTCATGGATTGCTATGAGGCAGTGTCGGGCACGCGCATGCATGCCACTTACTATCGTCCCGGTGGTGTGTTCCGCGACCTGCCAGATTTTATGCCGCGCTACGAAGCCTCGCGCTGGCGCTCACAGAAAGACGCCGATCGCCGCAACGAAGCGCGCTCGGGTTCGCTGCTGGACTTCATCGACGATTTCACGCGCCGTTTCCCGGCCTGTATCGATGAGTACGAAACGCTGCTCACCGACAATCGCATCTGGAAGCAGCCCACCGTCCACATTGGTGTGGTCAGCCCGGCGCGTGCGCTGCAGCTGGGCTTTACCGGCCCCATGCTGCGCGGGTCGGGCATCGTTTGGGATCTGCGCAAGCAGCAGCCCTATGAAGTTTATGCCGACATGGACTTCGACATCCCGGTAGGCAAGGGAAATTCGCCAGTCCAACCGTATCATTCAGCAGTGCGTGGCTTGGCTGCGTGCCAACCCAGGTCCGGTGATGGTCGACGAGCGCAAAGTGCGTCCGCCAAGCCGCGAAGAGATGAAGGGCGACATGGAGTCCCTCATCCATCATTTCAAGCTGTTCACTGAGGGCTACAGCGTGCCCGTCGGCGACACCTATGCTGCTGTCGAAGCACCCAAGGGTGAGTTCGGCATCTACTTGGTGTCCGATGGCGCCAACAAGCCCTATCGCCTCAAGTGCCGCGCGCCCGGCTTCGTGCATCTGGCCTCTTTGGCTGAGATGGTCGAAGGCCATATGTTGGCCGACGTGGTGGCAGTGATCGGTACCCAAGACATCGTATTCGGAGAGGTGGACCGCTGATGACCGGTTCGACCAGCAAGATCGGTTTGCTCAACGAGCACACCCGCCACGAGATCGACAGTTGGGTTGCGCGTTTCCCGGAGGGGCGCCAACGTTCTGCCGTGTTGTCGGCGCTGCGCTTCACGCAAGAGCAGAACCAAGGCTTTCTCACCCCCGACCTCATGGAGGCCGTGGCCGAGTACCTCAAGCTGCCTGCCATCCAGGTGTTTGAAGTGGCCTCGTTCTACTCGATGTTCGAGACCCACCCCTGCGGGCGCCACCACGTGAGCGTCTGCACCAACATCTCGTGCATGCTCAACGGCAGCGATGAGGTGGTGGCCTATGTCGAGAAGAAACTCGGCATCAAGACTGGTGAGAGCACGCCTGACGGCCGCATCTTCCTCAAGCGCGAAGAAGAGTGTCTGGCTTCCTGCACCGGCGCACCCATGATGATGGTCGACCATCATTTCCATGAACATCTGACGCCCGAGAAAATCGACGGCGTCCTCGACGCGCTCAAGTAAGGCACGCAATGGGCAAGTGGGACGACAAACGTAATCTGGTGTGCTTCGAGGCGCTTCAGCACCCGGAATCCTGGAAGCTCGACAACTACCGCAAGAGTGGCGGTTACGAAGCTTGGGAAAAAATCCTCGCGGAGAAAACGCCGCGCGAGACCATCATCGAAATCGTCAAGGCATCGGGCCTGCGAGGACGTGGTGGCGCGGGCTTTCCTACTGGCGTCAAGTGGAGCTTCATGCCGCGCAATGCGCCCCAGGCACCTGCCATGACCGCGACATCCTGCGCTTTAACCCGCATGCCTTGATCGAAGGTATGGCCATCGGTGCGTATTCGATGGGTGCCACCGTCGGCTACAACTACATCCGCGGTGAGTTCCTCGGTGAGCCGGTGCCGCGCTTTGAGGCAGCACTGGCCGAAGCCTATGCGGCGGGGCTGCTAGGCAAGAACATCAAAGGTACCGGTATCGACGTCGACATCTACACCGCGGTGGGTGCCGGTGCCTATATCTGCGGTGAAGAGACCGCACTGCTCGAATCACTCGAAGGTAAGCAGGGCAAGCCGCGCTTCAAGCCGCCGTTCCCCGCCAACTTCGGTCTGTACGGCAAGCCGACGACCATCAACAACACCCAAAGCTATGCCTCGACGCCGACCATCCTGCGCAAGGGCGCCGAGTGGTTTGCAGGGCTAGGCCCGGCCAACTCGGGTGGCACGGTTATCTTTTCGGTTACCGGACATGTCGCTAAGGCCGGCAACTTCGAAGTGCCGCTGGGTATTCCGTTTGCCGACCTGCTCGAACTGGCTGGTGGCATGCAGGGTGGGCGCAAGCTTAAGGCCGTCATTCCGGGTGGTTCGTCCACGCCGGTGGTGCCGGGCGAAGTCATGATGCGTACCAACATGGACTATGACGCGGTGCGTGCCGCCGGTTCGGCCATTGGTTCTGCAGCGGTCATCGTTATGGACGAGACCACCTGCATGGTCAAAGTGCTCGAGCGTCTGTCGCGCTTTTATATGTCCGAGTCTTGCGGTCAGTGCACGCCGTGCCGCGAAGGCACCGGTTGGCTCAACCGCCTGATCAAGCGAATTATGGCCGGCCAAGGCCGCCGCGAAGACATCGGCCTGCTGGTCGAAGTCGCCAACAAGATCGAAGGCCACACCATCTGCGCGCTCGGCGATGCCGCCGCATGGCCGGTGCAGAGCTTCGTCAAACACTTCCGGCATGAGTTCGAATACATGATCGACCATGGCGGCCGCAGCATCGTAGCCGGGGAAAGCGTCGCAGCATGAGTGAGGATGCAGTCAACATCACCGTAGACGGTGTGCCGATGAAAGCCCGCAAGGGCGAGATGATCATCCGCGTCACCGATGCCAACGATGTCTATGTGCCGCGCTTCTGCTACCACGAGAAGCTGCCGGTCGCCGCCAATTGCCGCATGTGTCTGGTGGAGGTTGAGAAGGCCCCCAAGCCGTTGCCCGCCTGTGCAACGCCGGTCATGGAAGGCATGGTCATTCGCACTAAATCGGCCAAGGCCATCGCCGCGCAGCGTTCGGTGATGGAGTTCCTGCTCATCAACCATCCGCTCGACTGTCCGATCTGTGATCAGGGTGGCGAGTGCGAGTTGCAAGATCTGGCCATCGGCTATGGCCGCGACATTTCGCGCTATCACGAGCGCAAGCGCGTCGTTAAAGATAAGAACCTGGGCCCGCTGGTCTCGAGCGACATGACGCGCTGCATTCACTGCACACGCTGTGTACGGTTTGGTCAGGACGTCGCGGGTATTCCTGAGTTGGGCACCACCGGCCGCGGTGAGCACAACGAAATCGGCACGTACATCGAAGCCAGCGTTAATCACGAGCTGTCGGGCAACATCATCGATCTGTGCCCGGTGGGCGCGCTCAACAGCAAGCCGTTCCGCTATCGCGCGCGTTCCTGGGAAATGACCCAGCAGCCGCTGGTATCGCCGCATGATGGCTTGGGTACTAATCTGTATGGTCACGTGCGTCGTGGCCGCTTGATGCGTGTGGTGCCACGTCGCAACGACGCGATCAACGAAACGTGGATCAGCGATCGCGATCGCTTTAGCTACGAGGGCGTGTACAGCGCCGACCGTCTGCAGGCGCCGATGCTGCGTGACGGAGACAGCTGGAAGAGTGTCGATTGGCAGACCGCATTGGAAGCTGTGGCCCAGGGCCTGCAGCAAGCTCCTAAGGGTGGCACGGGCTTTCTGGCCAGTGCGTCATCCACCGTCGAAGAGCTCACCTTGTTATCGCGCCTGGCGCGTGGCATTGGCAGCGGCAACATTGACCATCGTCTGCGTCAAACCGATTTCCCGGCTGCGGTCACGCCCTCGTTGGGTATGGCTGTTGCAGATGTGGATGCGTTGCAGGCGTTGCTGGTGGTCGGTGCCAACCTGCGTCACGAGATCCCGCTGCTTGCCAGTCGCGTGCGCAAGGCCGCGGTGAGCGGTGCCAAGGTCTCGTTCCTTAATCCCGAGCGCTTCGAATACTTGTTCCCTGTTGCGCAGTACTGGGTGGCATCGCCCGCTCAGCAGCTGGCTGCGTTGCAGGTGCTGGTTGCTGCGGCGCGTGGCGCTGCTGCGGGTAGCGAGGGCGTCACCGCAGAACATCTGCAGGTCGTCGACAGTCTCAAGTCCAAAGAGCGCAAGGCCATCTGGCTCGGTGCGCTCGCACAGCGTCATCCGGCGTTTGGTGCGTTGCGCGGTCTGGCCGCAGAGCTGGCTGCACTCACCGGCGCCACGCTGGGCATCTTGGCCGAAGGTGCCAATGCTGCAGGTGCGCATCTGGCCGGCGCAGTGCCGGATGCCGGTGCGCTCAATGCGGGTCAGATGCTGACCAGCAGCCTGCATAGCTATGTGTTGCTGGGCGTAGAGCCGCAAGCCGACTCACTGTCTGCTTCGGCCGCTGCAGCGATGGCAGGCGCACGCTTTGTGGTGGCGCTAACGCCTTATGCCAGTGATGAACTCAAGGCAGTGGCAACCGTCATGCTGCCCATTGGCAGCTTTGCCGAAACCTCTGGCACCTATGTCAGCCTCGAGGGACGCTGGCAGAGCTTTGGCGGTGCCGCACAGCCGGTAGGCGAGTCGCGTCCGGCGTGGAAGGTGCTGCGCGTGTTGGGCAATCTGCTCGGTTTGCAGGGCTTCGCGCAAAGCACTTCGGAAGAAGTGCTGGCCGAGGCGCGTGCTGCGGCCGATGGTGCAGTGCCGCAGGCAGTGCCGCAGGGCGGTGGTGTCGCTGCCATTGCTGCCGATGCAGCAGTGACCGATGTGCCGCTGTATCAAATCGATGCGCTAGTGCGCCGCGCACCGGCGCTGCAAGCGACGCGTGACGGCATGCAGGCGTCTCAGGGCGTTCAGGGAGCCGCGTGATGGATTTCGCCGCACTCTGGAATTCGCTGCCGGACTACGCTCATTCGGGCGTGTTCATTGTGGCCGTGACGCTGGTGCTGGTGGTGTCTGTGGCCATGCTGACCCTGTGGGAGCGCAAGCTCATCGGGTGGATGCAGTTGCGTCGTGGCCCTAATCGCGTGGCCATCTTCGGTTTGCTGCCCGGCCTGGGTCAGCCGTTTGCCGACGTCATCAAGCTGCTCATCAAAGAAGTGTTGGTACCAGCACAGTCCAGCAAGTTTCTGTTCCGCATTGCGCCAGCTATCACCCTGGTGCCTGCCTTTGCTACATGGGCCGTTATGCCCTTGGCACCGGGCTTTTCCATTGCCAATGTCGATGCGGGCCTGTTGTATGTGCTGGCCCTCACTTCGGTGGGTGTGTACGGCGTGATCCTGGCCGGTTGGGCTTCCAACTCCAAATACGCATTCCTGGGTGCCATGCGCTCGGCGGCTCAGATCGTCGCTTATGAAATTGCGATGGGTTTTGCGCTGGTCGGCGTGATCATGGCTTCAGGCAGCCTCAATCTGGGCACCATCGTCGAGAAGCAGCACGGAGCATTCCTGGCTTGGAACTGGTTCTGGTTGTTCCCGCTGTTCATCGTGTACTTCATCTCGGCTGTGGCAGAGACCAACCGCGCGCCGTTTGACGTGGCCGAAGGCGAATCAGAAATTGTCGCCGGCTTCCACGTTGAATATTCGGGCATCGCGTTTGCGCTGTTCTTCTTGGCCGAATACGCAAACATGATTCTGGTGTCGGCGCTGATCTCGGTGTTCTTCATGGGCGGCTGGCTCAGCCCGCTCGATGGCATCGTGGCAGCCGATTCAGCTCTGTTCCAGATCCCGCTGCTGGGCACGCTGCTCAACAATGGCCTGCACTGGCTGGTCGCCAAGACCTTCTTCTTCCTGTGCGTGATCATTTGGCTGCGCGCCACGTTCCCCCGTTACCGCTATGACCAGATCATGCGGCTAGGCTGGAAGGTGCTCATCCCCGTAACGATCATCTGGATCGCTGTCGAGGGTCTGATGGTGTACTTCAAGATTGGCCCCTGGAGCGCTTGAACATGTCCCGCGCAAGTTTCTTCAAGACCTTCCTGCTCACCGAGCTGCTGCAGGGCATGGCACTGACATTCCGGACGCTGTTTCGTCCGAAGGTCACGCTCAACTATCCAGAAGAGAAAGCCCCCCAGTCGGTGCGCTTTCGCGGCCTGCATGCACTGCGTCGCTATCCCAATGGTGAAGAGCGTTGCATCGCCTGCAAGTTGTGCGAGGCCACGTGCCCTGCGCTGGCCATCACCATCGAGTCAGATGTTGCCGATGACGGCACGCGCCGAACCACGCGCTATGACATCGACCTGTTCAAGTGCATTTATTGCGGCTTCTGTGAGGAAGCCTGTCCCGTGGATGCCATCGTGGAGACTCGCATCCACGAGTACCACATGGAACATCGCGGCGAGAACATCATGACCAAGGACAAGCTGCTGGCCGTGGGTGACCGCTACGAGGCGATGATCAACGCGGACAAGTCCGCGGACGCCCGTTACCGCTGAGGCGGACGGGGAAGGGGATAATCGTGCTGGTGCAAATACTTTTCTATGCTTTCGCCACGGTGCTGATGGGTTCGGCGCTGGGCGTCATCCTGTCGCGAAATCCGGTGCACTCGGCGCTGTATCTGGTGTTGGCCTTCTTCACCAGTGCTGCGCTATGGCTGTTGATTGAGGCTGAGTTCCTCGCCATCGTGCTGGTGTTGGTCTATGTCGGCGCGGTGATGGTGCTGTTCTTGTTCGTGGTGATGATGCTCGACATCAATGTCGAAGAGGTCCGCAAGGGCTTTACGCGTCACGCATGGCTGGGCTGGCTGACCGTGTTGGCCTTGGTGGCCGAGATTGTTGGCGTGGTTGCAGTCAAGCAATTGGGCATTGATGTCACCAAGGCAGCAGTGCCGGTGGCAGCAGATCACAGCAACACTGCGGAATTGGGGAAGGTGCTCTACACCACCTACGTATATCCCTTTGAGCTTGCGGCGGTGGTGCTGTTGGTGGCTATTGTCGCCGCTATCGTGCTGACAATGCGCAAGCGCCAGGGTCTGAAGCTGCAGGATGTGGGCGCGCAAGTGGCCACTCGCCGCGAGGACCGAGTCCGACTGGTCAAGATGCAAGCGGAGCGTCGGGAATGATCACGCTGCAACACATGATGGTCATCTCAGGGCTGCTGTTTGCTCTGTCGGTGGCAGGCATCTTCATCAACCGTCGCAACGTCATCCTGCTGCTGATGTGCATTGAGTTGCTGCTGCTGTCGGCGAACTTTAACTTCGTCGCCTTCTCGCGCTGGCTGGGCAATATCGACGGCCAGGTGTTCGTGTTCTTCATCCTCACAGTGGCTGCCGCCGAATCGGCGATCGGTCTGGCGATTCTGGTGGTGCTGTTCCGTAAGCGCCGCAGCATCGATGTCGAGGATCTGGCTACCCTCAAGGGTTGATGGCGACAACATGAATCCGAATCTGCTCCTCGCCATTCCCCTCCTGCCGCTGGCTGCGGCTGTGATCTCCGGTCTATTCGGCCGTCTGATCGGGCGCACAGCGTCCGCCACCCTCACCATCGCCGGTGTGCTGGGCGCGCTGGTGTTGTCACTCAAGGTGTTTCAGCAGTTGGCCTTTGAGGGTGTGCCCAGCTACAACGACACTGTCTACACCTGGTTGGTGAGCGATGGCATCCGCATGCAGGTGGGCTTTCTAGTTGATCAACTGACTGTGCTGATGATGGTGGTGGTCACGTTTGTTTCACTGTGCGTGCACGTCTACACCATCGGCTACATGCACGATGACGCCGGTTACCAGCGTTTCTTTAGCTACATCTCACTGTTTACGTTCGCCATGCTGATGTTGGTCATGTCCAACAACTTCATGCAGCTGTTTTTCGGTTGGGAAGCGGTGGGCGTAGTGTCCTATCTGCTCATCGGCTTCTGGTACACGCGTCCCAGCGCCACGTTTGCCAACATGAAGGCCTTTCTGGTCAATCGTGTCGGTGACTTTGGCTTTGTGCTGGGTATCGCCGGTATCGTTTATTTCACCGGCTCGCTCGACTACGCCGATGCATTTGCTGCGGCACCGAGCATGGCTACTAAGACACTCAGTGTGATGCCCGGCGCTGCCTGGCCGGCGCTGACAGTCATTTGCATCTGTCTGTTCATCGGTGCGATGGGCAAGTCCGCGCAGATGCCGCTGCACGTCTGGCTGCCGGATTCCATGGAAGGCCCTACGCCCATCTCGGCGCTGATTCATGCCGCAACCATGGTGACGGCGGGCATCTTCATGGTGGCGCGCATGTCGCCGCTGTTCGAGCTGTCAGAGACGGCGCTGTCGACTGTGCTGGTGATCGGTGCCACCACGGCGCTGTTCATGGGCTTTTTGGGCATCGTCAGCAATGACATCAAGCGCGTGGTGGCTTATTCCACGCTGTCGCAGTTGGGCTACATGACTGTTGCACTGGGTGTGTCCGGTTATAGCGTGGCCATCTTCCACCTAATGACCCATGCGTTCTTTAAGGCACTGCTGTTCCTGGCTGCCGGTGCGGTCATCATCGCGATGCACCATGAGCAGGACATGCGCAAAATGGGTGGTCTGCGTCATCGCATGCCGGTGACCTATTGGACTTCGCTCATCGGTGCGCTGGCTCTGATAGGTACACCGTTCTTCTCCGGCTTCTACTCCAAGGACGCGCTGATCGAGGCAGTGGCCGAGTCGCATCGCGTCGGTGCCGGGTATGCCTACTTCTGCGTGCTAGGTGGTGTGTTCATCACTGCGCTGTATACCTTCCGCATGATCTTCATGACCTTTCATGGCCAAGAGCGGCTGGATCACCATGCCAAGGCTCACTTCCATGACGTGGGCTGGGACATGAAGGCACCGCTGGTGGCACTGGCCATTCCGTCGCTGCTGATCGGCTTCTTTACGGTGCAGCCGGTATTGTTCGGTGGCTGGTTCGGTGATGCCATCCAAGTGCTAGAGCACAACGACGTCATCGCCCACATCGGTCACCATTTCCAGGGTCCAGTGGCTTTTGCGCTGCATGGCCCGATGGGTGCGCCGTTCTGGTTGGCTCTGGGTGGTGTGGTCACGGCGTGGCTGTTCTTCCTGAAGAACCCGTCTTGGGCGGCAGCTTGGGAGTCGCGTTTGTCTGGTCTGCACACCGTGCTGGTCAACAAGTACTACTTCGATTGGTTCAATGAGAACGTTTTGGCCCGTGCCAGCCGCGGTCTGGGTAGTGTGCTGTGGAAGGCGGGTGATCAGGCCGTCATCGATGGCACGCTGGTTAATGGATCGGCCAAGTTGGTCGGCTGGCTTGCGGGTGTCACGCGTCGCGTGCAGACCGGTTACCTCTATTCGTATGCACTCTGGATGGTTGTCGGGCTGGCGGTGCTGCTCGCCTGGTTCCTGCTGAGCGCGCACTAGGATCCTGCACATGACTCAGTACCTGCTTTCCACTCTGATCTGGCTGCCCATTGCGGGCGGCTTCCTGACTCTGCTGTTGGGCGATGGCAGTCGCAATTTGGCGCGTTGGCTGTCCTTGGGTATTGCGGTGGCCACCTTTGCGTTCAGCATCCCGCTGTACCTGGGTTTTGACGGCAGCACGGCTGCCTTCCAGTTCATCGAGCGCACGGCGTGGATCACCACCTTCAATGCCGATTACTCCTTGGGTGTAGATGGCATCGCGCTGCCGCTGATCCTGCTGACTACCTTCACAACCGTTCTCATCGTCGCTGCGGGTTGGGATGTGATCACCGAGCGCACCGCGCAGTATCTGGGTGCATTCCTGATCCTTGAGGGTCTGATGGTCGGCGTGTTCGCCGCCATGGACGCGATGCTGTTCTACTTCTTCTGGGAAGCGATGCTGATTCCGATGTTCCTCATCATCGGCATCTGGGGCGGACCGCGGCGCGTTTACGCGACCATCAAGTTCTTCCTGTATACCTTCTTGGGCTCGGTCTTCATGTTGATCGCCCTGATCTACATGTACCTCAAGACCGGCGACTACTCGATTGCCGCGTTGCAGCAGCTGCCGCTGACCGCGACCGAGCAGCGCCTTATCTTCCTGGCCTTCCTGGCTGCCTTTGCCGTCAAGGTGCCGATGTTCACCATCACACCCGATGGCAGCCGCGAGTTGTCCTGGCTGGTCATCGCGCTGTCGCTCATCGCAGTGGTCTACATTGGGTTTGTGGCGCTGGTGCAGCAGGACATGAAAAAGCTCATCGCTTATTCATCCATCGCACACATGGGCTTTGTCACGCTGGGTGCGTTCTTGGCCTATGACATCGTTGCCAATACCGGTGGGGTGCAGGGTGCCGCGCTAGGCATTGACGGCGCCATGGTGCAGATGATCTCGCACGGTCTGGTGTCGGGCGCCATGTTCCTGTGCGTCGGCGTGATGTACGACCGCGTGCACAGCCGCCAGATCAGTCCCTATGGCGGCGTGATTAACACCATGCCCAAGTTCGGTGCCTTCATGGTGCTGTTCTCGATGGCCAATGCCGGTTTGCCGGCAACCTCCGGCTTTGTCGGTGAGTTCATGGTCATCCTGGCCAGCTTCAAGGCCAACTTCTGGTATGCCTTTGCAGCCGGTACCACGCTGATACTGGGCGCGGCCTATACGCTGTGGCTCGTCAAGAGAGTGATCTTCGGACCCGTGGGCAATGACCACGTAGCTGCGCTCACAGATTTGAACCGGCGCGAGTTCGCCATTCTCGCCATCCTCGCGGTTGCCGTGTTGCTGCTGGGCCTGTGGCCTGCGCCGCTGCTCGACGTCATGCGCGGGTCGACCCACCACCTGGTTGAGCAGATGCTCTCAACCAAGCTGCCGACGCCCTGACAGGACTGCAGGATATGACTGAAACTTCATTTGCCCAGTTCCTGCCCGCGCTGCCCGAGATTTATCTCGTCGGTGCCATCTGCGCGTTGCTGATGTTCGATGTGTTCTTCGGCCTCAAGAAGCCGACACGCACTGCAAGCGTTGCGCTGTTGTTGTTGCTCGGCGGCGCGGTAGCCACATTGATCAGTGCGGACTTTGGTCATCGGCAGGTGCTGTTCTCAGGCATGTACATCGCCGACGACCTGGCTACGTTGCTGAAGCTGGCCAGCTTCCTGTTTGTGGCTATCGCGCTGTTTTATTCGGGCGAGTTTCTGGGGCGGCGCAAGCTGCAGCAGGGCGAGTATTACGTGCTGGTGTTCACCGCGCTGTTGGGCGTGCTGGTGCTCACGTCGGCCGGCAGCTTGCTGATGGTGTACATCGGTGTCGAGCTGCTGTCGCTGTCGCTGTATGCGCTGGTGGCCTTCGATCGCGAGAACGGCGTGGCTGCTGAAGCTGCGATGAAGTACTTCGTTCTGGGTGCTATTGCGTCCGGCATCATGCTGTACGGCATGTCACTGCTGTATGGCTTGTCGGGCACGCTGTCGCTAGCCGGCTTGGCCACTGCGTTCTCGGGCCCCAACAGTTTGGGTCTGATTTTGGGTCTGGCCTTCCTGGTGGTGGCAGTGGCGTTCAAGTTTGGTGCTGTGCCGTTCCATATGTGGGTGCCAGACGTCTATCAGGGGGCGCCCACGTCGGTGTCCCTGCTGGTAGCCAGCGTCCCCAAGATTGCTTCGTTTGCGGTGGCCTACCGCCTATTGGCTGAGGGTCTGGGCGAGGTGTCTGGCACTTGGACACAAATGCTGTCGGTGCTGGCGGTGTTGTCGCTGCTGTTTGGCAATCTCATCGCCATTGCCCAGACCAACCTGCGCCGCATGCTGGCCTATTCGGCCATCTCCAACGTGGGCTTCATTCTGCTGGGTTTTGTGACCGGCACCGGCGACGGCTATGAGGCTGCGCTGTACTTCACACTCGTCTATGTGATGGTGGTGTTGGGTACGTTCGGTGCGATCTTGTTGGCCTCGCGCGAGGGTTTCGAGGCCGACGAAATTGCCGACTACAAAGGCCTGTCGTCACGCGATCCGTCGCTGGCCTTTATGGTCGCAGTGCTGATGTTCTCCACCGCGGGCATCCCGCCGTTTGTGGGCTTCTGGGCCAAGCTGCGCATCATCGAGTCACTGGTCAATGTTGGGCACCTGTGGCTGTCGATCATTGCCGTCGTGATGTCGGTCATCGGCGCGTTCTATTACCTGCGTATCGTTTGGGTCATGTACTTTGACCCCCCCGGCGATCTGCCGCGCGGCCAGCCGCGACTGGCCTTGCGGTTTGTGTTGGGTCTCAATGCAGCCGCCGCGTTGGGCTTGGGTTTGTTCCCTGATGTGTTGCTCAACGTCTGCCAAACTGTGTTGCACCGCGGTTGATCCGCTGCAATCTTTCTCAGGAGTGCTGACATGACCGAACCTGTTGTCGCTGGCAAAGCGCCTATCGGCGTCAATGTCGAAGAAGGCAAGACGTATTACTGGTGCACCTGTGGCAAGTCGGCCGGCCAGCCGTTTTGCGATGGATCACACCGCGGTGGTGATTTTGCCCCGCAGGCTTACACAGCTACCAAGACCGGGCAGGTGTGGTTCTGCACCTGCAAGCACACGGCGGGCGCACCGCTGTGCGACGGCTCACACAAAAAGCTGCCCTGACTGCAGCCAGCCTTACTGCAGCTGCAGCGTAGGCTGTAGGGCAGGGGCCTTGCGGACCTGATGCGCCTGCTCAAAGGCGTGTGCCAGTGCCAATACCTGAGCGTCCTGCCAGGCTCCTGCAAAGAACGACACCCCCACCGGCAATCCCTGCACAAACCCTGCAGGCACTGTCGCGTGTGGGTAGCCGGCTACGGCGGCCGGCGTTGAACTGCTAAAGCTGCTCGAGCCGTTATCACCGTTGACCAGATCGATGCTCCAGGCCGGGCTCTGCGTCAGCGAGACCAAGACGGCTAGCTGATGGCGACGCAGCGTGGCATCGATGCCTTGCGCACCGGCGGTCTGCTTGGAACGTGCCCGCGCTTGTTCATAGGCCGCACGGTCCTTATCGGACACGGCCTGCGCTGACACTAGGATTTCCTGACCAAACCACTGCAGCTCCTGCGCGGCGTGAGCCTGATTCCAATCGATCAGTGCAGCCAGTGACGGCAGCTGTGGATGCTGTCGTGCCTGCAGGTAGGCATTGAGATCGCGCTTGAACTCCCAAGTGAGTACGGTCAGTTCGTCCTTGCCATAGGCGCTGTCGGGCGGCAGCGTTACCGGGTCGATGACGACGGCGCCTTGTGCGCGCAGGGTGGCTATTGCTGCATTAAGGATGGCTTGGCCGCGGTTATCGGCGCCGCCGATGCTGCGCACGATGCCGATACGCTGACCCTTCAGGCTGGCTGACTGCAATGCATCGGCAAAGCCGGTGCGGTTGCTGTCTGCAGCGATAGTGGCCACATCTTTGGCATCGCTGCCTGCCAGCGCGTCGAGTAACAATGTGGCATCACGCACGCTGCGTGCCATCGGGCCTGCAGTGTCCTGACTGTGCGAGATCGGTACGATGCCGGTCCGGCTCACCAACCCGACGGTAGGCTTGAAACCGACAATGCCATTGACGGAAGCAGGACAGACGATCGATCCATCCGTTTCCGTACCCACGGCCACTGCGGCAAAGCCGATGGCTACCGCCGCACCGGACCCGGAGCTTGAGCCGCAGGGACTGCGATCCAGCACATGGGGATTGTGCGTTTGGCCACCGGCGCCGCTCCAACCGCTGCTGGAGCGCGTACTGCGAAAGTTGGCCCACTCGCTAAGGTTGGTTTTGCCCAGGATCACCGCGCCAGCAGCGCGCAGCCGGGCAACGATAGGTGCATCTTGGCTGGCCGGATGACCTGCCAGAGCCAGCGAACCTGCGGTGGTGTCCTGCGAGTCGCCCGTGTCGATGTTGTCCTTTAGCAGTACAGGGATGCCATGCAGCGGACCTCGCAGCGTGCCTGCCTTGCGTTCGACGTCCATCGCCTCAGCAATGGTCAATGCATCTGGGTTGAGCGTCAGTACGGCGTTGAGATGCGGGCCTGCGTCATCTAACTGTGCAATGCGATCCAGATAGGCCTGTGTCAGCTGCCGTGAGCTGAGCGAACCGCTACTCATGCGCTGCTGCAGTGCGCTGATGTCCAGGTTCATCAGGTCCAATGCCGGGGTTGCGGCGGCCGCTGCCGCAGGGACCGGGGCGGTGGGCTTGCAGCCGGTCAACGTGGTTACAGCAAGTGCTGCAATCAGCGCAGATGGAATGACACGGTTGTAAATTTTCATGTAAACTTACCGGCTCTGGTGCGGGGTGGAGCAGTCTGGCAGCTCGTCGGGCTCATAACCCGAAGGTCGTAGGTTCAAATCCTACCCCCGCTACCAATTCTATCTGGGAGTTACTTCCAGCATAGGCCGCCAAGGGCATTTCCTCGCTTAGACCAAGCTCCGCAATAGGAATGCCAACCGGCTCTAGCCGGCCGCTATCTCTAGCTCAAACCCTCTGCTGTCAGCCTCGGCCTGTCGCACTGTCGCTCTTGCTGTCAGTGGCTGTCGGCAGGTGAGGTTCGGTCGCGTGCCCATAGACGCAAGGCAGCAATTTTTTCGCCCATCAAAATTGACAGTGGTCGCGTGTGCGCCAGTTCTTCAATGACGTGTCGCGTCACCGGGGTCTCTTGAGCGCCTAGTGCTCTGTACATGCCGCCAACGATGGCCTGCTCAATTTCTGAACCAGAGTACCCCTCGGCTGCAACCGCAAGTTCCTCGATATTAAAATTTTCAGGGGTTAGTTTTCGCTTGGCGATGTGTATTGCGAAAATTTCTCTTC
>JAPLSH010000026.1 GCA_026398735.1 Pseudomonadota bacterium | reverse complement strand
GTTCCAGTGCACCACGCGCAGTCCCTCGCGTGTCAGCGCTTGCGCAAGCGCTGGAGCGGCATTCACATAAACCGCTGCATCACAGGCTCGCAGATGCAGCAGGTCGGGCAGGCTGTTGCCGTAGCCGGTGACGTGGCAACCAGGATATTGGGCACGCAGCGCCTGCAGGACGAGCAGCTTTTCATAACCGCGACGATTGGCAGTGGTCAGTGCACCGTGCAGGCGTTGGGCGTTCCAGCGCACACCTGTGCACAGCACTTGGTCAAAACCCAGCGCTGCGCCCAGTGCCGGCACGAACAGGTCAGGGCTCGCTGACAGCAGTACCAGTGTGTCTGCCTGGGCCCGGTGTGCTTGGATAGTTGTCAGTGCCTCGGCGAACAGTCTTGCAGGTACCACCTGGCGAACGTAGGCCGCCGTATACGCATCAACTTGCTGTCGCTGCAGACCACCCAGCAGCACACGGATCACCGCGGATTTGAGTCCGCCGTGATCAATGCGTTTGAGCAGGAAGCTTGCCAGCGCCCACAACAGCACCGGCAATCGAAGAAGGCGCCAGGGCTGCCTCAGCAGCAGGCCCAGCACCCAAGGCCCGAACGTATCGCGCCGCGCGATCGTGCCATCGAGATCGAACAGCGCGATGCGCGGCGCAGGGCTCAGGCCGCGTTACCCGCAACAACCAGCTGCCGCAGCACGTACTGCAGGATGCCGCCGTGACGGAAGTACTCACGCTCTTTGGGCGTATCGATACGCACACGCGCCACAAAGCTGCTTTCACTGCCATCGGCAGCGGTTGCTTTGACGGTGACGCTGCGCCCATCGCCAGCATCCAGACCGATGATGGCAAAGGTCTCTGTGCCGGTGAGGCCCAGCGACAGCGCCGTCTGGCCCTCGGCAAACTGCAGCGGCAGCACGCCCATGCCGATGAGGTTGGAGCGGTGGATGCGCTCGTAGCTCTCGGCAATCACGGCTTTGACGCCCAGCAGCATGGTGCCCTTGGCAGCCCAGTCACGCGACGAACCCGTGCCGTATTCCTTGCCCGCGAGGATGATGAGCGGCGTGCCCTCAGCCTTGTAGCGCATGGCGGCATCGAAGATCGACAACTGCTCACCCGATGGGATGTGCAGCGTGATGCCGCCCTCGGTACCCGGCAACAGCAGGTTGCGCAGACGGATGTTGGCAAAGGTGCCGCGCATCATCACTTCATGGTTGCCACGTCGTGCGCCGTACTGGTTGAAGTCGGCAGGCTGCACGCCTTGCTCCATCAAATAGCGCGCCGCAGGGCTGCTCTTAGCGATGTTACCGGCCGGCGAGATGTGATCGGTGGTGACCGAGTCGCCCAGCAGCGCCAGTGCACGCGCACCGGTGATCTGCGACTTGATGGCCGGCTCCATGGTCATGCCATCGAAGTAGGGCGGGTTCTTGACGTAGGTCGACTTGTCGTCCCACGAATAGATCTTGCCCGCCGGCACCTTGATGGCCTGCCAGCGCTCGTCACCGTCAAACACGCCGGCATAGCTCTTGCGGAACATGGCCGAGGTGATGAACTGACCGACAAACTCGGCGATTTCTTTGGGAGTAGGCCAGATGTCCTTAAGGAACACCGGCTGACCGTTGCTGCCAAGTCCCAGCGGCTCGGTATTCAGATCGAGGTCCAGCGTACCTGCCAAGGCATAAGCCACCACCAGCGGCGGTGAGGCCAGGTAGTTCTGCTTGATCTCGGGGTGCACGCGGCCGTCAAAGTTACGGTTGCCCGACAACACCGAACAGCCGATGACATCGCCGGCCTTAACGGCCGCTGAGATCTCGGGCTTGAGCGGGCCGGAGTTGCCGATGCAAGTGGTGCAGCCATAGCCGACCACGTCAAAGCCGATACCGGCCAGTTCATCGAGCAGACCTGCAGCCTGCAGGTAATCGGTGACCACGCGCGAACCCGGGGCCAGGCTGGTCTTGACCCAAGGCTTGCTGGCAAGTCCCGCGCGGCGCGCATTGCGTGCCACCAAGCCGGCGGCCATCAGCACATAGGGGTTAGAGGTGTTGGTGCAGCTGGTGATGGCAGCGATCAGTACAGCGCCGTCCTTAACGTCGAAGGCGGTGCCATCGACCACGGCCGCACCGACACCGGTGGCCGCAGGGTTCTTGCCGGCACGTTCAGCGGACTGCTTGGCATAGTGCTTGGCAAAGGTGCTCTTAGCCACGCGCAACGGCACACGATCTTGCGGACGGCTAGGGCCGGCCAAGCTGGGCTCGACCGTGCCCATGTCCAGTTCGAGGATGTCGGTGTAATCCGCAGCAGCCTGACCGTTGATACGCCACAGGCCTTGAGCCTTGGCATAGGCTTCGACCAGCGTGACCTGGTCTGCAGGGCGACCGGACAGCTCGAGGTAGCGGATGGTCTCTTCGTCAATCGGGAAGATGGCGCAGGTGCTGCCAAACTCGGGCGACATGTTGCCGATGGTGGCGCGGTCGGCCAGCGGCAGGTGCGCCAAGCCATCGCCAAAGAACTCGACGAACTTATCTACCACGCCCTTCTTGCGCAGCATCTCGGTGATGGTCAGCACCAGATCGGTGGCGGTGGCGCCAGCCGGCAACTGGCCGTTGAGCTTGAAGCCGATGACCTGCGGAATGAGCACGGTGACCGGCTGGCCCAGCATGGCGGCCTCGGCCTCGATACCACCCACACCCCAACCCAGCACGCCCAGGCCATTGACCATGGTGGTGTGTGAGTCGGTACCCACGACGGTGTCCGGGTAGGCCTGCATGCGCTCGCCTTCTTTGGCGAAGATGACGCGGGCGAGGTACTCGACATTGACCTGATGCACGATGCCGGTGTTCGGGGGCACCACGCGGAAGTTGCGAAAGGCGCTCTGGCCCCAGCGCAGGAACGCATAGCGCTCACCGTTGCGCTCGAACTCCATGCGGGTGTTGTCGGCCAGCGCATGCGAGCTGCCGTATTCATCGACCTGTACCGAATGGTCGACGACCATCTCGGCAGGGGCCAGCGGGTTCACTTTTTCGGCATCACCACCCAGACGGGTGATGGCTTCGCGCATGGCGGCCAGATCGACCACGCAGGGCACGCCGGTGAAGTCCTGCATGATCACGCGCGCCGGCGTGAACGAGATTTCGTGACTGGGGGCGGCCTTGGCATCCCAGTTGAGCAGGGCTTCGATGTCGGCCCGGGTGACGTTGATGCCGTCTTCAAAACGCAGCTGGTTTTCCAGCAGGATTTTCAGTGAGAACGGCAGTCGGGCCAGCTTTGCAGCAGGCAGTGCGCCCAGATTCCAGAAGTCGTAGTCGTGGGTGCCGGCGCGCAGCGTTTGGCGGGCCTTGAAGCTATCGGTCATGGTGCCTCCCTGATACAGCCGCCGATTATAGCCCTATCTGCTCAATGATCCCGCCCCCAAGACAGCGATCCGCGTCATAGAAGACAGCTGACTGACCGGGCGTGACGGCACGTTGTGGTTGCAAGGGCTCAACCCGGACGCCGCCGCCACCCAGCGGCGTAACCCGCGCCGGCTGATCCTGCTGCCGATAGCGCAGTTTGACGCCCAGTTGCGCTGTGTCTTGCGGCGCTGTTGCCAGCCAGTTGACTGCTTGCGTGTGCAGGGACCTCGACATCAGCAACGGGTGCAAAGTGTCTTGCACGACGATGAGCGCATTGCGGTGTGCGTCCTTGGCGGCCACATACCAGGGGGACTCATCCAGCCCTTGCTGTCCGCCGATACCGATCCCGCCGCGCTGACCCAGCGTGTAATAGGGCAATCCGTGGTGTTCACCGAGCCGGCGTCCTTCAGGGGTTTCGATGGGGCCGGGCTGCGGAGCGATGTATTGCTGCAGAAACTCCCGGAACGGTCGCTCACCAATAAAGCAGATGCCGGTGCTGTCACGCTTGGCAAACACCGGTAGCCCGGCCTCACGTGCCAGCTCGCGCACCTGCGGCTTGTGCAGCTCGCCGACAGGCATCAAGACGTTGGCAAAATCTGCGCGGCGCACTGCATGCAGGAAATAGGATTGGTCTTTCTGTGGGTCCAGGCCCTTGAGCAGCTGCGGTCCATCCGCGGCTTGCAGGATGCGCGCGTAATGGCCGGTTGCCAGCCACTGCGCCCCCAGGCGCCTCGCATGCGCCAGACAATCACCAAATTTAATTTCCCGATTGCACAGCACGTCGGGGTTGGGTGTTCGTCCAGCGCGGTACTCGGCCAGAAAGTTGGCAAACACGCGTTCTCGGTATTGCGCCGAGAGGTCGACGCGATGCAACACGATACCCAGCTCTGCGGCCACCGCGCGTGCATCCTGCCAGTCTTGGGCGCTAGTGCAGTAACCCTGCTCGTCATCCTCCCAGTTGTGCATGAACAGGCCTTCCACGGCATGACCCTGACGCAGCAGCAGCAGGGCGGCCACGGCCGAATCCACGCCGCCGGATAGCGCGACGATGACTTTCGAAGAGGAGGTGTTCACAGCCGCACTGTGCCAGACGCGAGCGCGTCCGGCACGTGGTCAGCGCTCGGTGGTTGGCTGGATGAGCGACAAGGAAGGTTCCGTTACGGTTCTGTCCTGCAGCCTGGCCACTGCACGCAGATCAAAGCGCTGGCCCGAGAGCCAATCGTCGATGCATCGCAACACCAGTTCACTGCGCAACCGATGACTGTTGGCCAGCAGCTGTTCCCGGCTAAGCCAATGTGCCGCGACAATACCGCGATCCAATTGGCGGCCCGACTCCTCACTCAGCGCCGTTGCTGCCAGCGCAAAGCGCAGGGTGGTCAGACCATTACGCGGATTGCGCCACAGGTAAGTGCCCACCAGATGGTCAGGCTGCACGTGCCAAGCGGTTTCTTCTAAGGTTTCACGGATGCCCGCGTCGAGAATCGATTCACCATTCTCTACGTGTCCTGCGGGTTGATTCAGTACCAAGCGTCCGCCAATCATTTCCTCGACTATGAGGAACAGCCCATCGCGGGCCACGATGGTTGCTACGGTAAGGTCCGGACGCCAGCCCTCATGCTCTTCGCGCAGAGGCGTGCTCCCCATCCACATCTGGTCGAATTGCTGCAGATGCAGGCGTGCAACAGAGGTGTGATTAAAGCCGGCGATCCCGTCCCAACCGTGCACATGAGGGCGATAGACAATTGCCTTGTCGTCGGCAATCAGCATGCCGCATTCTTTTTGGCGCAGCGCAGGCGCCACGGGCCGCAGTTCCATGTAGGTGGTCAAGCGGCGCGACATGGCCAGCAGCTTGCTGTTGCTGCCAGCCTGATTGAGCGGCTCCTGTAGCAGCACCCGAACTCGCGAATAGCTGCGCGCCAGCAAAAAGGCCTTCAGCACATCGAGAAACAGCTTGTCTTCATACAGCTGCGGCTCCAGTTGCGAGGTATAGATCGACAGCACGCGCTTGGCGGTGTGGGCAGCCCGCACGGTGGCTGCAAGCACTTCTTCAAAGCTCGTGAGCATGAGCAGTGGTTCCTCAGTGCCAGCCCGAGCCAGCACTTCGCCCGCAGCCAATGTATCGATGACCTGTTGGGATTCGCCCGGCTGCATGAGACCACTCCACGGATTTAACCTGCGTGCGAGATGGTAGTGAGCGGGCTCGTCGGCAAGACTCGACCGGTTCACGTTTTTAGATGTCAGTCGCGGGGTCGCAGCGCCAGCGTGGTGGCCAGACCAATGTAAGTGGCCGGTGTTAACGCTGCCAGTCGTTCGCGCTGTGCGGCAGCTATCGGCAGACTGCCGATGAAGTCCACCAACAAATCGCGATCGATCGGCCGGCCTCGAGTGAAATCCTTGAGCAGCTCGTAGCCGTTTGGCACGCCTTGAGCCCGCAACACAGTTTGAACAGCTTCACCCAGCACTTCCCAGGCACTGTCCAAGTCCCGGGCAATGCGCGCTTCGTCGGGCGCAATCTTGGAAAGACCACGCAGTGCAGACCGCCATGCCAGCAGTACATGCCCCAGAGCCACGCCCAAATTGCGCAGCACCGTGGAGTCGGTAAGGTCGCGCTGCCAACGGGAGATGGGCAGTTTGTCTGCAAAGTGACGCAGCAATGCGTTGGCGATGCCCAGGTTGCCCTCGGCATTTTCAAAGTCGATGGGGTTGACCTTGTGGGGCATGGTGGAAGAGCCCACTTCACCAGCCACAGGCCGTTGCCGCAGATAGCCCAGCGAGATGTAACCCCACAGGTCGCGGCACAGGTCGATGCCAATCGTGTTGGCGCTGGCCAGCGCATCGCAGTATTCGGCTACGCAATCGTGTGGCTCAATTTGGGTGGTATGCGGGTTCCACTCCAGACCGCAGCGCTCTACAAATGATTGGCTCAGGGCTAGCCAGTCGGCGTCGGGCACAGCCACAACGTGCGCGTTGAGGTTGCCCACGGCGCCGTTCCATTTGCCCAGCAGGCTCACTTCGGCCAGCCGCCGGCGTGCGCGGCGCAGTCGCGCCTCGACGTTGGCGAATTCTTTGCCCAGCGTGGTGGGCGTAGCGGTCTGGCCATGGGTACGGGCCAGTAGCGGCAAGGCCGCATGGCGCAGCGCGTTGGCCTGCAGTTCGCCGATGACCTGATCCAGTAGCGGCAGCAGCACACTATGGCGCGCACGCGCCAGCAACCGGCCATAGCTGAGGTTGTTGATGTCCTCTGACGTGCACCCAAAATGCACCAGCTCAAGCAGTGCAGGGGAGGCGCCGGCGGCCGCCAACTGGTCCCGCACGTAATACTCGACAGCCTTCACATCGTGATTGATGCGGCTCTCGGTCAGCTTGACCGCGGCTGCGGCATCGGGCCCCGGATCTTCGGCCAACTGATGGAGGCAGGCCTGCAGCGCTGGCGTAAGCGGCTGCGGCAGCACCGTGGGCAGGTGTTCGGCCAGGTGCAGCAACCACAGTGCTTCGACCCGGGTGCGCTCGCCGATCAGCGCTGCCTCCGAAAACAAGGCCGCCAGCGGCCGGGTTGCGGCCTGATAGCGGCCGTCAACGGGAGACAAAGCGTGCAATGCACTCGGATCCATGCGGGGCCTGCGTAAGGGGAACTTGGCCTACAATGATACCGCAGCGCCACCCACCTACAGGGCAGACCGCATGGAGATGACGGACTTTTGCGCTGATGTCCCCCAATCCTTGCGCACCCGACTGGCGCAATCGCAGCCGCAGCACGACCCGCTGTACTGGCGCCTCGCAGGGCAGCGCGTCATTGATACAGATCCGCGCATCCGTGCGTTATTGCCAGCCGAGCCACGTGCCGCCGCGGTGTTAGTGCCGTTGGTGCAGGGCGAGCAGGGCACCGGCATCCTGCTGACGGTGCGCGCCGCAGGCTTGCGCCATCATGCCAATCAGATTTCTTTCCCAGGTGGGCGTATCGAGTCAGGCGACGCCGATCCGGCCGCGGCCGCACTGCGGGAGGCTCAAGAAGAAATCGGTCTGCAGGCAGTGCAGACGCAGGTGTTGGGGTATCTACCCGACCATGTGGTGTTCACCGGTTATCGCATCACCCCGGTGGTGGCGTGGGTTGGCGGTGCACTGCAGTTGCGTCACGATCCAGCGGAAGTCGCCGACAGCTTCCTGCTGCCGCTGTCGGTGCTGCTGTCCGGCTCACACGAGGTGGCTGCAGTACGCCATTTGGCTGGCGTTCAGGTGCCCTCGCGTGACATCCATTATGGTGATCACCGTATCTGGGGTGCGACAGCGGGCATTTTGATGTGCCTGCGGCAACTGTTGCTTGATGAGGAACTGGCATGACTGAGAGTGCATTGGAGCGATTGCTGGGCGTGATGCGCCGGCTGCGGGACCCGCAGGGCGGCTGTCCCTGGGATCTGGAGCAAACTTGGCGCTCATTGGCACCCTTCACCCTCGAAGAAGCGTATGAGGTGGTCGAGTTACTAGAGCGTGACCAACTCGATGCGCTCAAGGATGAATTGGGAGACCTGCTGTTTCAGGTGGTGTTTCTGTCGCAGATGGCCGCCGAAGAGAGTCGTTTTACGTTTCAGGACGTAGCTGCAGCCATCGCCGACAAGCTGACGCGCCGACATCCGCATGTATTTGGTGATGCCAGCGCCGACGGTGATCTGGATCAACGCTGGGACGCACTCAAAGCCAGCGAGCGTCAAGCCCGTGGCCAACATGGAATACTCGACGATGTGCCGCTTGCGCTACCGGCGCTCAATCGCGCGATGAAACTGGGCAAGCGCGCGGCGCGGGTTGGTTTTGATTGGCCTGATGCACAGGGTGCACGCACCAAGGTGTTAGAAGAGCTGGCGGAGTTTGATGCCGCTATCGCCAGTGGTTCAGCAGCACAGATGCAAGATGAGCTGGGTGATCTGCTGCAGGCGCTCAGCAGTTGGGCGCGGCATCTGCAGCTTGACCCGGAAACCGCGCTGCGTCAGGCCAATCGCAAGCTTGAGTTGCGCTTTGCGCACATGGAGCAGTTGGCCGCACAGCAGGGTGAACAACTCGGATCGTTGACTGCGCAGCGCTGGGATGAGTTGTGGCTACAGGCCAAGCATGCAGTGGTCGGCAGCGAGGGAGCAGGCTGATGCGCGTTCTGGTTGTCGAGGATGAGCCGGCATTGCGCGAGAGCCTACGCTCACGTCTGGTGGCCACGGGTGCTGTGGTCGACGTGGCCGCCGATGGCGAAGAGGGCCTGCATTTGGGCCTTGAATACCCCATCGATGTGGCGATCATCGATCTGGGTCTGCCGCGATTGCCGGGTTTGGAACTCATCCGTCGCTTGCGTGCCGGCGAACGCCGGTTTCCGATTTTGGTGTTGACCGCACGCGATGGTTGGCAAGAAAAAGTTCAAGGCCTGGAAGCCGGTGCCGACGACTATGTGGCCAAGCCCTTTCATTTTGAAGAGGTGCTGGCGCGCTTGCAGGCCTTGCTGCGCCGCAGTGGAGGTTGGGCCAGCGCCATGCTGCGCTGCGGTCCGGTAGCACTCGACACACGCTCCCAATCGCTGACAGTCAACGAATTGGCGGTCGAACTGACCTCATTTGAATACCGCATTCTCGAATATCTGATGCTCCGCGCCGGTGAAGTAATCTCTAAGACCGATCTCACTGATCACCTTTACCAAGAAGACGCAGAACGTGACAGCAATGTCATCGAAGTCTTGATGGGTCGCCTGCGACGCAAACTCGACCCGGATGAAACGCTGCACCCGATCGAAACGCTGCGCGGACGCGGCTATCGGTTGGCGCTGCCGCGGGCCCCATGCTGACACTGGGCATGACTCTTTCCGTACGTCAGCGATTGTTGTTGTCAGGCTTGCTGCCCTTGTTGTTGCTACTGGGCGGCACGGCCTTTCTGCTCGATCTGCGCTTTCGCACCCTCAGTGAAGCGTCGCTTCGAGAGCAGCTCGATTCGCAGTTGGTAGCACTGATAGCCGCATCCGATCCGGATGAAGCCGGTCGGGTCAATCCGGTAATCGAGGATGCAGAGTCGCGTTTGGCCTTGCCCCAGTCGGGCTTGTATGCGCGGGTGGTTAACCGTCTGGATAGAGTGGTGTGGTTGTCGCCTTCCGCAGAGGGTATCGACATCGCTTACGGGTTGCCCCTGATACCTGGCGAACGCAGTTTTCGCTATTTGGATGTACCTGGGCGCGGCAGTCATGCCGCGGTGTCTCGCGGACTGCGATGGGAAGATGCCCGGCGTCGGCGCATCGACCTTACTTTTACAGTGATCGCCAGTCTCGATCCCTTGCAAGTGCAGTTGCATAACTTCCGGCGTGAACTGCTTGGCGTGTTTGTGCTGTTGGGTGTGATGCTGCTGTTGGTCGGTGCAGTGGCCCTGCGGTGGGCGCTGCGACCGCTGCGCAATCTCGCCGGACAGATCACTGCAGTTGAAACCGGCCAAGGAGATCGCCTCGATGGCACCTGGCCTCAAGAATTGCGCGGCGTTGTCACTAACCTCAATGCATTGCTACAGGGCGAGAGGGCGCGTATCACCCGCTATCGCGACACGCTGGGCAATCTGGCTCACAGCCTCAAAACACCGCTAGCAGTGGTGCGCGCCAGCATCGACCGCCGTGACGATGCGCAGGCCGCCACAATCAACGCACAGATCGACACGATGGCTGCACTGGTCGATCACCACTTAAAGCGCGCAGCCAGTGGTGGTGTGACAGTGGGTCAGCGCGCGGTCGCGTTGCTACCGGTAGCGCAGGACCTTCGCAGCGCCTTGCTCAAGGTGCACGCCACCAAAGATCTGTCCATCGAATTGTCCATCGACGACACGCTGCAATTTCTTGGCGAGCGTGACGATCTGTATGAGTTGCTGGGCAACCTGATGGATAACGCCAGCAAGTGGTGCAGTGGCAGAGTGCGGGTGCGTGCGGCTGTAGGCGAGCCTGGTCGATTGCTATTACAGGTTGAGGACGATGGCCCTGGCATCCCGGAGCAGGACCGGCAGCGCGTACTGCAGCGCGGCGTGAGGGCCGATGAGCGCATACCAGGGCATGGGCTGGGGTTGGCCATGGTGCAGGCGCTGGTCGACGACTACGGCGGCAGCCTCGTTTGTGCAGTGTCTGAGCTGGGCGGGGCAAGCTTGCAGCTGCAGTTACCCGCTGGTTGAGCCCAAGGTCTTTTGCGCCACTGAGGTTGCATCTGTACCATCTTCCCCATGCGATCATCCGAACACGAGCCCTGGCTTCCGGCCAGTTGGCAGTCCCGCAAGGCCTTGCAGCAACCCACCTATGCCGACCAAGCCGCCCTGGAGGGCGCTGTCGGCCAACTGTCCAAGCTGCCACCACTGGTGGTTTCTTGGGAAATCGAGGCGCTGCGCGAGCGTCTGGCGGCTGCCCAGCGGGGCGAGCAGTTCCTATTGCAGGCCGGCGATTGCGCCGAAAGCTTGGCCGAATGCGAATCAGATCGCATTGCCAAACAGCTCAAAGTCATCCTGCAACTGAGCCTGGTGTTGTTACACGGCCTCAAAAAACCGGTCATCCGTGTCGGCCGCATGGCTGGTCAATATGCCAAGCCGCGCTCGGCAGACACCGAAACCCGTGATGGGGTGACGCTGGCCTGCTATCGCGGTGACATAGTCAATCGTCCGGAGTTCACTCCCGAGGCCCGCGAGCCTGACCCGCAGCTGTTGTTGCGCGGTTACGAGCGCGCAGGCCTGACGCTCAACTTTGTTCGAGCGCTCATCGATGGCGGCTTTGCCGATCTGCATCACCCCGAGTACTGGGACTTAGGCTTTTTGCACCATTCTCCACTGCGCGTTGCATACGAGCGGATCGTGCGTGACATCGGCGACTCGCTGGACTTCTTCCATGCGCTGAGCGGCTCACAGGTACATGAGGCTAGGCGCGTGGACTTTTATGCGAGCCATGAAGGCTTGCATCTGATGTACGAGCAGGCGCAGACACGCTTCATTCCACGCTCACAGCGTTGGTACAACCTGTCTACGCATATGCCATGGATCGGCCTGCGCACGGCACAGCTCGATGGTGCACACGTCGAGTATTTCCGCGGTATCTCCAATCCGATCGGCGTCAAAGTCGGTGCGGCTATGGACGATGCGTGGTTGCAGCAGTTGGTTACCACGCTCAATCCGCAGAACCAGCCCGGGCGTCTAACGCTTATTCATCGCTTCGGTGCGCGCGATATCGAAAAGTCTCTGCCGCGCCTCATCAATGCAGTGCGGGCCACAGGCCATAGCGTGCTGTGGGTCTGCGACCCGATGCATGGCAACACCGAAAGTACGAAGAGCGGTGTAAAAACCCGTCGCCTCGAAAACATTCAGCAAGAGTTGGAGTGGGCCTTTCAGATCCATGCAGCGCACGGTTCTGCCCTGGGTGGCGTGCACCTGGAGATGACCGGTGAGGACGTCACCGAATGCACCGGTGGCGCGCGCGGGCTATCTGATGCGGATCTGGCGCGTGATTACCGCACGCAGGTCGATCCGCGACTCAACTACGAGCAGGCGCTCGAGCTAGGCATGATGATTGCCGAGCGCAGCAAGAAGGTTCGGCTGCCCTGAGTTTCGATGGCCGCCATTTCGCGGCCAGCCTGCCTCGCAGGCCGGGCGTGTACCGGATGTACGATCGCCCCGAGGGCGGCGACAAGGCCTTGCTCTATGTGGGCAAGGCCGCGAGCCTACGCGACCGTGTCGGCAGCTATTTTCAACAGACCCGTCAGGCGCCCAAGGTTGAGGCGCTGGTGCGGCTCATCCGTCACATCGAAGTCACGGTCACCTCGTCCGAGACCGAAGCGCTGCTGCTTGAATACAATCTCATTAAGCAGCATCGGCCGCGCTTCAACATCATCCTGCGCGATGACAAAACGTTCCCCTACATAGAATTATTGCCACACCAATTCGAGCGACTTGCACTGCATCGTGGGCCGCGCAGCGCCAAGGGCCGCTACTTTGGTCCGTTTCCAGATGGTCATGCCGTGCGGCGAACGCTGCATCAGTTGCAGGCCATGTTCAAACTGCGCAACTGCCGCGATAGCTATTTTGCCAACCGCTCACGGCCCTGCCTGCAACACCAGATCGGCCGCTGCAGTGCGCCCTGTGTCGGGCTCATCCAACAAGATGACTATGCTCGTGATGTGGCAGCAGCCGTGCTGGTTCTGGAAGGTCGCAGCAGCGAGCTCAATGATTTGATCGAGCAGCGCATGATGACTGCTGCGCAAGCGCTGGACTTTGAAACTGCGGCCACACTGCGTGATCAGTTAGCAGCGCTACGCAAGCTGCAGGCAACTCAAGTTGTCACGTCGGAGACCGATCGCGATCTGGATGTGTTTGGTGTTGCAGGTGAGGCCGGTGATTGGTGCATCAGCGTGCTGCTGATACGAGGCGGCCGCATCTTGGGCACCACTGCGTATTTTCCACGCAATCCGGGAACTCCCGAGGAGACTCTCGCCAGCTTTCTGTTGCAGCACTACGCGCGCGAACAAGTGCCTCCTGTCGTGTTGATGGATCGCGAGCTGCCGGATGCCGCAGCGGTAGAAGAAGCGCTGCGTGACAGCCACGCCAGCATTGTTCGCCTGCAGCACGGTCTGCGCGCCACACCGCTGCGCTGGGCGCGTATGGCGCAGGACAACGCAGTGCAGGCTCTAGCCAGTCGCGCGGCACGTCGGGAAGATGCCAGTGAGTTGTTGCAGGCCTTGGCTCAGGCATTGCAGTTGAGCCACACGCCGCAGCGCCTGGAATGCTTCGATATCAGCCATACTAGCGGCGAAGGCACCGTGGCCTCCTGTGTGGTCTATGGACCTGAGGGCGCGCTGCGCAAGGAATATCGACGCTTCAACATTGAAGGGGTGGTGGGCGGCGATGACTACGCAGCCCTGGCCCAAGCCGTTCGCCGACGATTTACACGCATCAAGGACGGCGAATCCCCATGCCCTGACGTGTTGTTTATCGATGGCGGGGCAGGGCAGTTGGCCGCCGTGCTGCCAGAGTTACAGGCCTTAGGGTTTGATCAGCAATGTGTGGTGGGCGTATCCAAGGGCGCAGACCGCAAGCTAGGTCAAGAGCGTTTGCACCGACCCGGGGAACAATATCCTGTGGTGCTGCCAGCCGATTCGCCGGCCCTGCGTGTCATCCAGCGCGTGCGCGACGAGGCGCATCGTTTTGCCATCGCCGGTCATCGCAAACGACGTGCTCGCCGCTACCAAGAGTCCATTCTGGAGACAATTCCAGGTCTGGGTCCGGCCAAGCGGCGGGAACTACTGCGGCATTTTGGCGGCTTGCAGGGTGTGTTGCGGGCGGGTGCCCAAGACATTGCCGCGGCCAAGGGAATCGGCGCGGGTCTTGCGCAGGTGATTTATGATCACTTGCATCCCGGTGCGTAACCCTGCGCATCACTGGCCACGGATCCCCCTCGCATGCGCTTTAACCTTCCCAACGTCCTTACTTGGCTGCGCATCCTGGCTATACCAGCGGTGGTGGTGCTGTTTTATATAAAGGCACCTTGGTCCGACCCAGCCGCAGGATTGTTGTTTGCTGCCGCTGCCATTACAGATTCGCTCGATGGCTATTTCGCACGGCGCATGGGTCTTACTTCGCAGGTGGGCGCCTTTCTCGATCCAGTGGCAGACAAGCTCATCGTTGCCGTTGCACTGGTGCTGTTGGTCAGCAAAGACCCCAGCATGCTGATGACGCTGACCGCAGCGGTGATCATCTGCCGCGAAATTGCCATCTCTGCGCTGCGCGAATGGATGGCAGAGTTGGGTGAGCGCAAGCGCGTGGCGGTTTCTTCGCTGGGAAAGTGGAAAACCATCCTGCAGATGACGGGGCTGTCATTTCTTTTGTATCGCGCCCCTCTGCTGGGAATCGACTGTTATGCAGTGGGCATGGTGCTCACCGTCATCGCGGCGATACTCACACTGGTATCCATGACTGCGTATCTTCAAGCAGCATCGCCAATGTTTCGTGACGACAAATGACTTTGGTGCTTGACTTGTGTGGCTGGCTGCATACAATTTCGCCCTCTCCCGAGCGGGAATAGCTCAGTTGGTAGAGCGCAACCTTGCCAAGGTTGAGGTCGCGAGTTCGAGCCTCGTTTCCCGCTCCATTTCTTTGATTCCGGCCCAACCCGGAAGCACGCGCCGGCGCCAACCCGGTTAGCACCCTGGCTAGGTGGCAGAGTGGTCATGCAGCGGCCTGCAAAGCCGTGTACGCCGGTTCGATTCCGACCCTAGCCTCCACCTCTTGATTTTATCGTTGGCGCGCCAAGCCTTGGTGGCTTGGGGTGGGTTGCAACTACCTTTGCACTAAATACATCCATTATGGTAGTTTCCGCAGGCAAGCCGTCTTGACTTGCGAAAGTTGGGAGCTTGGTTGAAAAAAGTTCTGCTGCGCGTCATGCCACTAGCCGGCATCGTGCTCGGTTGCAGCAGTGTCTTCGCTCAAAACAGCCCGGCCCCTCGGGCCCTGCAGCAGCCGAACCAAACGCTGCAATCGGTGCCCTCTGCGCCGTTACAGGCCCCAACAGTAACCTTATCTTCTGATCGCGCACCGTTACCGCAGTCTGCAGTCAAGCTCAACGCGCGCAGCTTCAATGTAAAAGGCGTCACAGTCTTCAAGACGCCAGACCTGCAAAAGCGACTCGCCTCACTCACAGGTCGCCAGATCGGCAGTAGCGAGCTCCAAGAAGTCCTCGATCGCATACGTCAACGCTATGCCAGTGCCGGCTATTTGCTCACCGATGTCTATTTCCCACGCCAGAGCTTTTCAGCCACCGGTGGCGTAGTGGATGTTGAGGTGGTTGAAGCGCGGGTAGGCGCGGTGCGCGTCGAAATGGCAGACGACGTGCCCGTCAACGGCAACTACGTCAACAACCTGTTTGATCACTATCTCAAGCCGGGCATGCTGATCACTGAGCGACGCCTCGATGCACCTTTGCTTGTGCTGCGCGATGTGCCAGGTATCACAGCTGCAGCAACGATTGTCCCCGGCGCATCGCCGGGCACTTCTGATGTCGTGGTCAAAGTCAGTGCACGCGGACGCAAATGGAAAGCCATAGTCGGTGCAGACAACTTTGGCACACCGACGGTGGGCGAATACCGCGTCAGCGCGACGGGCAGTGTCGATAACCTGCTGCAGCGCGGCGACACGTTGTTGGCCAGCGTGCAGGCTGCCAGTCAAAGCGGCACCTTGCTCTATCGGCTCAGCTACAAAGTTGGCTTGGGCAGTGCAGGTGGGGAGTTGGGTCTCTCGCTTATGCGCAGCGAGTATGTGCTGGGCGGTGACTTTGCTGCGCTGGGTGCGTCCGGCACAGCCGATGTGCTGTCACTGAACTGGACCCAACCGCTGTTGCGCAGTCGCAGCAGCAACCTATATGTGCAAGTCGGAGCCGATGCCAAGCGACTCACCGATAATCTTGGTGTCACGGGTCTGATGCCGCAGCGCGATGTCATCACTGGTCATCTCTCACTAGTAGGCAATACCAGTGATGCCGGTCTGTTGGCCGGTGGCGTAACGCGCTACGGCGCGCAGCTCACGTATGGATCGCTATCCATTAAAGATGCGTCCAGCCTAGCCGCCGATCAATCGCTGTTTGGCGGCCGCACTAACGGCAGTTTTTTCAAGGGCAACCTGGATCTGCAGCGCATCGAGTTTCTCAGCTCGCGCAGTTCTGTCCTGTTTACGCTGTCCAGCCAATTCGCTTCCCACAACCTCACCTCGGCCGAGAAACTGGGGCTCACCGGTGCCACTGCGTATCGCTATCTGATGCCCTTTATGCCTGCCGACAGCTCGCTGCAGGCCAGAGTGTTCTATGACTATGGCATCGGCATTTTGGATAAGCGGCGCGACGCCACCACCTACGCTCCGCTGGTCAATGAGCCCAACCAAGTCAGCTTCGATTCCTTGGGCTTGGGATTCTCCGCAGCGCTGCGCGATCGGTTTAATGCCGCATTCTGGGCCGCAAAACCGCTGCGTGAGCCAGCCATCCGTAGCGAAGGCGACAGCGCAGCACGCGTCTGGTTCTCGCTGCAGTACTCCTACTGACTGTGTTCGCAGCCAAGGTCAGCAACATGCACACAGCACAGCACTCCAACGGATATCAGCACATTGCCGGCGCGGTGCGGCAAGCCATTAACGCCTGGCGCCAGCGCCTAGGCATGCCCCATCTGGCCGTGCTTGCAGGCGGTCTGTTGGTGGCGCCGGCGGCCTTGGGCCTGCCTACGGGGCAGCAGGTGGTGGCCGGCAGTGCTACCACCAGCACGCCCGTAGCTGGCAGCCTGCTTATCAACCAGACCAGTCAAGCCGCGATACTCAATTGGCAGTCGTTCAATATTGCCGCGGGTGAGAAGGTGCAGTTCCTGCAGCCCAACTCGGCCTCGGTAGCGCTCAACCGGGTGTTGGGCAACGACGCCTCGCGCATATTCGGCAGCCTGTCGTCCAACGGTCAGGTGTTCCTACTCAATCCCAATGGCGTGCTGTTTGCGCCCGGATCGCGTATCGACACCGGCGGGTTGGTCGTAAGCACCCAATCAATCAGTGATGCCGATTTCATGGCCGGCCGCTATCAGTTCACCGGCGCCGCCAATGGCGAGGTGCGCAATCAAGGCAGCATCAATGCGCTGCCCGGCGGCTATGTACTGCTAAGCGGTCGCCAGGTCAGTAACGACGGGGACATCAGTGCGCCACGTGGCAGTGTCGGTCTCATAGCAGGCGAGCGCGTCACGATGGACCGTGCCGGTGATGGCATGGTGCGCTTCTCTGTGGATGCCGCTGCGGTAGACGCGCGGGTGGCCAATGCAGGGCGCATTACCGCCGACGGCGGGCGTATTGCGTTGCTGGCTTCGGCCGTCGATGGCGCATTGGCCACCGTGGTCAACCAAAGTGGCCAGCTACGGGCCAACAGCATCTCAGAAACCAACGGCATCATCACGCTGGGTGGGGGCGAATCCGGCACCGTCAGTGTCACGGGCAGCGTTACCGCTGCCGGTGACGACGCCGGCGAGCAGGGCGGTCAGATCCGTGTGCTGGGCGATCGTGTTGGGTTGTTCGCTGGTACAGCGCTGGATGCCACCGGCACAGCAGGCGGTGGTCAGGTGCTGGTGGGCGGCAACCTTCAGGGCAAAGGCCCTGAGCAGAACGCCAGCTATGCGTATGTGGATACCAGTGCGCGTATCGATGTCAGCGCGACTGCAGTAGGCGATGGTGGCAAAGCCATCGTCTGGTCTGACAGAGGCACTCAATTTGCGGGCAGTGTCGATGCGCGTGGTGGCGCTGCCGGTGGCAATGGGGGCTTTGTTGAGGTCTCGGGCCGGGATCACCTGAGCTTCGCCGGCACCTCAGACCGCAGTGCTGTCGCGGGCCGTGCAGGTACGCTGCTGCTCGACCCCACTAATCTCACCATCGATAATTCCAGCGACAGCAATATCAATGCCGTCACGCCGTTTGCTCCCACCGCGGCGCCCTCAGTGCTCACGTGGAACAGCATCAAGTCCAGTCTCGCTGGCGGTAACGTCGTGGTGACGACAGCCGGCACGCCTGAAAGCGGCGAGGCCGGTGACATCACCGTTGCGGCAGCCAGCGGTGATCTGACCAGCGGCAATTCGTTAACACTGCGTGCAGCCGGCAGTCTCGGTTCCATCAACGTCAATGCCGCCATCACCAACACGGGTGCGGGCGCGCTGTCGCTGGAAGCCGATGGAGGAATTTCTCTCGATTCGGCTATCACGTTGGGCGGCAATCTATCCTTGTCCACTCAGGGTGCGTTAACTCAGAGTGCTGCGCTGAGCGTCAGCGGCACCACCACGTTGACCGGTGGCGCACAGTCCTTGCTGCTCACTAATGCAGGGAATCTTTTTGTCGGCGCAGTATCGGCCAGTGGCAGCAACATCAGCCTGCGAGACAGCGGTGCCTTGCAGCTCGGTACCTGGATCACCAGCGGCAATGTCTCCCTTACTGCCGGCGGAGCGTTGACGCAGACTGGCACGCTGTCCATTGCCGGCAACACCACCCTCACAGCGGTCGGTAACGATGTCACGCTGACCGATTCCGGCAATCATTTCACTGGTGCTGTCAGCGTTAGTGGCCGCGATGTGGCGCTGCGTGATTCGGCAGCCTTGGTACTCAACACCAGCAACATCACCGGTGCCGCTACGGTGCGTGCCGATGGCGGTTTGAGTCAGGTGGGTGCTGTGCTGGTGAGCGGTGCCAGCTCCATCACTGCCACCGGTCAAGCCGTGTCGCTGCCCAATGCTGGCAATAATTTTGGTGGTGCGCTGAGTCTCGCTGCCAAAGACGTCATCGTCACCGACACCAACGCACTGAGTTTGGGTGCATCTGTCATTACCGGTAATGCCACTGTCACGGCCGGCGGAGCACTGACGCAAACCGGCATGCTGAGCGTGACTGGCAATACAGCGATCACGGCTACGGGCCAGACGGTGACGCTCACTCATGCGGGTAACGACTTCTCAGGCACGATAGCCGTCAGCGCCAAAGACCTCGGCCTGGCCGATGCCAATGCCTTGGCGTTATCTGCCAGTACGCTCAGTGGCAACGCCAACATCACTGCCGGCGGGGCGGTAACCCAAACAGGCGCGTTGGTCGTCAATGGCACTACAACAGTCGCTGCCAGCGGACAGTCCGTGGCCTTGTCCAACAGCGCAAACGATTTTGGTGGTGCGGTCAGCGTCACCGCTGCCAGCTTGAGCCTGCGCGATACCTCGGCACTGATCCTGGGTACCTCAACGGTTGGTGGCAACCTAAGCCTGATTGCCGGGGGAGCGCTGACGCAAACCGGCGTGCTGTCCGTAGCGGGCACCACTGCCATCACGGCAACTGGCCAAAACGTCAGCTTGACCAATGTCAGCAACGATTTTGTCGGCGCGGTAAGCAGTACTGCCAATACTCTGTCATTGGCAGATGCCAATGAACTGGTGATGGGCGCTTCGACAATTGCCAATAACTTGTCGGTAACCACTGGTGGCGCCCTGACGCAGTCCGGTGCACTCAGCGTCGCCGGCACAACAGCGATCAATTCCGTTGGTCAGGACGTCACCCTCAGCAACGCAGCCAACGATTTTACCGGCGCAGTGGCGATCGCAGCGCGCAATGCCGGCCTCAGTGATAGCAACGCCTTGTCGCTTGGCGTGTCGACGGTTACAGGCACAGCTAGCCTAACTGCCGGTGGCTCGATGTCGCAGACCGGTGCTGTGACTGTCGGCGGCACGGCTACGCTCGCTGCCAATGGCGGCGACCTGACACTCGACAACGTCGCCAACGATTTCCAAGGAGCAGTCTCGGTCACAGGTGCTTCGGTCTCGCTGCGTGATGCCAACGACCTGAACCTTAGCGCACTGAACTCCGGCGCAAATAAAGCGGTGGCAGTGCGTGCGGGTGGACTGCTGACGTTGCCCGCAGCTGATATCAACACAGGCACTGCCGATCTGACACTGGTCTCTGGCGGTTCATTCGCGACGCGGGGCTCACTGTCGGCTTCGGCGCTATCGCTGACTGCTGGCAATGGCATCACGCTGGCACATGACATAACAACTGTCAGCACACTGACTCTGGCTACGACCGACGCGGCTATCAACCAGACCGCAGGTGCGCTGCGAGTCGGCGGTGCAACCAGCGTAATCACTGGTACAGCGGATGCCTCACTAACCAGTGCCAACAACGACTTCAACGGCACTGTCAGTGCAACAGTACGCTCGCTGTCGCTGCGCGATGCGACTGCGCTGACATTGGGCGCCTCGACGCTGGCTGGATCTGCCACGCTGACCACCGGCGGTGCACTGACTCAAAGCGACGTGCTAAGTGTGGCAGGCACGACCACGATCAACGCCACAGGCCAGAACGTTTCGCTAAGCAATACCAGTAATAGCTTTACTGGTGCCGTGGCAACGACGGCCAAAGATATGACTCTCACCAACGCCGGTGCGTTGGTGCTGGGTACAACGGGACTCAGTGGCAACGCGGTCGTGCAAGCTGCCGGTGCAATGACTCAGACCGGCGCAATCGTGGTTGCCGGTACCACCGGGATCAGTGCAGCAGGGCAGAACGTCACGTTAGCCAATGCCGCCAACGATTTTGGTGGTGCAGTGGCGGTCAGCGGTAAGGACGTAAGTCTGGCCGATGCCAGCGCTCTGGTCTTGGGCGCTTCGAGTGTCACCGGTAATGCCACGCTAAGCAGTGGCGGTGCGATGACGCAGACCGCAGCACTGATCGTCGGCGGCACCACAACGATCACGTCGACCGGCCAGGATGTAACACTGTCCAACGCCGGCAATGATTTTGGCGGTGCTGTGGCCACTGCCGCCCGCGATGCCAGCCTGCGTGACATCAACGGACTCGTCTTGGGCACCACGGCGCTAAGTGCTAATGCCACTCTGGTGGCTGGCGGCAGCGTGACGCAAACCGGTGTGCTGACCATTTCGGGCACAACAGCTATTACGGCCACCGGACAGGATGTTCTGCTGGCCAATGCCGGCAATGATTTTGGCAGTGCAGTCAGTGTCGCTGGCAAGGATGTAAGCCTGCGCGATGTGGGGTCACTGGCACTGGGGGCGTCCACAGTGACGGGCAACGCCACCTTGGTAGTGGGCGGCGCACTGACTCAAACCGGCGCGCTGACCGTGGCAGGCACGACGGGTGTTACAGCAACAGGTCAGGACGTACTGCTGGGCAATGGCGCCAACGACTTTGGTGGTGCGGTCAGCATCACTGGGCGGGATGTGACCCTGCGCGATGCCACCGCTTTGCTATTGGGTACTAACTCCGTCATCGGTACAGCCACGTTGACGAGTGGTGGGGCACTGACTCAATCCGGTGCGCTGGTTGTCACGGGCAACACCACCCTCAACGCTGTCGGCCAGGATGTCACGCTCGCCAATGCAGGCAACGACTTTGGCGGCTTTGTCAGCGTTGCTGGCAAGTCCGTCGGGCTGCGCGATGTGAACGCGCTGGTCCTGGGCGCTTCAACTATCAGTGGCGATGCCACGATCGCGACCGCTGGTGCAGTGACGCAAACCGGCGCGGTGACGGTGGCCGGTGCCACGGATATCACAGCGATTAATCAAGATGTCACGCTGTCCAACGCGGCCAATGATTTTGGTGCAGCGGTCAGTGTTGCTGCCAAAGATGTGAGTTTGCGCGACGCCACGGCCCTGTCGCTGGGCACCTCCACAATCAGCGGCAATGCCGCTTTGGTAGCAGGCGGCGCGGTGACGCAAACCGGTGCGCTATCAGTTGCAGGCACCACAGGTGTTACCGCGCTCGGTCAGAATGTGACGCTTGCGCTGGCAGGCAATGAGTTCGGTGGCTTGGTCAATCTCACCGCTAGAGACGTGACCCTGCGTGATGCCGGTGCGCTGAGTCTGGGTGCCTCAACGATCACCGGCAATGCCGCATTGACCGTTGGAGGTGCGCTAACACAGACCGGTGCTCTCGTCGTTACTGGCACCACTGGGATCTCTGCAACTGGATACGACGTAACACTCGACACCGCCGGCAACGACTTCGGTGGTGCGGTTAGTGCCAATGCCAACGTGCTGCGCTTGCGTGATGCCAATGCGTTGACGCTGGGCGCTACCAACGTCACCAGCAATGCCACTGTGGTGGCAGGCGGAGCGGTGACGCAAAGCGCTGCAATGACGGTAGCCGGCAATACCACTCTCACTGCAACGGGCCAGGACATTACGCTGGCCAATGTGGGTAACGACTTTATTGGCACAGTGGCTGTCGCAGGCAACAACATCAGCCTGCGTGATGCCAATGGACTTGCACTGGGTGCTTCGAGCGCTGCCGGCAACCTGACATTGGTGGCTGGTGGCTCTGTGACGCAGAGCGCAGCCATAACCGCAACAGGCACCACTGTTATCACGGCTGCGGGCCATGACGTCACCCTTGCCAATGCAGAGAACGATTTCGGTGCTGCAGTCAGCGTCAGCGCCAAAGATCTAGCGCTGCGTGACAGCAATGCATTGACCCTGGGCCTCTCGGCTGTAACAGGCAATCTAGCACTGCAGTCCGCTGGCCCGCTGACACAGACCGCCCAGCTGACTGTTGCCGGCACCAGTATGTTGAACTCAGGTGCCGCAGACCTGCTGCTCGACAATGCCGGCAATGACTTCCAGGGCAGCGTATCTGCAGTGGGTGGCGCTGTATCGCTGCGGGATGCCACCGCGCTTACTGTGAGCTCACTGGCTTCTGCGCCCAACAAGTCTGTCACCTTGCGCGCCGGCGGGTTATTGAGTCTGCCGGCGACGGCCATCAATACCGGCTCAGCGGATCTCACGCTCACCAGCGGCACCACGTTGCTGACTACCAATGCGTTGTCGGGTAACGCGGTCTTCTTAAGTGGCAGCACCGGTATCAGTCTGGGTAATAGCGTTAGCGCCGGCTCAACCTTGCGGCTAACCAGTGCCGATGCGGCGATCAGTCAGTCCGGTGGCTCTATCACGGCGGTGGGCGCTACTACGATTAGTGCCGGTACCGGTACCGTCACCTTGGCCTCTGCAGGCAATGATTTTGGCGGCGCCGTTGCGGTTACTGCGCGCGATCTTAATTTGCGCGATGCCAACGCACTGACGCTGGGCGCAAGCACGCTGTCAGGTAACACCACGCTTGCCGCAGGGGGTGCAATCACTCAAACCGGTGTCCTTGTGATTGCCGGCACCACCGCAGTCAGTGCTGCGGGGCAGGATGTGGCACTGAACAGTGCTGAAAATGATTTCGTGGGTGCGATCAGTATTGTTGGCAAAGATGTCAGCCTGCGCGACGCCAACGCCTTGGCACTCGGTGCGTCGGCGATCGGCGGCAATCTGACCTTGGCCTCAGGCGGTGCGTTGACTCAGGCCGGTGCCCTGACTGTCGCCGGAACGACGGTGATCAATGGCGCGCTGGGCGTTGCTGGCAAAGACGTTAACCTGCGCGATGCCAGCGGGCTGACGCTTTCTGCCAGTTCGGTCGCTGGCTCGCTGGGTCTGTTGACCGGCGGTGCAGTCACGCAAAGTGGTGCCTTGAGCGTCGCCGGCACCACAGCCGTCAACGCGGCTGGGCAGAACATCACACTCGACAATGCCGCCAACGAGTTTATTGGCGCGTTAACGGTCAACGGTAAAGATGTCAGTCTGCGCGATGCCACGGCGCTAACGCTTGGTGCATCCACGATCAGCGGTGCGGCCACGTTGACCAGCGGCAGTGCACTGACGCAGACGGGCGCATTGACGGTCAGTGGAACGACCACAGTCAATGCGGCCGATCAGTCTGTCACTCTTGATAACGCCAACAATGAGTTTGTCGGTGCGCTGGCAGTTACTGCTAAGGACGCAAGCTTGCGTGATGGCACGGCGATGGTGCTGGGCGCCAGCGTACTCAGCGGCAACGCCAACATCACCACCGGCGGCGCATTGACCCAGAGCGGCGATCTGACCGTAGCCGGTACCACGACGATCACAGCCTCAGGTAACAGCGTAACGCTAGCCAATGCCGGCAACGATTTCACAGGTGCTGTGAGTCTGTCTGCCAAGGATGCGGCGGTGCGAGATGCTACGGCGCTGGTGCTGGGCGCATCGACGCTGACTGGAGCCACCACGGTGACAGCAGGTGGGCCGCTAACGCAGAGTGGTGCGCTGTCAGTCGCGGGCCCCGCAACGCTTACAGCAACCGGCGACATCACACTCGATAACGCTGCAAATGATTTCCAAGGTGCAGTTGGCGCCGCGGGCGCTGCTATTGCCTTGCGCGACGTCAATGCGTTGTCTGTCAGCTCGATTACCAACGGCACAAACAAAGCCGTCACGTTGCGTGCCGGTGGTCTGCTGTCGTTACCGGTTCAATCGTTAAACACTGGCACAGCTGATCTCACCCTTGGCAGCGGCGCAGCACTGGTCACTACGGGCGCCATGACGGGCGCCAATATTGCGCTGACGGGTGCCAGCGGAATCACCCTTGCACACGATATGAGCACCACTGGCACGCTGGGTCTGACGACCACCAACGCTGCGGTCAATCAGACGGCAGGCAGTTTGCGCATTCTCGGTGCCAGCACAGTGGCGGCAGGCACCGGCGCAGTCACACTCGCAAATGTCGGTAATGATTTTGTGGGTGCGGTCGGTGTAACCGGTTCATCGCTGAGTCTGCGGGATGTCAGCACGCTGGTACTGGGCCCTTCAACGCTCTCTGGTAACGCCAACGTGATAGCAGGCGGGCCGCTAACACAGTCGGCTGCTGTGACTGTGGGCGGCACGACCATCCTTAGCGCGTTAGGTCAGACCATCACCCTCAACAACTCAGGCAATGATTTTGGTGGCGCAGTAACGGCCACGGGCAGTGCGGTGGCATTGGTCGACAAGAACGCCCTCACAGCCACGGTCAGTTCTACGGATGCCAGTTTCGTCACCGGCGGACCGTTGGTGCTGAGCGTGTTCAATCAGGCCGGGCAGGATAAGGCTGGCCTGGGACGGGTGGATATCGATACAGCCGGTAACACCCTGACTTGGACACAAAACGGCTACAGCGGGCGCACGCTCAACAACAATAACGTCGGCACAGTGCTGACGGTCTCGGGCGCCGCGGGGCGGGCGTTCAAGCTGTCGCCACTGACCGCAGTGGTCAACTTCTATCCCTACAGTCCCTACGAAACCCGCTTCCGCGGCATGATCGACACCACCAACATGGCGATGCTCTACAACGGCGTGCCCTGGGGCACGGTGATGGCCGCCGACAGCACGCAACTCGGCGGCGGTGCGACGCAAACTTGGCTGGCCGGCCTAAAGGCCGCAGCCAACGGCAGCCTCGCCGGCGGTTACAGCGGAACCGGCAGTCAGTCGCTATTGGGTTTGGACGGACTTAACTTTCCGCTGGCTACTGGCCAGAACAGCGTCGAGGGTGTGATGGGCTATCCGGCGCTGGCCACTTGTGCCGCTAATAGCCAAACCGTCGCTGCTGCACCCTGCCCAACGGTTCAATAACCGCCGAGTCACCCGCCTGCATCATCTTGGGTTAAGGTAGCCACTGCGCGGACGTGGCGGAATTGGTAGACGCAGCAGACTTCAATTGGAGTGCCCGGGGGGAAATCCCCGGAGTAGAACCGCTCAAAGTCGGGGAAAGCCGGAGTTAAGCACCGGCCAATCCCGAGCCAAGCCCGCAACGCGGGAAGGTGTAGAGACTGGACGGGCGGCACCTAACGTTTTCCTCATGGAAACCACGGTGAAGGGACAGTCCAGACCACGAACGCCGGGCAAACCGGCGGCGGCGCAAGCCGAAGTGGTACGAAAATCTGCCTCCTTAGTGATTGCGGGTTCGATTCCCGCCGTCCGCACCAGAGTGAGCACCGCTGATCAGGCCGGGAAGGCGAGGGGCGAGGGTCTGTGCTGGAAGTCAGTGGATTGCATTTGTGGCGCGGCGATCGCCATGTGCTCAAAGGTGTGTCACTGCGGCTGCAGGCCGGCGAGGCATTACAGATGCTATGGCCCAACGGCGTGGGCAAAACCTCTCTGCTGCGCGTGGTGGCCGGCCTGTTGCCTGCAGAGTCCGGCTCTGTGCAATGGAATGGCCAATCCACCACCACTCATGTTGAGGCCTTTGCACACGATTTGGCCTATTTGGGTCATGACCTGGCGCTCAAAGCAGACCTGACAGTGGCCGAGAACCTGCGCTATGCGCTGGGTCTGCGCCGCGCCTGGAATGCCGATTTAGTGCAAGCCACTTTGCAACGCCTTGGCATTGAGCCGCTGGCAGACCGGCTGGTACGCCAGTTGTCGGCCGGACAGCAACGACGCGTGGCGCTGGCCCGGCTGACGCTGTGGGATGCGCGGCTGTGGTTGCTGGATGAACCAGCAGCTAATCTGGACACGGCAGGGCAGGCACAGGTGGTTGCGGTCATCGAGCAGCACTTGGCTGCCGGGGGTTGTGTACTGCTCTCAACGCATCAGGCCTTGCCGGTGGAACAGGGCATCAACCGGCTTTGGCACCTGCCGCAGGAAACAGCATGACCCCAAGACCCTCGCTGTATGCCGCGGCACTGTTGATCCTGCAGCGCGATCTGCGTTTGGCAGTGCGTCGGCCGGGAGAGTGGTTGCAGCCAGTGGCATTTTTTATCTGTGTGACGTTGCTGTTCCCACTGGCTTTGGATCCGGCACCCGAGCGGTTGCGGCAGTTGGCGCCGGCAGCCCTGTGGATTGCTGCCCTGTTGTCATCGGTGTTGGCTATCGACTTTCTCTTTCGCGAAGACGGCCGCGATGGAACGCTCGAGCAATTCGCCCTGTCGGGTCAGTCGTTCACCGGCTTGGTTCTGGCCAAGACGCTCACGCACTGGCTGTTGACCGGCTTACCCCTGGCGGTTGCGGCGCCGCTGGCCGCTGTGGCGCTGGGCGCACCCACAGCCGCTATACCCGGCGTATTGCTGGCCCTGCTGCTGGGCAGCATTAGCCTAAGTTTGCTCGGTTCCATCGGCGCGGGCCTTACGCTGGGGCTGCGTCGCGGCGGCACGCTGGTCTCCCTGATCGTCTTGCCGCTGGCGATTCCTGCGTTGGTGTTCGGTGCGCAGGCTACCGACTTGGCTATCCGCGGCGAGCCCGCTGCGGCGCCGTTGTATTTACTTGCCTCATTGGCTGTATTGGGGCTCACCTTGGCGCCGGTTGCGTCTGCTGCGGCAGTGCGCATCGGCCTGGAGTAAAGTTGTCGCCATGAATTGGGTTTGGTTCCACCGCTTTGGCTCACCACCGTATTTTTATGCTGTGGCCGGTCGTATTGTTCCCTGGCTGGCTTGGCCGGCTGGCCTGCTGATTGTTGCCGGACTGTACGGCGGTGTGGTGATGGCGCCACCCGATTATCAGCAGAGCGATGCAGCCCGCATCATGTATGTGCACGTTCCGGCCGCCTATGTGGGTCTGATGTCCTACACGGTGATGGCCATCAGTGCAGCCATCGGTCTGGTATGGCGCCTGAAGGTGTGCCATGCGGTTGCTGCGGCCTGCGCACCCATTGGTGCCAGCTTCACTGCGGTGTGTTTAATCACTGGCATGTTGTGGGGCCAGCCCATGTGGGGCGCCTGGTGGGTCTGGGATCCGCGACTGGTGTCAATGCTGGTGTTGTTGTTCTTTTTTATCGGCTATATGGGTTTGCGCGGCGCCATCGATGACGTGCAGCGTGCAGATCGCGCCAGCGCAGTGCTGGCCACCGTGGGCATCATCAACGTGCCCATCGTGCATTACTCGGTAGTGTGGTGGAACTCCTTGCATCAAGGTGCCAGCCTCATCCGCAAAGGTGGCCCGGCTATGCCGGCCTCGATGTGGGTGCCGTTGGTGCTGGTCATCTTCGGGTTCACGTTCTATTTCTATGCAGTGATGTTAGTGCGCGCCCGGGCCGAAGTGCTGCGACGCGATCGCGGCGGCAGTTGGGTGCGGGAATTGCTTACAAAGCCGGAGCAGGCCAAATGAGCGAGTTTCTATACATGAGTGGCTACGCTGCCTATGTGTGGCCGTCCATCGTTCTGACCTTGGCACTGTTGGTACTGAACGTCTTATGGGCCCGGCAATTGACACGGGAAGCACGGGCCGAGGCTCTTCGTCGCATCGCTAGCGAGGACACCCCATGATTGCTCGTCGCCGACGGTTGGTATTGGTGCTGGGAATTATCGCCGGTGTCGCGGCAGCCGGTGGCTTGGCGCTGCAGGCCTTTCGCAGCAACGTCACGTTCTTCTTCGATCCGACACAGGTTGCAGCCGGTGAGGTCAAGCAAGGGCAGCGATTTCGCCTCGGTGGCATGGTCAAAGAAGGCAGCCTGGTGCGCCAAGCAGGTGAACTGGAAGTGCGCTTTGCCGTGACCGACTTCAAGCGCGAGGTGCCAGTGGTCTATCGCAACGTGCTGCCGGATCTGTTCCGTGAAGGTGCCGGCGTGGTGGCCCATGGTCGTATGCAGGCTGATGGCAGCTTCCTGGCGGACGAAGTGCTGGCCAAGCACGATGAAAAATACATGCCCCCCGAAGTAGCCCGTTCGCTTAAGAAGGGCGAGACACGCTCAGGAATTTGAATGACACCCGAAATTGGACATTACGCACTGGTGCTGGCACTGCTCCTGGCCGCTGCGCAGGCTTTGTTTGGTCTGCTGGGCCCGGTGCTTGCCCAACAGCGCTATGTGCAAGCAGTGCCGTTTGCCGTAGCAGGTCAGTTCGTATTCACCGCGCTGGCCATGGCCTGTCTGGTCAACGCCTTAGTGCAGATGGATTTCTCGGTGCGCTATGTCGCCGAGAACGCCAACAGTGCGTTGCCGCTGTTCTATCGGGTGGCAGCCGTGTGGGGTGCACACGAGGGTTCATTGCTGCTGTGGATCTTGGTGCTGTCTGTGTGGACGGTTGCGGTCACCTTGCGCTCGCGTGCACTGCCGCAGCGGTTCATTGCACGCGTGCTGGGCATCATGGGCTTATTGAGCGTTGGCTTTTTACTCTTCACGCTTGCGACATCCAATCCATTTCTGCGGTTGGATCCGGCTGCACCTGATGGTCGCGATCTCAATCCTGTTTTGCAGGACTTTGCGCTCGCCATCCATCCGCCGATGCTCTACATCGGGTATGTGGGTTTGTCGGTGGCGTTTGCGTTTGCCTGTGCCGCGATGATCGAAGGGCAGTTGGATCAGGCGTGGGCGCGTTGGACCCGGCCTTGGACGACCTTGGCCTGGGCCTTTCTCACCGCCGGTATCGCACTGGGCAGTTGGTGGGCCTATTACGAGTTGGGCTGGGGCGGTTTCTGGTTCTGGGATCCGGTCGAGAACGCCTCCTTCATGCCATGGCTGGTCGCCACTGCGCTTATTCATTCGCTGGCGGTTACCGACAAGCGCGGTCTGTTTAAGAGTTGGACGTTGCTGTTGGCAATTTCGGGTTTCTCGTTGAGCCTGCTGGGCACCTTTCTCGTGCGTTCGGGTGTTCTGGTCTCGGTGCATTCATTTGCGGCAGATCCGGCGCGCGGTGTTTTTATCCTCGCGTTCTTGGTTATCGTCATCGGCGGTGCACTGACGCTCTATGCCTGGCGTGCGCCTGGCCTGCGCTCTAGTGCGGGTTTTGAACTGACATCGCGCGAAAGCTTTTTACTGTTCAACAACATTTTGTTGGTGATCGCTGCTGCGGTGATCTTTGGCGGCACGATGGCGCCAATGGTCTCCGATGCTCTGGGCCAGGGCGCGCTGTCTGTCGGCCCGCAATATTTCAACCCAACCTTCCTGCTGCCGACCTTGCCGCTGCTGGCATTAGTGTCAGTAGGCATGCATGCCAGTTGGAAGCGCGGCAATCTGTCACGCACACAACGACCGGTATTGGCCACGTTGGCACTGGCCGTTGCGCTAGCGCTGGCGGTGTGGATGGGCGCTTATGGCACCGGCAGCCTGATGTTGCCAGTGGGTTTAGGGTTGGGCTTGTGGATCATCCTGTCGTCGCTGGTTGATCCCATCGACCGTCTACGCCGCGGCCTGAGTTTGTCCGCTGGTGTGCTGGGCATGAGCATTGCCCATATCGGCCTGGGCTTGCTCACGCTGGGCATTGCAGTGGTGCAGACGGCCAGCATTGAGCGCGACTCCGCGCTGGTTGTGGGTCAAAGCGCACAGTTGGGTGCTTACAGCTTTCGCTTCGATGGCGTAGAGCCGGCAGAGGGCGCCAACTTCAACGCCACTCAAGCCAAGGTTACTGTCCAACGCGACGGTGTTGATGTGGCCGTGCTCCAGCCGCAGAAGCGCACTTACTGGGTACAGCGCAATGCGATGACCGAAGCGGCCATCAAGACTCAGTGGAACCAAGACTTGTTTGTGGCTATGGGCGAGGATGTCGGCAAGGGCGCCTGGAGCCTGCGCATGCAAGTGCGGCCGCTGATTCAGTTTGTCTGGTTCGGCGCAATCATCATGATGCTCGGCGGCATCATCGCCGGCTTGGATCGTCGTTATCGGCAGCTCAAGCCCGTTGCCGAACAAGAACCCAATACAGTGGATGTTGCAGCCGGAGCCCGCACGGCATGAGCCGAGCCAATCGATTTCTGCTTCCGCTGGGTGGATTTGCGCTGCTGGTGCTGCTTCTGGTGGTGGGCCTTAAGCAAGCCCCAGACAAAGGCATCATCGTCTCACCGCTGGTGGGCAAGCCCGCGCCTGCGCTGGTGTTGCCAACGCTTATGGATCCCGCCGTCACGCTCGATGCTGCTCAGCTCTATAAGGGCCAGTGGTACCTGCTCAACGTATGGGGCACCTGGTGTGTTGAATGTCGCTATGAGCATCCAGCACTGCTCGAGCTGCAAAAAACAGCTGGCATTCCAATTCTTGGCATGGACTGGCGCGACGATGAGGCCACCGCGCAGCAGTGGCTTAAAGAACTGGGTAACCCCTATGACCAAGTGGTCAGCGACAAAGAAGGTCGCGTAGCACTTGCTTGGGGTGTGTATGGCGCACCAGAGACCTATCTAATCAATCCCGAAGGCATCATCGCGACCAAACGCGTCGGTTCAATGACGCCCGCGATCTGGGAAAAACAGTTTCTGCCTTTGATGGCGCAGCGCAAGTGAGTGGCATGAAGTTACGGTCTGCTCTGGCTGTACTGCTGATTGGCTTTGCCGCTGGGGCAATGGCAGTAGACAAATTCGAACCGCTGCCCGATGCCACGCAGCAGAAGCGCTATCTGGGCCTTACTCACGAGCTGCGCTGCGTGCAGTGCCAGAATGAGAGCATTGCCGATTCGCCTGTAGAGGTGGCTGCTGATTTGCGCCGCGAGGTGCGCGAATCAATTCAAGCTGGCAAGACCGACGACGAGATTCGCGACGGTCTGGTTTCCCGTTATGGCGAGTTCATCTTGTTTAAGCCGCGCTGGTCGGCTCGCAATGCGCTGTTGTGGTTGGCGCCGGGCTTGATGCTGCTGGTTGGATTGTTTGTGGGCTTTAACATCGTGCGACGCCGTGCGCAGTTGCTGACTGGCGACGATAGTGTCGTAGAGGAAGAGGAGCGCACATGAGCACGTTTGTGATGATTGCGGTGCTGCTGGCCTTGATCGCTGCAGCATTCATCGCCGTGCCATTGCTGCGCAAATCTTCGCAGACGGGTCCGGTCGCCGGTTGGGCTGCCATCGTGGCCACGCTGGTGCTGCTGGGTGGTTCGGCAGTGCTGTATCAGTCATTTAGTAACTGGTCTTGGGCACCCAAGGCCGACGACGGCACGCCAGCCAATATGGTCGGTCGTCTGGCACGTAGGCTCGAAAAAAATCCAGAGGATTTGGACGGTTGGTTGCTGCTGGGTCGTTCCTATACGGAACTTGAGCAGTTCACGATGGCGGCACGCGCCTATCAGCGTGCGGATCGATTGGCTGCAGGCAGCAATGCCGTCGCGCTCACCGGGCTTGCTGAAGCACTGATCATGGCCAAAGAGAGCGACCTTGATGGTCGTGCGGGGCGTCTGTTCGAGCAGGCATTGCAGCTGGATCCGAACTCGACCAAGGTGCTGTTCTACAGCGCCATTGCTGCGATGGAACGTGGCGAGAATCCTGTAGCGCTGGAACGCTTCCAGCGGCTGCTGGCAGGTGGTCCACCACCAGAGGTCCGCACCTTAATCGAAGGCGCCATTGCCAAGCTTGACGCGTCAGTCAAGTCGGACGCGGCGGCCACTGGCAAGCCACAACCGCAATCTGCTGCTACTGCTGCTGCAGCCGTTGCAGCAGTGCCGTTGAACCTTACCTTGGAGGGATCGCTGGCAGCCAAGGTACAGCAGGGCTCAACCTTGTTTGTGTTGGCACGCACGCCGGGCCAGCGCGGACCGCCGCTGGCGGCCAAGCGGCTCGAGGCTAAGTTTCCTCAGGAAGTCACACTGCAAGCCAGCGATGCAATGCTGGCCGGTACAGGGTTTGTCGTGGGGCAACAAATCGAGATCGTCGCCCGCGTCTCAAATAGTGGTGGCGCAATTGCACGTAGCGGCGATCTATTCGGCAGCGCGCAAGTCACCGTGGGTAAAGGCGGCACAGTCGCGCTGCGTATTGACCAAGTTACGCCGTGAGTACTGGGCTACAGAGTTTATTCCCGACGCGCATTTTGGCAGCACCGCTGCAACGTCAAGCAGACGCAGTCTTTAATCGACAACTGCTGCGCGAGTGCCTACAGCTGCGCGAAGATGATGCTGCCGGCAGGGCCTGGTCGAAAACCAACTACCTGGGTGGCTTCACGTCTTATGGCTCAGTCAGCCGCATGCACCAGATGTCACCCACCTTTGCGCGCCTCGCAAAGCGCATCGACCGCCATGTAGTGCGCTTTGCCAAGGCATTGCAGTTTGATCTGCGGGATCGTCGTTTAGAGATGACCGACTGCTGGGTCAACATCATGCCGCAGGGTGTGGTGCACAGCCTGCACCTGCATCCGCTGTCCACCTTCAGCGGCACTTACTACGTGCAGACACCACGCGGGGCACCGGGGCTCAAGTTTGAGGATCCACGGCTCGATCGCTACATGGCCGCCCCGCCACGCCTGCCAGATGCCGAACAGGACAACCGCCCTTGGGTAATGATGCCGGCCACCGCCGGCAGTCTGCTGTTGTTTGAAAGCTGGCTGCGCCATGAGGTAATGCCTAACCCCGTGGCGCGCGAGCGCATCAGCATCAGCTTTAACTACAGCTGGTTTTAAAGCAAAGCCGCCAAAGCGTGCGGCTGCGACACAAACGGCGAATGGTCGCTGTTGAGTGTGTGCACAACGATGCCCGGCTGACGTCCCCACATGAAGCGTTGCAGTGCAATGGGGATGGCGCAGTCTTCGGTGCATTCCACGTAGTGGCGGGGCAGAGTCGAGAGATCTGCCGCCGCCGCCGGTAATGGCTCCAGTACTGTTTTGATGGGCAAGGGGCACAGCCGGGCAACTGCCGCATCTGTGGCCGCTGGCGAGCACAGGCCATAAAACGTGATGCGTGCATTATCCGGCGGCACCACCGTGCACAGACCATCCGCGCTAGGGTGCTGCTCTACCAACGTCGCAGCACCCTCTGGGCGACTTGCCAACTCAAACAGCGCTTCCCCGGGCAGTGGCAGGAACGCGCACACGTACACCATACGCGCCACCTTGGCTGGCAGCGCCGCCGCTGCGCCGGTGATCACCATGCCTGCCATCGAATGACCGACCAACACCACAGGCTCGGGGCTGTCGTGCAGGGCTTGCACCGTGCGGTCTATCCAGGATTGCAGGGTAACCGCCGCGGCCGGGGTGAGGTCGGCCCCCATGCCGGGGAGGTCTATGGCAGTCACCGTGTGGCCCATAGAGCGCAGCTGCGCGGCCAGCGTGTCCCAACACCAGGCGCCGTGCCAGGCACCGTGGATTAACAGGTAGTCCTGCATCTGTACTCTCCGTTTTTAAACTAGTCGCCAGACAATCGGCCGACTTGGCCTGCTTCTAACCCTCGCGCATACTCATTGAAGTTTCAATAAATCCGGGGGCGGTCATGCAAAAAGAAATAGATATCGAAGCGCGTCGCCGCTTCCTGGGCACGTTGGCACTGAGTGCAGGCAGCGCAGCGTTTCTAGGTGGCGCCAATGCCGCAGAGCCGGCCGGTCAGGGCAGGGCGGCTGCGGCTGTGTCCACGGGTGTGTCTCAACCTGCGCCGCTGTCCCAGGTTGCAGGCAAAACGGCCTATATCACCGGTGGCAATACCGGTATCGGTCTGGGCATTGCGCGAGCACTGGCCAACGCCGGTATGAACGTGGTGATGGGCTACATTCAGGAAGATCAAGTTGCACCGGCACTGAAGCTGTTCAAGCCGGGTCAGAACGTGACGGCGATGCGCCACGATGTGACCGACCGGGATGGCTGGGTCAAACTGCTGGCCGACATCAATGCCAAGTACGGCAACCTGCATCTGCTGGTCAACAACGCCGGCATCAAGACACTGCGCAAAGCAAGCGAAGTCGATGCCAAAGGCTGGGATGCCGCAGTGGGTGTCAACTTCACCGGCATCTATAACGGGTGTGCGGTCTGCATTCCGCACTTCAAGGCGCATGGTCAGGGCGCGCACATTGTCACTACCTCATCGATGGGCGGCATGCTGCCGGGTGTGACGGCGGGTGTCTATACCGCAACCAAGTTTGCCGCCGTGGGCATCATGGAAGCGCTGCGCATGGAACTGCTCGATACCAGCATTGGCACGTCAGTGTTCTGCCCAGGCGGTGTGAGCACCGACAACATCATTTCAGCCGATCCAGCTGCCGGCACCGCCCCGTTGATGATGGATCCGTTGGAAGCTGGTGAACGCGTGCTCAATGGCGTGCGTAACAACGATCTGTTCATTTTTTCGCATCCGGAGTTCAAACCCGGCATGCAAGAACGCTTTGATGCGATTCTGGCGTCGGTGCCTCAAGAGTCCTTTCCGGAGGCACGGGCCAAGGCCCAAACGCGCGTGTTAACGGCGCCGCCGTATGCGCCCGAACTGGCACACCGCAAGCAAACCCGTAAGAGTTATCGCGGCTGATCTGTTGCAGGCGGCGGCACAGCCAGTGCCGTCGCCTGATGAGCAACATTGCGCCAGCTGCCGTCACGGCGCACCCACACCCTCTGATGTCGCGCATGCTTGGTGGGTTGCACGCCCGCCGCGGTTTGCAGCGTGTTGTGATAGCAGCCCGTGGCTACCGCCACATCGCCATAGACGCGAACGCTGTTCTCGACGATCACCCACTCCACAAAGCGCTGATCGGTGCGCCCCATGGCCGCCAAAAAGCCTACTTTATCGCGCACTCCACCGCTGCTCTCGACATGCGTGTAGTCATCGGCAGTCAATGCATCCAGCACGGCCACGTCACCGGCCACCAGGGCAGTGCAGCGTTGCTGTTCAAGAGCCAGCACGGTATCGATGTCTAGCTTGCGCGACGTGCTCATAAAGTCCTCAAAGTGTCGATCAAATGCCAAGTGTGACGCAGTTCGCAGTTGAGGGATAACTGACACTCGTGCTGTCGGCTAATGGCAAACGCTCCACATTCGCCCCACAGTTGTGGGCGAGCCTTGGGTGCATAGCAAAGGAGCTCATCCATGCCGTCCCTCATTAAATTGCCGAGTAGCTTCTTAACATTTGCAGCAGCCCTGCTGATAGCCGGCTGTGGGGGAGGCGGCACTGGGGGCAGCGTGTCACCCAACACCGTGCAGCTCGTCAATCACTCGCCAGTCGTGGCCAAAACACTTGCTACGCAGACCGCCACAGTGGCCAGTGCCTTCAGCTTTGATACCAGCCAAGGCGGCACAACCTTTACTGATTCAGACGGTGATGCGCTGATCTACAGCATCAGCATCACGCCCAGCGGCAGCGGGCTTACCGCTACGGCTGCTGTCGTCTCGGGCACACCCACCACTGCAGGCAGTTACAGCGTTGCAGTGACCGCTGCGGATGGAAGAGGCGGCAGTGTCAGTACCAGTTTCTCCATGACGGTATTGCCCCAGCAAGGCGTACCCATTCTGCCGGCCACAGCGTTTAGTTATTCCGACGCAACGATAAATTTGCCCGCGCAGTTTCGTGCTGGTGCTGGTCCTGGTGCTGGTCCTGGGGCAGGTAACCTCGCGGGTGCAGACAACACACCGACCGACAATGTTGTAAGCAACGCTGGCGCAACGCTCGGGCGCGTGTTGTTCTATGACAAGCGACTGTCGGTCAACGACACCGTGTCCTGTGCCTCGTGTCATGTGCAGGCCAATGGCTTTAGTGACACTCGGCGCTTCAGTGTCGGTTTTCAGGGCGGACTCACCACGCGCCATTCCATGGGTCTGGCCAATGCCCGCTACTATCAGAACGGCAGATTCTTTTGGGATGAGCGTGCAGCAACGGCAGAAGTGCAGGTGCTCCAGCCCATACAGAACAGCACCGAAATGGGCAGCACGCTGGCGCAGGTAGTGACCAAACTCAGCGCACAGTCGTTCTATGGGCCTTTGTTCACCGCAGCGTTTGGCGATGCCACTATCAACAGCGATCGCATCGCGCGTGCCTTGGCGCAGTTTGTGAGATCCATCGTCTCTTACCGCTCCAAATACGACTCGGCATTCGTCAACGGTGTTGCCAACTTCGGCGCCGCCCTGACTGCGCAGGAAGAGCAGGGGCGGCAACTGTTCGAGGGCGCTGCCCGGTGCGACACCTGCCACGGCACCGTGGCGCATATAGCGGACTCTGCCAAGAACAACGGCTTGGACGCAGTACTCACCGATACCGGAGCCGGCGGCGGCCGGTTCAAGTCACCTTCATTGCGCAACATCGCGGTGCGCGCGCCCTACATGCATGACGGACGCTTTGCCACGCTGGACCAAGTCGTTCAGCACTACGACTCTGGAGTTCAGGACAGCCCGAATTTGGCACCGGGTTTGCGCGCGGCCGATGGTTCGCCCAGGCGCCTCAACCTGACAGCTGCCCAGAGGCAGGCCCTGGTCGCGTTCTTGGGCACGCTGACCGATACGGCTCTGAATACAGATCCCAAATTCGCCGATCCGTTCCGGTGACGCGTTAGGCAGGGGGTTGTTGCGATTTTGCAACCAAAGTGGCGCCGAACGGGAGTCTCAGCCCAGCCGTAGCGCATTTCCGTTGACAAATCCCCAGAAATACGGGAAAAAGACGAGTCAGCTACCAGTACTTTACAGTAGCAAGACAGCCTGTGGAGTGCGGGGAACACTCCCACAGGAGCGCGCTTAGCGCAGCCTTTGTCTCTTTATACAAACAAGACCTCTCAAGGGGGATGCATGCATTCTAAGATTTCCGCCCATATCCGGGCTCTGTCGTCAGGCTGGCGCGTTGCCATGCTCGGTTCGCTGGCCATCGTGCCGGCCGGTCAGGCACTGGCCCAGACCGCCGCTACCGACAATAACGCGTTGCAGGAAGTGGTTGTCACCGCGCAGTTCCGTACGCAGAACTTGCAGCAGACACCGATCTCCATCACGGCCGTCAACGCCGCGATGCTCGAAGCCCGCAACCAGACGGACATCACGCAGGTTGCTGCCCAGGCCCCCAACGTCACGCTGACGCAGAACGGCGCAGCCTTCGGTTCGTCGATGGTCGCGTTCATTCGCGGCGTCGGCCAGACCGATTTCAACCTGGCCCTTGAGCCGGGCGTCGGCATCTATGTCGATGACGTCTATCACGCCACCCTGACCGGTTCGGTGCTCGACCTGCTCGACCTGGATCGCGTGGAAGTGCTGCGCGGCCCGCAGGGCACGCTGGCCGGCAAGAACTCCATCGGTGGTTCGATCAAGCTGTTCTCCAAGAAGCCCAAGGGCGATGGCACCGGCTACGTCGAACTGACCGGCGGTAGCTACAACCGTTTGGACGCGCGTGGCGCGGCCGACATCAAAATGACCGACAGCTTGTTCCTGCGCGCTTCGTTCGCCAGCAAGCACCGTGACGGCTATGTCACGCGCCTGGACTACGATTGCGCCAAGGGCGGCAAGACCAATGTGCCCACCCTGTACTCGGGTAACGGCTGCGAGCTGGGCAAGGAAGGCAGTCAGGCCTTCAACGCCGGCCGCTTGGCCATGCGCTGGCTTGCCAGTGACGCTGTCGAGGTCAACCTCGCTGCCAACGTCACCAACGACCAGTCGAGCGTGCAGGCCAACACCCTCATCAAGGTGAACCCGGCGCTGGGCAGCTTTGCTTACATCAAGGGCAAGGACGGCAATCCGGTGTACTTCGGTTCGCAGTTCCTCACTGGCGACCCGTACACCAGCTACGCCACCTTTAAGTCAGCGGTGGGCTCCAAGTTCTCGCCTGCGCCGGGCATCTTCCCCTTCGGTGATGACCCGTACGCGCCGATCGTCGTTCCGCCAATCAATCACTTCAACTCGTATGGCGTGTCGGCTGATGTGAAGTGGACGCTCAGCGATGACACCAACATCACAGCTATCACCGCTTACAGCGACTTCGCCAACCAGTTCGCTGAGAACACCGACGCATCGCCGATCGGCGTGCAGGTGCTGCTGCAAAAGAACTTCCACCACCAGTTCACTGCCGAAGCTCGCCTGAACAGCAAGGCCGGTCCGGTGGATTACACCGTTGGTGCGTTCTACTTGACGCATAACGGCGGTCTCAACGCGCGCGTGGGCCTGCCCTGGGTCGGTCTGGACTTCATCCATGGTCCCGACAGCACCCCGGCCAGCACCGTTGCGGTGTTCACCAATGCCGAATGGCGCCTTACCGATCAGTTCACTGTCAACGGTGGCTTGCGCTATTCGGACGAGACCAAGGACTACACCTACTTCCGTCGTAACCCCGACGGCACGGTACCCACGGCAACGTNGCCTGAACAACACCTCAGCGCACTTTGCCGGTACCCGTACCGACTATCGCCTGGCGCTGAACTACCAGATCAACCAGGACCTGATGGCCTATGTGCAGACTGCCACGGGTTATAAGGGCGGTGGTGTGAACCCGCGTCCCTTCTACCCGTCACAGACTCTGCCGTTCGCTCCCGAGACACTGACCGCGTACGAGGCGGGCTTCAAGAGCTACTTGTTTGATCGCAGCCTGCGCTTGAACTTTTCGGCGTTCCGCAACAACTACAACGATATCCAGTTGTCGCTGAACTTCTGCCCGACGCCGCCGCTCAACGGCGTGCAGTACCCGCCGAATCCTTGCGCTCTGCCTGCCAACGTGGGTTCTGCCCTTGTGCAAGGCTTGGAAGTAGAGTTTGAGGCCCATCCGGCTGACGGCTGGGAAATCGATGGCTCGGCCAGCACCATGAAGTTCGAGTACACCGAGATCACCAATGCCAACACCGGTGGCATTCAGAAGAACATGATCACGCCGTACACCCCGAAGGTTAAGGCGAGCCTGGGCACTCAGTACGAAATCTCGGGTATCGGCAAGGGCACGATCACGCCGCGTATCGACATTGCGTACCAGTCGGAGTATTTCAGCGCTCCGATCAACGACCCGATGTACAACAAGATTGACGCACGCACGACTGCCAATGCGCGCATCACTTGGAAGGACGAGAACAACGCATGGAGCGCCGCGCTCATGGTGAACAACTTGTTCGACAAGATGTATTACACAACGCTGTTCGATAACCACACTTCGGTGGGTTATGTGTCGGGCCAGCCGGCCATGCCGCGCAACTATGGTCTGACGGTCAAGCGCAACTTCGGTCCTTGAGCCCGAAGCACTCCGGGTAACACCGGGGTGTTTGACTGATATAGGGCGCCAGCTGCAAAGCTGGCGCCTTTTTTATTGCGCCAGCCTAGTGCTTGAGTTTATTACTTGGGTTTTGCGCCCTCATTTGGATCGCGCTTCACCATGTCTTTGTCTTTGGGGACGCTGTCCCAATGCTCGGCGATCTTGCCGTTCT
>JAPLSH010000028.1 GCA_026398735.1 Pseudomonadota bacterium | reverse complement strand
CGATTTGATCTAGCGGGATGGCTTCAGCCAGCAGTGCCTTGCGCAGTTGCTGACGGCCGTTGCGCCAGATCATGAAAATGGTGAACAGGAAGGCCGACAGCACGATGGGTACCCACGCGCCATCGGCGATCTTGGCCAGATTGCCGAACAGGAAGGTGAAGTCGATGCAAGCCAGCGGCACAAACACCAGGATGAGGCGCCAGCGCGGCCACTTCCAACTGCTGGCGGCCAACACAGCCCCCAGCAGCGTGGTGATGGTCATCGTGCCCGCCACAGCTGCGCCATAAGCACCAGCCAGGGCATCGGATGACCCGAAGGCGATCACAAACAGCGCCACCGCCACCATCAGGATGCTGTTGATCACTGGCACATAGATTTGGCCTTCCTCACTCTCAGAGGTCTGCAGCACGCGTACGCGCGGCAGAAAGTCGAGTTGAACGGCTTGGCGGGTCATCGAGAAGGCACTGGTAATAACAGCCTGAGAGGCAATGACCGTGGCCAAGGTCGCCAGGATGACCATCGCGGGCAACAAGGGCTCGGGCACCAGCGCATACAGCAGTTGCGAGGGCGGCCCCGGATGCGCCAGCAGCCATGCACCCTGACCAAAGTAACTCAGCAGCAAGGCCGGCCACACCATGCCAAACCACGCCACACGCACCGGGCCGCGACCGAAGTGACCCATGTCGGCATACAGGCCTTCACCGCCGGTCAGGGTCAGAAACACGCTGCCGACAATAGCCAACGCAATGCCGGGGTGACCTGCCAGCATCATCACTGCATAAGCAGGATTAAGCGCTTTGAGCACGGTGGGATTGGCGACCAGTGACACCGCACCAAAGTACCCGATCGAAAAAAACCACAGCACCATGATGGGGCCGAACAGACTGCCCACCTTGGCGGTGCCATAACGCTGGATCGAGAACAGCAACACGATCACCACCAGAGTGACCGGCACCACCGACTTACTCATGTCGGGATCGATGAGACTGATGCCCTCAACCGCGCTCATCACCGACATGGCCGGTGTGATCAGCGCATCGCAGTAATAGAGGGCGGACCCCAGCACCGCCAGCACCACCAGGTGCCGACGCCACTGACCTCCGCCGGCCACGTGCTTTTGCACCAGTGCAAACAGCGACAAGATGCCGCCCTCGCCCTGATTGTCGGCACGCAGGATCAACACCACGTATTTGAGCGTGATGACGACCAACAGACTCCAGAACACCAAGGACAACACCCCCAGCACCGTGGCGGCCTGAACCGCCTCGCCTCCTGCAGCGCTGAGCGTCTTGTCGAGCGCGTACAGAGGGCTGGTGCCGATGTCGCCATAGACAACGCCCAGTGCACCGAGAACCGCGGTGCCGGTGATAGGGCGGCTTGCGCCGCCCGACTGCGCTGACATGGTGTGCTGTGCCTTCAGCGATTAACGCGCAGAGCGCTTTTTCGCTGCCTTTTTGGCTTTCTTGCCTGCCTTCTTGCCAGCCTTCTTGGCGGCTTTTTTGCCTGCCTTCTTGCCGGCTTTCTTGGCAGCCTTCTTGGCTACCTTTTTCTTCTTTTTAGGCTTGGGGCGCTTGGCCGGCCACAGCATGGTGCCGCGGCACTTGGGCGCGCCACAACGGCAGGCATAGATCTCATCGACATTGGGCGGATCGTTCTTGTCACGACCAATCTGATAGTCGTAGCCGAGCTCTTCGCCCTTCTTGATGTCCTTGATGGCATCAATGTAGACGCGGCCCTTCTCCACCGTCGACTCGCAGTTCTCGGCGCAGGAATGGTTGATGTAACGCGCATCGTTACCACCCACACCGCCGTCGATTACCGTCTTGCGGTCAACGATGAACAGGAACGTATGGTTGTCGTTAACGTCATAGCCTTCGTAGCGCTTGTCCGACTCAGCCCAAGTGATGCGGTCACCCACGTACTCGCTGATGCGTGTGCCCTTGGGGATGTCCTTGCGGGCAAAGCAGCCCTTGCCATGCACCTTGGAGTTACGCACCAGGAACCAGGGGTTGAGCTTGTAGGGATCCGGTGCCAGCCGGGGTTCTTTTTTGGCCTTCTTGGCGGCCTTTTTGCGCTGGGTAGCCATGTCAGACCGCGACCGGGGCCTTGATGGCCGCATGATGCTGATAGTTCACGAACTGTATGTCCTCTGCTTGGTAATCGAACAAAGAATCGGGCCTGCGTAACAGATGCAGGCTTGGAGCGGGAAACGGTTGGCGTGACAGCTGCTCATCAGCCTGCGCCAGATGATTGAGATACAAGTGGCAATCGCCACCAGTCCAGATGAATTCGCCAAGCTGCAGATCGCACTGCTGCGCCACCAGGTGCGTGAGCAGCGCATAGCTTGCGATGTTGAAGGGTACCCCCAGAAACACGTCGGCACTGCGCTGATACAGCTGACAGGACAGGCGGCCATCTGCCACATGAAACTGAAACAGCACGTGACAGGGCTGCAGCGCCATACGCGGCAATTCGCCCACATTCCACGCACTGACCAACAACCGGCGTGAATCCGGGTCGCGGCGCAACGTGGCAATGAGCTCGCTCATCTGATCGATGACGCGACCATCGGCTGCCTGCCAGCCGCGCCATTGGCGACCGTACACAGGCCCCAACTCGCCGTTGTCATCGGCCCATTCGTCCCAGATGCTCACGCCGTTCTGGCGCAAATAAGCCGTGTTGGTATCTCCGCGCAGGAACCACAGCAGCTCGTGCACGATGGAAGGCAGGTGCAAGCGCTTGGTGGTGACCAGCGGAAAGCCTGCAGCCAGGTCAAAGCGCGCCTGCCAGCCAAACAACGACAAGGTGCCTGTGCCAGTGCGATCGGCTTTGCGCACGCCGCGCTCACGCACGGCACGCAACAGGTCTAGATACGCATTCATGCGCCGGCGATCCAGTTGCCCGAAGGCTGTGGATTGAGGCGCGCACGCAGCATGAGCCACAGGCCACCGATCAGCATGGGCAACGACAGCAACATGCCCATGGTGAACCAGCCGCCCAGCAGATAACCCAGCTGTGCATCGGGCTCACGCACGAACTCAACGCCGATGCGCACTGCGCCATACCATGCCAGGAACAAACCGCCCACCGCACCGCGCGCGCGTGGCTTGGCCGAGAACCACCACAGCACCACAAACAGCAGCAGGCCTTCGAGCAGCGCTTCGTAGAGCTGCGAGGCATGGCGCACTGCAGGCAACTGCCCTGGCCCTGCCTGAACCAAAAAACCCCAAGGCACGGTAGTGGGCGCACCCCACAACTCGCCATTGATGAAGTTGCCGATACGCCCGGCCATAAATCCAAGGCCAGGTAGCGCTGCGGCGAAATCACCCAGATCGAGGAAGTGGCGCTTGCGCTTACGCCCGAACAGCAGCAGCGCCATCAACACGCCCAGCAACGCGCCATGGAAGGACATACCGCCCTGCCAGATCTTGAAGGGATACAGCGGATCGAGCCGCCAGAAACCCAGGCCGTAAAACAGGATGTAGCCGATGCGGCCGCCAACGATGACGCCCAGCATCATCCAGAACACCAAGTCATCAACGTCGATCGGTGTCCAGGTACTGCGCAGGTCTGCTGCACGACGGCGCGCCAGCCACCAGGCCACACCAAAGCCTATGACATACATGATCCCGTACCAATGGATCTGCAACGGGCCCAGATGCAGCGCGACGGGATCGATGTGCGGATACACCAACATGACGTGATTCTAGCCTGTAACGCGGCGTCAGCCGGTAATGTGGCAAAACACTGACTTGAGATAACGCGATTCCGGGATTGCCGGGTGTACCGGATGATCGGGGGACTGGCCACCGAACTCCAGTACCCGCGCTTCGCGCCCGGCTGCAGCGGCTGCGGACTGCACCAACTCGGGCAGGCTGTCGTGCGGCAGGTGCCAGGAGCAGGAACAGCTGACCAACACACCCGGGTCGTTGAGCAAACGGATCGCCAGCTGGTTGAGCTTGCGATAGGCAGCCTCACCCTGCGGCAGATCGCGGCGGCGCTTGATAAACGCCGGCGGATCCACGATGACCACATCAAACCGCTCGCCAGCGGCACGCAGCTGCTCCAGCGCCTGAAAGGCATCGGCCTTGATGACATCGACCGTCATGCCGTTGGCAGTGGCATTGCGCTGCGCCCAGTCCAGTGCCTGCTGGGACGAATCCACACAGGTGGCACGCGCTGCGCCGTGATGCAGCGCCGTCAGCGCCCAGGCACCCACATAGCTGCACACATCGAGCACCCGCGCACCCTTGGGCAGGTAACGACGCAGGCGCTCGCGGTTGGCCGTCTGGTCATAGAACCAACCGGTTTTCTGGCCAGCGGCCAACGGGGCCTGCAGGTGCAGCCCCGCCTCAATCACCCCGATGTGATCGGGTATCTCGCCGGCGGCCACCACCACTTCGTGGGGCAACTGCTCCAGGTCGCGGGCAGAGCCGTCGTTCTTCCAGACCAGCACACGCGGTGCGACCACTTCATGCAAAGCCGCTTCGATGAGCGGGCGCAAACGCTCCATGCCCAGCGTGGCCAACTGGCCCACCAGCACATCGCCATAGCGATCTACAACCAAGCCGGGCAAGCCATCTGACTCGCCAAATACCAGCCGATAGCAGCGATCGGCATATAAGCGCTCGCGTAGTGCTAACGCCGACTGCAACCGGCGTCGCAGCAGGTTTGCATCGATGGGCTGCGCTTCGTCGCGGCTGAGGATGCGGGCGCTGATCAGTGCCTGCGGATTGACGCAGCCATAGCCGACAAACTGGTCGCGGTGATTGACGATGCGCGCGGGCGCGCCAGGGGCAAAACCCGTCAGCGGTGTGGCAACCGTATCAACCTCATTGGAGAACACCCAGAGGTGGCCGGCGCGCAGGCGCTTGTCTTCGTTGCGCTTGAGGCGCAGCACGGGAAGCGCGTTTGCTGAGAGTTCGGACATCGTGTGGCAGTGACCGTCTTGCGTATAGTGGCGCGCATTCTACGTCAGGAGCTCCTTGTCCATGAGCGAACCGCAGACCGGCCGGCCAGGCTCCCGGCTGGCGGGCCAAAGCAGCACCCACCTGCAGCACCACGCGCAGGATCTGGTGCAGTGGTATCCGTGGGGCCCCGAGGCACTGAGCGCTGCGCGCGACAGCGGCAAACCGATCCTGCTGTCGATCAGCTACAGCGGGTGCCATTGGTGCGACGTGATGACGCGCGAGAGCTTCAACGACGCTGCCACGGCACAGCTGATGAACTCCCTGTTCGTCAATATCCTGGTCGATCGCGATGAGCGCCCGGACTTGGATCGCATCTATCAGGTTGCGCATCAGCTGCTGACACGCCATGGCGGCGGCTGGCCGCTGACCATGTTCCTGATGCCCGATGACCAGATGCCCTTCTTTGGCGGCAGCTACTTTCCAGTGCAAGCCCACGACGGCATGCCGGCCTTTGCCGCTGTGCTGCAGCGTGTAGCGCAATATTTCAACGAGCAGCGCGGCAGCTTGCAGCAGCAGAACACAGCCCTGCGCGACGCACTGCGCGAGGCCGATGCGGTGGGTGCTGCACTGCCGCTAGAGCCGCGCTCATTGGCTGCAGCGCGGCAGGCGCTGCAAGCGCGCTATGACCGCACTAACGGCGGTTGGGGCGATGCGCCTAAGTTTCCGCATGCACCGCGCATCGACCGGTTGCTGCGGGATTGGCATGCCACCGCCTTTGATGCCGTGCCGGATCTGCAAGCACTGTTTCTAGCCAGCATGGCCTTACAACGCATGGCCGAATCGCCTTTGCGCGACCGGCAGGATGGCGGCTTTTATCGCTATTGCCTGACAGCTGACTGGCAGCAACCAGCGCTGGAGAAGTCCGTTGCCGACAATGCGTGCCTGCTGCAGGTGTATGCCGATGCCGCGCGAGCCACCGGCGAAGCGCTGTTTACTGAGGTCGCAGCAGGCATAGCCGCGTGGTTGCAGCAACAGACTCAACCGCGCCAAGGCGCACACACGGCTCTGGCACTGCTGGCAGCAACCCCTGCCCTGCGCGATGACGCACTGGTGCTGCACGCCAGTGCACTGCTGCAGCGACTGCGCCAGCAGCGCTGGCACAGCGGCCGCT
>JAPLSH010000017.1:8061-58330 GCA_026398735.1 Pseudomonadota bacterium | reverse complement strand
TCGGCGGCGCGCTGCTGCGCACCGGCTAGGCCCAGCAGTGCAGGGTAGGTGGGCTTGTTGAGCGCCGCATCCGCACCGGCCTGTTTGCCGATGGTGGTGGTGTCGCCGGTGACATCCAGGATGTCGTCTTGGATCTGAAACGCCAGGCCTAGTTCGTCGCCATAGACGCGCAGCGCGTCGAGCAGCGGGCCTTGTAGTGTGTTGGCGCATACCGCGCCCAGCAACACGCTGGTGGTGATCAGCGCACCGGTCTTGCGACGATGCATGCCCTCAAGCTCTGCCAGGGACAACTGCCGCCCGACTGCCTCTAGGTCGATGGCTTGACCGCCGGCCATACCGGCTGTGCCGATGCCCTGGGCCAGCAGTCGCATGGCCAGCAGGCGCGCCTCGGCGCTGATCGGCGCCTGGGCGTCTTCGGCCAGTACCCCAAAGGCCAGTGCCTGCAAGGCATCGCCTGCCAGCACGGCGGTGCCTTCGTCGTAGGCCTTGTGGCAGGTGGGTCGACCGCGACGCAGGTCATCGTCGTCCATAGCCGGCAGATCGTCGTGGATCAGGCTGTAGGCATGAATCAGTTCGACGGACGCCGCGGCAGCGTCGAGGCTGGCCAGTGGCGCACCCAGCGCAGCACCTGTGCAATACACCAGCACCGGGCGCAGCCGCTTGCCACCGCCCAGCGTGCTGTAGCGCATGGCTTCCAGCAGCCTGGGCGTGCCCGGATCGGCCAGCGTCAGGTAGCGGTCGAGCATCTGCTCGGCGCGTTGCTGGTAGAGGCGGATCTGCTCGGCCAGTGGGCTGCTGTCAGGCATCGTCGTCAGTCTGTTCGGGGTTGAAGGGGGCTGTGCTGCCATCGCGCAGCAGTTGCTCGACCTTTTGCTGGGCAGTGGCCAGCGAGCCTTGGCACTGGCGGCTTAGCGCGACGCCGCGCTCAAAGCTGCCCAGAGCCTCTTCCAGCGGCAGATCACCGCGTTCCAGACGCTCGACCAGTGTTTCGAGTTCGGCCAGCGAGGTCTCAAAATCTGGTGTGGCCGGGGTGTCGGTTTGGGGCTTGCGCGCCATGGGGTCTCACGGATCAGAAGGGTGGCTCCAGTCTAGGGGGTGACAGTCCCGACACCAACCCCTTCCGCGACGTTATGATTGGGCCCCCCTGAGGTAGCCCGCCCGAGAATGACTCCCACCTACAGCGCTTCCGATATCGAAGTCCTCTCCGGACTCGACCCCGTCCGCCGCCGTCCCGGTATGTATACCGAGACCAGTCGGCCCAATCATCTGGCCCACGAGGTCATCGACAACAGCGTCGATGAGGCGTTGGCCGGTCACTGCACGCAGATCGATCTGGTGCTCTACAAGGACGGATCGATCAGCGTGGCCGACAACGGCCGCGGCATGCCCGTTGACATCCATCCCATCGAAAAAGTCAGCGGCGTGGAACTGATCCTCACGCGGCTGCATGCCGGCGGCAAATTTTCTGACGGTGCCTATGGCTATTCCGGCGGCCTGCATGGCGTGGGTGTGTCGGTGGTCAATGCGCTGTCGCGCCAGCTCGATTGCAGTGTGCGTCGTGGCGGCAAGAGCTTTCACATCGGCTTTCGCGACGGCAACCTCACTTCGCCGCTGACCGAGACCGGCACAGTAGCCAAGTCGGTCACCGGCACCACGGTGCGGTTCTGGCCTGATCCGAAGTTCTTCGACACCGATCGCTTTCTGATCTCGGACCTGCGCCACACGCTCAAGGCTAAGGCCGTGCTGTGTCCCGGTCTGCGCATGCGCTTTGAGAACGAGGCGACTGGCGAGAGCGAAGAGTGGTTCTACACCGGCGCACTCACCGAATATTTGCTTGAGCAGCTCGGCGATGCCGAGCGCATGCCCAAAGAGCCCTTGGCCGGCAAGATGGGTTCGACCCATGATGCCGTGGAATGGGCGCTGGCCTGGGCACCGGGTCTGCCGGCCGCCGTGGCCGAGAGCTACGTCAATCTGATCCCCACCGCCGGTGGCGGTACGCACGTCAACGGTCTGCGCGGTGGCATCTGCGCTGCAGTGCGTGAGTTTGCAGAGTTCCGCAGCATGCTGCCGCGAGGCGTCAAACTCGCCCCCGAAGACATCTGGCAGGGCGTGTCGTTTGTGTTGTCGATCAAGCTGCGCGAACCGCAGTTTGCCGGTCAGACCAAAGAGCGGCTGGGCTCCCGTGAAGCCGCTGCACTGGTTGAAGGCTATGTGCGCGATTCGACCGCGCTGTGGCTCAACCAGCATCCCGATGCCGGCGAGGGCATCGTGCGCCATGCAATTGAGAACGCGCAGGAGCGACTCAAGGCTGCGCAGCGTGTCACGCGCAAGCGTGCCGTGTCGGGTCCGGCACTGCCGGGCAAGTTGGCCGATTGCACAACGCAAGATCCCAAGCGCTCTGAGCTGTTTCTGGTCGAGGGTGACTCGGCCGGTGGATCAGCGCGTCAGGCGCGCAATCGCAACACGCAGGCGGTGATGCCGCTGCGCGGCAAGATCTTGAATACCTGGGAGCTGGAACACGGTCAGGTGGCCTCATCAGAGGAAGTGCACAACATCAGCATCGCGCTGGGTGTGGACCCGGGTTCTGCCGATATCAGCGAGCTGCGCTATCACAAGGTCTGCATCCTGGCCGACGCCGACTCGGACGGTCAGCACATTGCCACGCTGTTGTGCGCCCTGTTCTTGCAGCACTTCAGGCCGCTGGTCAATGCCGGTCATATCTATGTAGCTATGCCGCCGCTGTATCGCATCGATGCGGGCAAGCAGGTGTTCTATGCACTGGATGATGCCGAGCGCGATAGCGTGCTGGCACGACTGGTGGCTGAGCGCAGCCGCAGCAAGCCGGTCGTAACGCGCTTTAAGGGTCTGGGTGAAATGTCGCCGCTGCAATTGCGCGAGACCACCATGGATCCGCCGACGCGACGACTGGTGCAGCTGACGCTCGATGCCGGCGACGGCACCGATCAACTGATGGACATGCTGCTGGCCAAGAAACGCGCCTCTGACCGGCGTGATTGGCTGGAGCAGAACGGCAACATCGCCACCGTGCTGGTATGACGGGGCAACAGGTACAGACGTGAAAGACCAGGAACTGAACTTTGAGGGCGTCGAGCGTCAACCGCTGCGCCAGTTCACCGAGAAGGCCTACCTCGATTATTCGATGTACGTCATCCTCGATCGTGCGTTGCCGGCGCTGGGCGATGGGCTCAAGCCGGTGCAGCGGCGCATCATCTATGCGATGAGCGAGCTGGCGCTGTCGGCCGGCAACAAGCACAAAAAATCCGCGCGTACCGTGGGCGATGTGATCGGCAAGTTCCATCCGCATGGCGACTCGGCCTGTTACGAGGCCATGGTGCACATGGCGCAGCCCTTCACCTATCGCTATCCGATCGTTGACGGCCAAGGCAACTGGGGTTCGACCGACGATCCCAAGTCGTTTGCCGCGATGCGTTATACCGAAGCGCGTCTGACGCGCTATGCCGATTTGCTGTTGGGTGAGCTGGGCAATGGCACGGTGGACTTTGGCCCCAACTTTGACGGCACGCTCGACGAGCCGCTGTTGTTGCCGGCGCGCCTGCCCAACCTGCTGCTCAATGGCACCTCGGGTATTGCGGTGGGTATGGCCACCGACGTGCCGCCGCACAACCTGCGCGAAGTGGCCAACGCCTGCATACACCTGCTCGATTCGCCCGATGCCACCACGCGCGACTTGATGAAGTTCGTCAAAGGCCCCGACCTGCCCACTGGCGCCGAGATCGTCTCATCGCGCACCGAGTTGGCAGCGTTTTATGAGACGGGCAGTGGCAGCTATCGCGCCCGTGCCACGTGGGAACAAGACGACGACACCGGCAACATCATCATCACCACGCTGCCGCACCAAGTGTCGGGCAGCAAGCTGCAAGAGCAGATCGCGCAGCAGGTGCGTGACAAGAAGCTGCCGATGGTCGATGACATCCGCGATGAGTCGGACCATGAGAACCCGACGCGCATTGTCATCATTCCTCGCTCTAACCGCGTGGATGTGCCGCAGCTGATGGCGCATCTGTTTGCCACCACCGATCTGGAACGCAGTTACCGCGTCAATCTCAACATCATCGGGCTGGAAGGACGGCCGCAGGTGATGGGCCTCAAGGGCCTGTTGTCGCAGTGGCTGCAGTTCCGCTTGTTGACGGTACGCCGTCGCTTGCAGCACCGGCTCGACAAGGTGCTGCGCCGGCTGCATCTGCTCGATGGTCTGTTGATCGTCTTTTTGAATCTGGATGAAGTGATCCGCATCATCCGCACCGAAGACGAACCCAAACCGGTGTTGATCGCGCGCTTTGGTCTGAGCGATGACCAGGCCGAGATGATCCTCGATACCAAGCTGCGCCATCTGGCCAAGCTTGAGGAAATGAAGATCCGCGAAGAGCAGGCCGAGCTGGCTGCCGAGCGCGATGGCTTGCAGAGCGTGTTGGGCAGCGAAGAGAAACTGCGCGCCTTGGTGCGCGGCGAGTTGTCTGCCGATGCCAAGGAATTTGGCGATGACCGTCGCTCTAAGCTGGTCGAGCGCGAAGCAGCGCAGGCCATCGAAGAAGCCGACCTGGTGGTCAATGAACCGGTCACTGTGGTGCTCTCGACGGGTGGCTTTGTGCGCGCCGCCAAGGGCCACGAGATCGATGCGGCATCGCTGAGCTATAAGACGGGCGATGCCTGCCTTGCGGCAGTACGCGGGCGCAGCACGCAGCAGGTGGTCTTTATGGACAGCACCGGCCGCAGTTACAGCTTGCCGGCGCATACGCTGCCGTCGGCGCGTGGCCAAGGTGAGCCCCTGTCGGGTCGGCTCGATCCGCCCGATGGCGCGCGCTTTGCGGGCGTTGCCGTGGGCGATGCCGAAGACCTGTGGTTGCTCGCCAGCGATGCGGGCTATGGCTTTACCGTGCGCTTGTCGCAGCTGCATTCGCGCAATCGTGCCGGCAAGGCCATCTTCAACCTGACCGACGGCGCACAGGTGTTGCCGATGGTGCCGGTGCCGGCCGCCGATGCGCTGGTGGCTGCGGTCAATACCGAAGGTCGACTGCTGGTGTTCCCGGTCAGCGAACTGCCCGAGATGCCGCGCGGCAAGGGCAACAAGCTGTTCGGCATCCCCACCAAAAAGGCCGAAGCACGCGAAGAGTTGCTGGTGGCGGTAGCGGTGGTGCCGGCCGGTGGCAAGCTGATGGTGTGGTGTGGGGATCGCCCCATGACCCTGTCGGCGCGTGACCTGGACGACTACCGCGGCGAGCGGGCGCAGCGCGGCGCGATGCTGTCGCGCAACTACCGCAAGGTGGATCGTATCGAGGCGCTGGCACCCGGTCAGGGCTGAAATCGTCGAAGAAGCTTGACAGCCCCTCTGGTGTTGTAGTGGTATAAAACACCACTCAACGCTGCGAGGCTGCCATGCTGTCGATTGCCCACCTGACCCATACCTATGCCAACGGCACCCGCGCGCTCGACGATGTCTCGCTGACCATCCCCGCCGGGATGTTTGGCCTGCTGGGCCCCAACGGCGCCGGCAAGAGCACGCTGATGCGCAGCATCGCCACCTTGCAGCTGCCGCAGTCCGGCAGCATTACGTTTGATGGCATCGATGTATTGGCCGATGCGCCGGCGTTGCGCCGTGTGCTGGGCTATCTGCCGCAGGACTTTGGGGTGTACCCGCGCGTGTCCGCCTACGACATGCTTGATCACTTGGCAGTGCTCAAAGGCTATGCAGCTCGCGGCGAACGTCGCGAAGCAGTGGAGGCGCTGCTGCAGCAGGTCAACCTGTGGGCGGTGCGCAAGAAGGCCTTGGCCGGGTTCTCTGGTGGCATGCGTCAGCGCTTTGGTATTGCGCAGGCACTGCTGGGCAATCCGCGGCTGGTCATTGTCGATGAGCCCACAGCAGGCTTGGATCCGGAAGAGCGCAACCGCTTTTTGAATCTGCTCGCTGGCATCGGTGAGAGCGTGGTGGTGATTCTCTCTACGCACATCGTTGAAGACGTGGCCGATCTGTGTCCGCGCATGGCCATTCTGGCCAATGGCCGCATTGTGGGTGAGGGCGCGCCGCAAGTGCTCATCGACAGCCTGCACGGTCGTGTGTGGCGCAAGATCATCGGTAAGAGTGAGCTCGATGCCTGCAAGGCTGCGCATCAAGTGATTGCCACACGGCTGTTGGCCGGTCGCACGCTGGTACATGTGCTGGCCGATGCCAATCCCGGTGAGGGCTTTGAGCTGGCACGTGCCGGACTTGAAGACGTGTATTTCGCCACGCTCGCCACCACCCGCGCTGCGGCCTGAGGCCCTACCTATGCTGCTTTCAGTCGCGCGCTTTGAACTGCGCTATCAGCTCACATCGCCTGCTTTCTGGGCGACCTTTCTCATCTTTTTCTTGATGGCTTTTGGTGCTGCGGCATCCGACAACCTGAGCATCGGCGGCAAGGGCGGCAACGTGCTGGTCAACGCACCGTTTGTTATCGCCCAGACCACGATGATCATGAGTGTGTTTAGTCTGTTTGTGGTCGCAGCCTTTGTGGCCAACGCCGTAGTGCGCGATGACGAGACGCGCTTTGGGGCCATCGTGCACAGCACCCGCTTGCGTCGCACCGACTATCTGTTGGGTCGCTTTGCTGGTGCCTTTGCGGTGGCGATGTTGGTGTTTGCCAGCGTGCCGCTGGGCAATGCCATCGGTGCAGCGATGCCTTGGCTCGATGCGGAGACAGTCGGTCCGTTTCATCTGATCTGGTATCTGCAGGCTTGGCTGCTGTTTTGCGGACCGACCTTGCTGGTGATGTCAGCCGCACTGTTCGCGCTGGCGATCGCCACTCGCTCGATGATGGCGACCTACATCGGCACTGTGGTGTTTCTGGTGTTGTATCTGGTTGCCATGGGGCTGCTGGACAAACCGCAGTTTGAATACTGGGTGGCTTTGTTTGACCCGTTTGGTATGGCTGCTGTGGGTCTTGCCACCAAGTATTGGACGGCCGCTGAGCGCAATACGCTCATGCCAGCACTGCAGGACACACTGTTGTGGAATCGATTGATCTGGGTGGGTCTGACTGCCGTGGTGCTGGCGCTGGCACTGCGCCTGTATCGCGTTGAAGGCCGTGCGCCTAAGGCGCCCAAGCGAGTTAAGGCGATTGTTGACGCTGCGCCGGTGGCCAGCGTGGTGCCGATGCCTACCGGCAATCCAGGTGGTTGGGCAGCGGTGTGGGCGCTGGTGCGCTTTGACATGGCCGCTGCCTTTCGCAACCCGGGCTATGTAGTGCTGGTGTTCTTCGGCTGTGTAAATGCCGCAGGTTCGCTGTGGTTTGCCAGCCAGATGTATGAAGTCGAGACGTTGCCCGTCACGCGCGTGATGATCGCTGCGTTGCAGGGCAGCTTCGCCGTCATTCCGTTGATTATCGCCATCTATTATGCGGGCGAACTAGTGTGGAGCAGCCGTGACCGGCGTACACACGAAATACTCGATGTGACGCCCGCACCGGACTGGGCCTTCGTGCTGCCCAAGATGCTGGCCATTACGCTGGTACTGGTGTCGACGCTGGCCGGTAGCGCGATCGCCGCCATGGTGGTGCAGCTGCTCAAGGGCTATACGCAGCTGGAGTTTGGCCACTATCTGTTGTGGTACGTACTGCCTTGGAGCCTCAACGTCACGCTGATGGCGGTGCTGGCCGTGTTGGTGCAAACCCTGGTGCCCAACAAGCAGGCCGGTTGGCTCGCCATGCTGGTGTTCATCGTGGCGCGCAGCACGCTGGGCAACATGGGCTTTGAGCATCACCTGTATCAATACGCCAGCGCACCCGGTGTGCCGCTCTCGGACATGAACGGGCAGGGCACATTCGCAGCCCACGCTGCATGGTTTGATGCCTATTGGTATGCGTGTGCACTGATCCTGGTAGTGCTGACTCAGGCGCTGTGGCGCCGAGGTACGGTGGTGCCGCTCAAGGCAAGGTTCAAGCGCTTGCCTGCGCGGCTGGCAGGCCCCGCAGGTGCCGTGGCAGGGATTGCGCTGCTGGCCATGGTGGGCTTGGGCAGCTACATCTTCTACAACACCAATGTCCTCAACCCCTATCGCACACGGCAGGACGTGGAGCGCTGGACTGCGGACAAGGAAAAGGCAGTGCTGCAGTATGAGTCGCTGCCGCAGCCGCGCATCGTGGATGTGGTGCTGAATGTAGCGCTGTATCCGTCGCAGTCGCGTGTGGTAACGCAGGGCAGCTATGTGCTCGAGAATCGCACCAACGCTCCGCTCCAACATGTGCATGTGAACCTGGACCGTGACCTGCAGGTCACACAGCTGGAGTTGGACGGCGCTACCCTTGAAAAAGAGCTGTCGCAGTTCAGCTACCGCATCTACCGGCTCGATCAGCCGCTGGCACCGGGTGATCGGGCGACGTTGCGCTTTGCCACTGTGCGCGAGCAGAAAGGCTTTCGTCATCGCGGCAACGATACCCGCGTAGTGGGCAACGGTACCTTCGTCGACAACAGCGAGATCGCGCCGGGCCTGGGCGTGTCTCGCGGTGAGTTCCTGTCCGATCGCATCAAGCGTCGCAAATATGGTCTAGAGCCCGAGCTGCGACCAGCAAAGCTGGAGGACGACAGTGCGCGTGCCTTCAACGGCCTGCGCCGTGACAGTGACTGGGTCAACGCCGATATCACAGTATCGACCGAGGCCGATCAGCTGGTAGTAGCACCTGGGTACCAGGAGTTGGAACGAATTGAAGGGGATCGGCGGATTGCGCGCTATCGCACCGATGCGCCTATCCAAAACTTCTTCTCGATTCAGTCGGCGCGCTATGACGTAGCGCGCGATCGCTGGCATGACGTGGACTTGGCCATCTATCACCACCCTGCGCACGACCACAACACAGCCACCATGCTGACTGCAATGAAGACCTCGTTGGATGTGTTTAGCGAGGCCTTTAGTCCGTTTCAGTTTCGCCAGCTGCGCATTCTGGAGTTCCCGGCTTATGCCAGCTTTGCGCAGTCCTTTGCCAACACCATCCCGTACTCCGAGTCGATCGGCTTCATCCTCAATCGCAAGGACCCCGAAGACGTCGACATGGTCACCTATGTCACGGCGCACGAGATCGGGCACCAGTGGTGGGGTCATCAGCTGATCAGCGCCGACCAACAAGGCAACACCTTCCTGGTGGAGTCGATGGCGCAGTACTCGGCGCTGCTGGTGATGGAGCGCACCTACGGACCGGAGCAGATCCGTAAGTTTCTTAAGCTCGAAATGGACAAGTACCTGCGCGCCCGCGGCAGCGAAAAGCTGGAGGAGATGCCGCTAGAGCGGGTGGAGATGCAGCCGTATATCCACTATCAGAAGGGCGGCATCGCGATGTATCTGCTCAAGGAAGAAGTGGGCGAGGCGGTGGTCAATCGCACGCTGCAGCGGCTGCTTAAGCAGTACGCCTTCAAGAGCGCGCCTTATCCCAATCCGCGCGACTTCCTGCGCATCCTGCGTGAGGAGACCGGCCCGGCGCATGAGCAGCTGATTGCCGATCTGTTTGAACGCATCACGCTGTATGACGTGAAGGTCAGCGCTGCCACCAGCCGCAAGCTTGCCGATGGGCAGTGGGAAACCACGTTGCAGGTCAAGGGTGCAAAGCTGTATGCCGACGGCCAAGGCAAAGAGACTGCTACGCCCCTGAACGAAGCGTTTGAAGTGGGGCTGTTTACGGCCGAGCCTGGCAAGAAAGGCTTCAAGCGTGACAGCGTGCTGCTGATGCAGCGCAGCGCCGTGCACGATGGCGAGCAGCAGATTGTGCTGCGCAGCAGTGCCGAGCCTAAGTTTGCCGGCGTCGATCCTTACAACAAGCGCATCGACCGCAACACCGATGACAACGTGGTGGCAGTCAAGGCAGGTAGTTAGGCCGAGGCCAGCACCACTTCCTCGTGCATCTGGATCAGGTGGCCCTGCAATAGGTCCACCCCCAGATCCCACAAGGCAGCCATGGTGTTGGCATCTTCGATGCGTTCGGCAATGGCGGCGATGCCACGACCGCTGGCGGCGGTGGCGATGTCACGTACGCGTTCGCGCTGCGCGGCGTCGTCAGTCAGGCCCTGCATTAATGATCCATCGATCTTGATGAAGTCCATGGGCAGCGTGTCGAGCATCTTCAGCGGCGTCGGGCCGATACCAAAATGCTCTAACGCAAAGCGCATGCGGCGCGCGCGCAGTGCAGTGGCCAGCATCGCTATCTCCTGAGGATGTGCCACGGCAGTTTCTTCGGGTACCTGTATGCACAAGCGCTGTGGCGGCACATGCGAGACGCGCAGCTGCGCATCCAGCCAAGTCATCAGTGTCGGATCCAGCGCGCTCTCAGTCGACAGACGCAGGAACAGGCAGGTTGGATTGCGGCGTGCGGCGAGCTTTAGTGCAGCGCTGAGCACCCAACGGTCGATGTGGCGCATCAGGCCGTTGCGCTGTGCTGCAGGCATAAACTCTGCCGGCGAAATATCGCGACCGGATTCATCCAGCATACGCAGCAGAATGTCGTACATGCCGGTATCGACTACGCTGAGGCTGGCCACAGGCATCTGCACCAATCGAAAGCGGTCGGCTTGCAGCGCTGCGCGGATAGCCGTCACCCAGCCTTCGTCGTGGGTCACGCTGCGCGTGTTGCTCTGAGTAGACTCGACCATCACAACTTGAGTGTTGCCAGCTTCTCGCGCGGCCTGCAGTGCATCCAAGGCTTCAAAGAACAAGCTGCCTGCATCGTCTGAAGTAGCCGGTGCGGTAACGATGCCGACGCTAAGCGTGGGTTTAACACTGGCGTCGCCCCACGGCGAGTCCTGCAGTGCCAGTCGGGCTTGCAGGCGCTGTGCCCAAGCCCGTGCATCGCGGTCGGTGCCGCGCTCGATCAGCGCGCACCAGCCGGTGCTGCTGTAGCGTCCCAAAATATCTTGAGTCATCAGCATGGATTCGGTCAGCGCACTGACGCGATCCAGCACCTGCTGGCTGTCGATGGCGCCGAGCTTGCGCTCGATCTGTGCAAAGTCATCGATACGCAGACACAGCAAATAGCGCGAGCCGCCTTGCAAGCTGCTGCGCAGTCGTCCACTGACAGCCTCCAGCCACATCTGACGCGGCAACAGTCCGGTCACCGGTACAGGCGCGACACTAACGTCGGGGTGCACCTCTGGAGCCGCCAGCGGCACACGCAATTCGATGCACTTGGCACCGGCATGCAGGCCGATTCGGGGCCACAGGGTTACGGTGTGCGTACTGCCATCGCCACGCAGTGCATCAACCGTCACTGAAATGCCGTTGCCGCCTTTGTTGCACGCTACTAGCGCGCTCTTAAGATCGGCATGGCTCGACTCGTCAAACAAATCCATCACCGGTAGCCCGATCTGACTGTCTGGTGATTCAATTCCTAGCAGCGCCAGCCACGGATGATTGGCGCTAGTGAGCATGCCGTCCTGTACTACGGCCAACGCGTCGCGCTCGGTGCTGGCAGTGGAGTGCAGGGTCTGGTGATGTGTGTCCTTGGCCAGTGTCAGCGTGTCTTTGAGCGCTTGATCCAAACGCCACGTGCGCAGTTCACGAGCCACCACCGATTGCAGGCGCACTGGCGAGGCCAGATTTACTGCATCGCGCGCACCGTGGGACATGTCGAGGCCAATCTGCTCTTCCGTCAGAGAGTGGCGAATAGACAGCAGAGCCAGCTGCGGTTCGTACGCGTTGCGCAGTGCCGCGATTTGCGTCAGCTGTGCCACCTCTGCGTCGATACACAACAGCAGCTCGGGCTGGCAGCGGTGCAGCGCCGCAGGCAGGTGTTCGAGCGTCTCGATCGCAGTCAGTTCACTGGTCAGGCCACCGTGGCGCAACACAGCACGCAGCACATCCACTGCTTGGGCAGAGTGGCTGACGACAACAATGGGAATAGCAGCAGGATTGGACACGGCGGTCTCCGGACACGATGCCGCAAGCGTAGGACGATCTGCCGGATGGGAACGTGAGGCCTGCCACACTATGACAAGCGCGGTGCTCAGTCGCCGGGCCAGACCTGCAGGTCGACAGCGGTTTTGCCGGGGTGCCCCGGCAGCTCTTGCACCAGTCGCGGCACCAGAAAGCCCGGCAAGCGTGTGTTGAGGGTGTTGATCAGTTCGCGTGCGCGCGCCACCGATACTTCGAAGTGGCCAGTGCCCGTGACTCGATCGAGCAGAAACAGGTAATAGGGCAGGGTGCCTGCCGCATGCAACGCCTCAGACAAGCCTTGAAGTGCTGCAACGTTGTCGTTGATGCCAGCGAGCAGCACCGATTGATTGAGCACGCTGGCACCGGTGTCGCGCAACGCGCGCAGTGCGTTGGCCACATCGGCGTCGATCTCTGCCGGGTGATTGGCATGCACTACCACGGTCAGTGGCAGACGCCGTGCGGCCAGCAGTTGTTGCAGCCCGCTGTCGACCCGTGCCGGCAAGACGATAGGGCTGCGGGTGTGGATGCGCAGCCGACGCAGATGCGGCAGTTGTTCCAAGCGCTGCAACAGGCCTTCCAGTCGCGCATTGCCCAGCGACAATGGATCGCCGCCACTGAGGATCACTTCATGCACGGAAGCGTCGGCGGCCAACACCGCCAGCGCTGTATCCCAGCGGCCGGCATCCTCGGCGCTGCTGTCGGCGGCATAGTCGTAATCGCGCCGGAAGCAATAGCGGCAGTGCACCGCACAGGCCGCAGTGGTCACCAGCAGTGCCCGACCTTGGTATTTTTGCAGCAGTCCGGGCGCGCGCCGCGCGGCGGCTTCGGCCAGAGGGTCGCTGCTAAAGCCCGCTTGAGCCAGCGTCTCGGCAGGCATCGATAACACCTGACGCAGCAGCGGATCGGCCGGATCACCAGGGCGCATGCGGGCGATGAAGCTGTCGGGCACGCGCAGCGCAAACCCCGCTGTGGCCGCTTGCAGTGCTGCCAGCCCGCCGGCATCGAGTTGTTCGGCTTGCAGACCCAAGCGCTGCAGCAGCGTGCCCACATCGGTGACCGCTGCGGCCTGCTGCTGCTGCCAGCTGAGCACGGCCGGCTCAGGGCGGTGGCGGCTGACGGGGCTATTGGTTACCATGCGCGACCTTTATGCATGGCCGCATTGTGCGTCCACTGCTGGCCTGACGAAAGCGGAAACACTCATGGGCAGCTACAACACCAGCGAATTCAAGACGGGCCTCAAGATCCTCATCGACGGCGACCCGTTTTCGATCGTCGAAAACGAGATGGTCAAGCCGGGCAAGGGTCAGGCCTTCAACCGCGTGCGCGTGCGCAACCTTAAGACGGGTCGCACCATCGAGCGCACCTGGAAGTCCGGTGACAGCGTCGAGTCGGCCGATGTGGTCGATACCGACATGCAGTACCTGTATCGCGAAGGGGATTTCTTCCACTTCATGGTGCCCGACAACTTTGAGCAGCATGCTGCTGGCAAAGAAGCCGTGGGCGACAACGCCAAGTGGCTCAAAGACGGCATCACCTGCATCGTGACGCTGTGGAATGGCGTGCCGCTGCTGGTCATGCCGCCGCCGCACATCGACCTCAAGGTCGTCGAGACCGATCCTGGCGTGCGCGGTGACACCGCTACCGGTGGCCAGAAGCCTGCCAAGCTGGAGACTGGTGCTGTGGTGCGTGTGCCCTTGTTCATCAACGAGGGCGAGATGCTGCGCATCGATACGCGCAACGGCGAGTACATCTCCCGCGCCAAGTAAGCAGCGCGGCGGTGGCGTGCTGCGCCGGGTTCAGGCCCGCGCAGCGGTAAACGCCATCACGTCCTGCAGGTGGCTGGCGCCCAGCGCCAGCATCACCACTCGATCAAAGCCCAGCGCCACACCGGCGCACTGCGGCAGCCCCGCGTTCAGCGCGGCAACCAATCGCTCATCGCCTGTATGCACCGTCAGACCGCGCCGTTGCCGTTCTGCGGCATCGGCTGCAAAGCGCTGTGCCTGCAGTGCCGCATCGCCTAATTCGACATAGCCGTTGGCCAGTTCGATGCCCTCGCAATACAACTCAAAGCGCAGCGCCGTGTGCGGATCCGCCGGATCCAATTGAGCCAGTGCTGCCTGTGAGGCCGGATAGTGGTGCAGACAGGTCAGCTGTCCGTCACGACCCAGCGTCGGGCCGATGACGGTGGCCACCAGAAAATCCAGCAGCTCATCGCGCGTGGCAGTGGCCAGATCACCCTGCAGGCCGTGATGGCGCGCGACATCGAGCAGTTGTTGTTGCGACGCCTGCAGTGGATCGAACCCCAAGGAATGAATAAAGGCCTGGCAGTAGCTGAGTGTTTGAAACGCTGCGGCGCTGGGGCGACCCAGCAACAACTGGGTGAGGGCGACGGTTTCGGCCATCAGCTGCGGCAGCGTAAAGCCCAATCGATACCATTCAACCAGCGTGAACTCGCGGTTGTGCAACCGGCTGTCCTCGTCAGCACGAAACACATGACACAGTTGCCAGATGTCGCCGCTGCCGGCGGCCAGCAGGCGTTTCATTGCGTATTCGGGTGAGGTTTGCAGCCAACCCAAAGACTGTGCATCGGGGCCGATGCATTGCAGGGAGTGGATCTGCGGATCGGTAGCCGCTGCGGCGGCCAGTGCCGGTGTCTCGACTTCGAGCACAGCGCGATCGGCAAAGAAGTCGCGCACCTGTTGCAGCAGTGCTGCCCGCGCCGCCAGCGCCTGACGCGTGGCGGTGGGCTGCCAGTCGACGGTCACGGCGCGCTGACCTGCCCGATGGCCTCACCCATGCGCACCACAGTGCCCGGATCAAAACCTGCGCGCAGCGCAGCTTGGTCTTTACCAAACAGCAGGACCACGGTGGAGCCCATGTTGAAGCGACCCAGTTCGGCACCGCGCGGCAAGGACAAGGGCGCAGCGCTGTCGATGGGCAACAAACGCGTGGCATTGCGGCCACTGCGCGGCGTGACATCGCCATGCCACACAGTGGTCATGCTACCGACGAATAGCGCGCCGACCAGCACAACGGCAAACGGCCCCGCCGCGCCCTCGAACAACAGCACAAGACGCTCGTTGCGCGCGAACAGACCCGGCACGTTGGCCGCAGTGGTGGCGTTGACGCTGAACAGTGCACCCGGCACATGCCATGCCTCGCGCAGTACACCGTCAGCTGGCATATGGATGCGGTGATAGTTGTAGGGCGCCAGATAAATGGTGGCGAACAGACCATCCTTAAAACCCGCAGCCCAGTGTTGTGCTGCGCCAGCCAGCAGCGCATCGAGTGAATAGTGATGGCCCTTGGCCTGAAACAACTGCTCGCCTTGAATCGGTCCTGCTTGGCTTACCGTGCCATCGACAGGGCAAGCCAACTGCTGCGATCCCTCTGCCACGGGGCGTGCGCCGGGTTTGAGCGCACGGGTGAAGAACGCATTGAAGCTGGCGTACTGCAAAGGGTCGTACTGGTCCGCATCGCTAAGATCTGGTTTGAAGCCACTGACGAAACTGCCGATCAGCAGGTTCTTGAAGGGTGACCAGCGCAGGCGCGTCGCCCACAGCACGACGCGCGACAGCGCGTGCTGCGGCAGCAGGTGTTGCAGCAGGATAAACGGCGGCATCAGGGATCCTTCAGGGCGACAGCGCGCGCGCGAGTGATCGACGCTGTACAGGCCATCGGCAGTGGGTGTGATGGCGCGCAGCGCCCCCAGACTGCTCATCAGCGACTCCAGCTGTGCATCGTCGCCACGCAGCCCGACCATGCTTGGGCTGAAGGCGCGCACGTAATTGCGCAGCGTGGCGGTGTCGTCGCGACCGGGGTCGACGGTGACAAATATCACTCGTAGCGCTGCCAGTGCCGGATCGCGCTGAACTGCCGCCAGCAGGGCCAGCGTGCCGGGACAGACATCCGGGCAGTGCGTAAAGCCAAAGAACAGTAGGCTGGGCGCGGATCGCAATTGGGCGTTGCCGAAAGGCTGGTCGTTTTGGTCTTGCAACTGGAAGCTGGCCACGGCCCGGCCACCGGGTAGCAGCGTGCCGTTTTGCAAGGTGACCGGCGCTCGTCCAAGATGCTGGGCCACCATCGCACCACCGAGTGCGGCGGCGAGGGCGATCACGACATAGATGACTGCGGAGCGATGTTTGGCCACGAAGACAGTATCCCACACCCGCCGCCCGGCTCGCCCGGCCGTTCCCAGCTTGCGCCAGGTCCTGGACGACAGCACCCGCCGGTTGGCCGAGGCAGACCTGTACTACGGGCACGGCACCGACAATCCCGGCGACGATGCGGCGGCGCTGGTCTATCACGTGATGGGCTTGGAGGGCGATCTGGACCGCAAAACGCTGGCGCGCAAAGTGCCACGCGGTGCGTTGCTGATGCTCGATCTGCTGTTGGCACGGCGCATCCGCCAACGCGTACCGGTGGTGTATCTGACGCACACCTGCTGGTTTGCCGGCCTGCCGATGTATGTCGATGAACGCGCGCTGGTGCCGCGCTCGCCCATCGCCGAGTTGGTCGAAGCGCGCTTTGAGCCGTGGATCGATCCGGCCCGCGTGCGGCGCGTACTGGATGTGGGTACGGGCTCTGGCTGCATCGCTATCGGCTGCGCCATGGCCTTCCCGGATGCGCAGGTCGATGCAGTCGACATCAGCGCCGAAGCGTTGCAGGTAGCCGAGATCAATCGCGCCAGTTATGGCCTGCAAAAGCGCCTGCAACTGCTGAAATCCGACTATTTCGCGGCCCTGAAGGGTCGCCGCTACGATATTATCGTGAGCAATCCGCCCTACGTGGGTGCTGCCGAGTTTCGCGGCCTGCCCAGCGAATACCGTCACGAACCGGCCGGCGCATTGCTGGCCGGCAAAGACGGACTGGATGCGGTCAAGGTGTTGCTGCGCGAGGCGCGCCGCCATCTGAATCCGGGCGGTATCTTGGTGGTGGAAGTGGGCAACACCGAAACCACCGTGCGTCGCCGCTGGCGCGACCGGCCGTTTGTCTGGCTGGAGTTTCAGCGTGGCGGTGGTGGTGTATTCGTACTGCAAGCGGCCCAACTCGAGGCCTTCGAAAAGGATCTGTAGAACGTGTCCGGCAACAGCTTCGGCAAGTCTTTCGTCGTCACCACCTTTGGCGAGAGCCATGGGCCGGGTTTGGGCTGCATCATCGACGGCTGCCCGCCGGGTCTGCCGATCAGTGAGGCCGATTTGCAGGCTGACATCGATCGGCGCCGCACCGGCACCTCACAGTTTGTCAGTCAGCGCAAAGAGTCCGATACGGTGCGCATCATGTCGGGCGTTTTCGAAGGCGTCACCACCGGCACGCCCATCGGCCTGGTCATCGAGAACACCGACCAACGTTCACGCGATTACGACAAGATCAAAGATCGCTTTCGTCCCGGCCACGCCGATTACACCTATCAGCAAAAGTACGGCCTGCGTGACTACCGCGGTGGGGGCCGCTCATCGGCACGCGAAACCGTTATGCGGGTGGCCGCCGGCGCCATCGCCCGCAAGTATCTGGCCACGCGACTGGGTGTGAGCATCTTTGGCCATGTGTCACAGGTGGGGCAGTTGCTGCTGGCCGCGCCGCAGCCCGAAGCCGCCTACGACAATCCGTTTTTTTGCGCCGATCCATCGCGTCTGGCAGAGCTTGAGGACTACATCTGGAAGCTGCGCAGCGAGGGTGATTCGGTCGGTGCCAAGATCACCGTCAGCGCCACCGGCCTGCCGCCGGGCTTGGGTGAGCCGGTGTTCGATAGACTCGATGCGGACATCGCGCACGCCATGATGGGTATCAATGCCGTCAAGGCAGTGGAGATCGGCGATGGTGTGGCCACTGCGGCGCAACGCGGCAGCGAGCATCGCGACGAGCTCACCCCTGCGGGCTTTGCCAGCAATCACTCCGGCGGCGTTCTCGGGGGTATCTCGACCGGCCAGCCGGTGGTGGCGCACGTTACCTTCAAGCCTACTTCCAGCATTCAGGTGCCCGGTCGCACCATCAACGTCGACGGCCAGCCCGTCGATGTCATCACCACCGGCCGCCATGATCCTTGCGTTGGCCTGCGCGCTACGCCTATTTGCGAGGCCATGCTGGCGCTGGTGCTTGCCGATCACTTCCTGCGCAATCGGGCTCAAAACGCGGATGTGCGATCATCCACGCCCGTGATTTGATGCTGGCCTGCGGTCAGCGCGCATTCACTTCCTGTTTAAAGCAAAGACGAGGGTTCCGATGAGTAAGGGTTGGAGAGTTGCGGTCCTTGGGGCCACTGGCCTTGTGGGCGACACCATGTTGACCGTCCTGGAAGAGCGGGATTTCCCGGTCAGCGAGCTCTATCCCTTGGCCAGCGCGCGCTCGCTGGGCAAAAGCATCACCTTCAAGGGCAAGTCTTATCCGGTCATCGACGTCGAAACCTTCGACTTTGCTACTGCCGATATCGGTCTGTTCTCAGCCGGTGCAGAAGTGTCGGCTGTGTACGCACCCAAGGCCGCTGCGGCCGGTTGTGTGGTCATCGACAACACCTCGCAGTTTCGCTATCAGGACGACATCCCGCTGGTGGTGCCCGAGGTCAATCCGCACGCTATTGCGGCCTATCGCAAGCACGGCATCATCGCTAACCCCAACTGCTCCACCATCCAAATGCTGGTGGCGCTCAAGCCGTTGCACGATGCAGCCGGCATCGAGCGCATCAACGTCTGCACCTATCAGTCTGTGTCGGGTGCCGGCAAAGAAGCCGTCGACGAACTGGCGCATCAGTCGGTTGAGCTGCTCAATGGCCGTCCGGTTGAGGCCAAGGTCATTGCCAAGCAGATCGCCTTCAACTGCGTGCCGCAAATCGACAAGTTCATGGACAACGGCTACACCAAGGAAGAGATGAAGATGTTCTGGGAAACCCAGAAGATCATGGAAGACAAAAGCATCCTGGTGAATGCCACGGCGGTGCGTGTGCCGGTGTTCTTTGGCCACTCTGAGGCCGTACACATAGAGACCCGCCGCAAGCTGACTGCAGCCGAGGCACGCACGCTGCTGGAAAATGCGCCGGGCATCACAGTTATGGATGAACACGCGCCTGGTGGATACCCCACGGCAGCTACCGAGGCAGCGAACCACGACACAGTTTATGTCGGACGGATCAGAGAGGATATCAGCCACGAAAGGGGTCTGGATCTGTGGGTTGTGTCCGACAACGTGCGCAAGGGCGCCGCGACCAACAGTGTTCAAATCGCCGAGATTTTGGTGCGCGAATATCTGTAATTTTTAATGTGAATGGCATGAAGCAGGCTCAGATCACTGGCTCAAGCATCGGTGTTGAACGCAGAGCAACCTGCAAGGTAGTGCTGGGACGAGGTGTGCGTGCGTCTTAAGCCCGTCATTACCTCTACAGCGTTGCTGGCGCTGTTTCCTGGTCTGGGCCTAGCGCTCGGGCTGGGCAACATTCATGTCAAATCCACGCTAAACACGCCGCTCAACGTCGAAATCGAGCTGGTCGATGCTACGCCCGAAGAGCTGGCCGGGCTGCAACCGCAGCTGGCCTCGCGCGATACATTCAAGCGTTACGGCATCGACTACCCCAGCTATCTGTCGACCCTCGTGTTGCGCAAGGGCAAGTCGGCAGAAGGCCGTGATGTCATTCAGCTCACGTCCCCTGGACCCATCACCGAGCCGTTTGCCACCTTGTTGGTCGAGGCGGTCTATCCGCGCGGTCGCTTGGTACGTGAATATTCCGTGTTGCTCGATCCGCAGGTGTTTGCCAACCAGGCCACCACCGCCGCGCCGGTGGCTGCACCTGTAGTGCGGCCTGCTGCGCCGGCCCCTGCGCCGCGCCCGCCGGTTGCCGCTGCGCCGGCTCCTGCGCCTGCTCAAGCTCCTGCGCCCCCTGCTGGCGAACCGGGTGTCGCCGAGCGCTACACCGTGCGTCGCGGCGATACGCTCTCGCGTATTGCCGGCTCAGTGGTTGGTGAGACCGGCGTGCCGCGCCATCGTCAGGCCATGGTGGCCATCTTCCAGGGCAACACCGACGCTTTCGAGGGCAACGCCAATCTGTTGCGCAACGGCGCCATCTTGCAGTTGCCTACCGAACAGACCATTTCGGCGATTGATCCTGCTGCCGCGCAGCTCGAATTGAGCCGCCAGAATTCGCTGTGGCGCGGTGACTCAGCGTCCGCAGCAGTTGCCCCGCCTGTTGCTGCCGACCCGCAACTCAAGCTGGTGCCCCCGACTGCCCCGAGCCTGCCTGCAGCGCCCGCAGCGGCCGGCGTAGGGTCGCCGGCACTGGAAGCGCGGGTCGCCACACTCGAAACCGAACTTGCCGACGTGCGCCGTCAACTCGATGCGCGCAACACCGAATTGGCCGATACCAAGGCCGCTCTGGCAGCCGCCAAGGCCGGGCAGGCTGCTGCACCGTCCAGTGCGCCGGTACAGGTTGCGGCCTCTTCGCCAGTAGCCAAGCCGGTGCCTGCCGAAAGCTTGATCAGCGCACTGCTGTCGGACTGGCGCGTGCTGGCCGGCTTGGGCGTGGCCTTGCTGGGTCTGCTGGTGCTGGTAATTCGTCGCCGCAAAGACGCAGCCTTGCCGGGTGAAGAGAGTTTTGGCGGACGTCGTGAGCCGGTCATATCCGCCACATCGACTAGCGCTCAGTTCGAAGCCACCGACGTCACCGAACACGCCTTCATCGTCGAAGAGTCGCGTGCCCCATCGCCGGCCGTCGCACCGCCCAGTGCGCAGCGCACCGACAAGGCACCGGCACCGACGCAGGCCGTGCAGCCTGATAACGATGCACTGCAGGAAGCCGAGCTGTACATGGCCTATGGTCTGTTCGACCAGGCTGCTGCATTGCTCGAGGCGGGCCTCAAGCGCGAGCCGCATCGCCGCGATGTGCTGATCAAGCTGATTGATGTCTGCTTCATGTGGGGCAACAAGGACGCCTTTCTCAAGGCCGCTCAGACTCTGGCGCCCAAGCGTGCCGAGGGTCCTGTCGGCGAATGGGACAAAGTGCTCATCATGGGCCGCCAGTTGCTGCCTGATGATCCGTTGTTCCAGGAAAAGCCGTCTGCTCCCAGCGATGCCGGCGGCATGGATTTGAACCTTGAAGGCGGGCACAACCTCATCGATTTCGATGTGTTCTCCGAGCCTGTGATCGAGGCGTCTGCGCCGGTGGCCACCGCCGCCGCCCAATTGCCCAACGAACTGGACCTGTCCTTCGATGATCCCTTAGAGAGCGCCGATACGCTGTCTTCTGAGTTGAAGGCCAGCATCAAGGCGCTGCCTGATCTCGACGCGGAGATTCCGCTGGTGGATCGCACCACAGAGATCAACCTGGATGAACTGGATTTGGCCAATGTCGATTTCGATGTGGCCGGCGGGGCGCTGGATGATTCGCGCGTCTTGCGTGCACTCAATGCAGATGCGGTCGATGCGCTGGCAGCACCGGTGGCAGCGGTTGCTGAAGAGGAGCTCGTGCAGATCACCGATGGCCGCAGTCTGGATGCCGCGACGCTGAGCGAAGTGGGCACCAAGCTGGATCTGGCGCGTGCCTATATCGACATGGGTGATCCGTCCGGTGCCCGCAGCATTCTCGATGAAGTGTTGCAAGAAGGCTCCGCGGCACAGTGTCAGGAAGCCAAGCGCATGCTCAGCGCCATTCCGGGCTGATCGCAGCGCATGCCGCGTATCGCGGTGGGAGTGGAGTACGACGGCTCAGCCTTGGCGGGCTGGCAGTCGCAACTTGACCAGCCCAGCGTTCAATCCCATCTCGAACAGGCGCTGACCCAGGTTGCAGGGGTGCCGGTGCAGGTTGTCGGTGCCGGACGCACCGATGCCGGTGTGCATTCGCGCGGCCAGGTAGCCCACTTCGATACCGACGCATTGCGCAGTGAACGGGGCTGGGTGCTGGGGGCCAACACGCATCTGCCAGCGTCTATTGCGCTGCGCTGGGCACGCGAAGTGCCCGATCACTTTCATGCGCGCTATTCGGCGCTGTCGCGCACCTATCGCTACTGCATCTTCAACCGCTACCGGCGCACGGCGCTGGCAGCATCGCGCGCCAGTTTTGTACACCGCGCGCTCGACATTGAGCCTATGCAACAGGCCGCACCCTTGCTGCTGGGCACCCACGATTTCAGCGCGTTTCGCGCTGCCGAATGCCAGGCCAAATCGCCGGTGCGCAATCTGTACGCGCTGGATCTGGTGCGGCAGGGCGATTTCATCGTCGTACAGGTGCGGGCCAATGCGTTTTTGCACCACATGGTGCGCAATCTGGTCGGCGCACTGATGGCCGTGGGGCGCCACGAACAGCCACCCGAATGGGTCACCCAAGTGCTGCAGGGCCGCGACCGCAAACTCAATGCCGCCACGGCGCCGGCCGCCGGTCTGTACTTCTGGAAGGTCGATTACCCGGTCGGGTTCGGCATGCCGGACGATTCGGCTATCATGCAAGGCCCGGTGGGTTGTCCCGCCGACCTTTTTGACCAGGTGGATTTGGCACATGTCATGGTTTGAAAAAATCGTCCCGTCCCGGATCAAGACTGCCCGTCGCGTGCGGTCGGTGCCCGAGGGCCTGTGGAGCAAGTGCCCGGCCTGTGATGCGGTGCTGTACCGCGCCGAGGTCGAGCGCAACCTGCAGGTCTGCCCCAAGTGCAGCCATCACATGCGCATTGGTGCCCGTGACCGGCTGACCCGTTTTCTGGATCCGGGCACCGGCACCGAGATCGGCGCCAAGATCACGCCCGAAGATCCGCTCAAGTTCAAAGATACCAAGCGCTACAAAGACCGCTTGGTGGCTGCCCAAAAAGCCACCGGCGAGAAAGATGCTCTGGTGGCTATGGGCGGTACCCTCAAGGGCCTGCCGGTGGTGGCCTGTGCCTTCGAGTTTGGCTTTCTGGGTGGCTCCATGGGCTCGGTGGTGGGCGAACGCTTTCACCGCGCAGTGGAGCAGTGCATTGCCCGCAGGGCCGGTCTGGTGTGCTTCTCCGCCACCGGCGGTGCGCGCATGCAAGAGGCGTTGCTGTCGCTGATGCAAATGGCCAAGAGCAGCGCTGCGCTGGCGCGGTTGGCGCAAGCCGGTTTGCCCTATATCTCGGTGTGCACCGATCCGACCACCGGTGGTGTGTCGGCCAGTCTGGCTATGTTGGGTGACCTCAACATCGGCGAGCCGCGCGCCTTGATCGGCTTTGCCGGTCCGCGTGTCATCGCCCAGACCGTGCGCGAAACCCTTCCGGAAGGCTTTCAGCGCAGTGAGTTCCTGGTAGAGAAGGGCGCGCTGGACATGATCATTGACCGGCGCGAACAACGCGACCGCCTGGCCTCGTTGCTGGGCATGATGATGCGACTGCCTGTCGCGTCCTGAAGTTGCCGCGCTCCATGACGGCCGGCCCACGCAGCCTGGACGATTGGCTGCAGCTGCAGCAGTCGGTGCATTCCACCGGCATCGACCTGACCCTCGAGCGGGTGCGTGAAGTGGCGCAGCGGTTGCAGCTGCTGCAGCCCAAACATCGCAGCCTGACGGTCGCAGGCACCAACGGCAAAGGCTCTACGGTCGAGTACCTGACGGCGCTGCTGCGTGAGTCGGGTCGACGTGTGGGTACATTCACCTCACCGCATTTGCTGCGCTATAACGAGCGCATCCGCATCGACGCAGTAGAGGCCAGCGATGCAGAGCTGGTCAGCGCGTTCCAACACATCGATGCCGCGCGCGCCGACATCACGCTTACGTTCTTCGAGTTCAATCTGCTGGCGGCGTTATGGGTGTTTCGTGCCCGTGAGGTCACTCATGCGGTGCTCGAAGTGGGCTTGGGCGGGCGCCTTGATGCGGTCAACATCGTAGATGCGGATGTCGCCATCGTCTGTTCCATCGGCATGGACCATCGGGATTGGTTGGGCGATAGCCTCGAGGGCATCGGCCGCGAGAAGGCCGGGGTGATGCGGGCAGGTCGGCCTGCCGTGCTCTCGGACCCTGACATGACCGCTGCGGTGGCAGAAGAAGCGGCGCGCATCGGTGCGCAGCTGCTGTGGTCGGGTCGTGACTTTAAAGTGCAGGCGCAGTCGGCGACGCCCGGTGCACGTTGGGGTATGCAGGGTGGCGGCGTGTCTTGGCAGGACTTGCCCGCTCCAGCGCTGCAAGGTGCCGTGCAATACCTCAACGCTGGCGCGGCGCTGGTCGCATTGGCGCAATTACCAGAGCCCGTGTTGCCCACGGCAGCACAGGCCGCCCGGGCGCTGGGCAGCGTTAGCCTGCCGGGCCGATTCCAGGTCCTGCCGGGCGCCGTCGAATGGATTTTGGATGTGGCGCATAACGAGCCGGCTGCTGCGGTGCTGGCGGCGAACCTGCGAGCGCGGCCTTGTGCGGGGCGCACTTGGCTGGTGGCCGGTATTTTGGGCGACAAAGACATCAGTGCCATTGCCCGCGAGCTGGGGCCGGTGACCGACCAGTGGATACTCTGCGGGATCGATCAGCCGCGTGGTCTTACTGCTTCCGAACTGTCGCAGCGCGCTCCGCAGTTTGCTGGCGCGCAGCTGGCTGATGACATTGCGGCAGGGGTGGCACGAGCGCAGGCACAGGCTGTGAGTGGTGATCGCGTGGTGGTGTGCGGTTCATTCTTGGCCGTTGCCCCTGCGTTGCAGGCCTTGACCCGCTGAGGCGGGGTTATACTGCGCCGCGTGGAAACCCGCAGCAAAGAACGACTCACCGGCGCACTGATTCTGGTCGCCATTCTGGTGTTACTGGTCCCCGAGATGCTCTCCGGGCGCGGTAGCAAGCCTGTGACGGCCGAGGGCGATGAAGCCACCAAGCCCGCCGTCACCTATACCTTGCCCTCCAACACCGATCCGTTGGCTGCAGCGGCAGATCAGTCGGCCTTGCTCGCCCGGCCTCCGGACCAGACGCAGCCGGTGTTGCCTGCGCCCGAGACTGCGCCCGAGCTGCCACCGGTCGAAGAGCCGGTGCCGCCTGCTCCGGCCGTGGCAACTCCTGTGGAGCCTGCGCCGCAACCGGTGCCGGGCGTGCGTCCTCCCAAGCCCAAACCCGTGGTGGTCAAGCCGGCTTCGTCGCCGGCGGCTGCTGCGCCGGACGCAAAAGCCAAGACAGATTCCAAAGCCAAGACTGATGCCAAAGCCAAGGTGGACGCGAAAGCCAAGGCTGATCCCAAAGCCAAACCCAACAACGGCGATTGGTGGGTACAGGTCGGCAGTTTCTCGCAACGTGAAAATGCCCAGCGGCTCATGCGCGATCTGACAGCCAAGGGCTACAGCGCGCAGGTGCGTGATGCGGGCAAGAGCCAGTTCAAGGTGAGAGTGGGGCCTGTCAAGGATCGCAAGGCCGCTCAAGCACTGCAGGCCAAGTTGGTGGGCGGCGGCTATCGCGCAAGCTTGCAGGCACCTTGAGTCACGCGTTTGTCCCGTTGGCTAATCCGGTAGACTTTGCAAGGTCACTTGCGGCCTTCGGCGGCGTGTCATGACAGTACTCGATTACACCATCCTCGCCATTCTTGCTGGCTCTGCAGTAGCCGGTGTGCTCAGCGGCTTTTTGCGCGGCGTGGTCTCGCTGGTCACGTGGCTGACTGCGTTGCTGCTGGCCTGGCATTTCGGGTACCTGATCGAACCTTATCTGGGCGGTGATCTGGCCGATCCGCCGTTTAGCACTTGGGCCGGTGCCACAGTCATCTTCTTGTTGGTGTTGTGTGTGGGCGGCGTCATCAACGCCATCCTGGGCTGGTTGCTGCGGGTTGCCATGCTTCGCGGCATGGATCGTTTCCTGGGCTTTTTGTTCGGCCTCGCGCGCGGCGTGGTGATAGTGGGTGTGCTGGCCATTGCCTGCCAGTCCGTACGACTGGATTCGCAGCCTTGGTGGCAACACGCGCGTTTTATTCCGATTGTCGAGAAGGTGGTCTCCGGCCTGCGAGTGTTGGCTGGTGATCCGGTGCCGCGGGGCAGTTTTTCTCTCGACCACAAGTAACGGAGTTCAGCATGTGCGGCATCGTCGGTATCGTGGGTCGCAGCCCAGTCAATTCTCAGCTCTATGACGCCCTGACTGGCTTGCAGCATCGCGGCCAAGATGCCGCAGGCATCATGACCAGCGAGAACGGTGAGCTGTTTGCCAGCAAAGGCCGCGGCCTGGTGCGTGAACTGTTTGATCAAGACGACATGGAAGCGCTGCGCGGCAATATCGGCATCGGCCATGTGCGCTATCCCACCGCCGGTGGTGACAGCCTGTCTGAAGTGCAGCCGTTCTATGTCAACGCGCCCTATGGCATTTGCCTGGCCCACAACGGCAACCTCACCAACGCGGCCGAATTAGGCGCGGTACTGGTGCGCGAAGATCGCCGTCACCTCAATACCCATTCAGATTCTGAAGTGCTGCTCAATGTGTTTGCGTCGGAGTTGCAGCGCGTGGGTACGTCGCGCGTGACGCCGGGCGATCTGTTTGCCGCTGCCAATGCGGTCTATCGCCGCTGCCGCGGTGCTTATGCGGTGGTGGCCATGATCATCGGCCATGGCGTGCTGGGTTTTCGTGATCCCAACGGTATCCGTCCGCTGGTGTTGGGTCAGCGCCGCAGTGCCAAGGGCATGGAGTACATGCTGGCCTCAGAGAGCGTGGCATTGACCATGCTGGCCTTCGATGTGGTGCGCGATGTGGCGCCGGGCGAGGCCATCCTCATCGATGAGCAAGGTCGCCTGCATTCCAACCAATGCGTCACGGCTGTGGCTCACACGCCGTGCATTTTTGAATACGTTTATTTTGCGCGCCCGGATTCGATCATCGACAACATCTCGGTGTATCGCGCGCGCATGCGCATGGGCGAAAAGCTGGCCGACAAGCTCAAGCGCGAGCGTCCCGATCACGACATTGATGTGGTGATTCCCATCCCCGATACCAGCCGCACCTGTGCGCTGCAGTTGGCGCAGAAGCTGGGCATCAAGTATCGCGAGGGCTTTAATAAGAACCGCTATATCGGCCGCACCTTCATCATGCCGGGGCAGGAGCAGCGCCAGAAATCGGTGCGTCGCAAACTCAACGCCATCGATCTGGAGTTTCGCGGCAAGAACGTGTTGCTGGTGGATGACTCGATCGTGCGTGGCACAACCTCAGCGCAGATTATCGAATTGGCGCGCGAGGCCGGTGCACGCAAAGTGTATTTTGCCTCGGCCGCACCGCCGGTACGCTATCCCTATGTGTATGGCATCGACATGCCTGCGGCCAGCGAATTGGTGGCAGCAGGGCGCAACGTCGAAGAGATTGCTGCGGCAATCGGCGCTGATTGGCTCATCTATCAGGATCTGGAAGACCTGGTTACTGCCTGCCGTCACGATAACGCGACCATCACCGCTTTCGACACGTCCTGTTTCTCGGGTCAATACGTCACCGGCGATGTCACTCCCGAGTATCTGGCCCGACTGCAGCAGGAGCGCAACGATCGCACGCGTACCGCGCGCCGCGATCCGCAGCTCAAAGTCGTCAGCTGATAGCCTCGCATGCGCCTGCTGCTCATCGAAGATGACGCACGGCTGCGATCGGCAATTCGTCATGGTGTGGGCCGTGTCTGGCCCGATGCCCGCATAGAGGTTCATCAGCCCGATGCACGCGGCGCCTTGCCGCCCGAGTTTTTGGCACAGGGCTACGACGTCGTTCTGCTTGGCGCAGCTTGGCCGGGCGGCGAGGGCTTGGCTTGGTTGCAGGACTTGGCAGCCCGGCGTGGCTTTGCACCGGTTATCTATCTGGCGACCGATGCGGCAGATGATGATGCCCGCCGTGCGCGCATCTTCGGCGCGTTTGGTGTGATAGACCGGCGCAGCGTAGGCGGTGAGCCGTTCATCGAATTGCTGCGGGAGGCCTCCATCACCCAGCAGCGTCAGCTGTCGCAGTGGCGTGGTTCGCCCGAAGCTGAACAGTCGCGCCGCTTTGGCAGCGTGCGCATACCAGGCTATCGCTGTATCCGTCGTCTGGCGGGTGGCTCGTTCTCGCAACTGTTTTTGGCTGAACACGAGCGCATCGGCTCGCTGGTGGTGGTCAAGGTCACCCCGTCGCTGCGCGACCCTGCGGGCATCGATCAGAGCTTCGAGCGCTTTTTGCAGGAATACGAAATCGCCCGTCCGCTGCAGCACTCCAACATCGTGCGCTGCCATGAGTTGGGCGTGGCCGATGATCATGCCTATCTGTCGATGGATTACTTTCCCGATGGCGATCTGCGGCGGCGCTTGAAGATGGGCTTGTCGCCCGAAGAAGCTCTGGCGCTGTCCATCCAAATTGCGCGCGCGCTGCGTGTGCTGCATGACTCGGGTGCATTGCACCGGGATTTGAAGCCCGGCAACGTGCTGATGCGCGGCATGAACCAGTTGGCGCTGACTGACTTTGGTTTGGCCAAGCAGCTAGCGCTGGATGCAGAGATCACCGATCCCGGACTTATTTTCGGAACGCCGCACTACATGAGTCCGGAGCAGGGCCATGGCGAGGATGTGGACTTGCGCACTGACTTTTACAGTCTGGGTGTGATTCTTTATGAGATGTTGGTGGGCGAGAAGCCTTTTACAGACAAGAACTCCATGGCCATCCTCTACAAGCACCGCCACGCGCCCATTCCGCGCCTGCCCGATGCGCTGCGATTGCTGCAGCCGCTTATCGATACGCTGTTGGCCAAACTGCCTGCCGACCGTCCTGCCACGGCGCAGCAAGTAGAGCAGCAGCTATATACGGTGCTGCTGCAATTGAAAGGGATTGCAGCCTGATGTTGGCCTCAGCCACACCGGTTGCGTGGTTGGAAGCGGCAGTGAGCCGGCAGGATGAGCTGCTGTTGGATCATGCCAATTGCGAAAAAAAGGCTGCATCAACTGCGCTGGCCTTGATGTTCGCGTACCCGGAAGACCGCGTGCTGTGCGCCCGGCTGGCACGGCTGGCGCGTGAAGAGCTGCGGCACTTTGAACAGGTGGATAAGGTGCTGCAGCAGCGCGCTGTGGCGCCGCAGCGGATGGCGCCTGGACGCTATGCCGCCGAGCTGCGTCGTGCACTGCGCAATCACGAGCCACAACGCAAGCTCGATCTCATGCTGGTGGGGGCCCTGATTGAAGCGCGTTCCTGCGAACGCTTTGAGCTGCTGGCCCCGCTGTTGCCGCAGGCTTTGGGTACGTTCTATGCCGATCTGGCACTGTCAGAGCGGCGTCACGAGGGCCTGTATCTGCAATTGGCCCACAGTGCCGCAGTTGAAGCGCAGCCGGACGAGCAACCTGACGTAGTGGCAGAGCAGTTGCAGCAGCGTTTGCACGCGCTTGCCCAGGTCGAGGCCGAATTGATCACCCGTCCCGATACGCAGTTTCGGTTTCATAGCGGTCCGCCGCCGTGATTCCCGCGGTGCGTATGCTGTGTTCTGCACTGGTCGTGTCGGCCTTGGCGCTGTCCGGTTGCAGTCACAGCAGCGCACCGGCTGCGCTGAATGTCGTTGAAGCGCCGGGCCCCAACGTGGCAGAGGGCCACCTGCGACGACAGATCGATCAGGCCCCGCGCACCTTGGATCCGGGTCTTAGCGTTGAAGTGCCTGCCCAGCGTGTCATCGATGACCTGTTCGAAGGGTTGGTGCGGCTGGATCCTGCAGGGCAGTTGATTCCTGCGCTGGCGAGTCGTTGGGAGATCAGCGCCGATCAACTGCAGTGGACGTTTCATCTGCGACCCGACGCGCGCTGGTCGGATGATTCGCCGATCACTGCGCACGATGTGGTGTTTGGCTGGCGACGGGTAGTCGATCCAGCCACGGCATCGCAGGCGGCGCAGATGCTGGCACCGGTACGCAATGCGCTGCAAATTGCCGGTGGCAAGCTGCCGCCGGATCAGCTGGGTGTGCAGGCCCTCGATGCGCACACGCTGGTGGTGCACCTGGTGGCGCCAACCGGCTGGTTCGCCTATCAGCTCACCAACAACAGTTTGTTCCCCGTGCCCGAGCATGTCGTGCGCCAGCACGGCGCAGGGTGGGTAAAGCCCGGTGTCATGGTGTCCAACGGCGCGTTCGTGCTGAAAGAGGCGCGTATCAATGGCGCCATCCAGTTGGTACGCAACACGCGCTACCGCGATGCTGCAGCAGTAAAGCTGCAACGCGTGACCTATTACCCCGTGGGCGACCGAGCCGCTGCTGTATCGCGCTATCTGGCCGGTGATGTGGATGTCACCGATGGCTTTCCCATCGAAGATATTGAGCTGTTGTCGCAGCAGTTGGGCTCGCAGCTCAAGTTGGCTCCGTATCTGGGTACGTTCATGTTCGGCTTGAATCAGACGCGACCGCCGTTTAACTCGGCCGCGCTGCGCATGGCACTGACACTGGCTGTCGATCGTGATGTGCTCACCAGCAAGCTGCTGCATGGCTTGTATTTGCCGGCCTATACCTTGGTGCCGGCTTACGGCGGCTATGAGCCACCCTTGCCCGAGTGGGTGAAGTGGACTGCCGAGCAGCGTCATGCGCGGGCGCGCCAGTTGTATGCCCAAGCAGGCTATTCAGCCGCCAATCCGTTGCAGGTAGAGCTGTCCTATCCCACCAGTGGACCCGATACGCGTCGCGTGCTCGAAGCCTTGGCCGCCATGTGGCAGGTCAACCTGGGTGCCGAGGTACGACTGGCCAATGAGGAATGGCGCGTGCATCAACAGAACCGGCGGCTGTCGGTGCATGCGCTGTTCTTTAATGCCTGGATCGGCGACTACCCGGATCCGCAGACGTTTTTGGATTTGTATCGCGTGGGCAGCCCGCAGAATCATGGCAAGTACAGCAATGCCAACTACGAGCGGCTGATTGCTTTAGGTAGCAATACAGGTGATGCACAACAGCGCACCCAGGCTTGGCAACAGGCCGAGTCGCAGCTCAATGCCGATGCAGCGTTCATCCCGGTGTACTACTACCAGAGCCGGCATTTGATCCGGCCTTGGGTGCAAGGCTGGCAAGGCAACATCACCGATCGCCACCCGTCGCGTGATCTGTGGTTATCGACGCAGGTTTCGCAGTAATGCTGAGCTTTATTGGCAAACGCTTGTTGGTGGCCATTCCCACCTTGCTGGTGATCATCACGCTGGCGTTTGCGCTGTTGCACGCTGCACCGGGCGGGCCGTTTGATAGCGACAAGGTGCTGGTGCCCGAGATCCGTGCGGCTATCGAGGCGCGCTATCACCTGGATGAACCAGTGCCCATGCAGTACCTGCGCTACTTGGGTGGCGTGGTGCGCGGTGATTTCGGGCCGTCATTCCAATATCAAGACAGCAGCGTCAATGACCTTATCGCGCAGGGTCTGCCGATTGATCTGGCCATCGGTCTGCTGGCCATGGGCTTGGCGCTGTTGATCGGCGTGCCGCTGGGCGTTGTGGCAGCGCTGCGTCGCAACACGGTGTGGGATCGGGCCGCCAGCGCCATCGCTTTGCTGGGCATCTCAGTGCCCACCTATGTCACCGCGCCTCTGTTGGTGCTGCTGTTCGCCGTGAGTCTGCGCTGGCTGCCGGCAGGGGATTGGGGTGAGGGCGCGCTGCGCAATCTGGTGCTGCCGGTGGTGGCACTGTCGCTGCCCTATGTGGCCTATATCGCCCGACTGCTGCGCGCCAGTTTGCTGGATGTCTTGCATACACCTTGGGTACGCACAGCGCGCGCCAAAGGCATGCCATGGCGCACCGTGTTGTTGCGCCATGCGTTGCGACCGGCGTTGCTGCCGCTGGTGGCGTTTCTGGGGCCCGCTACGGTGGGCGTGATCACCGGCTCCATCGCCATCGAGACGGTGTTTGGTTTGCCGGGTATCGGCCGGTTCTTTGTCGACGGTGCTTTTAATCGCGATTACACGGTGGTCATGGGCGTGACCATTCTCTATGGCGTGCTGATCGTGTTGGCCAATCTGCTGGCAGATGTGGTGCAGGCGCTGCTGGACCCGCGGATGCGGCCATGAATAGCGCCCCGTTGCCGCGTTGGAGTCTGCTGCTGTTGCTGACGATCGTGGTGCTGGCGGTAGTGGTGCCGTGGATTTCGCCGTGGAACTACTACACGCCTTCTTGGGATGAGCTCGACCTTGAGCCCACCTTTGCCAATGGTCACTGGCTTGGCACCGACGATTTAGGTCGTGATCTGCTGGTGCGCTTGATGTGGGGTTGTCGCATCTCGCTGCTGGTGGCCGTTGCAGCCAGCCTGACCAGTCTGTTCATTGGCGTGCTGTGGGGCGCGACAGCCGGCTATGCCGGAGGTCGTGTCGATGCGTGGCTGATGCGCACAGTCGATGTGCTGTATGCAGTGCCGTTCATTCCGTTTGTCATCGTGCTCACGGTGCTGTTTGGTCGCAACATCGTGTTGTTGTTCGTGGCTATTGGTGCGGTCTCCTGGCTCGACACGGCGCGCATCGTGCGCGGTCAGACGCTGGCACTGCGCCAACGCGAGTTCATCACTGCCGCACGCGTGGGTGGGATGAGCGCTGCGCAGATTGTGCGCCGCCATGTGTTGCCCAACCTTGCCGGCATAGTTGCGGTCTATCTCACGCTCACCATTCCCACCGTCATTCTGGTTGAAGCGTTTTTGGGCTACTTGGGATTGGGTGCGCAGGCGCCGCTGACTTCGCTAGGCGTGATGATTGCCGACGGTGCCGCGCAGTTGCGCTCACGGCCGCGTTTGCTCATCTGTCCGGCCTTGCTGTTGGCGCTGCTGGTGCTGTGTTGCAATCGCGTTGGCGACGCGCTGCGCGATCGATTTGATCCGGCCTCTGGCGGTGGCGCATGAGCGCTGTGCTTGCTTTGCAGGTCGATGGGCTCAGCGTGACCCATGCCGCGGCCGATGGTGCACGCACCGTGGTCAGCGACGTTAGTTTTAGTTTGCCGCGTGGCCGCATCTTGGGTATTGCCGGCGAGTCCGGTTGCGGTAAGACGCAGCTGCTGCTGGCACTGCTGGGTTTGTCGCCAGCCGGTGCGCAGGTTGGCGGCAGTGCGCTGCTCTCGGGTCAACAGCTGGTGGGTGCCGATCGACGGGTACTGCGCAGGTTGCGCGGCAATCGCATTGCGATGGTCTTTCAAGACCCCATGACCGCACTGATCCCTTATCTGACTATCGGCACGCAGTTGGCCGAAGTGCTGCAAGTGCATCGCGGGCTGTCCAAGTCACAAGCGCTGCTCCACTCGCAGCAGATGCTCGAGGCAGTGGGCATCGATGCGCCCGCGCGGCGCTTGCGTCAGCACCCGCATGAGCTCTCCGGTGGTATGCGGCAACGAGTGCTGCTGGCCATGGCGCTGTTGTGTGAACCCGATGTGCTATTGGCCGATGAGCCCACTACAGCGCTGGATGTCACGGTGCAGGCCCAGATACTTGACCTGTTACTGGATCTGCGTGAGCGCCTTGGCATGGCAGTGGTGTTGGTCACGCACGATATGGGGGTGCTGGCACAAGTGGCCGATGATGTGGCCGTGATGCACGCCGGAGTACTGGTTGAGCAGGGACCCGTGCAGCAGCTGTTTGATGCGCCGCAATCCACTGCCACGCAGTCGCTGTTGGCCGCAGCGCGGCAGTTGTCTCCCACTGCGCAGGGCTTGGTATGAGCGGGCCGTTGTTACTCGAAGCGCGAGATCTTGCGGTGCATTACCGCAGTCCCGGGTTGCTGCGGCCGGGCCCACCTCAGGCCGCGTTGCAAGGTGTAAGCCTGCTGTTGGATCGAGGCGAGGCCTTGGCGGTAGTGGGCGAGTCTGGCAGTGGCAAGTCGACACTGGCGCGGGCGCTGTTGCGTCTTGAAGCGCTCAGCGCAGGGCAGGTGCTGCTGCGCGGTGAAGACTTGGCCATTCTCAGCAGCCAAGAGCTGCGCGCAAAACGGCGCGACCTGCAGATGATCTTCCAGGATCCCCTGGCCAGTCTTGATCCGCGCATGCGCATCGAGCAAATCCTCTCGCAGCCGCTGCGCGTGTTCGAACCGCAGTTAACTGCAGCGGCACGCAACGCGCGTGCGTTGCAGGCCTTGCAGCAGGTGGGTTTGGATGCCAGCGCGCTGCAGCGCTGGCCGCATCAGTTCTCTGGTGGGCAGGCACAACGCATCGGCATCGCCCGTGCTTTGTTGGCGCAGCCGGCGCTGCTGGTGTGCGACGAGCCGGTGTCGGCGCTGGATCTGCCTATAAGGCTGCAGGTGCTGCAGCTGCTGGCGCAGCAACGCGAGCAGGCCGGTGTGGCCTTGCTGTTCATCGCACACGATCTGGCGGCCGTGCGTTTTCTTTGCGAACGCACCTTGGTGTTGTATCGCGGCAAAGTCATGGAGCAGGGCCCCACAGCGGCGCTGTTCAATGCGCCATTGCATCCCTATACCCAGACTTTGCTGGCCGCGTCGCTACCCGCAGATCCGCGTGCGGCCGCCGCATCGCGTGCGCGGCGCCGGCAGCTAGCCGTGGGCGCGCCGCTGTCACGGCCGTCAGCGAGCGGCTGTGTGTTTGCAGCGCGCTGTGCGTTTGTGCAGCCGCAGTGCGCGCAGACACCGCTGCTGCGACAAGTAGGAGAAGTGCAAGTGGCCTGTCACCGGGCCGGGGAACCGGCGCTTCAGCTGCGCGGCAGCGACATCAGCTCGTAACGACCGTCGGCTTCCACGCGCAGACAACTGCCCTGCGTGTACCAATCGCCCAGCACAATGCGGATGGCCGCATCGCCATCGACCATGTGGGTATGCGTTGCCGGTCGGTGCGTGTGCCCGTGCACCATCAATTTGGTGCCGGTGGCGCGAAACGTCGTGATCACCGCCGCAGGGTTCACGTCCATGATCTGATACTTGGAACGGTCCATGTGCGCTTGGCTGCCGCGCCGTGCTGCACCGGCCAGCGCGCGCCGTGTGGGCAGATCCAGCGCCAGGAAGTGCTTCTGCCATTGCGGATCGCGCACGACGGTGCGCAGCGACTGATAGTTGTGATCGTCGGTACACAGCAGATCGCCGTGCAGCAGACACAGCTTTACAGCGCCGAATTCCACCAGCACCGGATCGGGCAACAGATGAATGTTGGTGCGACGCGCAAAGGCATCGCCCAACAGAAAGTCGCGGTTGCCGCGCACCACAAAACACGGCACGCCCGCGCTGGTTAATTCGCGTAGGGCCACGCACACCCGCTCGCGTGTGAAATCCAGATCGTCATCCCCGACCCAGGATTCGAACAGGTCGCCGACGATGTATAGCGCTGCCGCATTGCGCGCCGGGCCCTGCAAAAAGGCAATGAACTGCGACACGGCAGCCGGCAGGGCGGCATCCAGGTGCAGGTCCGACACGAACAGGCAGGGGGAGGTGGGCATGGTTCGAGTAACATTGTAGGGATGTCAGACCCGATCGTCGTCACCCGTTTCGCGCCCAGCCCCTCCGGTGAGCTGCACCTGGGCAATGTGCGCACTGCGCTGTTCAACGCCCTGTGGGCCCGTCACCACGGCGGACGCTTCCTGCTGCGCATCGAAGACAGCGATGCCGCACGCAGCCAAGAGACTCATGTGGCGGCCTTGGTGGCCGACTTGCACTGGCTGGGCCTGAGCTGGGATGAGCAGCCGCTGCGCCAGTCGCAGCGCTACGAGCGCTACAACCAGCTGTTGGGCGAGCTGCTTGCCAGCAACAGCGCCTATCCGTGCTTTTGCACTACTGAACAACTCGAAGCCGGCCGTCGCGCGCAGTTGGCCGCCGGCCTGCCGCCGCGCTATTCCGGCACCTGCCGGCACCTGTCTGCCGAGCAGCGCGCCACGCGTTTGGCGGCGGGCGAGCCGGCCACCGTGCGCTTTGCGGTGCCGCAGCAGGGCAGCGTTCAGTTTGATGACCTGGTGCATGGACCGCGCAATGTGCCGGTAACCGAGCTGGGTGATTTTGTGCTGCGCCGCGCCGATGGCAGTCCGGCGTTCTTTTTCTGCAATGCTGTCGATGATGCTGATTCGGGCGTCACGCACGCGCTGCGTGGCGATGATCATCTGTCCAACACGCCGCGTCAGGTGCTCATTCTGCAGGCTCTGGGGCGCACACCGCCGCGCTATGGCCATCTGGCACTGCTGACCGGTCCTGATGGTTCGCCGCTCTCCAAGCGACACGGCGCTGCCTCCTTGCGGCAGCTGCGCGAAGAAGGCTTTGTGCCTGCCGCTGTCACCAATCTGCTGTTCCGGCTTGGGCACTCCAGCACCGAAGCTGCGCTGCTGGGTGCCGATGCAATGGCACGCGCCTTCGGCCCTGCGCATCTACAGCGTGCGCCTGCGCAGTTTGATCCGGCGCAGTTGCTGCATTGGCAGCGTGAAGCGCTAACCGCGCTCACCGCCGAGCAGGCTGCGGTGTGGATGGGTCCGCAGTTACCTGCCGATCTGCCTGATTCGCAGCGTGATGCCTTCGTGGCTGCGGTGCTGCCCAACGTGCTGCGTCCGCACGAAGCTGCGTTCTGGGTACAGGTGGCTTTTGGGGAGGCACCCGAGGCCGATGCGGATGCACAGGCTGCGATTGCCACTGCGCCGGCGGGCTTGTTTGCCGCTGCTGCGGCTGCTGCTGCCTTGCATCCGCAGGACTTCAAAGCCATTGCCGATGCTGCCAAGGCGGCCACCGGTGCCAAGGGTCCGGCACTGTTTAAGCCGTTGCGTGCGGCGCTGACCGGGCGACTGCAAGGCCCGGAGCTGGGCCCCTTGCTGCGCGCCTTTGCCGCAGATGTGGCGCGCCAGCGCCTGCAACGATTCACGTAGAATCGCGCCATGCTGCGTCTTCACAACTCGCTCACCGGCAAGGTAGAGCAATTTATTCCGATGGTGCCGGGCCAGGTGCGCATGTATGTCTGCGGTATCACCGTGTACGACTACTGCCATCTGGGCCATATGCGCATGATGGTGGTGTTTGATGTGGTGCGTCGCTGGCTACGTGCCAGTGGGTATGCGGTTACCTTCGTGCGCAACATCACCGACATCGACGACAAGATCATCCAGCGCGCTGCGGCCAATCACGAGCCCATCGATGCGTTGACGTCGCGCTTTATTGCGGCAATGGACGAAGACGGCGCGCAACTGGGCATCGAGCGCCCGGATCACGAGCCGCGTGCCACTGCCTATGTGCCGCAGATCATCGCCATGATTCAAAGGCTCATCGAGCGCGAGCATGCCTATGTGGCCAGCAGCGGCGATGTGCTGTATGCGGTGGCCAGTTTCCAAGGCTATGGCGCCTTGTCAGGCAAAAACACTGCGGATCTGCGTGCCGGCGCACGCGTCGATGTCGAAGAGTCCAAGCGTGATCCGCTGGACTTTGTGTTGTGGAAGCGGGCCAAGCCCGGTGAGCCCAGTTGGCCCTCGCCGTGGGGCGATGGTCGCCCTGGCTGGCATATCGAGTGCTCCGCTATGTCCACTGCGTTGCTGGGGGATCACTTCGATATCCACGGCGGCGGCATGGATTTGAAGTTCCCGCATCACGAAAACGAAATTGCCCAGTCCTGCGGAGCCACCGGCCATCGCTTCGTCAATTACTGGATGCACAACGGCTTTGTGAATGTGGATGACGAGAAGATGTCCAAGTCTCTGGGCAACTTCTTCACCGTGCGCGAGATCCTGCCGCGTCTTCGTCATCCCGAAGTACTGCGCTTTTTTCTGCTGGGCAGTCACTATCGCGGCCCCATCAACTATTCGCTGGAGCAGTTGCAGCAGGCCGATGCTGCGTTGGGGCGTCTTTATCTGACGCTGCGCGGCTTGCCTGTTGTGGCCGCCCCCGTCGCCACACCCTGGCACGCGCGCTTTGCCACGGCGATGGACGAAGACTTCAACACGCCCGAAGCGCTGGCTGTGCTGCAGATGCTGGCACGCGAGATCAACACCTGCCGCGCGGCCGGTCGCGCTGACGAGGCCGCAAGCCTGGCTGCAGTGCTGGCAGAGCTAGCGCAGCCGTTGGGCGTACTGCAGTTGCAGCCTGAAGTCTGGTGCCGCGCCAGTCTGCCGGGTGAGGGCGATTGCAGCGAGGGGCACAGCGATGCCGACATCCAAACGCGGGTCGATGCGCGGCTCGCGGCACGTAAAGCACGCGATTTTGCCGAGTCAGACCGCTTGCGTGACGAACTGGCCGAGTTGGGTGTGCTGCTCGAAGACCAACCCGGCGGTATAACTGTTTGGCGACGTCGCTAGGCATTACAGCGCTCAGCACCGTATCATCCACCATCGGCTTCGAGCCGATCATCAATCGGGGCATGGCGCAGTCTGGTAGCGCATCTGCTTTGGGAGCAGAGGGTCGGGGGTTCGAATCCCTCTGCCCCGATACTTTTCACTAAGGGCTACTACGGATGCCTTGGCCGTGGGGCCGCATCGATAATCGGTCGCATGAACATGCGCCTGATCGCTCTTACCTCGGTTCTGTTGGCCGTTTCGGCCACAGCCCCTGCCGCCGATCCGCCTACTGCCAGTCAGGAATTGCGCAGCGTGCTGCGCGAGACCGGCAGCGCTGTTCGCGGCGAACAACTGTTCAAGAACTGCATTGCCTGTCACGGTCAGGACGGCAACGGCAAGCCTGGTGGCGACATCCCCGTCATCGCTGCGCAGCATCAGCGCGTCATCGCCAAGCAGTTGGTCGATTACCGGCATGCCGAGCGTTGGGATCCGCAAATGGAAACGGTGGCCGCCAGCCATGCGCTCACCGGCCCGCGTGACATCGCCGATGTGGCGGCGTTTATCAGCGTGCAGCGGCGCGACACCGGCCGCACGGGTCTGGGTGATGGCAAGCAACTGGAGACCGGTCGCAGTATTTACGGCCGCGATTGCATCGGCTGTCACGGCGCAGACGGCGAGGGTAATGGGGTCAGTTTGGTGCCGCGGCTAGCGGGGCAGCATTACCGCTATTTACTGCGGCAATTGCACGACACCCTTGAGCAGCGCCGTCCCAACATGCCACCGCCGCATCCGCAACTGCTCGACAAACTTGGTGTGGCAGAGCTGACAGGTCTTGCCGACTACTTGGCGCGACTGGACCCGCCGCGCCGCGTCGTTACGCCTTAGCGTCGCCCTTGGGGTGCAGCAACTCGCTGATGGCCTTGAGCAGTGCGTTGGCATCGACCGGTTTGGATAGCAAATGCAGCGCATCCAAGCGTGCAATGTCGCGCATGGCGTGTGAGGTGTCGCCGCTGACCACAATGGCTGGCAGCACTACCGCTTGGCTGCGCAGTGCATGTAGCAGCTCCACACCGGTTTTATCGCGCCCCAAGTGGTAGTCGGTAATCAGCAAGTCGGGCAGGCCTTCGCGTGTCGCGTGGTCGAGGGCTTCAGTTGCATTGGTCACGGCCGTGACCGCATAGCCGGAGATCTTTAACAACAACCTCGTGGCATCGCGCACGCTGGCATCGTCCTCGACCAGCAGGATGCGTTGCCCTGTACCCAGTGCCGTTTCGTTGATAGGGGTGGGCTCTGCGGTTGGGCTATAGGGCGGCGCTGTGCGCCGGCGGCGCACACGCGGCAGGCGCACCGAAAAGGTTGAACCTGCGCCCAGTGTTGAGTGAATGTCCAACCGTGTGTGCAGCAGCGTAGCCAGTCGTCGCACGATGCTCAGGCCCAGGCCATAGCCCTCGCGCGATTGCTGCGCCTCGATGCCCACTTGATAAAACTCATCGCAAATTTCGCTGATGTGCTCCGGCGCAATGCCCACGCCAGTGTCAATCACTTCCAGGCGTACGCTGTCGCCTTCTGTTTCGCAGCGCAGCATCACCTGTCCGGTGTGCGTGAACTTGATCGCGTTGGTGAGCAGGTTGCGCAGGATCTGGCCCAGCAGTGTCGGATCTGAGTGCACTTGCTCTACAGAGATCTGAATGCGCAGCGCCAAGTGTCGTGCTTCGGCCAGCGGTGCAAACTCACGCTGCAATTCGATCAGCAGACTATCCAGCGCAAAGTCACGCATCTGGGGCTGGATGGCACCGGATTCAAGCTTGCTGATATCCAGCAGCGTATTGAGCAGGCCCGCCATCGAGTTGATCGATTGCGCCTGCTGAGCTAACACCTCAAGTGCGATCGGATCGGTGACCAGTCGCTGCAGCGTGCCGTTGAGCAGGCCTAGCGATTGCAAGGGTTGGCGCAGGTCATGGCTGGCCGTGGCCAAAAAGCGGCTCTTGGTGCTGGCGGCACGATCAGCTGCCTTGTGCGCTTCCTGCACTTGTTTCTCTGCCGCAATGCGCGCGCTGACGTCGCGTATTGCGGCGGCCACTAGCAAACGGCCGTCTTCGTGGATGGGGCTTAGGCTGATTTCGATAGGGAACTCGGTGCCATCGGCGCGCAGGCCAAACAGATCCATGCCCGAACCCATCGGTCGTACGCGAGCACCCTTGGCTGCATAGCGTTGGCGATGCTGTTGATGGCCATCACGAAAGCGCTTCGGCAGCAGCATCTCTATGTCGCTGCCCTTCAGCGTGTCGGCGCTGTGACCGAACAACAGATGCATCTGCCGATTGGTAAACACAATGTGGCCTGCTTCGTCGATCACGACGATGGCGTCCGGCGCCCATTCAAGGACACTGCCCAGCATGCTGAGGGAGAGCATGGCTGTTAAGCCAGGTCGATAGCTATGCGAACCAGCTGTGCCAACGAGTTGGCTTGCATCTTCTCCATGACGTGGGCGCGGTGAATCTCGATGGTGCGCTGACTCAGATTCAAGTCCGCTGCCATGAGTTTGTTGGGCCGGCCTTTGGTCATCAGGTCCATCACCTGACGCTCGCGTGGGGTGAGCGTCGTCAGACGCTTGCGCTGCACGTCGTGCTGCTGCTGCTTGCTGCGGTTGTCGGTATCTAGCGCCAAGGCCTTTTGAATGCGATCGAGCAGCTCCTGATCGCGAAACGGCTTTTGCACAAAATCGAAGGCACCCAACTGCATGGCCTCCACAGCCATCGGTACATCGCCATGACCGGTGATGAAGATCACGGGAATCATTGCGCCTTTGAGATTGAGTTGTTGCTGCAGTTCCAAGCCACTCATCCCCGGCATGCGCACATCCAGTACCAAGCAGCCGGGTTGGTGCACCTCATAGTGCGTTAGAAAGTCGCTGGCTGAGGAATAGCCCATCACCGGCAAGCCCACAGAGCGAAGCAACATGCCCAGCGAGGAGCGCACGGCCAAGTCGTCATCGACAACAAAGACAGTTGAAACTGCTGTTTTCATGTCTGCACCTCTTTGTGATGGACGGGCAGCGAGAGATAGAACTCTGCGCCAGCGGGCGCGTTGGGGCGATACAGCAGCGTACCACCCTGTGAGCGTGCGAGAGATTTGGCGATGGCCAAGCCCAGACCGGCGCCTGTTCTGCGGGTGCTGAAGAACGGATGAAACAGTCGTTCGCGCAATTCCGCAGCCACACCATGACCACGATCGCGCACAAATACTTCTACGGTATCGCCGTCGCCGTGCCGCGTGCCCAGTTGTATCTGGCGATCACCGTGCTGCGCATCCACTAGTGCATCGGCGGCATTGCGCAGCAGATCCAGCAACAGTTGCTGCACGCCGAGTCGATTGACATGCACTTGCTGCAAGTCTGTTTCCAATTCCAGCACCAGACCCAAACGCTCGCGCTGCAGTTCCGGTGTGATCAGCAGGGCGACGCCGGCTACCAAATCGTTGAGATTAGCCGCATCGCGTTGCGACGGCTTGCTGCCGACCTGATGGCGCACGCTGCGGATGGCATCGCCGGCGCGCAGTGCTTGGTCAGTGATCTGTTGCAACGCCGCCTGGATCTCCTGCAGATCCGGCGCCGGGCCCGCCAGCATGCGAACGCAGGCTTGGGCATAGGTGGCGATGGCCGACAGGGGTTGGTTGATCTCGTGGGCAATGCCACCGGCGAGCTCGGTGAGAGCAGCCTCGCGTGAGACGCGTGCCAGCTGTGCCGGGAGGGCGAAATCGACTTGGGGGGCAGCGGGCTCTGTCATGGAGGCATGCATTCCACCAGCGTTTGGCTTCGTAGGCAGTATGTAGTTTCCGAAATGCACTGTCGCTGTGGATAATCCCCCCATGACAACTCCCACCTCTGCACTTGAACAGCGCTATGCCGGAATCGGCACCGATGCGCTACTGACGCGCCTTAATCCGGTCATCGAACAGCTGCTTCAGCACCGCTCGGTGCGCGCCTATCTGCCCGATGCGCTGCCGGCCGGCACCCTCGAAACGCTGGTCGCTGCGGCGCAATCGGCCTCCACATCCTCCAATCTGCAAGCATGGAGCGTGGTGGCGGTCGAAAACCCTCAAGGCCGCGCGCGCCTGTCCGTGTTGGCCGGTAATCAAGCCCATGTCGCCAACGCGCCGTTGTTTCTGGTGTGGCTGGCCGATCTGGCACGGCTGCGCGAGGTGTCGCAGCAGCGCCAGCAGCCGGCCACCGGGCTCGATTACCTTGAGTTGTTGCTGGTCGCGGTGGTCGATGCCGCACTGGCCGCACAGAACGCCGCTGTGGCACTGGAAGCGCTCGATCTGTCTTGCGTCTATATCGGCGGCCTGCGCAATCACCCCGAGAAAGTCGCTGCCGAATTGAATCTGCCGCCGGGCGTGTTTGCGGTGTTTGGCATGTGCGTGGGGTATCAGGATCCGGCGCGACCTGCCGACATCAAGCCGCGCCTGCCGCAGTCTGTGGTGCTGCATCGCGAGCAGTATTCGCTGCCGGCCCAAACCCCCGGTATTGCCGAGTTTGATCAGGTGCTGGCGGCCTTTTATGCGGCGCAGGGCATGCGTCAGGCGGATTGGAGCGATACCGCCAGCAAGCGGGTCGGTTCAGTGGCCGCTCTTACCGGCCGAGATCGTATGTTTGAAGCTTTACGCAATCTTGGCTTCCCGCTGCGCTAGCTTTGGCTATACTGCGCACCCTCGCGGCCGACCGGCGACGGTAGGTAGCGGGGCGTAGCGGTGTTGATGCACCAGATGTGGTCTTCGGGTCACGCTTGCATTAACATTCGTTCCGGTGGCGTTCTCGGGTTGTCTTACTGGCGCCCGTAGCTCAGACGGATAGAGCATCGGCCTTCTAAGCCGAGGGTCGCAGGTTCGATTCCTGCCGGGCGCGCCAAGCTGGATGCTGCGATGTATCGATGGTGGACGTAGCTCAGCTGGTAGAGTCCCGGATTGTGATTCCGGCTGTCGCGGGTTCGAGTCCCGTCGTCCACCCCACCCATTTTCATGGGCCGTTAGCTCAGTTGGTAGAGCAGTTGACTCTTAATCAATTGGTCGTAGGTTCAAATCCTACACGGCCCACCATTTTCCCTGCCCCTTAACCGGGGGTGGGGTCTCAGGCGAAAGTGGCGAAACTGGTAGACGCGCTGGTCTTAGAAGCCAGTGGGGTAACCCTTGAGAGTTCGAGTCTCTCCTTTCGCACCATTTCGATGACTTAAAGCTGCTAGATGTCGAGGTAGAAGAGCATGCAGTTCACGACGACAACGACGACCGGGCTTGAGCGCAGGATCGAAGTAACCATCCCGCACACCCGAGTTGCCGGTGATGTGCAACGCCGCCTGCGCGAAATTGCGCGCACTGCCAGCATCAAGGGCTTTCGTCCCGGAAAGGTGCCCTTTGCCGTGGTGCAGCGGCAGTTTGGCGGCCAGGCTCACAGCGATGTCGTCTCCGACCTCATCCGCGAGAGCTACAGCCAAGCCATCAATCAGGACAAGCTGCGTCCGGCCAGCGATCCGAGCATCGAGCCCATCGCCATGGACCCTGGTGCAGATCTGCGCTTTGCAGCCATCATCGAAGTGATGCCCGACGTGCAGCTCAAGCCGGTCGCAGACCTGGCCGTCGAGCGCATCACCGTCAGCATCGAAGACACCGACATCGACGCCATGATCGAGAGCATGCGTCGCCAGCGCGTCGAGTACACGCCGGTCGAGCGCGCCAGCCAGAAGGGCGATCGCGTCACGGCAGACTTCATCGGCCGCCTCGATGGCGAAGCCTTTGAGGGTGGCTCGGGCACCGACACGCCGTTTGTGCTGGGTGCCGGCCGCGCCATTCCCGAGTTCGAGGCTGCCTTAGAGGGCATGTCGGTCGGCGAGACCAAGATCGCGCCGGTCACTTTCCCCGACACCTACGGTGCCAAGCACCTGGCCGGCAAGGCCACCGAGTTCGAGCTGACCGTCAAAAAGGTCGAGCAGGAAGTGCTGCCGGTTGTCGATGACGCCTTTGTCGAGGCCTTTGGCATTGCCGAAGGCGGTATCGCCAAGCTGCGTGAAGAAGTGCGCGGCAGCATGGAGCGTGAGGCCGCCGAGGCCGTGCGCAGCAAGCTGCGCAATCAGGTGTTTGATGCGCTGCATGCCGCCAACCCGGTCGAGCTGCCGCGTGCGCTGGTCAATGAGCAAATCGACGCCCTGCAGCAGGACATGCTGCAGCGCATGGGCAATAGCGATCAGGTGCGTCAGTTGCCGCGCGAGCCCTTCGAAGAGCAGGCTCGCCGTCGCGTTGCCTTGGGTCTGGTGGTCGGTGAGATCATCCGTGCCGAGAGCATCAAGGTGGATCGCGAGCGCGTGCGTCAGCGTTTGGATGACCTGGCTTCGGCCTATCCCAATGCCGACGAGATCCGTCGCGCGTACCTGCAAAACCCCAACGCGCTGCGTCAGATCGAAACCGCGGTCCTGGAAGACCAGGCTGTCGATTGGATCATCGAGCGCGCCCGTGTGACCGATGTCCCGACCTCTTTTGCCGACGTGACGGGTTTTGGCCGTCAGGCCTAAACTACCTGCCTACGCATACAGTCCGGAGACGGCCATGAACGAACGCGCACTGAATCTGGTCCCGATGGTTGTCGAGCAAACGGCACGCGGCGAGCGTGCCTACGACATCTACTCGCGCCTGCTCAAAGAGCGCGTGGTGTTTTGCGTCGGCCCCGTCGAAGACAACATGGCCAACGTCATCGTGGCGCAGCTGTTGTTCCTCGAGAGCGAGAACCCCGATAAGGACATCTCGCTCTACATCAACTCCCCGGGCGGTCATGTCACTTCCGGCATGGCCATCTACGACACCATGCAGTTCATCAAGCCGCATGTGTCCACCATCTGCATCGGCCAAGCGGCCAGCATGGGTGCGGTGTTGTTGGCTGGCGGTGCGGCCGGCAAGCGTTATGCGCTGCCCAACTCACGCGTCATGATTCACCAGCCGCTGGGCGGCATGCAGGGTCAGGCTGTCGACATGGAAATCCACGCCCGCGAGATCCTCAAGATCCGCGAGCGCCTCAATGCCATGTTGTCACTGCACAGCGGCCAGCCCATCGAACGCATCAAAAACGACACCGATCGCGACAACTTCATGTCGGCAGAGCAGGCTCGCGAATACGGCTTGATCGACAGTGTGCTGCAGTCGCGTCCCGCTGCGGCTGTGCCCACTACCTGAAAACCCCTTGCATAACAGCGCGCTGCACCGTGCGCTGGTTCTTTGCTTCAGGCGCTTTTCCCTGCTATACAGCTACTTAACTGATACATCGGCACAACCCGCGTGGGTAGTGCCAGCGAACCCGCGTGGCGGGCAGAGGCGTAGACATGACTGACGAAGTGCGGGGCAAGGGCGACGACGGCAAATTGCTGTATTGCTCGTTTTGCGGCAAGAGCCAGCACGAGGTGCGCAAGCTTATTGCGGGCCCGTCGGTGTTTGTGTGCGACGAATGCGTCGAGCTGTGCAACGACATCATCCGCGAAGAGCTCGAAGACAAGACCGAGCAGGGCCGTGACAAGCTGCCCAAGCCGCACGAAATCAAAGCCATGCTCGATGACTATGTCATCGGCCAAGAGCGCGCCAAAAAGACGCTGTCGGTGGCGGTTTACAACCACTACAAGCGCTTGCAGGTTCGCAACAGCGGCAGCAAGAACAAAGACGATGTCGAGATCGCCAAGAGCAACATCCTGCTGATCGGCCCCACCGGGTCGGGCAAGACGCTGTTGGCCGAATCGATGGCGCGCATGCTCAATGTGCCGTTCACGATTGCCGATGCCACCACCCTGACCGAAGCCGGTTATGTGGGCGAGGACGTCGAGAACATCATCCAAAAGCTGCTGCAAAAGTGCGATTATGACGTCGAGAAGGCGCAGACCGGTATCGTCTACATCGACGAAATCGACAAGATCTCGCGCAAGTCCGACAACCCGTCCATCACGCGTGACGTGTCGGGCGAGGGCGTGCAGCAGGCATTGCTCAAGCTCATCGAGGGCACCATGGCCTCGGTGCCGCCGCAGGGCGGTCGCAAGCATCCGCAGCAGGAGTTTCTGCAGGTCGATACGTCCAGCATCCTGTTTATTGTGGGCGGCGCCTTTGCCGGCCTCGAAAAGATCATTTTGAACCGCACCCAGAAGGGCGGCATTGGCTTCACGTCAGAAGTGCGCGGCGTCAATCACCGCCCGCACGGCAACGACCTGTTCCACGATGTGGAGCCCGAAGACCTCATCAAGTTCGGTCTCATCCCCGAGTTTGTCGGTCGCCTGCCGGTGGTTGCCACCCTCGAAGAGCTCGATGAAGCCGCGCTGGTGTCCATCCTGACTGCACCGCGCAATGCGCTGACCAAGCAGTACCGCCGTCTGTTCGAAATGGAAGGTTCGGACCTCGAGTTCCGCGACGATGGCCTCTCGGCCGTGGCGCGCAAAGCCATGGAGCGTCGCACTGGCGCGCGTGGTCTGCGCACCATCCTCGAGACCATCCTGCTCGACACCATGTATGACCTGCCGTCCATGAAGAACGTCAGCAAGGTAGTGGTCGATGCGTCGGTGGTCGAAGGCCATTCCGGTCCGTACATCGTCTATCAGTCCGAAGAGGCCGTGCGCGCTGCCGCAGCAGCAGCTGCGACCACCGGTCCCAGCATTGTTGCAGCGGTCGACGAGCCGCGCCGCACCGGCAGCTCGGGCCACTGAGTCAGGCCCGCTGCTGGCGCCTGATCTCAGGCGCTGCCCCTGCCAGCCCCGGCTGGCTGTGGTGCTTTTCATTGCACACTGCCACGCCGGTCGCCGACCGGTTGCTGCTGTCGCCAGACGAGCTGGCGCGTGCCGATCGCTATCGCTTTGCCGACGACCAGCGCCGCTTCATCGCCGCACGTGCCGGGCTGCGATTGCGCCTGGCGCAGGTGCTGCAGGCGGATCCGGCGGAGCTGACCTTCGACTATGGCCAGCAGGGCAAGCCACGCTTGGCTGCTGCGCATTCGACAGGCGACTGGCAGTTCAACCTCTCACACAGTGGCGAGTTCGCTTTGCTGGCGGCTTTGCCGGGCGTGCAGGTAGGGGTGGACATCGAGGCCCTGCGACCTATGCGCGACCGCGACGCGCTGGTGCGCCGGTATTTCTCGGCGGCCGAAAACACCGCATATTTTGCGTTGCCGGAAGATCAGCGGCAGGCGGCGTTCTTTGCCACGTGGACCGCCAAAGAGGCGCTAGTCAAGGCGCTGGGGCAGGGGCTGCATTTCCCGTTGCGCGAGTTTGATGTGCAGGTGGATGCGCAGGGGCCCGGAGGCTTGATTGCCTTGCAGGGCACGCCTGCCCCGCACAGCGGCTGGTGTCTGACCGGCTTGGAACCTGCGCCCCTGTATGCAGCGGCGGTTGCTGTGCAGGGCTCACACTGCAAGGTGCTTGCACTGCCAGCGTGACGGGCCTCACGGCCCATGGTTGATCGGCCTTCCATAATGCGTGTTGCGGCCTATTGCCGTGACCGGGATTGTGATGGCCAAGCGCCTGTTCGGAACTGCATTGCACGCATCGGTGGTGGCCTTGGCCGTCAGCGAACTGCTGCTGTTTGCCGCAGCCTTGCTGGGTGCCACTTATCTGCGTCTGCAACCCGGCGCGGCCCTGCTGCCGTGGCAAGTGGCAGACGTCCAATACGTGGCTGTTGCCTTTGCCGTGCTGCTGTTCGTGTGCTGCTTGGCGTTAGGCCTCTATACCCATCGACAACGTGCCAATGCGGCAGGCGTGCTGCTGCGCGTACTGCTGGCCGGCGTCTGCACCACTGTGCTGATGAGCTTGGCGATCTTGCTGCTGCCGCAGCTGCCGATCGACTATCGCGAGCTGCTGGTGGCGGTGTTGCTGGCTGTTCTGTTCTCACTCTGCGTGCGGGTGCTGTTTGCTGCGATCGGCGTGGATGATGTGTTCCGGCGGCGTGTGCTGGTCTATGGCGCTGACGCGCGCGCTCTGACGTTTCAGCAGCTGCGGCGTGCCAGTGACCGGCGCAGCTTCAAGGTGGTCGGCTATGTCTGCCCGCCGGGCGAGCCGGCCCAAGTGCCGCAAGAGCAGTTGCTCGATGCCAGCCAAGGCTTGCTTGCCCTAAGCCAGGCCCTCGCGGTCGATGAGATCGTGGTGGCGCTGGAGGACCGCAGGCTCAGCCTGCCCGTCGATGAGCTGCTGGCCTGCCGCATGGCCGGCATCGTGGTGTCGGACTACGTCACCTTCATGGAAGGGGCCGTGGGGCGCATCGTGCTCGAGGCGCTCAATCCCAGTTGGCTGATATTCGCTTCGGGGTTTCGCCAGGATCCGCTGCGCCGATTCATGTCGCGCGCCATGGATATTGCGGTGAGCCTGCTGCTGTTGGTGCTCACGCTGCCGCTGTGGCTGCTGGCACTGATCGCCATCCGTATCGAGGACGGCTGGCACGGCGCCAGCGCGGTGTTCCGCCAGCAGCGGGTGGGTTTTGGCGGCGTGCCGTATACGCTGTACAAGCTGCGCAGCATGAGTGCCGATGCCGAAAAAGGCGGGGCGCAATGGGCGCAGAAAAACGATCCGCGGGTAACGCGCGTGGGGGCGTTTATCCGCAAAACCCGTATCGACGAGCTGCCGCAGCTGTACAACGTGCTGCGCGGCGATATGAGCTTGGTGGGGCCGCGGCCCGAACGGCCCGAGTTCGTCAGTACGCTGCAAGCCAATATCCCGTTTTATGCCCAGCGCCATGCGGTCAAGCCCGGCATCGCCGGTTGGGCGCAGCTGTGCTACCCCTATGGGGCCTCTGAGGCTGATGCCCTGCAAAAGCTCCAATACGACCTGTATTACGTCAAGAACAACACCTTTCTGCTGGATCTATCGATCCTGGTACAGACCGCCGAGGTGGTCTTGATGGGTAAGGGTGCCCGCTGACTTGAAACCCGGCCTCAGCGCCCCTATCTCCAGCTAGACTTGCCTCACCTGTTGGCAGCTAGCCGAGGATCCGACCATGGCCGATACCCCCCCGAAACTGACCACCGTGCCGGTGCTGCCGCTGCGCGACGTGGTGGTTTATCCGCATGTGGTCAACCCGCTGTTCGTCGGCCGCGAAAAGTCCATCCAAGCGCTCGATGCGGCCATGAAGGCCGACAAGCGCATTGTGCTGGTCGCCCAGCGCGATTCGGACGTGGACGACCCCAAGCCCGACGACCTGTACAGCTATGGCACCTATGCCAGCATCCTGCAGCTGCTGCGCCTGCCCGATGGCACCGTCAAGGTGCTGGTCGAGGGTGTGGACCGTGCGCGCGTGGAGACCATGCATACCGGTGACTTCTACAGCGCTGACATCACCCTGCTGCCGGATCCGGACAAGTACGACGAAAAAGAAATCGACGTGCTGGTGCGCTCGGTCATCTCGCAGTTTGAGCAGTACGTAAAGCTCAACAAGAAAGTCGCCCCCGAAGTGCTCACCGCACTGGCGGGCATAGAGCAGCCCGGCCGGCTTGCCGACACCGTGGCCGTGCACATGGCGCTCAAGTTGTCAGAGCGTCAGACAGTGCTCGAGATCCTGGATGCGCGTAAGCGCTTGGAGCACATCCTGGTCGCCATCGAAGGCGAGATGGATGTGCTGCAAATTGAAAAGCGCATCCGCGGCCGCGTCAAAGCGCAGATGGAAAAGTCGCAGCGCGAGTACTACCTCAACGAACAGATGAAGGCCATCCAGAAAGAACTGGGTGACATGGAAGATGGCGGCAATGAGATCACCGATCTTGAGCAGCGCATCGCCAAGGCCGGCATGCCCAAAGAGGCACGCGAAAAGGCCACTGCCGAAGTCAACAAGCTCAAGATGATGTCGCCCATGTCGGCCGAAGCCACCGTGGTGCGCAACTACGTTGATTGGCTGGTCAAGGTGCCCTGGAAAAAGCGCTCGCGTGTTCACAAGGACATCGAGAACGCCCAGAAGGTGCTCGACGAAGACCACTACGGCCTGGATAAGGTCAAAGAGCGCATCGTCGAATACTTGGCCGTGCTGCAGCGCGTCGACAAGATGAAAGGCCCCATCCTGTGCTTGGTCGGTCCGCCTGGGGTGGGCAAGACCTCACTGGGTCAAAGCATCGCGCGCGCTACCAATCGCAAGTTCGTGCGCATGTCGTTGGGCGGTGTGCGTGATGAGGCCGAGATCCGCGGTCACCGTCGCACCTACATCGGTTCGATGCCCGGCAAGGTTGTGCAGAACATGACCAAGTCAGGTGTGCACAATCCGCTGTTCCTGCTCGATGAGATCGACAAGATGGCCATGGATTTTCGTGGTGATCCGTCGTCGGCACTGCTGGAGG
>JAPLSH010000017.1:0-8022 GCA_026398735.1 Pseudomonadota bacterium | reverse complement strand
TGCTCGACCCGGAGCAGAACGCTTCGTTCAACGATCACTACCTTGAAGTCGATCTCGACCTGTCTAACGTGATGTTCATCTGCACTGCCAACAGCATGAACATTCCGGCGCCGCTGCTCGATCGCATGGAAGTAATCCGCATCCCCGGTTACACCGAAGACGAGAAGCTCAACATCGCGCGTCGCTATCTGCTGCCCAAGCAGGTCAAGGCCAATGGCCTCAAGGACGGCGAAATCAAAGTCGCCGATGCCGCGCTGCTCGACATCATTCGCTATTACACCCGCGAAGCCGGTGTGCGTAGCCTCGAGCGCGAAATCGCCAAGATCTGCCGCAAGGCGGTCAAGGCACTGCTGCTCGACAAAAAATCCAAGAGCACCGTGCAGGTCACTGCACGCAACCTCGACGATTATCTGGGCGTGCGCCGCTTCCGTTACGGCAAGGCCGAGGAAGCCGATCGCATCGGTCACGTCACGGGCTTGGCTTGGACCGAAGTCGGTGGTGAGTTGCTCAGCATCGAAGCAGCCGTGCTGCCTGGCAAGGGCAAGCCGGTGTTCACCGGTCAGTTGGGCGATGTCATGAAGGAGTCGATCCAAGCTGCCATGACGGTGGTGCGCAGCCGCAGTGATGTGCTGGGCTTGGACAAAGACTTTCACTCCAACAACGATTTCCACATCCACTTGCCCGAAGGCGCCACGCCCAAAGACGGTCCGTCTGCCGGCATTGGCATCGTCACGGCATTGGTGTCTGCGTTGACGCGCATTCCGGTGCGCGCCGATGTGGCCATGACCGGCGAGATCACCTTGCGCGGCGAAGTGCTGCCCATCGGTGGCCTCAAAGAAAAGCTGCTTGCCGCACAGCGTGGTGGCATCGAGCTGGTGCTGATCCCGATCGACAACCAGAAGGACTTGGCCGAGATTCCCGACACCATCAAGGGCAAGCTCGACATCCGTCCGGTCAAATGGATTGACGAAGTGCTCGAGCTGGCGCTGACCCGCCAGCCCGTGCCCAATGTCGTGGTCACTACACCGCCGGTAGCCGTTGTGGCAACCAAGCGCACGCCGCGTGCACGGCGTGCATCAAAGCAGGTGCAACCGCACTAGAGTTCATCTAGACTACGCGCCCTCGCTGGGGCTTAAACGTCACAGCGGGGTTGGTGGTCCGGGCCTGCACAGGGGTGCTTAGCTCAGCTGGTAGAGCGTCGCCTTTACACGGCGAATGTCGGGGGTTCGATCCCCTCAGCACCCACCAGCCCAGGGTTTGCGAATGGAGCGGTAGTTCAGTTGGTTAGAATACCGGCCTGTCACGCCGGGGGTCGCGGGTTCGAGTCCCGTCCGCTCCGCCAGTCGCACCCAGCAGGCTGGCATTTAGAGATCCATTCGCAAGCCCACACGTCTGGGCACATCGTCCGTTGACTGAGTCCATTTCGGTGGAGTTGTCATGCACGCAGTCGTCGCACCGCCGCCAGTCCCTGTCGGCAAGATCAAGAGTTTTGGACCTTTCGGGCCCAAGTACGAAGTGGGCACAGCGCTTCGCCAGTTGGATGATGGCGATTGGCTGGTCCAAGTCACCTTGGTTGAGAGCGGGGAGTTGGCCGAGTACCGTCTGACTAGATTGGAAGACGATCCCGAGGCTTGTTGATGTACGCGGTGGCGTTTGATCTGGTCGTCGCAGACACAGAGACTCATCACCCCAAGGGCGTCTCACACGCTTACACAGAAATTGGCGCTGTTCTGGCCGACCACGGATTTCACCGGGTTCAAGGCAGCCTCTACGTCACGGAACAAGAGGACATGGCCAGCTTGTTTCTGGCAATCCAATCGTTACGCAGCCGGCTCTGGTTTCCAAAGTCTGTGCGGGATATCCGCGCCTTTCGTATTGAGCAGTGGTCAGACTTCACCGGTGTGGTGAAGTCCTAGCCTGGCTTCTGGCGGTGGCGTGCCGCCGCACGGCTGCAGGGGCTGGCAGCCGACTACGGTCTGGTCAGGTACAATCGCCGTCCCATTCCGCAGACGGCCTGATCCATGCTCCAGAAAATCGGTGACAAACTGCAGGGCAGCAAGTGGCTCTCCTACGTCATGTTGGGTGCGCTGGCATTGGTGTTTGCAGCCTGGGGTGCCTACGGCATCGTCGATTTCACCAGTCACCTTGGCAACTACGCAGCCAAGGTCGGCAACGAAGAGATCAGCCTCGAGCGCGCCAAGACCGAATGGCAGCGCATGGAGCCGCAATACCTGAATCTGTTTGGCGGTGAGATTCCCGCCGAGCAGCGCGCGCTGCTGCAGGGTCGTCTGCTCGATTCGCTGGTGCGCGAAGAAGTGGTGCGCCAAGCCGCTGCCAAGTTGGGCTTTGCGGTCACCGAAGCGCAGCTGCGTCAGGCTTATCAAAGCGAGCAGGCCTTCCAGTCCGAAGGCAAGTTCTCACCGCAGGCCGCTATGGCCGCGCTGGCCGCTGCAGGCATGAGCCCTGCGGCCTATGAGACGGCCAAGCGCCGTGAGTTGGTGCGCGATCAAGTGGCCATGGTGGTGGGCATCAGTGAGTTCCTCACGCCTACCGAAGCCGCCCGACTGCAGGCGCTTGAAGACGAACAGCGCGAACTGCGTTTTGCGCTGCTCACACCGCAGCAGTTTGCCGGCACAGCGCCGGTCGACGCGGCTGCCATCGATGCTTGGTACAAGGACCGCTCGGCTCAATATCAAACCATCGAGTCAGCCCGTGTGGCCTATGGCGAACTGACGCTGGCTTCGGTGTCGGCGGGTATCAAGATCAGCGATGCGCAGCTGTCCGAGCGCTACGAAAAGAACCGTGACCGCTTTGTAGAGCCCGAGCGTCGCTTGGCTCGCCACATCCTGCTTACCGTCGACAAGCCTGCCGACAGTGACAAGGTCAAGGCCGATGCCGATGCGCTGCTCAAGCAAATCCAAGGCGGTGGTGACTTTGCTGCGTTGGCCAAGACCAACTCCAAAGACCCCATCTCTGCTGCCAAGGGTGGCGAGCTCGATCTGTCAGATCGCAATGCCTTCGTGCCCGAGTTCTCTGCGGCGTTGTTTGCGCTCAAGCAGGGCGAGGTCAGTGCGCCGGTCAAGACGCAGTTCGGCTGGCACCTCATCAAGCTCGAGACCATTCAGGCTGGCAAGTCACGCGGCTTGGACGAAGTGCGCGGTGAACTGACCGAAGAGATGGCGCGTGAGTTGGCTGGCGAGCGCTTTGGCGAACGCCAAGAACAGCTGCAGCAGCGCATCGAGCGCGGCGTGGGCAACTTCGACGAACTGGTCAAAGAGTTTGGCTTGCAGCCCGGCGACATCGCTAACTTTGTGCGCGGTGCGGGCGGTGGTGCATTGGGCAACGACCCCAAGCTCAACGAAGCCGTGTTTAGTGCGCGCGCAGTCAAAGAGCAAGCAGTCAGCGGCCCCGTGTCGCTGGGTGATGATCGCTTGGTGGTGTTTCGCGTGACCGAGCATCGGCCGCCACAGACCAAGCCGTTGACCGAGGTGCGTGACAGCATCGTCGCAGAGCTGCTGCGTCAGCGTGGCTCTGCTGCGGCCAAGGCCGCTGCCGATGCAGCGCTCAAGCGTTTGGACGCCGGTGAGTCGCTGGACAAAGTGCTGGCAGATCTCAAGCTCAAGTCTGATGCGGCGCGCTATGTGGGCCGTACCGATCCGGGCGTGCCAGTGCAGGTGCTCTCGGCAGCGTTTGGGGGTGCCCGTCCGCAGGACGGCAAGTCATTGCGTAGCGTGATTGCGTTGGATGAAGGTGGCGTTGCGCTGCTGGCAGTCACCGCGTCGCGTGTGCCAGGTCCAGAAACAACCGACCCGCGTTTGCGCATGCAGCGTATGCAGCGCGAGCAGCAGCGTCAGGCTCAGCTGGTCAGCGAGGCCTATATCCAATCCTTGGTCAATGCGATCAAGGTCGAGCGCAATCCCAAGGCCTTCGAATAACACGCGGAGTACCAGGCCATGCACGAATCACCCGTCAAGGTCTGGACTATTCTCGGCGCGATGGCCGGCGGCGCGCTGTTGGGCGTGCTGGTCGGTCCGACCGGCACAGTGGCCGGCCTCGATGTCATCGCGTTCTGCGATTTCCTAGGTCAGCTGTTTCTTAATCTACTGCGCATGTTGATCGTGCCGTTGGTGATGGCCTCGGTCATCACCGGTGTGGCCGGCATCGGCGGCAGCCGCAACCTGGGCAAGCTCGGCGGCACGTCGGTGGTGTTCTATGTGCTCACCACGCTCATCGCGGTGCTGATCGCGCTGTTGGTGCTCAATGTTGTGCAGCCGGGCATCGTCAATGGTCAGCCGGCGCGCGAGCTGCTGGCATTGCATGCTGACGCCAACACGGTCGACATTAGCGTGCGGGCCAAATCCTCTGCGGGCTTGCTCGACATCATCTTAGGAATGGTGCCCACCAATATTGTCGAGGCTGCTTCCGGCACCAAGCTGATGGGACTGATCTTCTTCAGCGTGCTGTTTGGTTTGTTCCTGTCGCGCATCGAGTCGCCGTACCGCGAGTCGGTTGAGCACTTCTGGCAGGGCGTGTTTCGCGTGATGATGGCCATGACCGGCTTTGTCATGCAGCTGGCGCCGCTGGGCGTGTTTGGCCTCACTGCCAAAGTGGTGGCGCGCGCGGGTCTGTCGTCGGCTGGTCCGATGTTGTTGTTTGGTGCCTGTGTGGTGGTCAGCCTTGCGCTCTATGCGTTCATTGCGCTGCCGCTGCTCATTCGCGTGGTCGGTCGTGTGCGGCCTTGGGGTTTGTTCCCCGCGCTGGCCCCGGCGCTGCTCACAGCGTTCTCTACCGCCTCGTCATCGTCCACCTTGCCGCTGACCATCGAGTGCACCGAAAAGCGTGCCGGCGTATCGCCGCGTGTGGCGGGCTTTGTGTTGCCGCTGGGCGTGTCGATCAATCATGCCGGCAGCGCGCTCTATGAGTGCGCTGCGGCGCTGTTCATCGCTCAAGCCTATGGCCTGCACCTGTCATAGTGCTGGCCCTGATCACCTCGATGGGCATCGCCGGTATTCCGGCGGCCTCGTTGGTGGGCATCTCGGTCATCTTGGCGGCGGTGGGACTGCCCGCCGAGGCTATCGGCGTGCTGCTGGTCCTAGACCGCCTGCTCGACATGGCGCGCACGGCGGTCAATGTGCTGGCCGATGCGGCCTGTGCAGTGATCGTCGCCCGTTTGCAGGGCGAGACCGGTGTGCTTAGCCCTCTGCCTCTCCCGGGAAGCTCATCCCCACCGTAGAGAAGCCGCAGTCCACGTACAGCACTTCGCCGGTGACACCACTGGCCATGTCTGAGCACAAGAACGCGGCCGAGTTGCCCACGTCTTCCAGCGTCACATTGCGACGCAGCGGCGACACCTGCGCCACCTGGCCCATCATCTTGCGCAGACCTGGGATGCCGGCAGCAGCCAGCGTCTTGATCGGGCCGGCCGAGATTGCATTGACGCGCACGCCCTGCGGGCCCAAGTCATAGGCCAGAAAGCGCACGTTGGCCTCCAGGCTTGCGGCCGGCCATCAGCGGCGCAGCGGCGCGGGTGAGGGCGGTCAGGCTGTAGCTGGACACATCGTGGGCCACACGAAACGCCTCGCGGCTGGTGCTCTCGGCAAAGCCGCCGGCCAGTGCTTCGCGCGGCGCATAGGCCACGGCATGCACCAGCACATCGAGGTGACCCCAGGTGCTGGCCAAGCTGGCAAACACGGCATCGATCTCGGCATCCACCGTCACGTCCATCGGCAGCACGATGTTGGAGCCCACCGAGGCCGCCAGCGGCTCGACGCGGTCTTTGAGGCGCTCGTTGCCATAGGTGAAAGCCAGTTCTGCGCCCTGCTCGTGCATGGCCTTGGCAATGCCCCAAGCGATGGAACGGTCGGTTGCAACGCCTACGATCAGCGCGCGCTTGCCAGTGAGGATGCCCATGGGTAGTCCCTGCAAAAATGGAAGGCGCGTAGTGTAGCGCCGCCCGCGCCCGTCAGGGCTGCCCCGGCGTCAGCGGCCGACGAATGCCACCAGTTTTTGGCCCGGCTGCAGCGCCGTCTTCTTGCCCAAGCTGTTCCACTTGGTCAGGTTGGCCACGCTTACTTCTAAGTTGCGGGCGATTTCAAACAGCGTGTCGCCTTGGCGCACCACATAGGTGACCTTGCGGCCGGCTGGGGTGGTGGCGGCCTTGGCTGTCTTGGGCGCTTTCTCGGCCTTGGCCGGTTTGGCTGCCTTGGCGACCTTGGTCTGCTTGGCCGTGGCCTTATCTGCCTTGGCTGTGGCCTTATCGGCCTTGGTGCTCTTGCCGGCCTTCACCGGATAGTCGTCGGTGCCGGCGTCGGTGCCCAGGTTCAGCTTCTGACCGGCGCGCAGCTTTTCGGACGGCTTTATACCGTTGAGGCTAGCCAGCGTCGCCACCGGCACACCGGTCTTGCGCGCGATGGCAGAGAGCGAGTCGCCGCGCGCCACCACATGCACATGGCGGGCGGTGCTGCGCTTGAAGGCGCTCTTGCCGTCGACCAGTGCTGCAGCGGCCAGCACCTTCGGGGGCAGGCTGATCACTGCAGAGGGCACGCGCAGCTCGGTGTCTACATCCAGCTTGGCATTGGCGGTGATGCCATTGAGCTCTTGGATCATCCCCGGCGTGGTGCCAAAGCGCTTGGCAATGGCGGCCACCGTGTCGCCCTTGCGCGTGTCATAGCGCTCTACGCGCATGCGCTGATCGGGCGTCAGTTGCAGCAGGTTCTGGCGGAAGGTGTCGGCCACCTCTACCGGCAGCAGCAAAAAGTGCGGGCCGGTGGGGTCGGTGGCAAAGCGATGAAAAGCTGGGTTCAGGGCGTACAGATCGGCAGTAGAGAGCCCCGACAGCTCTGCAGCCACCGCCATATCTATCTGGCCACCGGTCTCGACCGGCACAAAATACGGCTCATTGGGGATGTCGCTGAACTCCAGCCCATAGTTGGCCGGCTTGTTGACCAGTCGCGACATGGCCAACAAACGCGGCACATAGGCGCGCGTTTCGGCCGGCAGTTTCAGGTTCCAAAAGTCGATCGGCTTGCCGGCAGCCAAGTTGGCTTTGACCTGACGGGCCACAGCCATCTCGCCGCAGTTGTAGGCGGCCACGGCCAGTAGCCAGTCACCGTCGAACATCTTGGCCAGCCATTCCAAGTAATCGAGCGCGGCGCGCGTGGCAGACGCCACATCGCGGCGGCCGTCATACCACCAGTTTTGTTTGAGGCCAAAGCGCGTGCCGGTGGCCGGGATGAACTGCCACAAGCCAGCGGCGCGGGCGCGCGAGTAGGCATAGGGCTCGAATGCGCTTTCGATCACCGGCAGCACCGCCAGCTCTAAGGGCAGGCCGCGGCGCTCCACTTCGCTGACAATAAAATGCAAATAGGGCGCAGCGCGGTTCAGCGTGCGCTCGATGTAGTCGGGGTGGCGCAGATACCACTCCAGCTCGCGGTCGATGCGTGCTTCGTCGATGTCTTCCAGCGCAAAGCCGCTGCGCATGCGCGCCAGCACGTCGGTGTAAGCTTCACCGCGGGCCAGACGTTCTGCGGCAGTGTCGGGCGCAGCGCCCGGCACGGGTGGTTCGGGCGGTAGTGGCACGGTGCTGGGCACGGCCACGGAGTCTGGAATCTGCGGCACGACGCCGGCAGCCTGCGGACGCGAGGGCGCAGTGGCGCAGCCGGCCAGCAGCAACGCCACGGCGGCGGCTACGGTCAGTCTGGTGCAACGGGGGCTGCGGTCTCGCGCCAAGGGTGGGCCTCGCAGTATCGGGTCGGGTATTAAAACGGCAGGGCAGGCGTTTGCCAACGATTTTCGGACATCCGCAGGACCATCGGGCGCTGGAGCAGTGGCTGGACAGCCCGCAGGGGCGTTTGGTGCTGCAGGCCGAGGCCCAATTGCTGCAAGAAACGCTAGACGGCGTGTTCGGCTGGCAGTTGCTGCAGCTGGGCGGCTGGGGCGCCTCGCGTCAGCTGCTGGCCTGCAGCCGCACCCAGCGCCAAACCGTCATCGCCGAGCACGATCAGGCCGCCGGCGTGGGTTTGG